>JACAAZ010000014.1:0-94068 GCA_013376995.1 Bacteroidota bacterium | reverse complement strand
ATTAAACTGATTTTTCCGTGCCAATCTTTGTTTTCCGTCTAATCCGTGTTCCTATACCTTTTAAGGACGCAGTTTACTGATTGACCTGATTTTTCCGTGCCAATCTTTGTTTTCCGTCTAATCCGTGTTCCTATACCTTTTAAGGACGCAGATTACACTGATTAAACTGATTTTTCCTTGCTAATCTGTCTGTCAGCTGACTGACATATTGAACCGATTTCTGCCCGTCGATCAATCAACAATTTAATTACATTTGAAGTATTCTTAAGCCTGAGAAGCTTGTTTTGCTTTATTGATTCTATTAACTAACCTACAATTTCCAAATCGATAGCGTTATGAATATATCAACTCCAAAAACCGCCAAATCCTGGAATCAGTTTATCACCTTATTTGCAGTATTTTCACTGCTGGGCAGTTCTTTAATCTTCTCCTGCAAGGATGATAACCCTCCGGCAACACCAACTATTACCAAAACGGAATTCTACCTGAATGACACTTACAGCCAGTCTACCATATCCGAAAGTTTCCGGACCAAATGGGGCGAAATAATGAAGGTAGTTTCCGATCGTGGTGATCTTTATTTCATTCTCTCCGATACCACCCAACAAACGTATACAATTGCCGATACAGTCTTCGGGTATGACCTGGGCAAAGCCAGATGCATCCTGGATGTAGGCATGCATTCCTATTTATATTCTACCGAAGGAACCATTTCTTTCGACAGGCAGAAAAACTCAGGCACCTTCACCCTCTCATTCGGCAGTATGAAAATCACAAAAGGAGTGCTGGTAATGGATACGGTTATTCATAAACCGGCTATTGATTTTACTGCCATCACGATGACCGATTACCAGGGAGTCCCAATGAATGCTGGAGATCCTCAAGACTGGGTTATTCATAACAATTGGGCGCCGCTTGAAGCCAGTATTTTTCATCTAATCGACCCTTCCACCAATGCTGGAGGAGATTATGCAATTGTTTATCCAAATCCGCTGGGCTCTTCAATGATCATGCATTTCAGCAGTTCGGTAATTGCAATGCATGCTGACCACATCCTTGTTAACCAAAACATGGAGGTGGAAAAAATATTCCCCGGTTTACCAGCTACCAATGTTCAGTTTCTACTGGATGACCCAGCCTATAAAGGTGAGTATTACAGGTTGTATTCAAGGATTTATGATGATACATTCAGGGTTTACGGGTATGGGGATTTGAAATTCAATTAAAACTTCTAATTAAAGACTTAGGAATAAATTGGATGTGAAATTGAGCTGAGTCAATTTATAAAGGGATTGACTTAAGATTAAGAAATTCAAATATGGAGAGATTGCAAATTGAGGTTATAAACTAGTTGGCAGCAAGCACTAGAACAAACATCAAATTCCATGATTACCAAAATAAGAATACAAAGAATTATTTCGATTTTAATAGTAATTATACCAGCTTTTACATGGGGACAGAATTGTCTTTGCATTTCAGGACTAAAAAATAAAGAGAAAGGAATAGAAACAATTGGTGGAGTTACAAATACGATCGACTTTTACTCTTTACTGATTCATAAAATAATAAACTACAAGGATACTGCAGATTTGCCTAAATATAGATTTTTATACCATGCGGCAACTGATTTTCAGTTGACTGATAGTATGTTGAATTCTAATGGAACAATAGAATTGATTCTTGCGAATGATTCAAAAATAATTGTCGATAGCGTAAAATATGAAAATAGCCCACTAAAAGCATGTTGTTCAATAGGTTTCTGGTTCTTTTTGCCTGAAGAAACTATTAAAACTCTTTCTGTCTATCCAATAAAATCAATAACCGCTAACGGGATTATTCGAACTTCATTTTTTAACTCAAGAAAACAAAGAGAACAACAAAAGATTTTTAATTGTCTTATTAATAGGAGAAAGTGACGTGAAAATAATAACTTATGATCGAATAATAAGCCTGTTGCCAAGGCTTCGCGCCTAGGCTTTTCCTGCGCGCAAGGCCAACTATAAAAAGCCTCAGCGCAAAGGAGCGGAACGTTAGGTATAAAAAACGATTTCAATAAATGTGGTGCTTGATACAATTCTCCCCAAAAGGTATTGAAATAAAACAAAACCAGCATGTACAAAACTTCACTTTTTTTACTAATTACTTTATCCCTTTTAAGTTGTTCACGGAGCATATATACTCCTACTACTCCAAATATTCCTTTGATTCATAATATGCATGAAGTTCAAGCAGAAGCAACTATCGCTTCAAATGGGTTGAATTTTAAAATAGCTTATTCTCCGCTAAACCATATCTGCCTCCAATTTAATGGACAATACACCTATAGCAGTCAATACACCAAACCGCAATACCACGAATATATTGAAGGTGCAATTGGAAGCTATTTTATTCCCAATGAAAGATTATTGCTGGAGATGTATTTGGGTTATGGTTCAGGAGATTCAAATTTTGGAGATGCCGGCGGGTTATCTGTAAATCGTTTAACGTCGGCAAAAGGTCATTATCAAAAGGAATATTTACAATTCAATATTGGGACGCCAATATCAAAAAAACGCGCTCTCTTTGGTGGTTGTGTCAGGATAGGGAATGTAAGCTACACCTATGAATCAGCTAACCTGTCAAATTTAACTGGTCACACGTATAACCATTTTACTGTCGAACCCTATTTGTTTTTAAGAACGAATGCAAAAAGAAAGCTGGGTTTTACAATGAATGCTGGCTTGACACTGATGGATGGGATTGATGAAACAATCAGGACTAACGTTTTAAACCTTGGTATTGGATTGAATTATACACTTGGCAGAAATCCGGAGAAATAAACCCTATACAACAGATTACTTATTCAATGCGGATTTTGGCGTTCGGAACAGTATAGTGCTATTCAAAATTTCATTCGGCAGATAAAGAATGGGTTTTTATTCATGCCTTGAACCAGGCACAAATAGTTATCATAGAAAGAAATCCTGTTTATACTATTTTACTTTCAAATCAGTTATCAATTTATTTGATTTAAATACTTTAATATATTTCTATGAAATATCTGCTGATCTTGTTTTTGATGGGTGCAACAGCTATGTATGCCCAACAAACCGCTGAAACTGCCAACACACACCAGGGTGAAATTTCTTTTGGCGTGAGGACAACCGGTTCTTTATTCAGTTCGACAGGGAACTACTTTGGTGTTGGAGCTGGCTGGCAGGTTCGGTACCGCCTTTCCGACAGATCAGGAACGGAATGGTTTGCCGACTGGATTACAACGGATATAGGTGGAGTTGGCTACCGCTACGATGCACACATCGGGGAATCCATGATCATTTACCTCGTGAATAAACCCAGCCGGAAGAATCATCTGTCACCTTATTTCCTGGGCGGTTTTTGTGGCGACTACACGAAAATACAAACCAACCTCTACTTTGATGATGAGCAGCAAGCTTATGGGAAAATATCCAAAGATCGTTGGAGTTTCGCCACTCAACTTGGATTAGGAACACATTATAACCTGTCTGAAAGATTAGACCTATCCCTGAGCGGGCAATATGTCCTCCATTTTGGGCGGGATATTGATGCAACTATAGAGACGAATAGCATTGGTCAAAAATACCTGCTTATCCCTGAAAAGAAGGGGAATGCGCTGGAAGGGCACTTCTTCTTTACCCTTAGTGCCAATTACGTTATCGCTGACCTGAGTAAAAAATAACACCAGCTTAATTTACAATTGGTAATAAAAGAGTTTTCATGAAAAAAATAATTGTTCTTATCCTGTTGTTTCCTCTTATTTCAGCTGCCCAGGATTCAAAACGATTCGTACAGAAAGGCTTGTTAGCCGGGAAGGGAACACTCGCTGCCGGTAAAATGACAACATATAAGGCAACCAATATGTATGTAAGCGGCAACCTTGAATATTACCTGGAAGATAATATCTCATTCAGGGGTGGTATTTACTTCTTCCTTGGAACCTCCGGTGCAGCTCATCCTTTCGCCAATAACTCATCACTCTTTACAGGTTTCTTCTATCATTTTAACACGCATAACTTCTTTGATCCTTACATTGGACTTGAACCCGGAGTCAGCTGGACCCAATTGAAAAAGCCTGACGATCCCGGGTCAGAGTCCTATCCTTACAATAAGTCATCCTATCCGCAATCAGCTAGTCCAATAGCATCAGTCACGGGAGGAGTCAATTGTTATGCAACTAATTGGACCCACCTTTTTATCGAAGCCAAATATGTACATGGAGTCCAGGTTTCAGATATTCCTGCCACCTTCCTGGATGAAATACGATTTGCCTTCGGATTTGGCTTTAATATTAATACCATAAAAAAGAAGTAGCCATCAACATATACCCTTTGAGAATCATAAGCCAGGCAATGCAGCATCTGTCATGGCCTCAAAATGTTCATCCAAAATCCTGTTTATTATAAGCCAGCATGACCATGCCCTCCACTTTCCTCCACCCCAATCTTCTGAATCATGAAGAGAGAATTAGTGAATAGTATTATACATCACCAAAAAAAGAAACAGCCGGGTAAATAATCCCGGCCGTCCTCTATTGTATATTATTTCGGAATTAATTAACCACCATCTTGCAGCAGAATTCAACCTGGTTTCTCCCGCCAGTCAGTTTCACCATATACACACCGTTTTCAAGGCCTTCCCTGTAGAACCTGAATTCAGTGGAAGATATGTCTTCATAACGTTTCACCTCTTTACCCATTATGTCGTAGATCACAAGAGTGCGTGGTTCGGAAAGCTGGGTCTGCTGGATGGAAACATCTGCATAGGAATGCATTGGATTCGGTGAAATGGCAAAAACAAGCCTGTTTTTTTCATAGGATAATTCAGGTGTACCAACATAGAAGTTAGGTTCGCCTGGTGTTCCATGCGCATTGAAGGAGGCTTTCCAACTGGACCACAAAGCATTGTCGAGGATAGGGTTGATCAACTCCAGGGTAGCGCCATTGCCATCCGGATCTGTTGGCCAGGGAGCAGTGTCATCGTAATGCACGGTATCAATCAGTAACACATCCGGGTTATAAAGTCGCAATAGCTCTCCGTTCCCGCTAAAGTTAAATCCAAGATTTCCAAGGCGGTTATGGATGGATGGGAACAGGGCATCAAATTTTGCTGTATCTGCACACAGAACAAGATAACCAAATGCCGGCATCACGGTTCCCTGAGGAATGCTGTATGCATGAATATCAACTTCATCCTTGAACACCCAGTTGGTAACATCCACGGGGTATGGCTGGGGATTATACAGTTCTACCCAATCGCCCGGGTCGAAGTCAGAACTGGAATTATAATTGATCTCATTGATCACCAGAGTATCATTTTTCTCCCTGGGGATGAACACAGCTTTTATCTGGTCGCCCATGGTAAGCCTCAAGGTAACCTCCTTTGAAGTATCCGAAGGTTGAACGACATGATGAAGTAACTCCCAGTGATCAAATTTATAATTGGGATCGACTTCAATTTCGCTCAACTTCACATCTATACCTCCATAATAGAAAGCATTCCAGGGATAAGTTTCAGGGATTATTGAATTAACCTTAACCTTGCCTTTCAATGGTGGGTCAACGTTTACAGTGATATTATAAGGACCGGTCAGATCATAGCATCCATTCAGCCCTGTTTTAATTGCATCATACCTGGTATTGATGAAATTGCGGATCTTCTGCACATTATTCTTCCATTCCTGCAGGGAACCTCCCCATCGGGTGCAATGCCTTGTCATCTCCGGCTCTATCATCGCTGCCATACTATCAAGAAGGTGTATCATCCATTCCGGCTTGAAACCTGTATTCATCAAATCGACATAGCGGTTAACATAGTATTGCTTGAACACAGGATTAGCCTTCAAACGGTTCAGAATGTCAACATGACCTTCAGGGTCAGAAGTTATTCCTTCCTGGAAACAAGGCGATGCTGTTGGCAATTGGGTCGGAATGCCCGTGTAATTAATATAATGATTGAAGATTGCATCCTCATCCCAAAGGATATAGCACCAGCGCTTTTTAGTCCCTGTAGAATCAAGTCCTCTCCACCATCCAACATTCCAATTTATCCAGTCAGAACAAACAGCATAGGAGTTAATGATCATATAATCAGCAAGGCTTGTATAATCATATTGACTGGCTACATAATTGAAATTGGCTTCATTAGCCATATTATTATGCATGATATAATAGTAGAGGTCATGATAATCATCCAACGACTGTTGTCCGCCATATTCAGCCCATGTTCCGCCCCATAAAAGGTTCATCTGGAGATGATACCTGTCCTGTCCATAATAGTAGTTCATATAGTCGGCATCATCATCGCGCTCACGCAGCGAATAGACACCCCAAAACTGCCCATTGGCATAAACAATACAACGGTGCGAACGCCTCCAGTCAAGATTCTGTCCCATAAGTTCTGAGGCCGTCATTATAAAATCATCCCGCATATGGGCTGAGGTATCCAAAGCCGGATAATTGTCATCACCGGCAGCTCTCAGGATCAATCGCTGAAATTCCGTGCGGGTGCTGGTAGGGAAAAACTGACCGTTTAAAGCGTTGCTATAGCCGCATTCATCCCGGCAAACCAGGTCGATACTTCTCTGGGGGTTGGCCCATGAATCCTGTCCGTGCTTGTTTATCTGACCAAAGGATTTGGTGGTACGCTCCTTATCCCTGTTAAAATATTCATAGGATCCATAAGGTACAAGGGAAGCATCACCATTCAAAAGATCAATCAGCTGGTCGCCGGTTACAGAAACCACCGGGAGGGAATAGCTTACATTGACAAAGTATGTGTTAAATTCATCAAGACTTGGGAGGATCTGGGGATTATTACTGAAAGACCTGGCCCGGATAGCCCGGGTTGAAGAAACTGAAAGCGGGCCCGTATAGGCAGTTGAAGTTACCGTTGGTTCAGTTCCATTAAGGGTATACCTGATAACCGCATCTGGTTCAGGCGTAGAAATCGATACCATGATGCTGCCGGGGTAAAAACCGGCGGCCTTATCCATAACTGGAGCCTGGGCATATCCCGGATACCCCTCTGAAAGGTTATTGGATGTTCCGCAGGTAGGTGATGTAAACACTGACCAGGTTGAAGCTCCGTCGGTAGTCCTGCCTCTAGAATGTCCTCTTTGGTTTATTTCAATGAGGTGCTGTTCTAATACTGTACCGCTTGGATCGGAAAATAATAGCGATTCAGCTGGTGTTTTAGTCTGGGTGATTTTGAAATTAGTATGGATACCTGCAAATGTACTTTCATTCCTGCCGGATAACCATATCTTCTTGAAACCATGGGCAGGGATAGTTGCATTCAGCCCGAACTGCCATTTGGTAGGATTATTAGGGTTATCGCTCAGGTAGTAACCTGCCAGGTTAACGCTTACTGAAGCAGTATTATAAAGTTCCAGCCAGTCAGGGTACTCTCCATAGTTATCAGGATACGTATCAATATTAGTAACAGAATATTCATTGATTACAACCTGCGCTTTAGCAGAATCAACTGAAAACAAAATTCCAACCAGGAAGAGTGTGGCAAGAAGGTAGATGTTTTTCATGACCGGGATTATAGGAATATGTACAAGAGGGATTGATAATGTAAAAATAGAATTTTCTTGAAATAATTTGAGGTATTAAAGGAATTGTCTTAAAAAGGAAGCTGAGCCGAAGGCTTCCAGTTGGGAGAAGTAGGATGTTGGAAGCAGGAGGCACCCCTTCCCCCCTTTCCCCCTTCCCCTTGTCTGACTGAGGGCGGGATTTCAGTATCTTAGCCATCGTTAATCTAATCAAAGAATTGGAATTTGCTAAGGAGATTGTCTAAAGTAGAAGCGTGGGAATGAATAAATACATTAAACTTCAGTACGGTCTAAGGCTTTTCCTTATTGGGCTTATTTCATTGCTGCTGCGCGCTCTTCCGGTTTCCGGGCAGGAAATTGGCTACTACAATTTTGAGGATTTCACCCTGGCTCATAAACAGGGTGTACCTGCAGTTTACAGCATGTTCCAGGATACAACGGGAGTTTTGTGGTTTGGCTCAACCAACGGGATTTACCGCTATGATGGCAGTAAGATCTATGAGTTTGAAAAACCATGGAAAACGCTCCTCGGCAAGACCAATTACTCATTCCTGCAAGCTGCCAATGGTGATGTGATCATAGGAAGTGATTACAGCATCTGTCGTTTCGACATAAGAAAAAATACTGTTCACCTCATTGTTCACCTCAACCGGGTGTTCAACGACAGGAGCTGTTACTACCCACTATGCTTTGACAAAAAGGGACAACTTTGGTTTGTTGTCAGCGGGAAAGGAATAGGTTGCTATAATGGCAAAACGGTACAATGGAAGCAACTCCCCAATCCCATATGTCCAGGGCAGGTGGGAAAGATAAATGATGCATATTATGATCCTTCAACCGATAACGTATATATTTCCAATTTTACCAATTACAAAACAGCTGTCTTCAACCTGAATTCATACACTATAGAGCTTGATTCAACACACCTCACATATAGCTTCAAGCGGATCGGCAACAAACTCTACAGGATTTTTTCCAATGAAGTTCTTTCTGTTGATTTATCGGATGGAACCCGTGAGCGTTTCAAACCGGCAATCAGGCTAGAAACTCCTATAACCCCTTTGTATTCCAAATCAGTGATAGTTGATAACAGTTGGATATGGATCTCATTTCTTGACGGGATTCTTCCATTCAACTATAAGCAAAGAACATTTGGAAAGGCTTTCGGTTATGAAGGCGATACCAAAAGCAACAGGATAAAGCATATTTCTGCACTCTTCAGGGATAGGGAAGGAAACATATGGGTCTGTACTGAAACCAATGGGATAAAAACTCTTAATTTAAGCCAGGTTGTTCGCTTTCAACACCTTATGGACTTTGAAAGCAGCGGGAACATTGTCATGGATATTGTGACCGTAAATGACAGCCTCCTCCTGGTCAGCCCGTTAATGTCACCCCCGCAGCTGGTAAATATTTATACCAACAAACATATTCCCCTCCTGGTGCCGGAAAGCGCTCAGAAAGGGACCTGCAATGAAACCCGTATCAATGCAACAACCATCCTGGTTAGCAGGCAGGATGGAGCCCTGTTTTCATTTGATACCCGAAAGCTCGAACTCCGGAAACTATTGTCACCTTTTGGCGGAATTCAGCGGGTATTTGTCCTCCCAATAACCGGAGAAATCATCGTTTACAATGGAGCAAAACTTTTCAAATGCCGGTTTGCAAAAGGTAAGCTGAAAATTCTCAAATCAACTACGCCTGAATTCTTTTCGGAAAATGTTCTGTTTAATCCTTTTACTCAACATATATACTTTGGCAACCAGGAAAAATGTATTGAAATTGATGCAGTCAATTTGCGGGAAAGCAGGAAACTCCTCCCTTTCTTTGGATCATTCATTGATTATGCCTGGGACAGGAAGAAAAACCTTTGGCTGGCCACACGTTCAGGATTGATGCATTACGACAGCCATTTCCGGTTAACGGAGGTATTCAACACCACCAATGGACTCAATAATGATGTTATCTATTCCATTCACCCAAATGCTGATACAAGTTATTTTTACCTGAGTACAAACCTCGGGATCTCAAGTTTCTCACTCTCAGATAAGAAGATAATGAATTATGGCCTTTCTGATGGCCTGCTTGAATCCGAACATAATGGTTCTGCCTCTGCTGCTGACTTAAAAGGTAACTATTATTTTGGAAATATCAACGGGATCACAGTATTTAAAGAATCCATCCGGGAGCCTCTTAGCATCATACCCTTCCTCATTATCCAGGGTATAAATGCGCATGATACAAATGCCAAAGAATACACTAACCCAAACTTCCTGGATCGTATTGAACTATTTCCGGAAGATGATGCGCTGGACCTAAAATTCAGCCTTTTAAGCACGTCTTCACCCGCAAAGCTGTTTTACAGTTACAAAATTGAGGGGATCGACAAGGATTTTTATCATACAAGTTCCGCTGTTGCCGTCAGGATTTCCAAGCCATCACCCGGGACTTATACCCTGATCCTCAGGGGTGCAACAGGTACAGGGCCTTTTGTTGAAAAGAGAATCAAACTGATTGTACATGCTCCGTTCTATCTCAAATGGTGGTTCATAATTCCACTGGTCCTGGTATTCCATTTCTTCGTCTACATGGCTATAAAGCAAATCATTCGGAACAGGGTTCAAAAGAAACAGAAAGAGATAGAAAAGGAGCGGCTGCTGTTTGAGCAGAAGTCGCAAATAGCAAGGGAATTGCATGATAATGTTGGCGCCAGGCTCAGTATGATGCTGAATACTATGGATTGGATCGGGAAAAAACCAAGAGTAGAACAACAGGATATTTCTGAAATAAGGGAGAACACCCGGGATGTTATACAGGGCCTTCGCGACGCTATCTGGGTGATGGATAAAACCCAGGTAAGCACCGAAGAACTTTTCGATAAGATCAAATACTATTCTAACCAGTTTGTCAGAAAATCTGATGTCCGTTTGTTGTTCAACGAGGTGGTTCATATCCCCTTTTCCCTTACTACCGCGGAAGCTCTTAATATCTTCAGGATAGTCCAGGAATCGCTCAATAACGCTATAAAATATGCCGATACTGAATTATTTGAGATTTCGCTTGATTATATTGGCGATACTGGAATACTGCTCAAAGTAATTGATCACGGAGCAGGATTTGATCCTGCTATCGTATTCCATGGCCATGGTATTAACAACATGCGGTCTCGGGCTAAGGAAATCAATGCCAGCCTAAATATAATGAGTTTACCCGGCAAAGGTACAACCATAGAGATAGGATTAAATAAAGGTTGAAATGAACATTTATTGAATTGCTATTTGTTATCTTACTTCTTCAATCAACCAGCTACATCGTTTGATGTATTGATCCTGGGTTTATAAATATTGAAATTTGCTGTTATGATCAAAATAGCCATAGTCGATGATCGTGATAATGTGCGGGACACCCTGGAGCAGCGGCTTCAATATACAAACGAGCTAAGAGTCGTTCACACTTCTGCCAATGGAGAGGATTTTCTGATTTATATGAAAGGTAGCCAGCCCCTCCACCAGCCGGAAGTTGTCATTATGGATATTGAAATGCCTGTCCTCAATGGCATTGAAACTGTCGAAAGAGCGTCTGTACTTTACCCGGATGTGAAGTTTATTATGCTGACCGTATTCGACAGTGATGATGCTATCTTCAATGCCATTAAGGCCGGAGCCCATGGTTACCTGCTAAAAGATGAAGACACTGACACCATTATTGATCATATCAAACTTGTTGCTGATGGGAAAGGAGCGGTAATGAGCCCTGCCATAGCCAGAAAAGCTCTTGATTTACTCCTTGGTAAATCCACAGGATCTGCTCAACCGGATACCAATATCAGGACTGAGACATCACTGAGTGAAAGGGAAATTGATGTTCTGAATTGCCTGGTAAATGGACTGGATCATAAAAGCATCTCACAAAAACTGGACATCTCACCGGCCACTGTGCGAACCCACCTTGCAAATATCTACAGGAAACTTCATGTGCGATCAAAAAGCCAGGCTGTTGGACTTGCACTGAAACGAAAATGGTTCTAGCACGGTTCCCTTCTACATCATTTGATGTATTGCCCGTCCTCTGAAAGCCGGGTAAATTTGTCGGAAATACTGTGGACATTGGAACCAATCAATAATTTTCAACTGCAATTCAGAATATTGAAAAAGATCAGGTCAGGACAAGGTGCGGGCAGTGAAGGCAATATCTTATTCCTAAAGATCAGGAAGCCAGGTGGTGCTAAGTGCAAAGTGAATAAAATATATTTAATTCCCAACCAATATTAACCTTTAAAACACTACCAAATGAATCGTAGACTAATCTCTATTTCCTTGTTTATTTGTGCAGTTCTCTCATTTTCATCCTGCAAAAAAGAAGATTCCGGCAGCAATTCAGCAGCCTCCCTGAATTCAGGTCAGAGCCAGGTTAATTGTACAGTTTCAGGAGCAGCATCTTCGTCTTTCAAATCCAATACCATGATTTCTACGGTATTGAAATCAACTGACCTGATCAATATTTCAGGATCTGCCTTGGTTGGCACATCTGCTCAGATTGTAATGATCATATTGCCTGCAAATGCAACCACTACTACCTATACTTCAAAGTCAAATAATTCCGGTGACTTTGCATTTTCATTCTCCGATGGAAGCACCGGCTGGGCAGCAGATTCTGACCATGATTTCAGCGTTGTTGTAACCAAAGTGACAGCTACCGAGATCGAAGGCACTTTCAGTGGCACGCTGGTCAATGATGATACAAACACACAGGTAACAGTAAAAGACGGAAGTTTCGCAGCTAAGTTCTAGGGAAAAAGCAGGAAGCAGGAAGATTAAAGACGGAAGATTGAAGACGGAAGCCGGAAGACGGAGGTAGGAAGTAGGAAGACGGATGTCAGTGACAGCTCATCCCCTTTTCCCACAATCTCCCCTTCACCTTGTCTTTCGTGAGGGCGAGATAGCGGGAGGGCGAGAGGGCGAGATAGCGGGATAAATAAAACCACCCGGCACACGGAACACGGCACACGGAACACGGCACTCTGCACCCGAAACCCGGAACCCGGAACTCTGCACCCGGAACCCGGAACTCTGCACCCGAAACCCGGCACCCGAAACCCGTCACCAAGAACCCGGAACACGGCACTCTGCACCCGGCACCCGGCACACGGCACCCGGAACCCGGCACACGTCACTGTACTCCCGGCACCTTGCGCACTGAACCCTGCCCAATAAGCCAAATCATTTGAAGAATTTAAAATAATTTACGCTGTAACCTTTACTACTTGAACATTTGGTATGATATGCCGTTCAAATTCCGCACGTTTATTGTTTAATAATTCATGCCCATTTAGTAAATCACGATATGCAATAAATTCTGCAAAACCATTTAGCAGTTAGATTAATAACTGCTGAGATAAAACCCGTAACGTATTTTACAATAATCCTATTCATCAATGACATTTAGAAAACTCCTGCTTTTTGCCAGCCTGCTACTGGCAGCAGTTCTATCAGTCAGCGGCCAGGCAAGGCATTCCATGGGCGCTGTTTTCAATAAGGAAACCATTGCCAAAACGCCACGCAAAGTTCAGTTATCTTTCCAGAGTTTCAGGGGAATGCCCGAACAGGCAAGCCTAGAACAGTATTGTCCTACTCCCGGTGACCAGGGAGATCATGGCACCTGTGTGGCTTTTGCAAACGGGTATGGCATTGCTACACTTCTGTATGCCAAAGCTCATGATATAACTGATAAGAGCCTGATAGACAAATTTGTCTTCTCCCCTACTTTCCTGTATGAACTTATTAAGGACCCTTCTGATGCTGACTGCCAGATGGGCACAGACCCTATTAAGGCACTTCTCACCATGGTGGATGAAGGAACAGCCCTTATCAGGACAGTCCCTTATTCCTGCGGGATGGCGATCAATGAACAGGCTAAAGAAGAGGCTGCTAAGTATAAAATATCAGATGCTTCTATTCTTTTTGGACCTGAGGAATTCTCTAAGCCAAAGGATGAAATGATTGAACTCACGAAAAAGGCTTTACTGGAGGGCTCGCCTGTTTCCTGCGGATTTCATCTGCCTGAAAGTTTTTTTAGCATCAGCACTGATGTCTGGACCTCGAATCCTGATGAAGCTGATAAAGACTGGAAACATAACGGGCATGCCATGGCTGTAGTCGGGTATGATGACAATAAAGCAGGAGGAGCTTTCAGGGTTCTGAACAGTTGGGGAACCTCCTGGGCCGACCATGGTTATGTCTGGATGAAGTATGATGACTTTGCCCGTTACTGTATCCTTGCCCTGCAGGTTTTTGGGAATCCTTCCTCACCAGCGCCGGTAGTGAACAATGAAGTCCCGCCTGCACCAACCCCGGTTCCATCACCTTCACCCACTCCAGCACCTTCTCCCGCACCAGTGCCGGCACCTGATCTATTCAGCCTGAGCGGCTCTGTCGATTTTAAGCTGAACACAGGAGAAGCAATGCCTGTAAACAGGATATCCTCCCGGAACCTGATGGTAGAAGAAGATGCAGGAAGCAAGGAAGATCTTGTTGCATACACGATGCAGAACAGTTATACCAGCGGAACCCGTTTCCGGTTTTACCTCAATATCGACAATGAAGCCTATATCTATGCGTTTGCAACAGACCTGGGCGGAAAGGTGAACCGCATACTGCCCTATGACGATCTTACCTCAACACATGTTGGAGGAAACAGCATAGTAGCTTTTCCATCCGACACAAAAGTGATCAGGATGGATGAAAATAAGGGAACCGACTATCTCCTCATCCTCTATTCAAAGTCTCCACTGGATATGAATTCAATGCTCAGTTCACTGAATGCATCAACCGGTGCACTCTCATCACGCATAGTGACAACCCTGGGCGATAAGCTCATTCCAAAATCTGAAATCAGCCACCTTCCTGATGTTGTTGGATTTAGCGTGAATAAAAATTACGGCTCCAGGAACCTGATGGTATCAGATGATAATTCAGGGTCAGGCAGTACCAAAGGAACGGTTGTTCCCCTTATGATAGAAATAAAACACAACTAACCGGTTATTTAGCAACATCTCTCTATGAACCGGAAATTCCTCCAACTCTTTATCCTGCTGTTCATCATTAACAGCCTTTCAGCCCAGGATGTCAAACTGGTAGTTCCACAGGGACACGCCAAACATGTAGAGCAACTATTTGTAACTCCTGACGGCAGGTACCTTGCCAGCGTTGCCTACAAGACAGCTATTGTATGGGATAGACAGGCTGATAAGAAGCTTTATGAACTCACTCTTCCAACCTCAATGGTTGAGGTCAGTAACGTTAGCCTGGGCTTATCTAAGAATCTTGATAAACTGATGGTCTGTACAACTTATGGTGCTTATCTCTATTCATTCCCTGAAGGCAAAGAGCTTGTCCGCGAAGAAGGCGGATCCAAGGGTGCCCTGCTTTCGGCGGGGGAAAAGTTTATCTACAATATTGATGATTCTAACATTGAGTTACTTGATGTGACAAACGGCAGAAGTGTCAGGAGCTTCAATAATGTCCTCGAAGGGTTGCAGTATGGAAAAGGTTCAAAAATGTATGAAGATCATGCAAAAAATGAGTTAGTCGTGATCACAGGACGTGGATGGCTGGTCCTGGACCTTGGCTCTGGCATTACCAGGTTGAAGAAAAACACCACTGATATTGGTGAATTATCATCATTCTCCTATGATCCGGCAGAAGGAGTTCTCGTGGCAGCCATAGATGCCGAATTACTGACCTTTAATATTTATTCCGGTAAACTGCTGAAACGTAAATCATTTGCCGGGAATATCCTGTCCGCAACTGTGATTAACGGCAAAGAAATTGCCATTTTCTATCCTGATTTCAAAAATCATAGTTTTAGAACAGATATTTTGAACATAAGGGATCTGTCGCTAAAAAAGAGTGTTTCCAGGCCAGAATCAGAAGTCCCGGAACTTATTTTCTATGCAAATTGCACTGCCCAAATCCCCGGGAAACCGCTTCTCCTGTTTAATAATAACAATCAACTGGAATATCTCAATACTGATGATGGCAGCATTCAGAAGGCATTCAGCAGCAGGGTGACTGATTACAAGCAGTTTTATTATATGTCTTCCATCAACCAGCATCCTGTTACTGATTCAACGCTCTCTTTAGAAACTGATGACAATGGTAACCGTTCCTTCAGTCCCGAAACCTTCAGGCCGGAAAGCTTTAGCCCGGGACCGGAACGTCCCATTTGGAGCCCGGATGGCAGATTCACTGCAGGTATTGGCGACAAAATCACGCTGACAGACAATAGTACAGGTAAAGTGATCCGAACTCTTCCCCTGCCTGCAGGAATCATAAAAGATGAAGATTACTTCTTTTTTGGGCCTGACAACAATATAATAATCTATGCATCAAGAGGTACAGGTTCAGTCGGGGGGATAAACATTCAAACCGGGCTTGCTTCAAAGTATTTCAGCACACCGGCCAGCTTTTTCCTATGTACTGCCAGCCTTGATGGCAAATACTTCATCTGCCTGAATTCAGATAATGATTATTATAACCGCTCAGTGTATGATCTCAGCTCTATGAAGTTGGTAAACAGTGGGCCAATTAAAACAATCCCCAACCCCCAGAGCATTGAATTTCTAAACGGAAGTCATGATTACGTTGTAATTGGGCAGAAAGGAGAGGTTTGCATTTATTCCGTTACTGAACATGAGAAAGAAACAAACTTTACAATCCCCAATTACAACCAGCTGAGGCTCATAGGCTGTGATCTCTCGAATGATCTTCTTGCATTTGGTGAGACAGCCCTTTATCAGGAAGCAACCTATAACCTGAAGTTTTACCATAGGGATGGTACATTTATAAAAACCATTGATAGCCGGGAAAATGCATATTTCATGAAGGCCGCCTTCTTTTCCGGTGGTAAACTTATGCTGGCGCCAACTACTAAGAAAGGCATTGAGGCCTGGAATTTACAAACTGGGGAATACCTGGGCACTTACTACCTTTTTGCAAATTCAAACGAATACCTTTTTATAACACCGGAAGGACTTTTTGACGGCTCGATGGATGGAATGAAAGAACTCTACCTGGTGAAAGATTTCAAACCCATCCCCCTGGATAACCTTTTTGAAACCTACTATACCCCGGATATACTGAGGAGGAAACTGAACGGGGAGAAATTCAGCCCGCCAGACATTTCAGGACTAGCGACTCCGCCATCTGTCAGGATAAGCTATGAAGCAGCACAGCGAAACCTGGAAGTGGAATATGACCTTCCAACCTACCATAATACTACAGGGACAGCAGTTCTCACCGTTTCAGCCACAGCTCCGGGTAATTCCATTCAAGAACTCCGGTTGTTTCACAATGGCAAGATTGTAAATCTAGCTACCCGGAACCTGGTTGTTGATGAAGATCAAAAACCGGAGAGTATTTCTAAAAAATACACATTGGACCTTTTGCCAGGAATGAATACTTTCAGGGCTGTGGCTCTGAATGTCCAGCGTACCGAGAGCCGGCCTGATGAGATCAGCGTGATCTATGACGCAGGCAACACTTCTCCTGATGATACTCCAGCCAATCCTGCTGCAACTCCCGGAAAAAATACAACAGTTTCAGCAATTGACCGGAATGCCACGCTTTACCTTGTAGTTATTGGAATTAATGAATACCAGAATAAAAAGATGTGCCTTAACTATGCCAGGGCTGATGCAACGGCATTTAAGGAAGAAATGGAGAAAGATGCTGTTTCAGTAATAGCGAATACCCGGACCTCATTTATTACAGATGCCGAGGCAAACCAGCATGGAATTGAAAGTGCCATGGATGAAATCAGTAAAAAAGCAAAACCGGAAGATGTTTTTGTCTTTTATTATGCAGGCCATGGTGTAATTGGCAAAGACCAGGAATTTTACCTTGTGCCCAATGATGTAAGTGACCTTCATAACGTTCAGGCAGAATTGGAGCAGAAAGGTATTGCTGCCAGGATACTTCAGCAGTATGCAGGCGATATCCGGGCACAGAAACAATTGTTTATCCTGGATGCCTGCCAGAGTGCCGGCGCTTTCTCCGAAATGATGACAGCTTCAGCCAACCAGCAGAAAAACATTGCCGTGGTTGCCCGGACAACAGGTACGCATTGGATTGCAGCCAGCGGCGCACAACAATATGCCAATGAGTTCTCGCAACTTGGTCATGGAGTTTTTACCTATGTGCTGCTCCAGGCTATGCAGGGTTCGGCGGCAGTTAATAAGTTGATTACTGTGAATAACTTAAAGGACTACCTGCAGAAAGAAGTTCCCTCTCTAATGAAAAAATATAGCGGCACTCAGCAATTCCCAGCCAGTTATGGCTTCGGAAATGATTTCCCGGTTGAAAAACTTAATTAATCGTCTGATGTTTACTTTTGCAGGGTAAGCATTCCATGTCTTCTACTCTGTGAACAGGATTATTCATGACTGAATGCCCCGTAGAGGAGCCGTTTGCTCATGATTCTAATCCTTATGCTGAATAAAAAATTAAAAATGAAATACCTTCTTTTGATCCTCGCCGTCCTGATGATTGGATCGCTATTAGTAAGCACTTTTACACACAAGGAAAAGACGCAAGACTTTAGCATTTTTATTGAAAGTCAATTAAACCCTTTCAAATTACCAGCCGACAGTTCTGAAGTTGGCTGGAGCAGGGCCAATCAATTTATAAATAAGCGTTACCGACTCATTTCAGGAGGCACAGTCGAACGGAATGATTCTGTGATCAATGTCCCCTACTTCAACGACTTTCGCAAGGGAAACTCCCTCAAATTTGAAAGAAAAATAATCGGAGATTCTGTCATATTCACAGTCTCCTTGTGGGCCTCCGGAAAATTGCAGGTAAAAGGAGCCAAGGAAATCGCCTTTTACATCCGCACTGGCATTGACCGCTATATGGAAAATAAGCTGCCAGCCCAGTATTGATGGAGACTTTATGATGGGGGAGAAAAGGAGACAAGGGGAAAAGCTGGCTTGGCTAGCGTTAGACATTATTCAAAAAGTATTCTTTAAAATATCAAATTGCAAATTTCAAATTGCAAATTTCAAATTATCCTGTACACAATGCCTTTGGTTTTTCATTTTGCTTTTTGAGCTAGAGGCTCCTCTTCGGGGCATTTTGCAATTAATAATATGCGCTATGCACTAAGCCCTCAGCCCTTTTATCTTTTTCCTTTTGTCTTTTGTCTTTACTTATCCGCCATATCCACCTTTCCCTGCAACACATCTTCAACCATGATTTTCTTGAGCTTCAGGGGCTCTTCAAAAATAGGGCTATGGGCAGACTCATAGAAGCTATAGAAACCTTTCAGTGGGGCTTGCAAACTTTTATGATATTCCCTCGAAAGGTCATGATTAACCGTCATGTCGTATTTCCCACTGAAAAAATATACAGGGATTTCAAGTTTGGGAATTAGTGCAGGAATATCAGTAGCAAATAGCTCATCGATGAGTTTTGTCTTCCTGATAAATGAGAATTTTGATTTCCAGATATTGAATTTTTCCCTGATAGTGTAAGCCTTACAGGTCCATACCGGAATAAATACATCTTTCAGGACTGACCTCATATTCCGCATGGTTCCAATCCCTAATTCATGCATGGATTGGTCGCGTACCAGGGATTTGAAGAAAGGAACAAGTGCATCGTCGGATTTCAACACCGGGTATTTTAATAGCTTTTCTATTGCCTTCTCATTCCCGGCAGCCTTATATTGGTCCATCATATATCGGTATGCCAGCTTTTCCGACTTTGCCTGGTTTGTGATCTGGGCCATACCGATGTATGCATAAAATATCTGTGGTTGCTGCGCTGCTGCCATGATTGCAAACGGTGTCCCACCTGAATGTGCCATCAGGTAGATCTTTCCCTTACCAAATCGCTTACGCAGGTAGTTGCTGACTTCTATAACATCGGATGTAAGTTGTTCGAAAGTCATGCTTCCCACTGAAACCTGGGGGCTAAAAGAAAGTCCTCCTCCCCTTTCTTCCCAGTAACAAACTGTAAAATTATCTTCCAGCCCCGAAGGGTACTTTTCAGTAAGAAAATAGGTAGGGAAAGCAGGCCCTCCATGGACAAAAAGCAATACCGGGTTGTGTATATTCTTTCCCCTTATGAACATGCCCTGCCTGACACCTCCAATAGTCACAAAAACCTTCTCCGATATACTTCCAGCCAAAATATGATTGTTATTATCAAGGAAGGGTTCAGGTTTCCCGGCGCTGCAGGCCAGGAGCACAACAACCAGGATAAGCAGGATAGCAGTTATCGAAGCAATTGCGATGATCATTGCATTTATGATGAGTTTTATAAATCGGTGTACCGAAGATAGCGTTGAATTCATTACCGCTGAAATCCTTACCGGATTTGATTTAATTTGTTTCATAAAAGCAGGTCTTAGCCATCACAAACGCAGCTACCGAACAAAAGATTTACATAACAGGAAAATCCGTTAACTGCACTATTCTTCATGTAAGCTAGTTTTGATCCATCCATATACCGGTAACTAACTCCTGCCTGGATACGAATCAGTCGGCCAAGGAAGAATTCGCTGTAAACAGAAGGTTCCAGCACCGGGAAAACAGAAAAGGCATTTCCTTTCACTTTTGGAAGGCTTTCTTTAAAAGCCGCGCCGCCGGCGAGTAAGATACTTATACCAACATTCATTTTCTTTCCCGGGTAAAGGATATAGCCGAGCTCCAAACCGCCATATCCCATCTTAACGAAATTGAAAGTGTCAGGGCTATTGCTTTCCAGTTTTATACGGTTTACAATACCATACCCTCCCCCGCCGATGGTAAGCTTGTGATTGATGGTTGCTGCGCCCCGTCCTCCATTCATGATGGCTAATTGATCATTGAATTTCGAAAACCGCAGGGCTGTGCCACCAAAGCCAATGTTGGTTAAAAAGAATTTGTGCTTCCCAAGGTAAATGGTATCCTTTGATCCTGACTTAACCAGGGTATCATGAATGGAATTACTTTGAGCCATGATAAATGTCATGCTGAAGAAAAAAATAAACAGTGGAAATACAAAACGAACTGCAGGTTTCAGAGTTGGATTCACTATCATGGATACTGAATTTTGATTTTTCATAGCTTCAATATTGCTGATTGCATAGGCTCAATTTCATCGAAAGATGTTGAACCTTAACATGGAAGCAAAAGTAGAATTGGCCTGAAAACCTGTAAATTCATTCTGGGTGAATGACTGATTTCAGGTATTGAATACCAGCGGTTTAGGGTTGAGTGGATTGTGTGTTATTGGTTATTGGTTAAACGTCAAATTGAAAAAGTCAAATGTCAAACCACTGAACGCCGAACTCCTGAACCCTTAAACCCTTCTAACCCTTCCAACCCTTTTTTCACCATTTATCAAAATCCATTCTTCACTTTTATTTTTGTTATTAACTTTCAACCCTATAAACTATCCATGTTGTCCCCAAATTCTGATCATGGTTTCGCGACGTAAATTCATCACCACCACCTCCATGGGTCTTGCCGGACTGGCCTTATCAAATCATTTAATGGGTTCAATACTGCCTTTTCAAGGAGGATTTGCTACAAACCGCCCGGCTCCCGATAAGAGGAATTTCGTTAGCAAGGCAGTGGAATCCTTGATTGCTGAAGTGAAAGCGGGAATCAAGGATCCGGAATTAGCATGGCTTTTCGAAAATTGTTTCCCAAACACCCTGGATACAACTATAATTCCATCCCTGCAGGATGGGAAGCCCGATACCTTTGTGATTACCGGTGACATAAGGGCTATGTGGCTCCGGGATTCGAGTGCTCAGGTTTGGCCTTATATACCTCTTATCAGCAAGGACCCTGCGCTTCAACAGCTGATTGCAGGAGTTATTAACCGGCAGGCTAAGTGCATCAGGCTTGACCCTTATGCCAATGCATTTATGTATGGTGATGAGATTAGCTACTGGAAGACAGATCTCACTGATATGAAGCCCGGCCTCCATGAGCGGAAATTCGAGATCGACTCACTCTGCTACCCTATCCGGCTTTCCCACGGCTACTGGAAAGCATCTGGTGACACTTCCGTTTTTGATGACAACTGGCAAAAGGCGATGGAACTGATCTATCATACCTTTATTGAGCAACAGCGTAAAGACAACCACGGCCCATACAGTTTCAAACGTCAAACCACTACACAGGCTGATACGGTTCCCGGCGACGGCTATGGCAATCCAATCCGGCCGGTCGGATTGATTTGTTCTGTGTTTCGACCTTCAGACGATGCAACTATCTTCCCATTCCTGGTGCCTTCAAACTTCTTTGCAGTTCAATCGCTTAGGCAACTGGCCGAAATACAGGAGAACGTTCGTTCCATTCCTGAGTTTGCTTCAAACCTAAGAACTCTTGCAGATGAAGTAGAATCAGCATTAATGAAATATGCAGTCATAAATCACCCTGTTCATGGGCATATACTTGCTTATGAAGTGGATGGATTTGGTAATGCCATATCAATGGATGATGCCAATGCCCCCAGCCTGTTATCCCTGCCTTACCTGAATTGTATAAATGCCCACCATAAACTTTACAGGAATACCCGGAAATTTATCCTCAGTGAAGACAATCCCTGGTATTTCAGCGGTAAAGCGGCAAAAGGTGTCGGAAGCCCGCACACTCAGATCGACAGGATCTGGCCGATTGCCCTCACTATGCAGGCACTCACCAGCCATGACCCTGAAGAAATTGCCAGTTGCATCAGGATGCTGCGGAATTCTCACGCAGGCAAAGGTTTTATGCATGAATCCTTCCACAAGGACAACCCGGCTGACTACAGCCGTGACTGGTTTGCATGGGCAAATACTCTCTTCGGTGAGTTAATCATTAAAACATACCACGAACACCCGGAAATCCTAAAATCAGTTTAATCTGCGTAATCTGTGCCAATTAGTGGCAGAAGTATCTAAAATCAATTGCAAATTTTTTCTTTGCAGATCCTTCGGGAATTCATCAAGTTGAGGCATAGAGACCTGAATTTATAACGTAGAAATTTTAATCATCCTAATCCACTTTATATTTTAAACCCATGAAAATTCTAACTAATTCTTTACTTATCATTTTCTATCTGATTATTTATTCAACATCCGCTGCCAGTAATGCTTCAGCAAAAAATCAAATCAGGCCGGTCACCTCAACTGATTCAAAGGATGTATTACCTACACTGCACCTGCTTACTCCTAACGGCGGTGAACATTGGATATCCGGGACATTGTATGAAGTTGTTTGGTCCGGTACAAATCTTTCCGGAAATATACTCATTGAGTATTCTACGGATGGTGTGAACTGGAACAACCTGGACCTCGGAACCGGATTGGATATCGGTGGACGTCATTGGATACGTGTGCCGGATTTTGCTTCAACAACTGTAAAATTCAGGGTAACCTCGGAATTCTATCCACAGGTGATGGACGAAAGTGATCAATCCATGACATTCGTCTGGCAGGACCCAAACCCGGAAATAGACTTTTTTTTGACTCATGATCACGTTTATCCAGGAATGAAAACAGAAATTGGGTATTACTCCTGTATTCTTACCCAGTCAGTACCTCTGAATCTCTACTTATCAAATGATCATGGGTTCTCCTGGAGCTTGATAGCACAGAATCTGCCTTTTGAGCCCTGCCAGGACCAAAAATACATATGGGACGTCCCCAACATTGTTGCTGATAGCTGTATTTTCAAACTTGAAGATGTTACCAATCCATCAAATTATGGAATTTCACAACCTTTCCATATTTATCCTACACCCTCTATTTCTATTGTCTCCGTTAATCCTGCACATCTTGTTCGTACAGGTTCAGAAATAAACATAGAGTATGAAAAGCTGGATAAGGGTTATTTCTATTACCTTTCATATTCAACTGATATGGGTACAAGCTGGAAGTTTGCTGATAATATCGAATTAACGGAAACTCATGGAATTTATACATTTTCAGCTCCCGACCAGGAATTATCATCCTGTCTTTACAGGATTACCAACGACAGAGCTCCATGGGCCAGTGACACTACAAATGAAATGATCATCCGTGATTTCCCGGAAACTCCTGTTTGCCAGGTCTCTTATAATTCATCTTCAGCACATAACACAATTTACTGGACCCATGAAGCTTCTGAATATATTGATCATTACCTGGTCTATAGAGAAACTACTGAAACAGGTGTTTACGAGCAAATTGGACAAGTGTCGAAAAATGATCCTGCTGAGTTTACCGACCTGGCCTCTCAACCAGCCCTTCAATCATACAGGTATGCAATGGGTTACAAAGATGCCGGTAACCTGGTTTACCCAATGAGTGAACCTCACCAGACCATACATCTGTCTGTATATAAGAGCAATGGCAACGGATATAACCTCATCTGGAATCCTTATGAAGGTAGCATAGTTTCCACCTGCAAAGTCTTCAGAGGTTCAAGCCTCTCCAATATGTCACAGATAACCGAACTCTCCGGGAACAATACATCCTATTCTGATACTGATGCACCCCAGGGAACAGTTTATTATCAATTGGAAGCAGTCTTTCCTGAGCCCTGCCCGGGTGCAGGGGATCACTCTGTCTTATCAAATTCAGCGCATGAATCATCATTGGGAATTGAGGAGCAGAATAGAACTCAGCTCATTACGATTAATCCCAACCCGGCTGATCAGGAAACATTTTTAACTCTTCACGCACCGATGCCTCATGGAGTATGCGCCTTAATTGATCAGCAAAGCAAAGTATTGAGAAAATTCCCGATAGATTCTCCTTCGGAAAACTCCTTCAAAATAAATCTTGAGGATCTCAAATCAGGCTTGTATTTCATGCAATTCAAAGCTGATAATTATTCTGAAACACGTAAACTGATCATAAATCATTAGAAAAATGAACCGTATCTATTCGATTGTAATTTTACTTTTCATAATCGGCTTAAGCAGGGTGAATGCTCAAAGCATTGATACCATCTGGCTCTCATCGCTGGATATTAATAAGGCCTCCCTGGGTTGGGGACAGCCAGGGCAGAATAAATCCTGCCAGGGAAATCCAATTACAATAAATGGTATCCAGTATGCTTCAGGCTTTGGAACGCATGCTAACAGTTCACTGTATATCAGCCTGAAGGGAGGTTCTCAGCGCTTCAGTGCAATAGTCGGCATAGATGATGAAGTGAAAGTTTCGATAGGAACCGTGGTCTTCAGCATTTACGGGGCAGGCCAATTGTTATGGAAAAGCAATATCATAAAAGCAGGAAGCCCTCCCGAAAAGTTTGACATTAATGTAAGCCGGATCGACACTTTATTGCTAAAGGTAGATGGTGCCGGTGACGGAAATGGCTGGGACCATGCAGACTGGGCAAATGCATATTTCCTGGTATCAGGGACTAAGCCAGTCACAGTTGGCAGAATTATTGAGGAAGCAGTGATCCTGACACCAAAAAATCCCCCATCGCCCCAGATCCATGGCCCAAAAATAACGGGAGTCAGGCCAGGGCATGATTTCCTTTTCCGCATACCAGCAACAGGAAATAGGCCAATGGAATTCAGTGCAAAAGGATTACCAGCAGGACTGAAACTGGATGAAAAGAGCGGTATTATTTCCGGGAATGAGAATATCCCTGGTAGGTATGAAGTAGAACTCACAGCTACCAATAAACTGGGTAGCTGCAAAAGGAAACTTACGATTGCTGTTGGAGACCAGATTGCCCTTACACCTCCTCTTGGATGGAACAGCTGGAACTGTTTTGCCTGTGCGGTTACCCAGGAGAAAGTTTTTGCAGCGGCAGATGCCATGATCAACAGCGGCCTGGCTGACCATGGATGGAATTATATCAATATTGATGATTGCTGGATGGTAAAACCGGATTCTGACGATCCAATTCTGGGTGGCAAAGTGCGGGATGAAGCCGGGAATATGCTGACCAATAAGAAATTCCCCGATATGAAAGCCCTGGCTGATAAAGTGCATTCCAGGGGATTAAAGATTGGCATCTATTCAGGGCCCGGGCCTAAAACCTGCGCAGGTTACGAGGCTTGTTTCATGCACGAAAACCAGGATGCTGCGCAGTTCGCAAAATGGGGAATTGATTACTTAAAATACGACTGGTGCGATTATGAAAAGATTGCAAAAGACCATAGCCTGCCTGAACTGAAAAAGCCCTACGTTACCATGATGGAAGCTCTCGGAAAAGTGGATCGTGATATTGTGTACAGCCTTTGCCAGTATGGGATGGGCGATGTTTGGGAATGGGGTGCCGAAGTGAATGGGAATTGCTGGCGAACTACTGGCGACATTACAGATGACTGGTCGAGCATGGAAGAGATCGGCTTTAACCAGGCAGGTCATGAAAAATATGCAGGTCCCGGTCATTGGAACGATCCGGATATGCTGGTTGTTGGAAAAGTTGGCTGGGGCCCGGATTTGCATCCAACACGTTTAAGCCCCTATGAACAGTACACGCATATTTCCTTATGGGCTTTGCTCGCTTCTCCCCTGCTGATCGGTTGTGATATGACCCAACTGGACGACTTTACCTTCAACCTTCTTTCTAACGATGAAGTCATCGATATCAACCAGGATCCTCTTGGCAAACAGGCTAGCCGGATATTGCAGTTGGAGAACATGGAGATCTGGGCTAAACCGCTTGAAGATGGTTCCATAGCAGTAGGTATGTTCAACCGTGGTATGTTTGGCAGTAAAATCGTTTTAAAATGGAGCGACCTGGGAATATCCGGGAAACGCACAATTCGGGATGTATGGACTCAAAAAAATCTTGGTGTATTTGATACGAGGTTCGAGGCAAGCATTCCTTCGCATGGAGTGAAACTGGTCAGGATATACAGGTAGGAAATTGCCTTCCTCCTATTGAGGCAATGAATCTGACAGGCATTACTGTTTAAGTTGGAAATACTTCTATCAATCACCGGTAACCAGATAAGTTTTTTGTCCCTCCATGGACTTTGGCAAAAGCTATTCTGCCGGCTCCCACAACTCAATCTTATTTCCTTCGGCATCAAGAATGTGAATAAATTTCCCATAGTCGTATGTTTCAATGGTGTCAACTATGGTAACATTTTCCTTTTTTAATTCAGCTACTAGTGCTTCCAGGTTTTCAACCCTGTAATTGATCATGAAATCCTTTGTCGAAGGTTCGAAGTATTTAGTCTTTTCGGGAAAAGGGGTCCATTGTGTCTGTGCTTTTTTGGTGCTATCGGCACTTTCATACCATTCAAAAGTTGCCCCATATGGATTTGTCTCCAAACCAAGGTGCTTTTGATACCATTCAGTGAGTTTTTTGGGGTTCTTGCATTTGAAGAAAATGCCCCCAATGCCTGTTACTTTTTTCATTTTAGGATTTTCCGGTATTGTTATGATTGATTTAAAAGAAAAACCGAGGAAAAAGTTAGAGTCAGTACCAAAGTTATCAATATTGTTTTATTCATTGTTGTCAGTTTAGACTTATCTTCATCCTCTGTGAAATCACTTTATGCTAAAGTTACCTTATGCACTCCTCAATGTTCATTAGATACTTTGAACGTTCCCAGGCTAGGCGAGGTTGGGCTTATTGTGGGCCAAGTGCGGCTGGAAGCCCAACCTTGCTTAGCCCGTGTTGTAGCCAGTTTTGGTTATCTTTCATTTTATTATTTTATTATTCCTTTTTAATAATCCTTCTTTCTAACTCATGTTTAGCAAGGGAAGAAATACTATTAGGCAACTGAGCTTTTCCTAAAATTATTTCATTCAATTCTTTATTGCTTTTCCTTTCTAGAATCTCTGTCCAATTGTAATTTCCAATATTATCTGGTCTTCTTTTTATTGCATTCAAGAACATTGATCGATGCCGCAAGTACAAAATCAAAGTATTTATAAACGCAATAAAGATAAAAAGTAAAGGAATTAAGACATTTAGATTCTCTTTTTTGTCTGGAGAATATATTGTGAGAAGAATAAAGAATCCAATGCATGTTGTGATAAACAGAACCGCTGACCTGGTATAATCTACTTTATAGTGAATCTGACGAATATCGTCTTGATTTCTATCTAAATGCAGTTTAGCAGTACCTATACCATTCCAAATATTAAAATTTAAAGTTGGCCGAATGTTAAAATATTCATTTGTTACTAGAAGAGTATTACTGTCTAATTTAGAAATATTGTCACAATAGGATTCCTCAAAAACTTTAGAAAAATTATCGATCAAAATTTCATCTAGAATATCTTGAACTTCTTTGTGATAGCTGAATATAAAAGGAGATTTCATTTTTTTATATGATGGATTTGGTAAAATGTCTTTAAAATTGGCTACAACTTCAGGCTTCGCGCTATAGATTCAGTACCAGGAGCCAGTTTCTATCCCCTAAGCGCTCTGATCTAGGCCCTTTGCGTTTTGCATTTTGCACTTTGCGCTTTGAACTTCACTCTCTGCCAACAGCCTCCTCCTAATGCTTCCAGCCTCTCCCAAAAGGAAGCCTTCTGCTCTGCTTCCTCACGGATTCAGCCTGATCAGCAGCATCACAGAAAGCGTTGGATTATATATAGAATAATCAATAACCTTGGTATAATTTCTTCCCGGATCGTAACGGAATTCCAGTCCGGCATACTTATAATATATCCCGGTACCCAATTCAAGCATCAAACCATGAATGGAATGCTCAGGGACCGCATCTTCTTCAGTAATTGCCGGGATTCCATTCTCGTAACGTGTCCTCGTTTTGAGGTTTATTGCATGAATGACAAAACTATTATATATCCCGGCACTGACGAAATACTTGAATTCCCCGTTGGTAAAACAATACCGGAACATATTGCACAATGTGAGTATGTCAGGTACGAATTTCTGTGTGACCACTACATAGTTCAAATCATTAGCCCCAGGTGAGTTTCCGGGAAAAGAAACAGATGAATTGGCCTTAAACTGGGAAAAAGTTAGTTCATTGTAAAACGTGGCCTTCTGTTCAAGCTTTGGAATAGGGATCTCCATCGAAAATCCTCCAATCATTGTATAGCTCGTTTTGAATTTAAAAGTGCTGTCCGACAGGTCATTGCTCTTTAATTTACCATATCCTGCACCTGCCACCACTCCAAAAACAGTATGACTCGATTCACCCTGGGCAGGCAACTTAACAGGCAAGATCAAAATCATGGGAAGAATGAAGAAGAATACTCTCCGGGAAAGCTCTTTTGGCAGGTTGCTATAAATCTTTATCCTGTAATACATGATGGAGGGCGGTAGGCTAATTTGCCTATAAATGTACTTAATTTGGGAATTACACGTGAAAACGGGGGCTAAAAGGTTAACCATGTATGCTGATGTTCTGTCCATTAGATGTCCGGAAGAATAGCAGCGCATTTTAGGCACTAAAAAGATTCAAACAAATTTTCATCACAAACTTTTCCGACACTATCGACTGGCATTCAATTAATTACAGAACTATTGGTCTATGATCATTAAAATAAATCAATCTTCTTAATTAATTTAACAATGTAATGTAAGATTTATAATTTTTTTGTAAATTTACTCCCTGTTTATTACACAGAGCATAGAAACTATCTATAAAATCTTTGATTCATTTAGTTGTATAACAGAATAGTTAATATATGGCAACAAGACTCTTGTTCGGTTCCGCACCTCATGAAACCAAGGCTAACCATGCTAAAAAGAATACCCTTAAACTCCTGATTCTTGAAGAATTATACAGGCACGGATGCAAATCCATTCCTGAACTCAGCAAGATCATCCGGATGAGTACGCCCACCATAACCCGTGCTATTGATGACCTGATAAAAGATTCCCTCCTGCTCGAAGAAGGCATTGGTTCATCAAGCGGAGGACGAAGGCCTAATCTTTACGGAATCAATCCTTCATCCAGGTATGTTCTTGGAATTGACATATGCAGGTATTCAGTCAGGTACGGGCTTTTTAACTTTCACAATGAACCTGCCGCTGAAATCAAGGTCCTGGAAGAAGGGCTAGAAACTAATCCTGACATCTTAACTTCAATCAAGAAGGCTGTTGATGCCTATATCCTCGAATCCGGTATTTCAGAAAAGAAGATTATGGGGATAGGTATTGCTTTACCAGGCTTGATTGACATTCATACAGGGATAAGCTACAGCTACCTGCATGAAGATAAACCTATTGCAACCCTCCTGGAAGAGAGATTCCATCACCCTGTATTCGTTGAACACGATACTAAAGCGATGGCCCTGGGTGAACAGGCATTCGGCCTAGCCATGGGCAAACAGAATGTGCTTTGCCTTAACATAGGTTCCGGAATCGGCCTCGGGATGATCCTGAATGGAAGGCTATATCATGGTAACTCAGGATTCTCCGGAGAATTTGGCCACATTCAGGTTGATCCTGATGGTCAGTTATGTTACTGTGGAAAGATTGGCTGCCTTGAAACCCTTGCATCCGGTACAACTATGATCCGGACTGCCAGGAAAGAAATCGAAGCCGGGGCAACCACCCTGATCAGCTCGTTGGTTAGCAATGACCTCGAAAAAATAAACTCTGAAATTATTTTACAGGCTGCCCAGCGTGGCGACCAGTTTGCGATCAGCCTGCTATCCAGCATTGGCGAACATCTTGGCAGAGGTATTGCCGTCCTTATTCATCTCTTCAACCCTGAACTCATCATTATCGGTGGTGAACTTACCCAGGCCGAGAATTACCTTATTGATCCCATTCAACAGAACCTCAATAAATACACAATCTCCAAGATCCGGCGTGATGCCCAGATCATTACTTCCAGCCTGGGAAACAATGCAGGCATACTTGGAACAGTGGCACTCGTAATGAACAAGGTATTTATCAAGGATTAACAGTCAACTTTCAGCTTTTTTATTCGAGGAATGAATATGATCCCATATTCTTTATCCATCAATGGAGTAACCGATGCTGATGCATTTGCAACACGGTATGAGAAACTTCCGGTTAAGGTTGCCAATTCAGCCGTTGAGGCTTCAAAAGTAATCGCCTCGCGCATTGCTGAAATGATCAGGCAACGATCTACAGAAGGTAAAAACCTGGTATTGGGCCTGGCTACAGGCTCAACTCCCATCCATGTGTATAATGAACTCATTCGTATTCACAAGGAAGAAGGGTTGAGTTTTAGTAATGTTGTCACATTCAACCTTGACGAATATTACTCCCTGCACCCGGAACACAGCCAGAGCTATCACCATTTCATGTGGGAGCGATTATTCCGGCATATTGATATCCCTGCTGAAAATATCAACATACCTAAAGGCGACCTTCCCCTGGAAGAGGTCAATGCTTTTTGCAAGACTTACGAAATAAAGATCAAGGAAGCAGGAGGAATAGACATTCAACTCCTGGGTATAGGACGCACGGGACATATTGGCTTCAATGAACCAGGTTCCGCACTGAATTCAAGGACCCGCCTTGTCACCCTCGACAGGCTTACCCGGATCGACACTTCCGATTCTTTTAACGGGGAAGAAAATGTTCCGAAATATGCCATCACTATGGGCGTCGGAACTATCATGGCTGCCCGGGAAATTTTCCTGATGGCATGGGGCGAAGGAAAAGCTTCCATCATCCAAAAAGCCGTCGAAGAACCCATTACGGATACCATTCCAACCAGTTACCTGCAGAATCATCCAAATACGTTCATTATTCTCGACAGAGCAGCCGCAATTGAGCTTACCAGGTTCAAAACTCCCTGGCTTGTAAGTACCTGCGAATGGAATGACAGGCTGATCCGTAAAGCAGTACTTTGGTTATGCCTGAAAGTTCAAAAACCTATACTCAAACTTTCTGAACGCGATTACAATGATAATGGCATGAGTGACCTGATTACAGAACACGGGCCATTCAGCAAGATCAATATCGATGTCTTCAATGACCTTCAGCATACCATAACCGGCTGGCCCGGAGGAAAACCGGGAGTTGATGATTCCACCAGGCCCGAGCGGGCACTCCCCTACCCCAAGCGCGTTGTGTTGTTCAGCCCGCACCCTGATGATGATGTTATCTCCATGGGGGGAACATTTGCCCGGCTTGTTGAGCAAAAACACAATGTTCACGTGGCATACCAGACTTCCGGCAGTATTGCAGTCAGTGATGATGATGCACTCAGGTATATTGATTTTGTCACCAATTTTGAGGATATCTTCGATATAAAAGATTTTGAGGCTGAGAAGATCTACCAGAAAACAGCCGAGTATTATAAACACAAGAATAAAGAGAGTATCGAGCCCGGCGAATTGCTTGCCATTAAAGCAGCTATAAGAAAAGGAGAGGCACGCGCTTCCTGCCGCTATATTGGTCTGCCGGAAGAGAATGTACATTTCCTGAATTTACCTTTCTATGAGTCCGGCACTGTTAAAAAGAACCCCGCTGGTGAAGCTGACATCCTTATCACCATGGAGTTCCTCAGGAAAATAAAACCACACCAGATCTATGCTGCCGGCGACCTTAGGGATCCTCACGGAACTCACAGGGTTTGCATTGATATCATTATTGAAGCACTTCACCGGATGATTGACGATGAATGGTTCAAAGACTGCAGGATTTGGTTTTACAGGGGCGCCTGGCAGGAATGGGAACTGGATATGGTTGATATGGCCGTCCCTTTGTCCCCCGAGGAAGTTGAAATAAAACGCAATGCCATTTTCAGGCACCAGTCGCAGAAGGATGGCGCCATGTTTATGGGCTCCGACAAACGTGAATTCTGGCAAAGAGCAGAAGAACGAAACAGGAATACTGCCAGGTTATACGATAAGTTTGGTATGGCCGAATATGAAGCAATTGAAGTATTCGTCAGATATACAGTTGATTGATCACATAAATTACTGACTTACTAAAACGAACAATAATGAATTCATCCAGTTCCACGGTTAACCGGTCTAATTATTTAATGTCAATATCCATAATTGGGGTGTTATACTTCATTTTCGGCTTTGTTACCTGGCTGAATGGCTCACTGATGCCATTTTTACAGACTGCCTGCGAACTTACTCCATTCCAGGCAAGCCTTGTAACTCTTGCCTTTTACATAGCCTATTTTATCATGGCACTTCCTTCTTCTTTTGTGCTTAAGAAAATTGGATATAAGAACGGGGTGTTTACCGGGCTTATGATCATGGCTGTCGGAGCGCTGATTTTCATTCCCGCTGCCTATACACGTCAGTTTGGGATTTTCCTTGCCGGACTTTTTGTACTGGGCACTGGCCTTGCATTGCTTCAAACTGCGACCAACCCTTTCGTTACAATCATTGGCCCAAGGGAGAGCGCGGCAAAACGCATGGCGATCATGGGCGTTTGCAATAAAATGGCTGGAGTTTTCAGTCCGCTGGTGCTAACTGCATTGATCATGCACGGAATGGATAAATTCAGCGAAAGCAACCTGGCTCTTCTCACACCGGATCAAAAGAACCTTCTGCTGAATGAACTTGCTTCCCGCATTGTTGGCCCTTACACAGGTATGGCTATCATTCTTGCTGTTTTTGCGATTCTTGTTAAGTTTTCGGCACTGCCAAACCAAATCGAAGACGAACACGACGACTCAGATCATACAACACTCAGAGATTTTATCAGGCAGATCCCGGGAGCTTTGCGGATACCACACCTTTTATTGGGAATCATCACCCTGTTCGTTTATGTTGGAGTGGAAGTTATGGCTGGTGACAGTCTAACCCAATTCGGGAGATCGCTGCACCTCGATTATGCTTCACGCCTTACTGCTTACACAATGGCCTTCATGGTATTCGGATACATCCTGGGCATAATTCTAATCCCAAAAGTGATCAGCCAGTCGAAAGCACTTGTGTTTTCAGCGATCCTGGGAGTAATTTTTGCTCTTGGAGCAGCACTTTCATCAACTACTGAGACAACTTATTTCGCAAATGTATTTGGTTGGCTGAACTCCATCCCAGGTTTCAACATTCCACTCATTCCCAACGCAGTATTTTTCGTCACCTTATTGGGATGGGCAAATGCTTTGATGTGGCCTGCAATCTGGCCTCTAGCCCTGGATAATATCGGGAAATACACAAAAATAGGTTCAGCACTGCTCATCATGGGAATAGCCGGTGGCGCGCTCATCCCCCCAACATACGCAAAACTCGGGCAATCCATTGGATTCCAGCAAGCGCTATGGATCATGACCCCTATATACCTCTTCATCATTTATTACGCAACCATTGGACATAAAATAAGGAAGTCACGGGTATAAGGACTTTATTCCGAATTGCTATTTGTGAACAGTTATTATACCCTCCGTCTGTGACGGGATTGTTCAACTAACAAATTTTAATACACTTCACTTTTAAAATTTGAGTTTCACTAATAAAACCAATAACCAGACTTAATGAAACCTACATTACTCGTTATGGCTGCCGGAATGGGCAGTCGTTATGGAGGCCTCAAACAGATAGATCCTGTTGGGCCCGCAGGAGAAACAATCATTGATTATTCCATTTTTGATGCTATCAGGGCAGGCTTTGGCAAAGTTGTCTTCATCATTCGAAGAGATATAGAAGCTGATTTCAGGGAAGTATTCATTTCAAAACTTGAAAAACATATAGAAGTTGATTATGTCTTCCAGGAATTAGACAAACTTCCAGTTGGATTTTCGGTCCCGGAAGGGCGGGTTAAACCCTGGGGAACAGGACATGCTATTCTTATGGCTGCTGAAAAAATCAGGGAACCATTCGCAGCGATAAATGCAGATGACTTCTATGGTGCCGGGGCTTTCCAGGTAATGGCACAATACCTGGGATCACTGACAGGAAAAAACCAGGATGAATATGCCATGGTTGGATACGATCTAGTCAATACCATGAGCGAATTCGGTGCTGTGTCAAGGGGAATATGCACCAGGGATGCCGACGGCTGGCTTTCAGAAGTGATTGAACGGACAAAAATCCAATTTACACCTCAAGGAATTGCTGATATTCAGGAAAATATTGATCCACTGCCCCTCAGGAAAGATGAAATCGTCTCAATGAATTTCTGGGGATTTACACCTGACTTTTTCAGGAAGGCGGAGCCCTCTTTTGCGGAATTCCTCAAAGAAAATGGCTCTAACCTGAAATCTGAATTTTACATCCCTTTCGTCGTTGACCAGATGATCAAGACCAAACAGGCTAAGGTAAAAGTCCTGCAAAGTCACGATAGATGGTTCGGCGTTACCTATAAAGAAGATAAACCACTGGTAGTAAAAAAACTGGTTGAACTGATGCAGGAAGGTACCTATCCTGGAAAACTTTGGCAATAACGATTTATGGAGAGAGATATTCCCGCAATAGTCAGGAATTTCAGGATAGCTGGCAAGATATCGGGATTCAGCCCTGAAACCACTGGTCATATCAATGATTCATTCCTTGTCAGCATTGAAGGTGATGAATCGAAATATTTCCTACAGTGGGTAAATAATTATATTTTTAAGGATGTGGCAGGCCTGATGCAAAACATTGAAGTTGTTACTCGCCACCTTCGGACAAAACTGAATAACAATCAAAGAAACAGTCATAACAGGTTGCTGCAACTTATCCCCGCGAATGACGGCAAATCCTTCTACTGCGATGAAAACCAGGAGTATTGGCGAATTTACAGGTATATTCCCGGCACCCACGTATATAATATTGTTGAGAATGAAGCTATAGCCTATGAAGGGGGAAAGGCATTCGGTAGGTTCATTTCCGACCTTGCAGATTTACCTGCAAATAAGCTCTCTGAGACTATCCCTAATTTCCATAACATTGAAACGAGGCTGGCAACCTTTTATCAATCTGTAAAGTCTGACCCTGTAAACAGGCTTAAGGAGATCCCGCTGGAAATTGGATTTATTGAGGATCGGGTTAAAGAGATGCTCAGGATACCTTCGATGATCAGGTCAGGCTTGCTTCCCTTACGCATTACGCATAACGACACGAAATTCAACAACATACTTTTTAACGAGGCAAACAAAGCCATTTGCATTGTTGATCTCGACACGGTTATGCCGGGATCTGTCCTTTTCGATTTTGGGGATGCTATCAGAACCGGTGCAAACTCTGTTTGCGAAGATGAGAAAGATCTTAGTAAAGTTGACATCAACCTGAATATTTACAAGGCTTATACACGCGGATTTATCAAGGAAACGCAATCAAGCCTTACCTCTGCTGAAATCGATTACCTGTCATTTTCTTCGCGCTTCATGACATTTATCATCGGTATTCGCTTCCTTACTGATTTTCTGGATGGAGACCCTTATTTCAGGACCAACTACCCGGATCATAACCTCATAAGGGCGAGGGTTCAGTTTCGTCTTATCCAATGCATGGAGAAGCAGGCCGTAGAAATGGAACAAATTGTTAAGGAAGCGCTTTCGAAATGCAAGTCATCCATTAATTAGCCTCCAACAGTTTATGAAACACCTGATAAATCTCATTCTCCTGCTGATGCTGCTACCAGGAGCTGCGGATGCAATTGCCGGTAAAATACCAGGGTTAGTTCCACTTCCTATGGAAATTCATGCCGGAAATGGAAAGTTTAGTATTCACAATTCAACCACGATCTATATTGATCCAGCAAAGCCTGAGATTAGAAAGATTGCAGAACTCATTTCTCTAAAACTGAGCTTTGCCGGAGTTCCTGGCCTTGTCATCCGCGAGATAACTCCGGGACAAAAAGTAAAAAGGTCGATAGAGCTAAGTCTTACGGGTGCTGATCCAACACTTGGAAGAGAAGGCTATACCTTAAATATCTCAAAACATGGCATCCTGATCCGGGCAACCAATGCCTGCGGACTTTTTTATGCCACTCAAACCTTGTTTCAGCTGATGCCTGCCGAACTGGAACTCAAAGGCGGTATACGGAAAACACTTAAACTTCCGGTAGTTGAAATCCGGGATAAACCCAGATTTCCATACCGGGGATTGCACCTGGATGTATGCAGGCATTTCTTCCCGTTAGAATTTGTCAAGAAGTATATTGATCTCATGTCAACCTACAAAATGAACACTTTTCACTGGCACCTTACCGACGACCAGGGATGGCGGATAGAGATCCGGAAATATCCTAAACTTACTCAAGTTGGTTCAAATCGATCCGGAACCGTGATTGGGAAAACATCCGAATCAGACGGCATTTCTTATGGAGGTTATTATTCCCAGGATCAAATCCGCGAAATTGTACAATATGCTTCTGAAAGATTTGTAAATGTCATTCCTGAAATTGAGATGCCAGGGCACAGCCTTGCAGCATTATCAGCCTACCCGAATCTTTCCTGTTCTGGCGATACTTTTAAAGTCCTCACCGAATGGGGCATTTCAGATGATATTTTCTGTGCCGGTAATGATTCTACATTTCTTTTTTTGCAGGATGTCCTGGATGAAGTAATGTCACTTTTCCCATCACCTTATATCCATATTGGCGGGGATGAAGCTGAAAAAGGCCGCTGGCATGTTTGTCCGAAGTGCCAGTTACGAATGAAAGCAGAAGGCCTAAAAAATGAAATGGAACTGCAAAGTTATTTCACAAAACGGATGGAACGCTATCTGAATTCCAAAGGCCGCCGCTTGATAGGCTGGGATGAGATACTGGAAGGAGGACTTGCACCTGAAGCAACGGTGATGTCATGGAGAGGAATAGAAGGAGGAATTGATGCTGCCAGGCTGGATCATGATGTGATCATGACTCCAGGCGATTATTGTTATCTCGACCATTACCAGGCTGACCCGGCATCAGAACCTCTGGCAATCGGTGGTTATACCACCCTTAAGAAAGTGTATTCATACGAACCTATTCCTCCTGTCCTGACACAGGAACAGGGCAAACACATCCTCGGGGCACAGGGAAATGTATGGACAGAATACATATCAACTCCTGAACATCTAGAATACATGGCCTATCCAAGAGCAATAGCATTGGCAGAAGTCAACTGGTCACCAAAGGAAACAAGGAACTGGGATGACTTTTCCTCAAGGATGGAAGATCAATACAAGCGATTGACCTACAAGGGCGTTAACTTCAGTAAGGGTAGCTTTGATGTGGATATCACCACCATATATGACAGTATCGGGCATCGGAACCTTGTAAAATTGTCAGATGAAGTAAAGGGAGCAGAAATATATTATACAGTTGATGGAAGTGAGCCATTATTATCTTCAAACCACTTCAAGCGGCCTTTTGCAATTGATTCTAGCTGTACCATCAAAGCCAGCGTTTTTAAAAATGGGAAACGCCTGGGTAAGAACATTGAAAGAACAATTATCAGTAATATCACTTCCGGCAAACCCGTACATATATACAAACCTTACAGCATCAAATATCCTGCTTGTGGCGACCAGGCCATGACAGACGGGCTCCTGGGTACATCATCCTTCAATAATGGCTGGCAAGGTTATGAAGGAACAGATATGGATGTAGTTATCGACTTATTACAGGCTTGCAATATCCACAAGATTACCACTCATTTTATCCAGCGGATTAATTCCTGGGTGCTTTATCCTTTGGATGTGGAGTTCTCAACAAGTATTGATGGAATAAACTGGCAGAAATCAGGTACAATCCATACAGATCCCCAGCCTTCGAAAAGCAAGGAGGACCGGGAATTTTCAGTTGAATTCACCCCAATAAAGGCAAGATTTATAAGGGTAGCTGCTAAAAACACGGGCACCCTCCCCGATTGGCATGAATATAAGGGGGGATTATCATGGATTTTTGCCGATGAGATTACTGTTGAATAAAATGGACGAGATCCTGGAAAATAAAATTCAAATTGCAAATATCAAATTGCTAATGTCAAATTGCAAATATCAAATTGCATGTGTTAAATCGAAGATTGCAAATTGCAAATTGTAAATATCAAACTGCAAATATTCAATCCATAGATTTTGTCTTCCCCTTTAAGCAATTGATTCTGAGCTAATGGCCCACCTTCGGGGCAATTTACCTTATTCTTCTGACTAATAGCAATTTACCTTTGCAGTTTGTAATTTATCTTTTTCAATTTTGCCCAAAGGCTCCCCTTCAGAGTATTTTACTCTTGAAATTTGCATTTTGAAATTTGCAATGAAAAATTTGCATTGTAGCCTTCATACTTTTATCTTTTTCCTTTTGTTTTTTATCTTTTTCCTTTTGTCTTTTATCTTTTCTTTTTCACAAACTCCTCCTTCCTCATCCTCAGCGCGGACCAATCCTCATCAATGGCTATCATCCTGACTCCTTCCAGCCCCATTTTCTGTAAGGCTTCCCAGCAGGTATCCCTGTTAAAATCGCACTTGAACTTTTTCGAGGTACCTTTTGGATAGCAAATCCACACTACTGCGTCACCCTTTAATTTCGCCATATGGTTCTTTGCGAATACAGTGACTTCTTCAAGCTTCGTTGAAAATATCAATACAAATTCAGCCTCTTCCTCATCTCCAATTTCAGGCTTGATGATAGCTTCGCCAGGCAGGGAATCCAGGTTTTTTTCAAACGATGAAGGAGCATGGATAATATGTATTAATCTCTGCCCTTTATAATTCATCTTTTTGAAAAGATCGTTCATATTTTGTGATTTACAGACCGAAAGTAACAATTTCTGATTCGCAACTTACAACATAGGTCTGCTGTTGATGTTCATCATGGATTGACTATTTTTGTTTTGTTCAAGCAATTAGGCAGATAAAATACAATCCCTTTGAACCGGAAACGTTAATTTTTCAAAACACCTATTGTATAGTCATGTCCCTCGAATAATTTTGCCCCTGATACAGTTGAATGACTAATAAGACGGAACATATTTCTCTCCACGACATAGCCTTTGAAGGTCGTAACCAGGCGTATGGAGCATATGTGCTGCGAAAAAATGCAAACCGGAGGATCGGGTATAGCCTGTTGATAGCACTAGGCATCTTTCTCCTGCTTATAATCCTGTTTTATGCAGGGATGAAATGGGTTCATAATCACCAACCCATTTACGAGATGCCATCTATCTCGGTAGGTGTTAATAATGCCATACCTTCCATTTTTTCTTCCGGGCTTGAATCAATCAGATCGGATAAAAAGAAGGAAGACAATAAGACTATTAAAAAGACATCCCCCGATTTTAAGGAAGTATCTGAAACTGCACCTGCAGAGACAGACGAACTTGTCTCTAAAAATTCAGAAGCTACTACAGGCTCGACGACGGGTGGAAATGCAGCACATTCCGGCCAGGGAATCCCATGGGGATCAGGCGAAGTTTTTCTCGCTGCCGATGTGATCCCTCAATTTGAAGGAGGCCGTGACGGGCTAGCAAAATACCTGAGCAAGAATGTCCGTTATCCTGAACCGGCAATTGACAAACATCTTCAGGGGACCGTTCTTGTTTGTTTTGTAATTACCAGTGATGGCGAGGTGAAAGATGTTAAAATCGTGAAAGGCATTGATCCTTTACTCGACAATGAAGCAATGCGCGTAATTTCAGGTATGCCGCTATGGAAACCTGGGCTCAGGGCAGGAAAACCGGTCAATATTGTCCTGACCTTACCCATCCGTTTCGACCTGAAACTACATTTTTCAGGATAACCCTGTTGTTTACATTTCGACCCCGTATCAGATTATATAATTCCAATTACTACCGTACCTTTGAATAGTTCAAACGAAGCTTATGAAATACCAGGTTGTTACAGGCGCCGCAGGCTTTATAGGAAGTTGCATGGTTAACAAGCTCAACAACAAGGGCCTTACCCAGGTTATTGTTGTAGATGATTTCAGTAATCCATTAAAGGCAAAAAACCTGGAACACAAAGCACTGGCTGGTAAAGTGCATCGTGATGACTTCTTTGAATGGATCAAAAAAAACCAAGGTGATGTGGAAGCTGTCTATCACCTGGGTGCAAGAACTGACACAACAGAATTTGACAAATCTGTTTTCGACCGTTTAAACCTTAATTATTCCAAGAAGGTCTGGGAAATATGCAGCCTGGCCGGCATCCCTCTCATATATGCATCATCTGCCGCCACTTATGGAATGGGAGAATATGGTTATAGCGACAACCATGAAATAATAAAGAAATTAAAGCCTCTCAATCCTTATGGTGAGTCCAAAAATGATTTTGATAAATGGGTTATACAACAGGAAAAAGCCCCTCCCTTTTGGGCTGGAGTTAAGTTTTTCAATGTATATGGCCCGAATGAATATCATAAGGCTCGAATGGCATCAGTTGTTTTCCATGCGTTTAACCAGGTCCGGGAAACAGGCATGGTCAGGCTTTTCAAATCACACAGGGAAGATTTCAAAGATGGCATGCAACTTCGCGATTTCATTTACGTGAAAGATGTGGTAGACGTGTTATACTTCCTGATGAATACTAACCCTGCATCAGGACTCTATAACCTGGGCACAGGTAAGGCAAGAGCCTTTCTCCATCTTGCTGAAGCTGTATTTACGGTCCTTGACCTCCCGGTAAATATTCAGTTTATTGATACACCTATGGATATTCGCGAGAAATACCAGTATTTTACCGAAGCAGAAATGAACAAACTCATCAATGAAGCTAAGTATTCTGTACCCTTTTACTCACTTGAAGAAGGTGTAGCTGAATATGTAAAGGAATTTCTGGTTACAGCCAGGTATTTTTAATTAATTTCAACCTCTTATATCTCCATATTTAATACTTCGTTAACTAATTACCACTTATTATTTTTGTTTGCCTTGTTTTCTGTTCATCCTGATTGAAATTACTGGAACATCGTTTTTGGAATAAGAACATTATTCAACCCAATTTATATTCATTTTGAATCAAATAATCCTATTATGAAAAAGCTGATCACACTGCTGTTATTCACCTTCCTGCTGGTGAGCCAGGCTGTGCTTGCACAAGTTAACAATGAAGCCTCTGGCACTATCCCTTTTAATCCTAACGTAAAAACCGGGTTTTTACCTAACGGACTTAAATACTACATTCAATACAATAAAAAGCCAGAAAAGAAGGTTGAACTCCGGCTCGCAGTTAATGCCGGTTCAATTCTTGAGAATGATGATCAACTGGGGCTTGCCCATTTTATGGAGCATATGAATTTTAACGGCCTTCAGCATTTCCCAAATAATGAACTGGTACATTATCTCCAAAGTATTGGTGTCGGATTCGGAAATGATCTGAATGCATATACCGGTTTTGATGAAACTGTTTACATTTTACCGGTTCCAAGTGATGATGCTGAAAAACTGGATAAAGCTTTTACCGTCCTTGCCGACTGGAGTGGTGCCGCCCTTTTGACTCCCGATGAAATCGACAAGGAAAGAGGTGTCATTCTTGAAGAAAGTCGCCTTGGCAAAGGTGCAGATGACAGGATGATGCGAAAATGGCTGCCAATCATGTTCAAGAACTCAAAGTATTCAGTTCGGCTTCCCATTGGCAAGGACTCCATCATCAGCAACTTCAAACACGATGTATTGCGAAATTTCTACCACGACTGGTACCGCCCTTCTCTGCAAGCAGTTATGGTTGTTGGTGATCTACCCGTAGCAGATGCCGAAAAACTGATCATTGAAAAGTTTGGGAATTTTAAAGATCCTTCCATTTTGAGGACACGGCCTGAAAGAACAGAGGTTAAACCGATCGAACAAAGCCAGGTCATTGTACTCAGCGATCCGGAAGCCAACCGCACAAGTTTTTCACTTAGCGGAAGTTTCCATCAACGGAATACTGTTAAAACCGTAGTTGATTTTCGCAACAGCCTGGTCCAGAACCTATGCTTTACAATGCTGGGTGCAAGGTTTGATGAATTAAGGACATCTGCCGATCCTCCTTTCGTTTACGCATATGCCTATATAGGCGGATATTGGGCCCGCGGATATGAAAACTTCACTGTGCAGGCCATGTGTGGCAGCACCCAGATTGAGAAAGCTGTAGAGGCCGTTACACGGGAATGCATGAGGGTTAAGGAGTATGGTTTCAGCGCTGATGAACTTACACGGGCTAAGTCGATCCTCTTATCTGATATAGAGAAACGCTATAATGAACGGGATAAAACAGAATCCGGTGAGTTGGTATACCAGCTTGTAAACAATTTCCTGGAAGGTGACGCAGTCCCGGGAGTAGAATGGGAATACAATTACATAAAAAACAATATCAATTCAATCACATTGAATGACTTTGATAAAGTCAGGAAACAGATGGATATTGATAATAATTATCTTGCTTTGCTCACTTCCAAAACTCAACCTGACCTGCCAACGCAGTCACAGGTAAAAGGATGGATTGACGCTACTCTCTCAAAAAAGATTGAAGCATACCACGAAAATAAAATTGCATCCTCCCTGCTTGAAAAAGAACCTGTTCCTGGTAAAATAATCAAGACAGAGAAAAATGAGAAACTGGGCACAACGACCTTCACATTGAGCAACAATGCTGTTGTATGTATCAGGCCTACGGATTTCAAAAATGACGAAGTACTGCTCAAAGGATCACGGTTTGGCGGATTCAGCCTTTACAAGGCTGATGATTACCAAAGTGCGCAATGGTGCAACAATGTCCAGGAAGATATGGGTTACGGACAGTTCACCAACGCTGACCTGAATAAATTCCTTTCCGGAAAGATTGCCAGTATTGCTCCCGAAGTGGTTGAATACACTGAATCAGTCAATGGCAACTCTTCATCCAAAGACATGGAAACCATGTTCCAGTTGCTATACCTTAAATGCACCTCGCCCCGTAAAGATGAGGCAGCTTTCCAATCATTCATTAGTCGTTCAAAACAACAATTGGAATCCTTAAAGCAAGATCCGCAGTACCTGTTCATGGACACCGCCTATAACTCATTCTACCAGGGAAATAAAAGGGCACATGTTATTGAAAGTACTTCTGATTATGACAAGATCAATGTTGACCATTCCATTGCATATTACAAGGAACGAATATGCAATGCCAATGGAATGTATTATTCGATTGTCGGGAGTTTTTCAGAGAAACAGATCGTTCCGCTAATTGAAAAATACATTGGCGGGTTGCCTTCCGCTGAAATCAATACCCAGTATAAGGACATAGGCTTATTCCCCATGCCAGGCAAGAATACATTCACACTTCACAAGGGTTCTGAGCCCCAGGCAATGGTTATGCATTATATCACAGGGAAAATGCCATTCAATGCCGATGATAATTTCATGCTGGCCCAGGTGAATGAAGTGATAAACAATAAGATTATTGACACCATCCGTGAAAAGATGAGTGCCATTTATGGAGGCGGAATTGGTGGATCATTGCAGAAATATCCGCGTGAAGAATTCCTTGTTCAGAGCAATTTCCCTTGCAGCCCTGATAATGTAGAAAAGGTAGACCAGGCTTTCATGGACCTTGTAAAAAGCACGATGCTTGATGGCGGAATAACTGAATATGACTGGAACCAGGCAAGAGAGCCGGAAATCGAACAGAATAAGGTCAGTCTCAAGCAGAATGATTACTGGCTTAATTCACTTCAGATTGCCTTCCTGAGAGGTACTGATCCTGAGAGGATTCTTACAAAAGAGGAACGCCTGAAGAATATCAAGCCTGAACAGTTAACGGAAGCTGCCAGGAAATTCTATTCCAATCCGACCATCTTTAAAGCAGTTTGGTTGCCGGCAAAATAAGAAAGGCATCAATATTAAAATTAAAATAGCGGAATAGTTAATACTGTTCCGCTATTTTTTATTCAAACCCATGCTCAAAATCAAAGGTCGCTTCTGATTTCAAGCAGGAAACGTTTCACGCGGAGCAGCGTACGAACAACCTCCTGGTTATCAGGAATTTTGTTCTGTTTCTTAAGATGCTGCTTGGCCCCATCCAGGGTATATCCCTTTTCCTTGATCAGGCTGAAAATGACATGGAAATTATCGACATCGGCCTGGGTAAAAAGCCGGTTACCTTTCTTATTACGATGAGGTTTAATAATATCAAACTCATTCTCATAAAATCGGATAAGAGAGGTATTCACTCCAAACATATTGGCAACTTCGCCTATCCGGTAATAAAGCTTTCCTATTTCGTTCTTCCTGAGAGGCATGGAGTTGGGATGTGTAAGGGAATTGGTTATTGGAAGTTGGTTATTGGTTACTGCGTACTGCCTGCTGCTTACTGCCTACTGCCTGCTGCTCACTGCTTTCTGCCTGCTGCTCACTGCTTTCTGCCTGCTGCTTACTGACTACTGCCTGCTGCTCACTGCTTTCTGCCTGCTGCCTACTGCTTACTGCCTACTGCCTACTGCCTACTACTCACTGCTTTCTGCCTGCTGCCTACTGCCTACTGCTCACTGCCTACTGCTTACTCCTTGCTGCTTAAGGCCTACAGGCTACTGACAATTGGTTATGAAGGTTTGGCGTTAACGGGGTTCGGTACTTAAACGGGTAGTACTTGGCGTTGAATATTTCCACATTTTCAAATTGCCAAATTTTCAAATTACTAAAATACCTCAATAACATCAATGCCTGTTCAACTTCCTACTTCCTACTTCTAACTTTTATCTTTTTCCTTTTATCTTTTATCTTTTATCTTTTATCTTTTTCCTTTTATCTTTTATCTTTTATCTCACTCTCCACATAACAGCATGCTGCCCTTCGCCCCATGCCCTTCGCCTTATGCGCTAGCCCTATGCACCATGCGCTCCGCCCTCTAATCCAGTGTCTGCGAAGGCTTTGATGACTGCTCTATCATAGCCTGGTATTCCTTTGGAGTTATATCGTTGAAGAAGAAATAAATCGGGTTGATGGGATTTCCGCCCTTATGAACTTCATAATGAAGATGTGGGGCAGTTGATTTACCGGTATTTCCCACAGCACCTATAATCATTCCCCTGGTTATCTTCTGTCCTATCCTGACCTTCATACTTGAAAGATGCGCATAAAAAGTCTCATAACTGTATCCATGGTTGATCTTGATACACATGCCATAACCGCCCCTGTTAAACTCAGCTTCTGTAACGACTCCATCGCCTGTTGCATATACAGGGGTTCCTACAGCAGCTGCAAAATCAATACCCTCATGAAATTTAGTAACCTTGTAGAATGGGTCGGTACGGTAACCAAAATAGGATCCAATCCTGCGAAGATCATGAAAATCGACAGGCTGAATGGCGGGGATGCTGGCAATGACTTTCTCCTTATTCTTGGCCATTTTGAAGACGTCATCAAATGATTTGGATTGCACATACATCTGCCCGGTGATTTCATCCAACTTCTTGGTTGTGCTCACGATGATATCCGAATTACTTACCCCGCTGAGCTTTGAATACCTGTCAGCTCCCCCGTATCCGGCCTTGCGCATAGAAGCAGGTACAGGCTCAGCTTCAAAAATAACCCGGTAGATATTATCATCCCTGTCCTGCAGATCATCAAGGACGGTTTGCAGGTTCTTCAGCCTGTCGTTGAGTATTTTGTAATTCAGTTTATACTGCTCAACTTCATTCTTGAGTATTCGCTCACGTGGTGAAGAAACAAAGTTATAGGCAAGCACAATGACGATTACTCCAAATACCAACCCAAATGCCAGTGAAAAAAGCCAGCGTCTCAGTCGTTCCCTGAAACTAACCTGCACCTTCTCTATCTTCAGCGATTTGGTGTTAAACTGGTATCGGATTTTGGCCATCAGATCAATTTAAAACAACGGAATAAGTCTTAAAAATAGCTATTATGAAGCTCATTTCGGCAAAATTAACTATTTACCTTAAATTTGCATCCCTACCATCTGTGAAGAAATGTTAAGAAACCAGATGAATTCACTTCTTTCATTCCCGAAGAAAACTAAAACCTAAAACCCTAATTCACAAAAAACTGCCCTTAATACAAGTATATTAATCACAAACCCTACTCTGATCAATATATGTCTATCTAACTTAAATGACAATTGATTGGCCATTGAACGACCACAAATAATCTCGCAAAGGCACTAAGACGCAAAGATTTTATGAGAATTGCACTATGCCCAATTCCTTCGCCCTTTGCCCTGACAAATGACCACTGAATGAACCGCCAGCTGGCGGAAATGACAATCGAATGACGAAATAACCCCCACTCTCTCCATCCATCAAACCCAACCCGAATGACAAGTACAGAAATCCGCAAGACCTTCCTCGACTTTTTTAAATCAAAGCAACACCAAATTGTTCCATCTGCGCCAATGGTGATCAAGAACGATCCCACGCTTATGTTTACCAATGCCGGTATGAACCAGTTTAAGGATATTTTCCTGGGCAATGCGCCTGTAAAATTTCCCCGGATCGCTGATACCCAGAAATGCCTCCGGGTTTCCGGTAAGCATAATGATCTTGAGGAAGTTGGACATGACACTTATCATCATACCATGTTCGAAATGCTGGGGAACTGGTCATTTGGCGACTATTTTAAATCTGAAGCCATTGAATGGGCCTGGGAACTTCTTACCAAGGTTTATGGAATCGATAAAAACAAACTCTATGTAACCATTTTTGGTGGTGATAGCAGCGATAACCTTGAAGAAGATACGGAAGCCCTTGAAATCTGGAAAAAATACATTGATGAGAGCCGGATTCTAAGAGGTTCAAAGAAAGACAACTTCTGGGAAATGGGAGATACAGGCCCTTGCGGACCTTGTTCAGAAATCCATGTTGATATCCGGAACGAAGAAGAGCGCAAGGCAATCCCAGGTGACCAGCTGGTTAACAAGGACCATCCCCAGGTTATCGAAATATGGAACAACGTATTTATTCAGTTCAACAGGCAGGCCAACGGTTCCCTGCTGCTTCTGCCGGCAAAGCACGTTGATACCGGTATGGGGTTTGAAAGGCTCTGCATGGTGCTGCAAGGCAAGCAATCCAATTATGATACCGACGTCTTTACCCCCATTATAGGAGAAATTTCAAGGCTCTCTGGTATACCTTACGGAAAAGAAAAAAAGAGTGATATCGCCATGCGTGTTATGGCTGACCACCTCAGGGCTGTTACGTTTGCAATTGCTGACGGCCAGTTACCGTCGAATGTCAAGGCAGGATACGTAATCAGGAGGATTCTGAGGCGTGCCGTACGTTATGGTTATTCATTTCTTAATGTCAGGGAACCATTCCTCTTTAAATTAATCCCCATCCTTGAGAAACAGATGGGCCCTTTCTTCCCTGAACTCAGTGCTCAATTATCCCTGATCGAAAGAGTGATTACAGAAGAGGAACAATCATTCCTCCGTACCTTGACCATCGGGATTCAGAAATTTCACCAGTATGTCGCTGTCGGAAACGCTGAAAAATGCATTGCCGGCGATTTCGCCTTTGAAATGTATGACACCTATGGCTTTCCGATCGACCTTACACAATTGATGAGCAGGGAAATTGACTGGACGGTCGACATGGAAGGATTCCAAAAGCGGCTTGAAGAACAGAAGAATCGTTCCCGCCAGGATGCTACAGTCGAAACAGAAGACTGGGTAGAACTTATTCCATCTGAAAAAGTAACTTTCCTGGGATATGACAAACTGGAAGCCCCTGTAAAAATTACCCGCTACCGCAAAGTGATAGCCAAAGGCAAAGAGGTTTACCAACTGGTATTCGATCAGACGCCTTTCTATGCTGAAAGCGGCGGTCAAATCGGCGATACCGGAACACTCACTTCCGGTTCAGAGGCAATTGAGATCATTGATACAAGGAAAGAGAACAACCTGATTGTACACCTGGTAGAGAAACTTCCGTCAAACCCTGCACTTTCTTTTGTTGCCGCCGTTTCCATCGGTAGAAGAAAACAGATTGCAAACAACCATTCCGCGACTCACCTCCTGCATTATGCCATGCGCAGCATACTTGGCACGCATGTAGAACAGAAAGGCTCATTTGTTAGCCAGGATTACCTTCGCTTCGACTTTTCTCATTTTCAGAAGTTGACAGATGAGGAAATCAGGCAGGTTGAATCCATGGTCAACAATCTTGTTCGTGAAAATTCTGCATTGGATGAGCATCGTTCCATCCCGATGGCAGAAGCCCAAAAACTTGGTGCCCTGGCATTCTTTGGTGAAAAATATGGTGATAATGTCCGGGTGATCCGATTTGGAAACTCGGTTGAACTCTGCGGAGGAACTCATGTAAGCGCAACCGGCCAGATCGGGATGTTCCGGATTGTCAGCGAAAGTGCAATTGCAGCAGGGATTAGGCGTATTGAAGCAATTACTGCAAATAAGGTGGAAGAATTGCTGATACAGCAGTCTGATACATTAGAACTGATCAAACAGCTGGTTAAGAACCCCGTTGATCCGCTTAAGGGAATTAACCAACTCATCGAACAAAATTCAGAACTCCGTAAGCAGCTTGAGGTACTCAACAGTGCAAAAGCAGGGATGTTTAAGGATGAGTTGATCAAAAAAGTTGAATCAGTCAATGGTGTAAATTTCATTTCAGCTTTAACTGACCTGGATGCTGCAGCTATTAAAGACCTTGCTTTCTCACTGAGGAATTCAGTTGATAACCTCTTCCTGGTCCTCGGAAACGAATCTGAAGGGAAAGCAGGCCTTACAGTGATGATATCCGACAACCTGGTTGCAGACAGGAAACTGAATGCCGGTCAAATAGTGAGGGAATTGGCAAAGAATATTCAAGGTGGCGGAGGAGGCCAATCCAACTTTGCTACGGCAGGAGGTAAAAATCCGGCCGGCCTTCAGGCTGCTCTTGATCAGGCCAGGGCATTGGTGAATACCTGACAGAGAACAACTTTTGCATGCCAGGTATCCTGCTTATCAGGAATTACATTACAACAATAAGGCGATTATTTGTTTAGAATCAATCAAGTTATGAGCGAAATTGTCAAGCACCCTATCAACACTTTGGGATACCAGTTTATCCCCTCCGACTATATTCCTATCGGGAAGGATGAATATTATCTGCGAAATAAACAAAATCCGGGGAATGGTCGCTATCGGCAGCTTACAGCTCATGAAATCGAAATACTGGTTAGGAACCTCAACTCAAGTGATGACTGGAATAAAATCCTGGTTTCTGATGCATTTAATCCGGAACTGGTAAAGAACTGCAAGTTCTTCGGATTGGTCAGGATAGGGAATCTCGAACCATATTACCTTGAATTCCACGACCTCCGTGTACCTGTTGGGCTTTATAACAGTACAATCATCAATTGCGATTTTGGCGACAATGTTGTGATTGACAATGTGAATTATTTTGCATACTACATTACCGGTGATGAGGTAATTGTTGCCAATGTAAACGAAATAGCAGCATCTGATCACGCTAAATTTGGAAATGGGATTCTTAAGGAAGGGGAAAATGAAGATATCAGGATCTGGCTGGAGATATGCAATGAGAATGGAGGAAGAAAAGTAATGCCGTTTGATGGTATGCTTCCCGGGGATGCCTGGCTATGGAGCAGGAACCGGCACGACCATGACCTGCAACGCAGGTTTAGGGAAATGACCGAAAAGAAGTTCGATAATTTCAGGGGATATTATGGCACGCTGGGAAGCAGGACAGTGATCAAGAACTGTAGCATTGTCAAGGATGTCAGGACCGGGATGGATGCCTATCTTAAAGGCGCAAACAAGCTCAAGAACCTTACAATCAATTCCTCTCCCGAAATGCCCACTCAAATTGGCGAAGGATGTGAACTGGTAAATGGAATAATCGGTTGTGGCTGCAGGATTTTCTATGGGGTTAAAGCCGTCCGTTTTATCATGGGTTCGAACTCGCAGTTGAAGTATGGAGCGCGCCTTATCAATTCTTTCCTGGGTGACAATGCAACTATCTCCTGCTGTGAAGTACTCAATTCATTGATCTTTCCCGCCCATGAGCAGCATCACAACAATTCCTTCCTGATTGCTGCCACCATCGAAGGGCAGAGTAATATTGCAGCTGGTGCAACCATCGGGTCGAATCATAATAGCCGGGGAGCCGATGGTGAACTTATCGCAGCAAGAGGATTTTGGCCGGCATTATGTACCAGTGTGAAGCATAATTCAAAATTTGCCCCCTATACCATTCTTTCAAAGGCTGACTATCCTTCAGAACTCAATATTACCTTGCCATTCAGCCTGGTTAGCAATGATTTTTCTTTGGACAGGCTTGTTATAATGCCTGCCTACTGGTTCATGTACAATATGTATGCTCTTGCTCGCAATTCATGGAAAACATCTGACCGGGACAAACGGCCGGAACCTTTGCAGTTGCTTGAATCAGCTTACCTGGCTCCGGATACTGTAAATGCAATGTTTGCCGCAGTATCCAAATTAGAGATGTTAGCAGGGGTGAAAGCCGGTTCAGAAAATAAAGAAAAGCTTAGTCCTCCTTCTGAGATTGCCGATGTTGGAAGAAACCTTATCCAGGCAAATGATCCTGCTGTAAAGGAAATTGAACTTAGCGACCACGAGTATGAACATGGAAAAAGGAAATGCCTGCTAATCAAAGTTCCGGAAGCATGGAGAGCTTACAGGGAAAACATCCTCATTTATGCTATGGATGCGATTATCGATCATATCTTATCTCATACAGAGTACTCCATCGATGTTCTTAGCAAAGACCTATCCAATGCCGGTAAAAGGGAAAATTATACTAATGTTGGAGGGCAACTTATACGTGAAAGCCAGCTTCAAAAATTAAGACAAAAATTAATCTCCTATGAACTGGTAAGTTGGGAAGATGTTCATGAGTTCTATCATTCTGAAGCTACCCGATACCCTTCCGACAAATTTCAGCATGCCCTCTCTTCTCTCTCTGAATTGACTTCTGCAGATACGATCGACAGCAAGCTCTTTACAGCATTATTAAATGAATATTTTTTGTATAAACAGAAATACATTAAAGCCGTTGAGGAATCACGCAATCGAGATTATAATGATCCTTTCAGGCAAATGGTTTATGAGAACAAAGAGGAAATGGATGCTGTCCTCGGAAACCCTGCTACCAATTCGTTTGTAAAACTTCAGAAACTTGAACTGGCAAAGGTTAAAACAAAAGTTGAGGCCCTGACCGGCCGCTGGAAATTAGCCTGAAAGGCCTTTAATTCGACATGAATTTGAGTCGGATAATCCATTTCTGGAGCATTTAGTTTATTCTTTTCGTATAAAACGTTAAACATTTTTGGTTTTACAATGTTCTATTGCGAAATTGCACAACCAATTTCGGTTTTATGATCAAATATTCCATCCGGGACCTCGAAAAGCTTACCGGTATCAAAGCCCATACAATACGTATATGGGAGAAGCGGTATCATCTTATTGAGCCTGCCCGCACCCAGACCAATATTCGCTATTATACTGACGATAACCTCAAAAAGTTGCTTAATGTTTCCATTCTGAACAAATACGGGTTAAAAATATCCAGTATTGTTGCTATGGATACAGAATCTATCAATCAGAAATTACTGGATATTTCCTATAAAGATTCATCGTATAATCATGAAGTAGAGAGCCTTGTACTATCCATGATTGAAATGGATGAGGTGCGGTTCGACAAAATTCTTTCATCAGCCATCATCAAATTAGGATTTGAGCACACTATAACAGATATACTTTCAAAGTTTCTTGAAAAGATTGGGGTATTGTGGCAAACAGGAACTATAACACCTGCACAGGAACATTTTGTATCCAACCTTATCAGGCAGAAACTTATTATGGCAATTGATGGTCAGAATCCTGCTACCGGAGAACACACCAAGGTCTTTATGCTTTTCCTGCCCGAGCAGGAATACCATGAGCTAGGGCTTCTTTTTACACATTACTTGATTAAAAAAGCCGGCCACCAGGTTATATACCTTGGACAAAATGTCCCCATCTCTGATCTCTCTGAAATAGCCGGCATCCGTCATTTTGATTATATTTTTACATCTATCACCTGCTCAATGCCGAATGATACTATCCAGCGCCTTTTAACAAAGATGCAAGAACTTTTTTCAGAGAAAACTATTCTGCTTAGCGGCTATCTTTTTCAACATACAACTCCTGTTCTCTCCAAAAATATGATGCTCCTGAAATCTCCCCGGGATTTGGAGAATTTCCTCGAAAAAATCAATTAGAGAGAAAAATCTCATCTTATTTAATCAACACATCTATTTCAATTGCTTATTTAAGTAATTGATTACTTGTTTATTAAAATATTATATCTAATATTTAACATATTTTTTATCTCATTCTCTTGTTTTGTTTAATTGTTCGTTGTATTTTCGTAAACACCTTTTAATCATTCTAAATAAAAATAAAGAACACGTAAAACCCTTACTAATACTGTAGTTAGTGCTTTTTAACACTTAATTAACATTATTTTTAAACGTTCTAATTAATTTTGTTTAACTTTGCGTCGATATTATTAAACAACGATTTTACCATGACCCAGATAGAATTCACCCATAAATTAGTCAGTTTGCATGAAAACCTGCAGTATTATGCAAACATGCTTACTTCCAACAGGGAAGAAGCAAAAGACCTGATACAGGACACCTACCTGAAAGCTCTCGCCAACAGGGATAAATTTGCCGATGATACAAACCTGAAAGCATGGACATATACTATTATGAAAAATACTTTCATCAATAATTATCGTCGGAATCAAAAGGCAAATACAATTATAGATAACACGGAAGATCTGTTTTACCTGAACATACCGCGCAAGTCAGAATTCGCATCTCCTGACTCAAAGTATTCAGAAAAAGAGATCAAGAATAGTATTTCTCAATTGGCTCCGGATCAGCGGCTTCCTTTTGAAATGCACAACGATGGTTTCAAATACAAGGAAATAGCCGATAGCCTTAACATATCAATTGGAACTGTTAAGAGCAGGATATTCTTCACCCGTCGCAAATTGATGGACAACCTTAAAGAATTTTCTGATTAGTAATTGGTTTAATATTTAATAAAAGGCCGGGGATTGCGCTATCTCTGGCCTTATTCATTTCTGCTTATGAATCATATTATTAAATAATGGGTAGTATCCCTCCAAAATGCTGCATTTGGGATAATAACCTGGTAATATTCGTCTGATTCAGTCCTGAAAAACTAAACAGATCACTTACTATCTGCTTTCTGAATGCTCAACTTAAGAATAGCAAAAATCATAACCAGGGCACTGATCCATTGAATGGTTGTCAGTACCTTATGATTAAACAAATAATCAAAGAGAATAGCAGAGATTGGGAAGCATAACTCACAAATTGTTGCCAACATTGCCCTTATCCGGGTTAATCCGAAATAATATAGGAATATAGCTCCTGAACCTGTCGTAAATCCGATGATCAGGAATATGATCCACTCAAAGCCGCTGACATTGGGTATTTGTACTATTCTGCCAGTCATCAGTACCATGATCAGCATTACCAATGCCGTTATTCCATACCTGTAAAAAGTAGCAGTGAAGAAATTGTATTTCTGAAGCACCTTCTTACTGAATACTGTTGAACTTCCAAAGGCAAAAGCAGCCAGCAGAGAAAATGCAGCAGCAAGTCCTGTATTATTGTTTGTAGAAAGGTCAGGTATACTGAAACCAAAGGTAAGGAAGTAACCGGCTGCAATAGCCAATCCCGACCAAACCAGGAAATTGGGCTTCATCCGCTCCTTTAAAATCAAAGCAGCCAGAGAAATAGCAAACACAGGCTGCAGCTTTTGCAGCAAAACCACTATGGTAAGCGCCTTGAAATTAACGAGAAATAATGCCTTTACAATTGACAGCGTCCCAATTGCCCCTCCAAAGATCGAAAGCAGGAGAAACATCAGGATATCATTGCCTGTGAATGTTTTCAGGTGCCTGTATTCCCTGTAAAAAAGGAAATTCATTATTACAAAGGGAAAAGCATGCAGTACGAATACTACCAGGCCTATATCCAACCTGTACAATTGCGGAGTTAATACAATTCCATCCAGGCCCCACAGCATGGCCGCAAAACAAATGGCCATTGCTCCTTTAAACACTTTCCTGTTTACTTCCATTCCTATAAATATAACTGTTGACCCTAAAACCAGATGATAAATTCAACAAATCCGGTCAATAGCCTGAAATTCGCCGCAAAGATAACTCAAATGAAAAAACCACTAACATAAAACCTGCATAGAATGCCCTGATGCAATGTCATAGAGATTTTTCAACAACACCGTTAATTAATTAACAATAAGGCGAACAAATTATCACAGCATTGTAAGATTACTATCTTTGTCCCATCATTAAAATAATGTAAAAAACATCATAACTAAATGATAACCAATAACTTTATTGACCGTCATAACGGTCCCGGCAAAGCTGAGCTAGGCAAAATGCTTGAAGCAATTGGAGTTAATTCCATTGATCAACTGATTGACGAAACAGTACCATCCTCCATTCGCCTGGATAAGCCGCTGAACCTCCCTAAGGGCTTGAATGAATATGAATATCTCAACCACATCAAAGCTCTTGCAACAAAGAACAAAGTCTTTAAAACTTATATAGGCCAGGGTTACTACAACACCATCACCCCTGGAGTCATTCTCAGGAATATTTTCGAGAATCCGGGTTGGTATACCTCCTATACTCCTTACCAGGCAGAAATTTCACAGGGCAGGCTCGAAGCCCTTCTTGTGTACCAAAGCATGATCATTGATCTCACAGGCATGCCTATGGCCAATGCTTCCCTCCTCGATGAAGCAACGGCAGCATCAGAGGCCATGATCATGATGTTCAATGCTCGTCCAAGGGAAGCTGTTAAAAACAACTCGAACGTCTTTCTCGTTTCAAGGAACCTTTTCCCGCAAACCATCGATGTACTTAGGACAAGAGCACTTCCGCTCGGAATCGAAATTCAGCTTGTTTGCACCAGGGAAATAGCCTTCACTCCTGAAGTGTTTGGAATCATGCTTCAATACCCGAATCAATTCGGAGTAATCAACTATTATACTAAGCTTGTTAAAGAAGCACATAGCAGGAACATTACTGTTGCTGTCGCAGCTGATCTTCTCAGCCTTGCCCTGCTTACCCCGCCGGGTGAATGGGGAGCTGATGTAGTAGTTGGATCTACCCAACGTTTTGGTATCCCTATGGGTTACGGAGGGCCACATGCAGCCTTCTTCGCAACAAAAGAGGACTATAAACGCTATATGCCTGGCCGTATTATCGGCGTTTCCATAGATGCGCAAGGGAACAGGGCTTTACGCATGGCACTGCAGACAAGGGAGCAACATATCAAGCGCGAGCGTGCCACGTCCAATATCTGTACAGCCCAGGCTCTTCTGGCTATTATGGCTGGAATGTATGCTGTATATCATGGCCCACAGGGAATAAGGCAAATAGCCCGGCATATAAATATCCTTACTGCCGTTCTTGCCCAGGAAGTTGAGAAATATGGCTACAAGCAATTGAATGAAAATTTCTTTGATACTATCAGGATCCGCATACCCGGAACATCTTCAAGGGAAGAAATTCAACGATTGGCGCTTGAAAGCCAGGTAAATTTCCGCTATATCGATCATGAAACCATCGGGATTAGCCTGGATGAAACCACTTCATTAGATGACGTTAACCTGATCATTCATATCCTGGCATCAGCAAACAAGAAGCTGTTCAGCGAGTTTATCTGTGATCCGGCAGTATGCGGACTCATGCGGTCCTTCGATGAAAAGTTCGACAGGAAGTCAGCTTTTATGCAGGAAAAGGTTTTTAACCAGTATCATTCAGAAACCGAAATGATGCGCTTCCTGAAGAAACTCGAAAACCGCGACCTGGCCCTAAACCGTTCCATGATCCCACTCGGATCCTGCACCATGAAACTGAATGCAGTCGCTGAACTCATACCACTGAGCTGGCCGGAATTTGGCGAAATGCATCCTTTTATCCCTGTCAGCCAGGCAGAAGGATACCAACTGATGATCCAGGAACTGGAAAAAGCTCTCTGTGAAATTACAGGATTCAAGGCAATATCTTTCCAACCTAATTCAGGAGCTTCAGGCGAATATGCAGGCCTCCTTGTCATTTCTGCTTATCATTCTGCCATAGGCAATGCACACCGTAATATATGCCTCATACCTGCATCTGCGCATGGCACTAACCCTGCAAGCGCAGCCATGGCAGGAATGAGTGTTGTGGTAGTTAAGACAGACGAAAATGGAAATATCGATACACAGGACCTGAAGGAAAAAGCTGAAAAATACAAGAATGAACTTGCAGCCTTGATGGTTACTTACCCTTCAACACATGGGGTTTTCGAAGAAAACATCCTTGAGATCGTTTCCATTATTCACGAAAATGGAGGCCAGGTTTACATGGATGGTGCAAATATGAATGCCCAGGTTGGACTAACCAACCCCGGACTCATCGGGGCTGATGTTTGCCATCTCAACCTGCACAAGACCTTTGCCATCCCACATGGTGGCGGTGGACCGGGTGTCGGGCCCATTGGAGTTGCATCACATCTCGTACCTTTCCTTCCAGGGCACTCGGAAGTTAAGACAGGAGGCGAACAAGCTATTTCATCGGTAGCTGCTGCACCTTTTGGAAGTGCTCTCATCCTGCCGATTTCCTATGCATATATAAAACTGCTGGGTGGAGATGGATTGACAGATGCCACCCGTTACGCGATTCTCAATGCAAATTACCTTAGGGCAAAACTTCAGGATCATTACAAGATTCTCTATACTGGCCGCAAAGGTCACGTAGCTCATGAAATGATCCTTGACTGCAACCAGTTCCTGAAAACAGCAGATATTGCCGTTATTGACATTGCTAAAAGGTTAATGGACTATGGTTTCCATGCTCCTACAGTCGCTTTCCCGGTTATAGGGACGCTGATGGTGGAGCCAACAGAAAGCGAACCGCTCTACGAATTGGATCGTTTTGTTGAAGCGATGATTGACATCCGTAAAGAGATTACCTCCATTGAAGAAGGGAAAACTGATAAGCATTTGAACGTGATCAAGAAAGCGCCTCATACTATTGCCATGGTAACTGCTGAATTATGGGAATTCCCTTATTCCCGCGAAAAAGCTGCATACCCTGTTCAATGCGAGAAAGCTGATAAGTATTGGCCTTCCGTTACCCGAATTGATGATGCTTTTGGTGACAGGAATCTTGTTTGCAGTTGCGCTCCTGTTGAAGATTATGCCTGATATGAAAGTATAAAGTCTGGACGGCCGTCATGATTCGTGGCGGCCGTTTTTATTTTAACTCTTTCTCAAAAATTGAAAATGAGTGTATTGATCCGTAATTGACAAAATATGCACTAATTTTGCCGCCGCAATTGGAATCCCCGAATCATAGCATGAAATTATCCCGTAACAGCATTTTCTACATTTTATCAATCAGCATTTTTGTCGTATTGATGTGGTTTGTGCTTGGACAGGGGAAAAAACTGGAGAGTAGTTTATCCAGTTTTCATTCTTCTGTCATTACAGGGAAAGTTATTAATGCAAATCCGGAACAGTCAAAGAGTACATGGATAGAGCTTAAGGCGAGCGTTTCCCAAAGCTTTCATCACCCGGTTAGTATTCTGCTTCTTCAAATTGTTGTGATCATTCTGGTTTCAAGATTATTCGGTTTCTTTTTTCAGAAAATAGGGCAGCCAACAGTAATTGGCGAAGTGCTTGCTGGTATCATGTTGGGACCATCGTTCCTTGGACTCTTCTTTCCGGGCACTTTTGGTTTTATCTTTCCGCACGGTTCGCTGGACACTTTGCAATTTCTCAGCCAGATAGGACTAATCCTGTTCATGTTTATCATTGGCATGGAACTGGACTTGAAATTACTTAAGAATACCGCCAGCACAGCAGTACTGGTTAGCCACTCCAGTATAATTATCCCTTTCTTGCTTGGAGTTATTCTCTCCCTTTTCTTATTCGCAAATTACTCCCCGCAAAATATAGGTTTTCTGCCTTTTGCACTGTTCATGGGGATTTCCATGAGCATCACGGCTTTCCCGGTATTGGCCAGGATCTTGCAGGAACGAGGTATTACCAGGACTCCTCTGGGCACTATGGCACTTACCTGCGGGGCCATTGATGATGTTACTGCCTGGGCAATGCTCGCAATAGTGATTGCTATTGTTAAATCTGGATCCATGGTCGGGGCTATTTATACGATCTCTCTCACCCTGATCTACATCGGGGTCATGCTTTTTTTGGTCCAGCCGTTCCTGGCCAGGGTTGGTAAGATCTATATAGCTAAAGAAACAATCAATAAAACACTTATTGCACTCATCTTTTCTCTTCTGCTTTTTTCTTCCTATATCACAGAGTCGATCGGCATACATGCCTTATTTGGAGCATTTGTTGCCGGACTAATTATGCCTCATAATATTGACTTCAAGAAAAACCTGATTGAAAAAATTGAAGACATCAGTCTTGTATTATTTCTGCCACTGTTTTTTGCATTTACAGGGCTCCGAACACAAATCGGGTTATTGAATGAAGGATACCACTGGTGGATTTTTCTTTTGGTGCTTGCAGTAGCGATTATCGGGAAATTTGGGGGTGGAATGATGGCTGCCAGATATGGAGGTCTTTCATGGAATATTTCGCTAGCTATTGGAATTCTGATGAATACCCGAGGTCTTATCGAACTTGTAGTTCTGAATATAGGTTATGAATTGGGTATCCTTTCTCCTCAGATATTTGCTATAATGGTATTGATGGCTCTTGTTACAACATTTATGACTAACCCCTTACTTCAGTTGAACGATCATTTCTTCCGAAAGAAAGCACAGTCTGTTGTAGACAAACTCACTGAACCTTTCAAAGTGCTTATATCTTTCGGCCCCCCGGCCATGGGTAGTACCTTGTTGAAAGTAGCGCAGCAATTGTCACCTCCTGGAAGTGAACAGGGAAAAATTCAATACTCTGCGATTCACCTTACTCCAAGTTCAGAAGTACATCCTGCGCAGGCGTTAATTTTTGAAGAAGAGGGATTTTCACCGATCAAAAAAGCAGCACAGGCTGACGGTATAACTATCAAAACTATCTATAAGGCAACGGATGATGTTCAGAATGAAATTATCCGGACAGCTAACAAGGGTAATTTTGATATGCTACTGATGGGTAGTGCGCGTTCAGTTTTCACTGAAAACTACCTTGGTGGAAAGATAAGAAGGGTGCTGAATGACTGTAAATGCAATATTGGAATTTTTGTAGATAAGTATTATTCCGATTGCTCCAGGGTTTTAGTTCTGATTCCCGGAACTGCAAACCCAGTTATACTCAGGATGATCCGGAACCTGTTAATCCGGAATGAGACTCATACAGTTACGCTTCTGAATACACGTGACACTGGACTTCCTCCTGAATTTCCAGTTGAACTGTCAGAAGAGTTTAGTTCGAAGTTGTTGTTTAAACCCTTCTCTTCCTTATCCGAAGAGATCCTTCCCGATAAGGCAAACGATTTGGTTGTGATTCCTGTAGAGGAATGGAAAACGCTTTTTACAGGCAAGATCAAGAACCTGGAAGTCCTGCCTTCCATCCTCATATTAAAAACTGTCTCCTGATCGGTTTCCGTCTTTCATGAAATAAGCCTGGCAATTAAAAATGCAGCTGCGCTTGCAAGAGCACCGATGATTGTAGTCTTAATAGCCCCTGCCAGTGGCGCCTGTCCTGTTATCTTACTTTTAAGGTACCCGAAGGTAAAGAGGGCAAGCAATGTTACAACCACTGAAATAGAAAGTCCACTCAATGGATTTGAAGTGAAAAAGTAGGCCGAAAGAGGAACCATTCCTCCAATAACATATGAAAGCGCGATGAGCAGGGCACTGTTTCTGGCCTGGTTTACTTCAGGCTCCTCCAGGTTCAGTTCAAAACGCATCATAAAATCTACCCATTTTCCCGGATCCTGTGAAAGATCTTCAATAAATGCTTCTCTTGAGGTTTCCTTCACACCATATTGGCCTAAAATCTCTCTTATTTCTTCCTTTTCACGTTCAGGCAGATTCTCAACTTCCCAGAATTCTCTTTTCTTTTCCGATTGGTAATGCTGATATTCTGTAATTCCGGCAAGGTATCCCCCAAGCCCCATGGCAATAGAACCTGCAATAATTTCTGCAAGGCCTGCAGTTATAATGATCACATTAGAAGCAACAGCGCCTGTTAACCCTGCTGTGAGTGCAAAAGGCACAGTCAGGCCATCAGACATACCGATAACTATATCACGAACTTTCTGCGATCCCGTAAAATGTTTTTCCTGGTGCGGCATATGAAATATTGCTAGAAGCTATAGAGTTAATCAAAACATTGAATAAAGGCTTTCTGTTCAAATCATTTAATTTCCATCAATTCCAGGCAATGTTCAATCCTCTTCCAGGTACGTTCAATATCATGGTCAAGGCCTACACTGTAGCGAATAAGTCCTTCTGATAAACCCATTTTGCGTTGAACTTCCTCAGGAACTTCAGAAGAGGTGCTTTTCCCCGAATTGCTGAACAAGGTCTTAAAATACCCAAGGCTCACCGCAAGGTAACCTACATCATGCATTTCCATGAGTTCCATAAACCTGCCGGCCTTATCAGCAGTTACCAGGTCGATGGCCAGCATGCCGCCAAATCCGAAATCAGGGTTCATGACTTTTTTCATGTATGAATTCCCCGGATGCTCAGCTAAACCCGGATAGATCACCCTGATGCCAGCTTCTTTAAACTTAGTTGCCAGGTAGGCTGCATTCCGGCTATGTTGTTGCATCCGGATATGCAAAGTATGCAGGTTCTTCAAAATAGAGGATGAGCGCATTGGATCCAGTACCGGTCCAAGTAGCATAGCTGTTCCATCATTAACATCAATAAGTGAATTGATGAAATCGCGGGAACCGCAGATAGCTCCGGCTACACAATCATTCTTTCCATTCACAAACTTGGTAAGGCTGTAAACAACCACATGAGCCCCCAACTTGGCCGGGGAAATGATCATAGGTGTAAATGTATTGTCAACAACTAGCTTTATATCATGAGTATTTGCAATTTCTGCCAATTGAGGGATATCAGAAATCTGCAATAGCGGATTCGTCATGGATTCAGTATATATCAGCCTGGTATTGGGCTGAATAGCCTTCTTGACTGCCTCTAAATCTGCAATATCAACAAAAGTTGTATGGATGTTGAACTTTGGCAGATAATTCTGAAGGAATGCAAAGGTGCCACCATAGGTGGTCATACTGGAAACGATATGGTCACCGCTTTTGCACAGATGAAGTATGGTGTTTGTAATTGCCCCCATTCCGGATGAGGTTACCCATCCTTCTTCTGTACCTTCCATGGCAGATATTGCATCAGCCAGGTATTTGTTACTGGGATTCCAATGCCTGGAATACAGAAAACAACCTTCAGTTTCACCATGGAAAGTAGCCGACATAGTCTTGGCCTGCATAAATGTATACGTAGCAGAATCCGTAATTGATGGATTAACATCTCCATATTCCCCGAACTGCTTAAGGTCAAAGATTGCATTTGCTGGATCGTGTTTCATGGTGTACTAGTGTTATTGGTTATTGTGTTATTTGTTATTTGTTATTTGTTATTTGCTACTTGTTATTTGCTACTTGTTATTTGCTATTGGTTATTGGTTATTGGTTCTGCGTTGAAAGGGTTTGGTGTTAAGCTGCCTTTGGCGAAGGCGTTGAAAGGGTTCGTCATTTGATGTTTGATATTTGATATTTGATGTTTGATATTTGATATTTGCACTTTAACTTCTGCCCTTTTTATCTTTTGATTTTTCCGTTTTCTCCGCACTTATATCCGCGTATTCAGCGTTCCAATATTTTTTCAATTGAATAAGTCATTTAGAAGCCGTGAGACTCCCTGTCACCATCCTATTCAACTCAGGAACAAAACTATCAATATTCAACAAAGAGCTAACGATTTATTACTTTCCATAACTAAATTTAAATATATTTTTAAATACTGTAAGCAATTTGTTTATATTTTTGATATTTAGTAACTCTAACGTCTCACAAACTCATCAGAAGTATCAAATTATAACTCAGCCCTCCGGAACATGAACATAGATGCACTTGATCGAAAGATCCTTGAATTTCTCATGAAGGATGCGCGAATGCCATACCTCGAAATCGCACGCCGCTGCAAGCTATCAGGTGCTGCAATCCATCAAAGGATTCAAAAGCTTAAGGAATCGGGCAGTATTTCAGGCTCACAGGTAATGCTAAACCCGAAAGGAATGGGTTACATGACCTGCGCATTTATTGGTATCCAGGTAAACCTGACTTCAACATCTACACATGATGAAGTATTCAAAAAAATTCGCCAGATACCAGAAATTGTTGAGTGTCATCATATCTCAGGGAAATATTCCCTGCTGATCAAGATCTACACACATAACAATGAACACCTGAAGAAAATAATTGTAGAGCAGATCCAGTCTATTCCTGAAATTTCCTTTACCGAAACCTTCATTTCGCTCGAAGAAGGCTTTGACCGGCAGCTACCTGTCAGGTTTAAAGATTGACCTTCAGGCCCTATTAGTAAAAATCATACCTTTGCGCACAATTTCAAGCATCCAAAACTAAACTGATCGATAATGAAAAAAATCTTACTCCTTGTTCAGGTAATCGGCCTGACTTTGCTGATGGCCTGCAATTCAGGCAACCAGGGAAACGGAGCTGGTAAGAATGGCGGCCCTTACGGCATTAAATCCGGCATCGTAACATACAAACCCATGAATATGATGGGCATGACCATTTCACAAACTATATACTTTGATGATTTTGGAAACAAAGAAACCAGGGAAATCATTACGCAGGGAAGCATGATGGGACAAACTGTTCAATCCCATGCATTTGATATTCGTGAAGGATTGACCAGCATCCATTATGAGCTTGAAAATATCAGGAATGGTCAAAATACAGCAACCAAGGAAGCCTTTAAGCAGGAAATTCCTAAAGAACTTCTTGAGCAACAATATTTCAGCAGCCTGAGTGATGAATTGAAAAAGAAAATGAAATATAAGGAAGATGGAACTGAAACTGTTGCCGGGTTAACCGGTACCAAATACAGCATGGCTCCGGATAGCGCAAATCCTTCAATGGTTGCTACAGGTGTTCATTATAAAAACATCCTCCTCAAACTTGAAATGGCTGGAATTTCAATAGTTGCAGAAAAAGTTGATTTTGATGCAAAAATCCCTGCCGAAAAATTCAAAGTTCCCGAAGGTTATACTGTTATCGATAAGAAAGCAGCTGCTCCTGCACAAGGAGACGGCCAGATGAAGAAATAAGAAATTTGCTTTGATCAGGAAACGGCTTCAGACAGAAGCCGTTTTTTTTGATCATACTTCTCGGAAAGGCTTTACAAACCGTTGGAAAGAGAACAATTATCTGCAACTCTTGTTACTTTAACACATAGCCTGGCATAGGCACCTATCATTAAATTTAATAATTTTGTCGTGCAAATTAAAATGTTCATACTATGAACTTTGATGTTATTGTTATTGGCAGTGGACCAGGAGGTTATGTAGCTGCTATCCGTGCTTCCCAATTGGGGTTTAAAGTAGGAGTTGTTGAGAAAGCAGAACTGGGAGGCATTTGCCTGAATTGGGGCTGTATTCCTACCAAAGCCTTGCTCAAAAGTGCCCAGGTCTTTAATTATACCAAACACCTGGCAGATTATGGCATTAAAATGACAGGTGATGCAACAGCTGACCTGCCAGCCATTGTAAAACGAAGCCGCGATGTTGCCGAAGGAATGAGCAAGGGAATTCAATTTCTCTTCAAGAAAAACAAGATTGAACATATCCAGGGATTTGCCAGGATTAAACCCGGAAAGATCGTTGAAGTCACTGATGCCGAAGGGAAAGTAACACAACTTACAGCTTCTCACATCATTATTGCAACAGGAGCCCGCTCAAGGGAACTACCTAATATTAAACAGGATGGCAAAAAGATAATTGGCTACAGGGAAGCCATGACCCTGCCGGTGCAGCCTAAACGCATGGTTGTTGTTGGTTCTGGAGCTATAGGATCAGAATTTGCTTACTTCTACAATTCTATCGGCACTGAAGTCACCCTGGTTGAGTTTCTTCCAACAATTGTTCCTCTCGAAGATGAAGAAGTATCCAAGCAACTTGAACGCAGCTTCAAGAAAGCAGGCATGAAAGTAATGACCTCTTCAACCGTTGAATCAGTTGAAATTGCAGGAAATGCCTGCAAGGTGACTATCAAGACTTCCAAAAGCACCGAGATAGTTGAATGCGATATAGTTCTATCTGCAGTTGGTATCACTACAAATCTTGAAGGTATAGGGCTGGAAGAGACAGGTATAAAAACCGAGAAAGGTAAAGTATTGGTTGATGATTTCTATAAAACCAATGTGGATGGATATTATGCCATTGGTGACATTGTCCACGGACCTGCTCTTGCGCATGTTGCATCACACGAAGGTATCACCTGCGTTGAAAAAATAGCAGGTATTCATGTGGAACCAATCGATTATGGAAATATCCCTGGTTGTACTTATACTTCTCCTGAAATTGCTTCGGTTGGCATGACTGAAAAAGCTGCAAAAGAAGCCGGATATGATATTAAGGTTGGCAAATTCCCATTCACCGCATCCGGTAAGGCAAGTGCAGCCGGAAATAAGGAAGGTTTTATCAAGGTGATATTTGACGCCAAATACGGAGAATGGCTCGGAGCCCACATGATCGGTGATAATGTAACAGAAATGATCGCAGAAGTTGTAGTTGCCCGAAAACTCGAAACAACCGGCCATGAGATCATCAAATCCATACACCCCCACCCAACCATGAGTGAAGCCGTGATGGAAGCTGTTGCAGCAGCCTATGGTGAGGTGATACATATTTGAAAGTTAAAAGACAAAATGCAAATATCAAATATCAAAGGTGGAACGCTTCTGCTTATGACATATACCTTCCGAACTTTAAAACACCTACATAAAAGCCTGACACAATAATTGGAACTCTGTTACCGCTGGTCCGCCATCCGGCGGACTCTAAATCTCGCGGGTGCCACTGCCTGCGGCTAATCAACTTCAAACCTCAAACGCCGAACACCGAGCCCCTATAACTTATTACCAATAACTAATCCCCAATACCTAACACCCCCTTAATCAACATGGAACTAATTCCAACTGAAATACCTGATGTTATTATTGTTAAACCCGATGTATTCCGCGATGAGAGGGGATACTTCATGGAATCATTTCATGTTGAAAAATTCGAAAAATTAGGAATTAGCTCAAGGTTTGTCCAGGACAATGAATCACTTTCTCAGAAAGGTGTCTTACGTGGGCTTCATTTTCAACGTGAGCCATGGGCGCAGGGCAAACTGGTAAGAGTTATACAGGGCGCAGTTTTGGATATAGCAGTTGATATCCGTCGTAGTTCTCCTACCTTTGGCAAATGGGTCTCCATGAACCTGACAGGAGACAATAAATGGCTGTGCTGGATACCTGCCGGGTTTGCGCACGGTTTTGTCACTCTTGAGGACAACACAATATTCTCCTACAAATGCACGAATGTTTATAATAAGGAATCAGAAGGAAGCATTCGTTGGGATGATCCGGCTGTCGGTATTGATTGGGGAATCAGCAATCCTTCCCTTTCAGGAAAAGATGCAATTGCTCCGCTAATGGCAGAAAATATTAACCTCTTTCCGTGATCATCCTTCATTAGCCTTCTTAACTCTCCTAAGTGATTATTTCCATGGATAAGAAAACCATCCTCATTGTTGCCCTGGCTTGTTTTTGTGTGCTGGAAGGTTTCCTGTTCTTTACCAGCCGCCAGAAACCGGCGTCAGACCTTGATTACCTCAAAGAATATCAATTGAATAACCGGGTATTCTCCCCTGTTTTGCCAGCTTTTGCAGATTTTGCAGGGGAACAGGTTCCGCTAAAGCAGTATTACGTTAGAGAAGGCTTCGACAGGGAACTTTCTGTAAATGCTTTCTGGCAGTCGAATACCCTGATCCTGCTTAAAAAGACAAAACGATTCTTTTCAGTAATTGAACCTATACTAAAAAGGAATCAAATACCTGATGATTTTAAGTACCTGGCTTTAATTGAAAGCGGGCTTAGTACCGTATCATCTCCCTCTGGTGCTGCAGGTTTCTGGCAGTTTATGCCCGACACAGGTAAAAAATATGGGCTCGAGATCAGTGAAGAAGTAGACCAGAGATACGACCTTGAAAAATCGACCGAAGCTGCCTGTAAACTACTTCGTCATTCATATGGCTTATTCAACAACTGGACATTATGTGCTGCTGCTTATAATGCCGGAGAGTCAAGAATACAAAATGCTTCCTCCGCACAAAAGACTTCAAATTATTATGACCTGTACCTCAATACGGAAACATCAAGATACATGTTCAGGATACTTGCTTTCAAACTTCTTTATGAACATCCGACTGAATTCGGATATTACCTAAGGAACAAGGATATGTATCCTGTGATCCCCACACATAAAATAATAATTGATACCAGTGTTTCAAACCTGGTTCAATTTGCCAGCAGCCTTGGGTTAAATTATAAGGTGCTGAAGGAATTTAATCCCTGGTTAAGGAAAGACAAACTAACCATTAGCGCTGGCAAAAATTATTCGATTACAGTGCCTGATAAAGGATTTGAAGATTTCGACAAGTTGTTGAATCAAATCTCTCAAGCTGAAATGATCTTTAATGATACGGTGACTGCTGGTAAACTATACAGGTAATTATTCCAGGTCAGCCTGGTGACGCCCCCCCTATGGAATCGCTTATTAATCATACACTTCCCGATACTCCCCTCTTACTGGAACCCGAAGATAACCTCGAGATTTTCGGAGCAAGGGTTCATAACCTGAAAAACGTTGATCTTGTCATTCCCAGGAACAAACTTGTTGTTATTACCGGGCTAAGCGGCAGTGGAAAATCATCACTGGCTTTCGACACCATTTATGCCGAAGGTCAGCGCAGGTATATGGAGACCTTCTCAGCCTATGCCCGACAATTTATAGGTGATATTGAACGCCCCGATGTTGACAAGATCACCGGCTTAAGCCCGGTAATCTCCATAGAACAGAAAACCACGAACCGTAATCCCCGGTCAACCGTAGGAACAATAACTGAGATTTATGATTTCCTTCGTCTCCTATATGCCCGAATTGGTGATGCATTTTCACCCTCCAGCGGACACCAGATGGTTCGTTACAGCGACAGCCAAATTGTAGAATTGATCCAAACCCAGTTCTCAAAAAAGAAGATCCACATTCTCTCTCCCCTCGTAAAAGGGCGGAAAGGGCATTACCGAGAGTTGTTCGAACAAGTCAGGAAACAAGGGTTTACAAAGGTCAGGATTGATGGGGTTATTACTCCCCTCGCATTTGGCATGCAGGTCGACCGTTATAAAACCCATGATATTGAGATTATAATTGATGATATTGATGTAAGTGGCAAATCCTCACAACGAATTTCCACCTCAGTTCTTACAGCTTTAAGGCATGGCAAGGGTATGCTGATGGTCCTTGATCTTACCAGCTATGAAACTCATCATTATAGCAGGCTGCTGATGGATCCCCAGACGGGCATCTCATTCGAGGAACCTGAGCCAAACACCTTCTCCTTTAATTCACCTTACGGTTATTGCCCGCATTGCAAAGGCCTCGGAGTGATCTCTGAAGTGGATTTTACCAAGATAATCCCTGACCCTAAAAAAAGTATCCGTAAAGGTGGTCTTGTTCCAATCGGCGAATACAAACCTTCATGGATATTCCGTCAATTGGAAGCAATTGCACACAAATACCATTTCAACCTTGACACTCCACTGGAAGAAGTTCCGGAAGATGCAATTCAAACGATTCTGCATGGATCCGACGAAGTGATCAAGGTAGCTCATGACTACCTCGGGGTCACTTCAACCTATTCGCTGAATTTTGAAGGCATTGTCCAGCATATTCTTAATCAGACAGAATCAGGTTCATCAGAGGGACTAAAACGTTGGGCTGATGGTTTTATGAATAAGGTCCACTGCCCGGTTTGCCAGGGGAGCCGCCTGAAGAAAGAAGCCCTCTGTTTCCTCGTTGGGAACAAGAACATTGCGGAGCTTTCAGAAATGGATCTTACCAGTCTTGCGGCGTGGTTTGACGAATTGGAAGAGTTGCTGGATGAACGCAAGAAGCTAATTGGACATGAAATTATCAGGGAGATCCGCAACAGGCTTGGTTTTCTGCTGGATGTAGGCCTTGACTACCTCACAATCGGGCGCCCGTCAGGATCCTTATCCGGTGGCGAATCACAACGTATTCGCCTTGCCACCCAGATTGGCTCTCAACTTGTCGGTGTGATGTACATCCTTGATGAACCCAGCATCGGTCTTCATCAAAGGGATAACCACAGGCTGATCAAAGCGCTGAATGATTTGAGAGATACAGGAAATTCAGTTATCGTTGTTGAACACGACAAGGATATGATTATGGCTGCCGACTTTGTAGTGGATATAGGACCGGGGGCCGGAACACACGGGGGAAGGATAGTAGTTACGGGTACACCCCAGGAACTGCTCAAACTTGACAGCATCACCTGCAATTACCTGAGCGGGAAAAAGCAAATTGTTGTTCCGGCAAAAAGGCGAAAATCAAACGGAGACTTCATGCTTCTGTCTGGGGCCAAAGGAAACAATCTAAAGAACGTAGATCTAAAGCTTCCATTAGGAGTATTTGTATGCATAACAGGTGTTTCCGGGAGTGGAAAATCCAGCCTGATAAATGAAACCCTCTACCCTATCCTTAGTAAGCATTTTTATCGTTCTGAGCACAAGCCCCTGCCATACGATTCAATCCAGGGAATAGATAAGATTGATAAGGTTATCGAGATAGACCAATCCCCGATTGGGAGAACCCCGCGTTCAAACCCGGCGACTTATACGGGGGTCTTTGATGAGATCCGGAAACTTTTCACAGCTTTGCCTGAATCAAAAATCAGGGGCTACAAACCCGGTCGTTTCTCCTTCAATGTAAAAGGTGGAAGATGCGAAACCTGCCAGGGTGCCGGTGTGCGGGTGATCGAAATGAATTTCCTGCCCGATGTTCACGTCCCTTGCGAAGAATGCGAAGGCAAACGCTACAACCGGGAAACACTGGAAGTTCGGTACAAGGGCAAATCGATCAACGATGTGCTCAACATGACCATCGAACAGGCTGTCGACTTCTTTTCAAACATTCACACTATTCTTCAAAAGATCCGTACCCTGAATGAGGTCGGCCTCGGCTATATTACCCTCGGCCAGCAATCGACAACGCTTTCAGGAGGAGAAGCCCAAAGGGTAAAGCTCGCAACTGAACTTTCAAAGCGGGACACTGGGCGGACACTTTATATCCTTGATGAACCAACAACCGGGCTGCACTTTGAAGATGTTAATGTACTATTGGATGTGCTGAACAAACTGGTTGAAAGAGGAAATACAGTGTTAGTGATTGAGCATAACCTTGAAGTTATTAAGGTTGCAGATTATATCATCGACCTAGGCCCTGACGGAGGAATAAGGGGCGGAATGATTGTGGCTGAAGGAACACCAGAACAGTTGGTGAAAAATACGGACAGCTATACTGCTCAGTACCTCAAAGAAGTACTGTAATAAAACTCAAACTTCAATTGACCTTTCCTGGTTACAAATGACTATTTGATAAGCCTGCTGGAGAAGGATTGCTCTTTATTAAATATTACTAGCGGCTGACATAAATAATAATTGTTGTAATAATCAATTTCAATATGAAACGGATTATAACATTATGCCTTCTCTTCCTGGCACTGTCCGGTTTAAAATCATTCGCCCAGCCTAAATGCTACATAAATGGATATTATCTTACGCTTCAAGGTGATACTGTTGTTGGCGAGCTGCATTTCAAAGATATGATGTACCTGAAATATAAAAGTCCGGATGGTCGGGAAAAAAAGTTTAGTCCTTCCGATGTCAAGGGTTTCACAATCCAGGGAAAAGAATATGCTTCATGGTTTATGGAACAATATAATACTAAACGATTCTTCCGCATTGAAGTACGAGGGTATTACTCACTACTTTCGTTCGAGGACTATCATTCACAACAAACAACTTTTTTTAATGGTACCTCAACAGGAGGCATTGGTTTCTATGCTGATAATAATTATAGCGGGTATTATCTGCAAAAACCAGGGAGTGACTTCCTGCTTCCGATACCTAAAATTATGGAGAAACTCCGGAAGTTTATTACAGAGCATTTTGCTGATGATCCTGTTATAATGAAGAAAGCAGAGGAAGGCACGTATTCTGTAGATTCTATCTTTCAACTGTTCAGGGAGTATAATGAGTATCAAGATAAGCTGATCTTGAATAAATGAAGCCGGATTCGCAATGAATGCTTATTCTGATAGCATGAACATATTGCCTAATTTTATATCCTTATTTCAAATCCGGATAACTTTTAACAGATTTGGATATTAATCTATAGAATTAATGCAAAAGTGAAACAACTTATTTAAGGCATAGAAATGCATATAGAAGACGATCTGATTAACCTTAGCGAAGAAGACCGCATAAGAGAAGCCATTGCCCAAAAAGACTGGAATGTTACGAAATCACATGATTCGTGGTCTGTTTTCAAGATCATGGCCGAAATTGTAGGCGGTTATGAAAAAATGGCCAGGATAGGCCCATGCGTCACCATGTTTGGCTCAGCGCGTGTTCAACCAAACAATAAGTATTACAAAATAGCTGAGGAAATAGCTTACCTGCTTACTAAAAAAGGCTTCGGGGTGATTTCCGGCGGTGGACCTGGTATAATGGAAGCTGCTAATAAAGGAGCACATTTTGGAGGAGGCAAGTCTGTTGGATTAAATATACGTCTGCCATTCGAGCAATCATCCAATCCTTTTATCGATCCTGATAAACTTATAACATTCGATTATTTCTTCGTCCGTAAACTGATGTTTATGAAATACTCCCAGGGATATATTGTCCTGCCGGGAGGCTTTGGAACGCTGGATGAATTTTTCGAAGCAGTAACCCTCATACAGACCCACAAACTCGTTCGCTTTCCAATAGTAATGGTTGGAACAGAATATTGGAGTGGATTGATTACCTGGATCAAGGAGCGGCTGGTGGAAGAAAAGAACATCAATGAAGAAGACATGAACATCTTTACGTTAGTGGATGATGCCGCACAGGCAGCTTCAGTGATTGATGACTATTATCATCATTATGCCCTGAAACCCAACTTCTGATCAATTGATCAATTAACCTTTATCATCTTCCCGGTAATAATGCCTTTGCCGGTTAATACTTGTACAAGGTAGAATCCTGTTTTATACTTCGAGATATCCAATACATAAGGAAATTGGATGTCTTTAAGTTGTGCAACTTGTTTCCCATCAACCTGCATTGCTCTCAAATCTGCTCTACCTATTTCATAAGCAGAAAGGTTTATCAGAACCTTTTTCGTCGAAGGATTAGGTGAAAGTTCCATTCCTGGCGGAGCTGACAAACCCTCATCCGCGATTCCAAAAGGGGTTTCCTCTGTGCCCCTGTAATAGTTCAATCCTCCGGAATAATTCCCAACCATCATATCAGGGAAATGATCCGAATCCAGGTCAGCTAAAGCAACAGATGATCTCCACCCCGGATTGATACCGGCGATTGTTCCTTCTGCCAAAAACTTCCCGTCCAGGTTACCATCAATCGCAGCATATAAGAATATCTCACCAAATTCTGAGCCTACCAACAATGCAGTTCTCTGATCCTTACCGCGGTAAAAGTAAGGCACGCTGTAACCAAAATAAGACAATGCAGTATTGGTAACATCAACACCTCCCAGCGAATCAGTGACTATTTCAAATTCAGGATTGGATTGCGGGCCAGTGTTTCGGTAATAACTCAGTTGCCCGTCACGCCTTCCGCAAACAATATCTGTTAATCCATCCTTATCCAGGTCTATCAGCTGGGGTGCGGCAAAATCGCCTACATCAATTTGCTTAAAAGCAGGATCTTTCATCACAAAATTTGCAGGTGCGCCGGCATTTGCAGTATTTTCAAAGTAAACAAGCTTCCCTTTCGAATTTCCAATAAGCAAATCAGTATCTCCATCTCCATCCAAATCTCCAGCGCATGGAACGAGGGATTGCATCCCAAGGCTGCTGAGTCCGAGGTAATCTCTTGTTATCAATTGAAAAGCGGGCTTTTCAGCAGTCCCAACATTCCTGAATAGGGCAAGAGTAGAAATATAAGAACATTGCAACCCATAAGTTGGATCAATCCAGCTTGAATCAAGTTGTCCGTAATTCCCGATAACCAGGTCCTGCAACCCGTCAGCATCAAAGTCAAAGAATAAAGGATAAGCACCTGATCCCATATCAATCATCTGATCCTGGAGAAAATCATCCTGCAAGAATTGGAAGGATAGGCCATTCATTGTTTTATCAGCTGAAGCCAGGTATAACCAGCTGCTATGGTCACTTTGGGATCTGACGAGGCTTGGGTCAAATGAAGAGACCAGAAGATCTTTAATTCCGTCATTATCTACGTCAGCAGAACAAATAGCAGGAAAAGAAGTAAGATAAACAGGATGTTCAGTGCCGGGAAAATTGGTTGTCTGCGCTGTCATTATTGCTGTATCCTGAGATCCACTGTTGGTTAGCTCAATTACTTCCGGGAAATCAACATCTCCTATTGCCATATCTATGATTCCATCCTGGTTGAAATCATTTGCGAATAAGGTTGACCCGGTATGTTTGGGATCAGAATCCTTTAAAGTCTTCTGGCCAAAATCAATACAGGTATCCAGCTTGATCTCATTCGATTCAATTCCCTCAGCGAAACGCCCCCAACAAGTAGATGATTTTACAAATACAAGCGAATCAGCATTTCCGTAATATTCTTCTGACATATTTTTATGCCATTCAACAAATGACCCCAACCCCCAAAAGGTCAGTATGTCCATATCTCCATCACCATCTACATCAACGATTGCAGGGTAATCAGCATAGGTTACAAGGATATTCGTAAGTGTGCTTCCCTGCATGGAAAGCAGGTAAGGGAAACTAACCTGCCTGAATTTGAGGGAAGTTGAGCTTTCATTCCTGAACACTTTTATTCCGCCGGTCGTATAAGTAAAAATATCCTCCTTTCCATCCCCGTTATAATCAAGCAATTCTATCCATTGGCTTATTGCAGGCAATTCAGAGGCAAATTCAGGGCGATAGGAATAACTGATAGTTCCGGGAATGTTGTTATTGATAAATGGCAACACCCGGTTTCCATGCCTGTCAAAAACGATCAGATCCTTAATGTTGTCCATATTCAGGTCAATGCTGCCGAATTGACAGTTATTCAGCCCGCCTGCGAATGGATATTCAAGTGTATCACCATTGAGATTCAGAACAGGGACCTGGGAGGGATTAAAAATAGATAAAGGCCCGGACTGTGAATATCCCAGGATTGAATACCCGAATATCAGTAAGAAGAAGAGTCGGGATTTCATGGTCTTTTCAATTCTTTGTAAAATTCAGGGAAGATCTTTTGATGAAATAAGTTCCGCTCGTTGGTTACAAAGGTCGGCAAATTAATCACTCCGGTAGAAATACGGATTTCTCAATTTTTCAGTATGTTTACCAAATAAATGATGTAACTATGAATGTTATCAAATTAAAATCACAGGCTAATAGCTTGCTCGCATTTATACTGATATTGCTGCTGTTCTCCTCTTGTGAGCCGCTCGCAACCAGCTTTGACCGCGAAGAAAACGCAGTTATGTATACAGCTTCAAAGATTAAGGATCCACCCCAACTGGATACTGCCGCAATTACTGTGATGACCTGGAACATCCGATTCAGTATCGGACGGGACTCCTGGTTTGGAGATGCCTGCGGGAATAATACACTTTTCACCAGGGAGGAAGTTATGCCACACCTTGAGGCAATTGTTAAACAAATAGATTCCGTGCACCCTGATATCCTGTTCCTGCAGGAATGTGATGTGAACTCCAAACGAACAAGTTACATTAATGAACTTCAGTACATACTGGATAATACCTATTTCAACTATGCAGCCTATGTTTCTGAATGGAAATCTGAATTTATCCCCAGCGATGGATTAGGCAGGATGGATATGGGCCTTGTTATTCTTTCCCCATGGCCATTAACTGATTCCAAAAGGATTAACCTGGCCACAAGAGGCGACCAGGCCGGGATTGTCAATTATTTTTACCTGCATTCATGCATCGTAACAGCTAAAGTACATATTCCGGGATACAAGGAATTCTCCCTGCTAAACCTGCATGCATCTGCATTTGCAACCGATGATACAAAGCATAGGCATTTTGAGGAATTCAAAGCTGAACTTGACAAAAGGGATGCATTGGGAGAATATTTCGTTGCCGGTGGCGATTTCAACACACTTCCTCCCGGAAGTGATTCCACTGATTTTTGCATGGAAGACAAATGCCCCGGTGAATCATATCATCAACCGGGCGATGACCCTCAGCATAAAGCAGGCAGTAACTACACTCCGGAAGCGGAATGGCTGCGTCCGATCTATGACAATTATACCTGTGCTTTCCCCCTGGAAGAATTTAAACAACACCAGCTGGAACATTTTACTCATACCACCAGGCCCGGACACTTTTGGGATCGCACGCTCGACTATCTGTTCACAAATTTTCAGTGGGTTGCCAACTCGGCAATAACGCATCAATATGCATTGACCTTATCAGACCATGCTGCAGTTAGCTCAAGATTCGTATTGAAAAGTGAATAATCCAAATTGATTTTAATTACGTGATAAAAATAATTAGCCTGTTAAAAATGAAACATCTGTATATATTTCTCATCAATTTCTTCATTTTAGGCTCTTTGATGGCCCAGTCAGAATTACCATTCACCCGCGGCAGTTACCATACAGCCAGTCTGATGCAAAAAGGCAAATGGGAAAGCGGGTTGCTACAGCCCTTCAGATATGGATTAAGTGAAAAGCTTGAAATAAATTCAAATATATTACTGATGCCTTTAATGCCTAACCTTGGAATAAAAGTCCGGCTTGGATCATATTCCGGATTTCTTGTAAGCAGCGAGCATCAACTGAGCATTCCTTCCGCTTTCCTTAACACAGTAAGCCGCAAAGGAACCGGGGGACTGATTTCTCCTGAATTTGATTTTCCATTTATGCTAGGTATCAACTCTGGAATAATTGCATCAAAAACAATAAATGATCTTGGTATTATTTCGTTAACCGGAGGATTTGCGCTAGCATTGAGAACAGGAAAGATAGACCCGATGGCTACTATTGACCTGCCTGTTTTTTTCCCCAGGATGGCTCAGTATTATAAGGGTGTTTCCATTCGGGTGGGCTCATCTTTCCAGGGAAGGATATTAAAAAATTGGAATTATGAAGAAAATATCAGGTTATTTTTTGTTACCAGGAATGAAACGAATTTTAATGCTGAAAATAGTGGAAATATCTTCTGGAAGCTTGGTAAAAAGCTGACTATCAAGGGCGGATATATTTTAACCTATGGAAGTTATCCATTCGGAAATCACTGGCAACTCTGGCCGTCATTTGACCTGTTATTCGGCAGCAGGCAGGCAAATTTGTCTAAATAATTCAGGCTTGCAAATCATAATGCAATTTGTATCAGGAAAAAACTTATCTTTGTGAAAATTTTTTAACAAACATCATGAAACAGGGAACAGTAAAATTTTTCAATGAGTCCAAAGGATTTGGATTTATTAAAGACAATGAATCAGGCACAGAGTATTTTGTACACGTTACCGGATTGGTAGATCAGATTAGTGAGAACGACGTAGTAAGCTTTGAGCTTAAAGAAGGAAAAAAAGGATTGAATGCCGTTAATGTAAAACAAGCATAGTTTACATAAAGTATTTGACACAAATTCCTCTACCCCGCATATGCGGGGTTTTTTGTTTTTAAACTGTATTAATCTCATATAGTTTAAATAATAAATTTAATCTGCTCCATCATTATTAAATGGCCGGACTAAAAGAGCAATTACTACGCTAGAATAAATTTCAATTGTTTCTCCTACTCCCTGGAATTGAAAAACCCAATATATTATCTCTCTATCTGTTTACACTAAGCTTCTTACGCATTCTGCTTAGCCATTAATGAATGCTCACAAAACAACTTTTGGGCGACAATCGAATGATCCGCCAGCTGGCGGAAATGACAATTGAATGACTATCGAATAACAATTGACCCCCCATAACCCCTCCCTAACCCATTCGTTCTCTTTTCTTTTCTTTTGCCAATTTGTTATTTGCTAATAGATTTCTATCTTTGCAGGCTCAAAAAATAGCATTCTTAGTTAACTATCTAAATTCTAATCACATGCAGAATAAAGGCGCAATTCGTTTTTTTGCTATCGCGTTTGCCTTGGTGTGCCTTTTCCAACTCTCTTTTACTGTCATCTCCCGGATTACTGAGAACAGAGCCAGTAAATATGCCAGGGATGAACAGGCAATGGCGCTTGTAAAAAAGCTTGCCATGGGAGACGCCACTAAAGAGGCTTCAATCGCCGACTCAATAGCAGCTGTGCGCGAACGTTATTACCTGGATTCGGTTTCCAGCCTCCCGGTTTACAACATCCTTCTTCGCAAATACACTTACAAAGAGTGTAAAGAGCGTGAGATCAACCTAGGTCTTGACCTCAAAGGCGGGATGAATGTAACCCTCGAAGTTTCGGTTTCGGATGTTGTTAATGCCATGTCAGGATACAGCCCTAACCCAACTTTCAAAAAAGCCATGAACCTGGCCGCAGAAAGGCAAAAGAACAGCCAGCGCGACTTCGTTACGCTTTTTGGGGAAGCATTCAAGGAAGTTGATCCCAATGCCAAACTATCCGCCATATTTGGCAGGATGGAAATGCGCGACAAGATCAAACCAAATTCCACTAATGAAGAAGTATTGAAAGTGATCCGTACGGAATGTAATGATGCCTACGAACGCACCTACAATATTCTGCATAATCGTATTGACCGCTTTGGCGTTACCCAGCCAAATATCCAGAAACTGACAACCAGCGACAGGATTCTTATCGAACTTCCTGGTATTAAGGAACCTGAACGTGTAAGGAAACTTCTGCAGGGAACTGCTAAACTTGAATTCTGGGAAACCTATCAATTCACCCAGCTTTCAGGTTACTTCGGCGAAGCTAACAAACGGCTTGCCGGCCTCACCGGTATCGACTCTCTCGATAATAAATCAGTTGATTCCACAACTGCCACCAAAGCTAAAGCTGATTCTCTCAATAAGAAGCCAGTTAAAGTTGCTGACACTGCCAGCAAATCGGCCTTGTTAGACAAACTGAAGAAAGATACTACTGCCAAAGGCAAGGACAAAGAGAGCTTTGAAAAATACGCTAAGGAAAATCCTTTGTATGCCTATTTCCGTCCCGCTATATACCAGGGCAAGGATGGCCAGTACTATCCCAGCGAAGGTTCAACAGTTGGATATGCTGCCATAAAGGATACTGCCCGCGTTAACAGGCTTTTGAGCAAGGTTAGCAAGCTTTTCCCCAGGAATCTTATCCTTGCATGGGGTGTAAAACCTGAAAAGGAAATGCCTGATGTGCTCCAACTTTATGCTTTGCGTTCATCAAACCGCGAAAATACTGCTTCGCTTGCAGGTGACGTTATCGTTGATGCACGTCAGGATTATGACCAGAACGGAAAAGTTGAAGTTGCTATGAGCATGAACTCCGAAGGTGCTAAAACCTGGAGAAACCTTACTGCAGCAAATGTCGGCAAACAAGTAGCCATCGTTCTTGATGGATACGTATATTCTGCTCCAAGAGTAAATGATGAAATTCCTAATGGCCGCTCATCCATTACCGGCAATTTCTCCATTGAAGAAGGCCAGGACCTTGCAACTGTTCTGAAATCAGGTAAACTACCGGCTCCTGCCCGTATTGTTGAAGAGGCTGTAGTTGGACCTACATTGGGTAAAGAGGCTATAAACGCCGGCTTATGGTCATTCGTTGTCGCCTTCTTCCTTACCCTGCTATACATGATATTCTATTACAACAGAGCCGGTATGATCGCAAACGTTGCTCTGTTTGTCAACATGTTGTTTGTTTTCGGTATTCTGGCTTCCATTGGAGCTGTTCTTACTCTTCCTGGTATTGCCGGTATAGTTCTTACCCTGGGGATGGACGTCGATAAGAACGTTATTATCTATGAACGTATCCGTGAAGAAATCCGGGCAGGCAAAGGTATGCGGCTTGCCATCAATGACGGTTACAAACATGCTCTTACAGCTATTATCGACAGTAACGTTACAACACTCTTAACTGGTATTGTACTTTATGTCTTTGGATCTGGCCCGGTTCAGGGCTTTGCTACCACACTTATCATTGGTATTCTCAGTTCATTGTTCTGTGCAATCTTTATTACACGTCTTCTCTTCACCCGCCTTCTGGATGGAAATAAGAAGATCACTGTATGGACACGTTACACCGAGAACATCCTCACTCATACCAAAATTGACTTCATTCAATTAAGGAAGACCTTCTATATCATTTCAGGTTCTCTGGTTATCATTGGAATCGTTTCTCTTTTTGTAAGGGGACTTAGCTATGGCATCGATTTCGAAGGTGGGCGTACCTACGTTGTTCGTTTTGATCAGGATGTCAGGACTGACAATGTTCGCATTGCACTTGCCAAAGTTTATGGAAAAGAGCCGGAAGTCAAGACATTCGGGCCTAACAACCAGGTTAAGATCACCACTTCATTCATGATTGATGATTCTTCGCCTAAGGTTGACTCAATTGTTGAGAATAAACTTTTTGAAGGATTGAAGCCATTGTATAAGAACAGTATTTCCCAGGCTGATTTTCTTGCCCACTCGGATAAGAAGGCTCTCGGGAAAATGAGTTCACAGAAAGTACAGCCAATTATTGCATATAGCCTTTTGGTAAAAGCATATTATGCTGTATTCTTCTCGCTGCTTATCATCTTTGCTTACATTGTTTTCCGTTTCCGCAAATGGCAATGGGGATTGGGAGGTGTAATTTCACTATTCCACGATACCTTCATCGTTTTGACCCTGTTCTCATTGTTGTATGGAGTTTTACCATTCAGTCTTGATATTGACCAGCACTTTATAGCGGCAATTCTTACCATCATCGGTTATTCAATTATGGACTCGGTAATTATCTTTGACCGTATTCGTGAGTATACTGCCCTGTATCCAAAACGTGATGTTAAGGAAACAATGAATGCTGCTATCAACAGTACCCTCGGACGAACCTTGAATACCTCGGGCATTACTTTCATGGTATTGCTAGCCATGTTCATCTTCGGTGGTGAAGTAATCAGGGGATTCTGTTTTGCTTTGATGGTCGGTGTTGCAGTTGGTACTTACTCATCCATTCTGAACGCTACTCCTATTGCCTATGATCTGATCATGTGGCAAAAACGCAGGCATGAAAAGAAAATGGCTGAAGCCAAATAATTGATTTCATTAAGAAGAAAGGCTATCATTTATTTGGTAGCCTTTTTTTTTTGCTTTTTATGGAATATTCTATTCAGGTGCATCACAATATTACTTTTCGCGAAACGTTGACAATCCAAGGATTCACTATCAAGAATCAGTTTAAATTTTAGTTGAACAGCCCAAATTAGGTTCTGAAAACTTGGATACATGAAAAATGTATAAATATCTAGTGATAAAGCTTTTGAAATTAAGTAGCCGACGCAAATTCTTTCAATCTAAATCCCAAGTCGAAAAAAAGAAGGGAAGACGTTTACTAACAGCAAGATAATTTCAATAACCTACTCTCTTTCTAATTGATTTTTACCTACATTTGCCTTACTAAAAGCAAAAAACACCTTTAAACCAAAAGAATAAATAATCAAAATAATCTTAACCATTAACAGTCGATTGTATGAAAAAGAATCGTGATCTTAAAAGTAAGGGCTTTAGCATTAGTTTCTCTGCTCTGGTTATTCCTGTTGCATTAGTAGTTGCACTTGTGGTATATAATTATGTGATGGGTAATCCTGCTAACTTCCAGGGAAATAACCATGACAATGCTGCTTTACCAGGCAATTATTACGGGCTAGTATACAAAGGCGGATTCATTGTACCAATCCTTATCACTTTGCTTTTAACTGTTATTACTTTCGTTATTGAGCGATTCATTGCCATCACGAAAGCTTCGGGCAAAGGTAATGTTGTAAATTTTGTACAGGTAGTTAAAGCTGACCTGCAGAAAAATGATATCGAATCTGCTCTTGGTGCATGTGATGCTCAACGTGGTTCGGTTGCCAACGTTATTCGTTCAGTCCTTGTCAAGTATCGTATGCTTGAAAAAGACAACAGCATGGTAAAAGATCAGAAACTTTCAGCTCTCCAGAAAGAAGTTGAAGAAGCTACTTCTCTTGAATTACCGGCTTTGGAACAAAATCTTGTTATGCTTGCCGTAATTACATCACTGGGTACACTCATGGGACTTCTGGGAACTGTATTAGGTATGATCCGTGCTTTTGCCGCACTTGCCAATGCCGGTGCTCCTGACTCAGTTGCACTTGCCGGAGGTATTTCTGAAGCTCTTATCAATACTGCATTTGGTATCGGAACTGCTGCTATAGCAATGATTTTCTACAACTATTTTACAACTCGTATCGACAAACTCACTTACAGCATTGATGAAGCTGGATTCAGCCTGGTACAGTCATATGCAGCAAATCATGCATAGTTTTAACTGATATTAAACGGTAAATACCATGCCAAAAGCAAAAGTTAAAAGAAAAAGCACCTGGGTTGATATGACGGCGATGTGCGACGTAGCCTTCCTGCTGCTCACTTTCTTTATGTTGACATCAAACTTCGTAAAGAAGGAGCCGGTTTTGGTAGCCACTCCATCCTCCGTTTCGGAAATCAAAATACCTGAAACCAACATTATGACAATCCTTGTCGATAAAACAGGTAAAATATATTTCGGAATTGACGGGCAGGACAAAAGACAACAGCTGATCGAAAAAATGGCTGGTGACTATAGTGTCGTCCTTACACCAGATGAAATCAAACGTTATTCTGTGCTTGATGTCGTTGGGAATCCAATGCAAGCTATGAAAACCTATTTGAACCTGAAACCTGAGATCCGGGATCTCCCGAACAATAACCTGGGGATTCCTTCTGACTCAACAGATAACCAATTTAAGAATTGGGTCAAGGCAGCCCGGGACATCAATCCGGATCTACGCATCGCTATTAAAGCTGATGAATCCACACCTTATCCTGTTATCAAGAAAGTGATGAAGAGTTTACAGGAACTCGACGAAAATCGTTACAATCTGATAACCCGATTGGAAGGCCCAAACGCTAAATAATGAAACTTCTAATTTTTTAGAAAAATGGCAGAAATAAGTCAAGATAGCGGCTCGCACAAAAAAGGCGGGAAGAAAAGATCGAAAAAGATACCATCAAGAGTCGATATGACCCCTATGGTTGACCTTGGGTTCCTTCTTATCACTTTCTTTATGCTTGCAACCTCGATGATCAAGCCTCAGACCATGGAAATTGCCATGCCTTCAAACAAGAAAGTTGATGAAGATCAGCAAACAGTTGCCAAAGCTTCCCAGGCTATTACCCTGGTTCTTGGTAAGAATAATGCTGTCTTTTATTACTACGGAAAATCTGAAGGAGCTAAGGTCCTCAAAACTACCTATGCAGCAGATGGTTTGAGAAAGATGTTGCTTGAAAAGAATTTCGATGTAGCTAAGCAAGTTGAAGACCTCAAGCAAGAAAAGGTCAAGACCAAGATGAGCGAAGAAATATACCAGAAAAGGCTAACCGAATTACGTAACAACAAAAATGCACCTATAGTCCGTATAATGGCAACTGATGATGCCAACTATAAGAACCTGGTAGATGCATTGGATGAGATGAACATTTGCAGTATCAGCAGATATGCAATTGTGGACCTTGATGATATTGACAAAGCCCTCATTAAGGATATGAATATCTGATCAGGAGATTCCAGGTTATCCAAACCAATAAAGAACTGATAGTATGCAAAAAGTAGATATATATTCAGACGAATGGTGTGATATAGTTTTCGAAACAAGACCGAAAGACTATGGTGCCTATATCATGCGCAAACTTTCCTCCAAACGTCATCGTCTGGCAATCATACTCACATTAGCATTATTCATCCTCGCTTTCACTCTCCCGGGACTGATCAAGAGTATGATCCCTGACAGAAAAGAAGCTAATGTTGAAGTAAATGCCCTCTCTAATATCAAGATGGAGAAAAAAGCTAAAGAGCCAGAGAAAATAAAGCTTGATGAGCCTCCTCCACAAAAGATCAAGAGCACAATCCAATTTACTCCCCCGGTTATCAAGAACGATGATGAAGTTAAGGATGACCAGGTAATGAAGAACCAGGATGAATTGAATAAATCCAAGCTCGACATCTCAACTATCGATGTTAAAGGTAACAGTAACGATGCTGATGCCCAGGACCTTGCTGATCTTAATGCCACCAAGAAGGAAGTAGTTGAAGAGGTTTATGAAAAGCCCTTTACTGTTGTTGAACAGATGCCTGAATTCCCCGGTGGTGAACAAAGCATGATGAAATTCCTTCGTGAGAACATCAAGTACCCTCAAATGGCAAGGGAAAGCGGAATCGCCGGTTCTGTTTACGTAACATTTGTTGTTAATAAGTCAGGCCAGATTTCTGATGTTAGGATATTACGTGGTATTGGAGGAGGATGTGATGAAGAAGCGTTACGTGTTGTAAGGGCTATGCCATCATGGATCCCCGGACGCCAGAATGGAAAATCCGTACCGGTTCAATTCAATCTTCCGATCAAATTTACCCTTCAGTAAAGTTTAGGGTAAGCTAACTATATCACTGAAAAAGCCGGTATTTTGAGGAAAATCATAAGTTATTGCTTGGCCGGCGTTTATCTTCTTACAGGAGTTTTTCTCCTGATCAAAAGATGGTATGTTCTTTCACCTTTGCAGAATATAGCAGTTGGCATATTGTTTGTTATCTATGCTATCTTCAGAGGTTACAGGACATACCATTCTTCATTTGATATCGCATCAGAAGATTCCGGTTCCTCAGCTGAAAATTAAAACCATGAAGAAGATACTTCTTTTTCTTAGCCTTATATTCCTGCTCCTAAGTTCAGGTTGCAAAAACAAAAATGCCAGTGACAAGTACACTGACACGCCAACTACCGGTGACGCAACAATAGCTGTGGATGAAACATTTAAACCACTCATTGAAGCGGAATTACCTGTTTTTCACGCAGTTTACAAATATGCGCTTATCCATCCAAAATATCTTCCTGAAGTCGACGCTCTTAATCTGCTTCTGAAGGACTCAGTAAGGCTGGCTATTGTATCAAGGCCACTATCTAAAAAAGAAATGGATTATTTTCATTCTAAAAAATTCTTTCCACGGGAAGTTCGACTGGCTTTGGATGGGATTGCCATTATCCTGAATCCTAAAAATCCAGATACCCTGCTCTCAGTTGAAACAATCAAAAAAATTCTGCTTGGCGAATTAACAAACTGGAATCAAATAAACAAGAAATCAAAACTTGGTAAAATCAAGGTGGTATTTGATAACCCTAACTCCAGCACAGTCAGGTATATGGTCGACTCAGTCACTAAAACAGGAAAACTGGGTGATCAGTTGTCGGCATTAAAGTACAATCTTGATGTTGTGGATTTCGTTTCCAGGAACCCTGAAACCATCGGACTGATCGGAGTTAATTGGGTCAGTGACCGTGATGACCCCAAATGCCTTACTTTCCTCAGCAAAATTAAAGTTGCTGCAATCTCAAGGGAAGCCATCCCAACACCAGATAACTCGTATCAACCTTACCAGGCATACCTGGCTACCAATCAATATCCTTTCAGCAGGTATATCTATGCTTTGATTTCCGAACCAAGGGCTGGTTTGGGGTCCGGGTTTACTTCTTTTGTTGCCAGTGATAAAGGACAAAGGATCATTCAAAAAACAGGCGTCCTCCCTATCACTCAACCCATGAGACTTGTTAAAATCACTAATTAGCGCAGAGTTAAACAAACTTTTTATAATCAAGCATAATAATTCGTTAATACAGATTCACATGAAGAAGGTCGCATCTCTTTTTTTTATCGCATTCTGCCTGGCATTTCAGTATAGTGCATCATCTCAAAATTCAGTAGCAATGCGCTGGCTCGAAATGCAACAATATGGAAGGGCTAAATCAGAATTTCGCAACAGTCTCAAAGCATCCGGTAATGCTAATGACTGGTTCTTTTTAGGAAAAATCTATACCATTCAGAATAACCCTGATTCGGCCAAGCTTTGCTTTGATAAAATTCCATTGACAGATCCCAAATCAAACCTTGCCCCTGTCGGCTTAGCATTGCTTGATAACTTGTCGGGTAATAAAGCCCAGGCTTTGCTTACCCTGGATAAGATCCAGAAGTCTGCACTATCTGCAAAAGATGTGATATCACTTATTGAAATTGCAGAAGCAAGATTTAATGCCGGAGATTCTGTAAAATGCTTTGAATTACTGACTTCAGCTTCAGGATTTGATAAGAAAAATGCAAAGCCCTATTTAGCTGCCGGGAAGTTCTATTATAAATTAGGAGAGAACTATCTCCAGGTTTCCTTTAATGGACTTGCATCAGGTCGTTTTGAACAAGCTATTTATAACGATCCTAAAAACAGTGAGGCTCAAACATATCTCGCTGATATTAATGTAAGGGCCCGGAATTACCAGGGTGCTGAAGACCTGTTGAATATTGTCCTGTCACATGATTCAACATATATACCTGCTTTAAAAGGGCTTGGTGAACTTGAGTACATCCTTGGTAAGTTTGGGAATGCAAGCAGATGTTATGGAAAATATATACAACTGGCTGAGTATTCTGACAAAGATTTATCCAGGTATATCACCATTCTCTATTTCAATAAGGAGTATGATAAGGTAATTAGCCTGATCTCTACTGTACTGCAGAAAGATCCTTCAAATCCTGTCATGTTACGCCTAAAAGGATATTCATCTTTTGAACTTAAAAAATATCCCGAAGGATTAGATGCCATGTCAAAGTTCTTTGCATTGCGCTCAGCTAAAGATACAAGTAAGATCATTCCTACTGACTATGAATATTACGGTAAATTGTTGATTAAAACAGGGAGTGACTCAGTTGGGATAATCAATCTGAAGAAATGCCTTGAAATGGATACTACCAAGACAGATTTGTTTTCAGATATTGCTGCCTCCTACGAAAAACAGAAAAAGAACCTGTTAGCTGTTGAATATTACGAAAAATTCATTGTTGCGAAGAAATACGATGTTGCTTCATCTGTATATTTCAGCATTGGTAAAGATATGCTGGTCTTAGCCAATGAGGTTGCAGGTACAGCTGACTCCGCCAAGAAAATGGAATACCTTATCCATGCAGATTCAGCATTTACTAAGGTCGTAGCCCTTGCTCCAAATTCATATCTTGGATATTTGTGGAGAGCCCGGGCGCTCGCTGGTATGGATCCTGAAACAACCCTGGGCCTGGCTAAGGACGATTATCAGAAGGCAATGGAAATACTTGAAGCTAAGAATGACAATCAACGTTACAAGTCGGACCTGATCGAATCGTATCGTTATCTTGGGTATTACAATTACCTGAAATTTGATGCTGCAAAAACAGCCAAGGATGACGCAACTAAAGACCAAGCTAAGGCTGATTCAATGGTTTTCTGGGAGAAAATTCTAGTTCTGGATCCTGAAAATGCAGCTGCAAAACAAGCAATTCCAGCTCTTAAGTAGTTCCCAGCTTATGGCTAAACGTGAAGAAATTGCAGTCATAAATAATCTCCATTATTAAGTTGAATTTAGATGGCAGATAGCATATAATACTATCACTACCATCTAAGTTCACGACTGATGAAGGCTGTCCTATGCGACCAGGACAGCCTTCAGGTTTATATGGGAATGCTTTAGCCGGCAACTTATGAATTTCTGTTTATAGTTTCATATCCCTTTTCAGACTTAAAAATTACCTGCGAATCTCAGGGTAGCCTCACTTGATATCTAATTATCAACATATTTAAGAGCATTCTGAATATAATTGCCAAAATGGCCTTTCCATTCTCAACTCCATTTTCAAATTTGAGTTTTACACCTTACTGATATTCAACTACTAGGATAGCCTTGATCACTCCTCTGTACCAACTGATTTCACTGAAATTTATAAGCATTACAAATTAGAAAAATTCATTTTTGGAATATTGAAAAATATATCTTTGCTTGTTAATCAGATAACAAGAAAACCTTATTTGATTGCAAATAATGTTTAACCTTACTGAAAAATAAGCCATATGTCCGCTTCACATGATCAGCACCACCCAATGACCCTGAGTGGTGAATTACGGATGGATACCGGTGTTATTATTAATAAATGTTACCAATGCGGCAAGTGTTCTGCGGGTTGTCCTTTGAGTTCTGAAATGGACTATCCTCCCAGCCTGGTCATGCGCATGTTACAGACTGACGACCCCAAAAACTATGATAAGCTTCTGAAATCCATGACCATATGGCTTTGTGTAAGTTGCGAGATGTGCCTCACACGTTGCCCGATGGAGATTGACATACCAAGGTTAATGGATAATTTAAGGCAGAAGTCAGTCAGGGCTAAGAAAACGAATCCTCAAGCCAAAAAGATAATTGCTTTCCATAAGTCCTTCCTCGATTCTATCAATTATACCGGGCGTTTGTACGAAATGGGAATGGTTGTGGACTATAAGATGAGGACAGGCGCTATGACACAGGATGTAATGATTGCTCCTAAAATGTTTGTCAAAGGCAAACTAAATCCCATACCAGAGATCATCAAGGGAAGAAAAAAGATTGCTGAAATATTTAACAGAGTTCAGAATAATAAGGAGGTAAAACTATGAAAATAGGATTCTATCCAGGTTGTTCCATGAAAGGTGGAGCCCGTGAATACCAGGAATCCGTGGTTGCACTTGCCAAGGTATTTGACATCGAATTAGTCGAAATACCCGATTGGAACTGTTGCGGAGCAACTGCTGCCCACAATCTGAACAAGGAACTCTCATTGAGCCTTCCTGCCCGTATTATGGCATTGGCCGAGAAAGAAGGAATTACTGATATAGTCGTTCCCTGTGCTGCTTGTTACAACAGGTTATCAGTAACAAAACACGAACTAGCCGAAGATGCCAGCCTCTGTTCAAAAGTAACCGGCATCATCGATCTGAAATACAGCGGGAAAACAAATATTCTCAATATCATTCAGTTTATCGACAAATATATCACTGATAAATTAGAGGAGAAAGTTGTTAAACCTTTCAATTACAATACAGCTTGCTATTATGGATGCCTTTTAGTCAGGCCTCATGCAATCCTGAATTTTGACCGTGTTGAAGATCCCCAAAGTATGGATGTGCTGGTCAAGAAATCCGGAGGCAATGCCATCGACTGGGCTTTCAAGACTGAATGTTGCGGTGCAGGTATGTCAGTATCCCGCACTGATACAGTTGCCAGGTTATCAGGGGATATCCTGAAGGATGCCTCTGACCGAAAAGCTGAGGTTATGGTAGTTGCATGCCCAATGTGTCATTCGAACCTGGATATGCGCCGCCCGGAAATCAACAAATACCTGGATGAAAAGATTTCAATGCCCGTACTCTATATTTCACAGGTACTTGGGCTGGCAGTTGGGTTAGATGCAAAAACACTCGGATTAAACAGGCATATGACGGAAGTTATCCTGCCTGACAAGCCGGTTAAAAATGCAGAACCCGCAGAAGTATCCAAAAAAGTTGCTAACCCTGAAAAAATGGAGGCTTAACCATGTCGCGGATAGGAGTATTTGTTTGTCACTGTGGTGAGAATATTTCAGCCACCGTCAATTGCGAGAAAGTTGCCCAAATATCAAAGGAGCTGAAAGGGGTAGAATTCAGTACTGATTATAAATATATGTGTTCCGACCCTGGTCAGACCATGCTTAAAGAGGCCATTAAGGAACATAAACTGGATGGTGTCGTTGTTGCAGCCTGTTCCCCTCGTATGCATGAGCCTACGTTCAGGAAAGCATGCTCAGAAGCCGGCCTGAACCCATACCTCTGCGAGATGTCAAACATCCGTGAGCATTGCTCCTGGGTGCACCCTAAGGATGACCTCACAACTGAGAAAGCTGAGGATCTCGTCAGGGTTATGGTTGAAAAGGTTAAAAAGAATAAAGCCCTCAATTCAATTAAAGTTCCTGTTACCAAGACTGCTCTTGTTATCGGAGGCGGAGTTGCAGGAATACAGGCTGCACTGGATATTGCAAATTGCGGACATAAAGTAGTAATGGTTGAAAAGCAACCATCCATCGGGGGACATATGTCACAATTATCAGAGACCTTCCCAACCCTCGACTGTTCACAGTGTATTCTTACTCCCAGGATGGTTGAGATCGCCCAGCATCCCAATATTACCCTGTATACTTATGCCGAGGTTGAAAAAGTAGATGGTTTTATCGGCAACTTTAAGATAACCGTAAGAAAGAAATCAAAAAGCCTGGATGAACATCTTTGCACAGGTTGTGGCCTTTGCACGACAAAATGCCCTCAAAAGAAGATCCCAAATGAATTTGAACGTGGCCTTGGTTTCAGGCCAGCCATTTATGTACCTTTTCCCCAGGCAGTTCCCAATAAGCCGGTGATCGATCGTGAAAACTGCACCTACTATATCAAAGGAAAGTGTAAGGTTTGTGAAATTGTTTGTCCTACCAAAGCTATCAGGTTTGACCAGGAAGATGAACTGGTAGAAATTGAAGCAGGGGCTATTGTTCTTGCAACCGGTTTTGACGTATTGAAATCTGATTTCTTCCCTGAATACGGCTATGGCAAATACAAGGACGTAATTGATGGTTTGCAGTTTGAGCGCCTGGCTTCTGCATCCGGTCCGACTATGGGTGAAATTCGCAGGCCATCTGACGGACAGATCCCCAAGAAGATCGTATTTGTAGCCTGCGCGGGATCTCGCGATCCAGCAAAAGGTATTGAGTATTGCTCAAAAATATGCTGCATGTATACGGCAAAGCACGCTATGCTTTACAAACATAAGGTTCATGACGGAACGCCCTATGTGTTCTATATGGACATCCGTGCCGGTGGCAAAATGTATGAAGAATTTGTACGCAGAGCCATTGTAGAGGATGAAACCCAGTATATCCGCGGGCGTGTATCTACCATTTATGAAAAGAATGGTAAACTGATAGTTAAGGGGGCTGATACCCTCATGGGTGCTGAGCCTGTTGAGATTGAAGCCGACATGGTAGTTCTTGCAACTGCAGGCGTTGCAAATCACGGTGCTGAGGCTTTGGCCCAAACTGTTCATGTTTCCTATGATGCTTACAAATTCTTTGCTGAAGCACATCCCAAACTTAAACCTGTTGAAACCAATACGGCAGGTATATTCCTTGCAGGTGCCTGCCAGGCTCCCAAGGATATTCCTGAATCTGTTGCCGCCGCCTCTGGAGCTGCAGTAAAGGTAGCAGCGCTCTTTAGTAATGATGAACTCACAAGAGAGCCATTAATTGCTGTAGTAAACAGGCAGGCTCCTCCTGTATTCTCATCCTGTGTTGGTTGCTTCCTTTGCCAAAGTGTATGTCCATACCAGGCTATTGAGCGGGAAGAAATCAAGAACAGGAATGGGGAGGTGATCAAAACGCTGGCCAAAGTAAATGAAGGCTTATGCCAGGGATGTGGAACCTGTGTAGCATTGTGCCGCACCAAGGCTATCGACATTCATGGATATTCAAACCAGCAGGTATATACTGAAGTAATGGCTTTGTTGAACGATTAATTGATAGCAACATGCAGGATTTTGAACCTAAAATAGTAGCCTTTGTGTGCAACTGGTGCACATATGCAGGCGCTGACCTAACAGGTACAAGCAGGACCAAGTATGCAGCCAATGTGAAGATCATCCGTTTCCCATGCACTGGCAGGATTGACTTTATGATCCTGATGAAAGCCTTTGAAAATGGGGCAGACGGGATCATCGTTTCCGGTTGCCATCCTAATGACTGCCATTACAGCACTGGAAATTTCCATGCACGCAGGCGTTGGATTGTATTCAGGAATCTCATGAACTTCACAGGCATTGACACTGAACGTATCCTGTTCAGCTGGGTTTCAGCCGCTGAGGGATTCAAATGGGCTGACGTAGTCAACAATACTGTAGCAAAGATCAGGGAAATGGGTCCTTATGAAAATTATAACAAGATTGCAGTTTCCACTTTATTGAAGGAGGAGGTCAGCAACCATGAATGAACTGATAAATAAAGTAACCAAGTTACTGAACGATAAAACGATAGATGCTTTTATCGGATACGGGCAAGGATCAACTGATCGAGTCCGTGCAATTTTTGCCAGGACAGTTGAACAGGCTTCAAAGCTGATATATACACCTGCCTGTACTTTTAACTTGTCAGGATACCTGCTCAAGCACGAAGTCAAACACCTTGGAAAGCTTGGGATTCTGGCCAATGTTGCAGCTTTAAGGAGCATAATGCAATTGGCCTCCGAATTTCAGATCAAGGATGGGGAGGTTTATATCCTGTTTGTAAATGATGACGCAAGCCTCACTGAATTCAGTGATTTCCAGTCGATCGAGGCATTTCTGGAGAAAGCAAATATTGATATTACTCCTGATGAAAAAGCAAGGATCGAAAAGATCGAAGCCATGTCTGTGTCAGAGCGCTGGGAATTCTGGAACAAGGAATTCGAGAAATGCATAAAATGCTATGCCTGCCGGGCAGCCTGTCCCATGTGCTATTGCCACAGGTGTACTACGGATGTCAACCAACCTCAATGGATCCCGGTTGCAAGCCATGAACGTGGCAACCTTGATTACCATCTCATGCGTGCCATGCACCTGGCAGGAAGATGCATCAATTGCGGTGAATGTGCAAATGCTTGTCCAATGGACATACCACTCAACCTTCTAACATACCAGCTTATCGATCCTATCAAGACCGGATTTGGAGCAACTGCGGGAATGAAGGCTGATGCAGTTTATGCGCTTTCCACTTTTAAACCTGATGATAAGGAAAATTTCATTATCTAAACGATGGATAAAGAACTTAAAATACTGAAATACAGCGATCTTTCTAAACTAATTGAAAGATTTCGCTCAAAGGGTTTTCCGGTACTCGCTCCTGTTCAAAAAGGAAAAGTGATCGAGATTGAGCCTGTAGATACACTCGATACAATCGCGTTGGATGTCTTGCTTTCAACCCAATCAGCTAAAAAAGCTGCTTTTCCGAAAGTAGAAAAAGTGCTTGAATATACACTGGAGAAAGCAGCAGTTAAACAGACAGCTATTGATCCAAATGCTTATGCTGAAACCATACTTTTTGGAGTCAGACCATGCGATGCTTCCGGATTCAAGTCACTGGATGCAATATTTGGAGAAGCTCCGTCTGATGCATTCTATCTCAACAAGAAGGAAAAGACAACCATCATCTCCTTTTCATGCCCAACAGCTGACGATTACTGCTTTTGCACTTCTGTTGGAGGCGGACCAGGATATACTGCCGGTAGTGATATCCAGTTCACTGCTATCAGCAAGGATGAGTTACTGGTTGAGATACTTACGGAAAAAGGCAAGAAATTATCCGGATTATTTAATGACTTGCTAACTGATGCATCTCCCTCCATCGATAAGGAAAAGTTCCTTGCTGATGTTAAGGTTGTTTTTGACCTCGACAAAGTAATCAGCAATACAACTGCTGCTTTTAACAGTGCTGAACTTTGGCTTGATCAGTCACTCAGGTGCATTGGCTGCGGAGCCTGTGCATTTGTTTGCCCGACTTGTGCCTGCTTCGATTTCCAGGATGAACAGAATACTAAAAAGGGTGTTCGCCTTCGTCTCTGGGACTCCTGCGGATTCTCACTTTTCACTCTGCACACATCCGGACATAATCCAAGGGAAGTGCAAAGCCAGCGATGGAGGCAGAGAATTATGCATAAATTCTCCTATATGCCTGAACAATTAAAAGTATTAGGCTGTGAAGGTTGTGGCAGGTGTTCAAGGGCATGCCCCGTCGACATGAATATTAAAGAACATTTAACTTCAATTGCATTACAATAATATGGAGCAACAGAATATTTACCAGCCTTACCTCATGGAGATCGAGAAGATCACTGAGGAGGCACCAATGGTCAAAACATTCAGGTTGAAGTTCACCAATGAAGAAGAAGCCAACAATTTCTCCTTCAGGACCGGTCAATTTGGAGAGTATTCCGTTTTCGGTGAAGGTGAAGTGACTTTCTGCGTTGCTTCTCCTCATACCCGTAAAGGATATATTGAATGCACGTTCAGGCAGGTTGGAAGAGTTACCTCGGAACTTGCAAGTTTACAGGAAGGTGACACAATTGGATTCCGGGGCCCTTATGGCAACATTTTCCCGATAGATGAATGGAAAGGGAAGAACCTATTGTTCATTGCAGGTGGAATAGCCTTGCCACCGATGCGAAGCGTGATCTGGACATGCCTTGATCTCAGGGATCAATTCAAGGATATTACGATTCTATATGGAGCACGCTCGGTTGATGACCTTGTTTACAAGCATGAACTGGAGGAATGGAAAAACCGTCCGGATGTGAACCTGGTATTGACTGTCGATCCGGGTGGAGAAACCCCGGGATGGAAGGGAGAAGTCGGATTTGTTCCAACCATTCTTGATAAGATAAAGCCCGTGAGTGAAAATACTATCGCTATTGTCTGCGGACCTCCTGTGATGATAAAATTCTCCTTCCCTGTGCTCGAGAAATATGGATTCACTGATGAGCAGGTTTATACTACTCTTGAGAACAGAATGAAGTGCGGCCTTGGTAAATGTGGCAGGTGCAACGTGGGCAAGGTATTCGTATGCAAGGACGGGCCTGTATTTACCAGGACACAGCTTAAACAGCTGCCTGACGAATACTAAACTATCAGATGATTTTATAAGCAGACCTGTTGGATATCCTTCAGGTCTTTTTTTCAATACCGGGAAATAAGTTGAACAAACAGTAAAGTGTTACAATATTTGCTTAGTATTAGTTATTCATTCTATTATTTGTGCATTCTCAACTAGTCGTTTTTTGATCAGCCTCTTGAACATAACTCCATCCGTATTTAACCATAAAATCATTTACTTCTTTGGTGAAAGATTCTTTATTATGATGTTCTTCCTGGCGATGAATATAATTTCTTACTGACTGTGCGTTTCTTTCGCTCACACCTACAGCCCAGAAATCATCTTGCCAGGTAAATTTGTTATTTATAATGTTGTTATGATTTATCCAAAACGAGGATTCCCCTTTTATCATTTGAGCTACTTTACTTATGGTTTGTTCTCCCCCAAGTGAGATCAAACAATGTGCATGATCATTCCAGCCATTGACGCTGTCAAGCCAAATACCTTTCTCTTTCGCATTTTGTTTGATATGTTGAAAAACAGCTTTTCTGATTTCTGATGAATTTAAGAATGGTTCTCTGTTTTTTGTTGAGAATACCAAATGAATATATACTCTTACCCAGCTCATAAAATATTTTTTTATGTGGCTAAATTCACTTGTTGACTCCTTTATTTAGCAGTCATTAATCTGGCTTCAATGGATGTTTTAAACTACTCACTATCTATTCCAGTTTGGCTTCAGCCAAC
>JACAAZ010000013.1:26653-134644 GCA_013376995.1 Bacteroidota bacterium | reverse complement strand
AATTATTCTCGGGCGCCTGCCGCGGGCCCCTTTACACAGTTAATTAAACACTACCAAGGCGGATCATTCGGTGGTCATTCGATGGTCATTCATTGGTCATTTCCGTGTATTTTCCAAACAAGGAACAATTTGCACTTTGAATTTTACACTTTGAATTTTCTTAAAACCGGAACGTATAATTCAACGAAGGTATCACCCCGGCAACTGATAACTTCGTTGGTACAATCTCGTAATTTCCATCCAGGTCGGAAGGGATGTAGAATTTTCCCTGGTCATCCATCACCTTGTTGAAATTCAGGGAGAACGGATTATTCCGGCCATAAGCATTGTACAACGAAAACACCAGGCTGTGCTTAAACTTACTCTCCGGTTTGTTCAGCCAACAGGTTACGGCTACGTCCAGCCTGTGGTAGTCTGGTAACCTGTCGTTGTTCTTCTTTCCATAGATGGGAACAGAATAACCATTGTAACTATAAAATCCAACCGGCGTTGTTATCGCCGAACCGGTCAGGTAGATCCAGTTAGCTGAATACTCCCAATGCCTCCCCGATTTATAGGAGAGATTGAAGCAAATCGTGGTAGGATGATCATAGAAAGCAGGGTAAGGCTCGCCATTATTCACGTCTTCAATGGTCCGCATAGCCCTGGAATAGGAATAGCCAATCCAGCCGGTAAACTTACCTTCCGTCTTCCTTAAAAGCACCTCAACTCCATAGGATTCAGCAGTCCCAAAACGAAGTTCGCCTTCAATGAGCGGATTATAGAGTGTATTCGCATGATCCTTGTATTCCTGCTGATGGTAGAATTTCTTATAGTAAGTCTCTATGGAGAAATTGAAATGCGCTTTCCCAAATACCCTGACATATCCCAGGGTGTATTGGTCCGCCTTCTGTGGCTTTAGGGTAGGCCCGCTTGGAGCCCATACCTCCAGGGAGGTAAAAGGGCTTGTAGAATTTGAAAGCATCTGCAGATACTGAACCGTTCTGCAATATCCTGCTCTGACAGATGAATTCTCACTGAATGTATAACCCATGCTAATTCGGGGTTCTGGATTGACAAAGCCCTGGTAGATTGTATTTGCAGCTACCGAAACTGTATCAATTACCTTATGGGTACCATCAAAAACATAAACTGTCGTCGCACCCATGTCACGCCAGGATGTAAGCCGAAGCCCATACCTGACTGATAATTTTGGGGTTAGCAGCTGTTCATTGCTCAGGTAAAAGCTGTATTCGACTGACCGGTATTGTGGAATATCAGTAATAAAAGCAGTGAGGGAAGCATCAGATACGTGGACATTCCCGGGATTTGAATAATGATTGCTCACTTCCAACCCAGCCTTGACGGTATTTTTAGGATTCGGGTACCAGGTAAAATCGGTCTTAACGGATCCATTCGATATAGCGGATGTCCAGTAATTGTTTAAAGCCCTTGATATGTAAAGGAAGTAGTCATATTTGCTGTAATATGCAGTTGTATTTGAAAATAGGCGGCTATTGAAGATATGGTTCCAACGCAATGTACCGATTGAGTTCTTCCATTCGATTCCGAATCCGTTGGCTGATGAACCGTTAAGTGACCTGAAATCATCATCGCCATTGTATGCTGTGATAAACAGACGGTTGTTATCATTCAGCCGCAGGTTTACCTTTGCATTCAGGTCATAGAAGATGATACTGAAGGTGCGGTTCTGCACCGATGAAAAGTTAAGCCAGTTGAGATTTGACCTCCTTGCTGAAAGAATAAATGAACTCTTTTCTTTTTTGAAAGGGCCTTCAATGGTAAGGTCAGATGTGAAGGGTCCAAGGTTGCCTGAAAATCCTAATCTCTTCATATTTCCGTCGCGGGAACGGACATCAATCACTGAAGAAAGCCTTCCACCGTAAGAAGCAGGGAAATCGCCCTTGTAGGCTTTTACATCCTTAATGGCATCGGGTGCCAGGGCTGAAAAGAATCCGAAAAGGTGAGAGGGATTGTAAATGGGTGCGTCGTCGATCAGCAGAAGATTCTGATCACTATTGCCTCCCCTTACATAATAAAAGGTGGACCCGTCTCCAAAAGAGTTGATGCCGGGAACGGACTGAAGTGACTTCACAACATCAATATTCCCTGCAAATCCGGGCATTTGTTTCAAGGTGGCATTTGAAAATTTCAGTTCACCGGGATTGGCTTTCTGAACACCTTCATCATCCTGGCTACCTACAATTTCCACCTCTTTCATGTTGAATGCTGCTTCACCCAGTTCAAAAGATACCCTGCGGTTTTCATGCAGATCGATGGATTGGCTGGTTGGCTGGTAACCGACTAAGGAATAGGCCAGGTCATATGTCCCTTCGGGAAGGGTAAGTGAAAAGAAGCCATAAGCATTAGTGGTTGTCCCAAGGAAGGATTGCTTATCATAGACATTTGCACCTATCAATATTTCCCCCGATGCCTTATCCTTCACAAATCCGCTGATCGTATACTTACGTTTCTCAGACGTTGCTGGAGTTGCTGGAGTTTCAGGAGTCCCGGAATCAACAGGCTTAAGGATGAGTTGCTTTTCGGATATAACGAACTGAATATTTAGGGGTTTAAGCAGTTTATCGAGGATATCCCTGACCGGTTCATTATCAGAATGAATGCTTACTTTTTTCGAAACCGGGATTTGCTGGGAACTGTATGAGAAGTTTAATCCTGATTTCTTGGTGATCATCTTCAGGACATCACCCAATGGCTGATTGCTGGCCGAAACAGATATCCGGCGATCCAGGTTTTGAGCCCCGGCAAACGAAACCAGCAAAGCAAGAAATAGCGTTGCGAGATACCTGAATGTATGGTCGTGCCGGATCAAATCAGTAAAGGCTGAAGGTTAATTGCAGGGTTTGCCTGAAAGTGTAATGAAATTTCCTTGTTGAGTAACGCTGAGATCGAGTGTGGTTTTGATCACATTCAAAACCGCAGTAACTGACTGGTGATCAAAACTTGCAGTAACCCTGCAGTTCCCAAGGCTCTGGTTTGCCAGCATAATATTGGTATGGTAAACTGTATTAAGGGTGCGAATAATCTGTCCAAGAGGAATATTCTCAAAAACAATCTGCCCTGTTTTCCAGGCAAGGTAATTTGGATCAGAGTTGCCGGATTTGAGGATCTGATGGCTTTCTTGTGAAACATCTGCCTTTTCACCAGGATTCAGGATGATCTTGTCAGCTGAGCGATCAGTAAAATACAATGCAATTTTACCGGTAGTGAGCACGACACTCATCTTTCCATCATCCGCTTTAGTGTTAACGTTAAACATTGTTCCCAGCACTTCCACATTGACATTACTGCCTTTAACTATAAAGGGTTTTGACTTGTCGTGGGCCACGTTAAAATAAGCCTCCCCGGTCAATTTAACCGGGCGGGTTTTACCGGAAAAACGGGAGGGATATTCAAGGGTAGCACCTTTATTTAGGGTAATAACCGAACCATCGGGAAGGACTTGCTCCAGGCTTCCGGCATCAGCAGTAAGAATCACTGTGGATGGGCCTGAAAGATAATAATACAAGAGTGAGGCTGCAGTGAGGATTACCAGTACCGATGCTGCTATTTTCCACCAACCTGAAGTACGGCCTGAGGCAGCCTCATTTACCGGCATCCGGACAACAGGAGTTTCCTTAACTTGAACCGGAGCCTGCATCCTGGCTTCCAAGGCTTTCCAATCAGCATCCGTATCTACTTTCTGATCCAGAACGGACAGTTCCACCAATTCCCAGGCTTTCCTGTAATCTTCAAAAATTTTCCGGTTCCCGGCATTTTCGCTTACCCAGGATGACAACAACTGAATTTCATCAGAAGAAGCCTCTCCTGCGAAATACCTGGATGTCAGGTCAGTATAATATGTCAGTGAATCTTCCATGGTCTTGTATAAATAATACACGTAAAAAGGGTTTTACCCTTAGAAGGAGTTAATAGTTATTGGTTGTTGGTTATTAGTTATTGGTTCGGCGTTTAAAGGGTTCGAGGTTTGAAGGGTTCGGCGTTTGAAGGGTTCGGCGTTTGAAGGGTTCGGCGTTTAAAGGGTTCGGCGTTTGAAGGGTTCGGCGTTTAAAGGGTTCGGCGTTGAAAATGTATAAATTCACTGTTATTCACTTTTATCTTTTGTCTTTTTCTTATTTGCATTTTGCACTTTAACATTTACTTCTGACTTCTGACCTCAATCTTTTGTCTTCTCCCCTATTTGCAATTTGATATTTTCAATTTTCCATCACTTCCGGCTTCTGTCTTCCGGCTTCCATCCTCCTACCTCCACCTTTCCCAACTCTCCAAAATCATCAACACCAGTATCAACGGCAAGTACTCCGCCAGCCTTACCCGGAAATGTTGCAATGCTTTCGACATCTGAGCTTCAACGGTTTTTTGTGAAAGCTGGAGTTTATCTGCAATTTCGTGATACTTCAGGTTTTCATAGCGGTTAAGAATGAAGATCTCCCGGCATTTCTCAGGAAGTTCAGCCAGTGCAAGTTGTATTGCATTAGCCAGTTCCTCTTCTACAAGTATATCCAGTGTAGCAACATCCCTGAATTCAAGCAGATTTTCAATATCGAGTAGGCCGGTATCGAATTTCTTATTGTCGCGCAGGTGATTATGGCATTTATGATGGATAATGGTAGCAAGATAGGATTTTACCGGGCGTGAAGCATCGATGGTATCCCGCTTCTCCCAGAGGCTCAGAAAGGCTTCCTGGACAATCTCCCTGGCAGTTTCAAAATCCTTCACATACTTCTGAGCAAAGAAGCATAAGCCCTTGAATTCACTGCGGAACAGCAACTCAAAAGTAGCTTGGTCAAGGGTTTGAATGATATTTGTGCCGGTTGGTTCCAGGATAAGGTCCTTATGATCTTTCAAATACAAATCTAAGGTTAGTTTGTCTAACCAGGTAATTTATCGATCATAACGGCAAAAAGTAATCCGACATTATCCACGGAAAATAATTATTATCGATTCCAGCTATTTATGGTTTATATAGCAACCTCCACTTGAGCCCCAGGCTAAACCATACAGAATGCTCATTATCAAGATAATATGAACCCTGACTGGAATGTGCATACCAGGGATCCTTATAATAATCCAGCATGTACTCTCCTCTCCAGAATACCATGAGCTTCCTGACTGTAAGATATTCCATTTCCAGGCCTGCTTCCCATCCATGCCTGTCCCCACTCCGGATAAAGCCTCCAACCAGCGGGCTAACCCTGAATTGCTTTCCAATGATGAATTTCAAATATAAAGGCAAAGTGGTATGAACCTTTTGTTCCGAAAACACAAAATAGGGATTCACATTGATGGACAGGTAGGATTTCTTGATCCTGTATTCGAAAGACCCACCAATTGTTGGATAGCTTTTATAGTCAACTCTGCCAAGCCCGGTATAGATACCAAGGTTAACTTCCTGCGAAAATGCCTGTAACATGCTAATAAATACAATTGCTAATAAAATCAATTTCTTGCAAGCCATTAGATAATCAGTTGAGTTCGTGAAGAACAATTAGCTTTTTGTTTAACCTTATCCCATTTGCTAAGGTAACACGCACCAGGTATGAACCAGCTGCCAGTGCCTGGATATTTATACCAGTTTCGTCCTGATTTAATATTTGTTGAGAAAGAACTAGCCGGCCATTCATATCCATAATGGTTAGCATACTGTTTCTACTATACTCCTTGCCTAAGCTGATCAAAATCTTATCTTTTGCAGGGTTGGGGGCAATCGTCAAAGAGGATTCAACCTTAAAAGGCTCCGGAATAGAAACGTTGCCTGTATAGGTACTCAGGATAGTACCGTCAATTCCCAAAACATAAGCGGTTTTATTCTTTGTAAAATAAATATAGCGAAGTGCATTTTCAGTTAATCTTGAGGTAGACCATGTAGAGCCTGCATCTGTTGTTTTAGAGTAGAGACCATCTTCCCCTACCGCATAACCAGTTAACCGGTCGGTGAAGTAAACGGATTGATAATAAGATCCCGGGTACTCCAGGTCATATTCTTCCCAGGTTTGTCCTCCATCCACAGTTTTCAAAATGACAGGGTACCCCACAACAAACCCAGTATAACTTGAAGTAAAGAAGACAGATTTGAGATAGCCTCCTGTGCTGTTGTACACAGGCAGCCAGCTAACACCTCCATTATCTGTTTTGAGAATAATCTCGTTATAATTCTGATCATACCCAACCCCATAGCCTGTGAGTGAGTCTGGAAAACAGACATTAAAAAGCACATTGGGAGTTCCATCAGAGAAAATATCCCATGTCAGTCCCCCATCCGAAGTTTTTACTATTGAGCCATTACTGCCTACTAAATATCCCTTATCAGGATTGGTGAAATGAACAGCAATATAGTTATAGCCGGCACCAGTTTCAAGCAATGTCCAGTTTTGGCCTCCATCAATCGTTTTCATGACTGTTCCTCCCCCACCAACAGCATAGGCTATCAACTTCCCGGGCATACTCACAGCATTAAAATACTCAGGGACTGAATTCGTGGAGTTCGACCAGTTCAGGCCTCCATCCTGGGTCTTCAGGATGTTCCCATCTTCACCTACAGCTATTCCACTGAGGTCATCGTAAAAATCAATTCCATGCATTATAGCAGAACAGCCATTAGGGAGAGTATCCCAGGTTGAACCTCCATTCTCAGACCGTCTCATGACAGCCTCATACCCCACTGCAATAACATTTGAGCTGTTAAGCATGATAACAGACAGGAGATGATTGTTTCCCCCACTGACAGAGGTCCAGTCAGCTCCTCCACTGCTTGTTTTGAGGATTGTACCTACCTGGTTAAAATCACCTCCTACAGCAAAACCATGGCTCGCATCACTGAAACTAACTGAAGTCAGGAACAGGTTTGTTCCGCTTGTTTGTATGCTCCAACTGTCACCTGCATTGGTGGTTTTGATGATCGCTCCACCTGATCCAACAGCATAGCCTGTTGATGCTGTAGTGAAACAGACAGAAAACAGCGTGACCATGGAAGGCAGGTTCAATGGTTCCCAACTCTGTCCACTATTGTTGGTTTTAAGCATAAATCCCGAACCGGCAATATATCCTGTATTTTCATCCGTAAAACAGATGGAGTTGGGCTCCCCCGGGGTGTTACCCGGAAATTTTGTCCAGGAAATTCCCCCATTGGTGGTTTTCAGTATTTCCCAATCAAAGTTAACCGCAAAACCCGTGTTCTCATTTACAAAAAAGACGGAGGTAATGCCGGAATTGCTGGCCCCTGTCATGGCAGCCCAGGATTCTCCACCATCCGTAGTTTTCAGGATCACGCCATTTGTTTCCTCTCCGCCGGCGGCATACCCAATAAGTTGATTAACAAAATATACAGATCGCAGAGGAGAATCTATGTTGCTATGCAAGCTACTCCAAGTCCGACCACCGTCGATAGTTTTCAGCAGTGTACCACAGCTACCTGAAACATAGCCTATGCTTGGAGTTGGGAAGCAAATGGAAGTAAGTGCATTCCCCTGTGGCAACGGGTTTTGCCAGTGCCATTCCTGGGCTTTTACTATATGAAATGCAAATAGTACAATAATCAATAGCACACTGTTTTTCATAATTTAACAAGTTAAATATCAATGTTTTATATTTCTCACCTAGTGTTAAATTTCATCCACAACTAATGGTAGCAAAGAGTAATAACCCGACAACAGTAATAACTAACATCAGCCCTGTTAAGGTAACAATCCATATCCAGCTGTCACTTGTTGCCCACTTTTCCATACCTATGAAGTTATTGAATTCTGCATATCTACTTAAGGATTTCTAATTTGAAAATGAACCTTAATGTATAACTTCGAATCTCCTCGTTTCAAAAGATCCATCCTTCATCCTGAACCTGATGGCATACACCCCTGCTTCAAAATCGGAAACATCAAGTATGGAAGGAGAGCCGAACTTAATGTTAAGCCTGTTTACCAAAGCACCCATTGAATTATAGATTGCCAGGGCTTTGGCATCAGGTGTAATATCGATATAAATGTTTGTTGAAGCGGGATTGGGGTAAATCCTGATACTTCTTGCCGTCAATGTTGTGACCCCACTGGAAATGCACTGCATATATTCATTGGAAGGTACCGACTCACCATAGGTGTAAACGGCTGTTACACGGTAAGTATAGCAATTGTTGAACAGATCCATGTCCATAAATTCATTGTCAGTTGTACTCCCGACATATTCCCATGGACTCAGGGTATCATACTGGCCTGGCAATGGATCCAGGTAATATTGCTTATAGATATTATAGCCTGAAAGTCCATTCAAATCGATCATTTTGCCTGGTACATACATTTCCTTAAATACTGTGGGGCTAATTTGTTTATGAGATTGGACAAGTGCTTTCCGGCCAGGGGAAAGTTCAGGCGAAAAGACTGGTTTTTGGTTGGCTGGTTTTAATTCCTTGTGATCTCCTGATTCAAGGTGCGCTTTGACCCTTAGCAGGAAAACATTGGGGTTGTAACCAAAGTCTGAAAGGTGCGACCAGGTTGAACCATCGTAATACCAACCAGGATTCTCAGATGAATTGGAACCATTTTCATCTGAACCCAGGGCGTTTGTGGGTCCGGCAAGCATGTTCCAGTGTACCATGGCATAAAAAGTACCGGTGAAAGGGATATCCGGTAATGAAATTGTTTGCCAGGTATTATCAACCGGTACAAAAGTAGCTGACGAACCTATTAACGTCCTGTTTGAATCAAATATGTCCATGGATAGAGACTCAGCTTGAGAACCTGAATTCGCCTGCCAAAAAAGGCTTGCATCCTTTAGTAAGCCATGGTCCGTAACCTGGAATTCATTTCCGAGCCAGCCTTCATATCCCGGGTTAATGGACCATCCATTTTCATCAGAATTATCATCAAGCTGGTAGGTTACGTTAGAACCTGCCCCTGCAGGCAATTGCCAGCTGAGGTGCATATCATTCGTTGGATTTCCGGTGGCCTGTACTATGAGGTTTTGTGGTGGAGGCAAAATATATTCATAATAAACATGGATATTATCAATGTACCAGCCCTGGATATCTGAGGAATTTAACCCTTGCGCCCTGAACCTGAATTTGAAGGACCCGGTAGTCAGCTGGTCAGTGATATCCAGGTGCTGCAACGTCCAATCCATACTATTGCAATTTGAATAATCAGCAATTGAATCCCAGTCACTTCCATTCCAAAGTTCAATAGTCAAATGCTCATTTGAGGTAGCAAGTTGCTCATCTAATTTAAGGTCAAAATCAATCCAGGCTTTGTACATTATGGTTGTATCACCCTGTAGGTTGAGTAACCAGTAACTTTCAAGCGAACTGTTGTAATTGGACATCAAAGGATCCCCGCTGAATTTTACAGAGGGGGCTTCCTTCCCAACTTGTGCATCAATGCCCCAATTATTACCCACGGCCCATTCATTCAAGGTAAAAGTTCCCGAAGTCCAGTCCTCTAAAAAGGGCAAAATATGTCCGTAATACATTGAGGCACATTCAGGCCCGTCCTTCACAGATTCCCCGACCTGCCCGGGAAACCCGAAATTGGTGAGATCGTAGATGGCTGATACTTCATAACAATAATTGCCTGGATCCAGGTTTACATCCCAATAAGAAGTTGGAACAGGAGGCACTGTGGCAAGAAGGAAACCGTCGCGGTATATATTGTACCCTATCATACAATCGCAACTTGTCGGATTGCTGTTCTCCATTTCATACAGGAAAATGAGGTTCGGAGATTGCTGGATTGAACCGATCAATACAGGACGGCCACTGACAATTACTGATTGAAAATCCAGTCCTCCTGAAAGCCCGGACTGGTAACCAGGCAAGGTAGTGGCATCCTGAACAAAACCTGTAAATTGATTGGCATAAACATCAAACTGGTAAATATCCGCACCATTACCCCCCTGGTCAAAATACCAGATATATGGACCGCCCGGAGTAATCGTATCCATTGCAGACCCTGAACAGGAAGTAAGGCTAAATGAGTTAAGGCTCTGTATCAAAGAGCCATTCATTGTTACCTGGTTTTCATCAGAGAATCCACCTACCCAGAAACCGCCATTACCGCCATCAAGGGCATGATCAAATGCAATATGCCTTAAGTATGGTAAGGTTGTATTTATTGTACCAAGCAAAGATTGGTTAAGAAGGTCGAGTTTTAGAATATCAGAGGTGTTGTTTGTTGCATAAAATACACCATTAGCGTAGTCAAAGTCGCGAATTTGCCCTGCACCGGCTATGGTAAAATCAGAAATCCAGTTCCCGGAAAGTTCATATTTATGGAAGGAAGCAGAGTTCCAGTCTGCTGTATAAATAAAAAGCCCGTCAGAGGAAACCGCTGCCTGGCCAGCAGAAGTTGTGGGAAATAAAAGTAATATATCCCACATTGCATTAGGCTGATCATCCTGGGAACGCTGTGTAATGTATGGACTGTATTCAACAGATGAGTTCTGAAACTGACTTCGAGGTATGGAACCAATTACGCTGTAATCTCCACTTAACGGGGCATCCCAGGTCAGTATGAGTGCAAATTGTCCTGAAGGTGATGTTACCTGGAGGTTCCTTGAAGGGTAAAGGAAATTACTGGTTAAAAGGGCTGTATCCTGATCGCTAAATCCTGAACAATAAACTCCGGCAACGCCAACCACATAGGTTTGTCCATAGTTGACCGTAGCCGGGTTAAAAGTCCAGTTAGTCTGCTGTGTTTGACCCACAAGCGTTCCATCCAGGAAAACAGCATAGCCCTGGTTTGCCACAGCATCAGAGTATACCATTATGTTATCCACACACCAGCCGGTCGACCATTGTCCGGCATCATCCGAATGGAAAGCTATCCAGATCCTGTTTGCTCCTCCAGGCCCTGACCATTGTGACAGATCTATGGAATGATGCTGCCAATCGGCTGAAGCAGCAATTGATTCGATGGGAATCCAGGTCTGGCAGGAATCCAGGCTGATCTCTACTGTAGCAATAAGGCCATAATTCCCAAGGTAAAATCCATCGAAATCCAATGCATAACCTGTTGTATTTGTCAGATTCAGTTCAGGAGTGATGAGCCTGTCGCAACAGCCATTATTATTGGTTCCGGCATCACCATCAAAGGTCATGGCATACCAGGTATGCTGAGGGACCTGGTAATAGCCGAAATGGCCGCTATTGGTATGATACCAGCCGACAGCTCCTGCAAAACTGTTGTGCCAGCCTGCCGGCGGGAAAGTACTGCCTTCGAAATCCTCATTCAGAAGGATGGATTGAGGAGGATCCCAGCTAGCAACAAGTGTCATGTCATCCACCTGCAGGTTCTGAGGCTTATAGGTATGATCCTGCAATACCACATGAAATGTTGTATCCCCTGAAATCAGTTCACTCGCCCCGTATTCTTCAAATCCCGGGAAAGTAACCTGCATCTGGTAGTTTCCCTGGATAATATTAGCAAAGTTTGCAAATCCAAAAGCACTGACGGTTGAACTATAGGTAATAGTTGGGTAATCTGTCCCCGTAAATACTACATGAGCCCCTACTGCCGGAACCATCCCGCAAGCGAGATTCACATAAACCATTACATTACTGAATAATTTGTGCGGAACGGGATTGGAATAAGTAAATTCAGATTTATTACCTAAATCATATACTGTCCTGATACCATAGGCTACCCACCCCTGTGGAACTCCGGCCCACACCTGCCCGGTTTCAGTATACATATTTTCATAGACTGCTGAATCGAGTAGTAACATATTTCCTGATTGGGGTCCGGAAGCCGGATCAAAACCGGTTATCCTCCACACCTCATAATGATCAATACCCTGGCTGGCTGTATTGATCTGGTCCTGATCAGAAGGAGACAATGCTTTTCCTTTTCCCTCTCCCTTCCCTAATAATATAGTTTTGTCATTGGGTTTCGAATCATATGGTGACTTTATAGTCGACGGATTCAGTAATGATAACTTATCACCTTGCGGAGTTGTAATCGTTGCTCTGATCATCATATCCTGGTAGGGTGAAAGCCCCCAGTCTTCTCCTGTTACTGAATTCCTGTAATAACTTCTATACGCCTGAGGGAGAGTAGTATCAATTCCTATGGGCACACTATTCGAAGAGTTTGGCGTCTCGGACATCACCAGGTAAAAGTCACCGGATGAAATAGTACTATTCAGACCTGTAACTCTTATCCAACCTGAATTTAGTGCAACCAGCATAATGGAATCAAGCAAGGTACCTGGCATATCACCCGGCCCATCAGCTGCACGAACCTCAATCAGGAATTGCTGCCCGATAAATGATCCCCCCACCGGATAGCTTCCATCACAGGCATAAATCATCGCTTCGGTAACCACTGCAGGGTAGAACTGAGGTGTGAACCTCACAGCATTCTCATTTCCGGCCAGTTGCCAGCAAACACAATTTTCAGCCACCCCATCATCATAATACAGCTGCACAGGCCCCTGGGGGGCGCACCAAACCGTAGTACTGCTAAAATCTCCCGGATCAACGACTGAAGATGCACATGCAGGTGCATAGGCAGCAGGTATTAGTGAGGCATCAAGTTGCACTGTTTCACAGGCTGGCACCATAACAGGAACTGTTACAGAAGTATAACCAACAGCAGAGACAACCAGGTTAAAGATCCCGCTCCCAGTTAGCAGTGTATAGGTTCCATCTCCCAGCGTATAAGTATAACTGCTTCCTGCCATCACCAAAGCACCGTTAACAGGCGCTCCGCTCAAAGAATCTGTTACTGTGCCTGTAATCATAGGCTGGCATTGAACCACCATTTTACAAGGGACGAACATTGTCGGATGCACAGGATCGTTCGTTGTGAGTGACAGGTAATAGTAGTAAACACCTGGTAATGAGTAAACAGGGCCTACAGATGAAAAATCTGCTAAAATCTCCTGGGATGTGCCAGGAGAAATAGTTCCTGATATTGGAACAACAGCAGTTACAAAGGAGGACTGTATAAGTATTACTGTATAATCCTCTACCTCTCCGTACGACTGGGTTCCACAAGGATCAGCAGCAGTTGCATAGGACATTCGTATCCTCATCGTGGTAGGTCCGGGAACGGCTGTCAAAGGAACAATGATATTACCGGTAAAGGTCGCCCCTCCAGTGGTTGAAGACAAAGTAGTGAGTTCCGACCCCTCAAAGGAACCATTTTGATTGTAGTCAATCCAGACATAAACCATGTCAGTGGTATAAGCATTCCCGCCATTTGTAATTGTAACCGGCACCATCTCGTTCAGGGTCAGACCTGTGGAGACAGCTGTAAAATCATTGTAGTGACCGCAATTACTCACATTATCAATAGCACCGAATTGAACTCTTCCGATGTATTCATCACAATTTGTGGCAGTTGCGGCACAATATGACGATGCAATTTTGCCTGGCTGGTCCGCAAAATCCGGAAACTGGAAATTAAGGTCTGACTGCCCGCTGTTACCAAGGGTAAATGGAACAAATTCCACACTACCTGGAAACTGATAATTTACCACTGTGTCCGGGCTGAAATAAACAGTTGGATCAGGTGATAAGGTACTATTCCCCGCTGAGCTGCTGAGGGTCTGGGGTTGAGCGATATAGGAAAATTCCAGAATAAAAAATACCCCCAGTATAATGGAAGACAGATGTTTCATAAGAAAAGTAATTAATCAACTATTATATAATTAAACTCAATTCCGGATATTACCAAATTCACTGAATCCTCATACAAATCTGATATTCAATCCACTACAAAAAAGTTAATCCAGTAACAGTTTGAGAATGCTATATATGCATATTCTCGCACTATCTATAAGACAACTGAAAGCCGTTTTACCCTTACAAGATACGAAGAAAATATGAGATAAAAGCTAGAGAAGCAGTGAGAGGACGGGAGGATGAGAGAGCGGGAAATCCCCTTATCTAGCCATCCCGCTATCTCCCCATCTCCCCATCTCCCATCTCCCCATCTCCCCATCTCCTATCTCCCCATCGCCCCATCGCCCCATCCCCTTGTCGCGTTGTTTCTTAATGACTTCCACAAAAAAGTATATGGAGACCGCGGGCATTTCTTACTTTTACTCAGAATTTCACCTGAATCATGATCCGTTTTCCAAATTGCAAGATCAACCTTGGCCTGAATATACTCGAAAGGCTACCGGATGGTTATCACGGGATAGCAACACTATTTTATCCTATTGGCCTTAGCGATATCCTGGAGATCAATGCTTCATCCGGCAAGGAAACACGCTTGACAGTGAGTGGAATTGCTTTGCCCGGGGATCCGAAAGATAATTTATGTTTCAGGGCATGGAATATCTTACATGAGGAGTGTGGCATTCCGGCTGTTGAAATGCACCTTCACAAATTAATCCCTGCCGGTGCAGGCCTTGGAGGCGGATCTTCTGATGCTGCACAAACCCTGATGATTCTGAATGAGCTATTTTTATTAGGACTGGGACATGAAAAATTAGCCTTGAGAGCAACTCAACTCGGAATGGACTGTACATTTTTCCTGCTGAACAAGCCTGCTATAGGTGAAGGACGGGGAGAGATTCTGAACCCGTTTGCAAAAGTCCTTACAGGGAAATTCATCGTACTTGTAAAACCAGAAGTACATGTTTCAACAGCTGAGGCCTATGCCGGAGTAGTACCCTTCAAAAGCCATATCCACATTGGGGATGTGTTGAACACTCCAATAGAAGCCTGGAAAGATCAATTAGAAAATGATTTCGAGAAATCAGTATTCCAGAAGTTTCCGGATATCGGCAGGATTAAGGAAGAACTTTATAGTAACGGAGCTGTTTACGCTTCCATGAGTGGCAGCGGGTCAGCAGTGTATGGTATATTCAACGAAAAGGTAAACCTTTCTTCTCTTTTTAACGGCTGCTTTGTCTGGCAGGATTTCGTATAGGTAATCAGAAGGAGCATTGGCACGCGGATTACGCGGATAATCCGCGAACCTCCGCGGAAATATCAGCGGATTCAGCGTTCCAATCTTCTCTCTTAGCAAACGCTTCGTTTAGTAGGATTTTGAATGAATAAGACATTACTTTGAACTCTTGCCAATGGAACGCGCCTGCCTGTCGGCAGATAGGGATTACACGGAAAATCCGCGAATCTCCGCGGAAATATCAGCGGATTCAGCGTTCCATCACCATGTTTCAGGAAAAAAGTAAACAAGAATTACTTGGGAGCCTTCTTTAACAGGATAATGGCTATGATTGAAAAGATGATATTAGGAATCCAGAGGGCAATGGATGGAGGCAGGTTGCCGAAGACAGCGAATACAGATGTTACCTGCAGCATCAGGATGAAGGTAAATGCAATGGCAATACCCATTCCCAGGTGCATGCCTATCCCACCTCTTACCTTGCGGCTTGATAAAGCTACCCCGATAAAAGTCATAACGAGGTTTGCAAATGGAAAGGTTATGCGTTTGTATTTCTCCAGGTCAAATTTACCTACTGATGTATTTCCCCGGAGTCTTTCTTTTGTTATATACCTGTTTAACTGGTTGTACGTCATTATCTTGGCATCTTCAATATCCGTTACGAAATCTTCCGGCTTAAATGACATGATGGTATCCAGTTCCCTTCCTTTACGCAGGATCTCACGATTTTCTTCAATCTTCCGAATACAATAATTGCTTGCTTTCCAGTGATGGGTAATGCTATCCCAGCGGATCATATCGGCCGACATTTTCATTGTAAGGCCTTTTTGGTTAATTGCTTCCAGTGTAAAACGATAACCAATATTCACAAGATTGTTGTAATTCTCAACATATACCATGGTATCCGGTGCAATTTGCATATGAATGTTCATATCATTCACCCTGAAAGGATTCTTGATATATAATTTTTCAAAACTCCTCAGGTTCCGGTTGGTATAAGGAATGATGTAGTTCATTAGCGCAAATGAAAGCAGCGTAAGGATGACTGCAGAGATCAGGTACGGACGCAACATGCGCCAAAAGCTGATACCATTGCTCAGTATCGCAATGATCTCGGTATTTGCCGCCATACGGGAGGTAAAATAAATAACAGAAATAAAGGTGAACAAGGAACTGAACATGTTCACGAAATAAGGAATGAAATTCAGGTAATAGTGGAAAATAATGTCATAAACAGGTGCTTTCCTATCAATAAAATCATCTATTTTTTCCGAAATATCAAAAATGATAATGATCAATGCCAGCAATAAGATGGAATAGAAATAGGTACCAAGAAACTTCTTGATGATATAAATGTCTATTTTCTTGAGTCTGAAATCCACGCCTTGGCTGAAGTTATTTCCGTCATCTGACGGATTGGTTATTCGTTATTCGTTATTCGTTATTCGTTCTGGTTAACACCGACTGCTTACTTCTCACTGCTTTCTGCCTACTGCCTACTGCTTTCTGCTTTCTGCTTTCTGCTTTCTGCTTACCGCCTACTGCTTTCTGACTGCTGCTTTCCACTTAACGCCTACTGCTTTCTGCCTACTGCTTACCGCCTACCTCCTACTTCCTACTTCCTTCCGCCTCCTCCAGGCTAGTCAATGGTGTATCCCATACAAGGAGGTACTTATACATGAACAAGAGTTGCAAAATTACAGGTTAGTTTTGGAAACAATTAACATTTATTTCAAAGAATCAAAGGGCCGGGGGCTATGTTCCAAGGTCCATGATCCGATTGCCTGTTCCGGGTGCTGTGTGCCTGGTGCCGGTTAATGGATTCAGAAACTGATACCAGGATTCCACATTCGGATTTTATTCTTTTATAGAGGCTGCCTTACAAGGTACTTTTCCTTTTATCTTTTATCTTTTATCTTTTGTCTTTTGTCTTTTGTCTTTTATCTTTTGTCTTTTATCTTTCGCTCTTCCTGCCTCCTGCTTCCCGCCAACCGCCTACTGCCAACCGCCTACAGCCAACCGCCTACAGCCTGTTCCCCAACTGTTTCACCATCACCGACTTCCAGGCTGAGAAAGTCCCTTCTTCAATCTTTTGTCTTGCTTCTTTCACCAGCCATTGATAAAAGGCAAGGTTATGGATGCTGGCGATCATGGGTCCCAGTATCTCGCCTGCAATAAATAGATGCCTTACATAAGCCCGCGAATAATCATGATCTACAAAAGCAGTTCCTTCCTCATCCAGCGGTGAGAAATCGTCTTTCCACTTTACATTTCTGAGGTTAACAATGCCTTTTGCGGTGAATATCATTCCATTCCGGCCATTACGGGTCGGCATAACACAATCAAACATATCAATGCCCAATGCAATACCTTCCAGGATGTTTATCGGGGTTCCTACTCCCATAAGATACCTTGGCTTGTCTTTGGGGAGTATGCCACAAACCAGTTCTGCCATCTCGTACATCATCTCGGCAGGTTCACCTACCGAAAGCCCGCCAATAGCATTTCCGTCCGCACCGTGTGAAGCAATTGTTTCAGCCGACTGTATCCTGAGATCCCTGTAAACACTTCCCTGCACTATAGGAAATAAGGATTGATAGTAACCATATTTAGGTTCTGTTGCCTTGTATTGCACCATACAGCGGTTAAGCCATTCATGTGTCATATGCATTGACTTCCTTGCATATTCATAATCACAGGGATAGGGAGTGCATTCATCAAAGGCCATCATTATATCTGCCCCGATGCTCCGCTGGATATCAACTACTATCTCTGGAGTAAAAGTGTGTTTTGACCCGTCAATATGAGAATGGAAAACCACACCTTCATTCTGGAACTTACGCCTTTCGGCAAGGGAATATACCTGGTATCCGCCGCTGTCTGTAAGAATGGGGCCATCCCAGCCGTTAAATTTGTGCAAACCACCAGCTTGCTCCAAAATATCAAGTCCTGGCCTTAAGTAAAGATGATAGGTGTTACCCAGGATGATCTGAGCTTTTATGTCCTGCTTCAATTCCCTGGTATGCACAGCCTTAACCGTACCTGCAGTACCTACAGGCATGAAGGTAGGTGTTTCAATTAAGCCATGATCGGTTGTAATCTGCCCTCTGCGGGCCGATGAATAAGTATCAGTTTTCTTTAATTCAAATTGCATTTTCCGGGTTTTCCTGTCAACGAGGCATTGAATGCCTGAATTCCAAACTGTTTAAAATTAACAACCCCATTCCATGCATAGCTTACTAACCTGTAATACAGTATCTTAACGTGGATTCTAGCTGTTATAAACTTTTTGCCAAAGATAGGGCTTAATTCTTTTTAGAATAAATACTTTTGTACTCCAATATCCCTTTTGCATGCTTGCTGAGTATTTCAGTCAAAATCCCTATTTATTTATCATACTTGCTGTGCTGGCTTTTGCCACGCTAATACAGTTATTATATTTCTGGGTGATCTTCGCCAGGGTTGGTTTTTACAAGGTTAAGAACGAATTTGCCCGTAAAGATGAACCTGTTTCAGTAATTGTCTGTGCGAGGAACGAATACTACAACCTTTCAGAAAAGCTCCCTTACCTGCTCAACCAGGAATATGGTGATTATGAAGTGGTTGTAGTGGATCATGGTTCTGATGATGATACCAATTACCTGCTTCGTGACCTGCAGATTGAATACAAGCATTTGAAAGTCGTCAGTATGCCGCAGGATTTGAACTTTTTCACCGGTAAAAAGTTTCCATTATCCATTGGGATCAAATCGGCAGCAAATGATATTCTGCTTTTGACTGATGCTGATTGCATTCCCCGCTCCAATCAATGGCTTAGGAAAATGGCTTCAAACTTTACATTTGGTACGGAGATCGTTCTGGGTTACGGAGCTTATGAAAAGTCCGGAGGACTATTAAACCTGCTGATCCGTTTCGATACTCTCAGGGTAGCCTTACAATACTTTGGTTTTGCTCTTTCAGGCATGCCCTATATGGGGGTTGGCCGGAATATTTCGTACCGTAAAAGCCTCTTTTTCCGTCAGAATGGGTTCATCTCTCATTACAGGATCCAAACCGGCGATGATGATCTTTTTGTTAACCGCGCTGCCAACCGAAAGAATACTCGGGTTGAACTCAGGTCTGACAGCCATACTCTCAGCGCCCCGAAAAAAACCTTCGCCCAGTGGTTCCGTCAGAAAAGACGCCACCTTCAATCGGGCAACTATTACAAAGCCCGGCATAAATTTGCACTGGGCATTTTTGGATTTACCCAGGTCCTTTTCTACGCCTGCTTCATCCTGCTCCTTTCGTTCTGGTATATGCCTTATATAGTACTTGGAATTGTAGGGATCAGGCTGGCCAGCCAGCTGTTCATTTTTGGCAAGGTGATGCGAAAGCTTTCAGAGAAAGGATTTTTACTGCTTGTCCCATTTTTCGAGGTATTCATCCTGCTAATCAATCCAGTGATCGCTGCTTCAAACCTGTTCAATAAACCGGTTAAATGGAGGTAAATCCATCCCTTACTGACAAGGCTAAACATGATTTATTGCTGGTTCGGAAAGTACTCGATTCAGGCGACCGCAAGGCGTATGCTGAACTCATGAAAACCTATGCCGACCAGGTGTACGCTACCATGTTTAAAATGACAGGAGATGTTCTGGATGCAGAAGACCTTACACTTGAAGCATTTAGCAAAGCTTTCGAAAAGCTACAGCAATATACTCCTGATTTCGCATTTAGCACATGGCTTTTCCGCATTGCCAAGAACAATTGCATTGATCACCTGCGCAGGAAAAAGAAGGAAGAAAGTAATGCAGGCACTACTGAAGGCGCAGACCTGATCGATCATGAAGCTACCACTGAGATACCCTGCCAGCTTCCCGGGCCAGAGCAATTATTGATTAACCGGCAGGAAACTATCCTTCTTCGAAAGATTGTCCAGGGATTGAAACCCCATTACAAAGCTATTATAGAATTGCATTATTTTAAGGAATTAAGCTGCGAAGAGATCGCTGAGCAACTGCAATTGCCTGAAAGCACGGTTAAAGTCCGCCTCTTCCGTGCCCGGGAATTGCTATACAACATTTTGGTAAAGAAGTAAACTTTCTAAAACTATTGTGATCATACTATTCAATCTTTGGCTACGTATCAAATAATGAACAATGCTTTTTCAGACGCAGATCACGCAGATTTAACTGATTCCTGACACCTGAATATCTTATTCACTAACCCCGCGCCACGCCTTTTCAGACGCTGATTTCACTGATATAACTGATCTTTAACCTCCGAATATCTTACTCTAGCAAAGGCGCAAAGAACTGATTCTATATATTAAAACTACACTTCGCCCCAAGCCCTATGCACTATACCTCAACAATTGAATGACTATTGGATCTCCATAGAGTGACCATCGAATGACATTTCTTTCTCGCAAAGGCGCTAAGGCGCAAAGAAGTGTTTTTTCACAAGCTCCTCGCTACGCCCTAAGCTCTATGCGCCATGCCTTTTCAGACGCAGATCTGTCGGCTGACGGACTGATTAGACTAATTTTTAACTTCCGAATATCATACTCTTATATAGGCGCAAAGTCTTTAACCTTCTATCAAACTAACGCTTAGCCCTTAGCCCTATGCGCTCTGCCTAAACAAATGAATGACCATCGAGTGACTATTGAGTAACCATCGAATGACTAAGAGTGACCATTGAATGACTATTGAGTGACTATTGAATGACTAACCTCCCCAGTCCCCCATTCCCGCTATCCCACACCCCCCAGCGCTTTCCTGCAAGCACCCCGCCCGGCTTCGATCAGCGATTCTGCTTTATAGAAGTCATAAACCGTCGCTAACTTATAAGGGATTTCAATGACAACATCAGGTTTGTATTTCTCGATAGAATACTTTGACAGTTTATGCTGCATGAGGTTGATAGTTTCGGATACCAGGTCGAACATACCCATCTCACCTGATTTTATGATCGTCTTCTTTCCCCGGTTGATAAGTTCCGACCATCGACGATTCAGGTTTTCCCTAGCGGTATTGTATCCTACCTGGTGAGAAATACTTACAGATGCTTCTTCTGAATAATTATACGGAACTGCTGAATTTACATTGACTGAAACCAATAAATCGCCAGGCTGCCTGGAAATTATGTCAAGCGGCAAAGGGTTCAGCACTCCACCATCTACCAATATAGAATGATTATATGAAACTGGCAGGAAAACGGTAGGTATACTTATGGAAGCCCGGATCGCCTTCATCAGGCTGCCGGTTTTAAAAACAACCTCTTTGTGTTGTTTAATATCTACAGCAACTGCGGCAAAGGGTATAGGCAGATCTTCAATATTGGCTTTCCCGATGAATTTCTCCATCACCTGAACTATCTTTTCGCCTTTCACAAGCCCTCCATGACCTAATGTGAGGTCAAGAAATTTGATAATATCCATTTTGGTGACATGGATGAGCCAATCCTTGTATTCATCCAGTTTCCCAAGAGAATACATCCCACCTATCACTGAACCCATGGAGGCTCCTGAAAGTGATGTTATTGAATATCCCTCCCTAACCAGTTCTTCAATAACACCAATATGTGCTATCCCACGGGCACCGCCGCTTGAAAGCACAAGTGCAACATTCTTGGACATAATGATTGAAATCAGATTTCCTCAAATATAGGAATTTTATTCTGAAAATACAAGTAATTCCAATATTTCAGGTATTGAAACCATCTGAACATGCTGGGGCAGAAATTGCTCGGGGCTACAAACAGCAAAATGATAATGCCCTGGAAGCATGTAGGTTCCAACTGTAAATGAAGCTGATAAATCATCCCCTTCCAGTCTGTATCCACCTGACGTTTTAACGACTGTGAAAGAATTGAGGTTTCTTGTTAGCCCGCTGCCGATTGCCTTCAGGAAACTTTCCTTCAGGGTCCATAGTGTAAAGAAATAATCCTGTCGCTGAGATTCTTCCAATGCGAAAAGATCCTCGTATTCTGCAGCTGAAAAAAACCGTTCAGCGACCCTGAAATTTACCTTACGGTAATGCTCAATATCAATACCGATTTCAGTTCCGGCTACAGCACAGGCAACCATCTCGGCTGAATGTGTTATATTGAAATGAATCTCGGGATGATCAGGCATATAAGGCTTTCCTTTCTCCCCTTCGCCGAAATGAATATCGGCACTCCCAATACCTGAATACTTAATAATAGAATACCTGGCAAGCAATTCACCTAACAATGACCTGGCATTGCTATCCGGGTTTGTAATCTTTTCCAGTTTGACCCGGCTCTTTTCAGGAATGAGTTTCAGCAATTCAGTAGCTGAGACTTCTGAATTTCGAAGTTCTGTCAGGGATATGGCAGTGATAAGGATCATGTGAGGATAGCTGGGTAATTCTGGATGAGAGAGAAAAAGTTATTGGTTATTAGTTAATTATATTTAAGTCGCAGTCTATATCGGGCAGAGTTATTTATTGAATCTTTCAGTGAACATCAGTGCTTTCCCGTCAAATCCGTTTTCCCCTTCACCTTTTGAACACGGATTAACAGAGAAAAATCAGATTAATACGGAAAAATAGTAGTTCTCACCCCATTTCCCCATGTCCCAGCCTCACTCCACCCGTTCAACTTCCCTCATTACACGCATAAGGTTTCCACCCCATATCTTCTTAATTTGCTTCTTCGAATAGCCTCTTCTTACCAACTCGAGGGTGATATTTCCCATCTCACTTACATCATTGCATCCAAGCACACCACCTCCACCGTCAAAATCAGTTCCGATTCCAACATGATCAATACCGGCAACCTTAACCATATGATCAATGTGGTCGCATACATCACTTACTGTTGCAAGTTTTTGAGGATAGAGCTCATCTGTCTTCCACCACTCCCTGCGGGCACTATCCATTTGGGATTCGGTAAGGTCCTGGAAATTATGCCACTTGGCTCGTAATGCTTTCATCGCAGAATCCCTTGCAGGCAATGGATCGGGGGTTTTTACATAAGCACTCAGGATACACATCTGAACAACCCCTCCATTCTTTGACAATGCCTTCAGCATATCATCAGTAAGGTTGCGCGGGTTATCGCAAAGTGCCCTGGAACAGGAATGAGAAGCGATGACAGGCTTCGTGGTTAGTTTTAGCACATCATAGAATGAGGCATCTGAAACATGAGAAACATCCACCATCATTCCCAGCTTATTCATTTCAGGTACCACCTGCCTGCCAAATTCCGTGAGTCCAACTGTATTATTCGAATCGGTTGAGCTACTGCATATATCATTGTTTTTTGTATGACAGAGGGTCATATACCTTGCTCCTCTGTCGAAAAGCAATTTTACATTTGAAAGGTCGGTCCCAACCGGATAACCATTCTCCACCCCGATAAAAATAGCGCGTTTGCCCTTCTTTACTATCCTGTATGCTTCGTCAGGAGTAGTAACAATACCTGCAATTCCTGAATTACGTGTAACGTTGCTGTAAATGGAATCAAAGGTTTGCAGAGCACTTTTCCTGGCTTTTTCATTACCTTCAGCAGTCCGGCTTCCCTGCCCTGTAAAGACAGCGAAAAAGATCCCGTCAAGACCCCCTTTACTCATCCTTGGGAAATCCACCTTACTCCTGCGTACTGAACTGGAATTATCAACTCCAACATTGAATTTCGGGTCAAAAAAATTCATTGGTGTATCAGCATGTGAATCAACTGTGAAAACAGAGCGATGAATGCGCTCAGCCTTTGCATGAAGCCTGTCGGTAACCTGGCCATGAAGATGGAATCCAATCAAAAAGATTGATAAGAAAAAGAAAGTAAATCGTGGCATTGTCGAGTGTTTCGACAAATGTATTAAAACTAAGCTTGCCCGTTTATTTGCAACCAAAAAACCTGTTTCAGGATTTTCTAGCTACAAAGTGAACCACATCGGCAAGGCCCTGGTGAAGCTGGCCTTCTTCAAGTATAACCTGTGTCTCAGCAAAATCGATGAAATCAAGAGTTGCAAAATCTCCCTTTATTTCGCTGGCATCAAAAAGAAGGTCAAGTGTTTTAGGGCCTCCGCTTGTCCTGGGTAGCTGATTCTTTGTAAAAGCTTCAAAAACCACAAAACCCCCAGGTTTCAATGCAAGTATAACATTCTGATGGATCAGCACCCTTAATTCCGGAGGAAGATGAACAAATATCAGAGCAATGCAGTCATAGGACCTTTCAACAGGTTTCCATTCTTCCAGTGAACTGATAAAGTAGTTGATTGTTACCTTCTTGTTATCAGCAAGCCTCAAAGCTTTATCCATCCCGGCATCGCTCTGGTCAAATGCATCAACCTGCCAGCCAATTGAAGCAGCATAAACAGCATTCCTTCCTTCTCCTTCAGCAGGGAATAAGATCCTGCCAGGGGAATAAGAATCAAGAAATTTCTTCAGGTAAGCATTAGGCTGTGTGCCATAAATATAATGCTGCTCACTATACCGGCTATTCCACTGTTCTTTTGACATCAGTTACTGCACAGGTTTAACCGGAGGAGGAGTTTGCTTTTCTTTCAAGGGTATAACCCCACCCATTTCACCCATAACATTAACAAGGTCAGAACCGGTTGGCACGACAATTTTTGAATTATCCTTCAGGGAAGTTTCCATCGCCTGGATACGCCTAAGCATCTGGGCATTGCCTACGAAATACTTCTCAGCTGCCTCATTTACCAGCTGAATAGCCTGGGCCTCGCCTTCTGCGCGAAGGATCTGGCCTTGCTTGATACCTTCAGCACGACGGATTTCAGCTCTTTTTTCACCATCAGCCTTCGTTTCGGTTGCTGTAGCATAGTCGATGGCAGCAATTTTCTCGTTTTCAGCCTTAACAATTTTATTCATGGTTTCCTGGACATCTTTTGGCGGGTCAATTTCCTTGAGTTCAGTCCTGACAATTTCAATACCCCAGTTCAGGGTTTCTTCGAGAAGAGTTCCATGAAGTTCCTTATTGATTTTGCCACGTTCACTGTTTGCGGATTTCAGTGTCATTGTCCCTATAATATTACGGAGAGTGGTACGCGCCAGGTTCACAATCTGGTATTCAATACTGTTAACATTGTACTGCGAATTCTTTACGCTGTCCTCATCCTGCTTGATCTTGAAATACACCTGGGCATCAACCCTGGCATTGAGGTTATCATTGGTGATGATTTCCTGGGGCTCGGCATTAATCATCTTTTCCGTGATATTGATTTTGTACATTTTGTCAATTCCCGGGATGATCCAGTTGAATCCCGGGGTTGCAAAGTGATGGTATTTGCCAAGCCTCTCAACCAAAGCACGATTGGTAGGCCGAACGATTCGGATACCTGCTGCAAAAAACAGGACAAGCAGAAACACGATAAAAGTCAGAAGATTTACCATTGTTAAAATGATTAATAATGTGAGTATTCTATGAATTATACATTTTAGGCTCAGCTACAAATATAATAAATTTTTAGCGATATTTCAAGACGAAACTGTAAATCCATTCTTAATAAAACCGGGATATAAAATAATCAGGAATTTAGTCGTCAAAGCCGGGGCGCTTAAAATCCATGGCATCAGGAAATCTCTTTAACAAGCCTTTCTTAAGGGAAGACAACCTGGTTAGAAAGTAGAGGATATCATCCTCGTATTCTTTCTCTAATTCCCATAACTGGGTAAATGCGGACATGGAACGATCAATGGCTACAATAGTAATTTTTACTGATCCATCAGAATCATACTGATCATCTTCTTCGTACCTGCCTGAAGAAAATGCCCGGCTGGTTTTTGCTGAAATAAATATAGAATACCATGTTATTACTTCAATTGCTTCACCCACCTTCTGTGAAAATAACGAGGTTGAAGTAAGATGGAACACTTTTGAAGACGTCTTACTTTTTGTGTATGCTTCAAGCCATTTATGAACCTTAAGTGAGTAAGACTTAGCCTTTTTCACCAGTGGCTGCCTGCTAACGTCTTTAATCCAGGTATCTGTCTGTTCTGTAGAATCATCCGGCTCAAAACCAAATTCAGCCATCTTTTCTGTAAGAAGTTCCAAGGTTGCTTCCAGGAGATTACTGAAATTATCCCAGAATTTCTGGTTATTAAGATCATTGGCTTCAGAATCATTTCCAAGTTCTTTACTTATCTGGAAATTTGCACAGTGGCTTGTAAACATACAACGTTCACACCAGTAATCGCAATAATTATAAATACCAATAATGTTGTCCTTCTTTCCTGGTAAGCTTTTTAATGTTCTCTTTATTTGTTCTTTATCCATAATTAAAAATTATATATCCTTCTGTAACACCTTCCTGGCTTTCCTTTTCTTGCTTGATCTATGCTTGAAATTATCTGAAAGAATGCTGATATTCCCGTCCATCTCAAGGATAGCGAGGTCAACATCTGAAATAGAATCAACTCCATGTTCACGTATTGCTTCCAGAAGTTCATCATGAGTAATACGTGTTCTATGCATATTGTCAATCTTCATCTTTCCCTTATACACCAACATAATAGGCTCGCCCTGGATAAATTTATTCAAGGATGGAAACCTAAACAGGAGTTGCTTAAATAGGAAATTTACCAGGAAAAGTGAACTTGCAGCTACCAACCCGCCACCAAGCGTTGTATTATTGCCAACCATCGCATTTTGAACCGAATTGCTGATTAGCAAAACAAAAACAAGGTCAATAACCGACAACTGCGATAATTCCTTCTTGCCAAACAGCCTGATTGCTAATATCATAAAGACGTAGACAGAAATGGAACTGATCATGATCAATAAATAATCGTGGACAGGGATCTGCATGACAAAAGGTTATTAAAATGAATTTTCTGAAGGCAAAGGTGTTATCAAAATTTTCTTTAATGCGGCTTAATCTATTTTATTCAATACCCCGGAAAACAAAATAATATTATAAGTTTAGGCAATAAATTCTTCCAATCAATTATCCAGCAATGACTTCTATATTGAACAAACATCCTCTAATTGAGGCTGCAATTTACAACAGAATCATTTAATTTTCGCAAGCTAAACCTGAATTTTCACAAGAAGGATACCAGGGACAAGGGTATAAAAAAGGCAGCCCGAAAGCTGCCCGCCCAAACAAGTGTACTAGTTATCCTAGTGATGATGATGTTCGTGATGACATTTATGATTATGTCCAAGGTTGTGGAGGATGAAATGGTAAATCTTCTTGTTGGAAGTAGCTGAAATAACCAGCACTCCATTGGTTAAAGTGGCACTGCTTAGAGTTGCCGGGTCAATATTCAGGAATAGCTGGTCAAGATAGAGTTGTATTGTACTGGTATAATCAATACTGGTCCCGGTTGCAATTGTATCATCCGTTTGATCAGTCTTGAAAGCAATGGGATCTGTTACTGAAACAACTATGGGTGTTACAACTCCAAGAGAATCATTATAATTCCCCGAGAGGAAGAAAAGAGGTTGTCCGTTGGCATCTTCACGTTCTGACATTACCTTAAGGGAGATCTTATCATAAGTGCCTTCTGGTAATGTGATGGTTCCAATAACGGATGAAGGGTCAAGCAGATTTAGCATTAGCGGGCCTCTCCAGGAATATTCAATTTCAACTGAATCCCTGTGATGCACCTGGCTTTCAATCTCCGCCTCAAACTTGATCCTGGATACCAGCATATATGCCGAATCCCAGGAAATAGTTGCATTTGATGTAGCTGACTTCAGGCCATTTTCCTGTACGGGTAAGGAAACTGTTGTATTGAGGGCCTCCATCTTCAGATTTAGAGCAGAGGGGCCGGAAGAACTTTGATCCTGGTTGTCTTTCTTGCAGGATGAAAAAGCAATACTGATAATAACTGCTATAGTTAACAAACTGATCTTTGATTTCATAGCTGTGGTTTTTAGTTTACGAGTATATCTCATAAACGCAAACCTGGTAAAAAGTTGCCTTAAGATGAAAATAATTATTTCAGTCCTTTAATACCTAATACTTCAAGACTACTCTACTTCTATTTCATCAACGAATAACCAGGCTTTTTCTCCGGCTCCAGGGTGGCCAGGGGGACATACACCTATATTAACGGCACGGACGCGGATATAACGGATATTTTTCATTAACGAAGATTTTAGTGTAATTACCTGTTTCCCTTCACCAGGAGCTCCTGCCAGGGCGCCCATATTGTCATAGCGGGTTCCGGCATCGTAATTGAACCCATTTTGCGAGGTCCGGATCTCTACATGTTTTGGCGCGAAAATCCATGAATTTGTATCAGCCAGGAAATGCACGCTGATCTTCCTTGCCAGGGTCAGTTCACCCAGGTCGACAACCACATCCAGGTCAGTGCCTTCAAAGCCTTGCCATGCACCATCATTAAAGGCTACTGAACCTTCAACCCCATCCACCAATCCATACATTCCTCCTGCAGTATACCTCTCAGAATAAGGATTCTGGTATGATACTGCAGAGGCCATAGCCTTGTGTTGCTTCACTTCCCAGGAACCAATCGATTCAGAAGCAGTGCTGTCAATGCAAACCCTTGCCAGGATAAGACCTGGTTTATTCAGGTTGATCTTCTTCCCTGAATACAACCTGGATGAACAGGTAGGTTCAACTCCGTCAAGAGTATAATGAATACTTGAACGCGGATCACTTGCCGAAAGGTCGTAGAGAATTTTTCCACTGGCCTTGTCAAATGAAGGCTTCATAAAAACCAATGCAGTTACCAAAGGCCAGTTATCGGTGCGGAAAGTTGAAGCCGGCAATCCCGTCCCATTGAACAAGGTTGCATCCGAAGTATTTGTAAATGCATACCTTACGGACTCCGGCTCTTTTACCTTATCTGATTTGACTACCAAACTTCCTGATTCCACTTTTACTTTGGCAGGAACGAAATGCTTATCCTTTCCTGCAATCATAAAACCGTCTTCCCTGGAATGACTTTTAACCAGTAGTCCACCTTCAGTGTGTTCAAAATATAACCGCAAAGTTTTTCCTTCGTGTGTAAAGCTCCTATACACCGGGCCAGAGAAAGCAATGCCTGCTTTTTCATAGGTACCGGCCAATGCACACAAGGCCAGCCTTCTTCCAACTTCAGGTTTGTTAACAGGATGTATATTGGTGACATCTCCGGCAATATCCATAGTGACAGCCATTCCTGAATTAGTCATGGAAAGGCACTTCAGCTGTGTTTCACGCATGAGCGCCCCAACAACTGCCCGATCATAGGTAAAAGGGGCAATCTGGACATAGTAGAAAGGAAAATCGCCTTCTGCCCATGCCTGCCTCCATCCCTTCACCATTGCGGGGAATAACTGTCCATAAGTGTCGGCATCATTTACATTGGATTCACCCTGGTACCAGATAGCGCCCTTTATTGTTGTCTTCAGCAAAGGGTTGATCATGGAATTGAAAAGAATAGCGGGTGCAGTTGGAAACCAAGGATTTTTATTGGGATCCGACCGGTAAAAAATAAGTGCAGGATCTGTATCCACGATGCTTTTGGGAGTCCAGGCTTCTGCAGGAGTTCCTCCCCATGCAGATGTAACAAGGCCTATCGGAACGCCCAGTTCCTTATACAATTCAAGCCCGAAAAACCAGGCTGTAGCACTGAATGAGGCCAGGACGCCGGTATCAGGTAATAACCAGGTCCCAAAACACTCTTCTAGGGGTTTTGAGGATGTATCTTTCTTAACATCAAATAAGCGCAGCTTTGAATAATCATTCTTCAAAACATCATCCATCTCAGCAGGAAAGGACTTTTTCCACCCACCCAGCATCTTTATCGTAAAATCCATATTCGACTGCCCTGAACATACCCAGACCTCTCCAAGCAGGATATTGTTGAGTTCAAGGGATTCCTCTGATTCTGAAATAGAAATTTTATAAGGGCCTCCCGCATTGCCTGTCAGTACTTTTACCTGCCAACGGCCATCTGAATTTACATTGGCGGATAATTCATTTGGCAGCCATCCCACCTTAACCGTTATCTTCTTTCCCGGGTCGCCCCATCCCCAAATCCTGACTTCCGAATTCCGCTGCAAAACCATATTGCTGGCCAATATCGAAGGGATCCGGAGCGATGCGTTGGCTGGGAGGTCAAACATCAGGAACACAGCCGCCAGTAATAAGGCTTTTAAAATGGCCAGGGAAAGAAATAGAGTTCTAAATTCAGGTAGACGAATTTTCATAGGCTTTATTAATTGCAGACGAATCTGATGTGCATGCTAAAGAATCTTACAGTTCTGAAGCTATTCTCTTTATCAACTCCCATGTGTTCTGAACATTCTCTCTTTTTACCCGGGTTTGCGCAATTGCCATCCTCATCACGTATTGGCCGTTTAATTTTGTATGGGTCAGGTAAGCTTTCCCTGACCTGTTTATCGCTTCGAGCAACGTGGCATTGAGGCGGTCCAATTCGGCCTGATCATCCTTATGCTTAGGGTGAAACCTGAAACAGACTACTGAAAGATGACGGGTAGCCATGATTTCAAATTCCAGACTTTCAGCTACCTGGGTTTCAAACCAACAGGCATATTCAATGTGATTCCGGATGGCTTCTTTCAGGCCTTCAACGCCATAGGATCGGATAACAAACCAGAGCTTCAGTGCCCTGAACCGCCGCCCCAGAGGAACGCCCCAGTCACGGTAATCATTCACCAATCCCCTGGTACCTGTTTTGAGGTATTCGGGAAGGATCTCAAAGGTCTTGATAAGTGATTCCTTATCCTTTACAAAATAGGCTGAACAATCGAAATTGGTGAACAACCATTTGTGGGGATTGAATACAAAAGAGTCCACCTGGTCAATTCCTTCAATCATCCAGCGGAATTCAGGTAACAGGAGTGCTGAACCTGCATAAGCGGCATCCACATGAAGCCAGACACCCAATTCCTTGCATACTTCAGCTATTTCCTTTAAAGGGTCAATGGAAACAGAACTTGTAGTTCCAAGGGTTGCCACAACACAGCATGGCTTAAATCCCAATTCTATATCACTTTGGATAGCTGACCTTAATGCCTCACTATCCATCCTAAACTGCTTATCAATAATGACTTTCACCAGGTTCTGCCTTCCTATTCCTGCAATTTTTACTGCTTTATCAATTGAAGAATGTGTTTCAGTAGAACAATATACCCGTAATTGTTGGTGTTGACTGAGGCCGGTTTCATTAGAGCTAAAAAAGCCGCATTTCTCACGCGCGGATAAGATGGCTGCCAGAGTTGCTGTCGACGCCGTATCCTGGATCACTCCTGACCACCCGGATGGAAGTCCGGTCATAACCTTAAGCCAATCCATAACGCGTTCTTCCAATTCCGCGGCTGCCGGCGAAGTTTCCCAGATCATACATTGGGCACCCATTGCTGCCGTCAGCATTTCAGCCAGTATGGAGGGCAAACTCCCGTTGGCTGGAAAATATGCAAAAAAATTAGGACTCTGCCAGTGAGTCATTCCAGGCAGAATGATCGACTGGAAATCCTCAAAGAGCTGGGACATGGATTCACCTCCCTCAGGCGGCAGTTCGGGCAACTTTGAAAGTATCTCCCCGGGACAAACCATCGACTTAACCGGAAGATCCTCAATATTTTCGTAATAGTCTGCCATCCAGTCGGCAAACTTATGCGCCCAGAGCCGGAATTCAGGAGTTTCCATAATACTGAGGTTTTTGGTAAAAATAAGGAAAATAAGTTCTTCCCTCTCCCCATCCCGTTATCCCGCTATCCCGCCCTCTCCCCGTCTCGCCATCTCCCCATCTCCCCATCTCGCCATCTCTACCTCCCCACTCTCCAACTCACAGGCACAATCAGCTTAAACCCAATATTCCTTCCCATATTGAAGATCCCCTGCTTTCCTGTCAGGGGATTCTCAGGTGCATACTTCAAACGGCTTAGGTGATCCTGGTATGAGGCATCCAGAAGGTTACTGCCATTGATATTGATAGAGAAGAGTTTTTTATCATCCTTCCCATAAAACTCGCAACCAATACCCGCATTCAAAAGGAAATATCCTGGAGTTGCAGTTTCTGTTCCATAGGCTTTAAATACCTTATCCTGTTTGAGTGTCATTTCACCTCCAATGAAGGCCGTTAGGTTTCTCAGCCATCGTGGAGTTTTATTGAGATCAATTCTCAGTTGCGAACTAAGTTTCAGAGGCGGCATCATGGGAAGGTTCTTCAGACTGTCAATTCTACCAGGCCGTATTCCCCTGACATAGCCTAGTGTATTCTCAAAATGGATCCAGTCATAAGGATGAGGGTGTATATCAAGCGTGATTTCACCACCATAGAGTAAGGCATTGCCTTGCATAAATTTGAATGCCGGAGCCGGATCTTTCAGATCAATGATAGAATCACCGCCATTCCGGGAATTAAGCTTCTCAGGAAAAATATAGTTTTGAATGGAATTAAGGAAAATATCCATTTCAAAGGAAAGATGGGTCTTATCAATGTCAATTCCTGCATCTGCCTGCAAACTGGTCTCAGGCTTGAGATCAGGGTTACCTAGCTCATAATGGTATGTCCCCTCATGTTTACCGTTGGATGCAAGTTCAGCAATGTTAGGTGACCTGAATCCCCTTGAAACATTTACTTTTAGAGCCAGGCTGTCGTTAAGGTTGTAACTGCATCCAATACTTCCTGAAATATTCGAGAATTCCTTTGTTATTGCCGTGAATTTGCGCCCTTCATCTTTTATATCCATAGTGAATGAGGAAATGTTCCTACGATCTGCCCTTCCACCCCCACTAATGATCAGTTTCCCCATAGTTTTTCTTGTGAATACATATAAGCCAGCATCTTTAAGATCGTATTCCGGTACCAGGAATTCCAGGCCGCCATCCCTGTTTTGCTGGATCATCCCCCCTATACCGACAGAACTTTCCCAACCTTTCAGATCGGGCAAAAAATACTTAAGATCATAGGTAAGGGTATTTAGTTTCAGGTAAAGTGATGCCTGATCAGGCAGCAAAGGATTTCCGAACTCACTTCTTCGATTTTGCTGGTAACCGATTTTCATGCTTACACGGGATTTGCCTAACAATACACTGCTTGATGAAACTAACTTAAGATGCAACAGTTCCTGCCAGGGAACGGCAAGAGAATAACCATTGAGATCGGATTCATTTGTTGTAGCTTCCGACAAAGTGCTATCATTAACAATCACTGGTTTCACAAATCTGCCCTGGCTATCCCGTTGGCCCTCTGCAAGTCCAACCTTCTCATGGAAAGCACTGTATAAAAGCTGAGAATATCCCCATTTGCGGTTCAACCCCAGGTAGCCATTTGTATTCATCTCGCGAAACCCGGAATTGTACACATGTCCATCTTCATTATTTGTAAAATTCCCGGCCCGTTTCAAGCTTCCCCTCAGTAACCAGTTTATTCCTTTCAGATTGCCAGCACTGGCTGCGGATAGTCCTTCCAGGCGATTATTTGTCTGAAATTCAGAAGTGACATTTAAACCCACTGTCCCTTGTTCAAGTGGAGCCGGATAAAGATAATTAATCACTCCTGCCATAGCATCCGAACCATACATTATGCTTCCCGGGCCTTTGATGACTTCCACGCGGTTTACCGAGTAATCATCTATCTCAACTCCATGCTCATCACCCCATTGCTGATCTTCCTGCCTGACCCCGTCGACCAGCTCAACTACCCTGTTATATCCAAGTCCACGAATCACCGGCTTTGAAATTCCTGACCCAGTTGTAACCTGGCTAATTCCAGGCTTGCGGGACAATGCATCCATTATGGTTGTGGAATTTGAAACTTTCAGATCATCAAAATTCAATATGATGCTGGGAACAGGATTCAAGCGTCGTTCAACGGATGAAGTGGTCCCGGTGATGATCACTTCTTTCATTTCAGCTGCTGCCGGGGTAAGCGATATATCCAGTTTAGTTTTACCTGTAATGTCAACCTTACTTACCCAACTTCTGAATCCAAGATAGGTCACCTGGAGGAGGAAACTCCCGGATGGCAGATTATCAATAGTGTATTTCCCATCAATGTCAGCTGATGCACCCTTCATAAGGTCAGTAAAATAAAGCGTTGCATTTGGAAGAGTTGATCCAGTACTTTTATCAGTAATTGTTCCGTAGAGGATATTTTGACTGTGTACGCTCACAGAACCGATAATTATCAGCAGTGAGAAGAGTATTTTCTTCATTTATTAAGGATTGTAGTGAATACCAGGTTTGTTTTCCCAAAAGACTTTATGGTCGTAAGAACGTCCATTAGCAAGGAAATAAGAAATTGGGAACTGATCCGGAAGACGGAATCAGGCAATTGTCAACCTGGGAGGCGGAGTGTTGATAGCGGGCTTGCGAAATAATAATTCTGAACGATAATAAGAAACAAAACAATTCATTACTTCTTGCTGAGGTGACAGATTCAGGGCAGATTCAATAAACAGGTCAATTACCTTAAGATGTTTCTGTACTGAAGATTCCGGAAGTTCCGATGATTTACTGCCCTGTTGAGCAAGTTCCCGCTTCAAGACACATTGGCCTTCACAATCTGCCGTATGATGCTGAATCACCCTGCACTCATTCACAAATTGCTGATGAAAAAGAACATAACCCAATAATGGTGATGACATCCGGATAGAAGAAATTATCACCAGGAAAACAAGAAAGAGAGTGAAGACTTTTTTCAAAATGAACATTATCATGAAGCAACAGGCAAATTTACTATCATTCATTCAACAGGAAAGGCCTAACTTTGTTTGAAAAGGTTAAAAAAGTCCGGTTCGGATTCCTGGGTATTAAGTGATATTGCCAACACTGAAAATATTGTAATTTTATAGTATGAATCGCATCATTCGCATTATCGGTACAATACTCCTTATCTTATTAGGTGGCTACCTGATCTGGAGGTTCTCATTTTTGATCGTTTATATCCTTATTGCTGCAGTGGTTTCTATAATTGGACACCCGGTGGTGAGGCTGTTTGACCATATCAGGATTGGCAGGATCAGGATGCCACACGGGATAAGCACCCTGATTACCCTCTTGCTTTTGCTTTCATGTTTCCTTGGGCTGTTTGCCATATTTCTTCCGCTAATTATCCAGGAGGCTCAGGCCATTGTAAGCCTCGACCTGAATAATATAACAACCCAGCTTAAAGGCCCGCTTGGCTGGGTCCAGGACCAACTTCTATGGCTGGGTCTCCTTCCAAAAGGACATACTCTTCAACAATTGATCGCTGAGAAAGCTAAATCCATGGTCAGCATCTCCAATATCTCAGCTATACTGAATGGATTGCTGGGATTTGCGGGATCCTTCTTCATCGATCTGTTTTCCATAGTATTTATAGCGTTCTTCTTCCTCAAGGATGATCATATGTTCGAAGGGATTGTATTGATAGTCACTCCTGAGAAACATGCTGATGCAACCCGAAAAGTGCTTCATTCCTCCAAGGCATTACTTATGCGTTATTTTATTGGCGTATGCTTTGAAGTTCTCGGTGGCATTACTTTGATTACAATGTCCTTCATACTGCTCGGTGTGCAGAATGCACTGCTACTGGGGTTTTTCGCCGGATTCCTGAATATTATTCCCTATGTCGGGCCAATATTCGGATCCATAACTGCACTTACACTGGCTCTCACCCAATCACTGGCTAACGGAGACCTCTCTACCCTTAATTCACTGATACTAAAAATCATAATTGTTCTTTTTGGAGTCCATTACCTTGACACAATGCTTTTTCAGCCTATTATCTATTCCAATAGTGTAAAAGCGCATCCCCTTGAAATATTCTTTGCCATCATTATTGGGGGAAGCCTCGGTGGGATTATCGGGATGCTGATTGCTGTGCCTTGTTATACTGTTTTGAGGGTAATTGGAAAGGAGTTTTTCAGCAAATTCAGGCTTATTCAGAAGCTGACGAAGGATCTGTAATATCATGAGGCTTGATGCTTCATGCTTTTTTTTTTGACATGTATTTTTGTTTTATTGCCTAAACCTTATCCCTATGCAAAAATTTGATTTACTTATTTTGTCAGTTATCCTCTTGTCTGCATCAACAGTAGGCGCTCAGCCAAAAGCTAGAGTATTTTTCGACGATAATGAATCTATGACAGCAAGTTCTGTCGTCACGTCAAAGGATGGTGGATTCGTAATTTCAGGCCAGAAAGCCTATAATTCACTTTTTCTTAAAACAGATTCTGAAGGAACTATTCTCTGGAAAAGGCAATTGAAGCTATCACAAACCTCAACACAATCTTCCTTCACTGAATTAATCCCAACCTCGGATTCCAATTATTTATTTGCAGGGAATTTCTATGATCAGGTCCTGGAACATGATATCCTTTTAATAGCTAAGGTCGCTGAATCGGGTGACACAATCTGGACAAAAGGAGTGAATTTTGGATACAACCTGACTATTACCTCATTAAAGGAAACACCAGATAAAGGATTTGTTATCTGCGGATATACCAGTATTAACATTCCCCCCTATAACCAGCAGTTTGTTTGCAAATTGAGTCAAATGGGAAACTTTGTATGGGGGAAATTACTGACGTCACTGGACTCAGGCGAAGGAAATGGAATCCGGCCAACACAGGATAATGGCTTTATCCTTGCCGGTTTCGCACAACAGAATACACCTTACTATGGTTACGCATCGCTGGTCAAACTGGATGCCGAAGGAAATATTTCCTGGGGAAGAAAGCTAAGCTGCAGTACCACAACAAACCTCTATGCTTTTGATGTTGAAGCAATTCAGGATGGATTTCTTGTTTGCATGAAAATGGATGCTTACAATGGAGATGTGATTTTATCAAAAACGGACCTGCTAGGTAATATACTTTGGTCGAAGACATATACAGGTTTTTATAGTGGGGGTATTTCAAATAATCAGCAAATCAGGATCCACAAATTATCTGACGGCAACTTTATCATGGTTCATAGTGGAGAGATGCGAAAAATAGACCCTTCCGGAAATACCATCTGGTCCAGGTCCCCTTTTATGGACGCTGTTGACATGGCCGAATGCACTGACAAAAGCATGCTGATTATTGGGAACGGGCCTTTATTAGGTGTAAAGCAACCCTTGCATTATTTACCACATATCGGAATAATCAGGGCAGATTCAGCAGGCGAAAATGGGTATGCCTGCCTTTCAGATGGATTTCCTCAACAATCGGCTCTCTCCGTATCATCCAAGGATACAACTTTCACAGCAGTTGATGCAGGATCCTTTTTATCAGCTCCTTGCACGATCTCTGAGCCAACTATCAGTTCTGAAAATGGTTGTGTTTCATTCATAGGTGGTTTGCCGGAAAAAGAACAGCAAAATGATATTGATATCTATCCAAATCCATCCTCGGGTTACATTTCAATCAGGAGCAACGTGAATAGTGAATTGCAGCTGACCGAGATAATCGATTCCTTTGGTAAAACAGTTTTCACCTCCACTGAACCTGGTATAATATCCTCATCCATAGAACTTAAATCCTATTCTGCCGGGTTTTATCTACTGAGAATTAAATTTAAAAGTGGAACATTTGCCAGGAAATTTATGGTAAATAAGTAGCAATGAATAAGCATATCCTCCTAAAGAATTAAGGTTCCATTACATTTGCTTCTATAAAACCATTCTTATTCTGCATTAAAAATGACAGGCTATATTTCAAGCTATATATCGGCCTTGAATTTAACCAGGATAACCAACTTCCTGAAAAATGAGGGTTCCTACTATTTTAGCCTTGTCAGCGGAAAACCAAGGGTGTCAGGACTCCCCTGGTCAATCTCCATCGAGCCTACAACATCCTGCAACCTACGCTGCCCCGAATGCCCATCAGGACTGAGGCAATTCACACGCCCAACAGGAAATCTTTCACTGGAAACCTTTATCCAATTCCTTGATCCGCTAAGCAAACATCTTATCTACCTTACACTTTATTTCCAGGGAGAACCCACTCTTAACCGGGAATTCATTGAAATGGTAAAGTATGCCAGGACGAAAAGAATCTTTGTAGCCACCTCCACTAACGGGCATTTCCTGGACGATGATAATGCCAGGCAACTTGTAGAATCCGGGCTCGATCGCCTGATTATCTCTCTGGATGGACTGGACCAGGAAACCTATGAAAAATACCGCGTTGGTGGAAATATAACTAAGGTTTTGAGCGGAATTCAGAATATCATCAGGTGGAAAGAAGAACTACACTCAAGAAAACCATTTGTCGAACTGCAATTCCTCGTGCTGAAGACAAATGAACATCAGCTAACTGGTTTGAAAGCTTTTTCCAGGGAAATGAATGTTGATAAACTGACCTTGAAAAGTGCACAACTCTATCATCCTGAATCCAGTCAGTTCCTTACCAACCTTGAAGAAAAATCAAGATATAAACCTGACGAAACTGGTAAGCCGGTGATAAAGGGGAAACTCCCCAACAGATGCCACAGGCTCTGGCATGCAGCTGTCATTACATGGGATGGAAAAGTACTGCCTTGCTGTTTCGACAAGGATGCCAGCCACGCTATGGGAGATCTTAATGAATACTCGTTCAGTGAAATCTGGCAGCAACCACCTTACAAGGACTTCAGGCGTAATATATTTTCCTGCAGGAAAACCATTGAAATATGCAGGAATTGTAATGAAGGATTATGAACCCTTTAAAGTCAGTTGCAAAATTTATCCAAATCATTCCCTTTCAAAAAGGATTAGTATCATGAAAAAATACTTACTCTCTCTCTTCATCATTTGTACAACACTATGGATCCAGGCACAGGTTGTAAATCATCCCAGGCTAATAATCCGTGGAGATGATATGGGATCAACCCAAAGTAGCAACAGGGCCTGCGTTGAATGTTATAAAAATGGAATTGAAACCAGTATCGAGGTGATGACAGTTGCACCATGGTTCCCGGAGGCTGCTAAGTTACTAAAAGAGAATCCAGGCATTGATGTTGGCCTCCACCTTGCTATTACAAGCGAATGGGATAATATTAAATGGAGGCCGCTGACTCATTGTCCAAGTCTGACAGATAAAAATGGATATTTTCTTCCCCGTTTAAAACCAACTGCCACTTATCCCGGACTTTCTGTAGTAGAACACAAATGGGAATTAAAAGAGATTGAAAAGGAGTTCAGGGCGCAGATCGAGATGGCCCTTAAAAACATACCCCAGTTGAGTCATTTGTCAGGCCATATGGGAGCTACTGATTTCGATCCCAAAGTTGAAGCGATGGTAGACAAACTAGCCAGGGAATATAATCTGGCTCATATCTGCGGGCAATCTGAAGCAAAGTATGGATTGATACCAGTTGGGTACGATGGCCCATCCAAAACATCTGCTGATAAGGAAACCAGTTTTACGAAAATGCTTGATAAACTCGAGGCGGGTAAAGCCTACATCTTCCTCGACCATCCTGCCTATGATGATGCTGAGATGAAAGCTGTTCATCATATTGGTTATGAAGGAGTAGCTGCTGATCGCCAGGGAGTCACGGAATTATTTACAAGCGAGAAAGTCAAAACGGCTATCCATGCTAAGAATATTGAACTGGTAAGCTATAATGATATCACGAAAGCCTTAAAGCGAAGTACTCCTGAATCAGTTCAATTTGACCCCTCAAGTGTTCAAAATTATTTGAAAGCCATTTCAGATAGTAACCAGGATATCCACAGCATTATGATCCTTCGGCATGGTAATGTTATTTTCGAAAAATGGTTTGGTGACAATTCTGCCCGAAAACCACACCTGATGTACTCGGTCAGTAAATGCTTCACTGCTACTGCTATTGGCTTTGCCGTCACTGAAAAAAGATTGAAACTAACGGATAAAGTCATCTACTATTTCCCCGAATTACTTCCTGATACTATATCTCCGAACCTGGCCAACCTGGAAATTCGCGATCTGTTAACTATGTCTGCAGGATTTGCAAATGATCCTTCACCTGGAATCAGGGCTCAACAAGGGAATTGGGAGCAAATGTTTCTTTCGGCACCAATTCCTTATAAACCTGGTACTCATTTCCTGTATTGCAGTATAAACACTTATATGCTTTCAGCTATCATTCAAAGAGTTACAGGAGAAAAACTGATCGATTATCTCTATCCCAGGCTTTTCCGGCCGCTTGGTATAACCGGGGTCAAATGGGAAGAAAGCCCGACAGGTATCAACACCGGAGGATGGGGGTTATATATAAAGACGGAGGATATGGCCAAAATGGGGCAGTTCTTTATTCAACAAGGAAAATGGAACGGGAAGCAATCAATGCCGTCTTCCTGGATCAAGGAAGCCACTACGGCTAAAATCAACCAGTCTCCACAATGGAGCAGCCCGGGAACCCCGGTATCAGAGAGCGACTGGCTCCAGGGGTACTGTTACCAGATGTGGCGCTGCAGGTTTAACGCATACAGGGCAGATGGGGCAAATGGCCAATTTATCATTGTTGTTCCTGATAAGGATGCAGTTATTGCTGTAACCGCCAACGTTGGTAATATGCAGGCCGAAATTAACCTCATCTGGCAATACATCCTCCCTGCATTCCATTAATTTTATTGATGCTGTAAAGTTTTACCGGTTATTATTTTCCCAACCACTATTACAAATAAGCATATCGAACATAAATATATATAACTCACTCACTCTTGGATTACTGCCTGCAAGCAATGAATTAGCCGGAACTATTGATATAACTGGCTATTCGAAAACACCCGTGATAATTGAGGAAGAATGCTTGCACAACTTGGATAAAAAATGAAAGTAAAAGTCTTTCTGATTCTTGGTTTATTGATTTCCATTTCCGGTTATTTGGCAGATAGATTCTTATTTCAGGGGTCTAAATCCACTTATCAAATTCCTGTAAATTTCGAACAATGTGAATCTCTGGTTTACCGTCTGGCTGAAATTACCAGTATAGTTAACCTGAATACTTCTGTTGACGCTGAAAAAGCAATAATTCCGGAAGCTATAAACTCTGATAATCAATTAAAAGAGCATGAAAAGCTAAAAAAGGAAAATGAACAGCAGCATCACCTCATTGCTATGGGGATAGTGATCATCCTTTTGCTGATAGCAATGATCTTCATTACACTTCATCACTCCCGCCGGAAAATTAAAAAAGCCAATCATTCTCTTTCCGAATTCAGCAACCAGATAGAGCAAAAAGCAATCGCTTTGCAATTGGCCAACGAATCGAAGGACAAGTTCCTGTCTATCATTTCTCATGATTTGAAAAATCCAATTTCTGCAATAACAGGATTGTCGGAACTGCTGATGGACCCTACACTGGAAATAACTGAAGAAGAAAGGGGGAAATACCTCAAATATATCAATGATGGCTGTATTAGTGCAGATCATCTTCTCGAAAACCTGATGAAATGGGTACGATCGCAAACAGGGAAACTGGAGATGAGCCCGCAGGAATTTGACCTTCTTCAACCTGTAAATGAAGCAATCTGTTTAGTTCAGAACGCAGCTATCCGGAAAAATATAAGCGTCACCACTTCACTGAAAGAAGGGACTAAAGTTTATGCAGATCATGAAATGATCAGCACTTGTATTATAAACCTGCTCTCAAATGCAGTGAAATTTACACCGCATCACGGAAGTATACATATTGATGCCGAATTGAGGCCGGAATTGGTAAAGCTCCATATTTCAGATTCAGGTATAGGAATACCTCCTGAAAATATTCAGAATCTGTTCCACCCGGAAAAGAAATCTGGCACATTGGGGACAGCCAATGAAAAAGGAACAGGCCTTGGGCTGTTGCTCGTAAAAGAGTTTATTGAGAAAAATAACGGGACAATAAATGTCCAAAGTTCCGTAGGAGCAGGATCCGTATTTACGTTGTCACTGCCTCATAATAATATGGAATTGATCGAAAAGATGGAGCCTACACGGTCATAATGTCTTTTTCCTTGACTTCCAGCACCTTATCTACTTGTGCGATAAATTGATCCGTTAAGTGCTGGATATCCTTTTCAAGTACCTTCACCTCATCTTCCGGAAGGCCACCTTTTTCAAGCTTTTTGGCATCATCAACAGCGGTGCGCCTGATATTCCGAATAGCTACCTTCGCCAATTCAGCTTCAGCCTTAGCTTTCTTTACCATATCCCGTCGGCGCTCCTCGGTGAGAGGCGGAACATTGATTCTTAAAATCTCACCGTTATTTTGGGGATTAAATCCCAGGTTTGCATCCAGTATAGCTTTAGCAATTGGCGCCAGCATACTTTTCTCCCAGGGCTGAACTACTATCTGCCTGGGATCCGGGGTATTGATGTTTGCCACCTTATCAACAGCTGTCGGGTTACCATAATAATCAACTTTTACTCCTTCCAGCATCTGCGGACTGGCTTTCCCTGTACGGAATTTATGAAATTCCTTTTCCAGGTGCGAAATTGCATGAGTCATGCCTTCTTTCATTTCTTCCAGGATAAAAAGAGCATCTTCGGTCATACTTCCTAAAATTTAAACGTTGGCAAATCTAATCAATATTGAGTCTTTTTGCTACAGAAAGGCGTATAAATCCAATTGAAAGAATAGAAGTTTTTATGAATTTGAGTGAACAAGGGTTCCTACTTTTTCCCCATCCACAATCCTCTTTAAGTTTCCTGCCTGGTGAACATCAAATACAATTACAGGCAGATTGTTTTCCTTGCAGAGAGTGAAAGCAGTGAGGTCCATAATGTTTAAGCCTTTTGCATAAGCTTCATCAAAACTCAGATAATCATATTTTACTGCTTTAGGATCCTTTTCCGGGTCGGCAGTATAAACCCCGTCAACCCTAGTTCCTTTTAGAAGCAAATCTGCATGAATTTCAACTGCTCTTAAAGCAGCTGCTGAATCCGTAGTAAAAAAAGGATTACCAGTTCCCCCGGCAAGAATTACGACTTCTCCCTGTTCAAGACTTTCGACTGCCCTGGGGCCAGAGGCTTTTTCTGCAACAGGGTCAACGGCAAGGCCAGAAAGAACCCTGGCTTTTATACCTACAGATGAAAGTGCAGATTGCAGGGCTATACTGTTGATCACTGTAGCGAGCATGCCCATATAATCACCTTTAACCCGGTCGATTCCCACATTATTTCCTTTCAATCCCCTGAAGATATTCCCGCCGCCCAAAACTACTGCTACTTCAGCACCAGAACTCACAACTGACTTAATTTCATTAGCATACAGCGACAACATCTCTGTATCAAATCCACTGCCGCTGCTGCCGGCCAATGATTCACCACTCAACTTAAGAAGCAATCTTTTATATTTCATATTCAGCATATTGATCAGTTAATCACATAATGAATCCTGATTTAAACCTCATCCATCCCATGACAGGCCTTATACTTCTTGCCCGATCCACAGGGACAGGGATCATTCCGCCCAACTTTCTTTTCAACCCTTACAGGTCCTGTCACAGAGTTTTCTGATGTACGTTGACTGAGAATATCTGTCCTTTCCTCCCTCAACCGCTGATCAGATCTCTGGGGTTTATGTGCTTCATGTACTTCCTCAGATTCATGCAAAGGAATCTTCGCACGCATCAGGAATGATACAATCTCTTTGTTGACTTTTTGAACCAGGTCTTTGAACAGGCTGAAAGATTCAAATTTATAGATCAGCAGAGGATCTTTCTGCTCATAGGTTGCCGATTGTACACTCTGCCTGAGTTCATCCATCTCCCGCAGATGCTCTTTCCATGTATCATCAATAATTGCCAGGGTAATTCCTTTCTCGATGGCAAGCAATACTTCCTTGCCCCTGTCCTCATAGGCTTTTTTCAAGCTGGGCGCAACCTGTATGGATTTTATTCCGTCAGTGATAGGTATGGCTATGAACTGGTACCTCGGGTTATTTTCGTAAACATCCCTGATGATTGGATAGGTTTGTTCTGCAATCCTGTTGGATTTATCCTTGTAATTCTTGTAGGTAAATTCAAATAGCTTATCAGCAAGATTTTCCTTGTTTCCACTTCCAAATTCCTTTTCAGCAAACGGGCAATCCGATGAAAGATTGGTAAGAAGTTCAAGCTTGAAATTCTCGAAATCATTTTGTTCGAGGCTGTCAGTCAGGATAGTTTCACCTAAATCATAAATCATATTGGAAATATCCAATGCAAGTCGTTCGCCATAAAGTGCATGACGGCGCTTGCTGTATATTACCTCACGCTGCGAATTCATTACATCGTCATATTCCAGCAAACGTTTACGTATCCCGAAGTTATTTTCTTCAACCTTCTTCTGTGCTCTTTCAATGCTCTTGGTGATCATGCTGTGCTGGATCACTTCTCCTTCTTTTAATCCCAACCTGTCCATGATACCTGCAATTCGTTCGGAACCGAACATTCGCATCAGGTCATCTTCCAGTGAAACAAAAAACTGGGACGAACCGGGGTCTCCCTGCCTACCTGCACGACCGCGTAACTGCCTGTCCACACGACGTGAATCATGTCGCTCTGTACCGAGGATTGCAAGGCCGCCTGCCTCTTTAACACCGGGACCAAGCTTGATGTCAGTACCACGGCCTGCCATGTTTGTAGCAATGGTAACAGTACCGGGTAAACCAGCTTCCGCTACAATCTGGGCTTCCTTCTGGTGCAACTTTGCATTAAGTACATTATGCGCTATCCGGTCACGGGTTAGCATCCTGCTCAACAACTCCGAGGTTTCAACAGAGGTTGTTCCTACAAGCACCGGACGCCCTTTGGAAACCAGTTCCTTAATCTCTGTAATAACGGCATTGAACTTCTCACGTTTGGTCTTATATACCAGGTCATCCTTATCAGCACGTATAACCGGGCGATTTGTAGGAATCACTACAACATCCAGTTTATAGATATCCCAGAATTCACCTGCTTCCGTTTCAGCAGTACCGGTCATACCGGCCAGCTTTTTATACATACGGAAATAGTTCTGCAGAGTGATGGTAGCATAAGTTTGAGTTGCAGCTTCAACCTTCACATTTTCCTTTGCTTCAATTGCCTGGTGAAGTCCATCGCTGTACCTGCGGCCTTCCATGATACGTCCGGTCTGCTCATCAACAATCTTAACCTTATTGTCTATAAGTACATATTCAACATCCTTCTCGAACAACGCATAAGCTTTCAGCAACTGGTTAACGGTATGTATCCTCTCTGACTTAATGGAATAATCACTAAGCAAGTCAGCCTTTGCTTCAAGTTTCTCCTTTTCAGGAAGAGCTTTCCTTTCAAGTTCAGCAATTTCGGCTCCAACATCTGGAAGAATATAGAATTTCGGATCCTGGTAAGACTTAGTGATCAGATCGATGCCCTTGTCAGTTAACTCGATTGAATTATTCTTCTCATCGATAACGAAAAACAACTCATCATCAATGATATGCATATGTTTGGATTGTTCCTGCATGTAGAAGTTTTCAGTCTTCTGCATCAAGGTTCGCATCCCGGGCTCACTCAGGAATTTGATGGTTGGTTTGTGCTTGGGCAACCCACGGGTTGCTCTCAACAACTGTTCTCCACCTTTCTTTTCATTTTCAGAAGAAATCTGGCCATCAGGCCCGGGTGTCAACAGGCTCTTGGATTCAGCTAAAAGCTTGGTTACAAGGTTGCGCTGCTCATTATAAAGTCTTGATATTTCAGGCTTAAGCTGCTCAAACTCCTGGTTCTCACCTTTTGGAGTAGGCCCTGAAATAATAAGGGGAGTTCGGGCATCATCAATAAGCACAGAGTCAACCTCATCCACAATAGCATAGTTATGTGAACGCTGAACCAACTCTTCAGGGTTGCGTGCCATGTTATCACGCAGGTAATCGAAGCCAAATTCATTATTCGTCCCGTAGGTAATATCAGCAAGATAAGCTTTGCGCCTCTCTTCCGAATTAGGCTCATGCTTGTCGATACAATCTATAACCAGGCCATGGAATTCAAAAAGTACTCCCATCCATTCCGAGTCACGTTTTGCAAGGTAATCATTGACAGTTACAACATGAACTCCCTTGCCAGGTAAGGCGTTGAGGTAAATAGGCAAAGTAGCGACCAACGTTTTCCCTTCACCGGTTGCCATTTCGGAGATCTTACCCTGGTGAAGTACCATTCCCCCAATTAGCTGGGCATCATAATGCACCATATCCCAGGTGATAACGTTTCCGCCTGCACTCCAATGATTACTCCAATGTGCCTTATCTTCAACAATATTAACACTGTCCTTGCGCGCAGCAAGATCCCGGTCAAAATCAGTTGCCGTTACAATAACATTCTCATTTTCCTTAAATCTTTTGGCAGTCTCCTTGATTACAGAAAATGCTTCAGGCAGGATGTTGTCAAGAGATTTCTGAGTCTTCTCATAAGCCTCTTTCTCAAGTTCATCTATCTGTTTGTACAGAGTTTCCTTTTCATCGATGTCCATGTCAAACTCAGTATCAATCCTGGCACGGATAGCCGCCATTTTTTCTTCTTCATCTATGACTGAGTCCTGAATACGACGGCGGAATTCGAGGGTCATTTGCCTGAGGCCATCATTACTTAGCTGGGAAATCCTTTCGTATTCCTTCTTTGCTTTTTCGATCACCGGCATGATCGACTTGATATCACGATCGGATTTAGTTCCTCCCGCAAATTTTTTAAAGATAAGATTGAGCATATAGTTGGAAAAATTTCACCTTCTTAATCAAAGACTATTCTTTAGATAACAAAAGTAACCTAATTTATCTGAAACAAATTCGAATTAACAGTGGAAAATGCTAACTATTCAAGATCGATAAGGCTTTGGACTAATTCGAATAATGAAGGTCATGTGAAAAACAACAAAGACAGTATGTCGCATTGTTTAAAAAAACTTGACAGAATGTCCGAATTTCATCTTTTTTAAAAAGGAATATGCGAAATTCTTAAGGTAAAGCTTTGTAAAGTGATGGGATAAAAAAAGGCGCCCTAAGCGCCCTATGTCTTGATTAGTATTCATCCTCATGGAAGAAAAAGTCCTCTTTTGAAGGATAATCAGGCCAAAGGTCTTCTATACTTTCATAGATTTCACCTTCATCTTCCAATTCCTGGAGATTTTCTATTACTTCCATGGGAGCACCGGAACGAACACAGAAGTCCAACAATTCCTCTTTGGTTGCAGGCCAGGGTGCATCTTCAAGTCTCGAAGCCAATTCTAATGTCCAGTACATTGTGCGGGATATTAGGGGGTTAAATTTTTTGCAAAAGTAACTTATTATAATTCATAATCAAGTACCATTTGCATTTTGTGGAAAATTTACTTAAATTTCTCTATATTAGGTACATCATCAGGTAATCCTAGCCTTCCAGGTGTTGTCACGAATTTGCATGTCAAATGCTAGTTTCCGCGAAAGCACAAAGAAATAATCCGATAACCTGTTGAGATATCTCAAGACTTCCGGATGAACAATCTCTTCTTCAGATGCCAGTTTATTGGTAACTCGCTCCGCACGCCTGCATATTGTTCTGCACACATGGCAAAGTGAAACATGTGGATGCCCTCCCGGCAGCACAAATGAATGCAGATCAGGAAGAGCCTTGTTCATTTCATCCATTTCATGCTCCAGGCGCAATACATCTTCTTCAAAAAGCAACGGCAACTTTTGGGTAATGACTAAACTGGGATCTGCTGCTAATAACGATTCAGCTGTAAATAACCTGTCCTGGATCTCGAGCAGGGTCGCCCGGCTATGCTCATCACTTAAATGATCTCGCAAATAACCGACAAATGAATTCAATTCATCTAAAGTTCCGTAGGCTTCAATCCTTGAATGAAATTTAGGTACACGGCTTCCTCCTATGAGTGATGTTTCCCCCCCATCTCCTGTCTTGGTGTATATCTTCCACTCTTTCTCCATGTGTTTTAATATGAAATTACCATCGAAACCAACAATTTATCCGCTTTTTGGACATTGGTAACAGTAAGTAACGCCTTTTTGTTTTAGTTGGAATGCAGGTTCTTGTCTCAGGCCCATAACAATTACCAGGATCAGGCATGTTCAACACCTGCACCACGCGTTGAAACGGTAACTATATTGGGATTGGTATAATCGTCAGAAACTTTCCCATCCATCAGGCGGATAATCCTGTGAGCATGCCTTGCAATATCTTCTTCATGGGTAACCAGGATGATGGTATTCCCAAGTTTGTGAATTTCTTCCAGCACACCCATTATTTCTACTGAAGTAACGGAATCGAGGTTACCGGTCGGCTCGTCTGCAAGAATAATTGAGGGCTTATTGACCAATGCCCTGGCAATGGCCACCCTCTGACGCTGCCCCCCTGAAAGTTCATTGGGTTTATGATGTGCCCTGTCTGCCAGGCCAACACTTTCTATAACCTGGGTTGCCCTTTCCAATCTCTGAGCTTTAGCAATTCCTGCATAGATCTGAGGCAACATGACATTATCAAGAGCAGTACTCCTGGGCAAAAGATTGAATGTCTGAAAAACAAAACCAATCTCCTTGTTCCTGATACGGGCAAGTTCATTGTCGTTCAGCTTGCTCACATCCTGCTTATTCAGAAAGTACTCACCACTGGTCGGAGTATCAAGGCATCCCAGGATATTCATCAGGGTGGATTTCCCTGAGCCGGAAGGTCCCATGAGCGCAACAAACTCATTTCGGTAAACCGATAGCGTGATTTCGCGCAGGGCTCTTACTGATTCAGTTCCTACCTTGTAGGTGCGGGTGATGCCTTGTAACCTGATAATTTCTTCCTTATCCATGAACTTTAAAATAAAATAACTAACAAATGTAGTAGTTCTTCCACAACCTATATGTCAAAAATTGTTAATAGGATATGGTATGATTCTGACTGCAATTACCGCGCTGAAATCAGGGCTTAGTATCGAATGATGAAGTTCTGCTTGCTGAGGCTCTTCCGAAAAAAGACGATTCCCATATGGTTCAAGTCTATTGTAACTGTAACATCCGGAATCTGCTTTATTAGTTCCCATGCCTTTTCCATTCCCGTCGACCAGTGAATATCATCAAGCACAATAACGGTGTCTTCATGGGAATGTTTCATGATCATGCTAAAATATTCAAGCGTAGGGCGATATTGATGATGGCCATCCATGAAAACAAAATCCAGCTTGTTAATATTATCAAGTACTTTTGGAAGCTGAGTGTCAAAACGACCCGTAAATACAGCAATATTCGTTGCTGACATCCGTCCGAAATTGCTTCTTGCCACCTCGACCTTTGCAGCACAACCTTCGATGGTATATAGATGGGTATCAGGATAAGCCTTGGCAATATAAAGTGTACTGAATCCAAGAGCGGTGCCCAGTTCAAGAATTGTTTCCGGTTTTAGGTGTTCAACAAGCCTGTATAAAAGCTCTCCTGATTTCTTTTTGATTGAAGAAGTGCGTGCAATTTCCGAAATCCGCAAAAATTCTGTTATATATGCCATACGGCTTGAACTTTGGCCAAAGTCAGTTGTTTCAAGAACTCTTGAATTACGGCACTGCTCCCTGTACAATGAACGTATTTGATTACACACCTCAGGAACAACCTTACTCTCAAAAACCTGGGTTATCAGGTCAAAGACAAAAGGAGAATGTATCTTATACTTGGTTTTGGAACCAACACGATATCGAAGATAACTTCTTAATAATCGAATATTATTTCTTGACATACTAAATAATTAGCTCAATAGAAAATGTAAATTCTTATCGATAGGTATCGAAGCTTATATATTTTTGTAAAATTAAAAAAAACATGAATGCTACAAAATGTAAAAGCAAAGGTCGGTAATTATTTATCACTGGTAAAATTTGCACACACAGTTTTTGCCTTGCCATTTGCCCTGATCGGTTACTTCATGGCAACGGTTCAGGAAGGAGGCATACTAAGTTGGAATATTTTCATTCTCGTAATTGCTTGTATGTTCCTTGCAAGAAATGCTGCTATGAGCTTCAATCGCTGGGCTGATCGTGAATTCGACCGCCAGAATCCTCGCACAGCCAAGCGCGAAATCCCTGCAGACATTATTAAACCTTCATATGCCCTTGCTTTCTGCCTTGCAAATGCTGCTTTATTTATTGTGGCTACCTGGTTTATCAACCCAATCTGTTTTTACCTGTCACCCGTTGCACTCATGGTAATCCTGGGCTATAGCCTGACAAAACGTTTCACTTCGCTTTCTCATATGGTTCTCGGATTAGGCCTCTCACTTGCCCCTACAGGTGCATACCTAGCGGTTTGCGGCCACTTCGGTATCCAACCGGTCCTGCTTTCCCTGGCTGTGCTGTGCTGGGTAACCGGCTTTGATATCATTTATGCCTTGCAGGATGAAGACTTCGACCGTGAGTTTAAGCTGAAGTCTATTCCTGTAGCTCTGGGTAGAAGAAAATCTCTGGGTTTCTCTTTACTTTTACATCTCCTGACAACAGTTTTCCTGCTATTCGCAGGTATAACAGGTGAATTCAGAACAATCTACTGGGTGGGCTTCATCATATTCAATTTCCTTCTGTATTATCAGCATTGGATTGTTAAACCGGATGACCTTTCGAAAGTTAACCTGGCATTTTTCACTCTGAACGGGATTGCCAGCCTTCTCTTTGCAACTTTTTCCATTGCAGACCTGCTGATAAGGATTTGATTCTCCTAGCCCTAAACACTCATTCAATAAATAATATTTTCATCTTAATTGTATCTTTCTTGTAAGCAAGATCAATACATGTTCATCATCATCCTTAATCCTGAACCATTATTCGTACATACCTAATTAATAACCACCTGGGCCAATAGTTTGCCAATGATCTGGAATAATAGGATGATGATTTCGGGTAGATAAAGTTTCATTTAGATCTGAGAGTTCTGAAGATAAACCGGTCAAATCAAAACGCCTGAATAGTATAACAGGGATAGAGACGCTTATACTATCTCATTAAATCAATTTCTTCTTTTTCATCAGGGCGGCAATAGCTTGTTCGAAGGCTTCCTTATCCTGGGGATGAAACTTAAAACGAATAGGCAGATAAAAAAATGGGAACTCAGACAAAATAGCTTCAGCATCAGGGTTTTTCAGGCGCATTGCATCCTTTTCAGTGGTGATGATTATTTTTTTTCGCGTTGGAAGTGTGAGGAATGTATCCCGGATTAAGGCGAGATCCTTATCTGTAAAATTATGATGGTCACCAAATTCCAACTTAATAAGGTCAGAGCAGAAAGGCCTCAGGTACTCTTCCATCGGAGCAGGAAAAGCAATTCCGGTAACTAGCAGAATCGTAGTCACTTTTCTGCTCTCCAGGTCAATTTCAGAGCCCTGGGAATAAAGTGGAATCCAATCTTCATAATCGATGAAGGAGAAACATACAAGCTGATGATCATGGGGCTTAAGATCCTCCAGTAACTGTCGCCTCACCAGGGGGGAAAAAATACGGGGTGTTTTGCTGACAACTATAATATTGGCCCGCTTACTGCCGGATTTCCATTCCCTCAATTTGCCAACGGGCAATAAATGATCTAGCGTAAATATCTTATGATAATCTGTTACCAGGATGGAAAGGCCTGGCTTAACATACCTGTGTTGAAATGCATCATCAAGTATTACAGCTTCAAGGCCCTGAACTTCGGCCATCAATTGCCTGATTCCATGCTTGCGGCTTTCATCAACTGAAACAGTAATTTCCGGGAATTTTCTTGAATATTGCAAGGGTTCATCTCCAAGTTTATCGATTGTATCTGAAGGATTGGCTAACCTGAATCCTTTGGTCTTTCTGCCATACCCCCTGCTAAGAGTGGAAATGGTATATCCTGGCTTTAAAAACCTGATAAGGTATTCAACCAATGGGGTTTTACCCGAACCACCGGCAACCATATTGCCAACGGAAATCACCGGGAATGGGAAAGAATGAGATTTAAGTATTCTCCAATCGAAAAGCTTGTTTCGCAGGAAAACAACCAATCCATAAATAACTGCAAACGGATATAAGAGAAACCGGAGCAATTCCATGTCATAAAAATACGAAAATTGTGAGAGTTCTGTAACTTCCTGTATATATTTGTAAAATTCATGATTATTAAATAAAGCAGAATGCTTCTCTCCGAAATCCTCAATTATCTTGAAGGACAAATGCCATTTGCACTCCAGGAAGATTATGATAATTCCGGGCTCATCATAGGCAATGCAAGTAAAGAAGTTAAAAGTGCCTTGATTTGTTTGGATATTACCGAGGAAATTATGAAGGAATCCATCAGCCGGAATTGTGATCTTATTATTTCACATCATCCCCTGGTATTTAAAGGAATAAAACGATTTACTGGAAAGAACATTACTGAAAGACTGGTTGAGGAAGCGATCCGGAACAACATTTCAATCATTGCCCTCCATACAAATATCGATAACCATCCTTTGGGTGTAAACAGTATTCTATGCAGGAAGCTTGGAATCATGAATCCCCGGATCCTCCGGCCAATGGGTGGTTTGCTGAAAAAACTTGCAACATTTGTTCCGGCCTCTCATGCCGATAAAGTGCGTACATCCTTGTTCGAAGCAGGAGCGGGAACAATTGGCAATTATGATTCCTGCAGTTTCAACATTGCCGGAAGAGGAACATTCAGGGCGCTTGAAGGCTCCAGCCCTTTTGTTGGAGAACAAGGTAAATTGCATGTTGAACAGGAAGAAAAAATCGAAGTAATATACTCTGCTTTCCTGGAAAAAAAGATCCTTTCAGCCTTACTTTCTTCCCATCCTTATGAAGAAGTTGCATATGATATTTATCAACTTGCTAATAAAATGCCTTATGCCGGAGCAGGTATGATTGGAGAATTGGATGCCGCCCAGGAACCGCTGGATTACCTTGCATTTGTAAAAGCGACACTTTCGCTGGGCAGCCTGCGCCATACTGAGCTACCCAATAAGAAAATAAAGAAAATAGCTGTCTGCGGAGGCTCCGGAAGTTTCTTGATAGCTGATGCCATAGCTGCCGGTGCTGACCTCTTCCTCACTGGTGATATTAAATATCATGATTTTTTCTTGCCCGAAAAACAAATGCTCCTCGCTGACGTCGGTCATTATGAAAGTGAACAATTTTCAAAAGAACTGATTTTTACTCTGTTAAATAAAAAATTTCCTACCTTTGCACTCCTGATTTCCAAAACACCTACAAATCCGGTTAACTATTTGTAAATCAATATAAATCCCGCTATTATCCCATGGCAAAAACCTCTGCTAAACAAGCTGAATCAAGTACAGATACCAACCAGGTGGACATTTCTGCCCCTGAAATTGGTACTTCCGCTACTACAAATCAACAGCCCGGTCAGGATTCTGACAAAGTTGAGATCTCCATCGAGAAAAAATTAGTTGCGCTGTTCAGCCTTCAGCAAATTGACTCTCAGATCGACCGCATTCGCATCGTCCGGGGTGAACTTCCACTTGAAGTTGAAGACCTGGAAGATGAAATCGCAGGTCTTGAAACCCGCGTCGATAACTATATCCAGGAAGTTGAATCTGTTGAAAAGCAACTTCACGATAAGCAAATTTCCATCAAGGATTGCCAGACTCTTATCAAACGTTATGAAGAACAGCAGAATAATGTTCGTAATAACCGCGAATACGATGCTCTGACAAAAGAAATTGAATTTCAAAGCCTTGAAATCCAGTTAGCTGAAAAGCGTATCCGTGAATTCACTGCACAATTGGCAACCAGCCGCGAAGAGATTGAAGCTGCACAGAATGTTCTTTCTGATCGCAGGAATGACCTGGACATAAAACGCAATGAGCTTTCAGATATCGTTACTGAAACCGAGTTGGAAGAAAAATCACTCATACATAAATCAGAAGAACAACAACACTTTATCGAAGAACGTCTACTGACCGCTTACAAAAGGATTCGAAAAAACGCACGTAATGGTCTTGCTGTTGTTGGTGTTGAACGTGATGCTTGCGGTGGTTGTTTCAGCGCAATTCCGCCTCAACGTCAACTTGACATCAGGCTTCACAAGAAAATCATCGTCTGTGAATATTGCGGCCGTATCCTTGTTGATAAAGAATTGGCAGATACCGTGCACATATAGTATCTCAACTTTGAAAATCAAGAGAGGAACTGTTTCGGCAGTCCTCTCTTTTTTTTTCTTACTTTTCAACTATGAAACTGCTATCTATCCTGTTCGTCATATTCCTGCTTCTCCCTGGCGATGTCATGCCTTCAACGGAATTTGATGCCAATTGCAGGAAAGCATACCAGGAGATTCTGTCCCTAAAATTTAAGGATGCAAAAACAATAATAAATAGCGAGCTAAAATCAAATCCTTCAAATACTCTTACATTCCTCCTCGAGAATTATATTGACTTCCTCACCGTAATGATCGGCGAAGAAGAAAAAGACCTGGAATCCTTGCGCAATAAAAGGGATTACCGTCTTCAGCAATTAGCCAGGGGGGATCCCTCCTCACCCTGGTACCTTTACAGCCAGGCAGATATTTATCTGCAGTCTGGATTTGCAAGGGTAAAATTCGGAGAGTATATTTCTGCCGGCCTGGATATCGACCGGGCAAGAAGATTATTGGAAGATAATGACAGTAAATTCCAGGATTTTGTACCGAATAAGTTGCGACTTGGCCTGCTTCACTCCCTGGTTGGTACAGTACCTGAGAAATATCAATGGGCGGTAAAGGCACTTAACTTTGAAGGAACCATTCCACAGGGCCTCTCTGAACTCCGGCAAGCTTATAAAGCCTGCACCCAGTTCAGGCAATTTGATTTTCTCCTACCCGAAGCAGCATTCTTTCTTTCATTCGTTTCAATGAATCTCTCCGGTGACAAAAATGCTATTCTCAATATTGAAAATGAATTTAGTAAACCTCCTTTGTTCCAGTTAATAAATGAGAGTCCCTTGCTCAGGTATTGCCTGGCCAGTATGAAAATTAAAACAGGGAAGAATGACGAGGCAATTAGCCTGTTGTCAGCGTATCATCCCTCATCCTCAAGCTACCCGTTTCATTACCTTGACTATTTGCTGGGGGTTTCAAAACTGAACAGGCTTGACCCGGATGCTAACATGCCTCTCCTGAAATATGTTGCAGAATTCAGGGGCCTGAACTACATCCGTTCAGCTTACCAGCATATAGCATGGTTCTACTTTCTTCAGAATAACCAGGAAATGTACACCCGGTACATGGATCGAATTAAACTTCGCGGGAATAATAATGTAGATAATGATAAGCAATCTTTTAAAGACTCGGAACTCCACATCAAACCTGACCCTTACCTGCTTAAGGCAAGATTGCTTTTCGATGGGGGATATTATGAGCAAGCTTTAATGGAACTAGGTAAGTTTGAATCATCAGACGGCTTCTCCAATCAAGACAGGAGGCTTGAATTAACTTATAGGAAAGGGCGGATCTTTGATGAATGGGGTAAAAAGGATGAGGCTATCCACTGGTACGACGAAACCATTCAAAACGGAGAAAATGACCCTTCATATTTTGCAGCAAATTCAGCTCTTCACCTTGGAATGATCTACGAAAACATGCATCAGTATCAAAAAGCACGCACCAAATATCAGAAATGCCTGGATATGAAATTTGAGGAATACAATTTCAGCATACAGCAAAAAGCAAAATCAGGGATCAATAGGATTAAAGGCCTCTGATACCTTCTATAAAATTAAAGTCAGCAACTATTTTCTTGGTTTATACTTAGACCCCCTTAAAATAGACTGGGAATCAGTATTATCCATTAGCTGTTCCAGGGTAACTGAGGAATTCTCACTCATATAGGCCTTAACAATCTGCCATCCAACCCATTCACCAATCCTTCCTGGAGATTCATTAACAAGGCCTGAGGTGAACGGGGCATCTACCATTAATTTACCTGACACTTTAGGATCGCTGGTATAGAGCAGTTGGTTTCCAATAATGAATGCCCAAATATTACCTTCATTCTGCTTAGCCCAATCCAATTTTTCCGCTGGGTATCCAATCTTAAATTCATCCTTGGTATCAGGTATAACCTGGTCAAGAAAATAAAGGGTTTTACCGGCAGCTATCATTTGGTCAAGAAGGCTCAGGTTCTCTTCATTTGTTTTTATGAGATGCCCGGCAACAGCCAGCATACATTCAGGAATAACCCTATCTCTGGTAAACCCGCTGATCTTGTACTCCGGGATCCCTGCTTTCCTGTAAGCCGCCACATCTTTGCCCAGGTAAAGATCCAATCCAATTACCATGGCGGAATCCGAATAGATAACTGGCTCATCAATGTCCAAACCGGAAACATAGGTATACACCGTCGGAATTTGAAGCCTTGGGAAGTATTTTGTGGCATTTTTAAAAGCGTTGAAGAGATCTGACTGTAGCTGGGCAGTGTCCGGGTAATTCTTGATAACGAGTTTATATAACTCCTTTATATTATCGTCATTAATAAAATTGTACATCCTCAGCAAATTCATCGTATCCTGCCAGTCCTTGCCAAGAAATAATGAATATTCAGGATATATTCCGGCTAAACCAGATCTAAGCTTCTGAGGATCAAGCGAAAAAATGGCTTTCTCATACCTGTGGATTGACAGGCCCTGTTTAACTTGCACTGCATTGCTCTCGTTTTTGACTGGGCCTTTGCCTGACTGGCAGGAAATCAACAACAAACTCAATCCAAAAATCCCTATGCTGAACTTATTCATTCTTCTGATTAATTGATATTAGTAACTAATAAAAAGCCACGGATCAGGATCCATGGCAATCTCTTCTGAATCTGATTCAATCCATTCCAGGAATTAAAGCAGTTTGAATCCCAGGCTTACATTCAGGAGGTTATTCTTCAAACTGAAGTCCTGTGACCCTGAATATATATTATCAACACCAATTTCATACCTCACGTCCAGGGTAAAATCCAATACATCTACCCCTCCACCTAATTGAACCGACCAGGTCGAATTCTTGATATCACTTTTATCATGAATAGGGAATATGCTGTTATCTGTTGGTGGAATAGTCTTGTCTATAATAAATGAAAATGCCGGTCCAGCCATGACACGCACATTGAAGATCTTGGCATTTATAACTCTGTAACCTAGCATTACTGGAATAGTCAGGGTCTTTAATTTTAATTTCACATCAGGTTGGCCATTACTAAGGCCGAATTTCCCTCCTTTAATTACATAGTTGGCTTCAGGCTGAACATAAATCTTTTTCCCGATCCTCATGAAAACACCGAATTGCATTGCTCCATCCATATCGGAGGTTATGGTCGACAGGTCAGTCGATAATTTCCGTGTATTATAGCCAATCTTAGGCCCAATATTGAATCCGGGTATTTGAGCCTGGGAATCAAGCATGCAAAAAAGAATAATAATGGCGAAGAGGAGCTTTTTCATTTTTCCGGGATTTTCTTTTGATGAATATAAAACGATTATCAAAGTTAATTATTATTCAGGTGATATAGTTGACAGATGCAAGCGATATCTGCATTATTCATATTCAGTATAAATAATTTATGCGGACCAATGACGTTAGCTTTATTTTAAACGATCTTTGCACAATAATTGTCTATTAACAAAATCCATATTAATGAAAACCAAACTCTTTTTCTTGACTCTTCTGGTTACAGCAACCATATCTTCAAATGCACAATTCAAAAAATACACATTTGGATTAAAGGCAGCACCTCAAATTGCCTGGATGAAACCTAACCTGGACACATACTCTGGCAATGGCGCAAAACTTGGATTCTCCTGGGGATTCATATCCGAGTTCAATTTCTCCGACAACCATTGCATTGCAACCGGCTTCAATGTGCTATTCAATGGTGGTAACCTCAAATTCCCAACTACTGATTCTGCCAGCCATGCTGGTAATATGAGCCGCGAATATTTTGTCAAGAGTATCGAAATCCCCCTTACTCTTAAAATGCGCACCAATGCCATCGGGAATATGAAGTACTACGGGCAGATTGGCTTTGGCACATCTTTTCGCTTCGATGCAAAAGCAAAGGATGAATTCACCTATCAGAATACAACCGTAAACTCCTCAAAGTCAAACTATGAAAAGGTGTCATTCCTGCGTGAATCCCTCATCGTTGGATTAGGAGCAGAATACACTCTAAAAGCTGGACCAACTTTTAGCGCTGGCCTGGCCATCAACAATGGGTTCACAGATATGCTGACTGACTCTAATCATGCAACTTCCAAAAAAGAAAAAGCTACACTCAGTTTTGTCGAATTAAGTATAGCAGTGCTCTTCTAAAAAAATATTCCTTGAAACTAGCCCGGCAATACTGTCGGGCTTTATTTTTGCAATAAAATATACTGCGGATGAGAATTGCATTGGCTCAACTTAATTACACCATCGGGGACTTTGAATCCAATAAGGCTAAGATCCTTGATTGCATTCGAAAAGCCAGGAATCAGGAAACTGAATTGATAGTCTTTGCAGAATTAGCCATCAGCGGTTATCCTCCCCGTGATTTCCTCGAATTTGATGACTTCATAGACCGTTGTTATAAATCGCTGGAATCAATAGCCATTGAATGTAGGGGAATTTCAGCCATTATCGGCGCTCCAACCCTGAATCCGCAGAAGAAAGGAAAAAGCTTGTTCAATTCTGCAGTTATGCTTTCGGATGGTAAAATTCAATCCGTTACAAATAAGTCATTGCTTCCAAACTATGACATTTTCGATGAATACCGGTACTTTGAGCCAAACCAGGATTTCCAGGTAGTAAAGTACAAGGACATAAAAATTGCACTTACAATTTGTGAAGATATATGGAATACCGGCCCTGAGCCACTTTACGTTGCCAATCCGATGGAGGAACTCGCTTCCCAGAATCCGGATCTTCTCATTAACATTGCTGCATCTCCGTTTACCTGGTCACAGGAAGAAGAACGTAATGGAGTATTAAGGGAGAATGCACGCAAGTACGGTATTCCGGTTATCTATGTAAACCATGTTGGCGCCCAGACTGAACTCCTGTTTGATGGCAATTCAAAGATTATTAATAAGGATGGGGATATCATCCTAAATCTCAATGCTTTTGCAGAGGACTTTGCCGTTTTTGACCTGGAATTATACAAACCAGATAAGCTTGCTAAATCGAGCAGGAAAGATGACAGACATAAACCGGCTAAAGCTGAATTAATACATGATGCTCTGGTCATGGGAATCAACAACTATTTCCGGAAAATGGGATTCTCCAAAGCAATCCTGGGCCTATCAGGAGGAATTGACTCAGCTGTTACTCTGGCTCTTGCATCCAAAGCCCTGGGGCCATCCAATGTACTTGCCGTGCTCCTGCCCTCGGCATTCTCTTCAGGGCATTCCATTACGGATGCAAAAGAATTGGCTGAGAACCTGGAGTGTCCCTATTATACAATTAACATTGAGCATGGATTTCAAAGCCTGATGGATTCATTAAATCCTCACTTTGAAGGAATTCCCTTTAATCTCGCTGAAGAAAATATCCAGGCCCGCGTACGTGCTGTTTTACTCATGGGTCTGGCCAATAAACTGGGCTATATATTGTTGAACACCTCCAACAAAAGTGAAGCTGCCGTTGGATATGGGACATTGTATGGAGATATGTGCGGCGGAATCTCTGTTCTTGGCGATGTCTACAAAACCGATGTTTATGAACTTGCCAACTACATAAACAGGGATTCTGAAATTATCCCGCTAAACAGTATTACAAAACCTCCATCTGCCGAATTAAGGCCAGGACAAAAGGATAGCGATTCTCTGCCCGATTACCCGATACTCGATCAGATCCTCTATAAATATATTGAGTTGAGGGAAGGCCCTGATAAGATAATAAATGCCGGTTTTGACCCCTCATTGGTTAGCAGGATACTGAAAATGGTTAACATGAATGAATGGAAAAGGCATCAAACACCTCCCATTTTAAGAGTCTCTCCCAAAGCATTTGGATCAGGCCGTCGCATGCCAATCGTGGCAAAGTACCTATCATAAAAAAAGCAGGACATCTTTAATGAATGAGTCCTGCTTAATGCAATCACAAAAATTTCTTACAGGTTGATAGCCTCTACAGATTTGATTTCAGGTAATGCTTTGCGCATTGCTTCTTCAACTCCGTTTTTAAGCGTCATCCGGCTGAACGGACATGATCCACAGGCACCCTGCAATTCAACGTTGACGACATTCTCCTGTGTTAGTTCCACGAAACTGATGTCGCCACCATCTGCCTGAAGATAGGGCCTGATTTGATCGATTACATTTTTTACCTTGCTTTCAAGTTCCAGGTTATTAGCCATTTTAATGCGATTTTGTGTTTGGTTATCCTGCTCTATAGCAGTGTTATTTGAGTGTTTGAAAATCATTATTTAACTTCTACCATCCTGGTAGGATCCATGCTCGAATTCCTTATCGACACCTGTCTGGCCACGTTTTCTGCAAGTTCCCTGAACGCACCGGATACGGGAGAAAATTCATCCAAAGAAATTGGGCTGCCCTGGTCCCCTGAATCACAGATTCCCTGTACAAGCGGAATCTGGCCTAACAATGGTATCCCATTCTCTTCTGCAAATCTCTTTCCACCTTCCTTACCAAAAATATAGTACTTATTGTTGGGTAACTCAGCAGGCGTAAACCATGCCATATTTTCAATAAGCCCCAAAATAGGCACCTTTATTCCATCCGCAGCAAACATACCAAATGCTTTCCTGGCATCTGCCAGCGCTACTTCCTGGGGTGTTGTTACAATTGCGGCCCCGGTTACTGGTACTGTCTGAACAAGCGTCAGGTGTATATCTCCGGTACCAGGCGGCATATCAATTACTAGGTAATCCAATTCACCCCACTCTCCCCCTGTAAGCATCTGGCTAAGATAGTTGGATGCCATCGGGCCTCTCCATACCAAGGCTTTTGAAGGATCAACAAAAAATCCGATCGAAAGCATCTTAATACCAAATTTTTCAACAGGGATCAGGATTGTACGACCATCTTCTTCTCTTGCTTCAGGATGTGCATCCATAAGGCCAAACATTAATGGAACGGATGGCCCGTAAATATCAGCGTCAAGCAATCCAACCTTAGCTCCAAGCTTTGCAAGGGAAACGGCAAGATTAGCCGCAACAGTCGATTTACCAACTCCTCCTTTTCCAGATACCACAGCAATAATGTTCTTCACATCCTTCAACATATTACCACCTTCTTTTCTTCTGGTCGTAGTTCTTGAATTCACTTCAACATCAACTGTTGCATTGGGATCAATCCTCGATTGAATAGCCTGAATACAGTCATTTTTCATTTTATCCTTAAGCGGGCAGGCGGGAGTAGTCAATACAAGTTTAAAACTGATATGATTACCCTCTATTGATATATCTTCAATCATGCCTAAAGTAACTACATCATTTTGCAGGTCTGGATCCATTACAGTACTTAATGCACTCAATACCTGCTCTTTAGCTATAACCATCTGGGGTAAATATTATTTTTATTTAGAATACGTAAAGATAAAGGTTTCTTTGAAAACAGAATTCATAATTCAAGTAATTTTTATCCTCATTTAATATTTTGATGCTGAATCCTTAAATTTGATAATCCAAAACGGAGCTTTATAAGTTACAAAGATGATCAGAAGCAGATTTTTCCCAGGAATTCTAATGATCAGTTTGTTGATTTTTCAGGCTTGCTCCAGCCATTTAGCCAATTCACAGCATGCAAAGCCGGATGGGAAATATGATGCTTCCTTCCCTACTGCTGATGGATCAGATCAACTTGAAACGATACTCAGGTCGGTTAAAAAGGTAAATTGCTACACGGTTTACAAGACCTACGTTTTTGGGGAACAAAGCCACATTACCCTTGCGTCATTAACTGAAAAGGATGCATTTTCAAATGCAGATGCCCGGATAACGTCAAACGAGGCAACTTCAGGCACCGCGCTCGTCATCCAGTCTGATGAAAACAAGATTGCCCTTTTGACCTGCGCCCATATCGTTAATCTGCCTGATACCATAATTTCATGGTCTGAATATAGTGACCTGGAGGCTAACCATTATCTGCGTAGCATCTCTTTTAAAACCAAAGAGCAGATTACTGTCCGGGATATTCCCAATGGCAATGGTTTTCGCATCCTGGCCTGTAACCATGATAAAGACCTTGCAATTCTAGGCAGGGAATATGAGCCAGCACTTTCAGGACAAATTATCCCTGTTTTCCCGTATCCAACCGGTCACTCTGCTGAGATCCGCTGGGGTACATTTATTTACCTTGCAGGATATCCTGCTGGTCAGTTGATGCTTACAAAGGGAATTGTCAGCAAATCAAATGACCCTGACAATCATCTTCTTACGGATGCGCCATTCAACGAAGGGTTCAGCGGGGGAATTGCCCTTGCTCTTAAGGATGGAATCCCGAATTTTGAACTTATCGGGATTGGACGTTCAGTCACCGCCTCGAAAGAATACTTTCTGAAACCCGAAAAAGAGATCTTCGAGTACGATTATAATCCATCCATTCCTTACCAGGGGCCACTTTATGTAAAATCTAAAAATGAGATAAACTATGGTATCACCTGGCTAATACCAGTAGACAGGATTCGAGATTTCTACCTGGAAAACCGTTCAGGGATATTAACTTCCGGCTTTCAGCTTGACTCATTCTTCCGGGTAACCTACCCTGAATAAACCTAAATCTGTATTAACGGGAAAATGGCTTAACAGGCTATCCCCGGTCTATTAAAGGTTCAGTTCCACTGCTGGATCCCAATATCGCTCCCTGAAATTTACTATTTGATCTCCACTTATCTCCAACCCTTCACTCTCCAAAAGTTGCTTCATAACATCGGGCCCTCCAAAGTGGTGTTTGCCTGTAAGTAAGCCATTCCTGTTAACGACCCTGTGAGCAGGTACCATCTGCAGTTGAGTGTGGCTGGCATTCATAGCCCATCCAACCATCCTGGCTGACCCACCGGTCCCAAGGTACCTGGCTATGGCTCCATAAGATGTAACCCTTCCAAAAGGAATTTCCATCACCACGGCATAAACCTTTTCAAAAAATGTGAAATCTTCCATAGTATGGTTAACTCACGTGATTAAACCAGCTGAAATCGTAAATACTTGATCTTTAACCCTTTATCAAGCCAAATCTTTTCGTAATGAGTCTGAACTGGCAGGACATCCTTAATCTCAGGATCATCGGGAGAATTATAAAGATCATCAGTAGAATAAAGCAGCTTGTGGTTGCTCTCTTTTATTACCTCCAGGGTATACGTGTAGAAAAGATCATTGTCGGTTTTCAGGTGAATGATTCCGTTTTCCTTTAGTATCTTTCTATACCGTTCGATAAACTGGGGAGAAGTAAACCTCTTTTTGGTCCTTGGACTGTTAGGTTGTGGCTCAGGGAAGGTGATCCATATCTCATCTATCTCAGCTGCAGCAAAAACCTCCGCGATACTCTCAGCTCTCATCCGCACGAAAGCTACATTTGGGAGGACTATTTCCTTACTGGTCTTGGCACCCCTCCACATACGGGCACCCTTCTTATCAATCCCGATATAGTTTTTACCAGGATACCTCCTCCCCAGGTCAACAGTGTACTCACCTTTACCACAACCCAACTCAACAATGATTGGATTGTCATTTTTGAAGAAGCTCTTATGCCAGCTTCCTTTGAGAGAGAAACCATCTCTCAGTTCCTCCCAGGTTGGTTGAAAGAAATGCTCGAATGTGGCATTCTCGGCAAATCGTTCTAGTTTTCGTTTAGCCAAGCGAAATAAATTAAGTGAATGAATGTATAAAGATCTACTCCAAAATAAGAATTCAGGACATCATGAGTAATGTCACTGCAAAAATAGAAGATTTGAATAAATTCTTAGATTTTGTGCATGATCCAGGCGCCCTGGTATCCTTCGCCTCTAATTGATGAAATTTCTTGAAGTGCCTCGTTCTTTCCGGCAAATCCTTTAATACTGACAACAAACATACCTGTATTGGTAGTATCAATGATCGCAGCCGGGTATCCTTTGGATTTGAGTTCTTCAATCAATTTCAAAGCATTGCCGTGTTCACGGAATGCCCCTCCGATAATGAAATACTTATCCGGACAAGCTGATAAAGGAGTCACAGCAACAGGAGATTGTTCCTTTTTCATAAGGCCGTTTGCCTTGATCGCTGCATAAGAAATAGCTGAAGGGGTAAATGAATGATCTGCCTTGTTCAAAATAGATGCAGGAGCAACAACTGCTTCAACTTTTTCCTTATTGACTGGAATATGATAGGTATTTGCCGGAGTGGTGGAAGTTTTTCCGGGCGTTGTCCTCACCCATGAAAAAAGACCGGAATAATTCTGTACATAATTGTTGAGCTTTCCCGTATTCATAGAACCCCAAAGGGCAAAAGCAACAAATGGAGCAAGCACTGCTGCCCATTTCAGAGTTTCGGGAACAATATATTTAAGCCTTGAGGGCCAATCTTTAACTCTCTTTACATCCTGATTCTCATTGATATTTTCAACTTCATGCAGAACGTGTTTTGCATAGAAAGTAGGCAATCCGAAAGAGTTCCCGAGAAAATTAAGCCGGAGTTCAGGCTCAAATATCAGGTTTCCCTCTGTATTCAGTGTAAGGTTGCCAATATCCTCAAGAACCAGCTTCCCCCCGGAGTGCATCAACCTGAACGAACTATCAACCCATTTCCTGATCTCCGCTAAGGCTTCAGTATAAGATATGCTGTTTTCACGGGAAACATAATTGGCAAGAACTCCATCATTTTCAGATAAACTGGCATTGAATGCAACCTGGCTTGAAGGAGGATAAAACTTATTGGATTCTTTAATTATACGCGCAGGACGATATGAGGTTAGGAATCCTCCTAACCCTGGTACAATCACACATTCGTGGGTGTAAAGCAGTTCCTGTATATACTGCACTTTCATAGTCAACAACTCCTCCGATAAAGCCGCGAATATAGGAATAGAAGTGCCTTCAGATCAAACTTTGTTAGTAAGTTTTAATAAATCTTCAGGAGAATCCACTGATATAGTTTCAATATTTGTAGGTACAAGTCTGATTTTGAATCCGTTTTCCAGCCAACGCAATTGTTCTAGCGATTCAGACTTTTCAAGTTGTCCGGGAGCCAATTTAAGGATCCTGCTTAAAACGTCCATCCGGTAAGCATATAATCCAATATGCTTGTAAAAGGTTTGATGTTCAAGCCATTCTTCTGGCTGATGGCCTCTCAGGTATGGGATGGTCGATCTGCTGAAATACAATGCATCCGACTGGCAATCAACAACAACCTTTACCACATTCGGATTAAACAGTTCCTCTGGTATTGAAATTTGTTTCATCAGGGAACTTATCTCCACCTGGGGTTGACTAAAAGATTCAACGGCCAGGTCTATCTGCCCGGGATTGAGCAATGGCTCATCTCCCTGTATATTGACTACAACCCTGAAATTGCAATCTCCTTCTGCCTTCAAACGCTCAATCACTTCGCCAATTCTTTCAGTTCCTGAGGTATGATGTTTAGATGTCATTCTTACTTCTCCCCCAAAATCCTTAACATGACTTTCAATCCGGGAATCATCCGTTGCAACAATAAGCCTGCTGATACTACTGCTCTGAAGTGCCTGCTCATAAACACGGCGTATCATGCTTTTCCCGGCAATATCAACCAGGGGCTTACCCGGGAAACGGGAAGAACCAAACCTTGCAGGAATTACTCCGAGAACCTTTAAATCCATGATATAATTCTTTTCCCTGCCTAATAAGCCCTCGCAAACAATACCCGCTGCGTTGAAGGCTTTCCGCTATAAATACATTTTCCCTCTTCCATCTTGTTCTGGATAGGGATCAGCCTGATTGTAGCCTTGGATTCTTCTTTGATACGCTGCTCAGTTTCAGGAGTACCATCCCAATGCGCAGAAACGAATCCGCCCGTAGTATCAAGGATATTGTTAAACTCTTCCCAACTATCAGCTTTAAACGTATTATTTTCCCTGTAGGACAATGCTTTCTGATAAAGGTTCTCCTGTATATTGCCCAACAGGTGCTCAATCTTGTTTTCGATATCTGTAAGCTGATAAACGCTTTTTTCAAGTGTATCCCTCCTGGCAACTTCTACAGTTCCATTTTCAAGATCTCTCGGGCCAATAACAATGCGCACTGGCACACCCTTAAATTCATATTCGTTAAACTTCCAACCCGGTTTGTAGGTATCCCGGTCATCATATTTAACAGATATACCTTTGGCCTTAAGTGCAGCTTTTATTTCATTAACTTTCTCAGAAATCGCCTTTAGCTGTTCATCAGTCTTGTAAATTGGAATAATAGCCACCTGGGTAGGTGCAAGTTTGGGCGGAAGCACCAATCCATTATCGTCAGAATGGGTCATTATTAAAGCACCCATGAGCCGTGTTGAAACACCCCAGGATGTAGCCCATACATACTCAAGTTTGTTCTCTTTACTGAGAAACTGGACTTCAAAGGCCTTTGCAAAGTTCTGACCAAGAAAATGTGACGTACCAGCCTGTAAGGCTTTGCCATCCTGCATCAGGGCTTCTATACAATAGGTTTCAACAGCTCCGGCAAACCTTTCATTTGGTGATTTGATCCCTTTAATAACTGGAATTGCCATCCATTTCTCGGCAAATTCAGCATAAACATCAAGCATTCTTTCGGCTTCTTCAATAGCTTCCTGCTTAGTAGCATGTGCTGTATGACCTTCCTGCCAGAGAAACTCTGCTGTTCTCAGGAACAAACGGGTTCTCATCTCCCACCTCACAACATTGGCCCATTGATTAACCAGGATTGGTAGGTCGCGGTATGATTGAATCCAGGTTCGGTAGGTATCCCAGATTATAGTTTCAGATGTTGGCCTCACTATTAACTCTTCTTCCAGCTTGGCATCAGGATCAACGATTACTCCCTTTCCATCAGGTGAGTTTTTAAGGCGATAATGGGTCACTACTGCACATTCCTTGGCAAATCCCTCAACATGGGAAGCTTCCTTGCTAAAAAATGACTTCGGAATAAATAATGGGAAATAAGCATTCACGTGGCCTGTTTCCTTGAACATACTGTCAAGCTGAGCCTGCATCTTTTCCCAGATTGCATATCCATAGGGTTTGATAACCATGCACCCACGAACCGCTGAATTATCAGCGAGATCGGCCTTGATTACCAGGTCATTGTACCACTGGGAGTAATTCTCTTCACGAGTTGTAAAATCTTTAGCCATAATGTCAGAAATGGTATGATAATTGCAGCTTTTAACTGCTAAACTTATTACCGGCAAAAGTAAACAATTAACCGGTAAGGCAACAATTACAATACTACCCTTTATCTAAATACCTATTAATCAAAGGAGGAGCCATGAAATCCTGTATCCTTTTCTGCATCTCAGCCGCTCTGATAGTGCTGACTTCATGCAGCGCCCAATTCCAGGCCAGAAATTATGATGATGTTTATTACTCATCAAAAAATAAACCAGCTGATGAACATTCATTTGTTGTTAAACCCACGAAAGTGGAGCCTGCCCAGGCTGCTCCCGCCAGCCAGGATAATCAACAGTCATCAACTGTTGTTTATGCTGATTCCACGCAGTCAAACTCCGGTTCAGGCGGAACCACAATAAACAACAATTACTACGGGGACGATTATTATGATTATGCCTATTCAGCTCGTCTGCGCAGGTTTCATGACGATTTTTACTACAACAACTATTATTCCGATTACTACACCAATTCCTACTGGTATGATAATAATCCGTGGAATTGGGGTGTAAGCATCTATATGGGATACAATTGGTGGTATCCTTCTTTCTATTCACGCTGGGGTTGGCCTTATTCCTCATGGGATTACGGTTACAATTCATGGGGTTATCCATATTCCAATTACGGCTATGGTGGTTACAGTATGGGGTATTATGATGGATTCTACGATGGATACTGGCATGGTAACTGGGAAGGTAATAACTATTACAACAGTTATGATGACAACTCTCACCATTACGGGCGTCGTCATTCAACTGGCTCTAACGGCATGGTTGGACAAAGCCGCAGGGACCAATCATTTGCAGAAAGGTATGAAAACCGCATGGCAGCTGAGAAAAGTGGCACATACCGAAATTCCGCAGGCAATGATCCTACTAATAGAAGAAACGGCAGAGGAGATAATAGTGATGTGATTGCTTCTGGTACCGATCGCACTAACGGATCTACTTCAGGCAATTATGTAAGGGGTTCAAATGAAGGACAGACTGCTAGAAACGTCGGACGCTCTGGCCAACAGGATCCTGTAGCCAATAACGCAACTCAAAGGCCAACACGTTATATTTACCAGGGTTCGCGTAACCAAAACCGCCCTCAGCCAACTCCAGGTGTAAGAAATCAAAGTAATATTCAGCCCTACAGTTCACCGGCATATTCCAAACCAAGATCCAGCCAGGAATATACAGCCCCGAAATACAGGAACTCGAGCGCTGCCAGTGAATATCGGAACACAAACAGGGGTTCAGGTAATAATGGAGTTCAGCAAACTGAAAGGCAGGGAAGTCGCGGCAATGTTCAGCCATCATCCAACCCTTCAAGAAATAGCTATTCAACCCCTGAACGCACCTACGAAAACCGTTCAACTCCTGTTAGGTCAAACCCTTCACCTAGCAGGTCCAATGAAGGTTATACACCAAGCCGAAGCAATAATTCCTATTCTGCTCCAAGTCGTTCAACTGAAAGTTCCAGCCCTGCAAGAAGCAATAGCAGTTATTCCGCACCTAGCAGATCAAGCGAAAGTTCAAGCCCATCAAGAAGCAGCGGCTCTTCAGGATCAGGTTCTTCTGGTTCAGGTTCCGGATCTGGTCGCAGAAGATAAATAACTTGTAAAACTTCACATTTCTCACACAACTGGAACCTGCATACCTGAACCAGTTGACATTTGTTAACCCGTTGGGTATGCAGGTTATTTATTAAACAGAAAGAAAGAAACATACAATGAAAAAGATAGCCTTAATTTCAATTATCGCACTGGTGGCATTCCAGGGATATTCCCAAAACATGTATGATGTGCTTCGCTATTCGAACACATCCTATAACGGAACAGCAAGGTTCAATGGATTATCAGGTGCCTATGGCGCAATTGGTGCCGACTTCTCCAGCCTCAGTCAAAACCCTGCAGGTATTGCCCTGTATCGTAAGTCTGAATTTACCATCTCACCAGGATTTTATTCGGCACTCTCCAAATCTGATTATTACAGCAATAAAAGCTCTGATAACAAAAACAACCTGGTCATGGGGAATTTGGGAATGGTTTTCAATCTAAACCTGAATGAGAATAATGACGCGAGTATACTTAAAGGGCTTCAATTCGGATTTGGAATGAACAGGTCTAATTCTTTTAGCAGGAATATCCTGGTTCAGGGCTACAATACTAAAAGCTCATTGCTGGGCTCCTATGCTGATGAAGCCAACAACGGAGGTTCACCACTATCGGTCGATGGATTGGATTCTTACTCTACTTACCTGGCCTATGATGCTAACCTGATGGTGTTCGATTCAACCAGTTCCAGTAATCCATGGTGGGTCGACATGCCGAATGGAAAGGTACAGCAGTCAAAATCAATAGAAATGACCGGCTCATCACGCGAAATGGTTGTAAGTGGTGGCGCTAATTTCGAAAACAAATTGTACATGGGTCTTAGCCTCTGTTTCCCTAGTATAAGGTACGATGAAACCAGCACTTATGTTGAAGAAGATATTAATGGCTTAAGTCCCAAAACTGATCCTGCTTTTAATTTCAAGTCCATGACACGGCACGATCAACTTAAGACCAGGGGAAATGGCTTTAACCTGAAATTCGGAGTTATTTACCAACCTTTCGATTTTCTTAGACTTGGGGGAGCTTTTCATTCACGGACCACCTATAATCTCTCCGATGACTATAGCTCAGATATAACAGGCTTATTTGAGAATGGTTCCGAATTCAAATCCAAGTCGCCCCTGGGGGCCTTTGATTACCAGATTACAACGCCCATGCGCGCAATGGGCAGTATAGCTCTGCTCTTTGGAAGAGTCGGTTTACTAAGCGCTGATTACGAATTTGTTGATTATACTTCTGCAAAAATTACTTCATCTGATGATCCATTCTTTGATGTAAATGATAGTATACAATCACACCTGCAGAGTGCATCAAACATCCGTGTAGGAGCTGAAATTAAATCCGGGCCATTTGCATTCAGGGCCGGTGTAAACAGCTATGGTTCACCATACAAGAATGAAACAACGCTGGGAGCAAGAAAAGGTTATTCCTTAGGGTTTGGAATCAGGGAAAAAGAATACTCCCTCGACTTTTCTTACAATCATATGTTTATGAAAGACAACATGAGCCTTTATAACATGGCTTCAGCCGTGTCGAAGAATGAATATTCAAGCAACCAGTTCGAGGTTACACTTGGCCTTCGATTCTGATTCCTCTCATTCTACAATATTTTGAAAACCCTGCCAAAAGCAGGGTTTTTTTATGTACCTTTGAGAACATCATACATTATCGCTTGTTTTATATATAGAGTTAATATTTCGCTTTTACATGTGGTGTAGTATCCCTGAATCAACCAAGAAAAGGATTGTTATTGTAGGAGCTGGCTTTGCCGGGTTAAAACTTGCCTCTAAATTAAATGGTAGCGATTACCAGGTTATCCTCCTGGATCAGAACAATTATCACCAGTTCCAACCCCTGTTCTACCAGGTTGCCACAGCGGGGCTTGAACCCAGCGCTATCTCTTTCCCCTTGCGCAAAGTATTCCAGAAGTCAGAAAATACCATTATCAGGATCGCATCTGTTTCCTCCGTCGATACTGAGAAGCAGGTTATTTTGACTTCGCTGGGCATGATCCGCTACGACTTCCTTGTTCTGGCAACCGGAACAACTACCAATTTCTTCGGAATGGAACACATCAGGGCGCTGGCGATACCTATGAAGTCTGTCGCTGAAGCCTTGCGCCTCAGGAATCAAATCCTGCAGAATTTCGAAGATGCCCTGACAACCGGCGACAAAGATCAGCTTGAAAGATTGATGAACATAGTAGTTGTGGGCGGCGGGCCAACAGGAGTTGAGATTTCTGGTACATTGGCCGAAATGAGGAAGTACATACTCCCCAAGGATTACCCGGAATTGGATTTCAGCCAGATGAAAATACATCTTGTTGAGGCCGGCGATAAACTCCTGGCCGGAATGAAACCCAGCTCCTCAGCAAAAGCATTGAAATACCTGGACAAATTAGGTGTAGATGTAATTCTCAAGGGTCAGGTGAGTGATTATGATGGAAATATAGTTAGCATCAAGGATGTAAATAACATTAATGCCGGAACCCTGGTTTGGGCAGCAGGAGTCTCAGCAGAAAAAATCCCGGGGCTTCCTGAAAATGTTTTCACCAGGGGGAACAGGATACTGGTTAACCGGTATAACCAGGTAGAAGGCTTCAGCAACCTGTTTGCTTTGGGTGATATAGCCAGCATGACTGAAGGCATTTACAGGCAGGGCCATCCCCAGCTTGCACAGCCGGCCATTCAACAGGCAAAATTATTGGCAGGAAATTTTATGCGTATCCGGGATAATAAGCCTCTGAAATCATTCTTATACCATGATAAAGGCTCAATGGCAACGGTAGGCCGGAACCTGGCAGTTGTAGACCTCCCTTTCATAAGTTTTTATGGTTTCTTTGCCTGGCTCACCTGGATGTTCGTCCATCTAATGGCCATCGTAGGCGTAAAGAATCGCCTGCTTGTTTTTATAAACTGGTTCTGGAATTACATTACCTATGACCAATCCCTGCGCCTGATCATTAAGCCCCTCCAACGAATTCAGAAATAATGCTGCAGAACAAGGATAAAAGCAATTCAACCAATACTAAATCAAATACTTATAATCCAAAACCTAATAACAGATAACTATAATCTAATAACTATTGACAAACATCTATTTGCAAACAACTAATAACCAATAACTATTAACCTATATCTAACAAAACTCAATCAAAATACTCCGGCAACTGCATCCTCAGTTCCAACAACTTAAGCACCTGTTTACGCTCTTCATCCGTAAACACGCTCCAGTTGGCAATTTCATCCAGTTTCCGGAAACAACCGATACACTTGCCTTTTTCATCCAGCGTACAGATGTTTTTGCAAGGTGACTTGATTTCTTTGGGTTGATGATGATGTTGGTGACTATTCAGCATGACGAGATATAATCTGTTTAAAATAGAACCTCCAGGAAACGATATTGTTCAGCATACAAAGTAACATCCTTTTTAAATATTAAGAAATAATCAATATCAAATTTTCAAAATATGTTAGTTAAGTCTTATGGATGCGCACTGCAGGGCATCAGCGCAACAACTATTACGATCGAAGTAAATGTTGACCAGGGAATTCAGTTTGCCATGGTCGGCCTGCCGGATAATGCAGTCAGGGAAAGCCATCAAAGGATTGAGGCAGCCCTGGTCAATATCGGCTACAAGGTCCCCCATAAAAAAATCACCATCAACATGGCTCCTGCAGATATAAGGAAAGAAGGATCTTCCTATGATCTGCCAATTGCAGTCGGCATTCTAGCTGCTTCAGAGCAACTGATCTGCAATGAACTTGAAAATTACATTATCATGGGAGAGCTTTCGCTTGACGGGGGGCTGCAAACGATAAGGGGCGCACTGCCTATTGCGATTGAAGCCCGCGACAAAGGCTTCAAGGGTTTCATACTTCCAATTCAAAATGCCAGGGAAGCAGCCATAGTTAATGACGTCCTGGTTTATGGTGCAGAAAACCTGGGGGAAGTAATCGGATTCCTTGAAGGAAGCTGCACCCTTCAACCCATGGTGGTGGACACCCGCCGGGAATTTTATTCGCACCTGGATGAATATGAATTCGATTTCTCAGATGTAAAAGGCCAGGAGAATATAAAACGGGCCCTGGAAATCGCTGCAGCAGGCGGTCATAACGCTATACTGATAGGCCCGCCGGGAGCCGGAAAAACCATGCTGGCAAAGCGAATACCATCCATACTTCCACCACTCAACCTCCACGAAGCCCTGGAAACTACCAAGATCCATTCAGTAGCCGGCAAGGTTGAAAATGCTACTTCATTGATCTCAATCCGGCCATTCCGCAGCCCTCATCACACCATCTCGGATGTGGCACTTGTAGGTGGGGGAGGAAATCCGCAACCCGGGGAGATCTCACTGGCAAATAATGGCGTTCTCTTCCTGGATGAACTGCCGGAATTTAAAAGGACAGTTTTGGAAGTTCTCAGGCAGCCTTTGGAGGACAGGGTTGTTACCATATCCAGGGCTAAATTCTCTGTTACCTATCCTGCCAGTTTCATGCTTATAGCAGCAATGAACCCCTGCCCCTGTGGCTATTACAATCATCCCGAAAAAGAATGTGTCTGCGGACCGGGGATCGTCCAGAAATACCTGAACAAAATCAGCGGCCCTTTGCTGGATCGCATAGACATTCATGTTGAGGTAGTGCCGGTTCCCTTCAGGGAGCTGAGCAATATGCGCCAGAGCGAGAAAAGTGATTCCATCCGTGAGCGGGTGGTAAGGGCTCGCATGATCCAGGAAGAGAGATTCAGCGAACAGAAAGGCATTCATTGCAATGCACAGATCAGCAGCAAGCACTTACGGACTATTTGCCAGGTTACAGAAGATGGCCACACCATGTTAAAAAACGCTATGGAGAAACTAAGCCTGTCCGCCCGTGCCTACGACCGCATCCTGAAAGTCTCCCGCACCATTGCCGACCTGGATGCCAGTCCAAATATCCGCACTGAACACCTTGCTGAAGCGATACATTACAGGAGTTTGGACAGGGAGACATGGGGAGGCTGATAGAATTATGAAAAGAAGTAACTTTACAATCATTCCAACTAATTAAATCACTTCATTTCAGTATTAGGATGAACGGCCTCAAGGAAAAAACCATCATCTGCCCGGTATGCAAAAATACCCGGCCTGCCCATGAAGCGCTACATGGGGAACTTATCCAACCAGTGATCGTTAAGATCATCAAGCAATCCACCCCCGGCTGGGACGGCTCCGAACCTATATGTTTCTCCTGTCTTAACAGCCTGAGGGCAGACCATCTGCAGGAGCTTATCCATACGCAGAAAGGCAAGATTTCCGACCTTGAAAAGGAGGTGACCGAAACCCTGCGGAAACAGGAATTGCTCAGCAGCGACCTGAATGCGGCTTTCGATAAGGAGCTTTCCTTTGGCTCCAGGCTGGCGGATAAGGTGGCAGCCTTCGGCGGAAGCTGGAAATTCATCATCCTCTTCAGCGGCATCATTATCCTCTGGATAAGCGCAAACTCCATTGCCTATTTTTCAAAGTCCTTCGACCCCTATCCCTTTATATTGCTGAACCTGGTCCTTTCCTGCATTGCCGCCCTGCAGGCACCGGTCATTATGATGAGCCAGAACCGGCAGGAAGCCAAGGACCGCATGCGTTCGGAAAATGACTTCAAAACCAACCTGAAAGCGGAACTGGAAGTAAGGATACTGCACCAGAAAATGGACGAACTGCTGACCCATCACTGGAACAGCCTGATGAACATCCAGAAAATGCAGATCGAGATGATGGAGAAAATAATGGATGCAGGGAACAAACAAGGATAGCTTCCGCCTTAATTATAAACCGGGTGGCCGAAATCCATCACCTTCAGCTGCCACTTCTCTCCTACCTGGTATTTGTGAACCAGCAAAAGCCAGGAGATACCGCTTACCGCCAGCATGGGCCCGAATAAATAAATAACATCATCCTTCCTGATCAAAGGCTCATTATGTACAGCATTGTTGATCATACTGATCGGCACATATACGCCCAGTACAACAATACCGGCTGCCGCCCCCTGGGAAAAGAAGTGGCGCGTACGGTAGATCGTCTCAATGTTTTTAATGTTTATCCTGGGCGCATGTGCAAGTTCAATGGTGGAATCGGTCATATTCATGATCATCCCGGAGATTTTACTTCCCGAAATCTTATCTTTATAAGTAATCCTGTCCCCTACCTGGTAAAAAATATGGTGAACTTTGCCGGGCTTCATCAGGACCAGGTTAGGCTGAGCTGAACACAACAAGGAAGCGCATATGGATAAATAAAACAGGCAGATCAGGGTACGATATTTCATAGGTCCGTTTCTAGAGCAAAACAAAGTTACTCAAGAATAGCAGGAAGACTTGTTAAATTCTCTAAAAAGGGGACTGTATTAAACTATTCTCTTAAGCTGAACGGTATTATTCAGAAATTTGCATCCTTACAATGTTCCATATCATGTTAAAGGAAAGACTCACACAGTTACTCAGCATTTCTCTCCTGATCAGCCTGCTGGCCGGATGCCATTCCCTTCCTGAAGGAACTGCAACCATCAGGGGATCATTGAAAGATGCAGCCCGGCTTAAGCTTTACCTTTATCAACTGCTTCCTGAAAGTTCACCGCTTATTGATTCAGCCGAAACTGACAGGGATGGAAATTTCAGTTTTCACATCTTCCCGGATCAAAAGAGTATTTACCTGCTGCAGTCAGACAGCCGGAATTCAATTACCCTTGTCCTGGATAAGAATGATCATGTTACAATTGAAGCTGAAGGCCGGCAACTTCCTTCAACGTATTCTATCTCAGGCTCTGATGAATCAAAGATCTTTTGGGAGTTCAACAAACATTCCCTTCAGGGCCAGCAAAGATTGGATTCTCTGAGCAAAATCCTGAATGAAAGTCATTCTATGAAGGATTTCCCCTCCATACGCCGTAAACTTGATTCAACCTACCAGCAAGTATTCGAAACAAGCCGGAAGGATGTTCTTTCATTTCTGGAAGCCCATACACATTCCCTGGCAGCTGTAATCCTTGTAAATTATACGCTTGGAGGCACTCCCCTGGTAACGGCGAACAATGACACAAAACTCTTCAGGACCATAGACACCGCTCTATCGGCAAAATATAATGCAAACCCCAATTATCAAGCCTTTCATACCCGGCTTCATAAATTCTCGGATGCGAATCAAATCAGTTTGAATCCGGTCGGCGGCGCGTCAGAGGGCAACACTATCACCGAAATTCTCCTGAATGACAGGAACGGTAAATCGCGCCCCCTATCCGGCAAGGAAAAATATACACTGGTTTACTTCTGGGTTTCGTGGAAACCTGAAAGCAGGGATCTTACAACAAACCTGGTAGGCCTTTACGAAAGCTTTCACTCAAAAGGATTTGGAATCTACAGCATCTCCCTGGATGAGGATAAAACTGCCTGGTTAAGCGCCCTTCAGCGTGACAGGGTTAACTGGCCCCAGGTGAATGACCCGGCAGGACTGAAATCAGAATATGCAAAGCTCTTTAGAGTTCAAAAGCTCCCGGAGTTATTCCTGCTCAATGAAAAAAAGCAGGTTATATCATCTGATATTTCAGTGCCGGGATTGAAGGCATTTCTCCTGGAGAAGCTATAATTGACAGAATTGTGATAATATTGTAATCTTATCGACTAATCAATAGAAGATGATCTATTTCGCCAGCGACTTTCACTTTGGGATACCCGACCGTCAAGGCAGTATGCAACGGGAAGCCCGGTTCATACAATGGCTTGACCAAGTGAAATCTGACGCTACAGCAATCTACCTGATGGGTGATTTGTTCGATTTCTGGTTTGAATACAGGACTGTTGTGCCCAAGGGCTATGCCCGTTTATTTGGCAAATTGGCTGAAATTGTTGATTCTGGAATTGAACTTCATCTTTTTAAAGGCAACCATGACCTATGGGCTTTTCGTTACCTGGAAGATGAAATAGGCATAAAACTCCACCGGAAAGGAGAGTTGACTCAACTGGGAAACAAGAAATTCTTCCTCTCTCACGGTGATGGTGTAGGTCCCGGTGATAATGGTTACAAATTCCTGAAGAGTATATTTGAGAACAGGTTTAACCAGTTCCTTTACCGCTGGATTCACCCGGATGTGGGAACAAGGCTTGGTTCCTACTTCTCAAGACGCAGCAGGCTGACAAAATTGCTCAAAGAAGGAGTTGAACTAAGAAGAAGCAACGACCTGGCAAGGGAACCCATCGTAATTTTCAGCAAGCAGATGGCTGCTTCTGATCTTTCCATCAATTATTTCATTTTCGGGCATGTACACTTCCCCGAAATCCTCAAACTTTCGGATACAGCTTCATGCGTAATCCTTGGAGATTGGGTTCAGCATTTCACCTATGCCGTTTTTGACGGTGAAACTGTTGAACTTAAAAAATTTAGCGAAACTTTATATTGATCTCCCAGTTAAGCTGATGAATGAAGCTTAAGTATCATTCATTATGTTTAATCTTTGTGTCCCTTTGTGCCTTGGTGTCTTTGTGGCAAGAGTTTATGCCACAAAGGCACTATCCGCCTCAGGCGGACTAAGATTTCACAAAGAATTTAATAAAAGGAAGTTATTGTAATACTAAAATTTGTATTGCACCCTCAGGGTGAATATGTTATCTTTCAGATCAACCCCGTAATTCTTGAGATTCTTGCTTTTTTCGTTTTTCACCAGGTCATAGTAAGCCATGAACCTGAGATTCTTATTCACCTCCGCAACGTATCCAAATCCCCAGGTTGTATAGGCAACATCTGTATTATTGGTGGCTTTCGCCCCGGTAGCGGTTTGCCCAACCTGGTCACCATTCAGATCCTTATTGGGGTCATAAAAATCATATTTCAGGACAACAGAATGGATGGAATTGGGAAAGGTATGAATCAGGTAGACTACACCACCGTTGAACTTCCGCATGTAAACTGGCCCTGTGATCGTTGTAGTATCCGAGGGGCTCGTATTTTTCTTGCTTGAACCAGGCTGGGTCCCGAACATATAATCGGCACGGACTGAAGTTTTACCAATTACTGTATTGATTGAAAATTGTCCGTCTAACCCGATGTATTCTCTTTTATGATAAGAACTGTCATCCCCGGATCCGGCAACCTTTTTGTAAGCTTTTACCCCGCCAAAATCGCCCATCTCATAAACCAGCCTGTTTGTATCATAAACAGCTCCGTTGTAGTAGGATACTCCTAAACCATAAGATATCTTTTTATTCTTCGATTCGTCTGCATAACCCAGTCTGCCTATAAAATCCAGCTTATTATCAGTTTCAGCGTAGATTGAATTCCCTGCAAACAAACCGGCTTCGATTTTAATAGGATGCCACTTTGATTTGGCAGGCATCTGGAAAGTTACGGATGATCCAAGATCACGCTCATTCGGGAACAGTGACTGAGTTACCCTGGCCAATTCAGGAGATTCCCGCTGGCTTGTTGAAAAAGCCAGTTCGTAACCAAAGGGACGATAAAACACCCCGCCGGTCAGGCTAAATGCTTTCAGCCAGGGGTCTTTCAGGCTGAAATAGGCATCCCGGATAGTAAATCCTTTTTCATTAACATTTATCTGTAAGACATAAGTTGCGAGTTCCCCGTTGTAGGCAGCCTTAAGGTAGGCTCTTCTAACCTGGAACCTTTGTGCTGAGGCAGGAGCGAAATCGCCACCATTGAAAGATTTGGCACCAAGGGTATCCGCAATTTGAAATTGTGCTTGTATGTAACCTGAGAATTTAATCTTTTCCAGGGCCTGAACAGACCTGGAAAGCCTGGTTACCTGTGATGCAATGGTATCAATGGAAACAGCCGCTTTTTGCTGGGCAAGAACAGAGTTGGAGGCTACCATAAATAATAGCACTACCAATATGAAAATTGATTTTTTCATGGCTAATGGGATCAGAAAGTTTGTGAAATTACTTTAGCTTGGATTTTTCAGTTTCAATCTGTTCAGGTTTAAGCTGAACATATCCTGCATCGTTCACATATTTCTGACCATCTGTCAATATCCATTCAAGGAAAGCCGTTACGGATTTCTTTTCAGGTTTCCCTTTTGAGATAAGGAAAAGGTCACGGGCAGGGGGAGATGGATACCTGCGGTCGCGAATAGCGCTCATGACTGAATCAAGGCTGGAATAGAAGTTTTCTTCAGGATCTATCTTGCCATTGCTGTTGATGTCAATCGGCAGCACATCAAGACCGGGGTAGGTCTTCCTCGATTTTATATCATAAGCATAGATAACATTATTATATCCCAGGCCCAGGGCATCTTTCTTAACAGCATCAGCCATTCCCGGATCACCAAATACACCTACGCCTTCTATACTTTCCTGGTTTTTACCCAGGTATTTGCCCCACATTTCAGCCGCACCGCAGGCATCAGAACGGGTAAACACATTCAGTTTTTCATTGCCCTTATTCCCCAGTAGCTGATTCCAGGTGGTGAACTTTTTATTAATGAATATATCGACAAACTCCGACTGCTTGATTCCTCTTTCTTTTAACAGGGCTAAATGTGGATTTGCAGCGTTGATCATTGGTAGCACAGCATCCCTGGAAACGGAAACAGACCAGGCACCTTTTGATGTTTCTTCAGGAGAAACAGATCTTGAGAACATAGCCAGGTCAACCATACCGGAAAGCACATCCGTCATACCCTTGCCGGCTCCGCCAGCAGATACGTCAATCCGGACCTCCGGGTGTATCTTCTGGTATTCTTCTGCCCATTTAACAGTTAAAGGATAGAGCGCAAAGGCCCCGGAAATGGAAATCGTATCTTTTTGAGGTTGTTGTTTGCATCCGGTCGGAATGAGGATCATAGCGACAAATGCAATCATAAGGATGCTGATGATCCCGATTGACTTTTTCATGGTTGGTTGGATTGATGAATGTTATTATTAATTGATCACTAGGTATATAAGCCACACAGACGTATTGACTTCGACAACATAGCAAACAATCTGAAATGTGTAAATTTATACTATTAATACGTAAGACTTGCGTACATTTGCTAAAATAAACCAACAAACAGTATTAAAATTTGTAGGTTCGGATATTAAATACAAGCATTCATATGTCAGATAGCCGTCACAGCCGCTACGATTGCAACGCATGTACTTTTAGAACAATGAGTTGCCGCCATATAGCTCCTGAAGAATTTGAGCTGGTAAGAAGGACTTCACAACAGCTTCTTTTTAAAAAAGGGGAAACAATCCTGAAGCAGGGAGCTAAAGCATCCACCCTGGTGTATCTTCACAAAGGTATAGTGAAGTTCAACTTTGAGAGTGAAGCCGGAAAGAGTGTAATTCTTACTATCGTCTCCGGCCCCATATTATTAGGTGGAGCAAACTTGTTTTTTAAAGAAGTGAATCTCTTCTCTTTGATAGCATTAGAAGAATGTGAAGCCTGCCTGATCGATAGTAAGGCAATGAAGCGTCTTCTGCAAAACAACGGAAAATATGCAATTATGATGTTTGAGGAATCCACGGAAATGTTCAAATCCGCAATCTTTAACTTCATCAGCCTTGCACATAAGCAGGTAAACGGCCGGGTGGCCGATATCTTACTTTACCTTGCCTCCCAGGTATACAAATCCAACAAATTCACCCTCTCTTTCACCAAGAAAGAAATTGCTGAATTTGCTGCCTGTTCTCATGAAAATGTAATAACCACCTTATCCCGCATGAATAAGGAAGGAATAATCTCTTTTGAAGGCAAAACACTTGAGATATGTGATGTAAACAAACTTCTGGAAATCAGTAAACACGGATAACCTTAAACCCTCCCCCTCATATATGTTATCGCAAAAAACAAGATACGCAATGCTCGCGCTTACACGACTTGCCAAAGAAGTTGGGAATGGAGCGATCATGATCAGTGAAATAGCCAAAACAGAAAATATCCCTCAGCGATACCTGGAAGCTATATTGCTGGATCTTAAGAAACTGGGAATGTTGGGCAGTAAATTGGGAAAAAACGGCGGTTACTACCTGATCCGTAAGCCGGAAGACATTAACCTTTCCCAGGTGGTGCGCCACTTCGAAGGTCCAATTGCTCTGGTTTCCTGTGTATCAGAAAAGGCATATCAACCCTGCGAGTTTTGCAAAGACGAGGACACCTGCAATATGAAAAAGGTTTTCAAGGATATCCGTGATTATACTTATATGAAGCTACAGCAAACAACTTTGCTTGACCTGATCAGCTAGAAACCTTTTATCCATTATCAGGGGTCCAGGCGTTTTACTAATATCACTGCCAATTTTTCTGCTTGCACCCTTAGTTCGTTAACTGCAATGCTCTCCCAAAGTTCACCCTTAAGTGTCGGGCCTAAGGTGAATAACCTTTCATTCCTTAAACCTTCGGAGTTGATAACATTGTAAGTGTCAACATCTGTTTGAATGCCGAGAAACTGAAAATCCTGGGTAAGAATTCCTTTCTTAAGACATTTTGAAAGCAATCCATCTCCATCCGGATTAATCCTTGATGATGGCCCGGTACAGTTGATTACTTTAGAGACATGCAGGATCTTGTTATGATGTTTATGCCTGATATGGATTTCAATACCCTTTTCTGATGGCTTTATATTGCTTATTACGCCCTTGTAAGGAACAAATTGCTTTGATTCCCGAAGTATCTGGATCTGATCGTGTATATGAGCAGGTATCCTATGCCTGCCAACATCCCATTTAGACTTAAGTTTTTCTAAAAAAATAACTTTTTCAGCTTCGTTTAGCTTCATCCAGATCTCCTGGGTGAATGGCCTCAAGGCTTCGATAAGTGGTTCTGAAGTAAACCCTGCTTTTTTTAACCTCCTGAAATGCCTGTTGAAGAAGTTTAAGTGCTCTGCTAAGGTCTTACATTTATTAAGTTGCTCCTGGTTCAATTCATATCTTACTCCAATATGCCTGTGGGGCAACAAATTGTATCCGTTTGGCGAAATTGTGAAGATCACACCTTTATAACCAGCCTCCTTAAGCCCAAGCACAGTATCCACCATGGTCAAACCATTCCCGGCAATAGCAATGTGCCTTGCATCCAAACATGAATTCACAACATCTTCGTTCCAGGGGTCCGGGAAATAATTTCCACTTTTAGCAATTGAATCTGGATCAAAAGGCAGTTGTGCAGGTAGCCTGTTTCCTGTAGCAAGGACACAATAATCAACATTTATGATTTCATTGTTCTCGAGATGGAGATTAATTTCCCCGTTTACCGATGTGAGATCAGAAACAAAAGAATCAAGGATCCCAAGCCTGATTCCTTTCTTACTTGCTAGCTGAAGTGCATCATTCCATATATCTCCGAGGTATTCTGCATATAGATAGCGGGGAACAAATGTATTTCCCAGGATGGATCTTGGAAGGCTATCAGATTCAACCCTTGATTCCATCCAATCAAGGAAATGATCCGGCTGATCCTGGAATGCACTCATGCGCGAAGCAATTACATTCAGGATGTGCTTCTTAGAATATGTATTGTATGCTATTCCTTTGCAAAACTGTTGCTGCCTGTCAATTATTATCAACTCAACAGGAGAATCAGTTCTCCTTATCAGGTGGACTGCAAGGAGAATTCCGGAAAATCCACCACCTACAATAGCAATCTTTCTCATTTATTTAAAGCAATGCCTGAACTGCTGAAGTTATCAGAAGTTCAGGCCGGTTAATAACTCGAAGTATCAGGTTAAACGCGGATTTCAGCTATTCCACAAACCATCAATGGACAGATAACGCTCACCCGTATCGTAATTAAAGGTAAGCACCCTGGATCCCTTTGGAATTTCGCTTAGCTTTGAACTAACAGCTGCTAAAGAAGCACCTGTGGAAACACCGGCAAATATTGCTTCTTCCTTAGCAATTCTCCTGGCGAATTCAAATGCTTTATCCTTTGATACTGCAATTATGCCGTCAACTACGGAACGGTCAAAATTCTCAGGGACAAAACCTGCACCAATTCCTTGCAATGGGTGAGGTCCGGGAGAACCTCCACCAAGCACGGGAGAAAGTTCCGGCTCAACTGCAAAAATCTTAAGATTCGGCCATTTGGCTTTGAGCAGTCGACCGACTCCTGTAATATGCCCTCCTGTTCCAACACCAGTAATTATGTAATCCAGGCCTTCCGGGAAATCCTGGGCAATCTCTTTAGCAGTTGTTTCATAATGAATAGCTGGATTGGCAGGATTCTCAAATTGTCCTGGCATCCAGGCTTTTGGTGTTAATTCAACAAGTTCTTTCGCTTTTTCAATAGCGCCTTTCATTCCTTTTTCCCGGGGGGTCAGAACGAATTCAGCGCCATAAACGGCCATCAAAGCTCTCCTTTCAACACTCATGGATTCTGGCATCACTAATTGCAGTTTATATCCTTTTACTGCAGCAACCATAGCAAGGCCAATCCCTGTATTGCCCGATGTAGGCTCAATTATTACGGAATCTGCCTTAAGTATGCCCTTTTTCTCTGCATCCTCAATCATAGCCAAAGCTATACGGTCCTTAATACTCCCACCGGGATTGGTTCGTTCCAATTTAATCCATACCTGATAATCGGATCCAAACAATCGATTTATCTTAACATGTGGTGTATTACCAATGGTCTCAAGAATTGAATTTGCTTTCATATTTTTAGATTTAAGTTATGACGCTCTACTTTCCAACTAACTAATAACCAATAACTAGCAACTAATTATTATATATAAAAGTTGATCGGCTCAATAAAATCTTTCTTATCCCGGATCACAATTTCAGGCTTGTGATAAACAAGTGAATAGGGCTCTACACTTTCAGTCAACCAAACATTTCCCCCAATTATAGAATCATGCCCTACAACTGTTTTGCCGCCCAGGATCGTACTACCTGAATAAATGATCACACCATCCTGTATGGTTGGATGCCTTTTCTGGTCTTTCAAAGCCCTTTCAACAAAAAGTGCTCCCAGGGTCACTCCCTGGTATATCTTTACATTATTTCCAATCTCAGAGGTTTCGCCTATAACAACACCGGTTCCATGATCAATAAAGAAATTCTCTCCAATTATTGCTCCCGGATGAATATCAATACCTGTTTTTCCATGTATGAATTCACTCATTATCCTGGGTAATAAGGGCACATCCAATTTCTGCAACTCATGGGCAATCCGATAAACTGTAATTGCATGAAACCCCGGATACGACATGAGAATCTCTTCGACTCTTTTTGCTGATGGGTCAGAATCCAGGAAAACCTCAGCATCATTTAGCAGTAATTCATAAACCGATGGAAGGCTCGAAAAGAAAGAATTAACGATACCCTCAATCTCTTGCCCGGACCCATTGAATAAAGGAAAGAGCAGATCTTCAAGCCTGAATCTCAAATGACGTAATTCCTTCTGGAGCGAATGCAGCGATACTGTCCTGTTAGCTTTAACTGGAAACAGGAACATTACGAGTTCTTCGACAAAATGGTGAGTGCTTTCAACCGAAGGAACATCTGTACTATATCGTTCGTAGCTTCTGAAAATCTCTTTAGGCAATTGTGATAATGGATCCATTTTAATTTAGGCTTAATAATCATTCCATTAAGTGCAACATCGTGATTACTGCATTGTTCAAATCTTTAATGACTAACAAGTACCAGGGTCAAGATGAAATTCAACTGACCCGGGTACTGTATTGCATGCCCCATCAATCCAACCACGAATTGAAGCATGACAATGTCTTGATTTCTTTTTCTGTTTATTTAACTTTTAGCCGATAAAGAGGCCTTCAATCCGCACCTTGTAACTGCCATCCTTTTGCTTCACAACAGCATTTACCAAACCGCTGTGCCGCCATTGCAACATACACCTGTGGGGAAGGAACCAGTAACGACGACCTAATTTGATTTCTTCCTTTGATTCCTTAATAATGCCGTCATAAGCCTGCGCTACATAATAGCCTATATCAATGAACCCTTCCGACCTTGGCCTTAGTGGACCAGTGACGCACCATTTTATAACACCATTCCTTGGGTCAACGTCGGTTACAACTCCACAATGGGTAATCGGGCAACCGCATGACATTCCCATTGGCCTTCCAATCATAACATCACCTGGCTTTACACCCAGTTCCTTTACCAATAATGGATTATATGGAAGAATGGTTTCCCTGGGGCCGGGATCGCCCTCCATTACGTCAAGAATGAAATCAAATTCCCGCTTCAGACTATCCTGCCACTTCAATTTATCACCCAGGTTTTCCATATCCAGGCAATTCAGACAGTTTTTGCTTTCAGAATTTGATTGCTTATTCTCAGTCACATGAATGCACTTTTTCAGTTCTGTTTCAACCTGGTCAACAGCAACAGCAAATTCACCGCAGGTGCGATAACCGCATGCTCCACAATCAAGACCGGGTAATTTATCCAGGGTTTTGGTTTCTAATAGAATGTCCATTTTAGCTCGTATTTTTAAGAAAAGATTGGATTTAGTTGTTCAATTACATTTTCAATTTTTCTGGTAAATATTCCCACTTCTTCCAACGTATTAAATCGTCCAAAGGAAACGCGGATTGCACCTCTGGCTTCAAAGGGATTTCTACCAAGCGCTTTCAGAACATGGGAAGGATTATTCGATCTGTCATTTGATGAACAGGCTGATCCTGCTGAAACAGCAATTCCTGCATCGTCGAGTAATAAAAGTAGCCTGATAGCTTCCCCCTCCAGCCCATGGATACTAAAATTCAGGTTATAGGGTACCCTATGCTCGGCACTCCCGTTTATATATACATCACAATATTTGTCCTGTAAGAAATGAAGAAGATGATCCCGAAGTTTGACAGCTTTTGAATAATCTGATGCCATTTCATTCATACAAATCTCAGCAGCTCTGGCAAACCCAACAATTGCGGGAATATTCTCGGTTGAGGATCTTTTCCCTCCCTCCTGTCCTCCTCCATGCAACAATGGTGTGATTTGTATTCCTTTTCTCAGGTACAATGCACCAATCCCTTTGGGACCATATATTTTATGCGCATTCAAGGTCAGGGCATCTATTTGCAGTTCCTCACAGTCAATTTTAATTTTACCAAAAGACTGGCATGCATCTGAGTGAAAAATAACATTCTGCTTCCTGCAAATACGGCCTATATCAGAGATCGGTTATATAGTTCCAACTTCGTTATTAACATGCATTACTGACACCAGGATGGTATCCTTCTGTATTAATTGCTCTATTGCACTGGGATCCACTATTCCTTCACTATCGACAGGTGCATAGCTGATCCTGTACCCGGTTTCCTGCAACCATCGGCAGGTATTCAGAATGCAGTCGTGTTCAATTTCCGAAACAATGATATGGCGTCCTTTGGATTGGTTTGCATATGCCAACCCTTTAAGGGCAAGATTATTGGCTTCCGTACCTGAAGAAGTGAAAATTATTTCCTCAGGTTGAACGTGAATACTATCTGCAATTCTTCTTTTTGAATTTGCAAGAGCAGATTTTGATTCGGCTCCGTAAGCGTGAAGGGATGAAGCATTTCCGAAGTGTTCGAAGAAATAGGGCTCCATGCTCTCCCAGACCCTGGGATCCATTGGAGTGGTTGCTGCATTATCAAGATAAATCCTGTTACTCATCGGAATCACGATTATTCACCAACATAAAATAGCTCGTGCTCCATTGTTCTCAGAACACCAAAATGATTTTTGGCTCCGATTTCTTTTTTCCCAACACAGATCGTACATGTACCCACTGGTGGATTTCCTCTGAGGAACATAGGGAATTCAATCTCCGGTGATTTAATGATCTTATTGACGATCGGGTCAATGCCAATGCCATACAGTGCATTACTTTCAACAACTGTAATTCCCTTAGCTGATTCGAGGACCCTGTAGCGGAACACCTCACGTTCAGCCTGTGAGATAAGATCGATCTTAGTTATTACACTGATATCAGCAAGTGTAAGCATCGGGCCAATCTTTCTTGGCAGATTCATCCCGCTGGTTGCCTCAAGGACAACTATACCAAGAGAATTTTCCACATATGGAGAACAACGCAGGCAGAGCCCTGCGGTCTCAACAAAAAGAAAGTCTGATCCTGCCTTTTGAGCCCATTCAACAGCTTCATCCAACACAACAACATTGCAATGGTCAGGGCAGAGTTCTCCGGAATAGATCTTCTTGGTCGGAATTCCGAATTCGTTCTTTATTACTTCGTCTTCATCAGCATAAAGTACATCTATCTTGATATAGGATGGTTTCAGTTCCCTGGCAATCATTCGTTTGATCACCTGCTTAATAACGGTTGTCTTCCCACAAGTTGGGGGTCCGGCAAATATGATAAGTTTCATTTATAAAGGTTGGGTTAAGATTTTCATTTTGTCATTTAATATATTTTCAGTAATCTCTTGTCCAGACCTGATAAGGGTTCTGAATTCGAGCATGATATCATCCATTTTCTTCATTTCAGTTGCGGCAATCCGCTCTTCAACACCTGTGCAGATAACACGCTGCATTGCTCCGTTTTTCATGATAATACGAAAATCAGAAAGCAAGGCAATACATGGATCATGAGTCACGAAAACGAAGATCTTCTTATACCCTTTCAATAATTCTAATGCCTTGGTCCTGTTAATCCCTGCATTTTCGATTTCGTCAAGCAGGATGATTGGAGAATTCCCAATAACAACGGCATCAGCAATCAGCAATGATCTTGTCTGCCCACCTGAAAGCTCAGTCATAGCAGTCTCTTTGACAATAGCTTCACCAGTCAATTGGTTGGCAAAATCCAGAGTCTCTTCAATCATTCGTTCAATATTCTCTGCACCTCTTACCTTGGCATGAATGCTGAGAAACTCACCAACGGGCAGATCGCTGAGGAAGTTGGTATGCTGAGAAATCATGGCAATTGGATGCTTTGCCGGGTCAAAGGAAAAATCCTCGGGAACAGTTTCACCATTAATAAATACCTGTCTGCCAGACGGTGTATTTTGGTTGGCAAATAACTCAATATCATTGATCAATGTTGTTTTCCCGCAACCGGTAGGTCCAACGATTGAAACGATATCTCCCATGTTCAATTCGAAACTTTCGACGGCTTCTTTTGTCCCTTCTTTGCCCTTTCCACCTAGTACCTTTATTCGATTTATATCCATCTTATTTTTTTTTGTCAAAATTATACTATTTGTACGCAGATATTACGTACAAAAGATGGAATAGTATAATTCACTTGCTTAAATATTTCACATTTAAGGCTTCATTATTAGTGATTCAATTGTGTAACAAAAGGAATTAATAATCGTGTAATGCTTATCTCAATAGATTACGAATTTTCAACTATATTTATTCTTAGGATTTATCCATGAAGTGGCATAGAAATTGGTAAATTAAGATGCTTTCATCTGAACTCTCAATCTAATAACATAAAAACCCTAAACATGAAAACTTATAAAAATTTAGTATTTCTCATGATGGCTTCAACTTTATTGCTGGCACTGGGATGCAGCAAGGAAGGGCCAGCCGGCAAAAATGGAATTGATGGCAATGCAAATGTAATCTCTTCACCATGGTATTCTCCCACCTCATGGACACTAGATGGTGGAGAATGGTATTTTGATATTGATGATAATGCTATCAATCAAGATATTGTAGAGAGTGGAGTAATACTTGCTTACGTAAGTTTACCTAATGATACTTATTCAAAGGCAGTTCGTCAGCTTCCTGCTTATGCGCTTGGGTGCAACTGGGATTATATGATTCCTTATTATGGCCGGATTGAATTTGTATCTGATGCACAAATCAAACCAGGCACCTCAAATTACTATTTCAGGTACATATTAATTCCTGCAAATCATTTCCTGAAATCAACTGCAGGGAATAACTCTATGGCCGAAATATTGAGGAATATGTCTTATTCAGACGTTTGTAAAAAATATAATATTCCTGAATAGTAATCATATTTGGTTTACTTATTCAAGGGTCCTGATGAAATTGTCAGGGCCCTTGATTACTTTTGCAGGATCCATATTATAGTCATGAAAAAAAATATCCCATTCGTTCTCTTTATGATCATATCCTCAGTGGTAACTTCAGTTGCTCAGCAATCTTCCCAAAAGTACAACCTGCCCCCTGAGTGGTCTAAAAAAGCAATTTGGTATCAAATTTTTGTTGAAAGGTTCTTCAATGGTGATTCCTTAAATGATCCTACACCTGAGAACATTCAAACTGCTTCGGACTTTTTTAAGGTACCAAAAGACTGGTCCATCACACGCTGGACCAGTAACTGGTATGCTCAGGAAGACTGGGCAAAAAAAACGGGCGGATCACTTGATCAAACATTGCAACTCAGAAGATATGGCGGTGACCTTGAAGGTGTCATTAAGAAACTTGACTATCTGACGGATTTAGGTATTAACGCAATATATCTTAATCCAATCAATGATGCGCCTTCGTTACATAAGTATGATGCCAGAAACTATCATCACGTTGATGTAAATTTCGGACCCGATCCGAGAGGGGACATGAAGATAATAGCTAGTGAAAATCCGGCTGATCCAGCAACCTGGAAATGGACAACTGCTGACAAGTTATTTCTCCGCCTCGTTAAAGAAGCACATAAAAGAAATATCAGGATTATAGTGGATTATTCCTGGAATCACACAGGAGTAGAATTCTGGGCCTGGAAAGATGTTGTAAAGAACCAGAAAAAATCACCATATAAAGATTGGTATAACATTACCAAATTTGATGACCCTTCTACAAAAGAAAATGAATTTACCTACCAGGGCTGGCTCAATATCAATAGCCTTCCTGAAATCAAGAAAGTGAATGTGACCTCTCCGAGGATAAATGGGCATCCCTATGAAGGTGATATTAATGCAGCAGCAAAGAAGCATATTTTTGATGTTACCAAGCGATGGCTGGCTCCAGATGGCGATACTTCAAATGGAATAGATGGTTTTCGTCTGGATGTTGCTGACCAGATTGGAATGAAGTTCTGGCGGGACTACCGGACCTGGGTTAAGTCGATAAAACCTGACGCCTACCTGGTTGGTGAGATTTGGTGGGAAGAGTACCCTGATGTACTAATGGACCCTACGCCTTACTTAAGCGGGGATGTTTTTGATGCCGTAATGAATTACCAGGTTTACAGGCCGGCAAAATACTTTTTCTCGAAAAGTGATTTCAGCCTGAATGCTTCCCAATTCAAGGATAGCCTGGAGTTCCAATGGTCCAGGTTAAATAAGCCCTTCAGGTATTCAATGATGAATGTGGCTTCAACTCATGATACTCCCCGCCTGTTGACTTGTTTCAACAATCCCGGAAAATATAAGTTCAAGGCAAAGCCACAGGATGATAAAACTTATAAAACCGACAAACCTTCTACAGAAACATATCGAAGGTTATTCCTTTATTTGATCCATCAATTCACGAGCGTAGGTGCACCACAAATTTGGAATGGTGAAGAGATGGGCATGTGGGGCAGTGATGATCCGGATTGCAGAAAGCCATTATGGTGGAGAGGTATGAAATTTGACATTGAATCCAGGTACGATGCTAATGGTAAACCTGTTTATGCAGATACCGTTTCTTATGATAAGGCAGTCTTTTGGTTTTATAAATCACTTGTACATATCCGCAAGGAGAATGAAGTTCTTAACACAGGAAACATTCAGTTCCTGGAATCTCAGGGCCAAGCCATCTCCTATATGAGATATGACAAGGAAAATTCAATCCTTGTCTTATTAAATTCCGGGGAAGAGCCTTTTACTTTTCACTTTATGCTTGGAACATATAAAAACCTATTGACAAAGAAAACAATCACTGGAGGCGAGCTAAAGGTTGCTCCCCTAACAGGTGCAATATTGTTAAAGACAGAATAATTAATCCTTCTTTCACTTATCCATTTCCATGTGTTAATTCCAGCCTAAATTCAATACTATGCAAACCATAAAAGAATATATTCATACCAATCAAAGCAGATTCCTTGAAGAACTTTTTGGCCTGATTAGAATACCATCAGTGAGTTCAGTTAGCGAGCATAAAGAAGATATGACAAGGGCTGCTTCATACCTGGCAAATGAGTTAAAGAAGGCTGGGGCAGATATATCTGCAGTTTACAGTACCTCAGGCCACCCGGTAGTTTTCGGGAAAAAGATCATCGATCCTTATAAACCAACTGTTTTGGTTTATGGGCATTATGATGTAATGCCAGTTGACCCCGTTGAACTTTGGAATTCTGACCCCTTCGAACCCGTGATCAGGGATGGAAAAATCATAGCCCGTGGCTCAGCAGATGACAAGGGCCAACTTTTCATGCAAGTGAAAGCTTTTGAGTATTTATTAGCCTCAGATCTTCTGCCCTGCAACATCAAATTTATGATTGAAGGTGAAGAAGAAATGGGTTCCCCGGCATTGGCTTCATGGTGCCAGGAAAACAAAGAATTACTCTCTGCCGATCTGATCCTGGTAAGTGATACCAGTATGATCGGCATTAATACTCCAAGCATTACTGTTGGGTTGAGGGGTTTAGCATACATGGAGATTGAAGTAACCGGACCTGACAAAGATCTGCATTCAGGCCTTTACGGAGGAGCTGTCGCTAACCCTGCCAATATACTTGCAAAGATTATCGCTTCCCTCCATGATGAGAACAACCGTATCACTATCCCGGGATTCTATGATGATGTTGAAATACTATCGGCTGAAGAACGTGCCGATATGGCCAGGGCACCTTTTAACATTAAAGAATACCAACAAAAAATCAAGATCAAGAATAGTTGGGGTGAAGCCGGATATTCAGTTTCAGAAAGGACTAGCATACGCCCCACATTGGATGTCAATGGAATTTGGGGTGGATATATAGGAGAAGGATCAAAAACAGTTCTTCCGTCCAAGGCTTCTGCAAAAATTAGCATGAGACTTGTTCCCAACCAAGATCCTGACAAGACAGCTGAACTATTCGCAAAGCATATTGAAAGCATATCCCCCGATACTGTCAGCGTCAAGGTAATAGCTCATCATGGAGGATTCCCATATGTTTCGCCAGTTGATTCCAGGGCTTATAATGCCGCCAGCAAAGCATACGAAACCACTTTCGGTAAAAAACCTATTCCTGTTCGTTCTGGTGGAAGTATTCCCATTATTAGCACATTTGAGAAAGTACTGGGTATAAAAAGTTTGCTGATGGGATTTGGATTGGATACAGACCTGGCACACTCCCCCAATGAAAACTATCATTTGGAGTGCTTTAATAAAGGTATTGAAACCATAGTGTGGTTTTACCGATATTTTGCCGGCGATTTGAGTGAAGATATCAAATAAGCGAATCAGCTATTTTTTTATTAGCTGCACATGATATTCAAAGTCTGAGCCTTTACACTCCAAGATATATATTCCAGGGATCCAAGACTTTGTTCCAATTTCAATCTTCGAACTGACAGACGGAGCCGAAAATACGATCTGACCGGAAACAGAATGTATCTGAAATGAAAAAGATGAGCTTCCTTCTATAATAATATTGTCGGCAAATGGGTTGGGTGTCACTTTGATATCCAGGTTAACAGCATACTCTGCCAGGCCTACATTTGAAACGCTAAATTGTTGTTCCTCTGCAAATGGAGAAGCGGCCAAACTATGATCGATGGTTTGAACACTCCAGTAATAAATGCCATCCGGAAGGTTCAGGCTCCAGTTTAAATTATTTGATAAATTACCCGGGAAAGGAACCAGCTTGTTTCCTGTAACAGGATCGGCAAATGCCGAAAAAACATCCTGGCTGCCTGGAGTTGTACCTACCCTGAGATTATATGTCAGGCTTTGATAAGGAGTTGAATTATCGTTAGCATGATCCCATGAGAATACAACCAGGTGGTCGTTAGTTATAGCAGTCAAATTTGAAGGTGCTTCCGGAGGAGTATTAACCTCAAAAATATTTGATCCGTCAGTATTTTGGTAAAGCCTGGTTGAAGGTAGATCTGAACCGTTAAATCCGCTTACTATGAGATCAAGGTCCCCATCATTATCATAATCGCCCCAGGACGCCGATCCCCTTTCGGCACCTTCAATACCAGCATTAATATCAGTGAAGTTATTATTACCATCATTACGGTAGATGATGCTTGATAAACTGCCGCAGGCAGCATTTTGACCGGTTAGAATAATATCAGCATCACCGTCATTATCATAGTCACCCCATGCAGAAGTACCAAGTGCAGCACCAATTAATCCGGGCCAGACATTTTCGAAATGCAAATGACCGGTATTCATGTAAATACTGGTAACGGGTTCAAGGTATTGGTTAAAGCCGGAAATAAGTAAATCCAGGTCATTATCATGATCATAATCTGCCCATGATGCTGATGCAGAGGATAATGCAGTTATCCCTGTACTATCCAGTTCAGTAAAAATACCATTATCGTTCCTGCATATACATGAAATGGGCCATCCACCAACATCACCACACATGAAGATATCCTGGTCTCCATCATTATCAAAATCTCCAAAATTGGCACAGCTATTAGACAAAAGTGGTAGAGAGCTGTTGGTATTGACAAAACTACCCCCATCATTCCTATAAAGAAAGCTAAAATACCCACCTGTAAGCAGGGCATCCAAATCACCATCGCCATCATAATCGCCCCAGGCGACACAACCATATGAGCCAATATTTGGCAAGCCAAGGTTCATTGGTGCAAACACTCCGTTCTTATTTCTATAAATCCATGTTCCAACAGAGGTCCCACTTCTTCCAGTTGCAAGGATATCAAGGTCTCCATCATTATCGTAATCACCCCAAGCCACTGATGAATTATCTATTCCGGTGAGCCCGGCATTAATATTGACGAAGTTACCATTGTCATTTCTATAAATAGATGCAATATACGGCCCACTCCCCTGATTCCCTGTTACCAGTAAATCGAGGTCGTTGTCATTATCGAAGTCTCCCCAAGCCAATGAACTTCTTCCAACACCTGCAATCCCAGACTCAACTAGACTGAACTGCTGACAAAACAAAGGTTTCGCGGAAATTAATAATGCAGAAACTGCAAAAAGAATGATTCTCTTAAACATGCTTTTTTGTAAGTTTCAATTGCGATCAATCATTTTCGTTCAATTCCTGTTTTTCTTTCTCAACAGGCAAATCTCCAACTGACTGGCTCCTTATCTCTGTATGCCTGATCTCACCTCCAGTCAAACCTGTCCATGACATCATACCAATTGCTGCAAATGAAAAAACTAATGTAATTACAGCCAGGACATTCCCACTGCGTTCTTTCTTCCAAATGCTGTACATTGCCAGGGCTGCTAATATTCCCATCGGAATTAAGATCCAGAGTGAGGAATAAGCAATTGTTTCGTGATGTTGAATTAAAGCATTGGATACACCGGCAAGGCCCTGGATTGTTTCTTCTGCCGGATCACCTGTCATCAAAGCTACAGAAGAGCTAAGTGCTGCGAAGATAAGGGTTCCCAATCCGGTTAATTTAACTGTACTATTTTTTAGAATAACACCTACAAACAGTATTAACATTCCAAAAATAGTCCCAATAATAGGGACATGATTTACCAAGAGATGAAAATGAGCTCCGTTCATATACTAAATTTATTTGTGATTTAAAGGAATATCCTCTTCTATGTGTTTTAGATCAATGCAGTACCAAATATAGAAATTTGATTCAGATCATGATAAATTACTGAAATAAGAAGTGTATGGTAAACATAAAAAAGGTTGAAGGAGGCCCCTTCAACCTTTTCTACCCAAGCCAATTTTACAAATTACCTTCTTCTTAGTTCGCGATCAGATTGGCTCCTTGTATCATCCCGTTTTTCTACTCTACGACCAGCCTCAACTTTATTATTCTTTTCGGTATTAACATCCTTTTTCTGCTTTGAACTATTATTATCTGAACGTTTTTCTACATTCTGATTGTTTTGCTGAACAGAGTTTGCAGACCTTCCTGATATATCGTTTGTTCTGCCTACTCCCCTATTCTCAACACCAATCTCTTTCCTGTTTTCAGATTGTGTACTAACCCTTCTTTCAGCACCCTGATACTGGCGTTGTTCCTGAGAATTCCTGCCATCATTAACTTCCCTTCTTCCCTGGCCATTAGTTCCGACTCCTGAATTCCGTCCATTATTTCCTGCATTTACGCCGGATCTTCTTTCGTATTTATCTGTTTCCCTGGTATTGGACCTTTCCTGATCATTATTCCTGGTCCTATTCACTCCCGGATCGATTGACCTCGGATTTTGTTGTCCAATGCGTGCAGAAGTGCGGGCATTTTCGATAAACCTGGAATCTGAAGGGCGATAGTTATTTCTTTCCTGTTCAATTCTTGGCCTGTAAACAGTCAACCTACCATTATCAATCCTGGAATTCTCCCGACTGTCCGATTCAACTACTTCCATTCTACGAACCCTTGTCCGGTTATATCTTTCAACTTCATTTACCCTAGGGCCCCTGAACCAACGTCCATTATCCCTGCGATCGTCATCAACATAGATATTTGTGATATTCGTGATATAGTTTACCTGGACTGGACGGTCATAGATATAATCTCTCCAACGATTTCCATAGAAGTGACGGCAGGGAACAAAGGTCCACCAAGTATTAGGAGCAATCCAGTTGAAATTAATATTGACATTTATGTTTGGTCCCAAAGGAGCCCAGCCCCAATAATCGTTGTAAGATCCCCAGCTTACCCAGGCAGGAGCCCATTCAGTGCCTGGAATCCACATCCATCCAAGGTAATCGTCAAAGAACCAACGTCCATAGTGAAATGGTGCCCATCCCCAACGATAATCTGACACCCACGTCCAGCCATAATCTGTATAAGCCCAATCCCCGTTGGAGGCATAAGGCCTGAAATCTTCCGGACGATCGAAAAAAGGACGCCAAACATATCCGTAATCGTTTGTATACAACCAATCACCGTAAGGACTGAGTTCATCATAAAAGGTTTGGAAAGATATAGAGACCTGGCTGTTCCAAAACCTTTCGGCTTTTGCACTGAATGTTGCAATCACGGCAAACATCAGTATAACAACTATCTTTTTCATGGCTTTAGGTATTAATGTTAATGATTTTTTCTTCCAAAAACAGAAATGTGTACACGGCAATTTTATAAACAACCAGCGTGCCAGAAACCAGAAAAAAAAGGAAATATTTAGAAAAATATTTCTAAACAAATGAAATTCAAATGCTTAGATTTGGACAGAATCAGTCTTAAGATTTATCGAAAAAGAATTAAAGATAAAAGTTATTTAGTGGTAGGTCTTTCGTTATAGGCTTTAACACCATCATCTAAGAACTTGACAAATGCATCAATATCAAGGTTGTAAGCCCTGGGCGAAACAAGTAATTTACCTGTCTCATCAAGAATTACATAATAAGGTTGGGCATTTGCTCCAAACTTATTGATCTGTATATCAGTGTTCTTTCTGCCCAGAAGTCTGATTTCTCGACCTTCTTTGGTTGTATACCATTCTTCTTTGGGTAGCTCGATAACTTTATCATCAACATATAATGCTACTATTACATAGTTTGCACGTAAGCGTTTCAGAACCTCAGGATCACTCCAGACACGATTTTCCATTTCGCGACAATTAGTACAACCGTGACCAGTAAAATCTACGAAAATCGGCTTTTTCAGGTCTTTCGAAACTTTTAAAGCCTGATCATAATCGAAATATCCTTTTAAGCCATGTGGAAGTTTTAAGGCTGAATTATTGTATTTAGGAACTTCAGAGATACTCCCCTCCGACTGGCCAGATCTACCTGAATTTTCTCTTACAATGGCATTTATATCAAAATCCTGAGTTTCGGAAGGTGGTAACCAGCCAGAAATCCCTTTTAATGGTGCGCCCCAGAGGCCAGGGATAAGGTAAATTACGAAACCGAAGGTTGCAATAATAAGCATTAATCGTGGAAAAGATTTAACCACTGGGTACTCACTATCGTGCGGAAACTTTATTTTGCCTAGGAGATAGAACCCCATCATTGTGAATATTACAATCCAGAGTCCTAGATAAATTTCCCGATCAAGTATGCCCCAATGATAAGTTTGGTCAGGCACATTCAGAAATTTAAGAGCGAAAGCAAGTTCTATAAATCCAAGGACGACTTTCACTGAATTGAGCCAGCCCCCGGATTTGGGCATTTTATTCAACCATTGCGGGAAGAAAGCGAAAAGCGTAAATGGTATTGCAAATGCAAGTGAAAATCCAAGCATCCCAATTACTGGTTTGATGACTTGCCCTCCAACAGCCTGAACAACAACCGTCCCGACAATTGGGCCAGTGCATGAAAAAGATACCAGAACCAATGTAAGAGCCATAAATATTGTTCCCATCACCCCGCCTTTATCTTCGTTCTGAACGCTTTTATTGACCAACCAACTTGGTATTGTAATCTCAAAGTAACCAAAGAAGGAGGCGGCAAATACAACAAAAATTATAAAGAACAAGATATTTGGTATCCAGTGTGTGCTAAGCCAGTTCCCAAAATCAGCTCCAAAAAGCAGAGAAATCAATACACCAAAGATTACATAAATGGCTATGATCGATAACCCGTAAATAATTGCCTGGACTTTCCCTTTTGAGCCACTCTTCATAAAATAGGAAACTGTCATCGGTATCATTGGAAAAACACAGGGAGTCAGTATAGCGAGCAATCCCCATCCAAATGCCTGGAGGAAAAACCAAAGGAGTGATTTATTTTTCCCTGTAAATTCATCATTATTAGCTATTGCTGGAGTTGAAGTATTTTCCTTGGCAGAAGTATCTTTAACTTTTTCATCTGCTTTAGCAGTGTCAGAGGTATCTATTTTTGCCGGAGTTGAAGCTAAAATAGTCTTAGCACCTTCCAATTCAAAGGCAAATGGTGCTTCCCCTGAAGTACATTGAGTATCATCGCAGGATTGAAAACTAACGGTGCCTGTTATCCTGACTGGTTTTTTACCGGTAATTTTCACTTTTTGTAAAAATGTTGCTTTAAGATCATACGATTTGATCTTATGCTCAAACATTTCATCGTAAATATCGTGGCCTTTCGGTTCAATAACTTTCCCTATCAATTCAGCCCCTGATAATTTATCATATGTGAATTCTGTGGGAAGGGGCCCCTCACCAACTGGGTATTTTTTCTGTGAATAGAGGTGCCAGTGCGGTTGAACGGCTGCATTGAATTGCAGCTCTGCAAGTGTATCGTTGAGCCTGTTCACTTTAAATGACCATTTCACAGGTTCTAATATCTGGGCCTGGGCTTTTGTAAATCCAGCAATCACCAAGATTACAACAAAAAGAAGCTTCATTTTTCGTAGCAACAGAGCATGCTTCATTATAATATTTTTTAAGAAGTTTCGCAGAAATCGAAAGTAATTTACGAATACAAAATTAGAAATTAATACCAACTAGCAATTCTAATTTACTATCTCAACTTCAGACATAGCCGAATATTCACTTCGATCATATAAGTCTGGAAGCAAGAGATAATTATCAGCGCTGATATCAGCACTGAATTTCAAGATTCACTAACAAATCAATTTGTCAATAAGGCAGTTGTAATATCATTTTAACTTGATTTTAACATTTCACTCCTGATTTTTGTCACCTCGTCGGAAAACCCCTGTCTATTGAGTGCCTATTATTCAATTTTGCATTTAAATCAAAAGCAAAGAAATTATGAAAAGAATACTCATACTATTAGTTACGATTATAGCTGGTCTTACCTCTATAGCACAAAAAAACAATGTATTCCAGGTTATCAGGGGCAAAGTAATAGATATAGATTCAAAAGTTTCCTTACCTGGTGCAAGTATCCTTTTACTTGAAACTAACCCACCGATCGGAACTACAACAGATCTGGATGGCAATTTTGAATTAAAGAATGTTCCGATAGGCAGACAAGGCATACGAGTTAGCTATGTTGGATACAAGCCAGCCACACTTGCCAATATCATCGTGAATTCAGCACAGGAAGTGGTTTTGGAGATTGGTTTAACGGAAAATGTTGTTCAAGGCAAAGAAGTTGTCATCACTGCGGAGGCTAGAAAGGATGAAGCTATGAATAAAATGGCTACAGTAAGCGCCCGTTCATTTACTGTTGAGGAGACTGAAAAATTTGCCGGTAGCAGGGGTGACGTAGCAAGGATGGCTATGAACTATGCCGGGGTTGCGGCTGCCAATGATCAACGAAATGATATAATTATACGTGGAAATTCACCCAGTGGCTTGTTATGGAGGCTGGAAGATGTTGATATTCCAAATCCTAATCATTTTGCCGAAAACGGAACGACCGGCGGGCCTGTTGGCATGTTAAACAATAACCTTTTACAGAATTCAGATTTTTTCACTGGAGCTTTCCCTGCAGAGTATGGCAATGCTATGAGCGGGGTTTTTGATCTCAAACTGCGAAATGGCAATTCAAACCGCCATGAAGAACTATTCCAGGTAGGTTTCAATGGATTTGAGGCCGGGGCAGAAGGCCCATTTAACAAAAAACACAGAAGTTCATACCTTGTCAATTATCGCTTTTCCACTTTGCAACTTATGAGTAACATTATAGATATTGGTACCGCCGGTATTCCAAAGTACCAGGATTTATCCTTCAAGTTAAACTTTCCAATAAAAAATGGCAAGATCAGTATTTTTGGAATTGGAGGAACAAGTGAGATTGCCATGCTTGACAGCAAGAAAAATGTGCAGGATCTCTATAGTGATGAGGGACAGGATCTTTACAACCGCTCTAAAATGGCTGCAAGCGGGATTTCTTTGACAAAATTTATTAGAGACCGCTCTTATTTCAAGCTATCACTATCAGGTCTAATTCAGAATGGTGGTACCACTATTGACACACTCGATCATAACAATAAGCCACATAATTCCATTGATCATAACTTTTCAGAATTCAAGACATCATTAAGCGGATATCTGAACACAAAATATAATTCCCGGCTCTCAACTAAAACCGGTTTTACTATTGACAGGTTAGGCTATGATCTATTTACAAAGGCGTATTATTCAGCGGACAGTGGTTTCAGGACTTTGATCAGTGATAAAAAAAGCCTTGCCAACGGGACGGACCTCTTTAGGATATACTACCAAGCTACCTATAAGTTTTCTGAACGTTTAAGTATTAATCCCGGACTTCACGTCATTTATTTTGACTTGAATAACTCCTATGCAATTGAACCCAGGCTTGGTGCTTCCTGGCAGATTAATGAACATCAGAAACTCAGTGCCGGCTATGGGTTACATTCCAATATACAGGCATTGTCAACCTACTTCCTGGCTTCAAACATGCCCGATCATTCCCTTGTAGAGACCAATAAAGATCTAGGATTTACAAAATCGCACCAGTTCGTTATTGCTTATGATGTAAACATCAGTAAATCAACTCGCTTAAAGGCTGAAGCATACTATCAAAACCTCTTTGATGTTCCCGTTGAAAAAAGGTCATCTTCATACAGCATTCTTAATACAGGTGCCGGATGGGGTGTAGGAGCTGTTGACAGCCTTGCAAATACCGGAAAAGGAAGAAATTATGGTTTGGAACTAACATTGGAGCGATTCTTCAACAAGGGGTATTATTACCTGGCTACAGTTTCAATCTTCCAGTCAAAATATACAGGAAGCGATGGAATTGAAAGAAATACAGCTTTCAATAGCAATTATGTAGTCAACTGCTTGATAGGTAAAGAGTTTGAATTTGGCAGCAGGTCTGCTGTTACAATTGATTTCAAAAGTTCCTTTGCAGGAGGAAGATTCTATACTCCAATTGATCTTCAGGCATCCCGAATTGCAGGAGAAACAAAATATGATGAAGTGCATGCCTTTAATTCACGATTTGACCCATTCCTCAAGGCAGATATCAAATTCGGGTATAGACTGAATGGAAAGAAGATTTCACAGGAGTGGCAGTTTTATGTGGAAAACTTCACCAACCACAAGAATCCGTTGATGCAATCATTCAGTAAGTCAAAGAATGAAATAACGACGACCTATCAATTGGGAATGTTCCCTATGATGCAATACAGGATACATTTTTAGGAGGTCTGTTCTTTAAGATATATTTATGTTTGAAAGTGTTAGGGGGATTTGTATTTTTAATCGGAGTTTAAAATAGCAAAGCAAAGCAATGTATAAGTATTAAAATGGCTTAAAATATGCGCAAGGATTGTATGAGCACCCAGAAAGAGTTTTCACGCGACAGCCCCTATGCTTTAATAGTGAGGAAGCGCGAAATTTTTTACCGGTTTTTTGCCATACTTTTTATCGCATTTATTTCTCCGACTGTTGATTACGGAGTGTCGATCACGTCGGGGCCATTTATGATTGTCCTGCTTATTTCCTTCCTGAGGACAGCTATAATATGGCATGGTAGCATGTATATCATCATCTTCTGTACAACTACTTTTCCCATATTCAAGTATCCGGCAAAGCTGCTATTGATCCAACTGGTGCTGCTGAGCGTTTTTGTTATACTTATTGAATCGGCTGAGATAGTAGCAATGAAGTACCTGGTGAATGCCCCATTGAGTGATCATGACAGCAAAATGCTGATTTTTACTTCATTACTTATCACTTTCCTTATTAGTTCGATTTATGCCTCCGTTAGTTTTTTTATTCAATGGAAGGAAAACCTCCTGAGAGCACAGAACCTTGAGAAAGCTAACCTGGAGGCGCAATATGAAACGCTTAAAGCCCAGGTCAATCCCCACTTCCTTTTCAATAGCCTTAATACTTTACTCAGTATGGTTGAGGGAAATGATGATGCAGAACTCTATATAGAAAATCTATCAGAGTTCATGCGTTTCATATTGCAAAACAGGGATAAGCAAAGCATATTATTAGAGGAAGAATTGAGTGTTACAAACCAATATGTCTATTTGCAAAAGAGCCGGTTTGGACAAAAATTTTTTGTTGAAACAAAAATACCTGATCAGTATCTTACCTGTGCCATCCCTCCTTTGACTCTTCAAATGCTAATTGAGAATGCAATCAAGCATAATGAGATTTCGCATGAACATACCCTAACCATCAGGATTTATGTAAATAATGAGGAACAACTTGTGGTAGAGAACAACCTGAAGAAAAAGATAGATGCTGAACCTTCAACAGGTATTGGTCTGAAAAACATCAAGGACAGGTATCAATATCTTTTTGAAAAAACGATTGACATATATGAGAGTGATACAATTTTCAGAGTGATTCTCCCATTACCATCCCAGATATCTTAGCCTAAAAAACAGAAAGAGATATATATTAGTGACTAAACAATCTTCGCCCATGAAAGTATTGATCATTGAAGATGAAGAGCATGCAGCCAACCGACTTCAAAAGTTGTTGACCGAGGAAATCCCTGATATTCAAATTGAAGGTCCATTAGATACTGTTAAAAAAGCTATTCAACACCTCGAGAAGAACCAGGACTATGACTTACTTTTTCTAGATATACAATTAGCAGATGGTAAAAGTTTTTCCATCTTTGAAAGGATTAAACTAAATATCCCTATAATCTTCACAACTGCTTTTGATGAATATGCAATAAAAGCTTTTGACCTTAACAGCATTGATTACCTTCTAAAGCCAATTCAACGGGCAAAGCTCAAAATAAGCCTTAAAAAGTTCCGCAAATTAGAGGATTACTATGGGAAGAGCCCTGAACTGAGCCAAATTTCAGAAATTCTTTCAGCTCTTAAGCAAACATCAGAAGTTCCATACCAGAGTAGATTTCTTCTTAGCAAGGGTGATAGCCTTCTACCAGTTGGTATTAGTGAGATAGCCTATTTTTATGCAGAAGACAAGGTTGTATTTGTTGTTCTGAATGATCAGTCCCGAATAATATTCAATTCCTCTCTTGACGAAATAGAGAAGAAAGTAGACCCGAAATTGTTTTTCAGAGTAAACAGGCAATTCCTGATTTCCGTCAAGGCTATTAAAAAGGTTCATTTCTATTTTAACTACAAGTTAAAGCTGGAATTGAACCCTGTTTCAGAGGAGGAAGTGATAGTCAGCAGATTAAGGGCTGCAGATTTTAAAGCCTGGATGAATGGCTAAAATTGCCCGGACATGATTTTGTAAAGAAAATAAGTAAGATTTTCTCAGCTAACCTAGGAAGCAGGTTGGTTTTTCAGGAGGAAGTTCAAGTTCCACTACCAAGACCTTTTTGGTGGAGTCCGTAAGTCGGTAGCGATGATCAGAACGCATACCGGTCACCCAAATAATGTCTTCGCCTGAAGTGAGTAAACAAAGGCGTTCTTTTTCATCAATAGAAAGCTTATTATCAACGAAATAGTCGCTGAGTTTCTTTTTTCCATGGCTACCAAAGGGGAAGAAGAAGTCACCCTTTCGCCAATGCCTCATTCGAAGCGGATATTGAAGTTTATCATAATCAAAACAAGCAATAGCAGGGCCTTCGGGTATGACGAAATTCTTAAAGCGTTCTACCTTAAAAGTGACAGGTACCGGTAACTGGGGTTGGGTTTCAAGCAGCGGATCAAAAGCAATGATAGGCTCTTTACATTTTTCATCGATCTGGATGAAGGATTCGATGATAAGGTAGTCACGGTCGCGTATAAGCCGGTGTGTAGGTGAAAAGAATATTTTGCCTGAAATTGAATTAAGAGAATTGACAATTTCTTCAACAACTGAGTAGGAAAACCCATATGGGCGTAATAGTTCAAACAACCAGGTTTCCATTGGTGAAAATTCTTCCAGCCAACTTATCAGTATGCGAACGTCGTTGTTGCTTGTCTCAATAAGGTCAGCCTTTCCCTCGTCGATTTTTTGCCTGTAAATTGTCTCTGTTTCGCGGAGGATACGGATAGTATTATTGAGAGTACGGCTGAAGGAAGAGTCAATCTTTGTCAGGGCGGGCAAGACCTCATGTCTCAGCCTGTTACGAAGGTATTTCTTGCTTCGGTTAGAAGAATCTTCGCGCCATTGCAGTCCTTCGACATGTGCATATTCAAGGATTTCTTCCCTTGTTGCGAAGAGTAAAGGGCGGATCACCCTACCTTGTTTTGAGAGAATTCCGTGCAATCCACTTAAGCCGGTACCCCTTAGAAGATTTATAAAGAATGTTTCAGCCTGATCATCGAGGTGATGCGCATTCGCAACATATTTATAACCGAATTCGTCGAGAAGTTCTTCGAACCAAGCATATCTTAGTTCCCTGGCTGCCATTTGTAAAGAGATTCCACCAACCTGCGCATAGGAAGAAGTATCAAAACTTTTGACATGAAGAGGAACATCCATTACTATAGCCAGATGCCTAACAAATTCTTCATCTGCATCTGATTCGGCCCCTCTCAATTTGAAGTTACAATGAGCGATTGCAAAGCGAAAATGAGACTGCCGCATTAGCTCACACATTACAACTGAATCAACACCACCGCTAACTGCAACCAAAATTGTATGATTTGGCCCGAAAAGCTGATCGTGCTGGATAAACGTGCGAAATTTCTGCAACATATCGCAAAGATATAATAATTACTATCAAACAATATTTATGATAAAACATTGAGTTTTTCTGCATATATTCCCTATGTTGTCATTGACTGAATGCCTGTTACATGATATGAAGCATTACGTGTGTAAAGAATTTCGCGTGTTCAAATTTAATATCTTTGCAACCCTTAATGTTGCCTTGATGTCAGCCAACTCAAAACCGTTTTATTTCATCCTGGCCACTTTTCTAATAGTGCTTTTGCTCTCATTCCTGGGCAGCACCTTTCGTGTTTTCGGTATCGATATTAAGAACATCAACATTATCAGCGACCTGTTTCCTGAAGAAGTAGTTGACTCAACTCAAATCGCTGTACAAGTGCCTGTTATAATCGATTCAATCCCTATACCATACGATTTCAGGGTTTCAGATGCTATCATCGGGTATGAAAAAGGAGCTACCATGAAGGCCTTTATCAAGGCAATGCATGAACTGAGCGAAGGAAAGCGAAAGAAAGTAAGAATTGGTTATTTCGGGGACTCGATGATTGAAGGAGACCTGCTCACCCAGGATATCCGTAAACTGCTCCAGGATTATTTCGGAGGAAACGGTGTTGGTTTTGTGCCCATTACCTCTATTGTAGCCGGATTCAGGCAATCGATAAGTCATTCTTTCAGTGAAAACTGGAATGAGTCCAATTTCCTGAATTCCAAGGGCTATAATGGTAACCTGTATTTGTCGGGGCACACATTCCGGCCATCAGAATCATCTTATGTCAGTTATTCAGCTGTCAAGTACTCACACCTCAACTCTTTTCCTGAAACCTACTTATTGTATGGAAAAAATGACAGCATTTCGACTTTTACAATAAATGACTCTGTGTTGAAGTACGAAAATCATGATATATTCAACAGGCAGCTTGTGTCGATGAATACGTCAAGAGTTCAGGCCAGGTTTAACGGAAGTGGCAATACTCTCTTTGGGTTTTCATTTGAGAGCCAGAGGGGCATATTTGTTGACAACCTGTCATTCAGGGGCATTAGTGGCATTGAGTTACAGCGACTATCGCCTGCATTGTTGCACAGTGTAAATGCTACACAACCATACGATCTTATTGTTATCCAATATGGCCCAAACCTGCTTTTCAAACCAGAATTATTAGATTTCTCCTGGTATGAGAAGCCAATCAAAAATGCAATCCTTGCGATTAAGGATGCCTTCCCAGATGCCAGTATCCTTATTGTTGGTTCAGCAGATAAATCATGCAGGTATGATGGTGAATACAGAACTCAGAAAGGTGTGTTACCCCTTATTGAGGTCCAGAACCAGGTTGCATTTGAGACTAATTCCAATTTCTGGAATCTATATAATGCCATGGGTGGCCGGAATTCGATGATCCGATGGGTGAATTCTGACCCTCCGCTTGCTAATTTAGACTACACCCATCTCACTCATAAAGGTGCCACCCAGGTGGCAAAAATCCTTTACGATAAAATAATGCAAGTTTATGACCCGGAAGCTTCTTCGCGCACTAAGATTCAGCCTATTGTCCGGTATGTTACTGCTACGCGCGGTCTCTGAAGCCCAGTTGCCCGATACAGCATTACTACCTATCAATTATGACTACAATTATATAGAAAATGACACAGCCCTATCACATTTAAAATCCTTTATTCTTGAGAGCAAGGACAGTGTAAGCCGTCCTTTCAGAATCCTTCATATCGGCGATTCCCATGTTAAATCAGGGTATTACGCTGAAACTTTTGCCCGATTATTCGATTCCATCATACGCAATTACACTTCAAAAGTGATTGTGCATGATTCTGATTCGTCGGTAGTTAAATTGCTTGTGATGGCTAAGAATGGAGCCATGGCTAAGACCATACTCCAATCCGTTTATGTTGATACAATTGTCCAGAATTTCAATCCAGACCTTGTAATTGTTTCACTGGGTACCAATGAAGCTTATAACCATGTCAGCATGGATACTATTGCATGGTACCAGGAAGTTCTCATTGAGCAGATCTTCAGGGATGCACCGGATTGCGATGTATTATTAACAACACCCGGCGATGGACTCAAGAGGTATTATCAGAAGGTAAGAATATCAAAAAAGAGGAGAAGGTATAAGAAGGTTGTTCACTTTGAAGTCAATGATTATCTTGTCGATGTGATTGATTATTATGATCATATTCCAGAAAGGATGGATGTTGCGGTTTGGAATTTCTACCCCGTTATGGGCGGTGAGGAAGCAATCCGTGAATGGAACAGGAAAGGGTATGCGCAAGGTGATATGATCCACCTGACAAAAATCGGCTACCAACTGCAGGCACGGCTGCTTATGGAAGCAATTATGGAATCAGTTAACGGACAAGCAATAAAAGAGTGATGGAAGATTTACCAAACAAGATCCTGCATCAGCTTGTATATGACCCAAAGAACCCTCTGTTGTTCAATTCCGGGTTTTTTGTCTATTTCTTGTTTTTCTTCATCCTCATCTATTATGCTGTAAGGAAGAACCGGAAAATGAGGATTGGCGTTTTTACCCTGTTCTCTTTATATTTCTTCTACAAAGCTTGCGGTTGGTTTGTCTCACTAATACTATTGTCAGCTGTTGTTGATTTCACAATTTCCAACCTGATTTATATCCAAAAGAAAAAAGCAGCCAAGACGGCCCTGCTGGTCCTTAGCCTGGTATTGAACTTAGGGTTGCTGTTTTATTTCAAGTACACCAATTTTTTCATTTCCATTCTGAATGACCTGCATTTCACGACTATCAGTCCTCTCAACCTGATTTTACCCATAGGTATATCCTTTTATACTTTTGAGAACCTGAGTTACACTATCGATGTGTACCGAGGGCATTTCAAGCCAGTTAGAAGTTTCCTGGATTACCTGTTTTTCCTATCGTTCTTCCCGAAACTGGTAATGGGGCCAATTGTGCGAGCATCCGATTTCATCCCACAAATCAGGAAAGAATATACTGTGAGTCCGCATGATTTCTCGGCCGGATTTTTCCTGATTGTAACCGGATTGTTTAAGAAGCTGGTGATATCTGACTATATCAATGTAAATTTTGTGAGCTACATTTTTGATGACCCTTCAAAGCATACAGGGCTTGAATGCCTGTTAGGCGTTTATGGTTATGCCATGGTGATATATTGTGATTTTTCTGGTTATTCTGATGTAGCAATCGGCCTGGCAAGATGGATGGGCTTTACTGTTAACATTAATTTCAATTCACCATACCAGAGTGCCAGTATCACTGAATTCTGGAGAAGGTGGCATATTTCCCTTTCAAGCTGGTTAAGGGACTATTTGTACATATCGTTAGGCGGCAACAGGAAAGGGAAGATAAGGCAATATGTTAACCTGGCTGTAACAATGTTACTGGGAGGGTTATGGCACGGCGCCAACTGGAATTTCGTCATTTGGGGCGGCATGCATGGAATCGCTTTGGCTTTGGATAAAGCCAGGATGGCAATTTTCAAGTCAGTGAAGGAGAATATGTTCTTTCGAATAGTTGGAGTGCTTTTTACTTTTCACCTTGTATGTTTCTGTTGGATCTTTTTCCGTGCTTCATCTTTGGATGATTCCATTGTCATACTCAGGCAGATCGGAACCAATTTCGATCCAGGAGCAATAGGTGTGTTGTATGCAGGTTACAGTTCCGTTTTCCTGATGATGCTTTTGGGATTTGCCTTGCATTTCATACCCCAGGCTGTATGCGACAACCTAGTAATAAGAATGGAAAAATTGAATATAGCAGGGTTTATACTACTTTTTATTGTGTTCATGTTCGTCTTTTACCAGATCAAGTGTTCGGAGCAGGTGATGCCGATTTATTTGCAGTTTTAGGCTCCCTGCCCCCACCTGGCCTCCCCCGGAGGGGGAGGGATAGATTGATGGAGACTTGTTGGGGGGGGAAACAGGGAAGCCCCCACCTGGCCTCCCTCGAAGGGGGAGGGATAGATTGATGGAGACTTGTTGGGGGGGAAACGGGGAAGCCCCCACCTGGCCTCCCCCGGAGGGGGAGGGATAGATTGATGGAGACTTGTTGG
>JACAAZ010000013.1:0-26553 GCA_013376995.1 Bacteroidota bacterium | reverse complement strand
GGGGGGACGGGGGAGCCCCCACCTGGCCTCCCCCGAAGGGGGAGGGATAGATTGATGGAGACTTGTTGGGGGGAAACGGGGAAGCCCCCACCTAGCCTCCCCCGAAGGGGGAGGGAATTTTGAAGGGGATATGATTGGGGGACGGCACGGCCCCTCCTGGGCCTCCCCTGAAGGGGAGGAAGGTATAAATGGGGGCATTCTGTTGCAATTGCCTCAGGAAATCTTTACCTTTAATATCATTTTATCTATTTAGATTATGAGAACAATAGCTATAATCAGCATTTTAGTGCTGGGATTTTTCGGAACTATTTGCCCGACATTCTTACAAGCACAGGGTAAAAATGAAAAGGAACCAGGAAGAATGATAGTCCGGTTTAAGGAGGGGGTAAATCCGCAGATTACAAAGTTTGCAGGCCAAGGTGTTACCACCGATATTCCAAAATTAAATGAGTTGAATGCTGAGTACCATTGTACTGCAATCAATTCGCTTTGCCCGGGAGTAAAATTGGCCCTTCCGATCTATTGTTTGCTGCTTGCTGAAGATATCAATCTAAATGAAGCTATCGCTGCCTTTCAGAATTCAGGACTGGTTGAATATGCAGAACCTGATCACATTGGTTATGCCCAGGGTAAACCTGCAAAAGATTCTTTAATGCCAAATGACCTTCATTTTAGTGATCAGTGGTCGCTACACAATGATGGAAGTTTCTGGGCACAGCCTGTAAAAGTGGACGCAGATATTGATATGACGGAGGCCTGGATGGTGGAACAAGGAGATACAAATGTTGTTGTGGGTATCATTGATTCCGGATGCAAACTGGATCATCCAGAATTAAGCGGCAGGATATGGATCAACAAGAATGAGATAGCCGGAAACGGCATTGATGATGACGGAGACGGATTAACTGATGACTGGCGGGGATGGGATTATGCCAATAATGACAATAATCCCACAGATGATTATGGACACGGCACCAATGTAGCAGGGATCATAGGTTGCAATGGAAATAATTCGGCAGGTTTTGCCGGAGTAGACTGGAATTGCAAGCTCATGATCCTTAAAGGCATCAATGCTGATAACTGGGGATACTATTCCTGGTGGATTTCGTCAATCAATTATGCAGTAAACAAAGGTGCAGATGTTATCAATATGTCAGTTGGTGGTTCAGATCCTTCACAAGGTCTGACTGATGCTGTAACTGCAGCTATCCAAAGTGGTGTTACAATTGTAGCATGCATGATGAACTCTAACGATAATGTCGCTTATATACCTGCATCTATTCCCGGAGTTATAGCAGTTGGAGCTACAGATCCAGATGATCGACGGTCGCATCCATTCTTTTGGTCCACGACAAGCGGAAGTTGCTATGGCTCCCATATATCTGTTGTTGCACCGGGAAATTACATTTATGGCCTAAGCTATACTAGCAATACTTCCTATAACTCTTACTGGGGTGGAACTTCCCAGGCAACCCCGCATGTTGCGGGGCTGGCAGCACTGTTAAAGGCACAAGATAATAGCCGGACTCCAGCAGAAATAAAAAATATACTGCAAAAAACAGCCGAGGACCAGGTTGGAGATCCATCGGAAGACACCTTTGGCTGGGACCAATACTATGGATTTGGACGAGTGAATGCATATGATGCATTGACCTACAATCCATCAGGAGTAGAGCTTTCGAAAGAGAATATTTTTTCTTTATATCCAAATCCAGCAAGCACCTTAGTTTCCATATCGTGGAATGCGACTGCTTTACACCCTAAGAAGTACATCATCTACGCATCAAGCGGATGCCTTGTCAAAGAAGAAGCGATCTCGACGAATGCGGACCACATTCAACTGAGCACAGAAGGAATGTCTCCCGGACTTTATTATTTGGTTTTAAAAACTGGCAAGCCGAGCAGCTATGGAGAGATTCTTATCGTTCAGTAATTCGCTTCATTGAACGTAGCCAATTACAAGTACAGCAGAGGAGATTTAAGCAAGAAATACTATGGATATTAAATCAACTCTCAATGACCCTGATCGTCCAAAAGTCATCTGAAAGATCAGAATTTGTGATGTATGCATAGGGAATTGTGAAGTATCCCTTTAGTCCCCAATCCGAACCCCAGCTATTACGGACAATAAACCTTTTTGTTTTATCATCATATCCTACGGCCATAACGGCATGCCCACCAACTACTTTTTCTGTTTTCCCAGGCAAGCTTAATTTACCTGTTTTAGCCACTGTTTCACTTTCGAAGGCATCGTAAACAGTAAAGCCGAAAACAAAAGGGTAACCTTCAGCAAGGCAACTTTTCATCTGGTCGAGTGATCTTTGCACCCGATGATAGGAAAGCACCTGGTGTTTCAGTGCTTCTTTAAAGCAAGCAGCTTTGGGTTTGACAGTAAACTTCTGAATATCGTAAGGAAGCATTGTTTCGGGACAAACTCCTTGCTTATTAACACTTTTAATACCATCACGTATTTCAGCTCCATTATCCACTGAAATGGTGTTTTCCATGACTCTTTCATTATAATATATAAACAAGCGAGATGGCATAAAATCAGCACTTTTTGATTGTTTCATCAGTTCGAATTCAAAAGCTGCACCGATAGCGTTAGCTGTACAACTACCCAACTCACCCTGATCATACACAGGAGGACAATCCGGACTGAGATCGACTTTGGCAGGCAATTTCTTCACTAAAGCGTGAGGTGCTGAATACATCAAATCTCGTTGATCAGGCAGATCAGGCCGCCATCCATACCATGTTATATTACGTGCCATATGACTACAATTTAAAGAATACAGGCCTACTCTATTCTGGATTTTCGGCAAACTCCAAAATGTAAGGGATTGTTGTTTAACTAAAGCGAAAGAATGCTTTGAGGCCTTACACTTTCACAAATGATGAAAATCAACAAATCAAAACCTACCCGATAATTCGTCAAGTTAGAAGAAAACAATCAATTGTTTCCAAAGTTTGCAGAATAGTGAGAAAAGGCTTAATACCTGAAGATCAGAAATTAAAGTTCATTGAGATCATCAAACCAAAAGAGCTAGTGCCAGGATGATCATTGTATGAAAGCCTCCTGAATCCGTCAATACGGATAAAGCGGAAGATATTTTCAATACCAATACCCGCTTCAAAGTAAGGTTTTGACAGGAAATAGGTACCTGTTGGCAAATAATTATATTCTAAGTTTTTTATGCTTGTGTGTCCGAATGCACCTCTCAATTGAACTACTTCACGCCATTTCAGTTTGCGTATTGCAGGGATATGATTCAGAAAAAACCCTTCAAAATGATGTGTGAAAAGAAAATCTACATATTCATCATTCACAAACTCATAGTAATTCATGAGGTTAAAAGCAGTTTCATCGTACCAGAAAGTTTCATTGCCTGTATGTATTTTCATCAGTGGAAACGGCACCTTACCCCATGTTTTACCAGCCTCGATGTTATACTTAGACCATCCCGCTGACATCCAGTTAAACCATTGAGAGACCCTGACCTTAGCCCTGTAATACTCATAATCGCTTCCAAGCAAATGAGGAATCCCATAGGCCACCTGAAGATCCAGTGACGGGTATGGGGAACTTACGACTACTCTTTCAAATTCCCCAGCCAGAACTTTTTCCCTGTAGCCATAGTGCATATCCAGGGTGATCTCAGTAGTCGATATTTGTTTATGAGCGAGGCCAGTGTCGGCGAGGGCATCGTATAATCTAATCCCTTCACCTCCAAGTGTATAGATCTTCCTGTTATTCATCCCCAGTGTATGAGAGAAACCAGTCCACCATTCGTGTTTATATGCCCATTTGAGTTCATCGACTGCAGACAGTTTGTCCTGAGGATTACGGCGAAACAGTGAATTAAAGAAAAAGTCTTCCCTGAATGCATCGTCACCAGTGCCAAGTTGTTCCATATCATGTTTGTAGGATGCAGTCAATATCCTATCCGGTGTTTTACCGACCATGTAGATCAGACCAGCTTTATACTTTAACTTCTTATCCGCGGTACCATAAGCCAAATAACCATCAAACATAACCTTTGTACTGAACTTATTGCTGGTACGTCCTCCAATCCTGAAGCGGTTGCCTTCGAGCGAGTTAAAGCTATATGTTGAAGCATAAGGGCCCCACTCGAAACTTCCTTTGACATAATAACCGGTAATTACCGTTTTGATGACATTAAGGTAAGTGTTGAAAATCGGCATTTTTTTCAAGGTATCTGCCATCCTGTAAATCGAGGATTCCCGATGAGAAAGTGCTTCGGGCCGTGTTTTTATCCAGAAATCCTTATCCCTTTTAACCGCGTTATCTGCTACGATAATATTGGTTGGTGTACCATATATCTTCTCGTCACGAACAGGCTTGAAGTCATATTTACTAAATATAGCTGTTCGTGAGCCGTAGAAACCAAGAGTTTTCTTTGCCTCATTGACAATATTGAAGTCAACAATGAGGTGAACCCGTGAAAGCATCCATTGATTTCCGCTGGCAGGTTCGAATTCTTCGGAGATAACCAGATCATTTATAAGGTTAATATTTGCGTCATCAACCATCCGCATTTCAACTTTTTTGATTGCCCAGGATGTATCATTCACCCAGAAGTTACCGGTAAAGGCATATTCCTGTTTATGCCGTGCCTTGAACATAAGGTTATAGCACCATTTTCCATCCAGAAAAGCTGAATCAACAAGGTAATATCGGTAATAAAGCAAGCCGAGTGATGAAATCGGGCTTGCAAAATTTTTCTGAAACAGATCTATATAGTTATCGTAAATATTGACATCTTGTTCGATGCTACCTGCAAATTGCGACATACTGGCATTTTCGACACCAGAAATCTGGGAAGCTGTAATAAATTCTTTTCGTGCCCTTGGCATTTTCCGATAATACAGGTTGGAGAATGACTCGCTCAGCATCATTGGCAGGTATGCTTTCCCATTAACGGTGCTGGTATCCATTTGCTGGAAAATGAACTGGAAAGGCTTCATCACTTTGCGGTTCGTGAACTTCTCATTTAGATTGTTTACATCGAACTGCATCTTGGTATAGACTTCACACTGAAAATTGGGAACTTTGTCGGGATCGTTATCATCCTTATGTTGGATAATCTTCTTAAGAATAACCTCAGCAGGATTTTCGCCAGGCCGGATTTCGACTTCGGAGAGTGTATAGTTTTCAGACTGGAGATTAAAATCAACAACCTGGAAATGATTCCGTTGAATCGCTTTTTTTTGAGTGAAATACCCAACGTAGGAAGCTATTACTGTATCGACTGGTTTCCTGACTTCCAGTGAATAATGACCGTCGAATCCGGTTGTTGCGCCAATATTTGTGCCTTTAAAATAGACATTAACAAAAGGAAGAAGTTCCCCCGTTTTGGCGTCCTTCACTGCACCCATTACTTTGGTAACTTCCTGGGAATATGAAGAATAATATAATACACTGAAGAGCAAGCATGTGATTGCATAAACTAGTGAACGAGAAGATAAGTTATTGTCAGTTTTTTTCATTCGGTGCCTTTAATCAAAGCCTATGCCAAAAAAATATTGTTTTGAATCATCCAATCACAACAGTGTTTACTTATGATTCCTTGATGTCATCCCAGAACTCAACGGCTCTTCTCATATGAGGGACAACAATAGTACCACCCACAAGTGTTGCTATTCCTAATACTTCAAATAATTCCTCTTCAGTAACGCCATTTTCGTGACATTTCTCGAGGTGATATTTAACACAATCGTCGCATCGCAGCACCATAGATGCCACCAAGCCCATCATTTCCTTGGTTTTGACAGGTAGGGCTCCTTCGAGGTAGGCGTTGGTATCTACATTAAAGATACGGCGGATGACTTTATTATCTACACCCAGAATTCTTTCGTTCATCCTTGAGCGGTAATCATTAAATTCATTCAGTTTTTCTCCCATGAATAAAAAGTTTCAGATGGATGAAAGTTATGAGACCGGAAATTTTTTTGTATCTGTCAGATTATTCCTTCCCTTAATATATCGTGCAGATGGATTATACCCAAATACTTGTTCTTTTTAGTAACAAGCAGTTGGGTAATGTTGTTTGAGCGCATTATATCAAGGGCGTCTGAAACAAGGGAATCGACTTCGATAGTGCGGGGATTATGTGACATGATATCAGCAGCCAGCACTCCATCAACTGAAGAATGGTACTGAAGCATACGTCTTAAGTCGCCATCAGTTATAACACCGACAAGGTTTCCCTGATCTGTCACAGCTGCTGCTCCCAACCTTTTGGATGATATTTCGAGGATAACTGTCCTGATATCATCTGTTAATTTTACTTCAGGTTTCTCATTATTTATATAAACATCAGACACGCGCAGGTAGAGACGTTTACCCAGAGCGCCACCCGGGTGATACTTTGCAAAATCGCCGGCAGTGAACCCGCGGCATTCCAGCAGTGCTACTGCCAGTGCATCTCCCATTACAAGCTGAGCTGTAGTGCTGGCCGTTGGAGCAAGATTATTGGGACAAGCTTCCCTGTCGACAGTAGTATTGAGGACAAAATCGGCTTGTTTCGCAAGATATGAGTCAAGGTTACCAACCATAGCTATCATCTTGTTGCCAAGTAATTTAATCAACGGAACAAGAACTTTTATTTCCGGTGTATTGCCACTTTTTGACAGGCAAATGATAATATCTTCATTTTGGATCATGCCAAGGTCACCGTGGACTGCATCAGCGGCATGCATAAAACTGGCCGGTGTACCTGTAGAGTTCAGGGTTGAAACGATTTTCCCGGCGATAGTTGCACTTTTTCCAATTCCGGATATAATTACCCGACCTTTGGAGTTCAGGATAAGTTCGACACAATTGACGAAGTTATCATCAATATATTTCTGAAGATTATCGATGGCATTTGCCTCTTCAGTAATTGTCCGGATTGCGATTTCGCAGATTTCACTGGCAGTTCTCATCTGCAAAAACTTATTAAGAGTTGCCCGGATAGCTTGTCCCTACTGATCGGAAGACCTGATTTGGAGGGAATATCAACCTGATTTGATTTGCAGCTGCGGGGTGTTCGTTTCAACATGAAATGGTATTAAAGGGTAACAAAGATATGGAATTCCGGGCGTAAATGAAGCTGCTGATTCCTCTGATGTTACGCTTGAGAAAAGGATTTCAATTTAAGTGTTTTTTAAATTATTAATGTGTTGATTATTTGAATTTTCGTAATACTTTTGCAAACTTTTTGCCGAAGGGGGGAGTTGGGGAGTTGGGGCAAGGAGAGAACAGGAATTAAACCAGAAATTTTACTTAATTATTATTTAAGCTGATTTTTGGGTTATCTTTAGTATGGCGAAGGGGGCATATACGAAATCAGCAAATCGTTTTTCGTATTAAAATTTGGAGAGTTTTCCGAATGATCCTATGACATCACCAGGAATTGATTTTATTTTAAAAAATAAAACCTTTCTTGTAATTATATTTGCAATAGCCTAGAGCTTTTGTCTAACAAATTTTAAACAGAAAATAGCAGCTTTACCTCAGAAGAGGCCCGCAAAAAAAGTAGAATTATGCGTGGAATGAAGAAAACAGAAGACTACTCGAACTATCCTTTACAAGACTTACTCAAGAAAATTTTCGGATTCGAGAATTTCAAGGACAACCAGGAGCCCATTATAAGGAATGTGCTATCGGGCAATGATACATTTGTTATTATGCCTACCGGTGGCGGAAAGTCGATGTGCTATCAATTACCAGCCTTGATTCTTCCGGGTACTGCTATAATTATATCTCCCCTAATCTCTCTAATGAAGAACCAGGTGGATGCCATCAGGCAGTTTGACACCAAAAGAGGCATTGCACATTTCCTAAATTCGTCATTGAGCAAAAACGAGATAACCGATGTTAAGAATGATCTTACCAACGGGATCACCAAGTTATTATATGTAGCTCCTGAATCACTTACAAAAGAAGAGAACATCGCTTTCTTCAAGGATATCAACATTTCTTTCTATGCTATTGACGAGGCCCATTGTATTTCTGAATGGGGCCATGATTTTCGTCCGGAGTACAGAAGGTTACGCCCTATTATTGAAGCGATTGGCCAGGAAGTACCTGTTATGGCTTTGACTGCAACAGCAACTCCAAAAGTTCAGCAAGACATTCTCAAGAATTTAGGGATGCAAAATGCTGCACTGTTCAAATCTTCCTTTAATAGATCGAACCTGTATTATGAGGTGCGCCCCAAGCAGGATGATGTAAATAAGGAGGTTATAAAATTCATCAAGATGAATACCGGAAAATCGGGTATCATCTATTGCCTAAGCAGGAAGCAGGTAGAAGAGCTAGCTGAAACGCTGCAAGTTAATGGAATAAAAGCTTTACCATATCATGCTGGTTTGGATGGGCCAATACGGGTTATGAACCAGGATAAATTCCTGATGGAAGAAGCTGATGTGATTGTTGCTACCATTGCCTTTGGTATGGGAATTGACAAGCCTGATGTCCGTTATGTCATTCACTATGATATGCCCAAGAGCCTTGAAGGATATTACCAGGAAACCGGCCGTTCGGGAAGGGATGATGGTGAGGGTATTTGCCTGGCTTTTTATGCCTATGAGGACATTGAAAAGCTAGAGAAATTCAGTAAGAACAAGGGGGTTGCAGAACAGGAGATTGCTAACCAGTTGTTGATGGAGGTAGTTTCGTTTGCCGAATCTTCGATGTGCCGACGCAAGCAACTGCTTCATTATTTTGGTGAAATATATCCCGAGGATAATTGCGGAAATTGTGACAACTGCCTGCACCCCAAGACCAAGATTGATGGCCGGGAGCAGGTTGACATAGCCCTTGAAACAATTCTTGCTGTTAAGCAACTTTCCAAAGCCAAGCATATTGTAAATATCCTGATTGGTAAAATCACCTCTAACATCAAGTCATACAAGCACAATGAACTCGAGATGTTCGGCAAGGGAATGGAGTTCAGTGAGCGTTTCTGGGATGGAGTATTAAGGCAAATGCTTATTGAGCGGCTTGTATCTAAGGATATAGAGAATTATGGTATTCTGAAAATCACAGCTGAAGGGCAAAAATTCCTTAAAAAGCCATGGTCCATCATGGTTGCAAGCGACACTGACCCTGAAGAAGCTGAGGATGATGAATTGTTGTCAGGAGGTGGTGCTCGTACAAGTACAACTGACAAGACCCTATTTTCACTGTTAAAGGACCTGAGGAAAGAAATTGCCCGAAAAGAGAACCTTCCGCCATTTGTTATTTTCCAGGATCCTTCGCTTGAAGATATGGCAATACAGTACCCGATCACCATGGATGAACTCCAGAGAATCACAGGTGTCGGAGCCGGAAAAGCTCAAAAATACGGGAAGCCATTCCTGGAGCTTATTGCCAACTATGTTGAAGAGAACGAGATTATCCGCCCGATGGATATGGTGGTGAAGTCAGTTGTTAATAAATCCGGGCTCAAGGTATATATCATCCAGAATATTGACAGAAAGATCTCCCTTGAAGACATTGCTATTGCAAAGAACCTAACTGCAGACGAACTATTATCGGAAATTGAGCATGTTGTGGCTTCCGGTACTAAGATCGACCTGAGTTATTATATCGATGAAACCATTGATCCTTATCACCAGGAAGAAATTCTTGAATATTTCCAGGAGGCTGAAACTGATTCCATTGAATCTGCCTTGAAAGAACTCGGAGAGAATGAATTTTCGGAAGATGAGATCCGGTTGATGAGGATCAAGTTTATGTCAGAAGTAGGGAATTGATCTGGGGACCGGGAGATGGCGAGATGGCGAGATGGCGAGATAGGGAGATAGGGAGATTGGGAGATGGGGAGATGGGGAGATAGCGAGATAGGGAGATGGCGAGATGGGGAGATGGCGAGATTGGGAGATGGGGGAATGGGGAGATGGGGAGATAGGGAGATGGCGAGATGGGGAGATGGTTATTGCTTGTGTAATTTTTTGAAATAATTAACACCATACTATTGGGGGCAGTTGGCTTGAAATCGCTGATTTTCCATACCTTCGTGACCTGACCGGAATTGATAACCGATCAGGTTTTTTTGATCTTTAACTCTTAGCTTAATATGACTGAAGAAATTGATAATACACCAACCGGGAATAATCCTGAAGAACCACAAGCTAATCAGCCACAATCCTATCCTCTTCAGGAGCAAGATGTAGTGATCGAAAGACAGCATCCTTCAAAGAATTGGTTATTGATTTTGAACCTGGTACTCGTGGTAGGATTAGCCGTACTCTATTTCCTTTTCTTTTCTGAGAAAGGGAAAGATAGGGGAGCCAGTATGGAGCAAGTGGTAGCAAAAGCAAAGAATGGTTCCATGTCGGCAGCTTTTATCAATAATGACAGCATACTGGCCAATTATGATCTGGTTAAGAAGTTAAAAGCCGCATTGCAGGCAAAAGGGGACAGACTTCTTGCCGAAGTAGCTTCGAAACAAAAGGCATTCGACAAGGATGCCGCTTATTTCCAGGACCAGGTCCAGAAGAAAAGCATATCTGAACAAAGTGCCCAGGAAATTTATGCCAGCCTTACAGAAAACCAGCAGAAGATAAATGACTTACGTGCTCAATACAGTGATGAGATTCAGAAGGACGAAGTTGATATGAATGTGGTGCTGCTTGATTCGGTAATGAATTTTCTAAAACGGTACAATACCCGCTACAAGTTTGATTATATCCTGGGTTTCAACAAGGGCGGGAACATTCTTTATGCCAATGATACACTTGACATTACAAAAGATGTCATCCGTGAACTGAACAAAGAATACCACGAAAAGGTAAAGTAGTAGGACTTACTTAATGGACTGTAAACCAGGCAGCTTTTCGATGAAAAAATGGATTTATCTTCCGATATTGTTGTTACTTCTCTCCTGCAACAAAGGAAGTCCAATTATTTCTACACGCCCTTCTGGAGCATTAAGTAAGTCGCAAATGACTGATTTGCTGATAGATATAAATCTAGCAGAAGCAGCATTAAGGGTAGGCACTCCAATACATAATCAATCGTTCGATACTGTTTACCAGAAATCTCAATTCATTAAGGTTTTTCAAGAGCATGAGGTATCGCCTGATGATTTTGATAAAAGCCTCACCTACTATTCTCAGCATGTTGAAGACCTGAATGATATCTATGAAGGTGTATTGAGCCGCTTGTCAGATATGCAAGCGAAACTTGAAGGGAACCCGGTAAAGAAAACTTCAAGTCCTGCAGCAGTAAAAACTGTAAAACCCACCTCAGTGCCTGTTCCTGTGATGAAGAAACCTGTCAGAAAGACTCCCAGGCCTGTTAGAGACGAGTAATTCAATACAATTTCTTCCTCCTGAATAAAACTGCTCATCTGTTAATCAGGATTGTTGTGTTAAGGCGTTCCGCTCTTATTCAAAAAATTTTAACATTGAAGAATTCGTAGTGATGTTTTCTAACGAAACCTGCTGATATTCAAGAATTACTCAAGAAAATTTTTGAGTGAATATATTATCGAAACTGGTATTCAGCAATAAAAAAAGCTGACCCTCAAAAGCATCTGCAAATGTGAGTCAGCTTATATATGAAAAGTGCCTTTATTGTTTTGTGGCAGTAGCTGTATAGTATATTTTATCCCCCCCAATAATTGTTGAGTAACTCCAACTCATTTTTCCTGTACCAGTTTTTTGACCTGAGCCTTCAAGGGTGACACCATTATCCAGCGTCTGGCTTGAAACTACGATCTGGTTGGATGTTACCAGGCCAAATACATCTTTTCCGGCACCCACGAAGTTATTCAGGATAACCTGGCTAGTATTATCAGGGTCTGTTGTTATTGAAACGATATAGCTCATTTCAACGGAATTGCCATTTTTCAATTTCCCCAATTCCTTAAATTGCCATACACCTACATATTCATTCCTTGGGTCATTGGGATCAATGTTGGAAGTGCTATCGGGTTGGCAGGAAACAACGATGCCAGCAGTTACAATTACAGCCAGAAGGAGAAAAACGCGAAAAATTGATTTCATGATGAGGGATGAATTTATTAAGAACAAAGTTACATATTCATTGATAAAAAAGGCAAAGGTAATGTTGAAAATAATATGAATTGAATCCCCTACAATTATTGGATAATTAAGGCCTTTGCCCCCAGGATTATTCCATTTTTCATCAATTTCAGCATATAAAAACCAGGCACGAGGCGATGAGTATCCAAAGTGAGAAGAGAGCCTTGATCTGATTCCATTTCAAACTGCTTTACCAGTTGACCGGATGAGTTTAAGATCATGCAACTGATCCCGTCCAATGGATGTTGAAGTTTAATCCTGCAATAAGTATCAGCTGGAATCGGAGCCAGGGATAGTATACAATTGTATTTTGTGTCAATTTCATTTTCATTAAGAGAAGAAGTGCAGTTCATCATTTCTCCCCCATGAACCATAATAGCACTGTCAAGGTTTACTGTTGAAGGAGGCCAAATATATTTTGCAGCAATATGATGATCGGGTTTGATCAGTATGCAGGTTGGATAAGACAGGACATTATAATCGGAAACCACGTGGTTTCCATTTCCTTCAAGCCCGCTGATTTCGGGATAGGCAACTCCATTTTGCTTTCCAAAATCAACGACCTGGTTATTATCGGCTCCCCAATTTATCCCCAAATAGACTGTATTGCCTGCATTACAACCGAAGTGCCTGTAGGATTCACTAACCTCGGGAGCATAGGTGGCACACGGCCCACAGGTCACTGTAAAGAAATCAAGAACAACGCTATTCCCTTGGTTCAGAAGATCATATAGATGCCATGTTGTACCATCCACATCCTTAACTGTAAAATTAACTGCTGAATCCAAGGTTGTCTGAGCCGAGAGTAAAGCCACCAGATCAAACAGTAGGAATAAAAGGAGGATTCGTTTCACACAGTAAAGAATATGTCAGAAACAACAGTAGAAGAGCAAGCTATTAATAGTTGCCTTTGGATTCGGCGCCTGTAATAACAGCAATGCTGGAACCACAACCCAGCCTGTTTGCACCAGCATTGATAAGAGCAACAGCCTGTTCAAAATTACGGATGCCGCCACTGGCTTTAACACCCATTGAAGGACCTACGACACGTCGCATCAGGGCAATATCTTCAACAGTAGCGCCGCTTCCGGAGAAGCCCGTGCTGGTTTTCACGAAATCTGCTCCAGCTTTTTTCGATATTTCGCAGGCAATGACCTTTTCAGATTCCGATAGAAGTCCTGTTTCTAGAATTACCTTAAGAATTGTAGTGCTTCGGCAAGCGCGTTTAATTGCGCGGATGTCTTCTTCAACCAGTTTAAGGTTACCTGATTTTAAAGCTCCAACATTAATAACCATATCAAGTTCCGTAGCTCCGTTTTCAATGGCTGAACGTGCTTCGAAAGCTTTGGAACGTGTATCCATACCTCCCAGCGGGAACCCGATGACTGAACAAACTATAACACCTGTTCCCCTAAGTCGTTTTGCAACGAAAGGAACCCAGGATGAATTTACGCAAACCGATTTGAATTTGTATTGAATGGCCTCGTCGCAAAGCTGTGCAAACTGTGATTCAACTGCTTCCGGTTTCAGAAGCGTGTGATCAATATATGCAGCCAGTTCAGCCTGAGACATTTTTTTGGCAACCGCAGGGCCCGAAATATTTCCCTGAGCCGCATCACCCAACTTTTCGTTGAGGCGTTGCATTACTTCCTTTGTGATCTTATCTATCAGTTCTTTCTGATCCATCTTATTTTCCTTCTCTTTCGATTGACATCATTTTATTAATCCTGGGCCAGTGACGCCCACCTTCAAATCTTGTTTCAAGCCAAAGCCTTACCATTGTGCAGATCTCATCCGGCTTATGCTGTGCAGTCCCCATGGTAAGGACATTTGCATTGTTATGTTCCCGGCTGTTGACGATGGTTTTTTCACTCCAGCAGAGAGCTGCGCGGATTCCATGCACTTTGTTACAGACCATGGATGAGCCAATTCCGGCAGCATCCAACATGATCCCCCTGTCGCATTCACCACTTACAACCTTACGAGAGACAGCTAAGGCAAAATCCGGGTAGTCGACCTTTGTGGTACTGTTGGTTGTACCGACATCAAAGACCTGGTAACCTGATGCCTGGAGAAAAGCCTTGAGCATTTCCTTGGTATCGTAGGAACCATGATCGGCACCAATGGCTATTCTTTTTACCTGGTCGGTGGAGTTCATTGCAAGTGTTGGATTGGGTGGATTGGTATTAAAGCCATCATTAACTTAATGAACGCTAAGCGCTTAGCGCCAAGTGCATAGCATTCGGTGTGCAAATTTAATCCGATATTTGATCTACAATACCGGCAATTATTGATTTTATGGTAAAAGTATCTGCTTCATCCAGGATTGAACGGGCTGAGCCACCTTCCTCAAGTATAAGAACTGTATCCCCTATCCCGGACTGGACGGTATCTATAGCAAGAAAGGATTTCCCTGATGGATTTCCCTTAGGATCTATTGGCTGAACCAGGAGAATTTTCCTTGATTCATACCCGGGTTCCTTTGCCGTGGAAACCACGTTACCTATTATTTTTGCCAGGATCATTTCTTATCAGCTACAAAAAGATTATCGACTATTCCCATGATTGCCGCATCACAGGGATTCATTGTGTTTACCAAGACCCTGCCAGCCTCCTTGCTTGTTTCATAGTAAACAAGATCACCCACACCTGCCTGGATTGTATCAAAAGCTACGATCGGGTCACCCAGCTTTTCAAGGTTCTCATCCAGGGGTTGCACCAGCATGAGTTTAATTCCTTCGAAGGATTCTACCTTTTTGGTACTTACTACACGGCCTGTTATTTTGCCTAATTTCATGGGGGCGGAGAGGGGATTTGTTATTGGTTATTGGTTATTGGTTCAGGGGTTGAAGGGTTAAAAGGTTGGAAGGGTTCGGCGTTGGAAGGGTTCGGCGTTGATAGGGTTCGCCGTTGGAAGGGTCCGGTGTTGTTAGGGTTCGGCGTTGGAAGGGTTTGGCGTTGGAAGGGTTTGGCGTATGAGGTTGGTGAGCACCTATGTTCATTTTGCAATTCCTTTTTTGTCTTTTTCCTTTTGTCTTTTGTCGTAATTAACCCTGTCAGATGATCCGGAAGTAGTCGACCAGGGTGCAGCGGCGTTCGCGGGTGAAGGTGCGGGCACGGGTTACTCCTTCGCCGGTGGGGCTGGCAATTGTAAAGGAAGCAAAGCCTGCTCCTCCCTTGCCGAGTCCTGCATAGCTGGGACCGTTCTTAATAAATATGGAGCAGTTCATTGCTTTGGCCATTTTACTCAATTTGGCGATGTTGAGGGAGTGCATAATTGCTGTATGCCTGAATCCATGCTCTACTTCAACAGCAAGGTCTATAGCTATATCAACATCTTTAACCCTGACAAGCGGCATTACGGGCATTAACTGTTCAGTCCAGAGAAGAGGGTGCTCCCTTCCGACTTCAGCGAGTAATAGCCGAGTACCCGGAGGCACTGTCAGGCCAATTCGTTTAGCCAGAAGCCCGGCATTTTTCCCGACAAATTTCTTTTCGACCACTCCTTCGCTTCCCGGTCCGCCGGGTTCGACAATTATGAGTTCTGTGATCTTTTTGATTTGTTCTTCATTCAACTCGTAGGCGCCGTTTTTCTTCATTTCTTCTTTGAGGCGGTCGGCAACAGAAGCGACTACAATAATTTCTTTTTCACAGATGCAGATCACATTATTATCGAAGCTGGCACCGTCGACGATATCCTTTCCTGCTTTGGCAAGATCGGCTGTTTCGTCGACTACACAGGGTGGATTTCCAGGGCCGGCGGCTATCACTTTTTTCCCGGAATTCATGGCTACTTTGACAACTGCAGGCCCTCCAGTTACAACCAAAATAGCTATTTTGGGGTGGGACATCAGGTCGCGGGCTGACTCCAGGGTAGGTTCAGCTATACAACAAACCAGGTTAGCCGGGCCACCTGCTTCCACAATTGCTTTGTTCAGAAGGCTGACAACGAAGGCAGATACCTTTTTAGCAGATGGATGCGGGTTAAAGACCACAGCATTTCCAGCAGAAATCATCCCAATGGTATTAGAGATAATGGTAACTGTAGGATTGGTGCTAGGGGTAATTGAGCCAATGATCCCGTACGGTGCATGTTCCACCAGGGTGAGGCCATAATCATCGGAGAAAGCTTCAGGTTTAACGTCCTCGATACCAGGTGTTTTCAGTATACCCAGTTCATTCTTAATAACCTTATCTTCCCAACGTCCCAAGCCGGTTTCTTCCTGGGCCATTTTTGACATTGCCTCCAGGTTGGCAATGCATAATTTGCGAATATTGGCAATGATCTTAGCTCGTATTTCGAGAGAAATATTCCCATATTCCTTATATGCAAGCCCGGCTGCTTCGATTGCAGCATTGATGTTGGAGAAAACACCAATTTCCATGGAAGTTGCTGGCTTCGGATCACCGAGGTCCAGGCTTTTAACCACTTGTTCAACTATCTGTCTAACACTTTCTTCGAGATTATCCATGGTAATCAATTATTGCATGAAATGAGGCTTGGTTTCAGAATGCGGATGCGGGATAAGGGTTGACATACAAAGTTGATTCTTATCTTTAGCGATTGAGGTACCTGCTTCCATTGCTGCCTGAACAGCATCGAGATCACCCAGCATTTTAACGTATGATTTCCCACCAAATCCAATAGCCAGGCGAATTTCGACGATCTCAACCCCTCCCATCTTTGCGGCTTTATCGGCAGCTTCTATTGCAGACACTACGGTAAGAGTTTCAATAATCCCTATGGCATTCCAGGAAGGTGTAAAAATGATCTTCCCGATAGCCTTCACAACATCTTCATGCACCATTGGAAGCAGGAGGTTATCGATAACGAGTTCAGAGGCAGTTTCAAGACCTTTATGGTAAGCAAATTCAACTGATGCTACATCGCCTGTGAACACCAGAAGGTATTTCCCCGGGCAGATAGTCCTGGCTTCTATGATACGAATAGGCGCTTTTTTCACCATTTCGTCGAGGGCCAGGATCCCTATGGCAATACTACTGAATTCCAATGCCCCCAGTGCAATAACCTCCACATCTACCTCCTTATTTCCTGTACACTACCTTATCATCCTCATCAATCATGTCGATGATTCCAACTATTAGGGCGTCCACCGGTTTGTTAACCGTGAGTGGAGTCTCCCTTGACGGACTACCTTCCGTAACCATAACCATTTCGTCATAACCGACACCTAAAGGATCAAGGGCTACGATAAAATCTCCTTTACGGTTTCCATGCTGATCGGTTTTCTCAACTAAAAGGTAGCGCGGGCCTTTTATCCCATCGTTAATGGTAGTGCTGACGACTGTACCAACAACTTTTGCAAGGATCATCGCTAATTATTCTTGTTGTAAGTAAGAGCACCATCCTTTTCAATCATATCAACAATCGCAATGATTGTAGAATCAGCCGGTTTACCTTCGGTTACATTTGTATACCTGGCAGAGCTCCCTGACACATAGAAAACGATCTCACCTTTGCCTGCGCCAACGCTATCCATGGAGACTACGAAATCATTTTTCCCTTTAAGGGTGACAGGGTCGATCTTTTCAAGCAGCAAGAACCTGATTCCTTCAATTTTGGGAGCTTTATGACTTGACACAACAGTCCCCACTACCCTAGCCAGTATCATTCTTTCCGGATTACAATATTAATAAAAGAGCAAAGGAATCCTGACGGGATATCCGATGCAGTTAACGAAAGTTTACTTACCTGATTTGCCTCTACCCAGGGGGAGAGCGGTATCCACATTGGTATGAGGCCGAGGAATGATGTGTGAAGAGACTATTTCACCAACTTTCTGTGCAGCCTGAACACCGGCATCGACAGCAGCCCTGACTGAAGCAACATCACCTCTAACGATCGCAGTAACATAGCCTCCACCTATTTTTTCGAAACCGATCAATTCAACTTTTGCAGCCTTAACCATGGCATCGGAAGCTTCGACCATTGCGGCAAAACCACGGGTTTCGATCATTCCCAATGCATCTGAATTATTTTCACTCATATCTTCTTAGTTTACTATTAGTTATTAATAATCTTCGCGGCCTGATATCTCAGCCAATCTCTTTTCCACTATTTTCTTACATTCCAATACTTCTGCCTCATCACCAGCTATATATACGCGACCGAACTTTCCGAAACCTGTAACATCAACAATATTGATCCTTGCGGTTTTCTCTGCTTCATTAGCTGCATAATAAGCATAACCAGCAGGTTCAACCTCCAGAACAAAAAGCGTATCGCCCTTGAGGAGCATCATTCCATATCGGGTCCGGTTGATAAGCTGGGCATGATGGTCTTCCACATTCTTAATTAGCTGACTGGTAAGTATCCTAGGTTTCAGCCTGTCATCCTCAGTTTTTTCAATGGTTTTAAGGACGGCTTCACCGGCCATTCGGGTGTCACCCTGGTTATCGGAATGTACTTCAAGCAATCCGTATGCTCTTTCAACCACCTGCATACCCGGGGTGACATTTGTAGCTTTGAGCGCGATATCGGTGAGGGTATTGATTTCAATCCCAGGTGCTATTTCGATGATGCAGCATGCCTGACCACTGACAGGGAGGTAACCTCTGGATACAGTAGCCATATAGGAAGCCATTTGAAGCTGCAGTGAGTCAATAAAAACGTATGTTCTAAGATCTATCATGGTTATTTCCCTTTCTTTGTTTGTTTGCTACCCAATGGAAGTGCTGAATCTACATTTTGATGAGGCCTTGGGATGATATGGGTAGATATTATCTCACCCACTTTTTCTGCTGCGCGTGAACCGGCATCAACTGCGGCCCTGACAGCAGCAACATCACCCCGAACTATGGCGGTGACGTATCCACCACCTATCTTTTCGTAACCGATCAATTCGACTTTAGCGGCTTTGACCATAGCATCTGATGCTTCAACCATTGCAGCAAAACCCCTGGTTTCTATCATTCCAAGTGCTTTCATTTCTTCATTTTCCATAATAGCTTCTCTTATTTGGTTATAATTATGGCTACATTATATATGCAAATATAGTTTTTTTTGATCACTGCTTTCATTTTGAAATGCCTGCTATAGATGAAATTTCAGCTGGTTAACGGAAGGATTGCAGGATTTTTGCGTAAGACTGAATATCCTGAATTTGATTGTGTAATTAAAGCGTTTTGGAGCAAAACTACAAAAAATAATAATATATAAAATTATCGATAAATACCAAATTATTTCGATCAATATTTTTAACCCCAAAGTTGATAAGTCCAACGGCTTCCAGTTCAACGATTCCCATGCTATTTAATTTCGATTTTGGTATTACCTTAATCGCATTTCGTTATTAATTTTCTGGATAATAGTACTTGGCTGCAAAGGTTCCACAACACTCATCTGCCTGTATTAGACTCAGTTAACTCCAAAACGGAACGACATGAAACTACTCTTACGTATCCTCGGAAGACGAAATTCTATATTAATTAGCGTTATTTTAACGATTATTTTATTTTCACTGAGCATTGTATCCCGAGCCCAGTGTCCCCCAATTGTCACTCCGACTCCTTCAACAGGGAGTGTCTGTATGGGTGATTCAGTCACTTTGAAGTGTGCACCATCAACTGGGACAACCTGGCAATGGTATCTTGATGGAAGCCCTATCGTGGGAGCAACCAATAGCACTTTATTTGCTAAGATTTCAGGCAATTACACAGTAATAGCAGCTGGTTGTGGAACGCCATCTGCCCCTGTAAGCGTTGTAATGAAGCCTTTGCCGTTCATAAATATGTCGACTAACACAGGTGATACCGTTTGTAATGGAACGCCCGTAACATTCACAATAACAACAGGCCCCAACGTGCAATGGGTATATCTTCAACCGGCAGGAATGTTGGGTCAATCGACGAATCCCTATACCACAACTTTAACAACGACAACCTCCTTTCAAATTGTAGGAGTTGATCAAATTACCACTTGTGCAAGTACTGATCAGCTGACCATTGCTGTTGTGCCCCCAATCCTACCCGGAAATATTGCCTCCAATGATACTGTTTGTATCGGAGGAGTTCCCAACCTGATAACAGGTACCCCTGGATCTGGCAGTGTAAACAATTTTACTTACCAGTGGCAGATAAGCACATCGAGTCCCTGGATGGGATATTCCAATATTCCTGGAGCTACTGGACTCAACTACCAGCCAGGGGCCATTTCAGTTGATACCTGGTTCAGAAGAAGAACTTCCTCTCCCCCGTGCCCGGATGTCTATTCAAACCCAGTTTTGGTTCACGTCATTCCTACTCCTGTAATAACCAGTATGCTGACCCGGACCATCTGTTCGGGTTCGAGCGTTAATTACACTCCAGTTGCCAATGTGGGTGGTTCAACATTTCACTGGACAGCTGCAGTAACCTTGGGAACCGTCAACGGAGTTGTTCCTTCCGGCAACGGGAATATTAACACTATTCTTTCATTACCAGTTGGAGCAGGTACTGCAGGACAGGTAACCTATACCATCACACCCACTGGTCCTGCAACTTCCTTTTGTGTAGGGATACCTTCCAACCTGGTAGTCACCATTAACCCACAGCCGATCATTACCAATGCAGTTGTGAGCCAGGATGTTTGTTCAGGGATTGCGAGTACACCGGTTACCCTTACATCAAGTGTAGCAGGTAGCACATTTAATTGGACAGCAACAGCTTCATCCGGACTTTCCGGATTTATAGCTGGCGGTACCGGCAATATTCCTTCGATGGTAATAAACAGCACACGATCAACTGTTGGCACTGTTACCTTTACCATCACACCTACAGGACCTGGTCCAATGAATTGTGTTGGGGTGCCAAGCACCTATACAATCAATGTAAATCCTTCACCAACTGTAACCAATAATCCCATGAACCAGACTGTGTGTTCAGGTACAGCAAGTGTCGCCACCACCTTGGTTTCAAATGTTGCCGGAACTACATTTTCATGGACTGCATCGGCATCACCCATCAGTATGACCGGATATACTACGAGCGGAGGAAACTTAATTCCAAAACAGACAATTCTAAATCCAACAAATATTCAAGGCACTGTTACCTATACAATTACTCCAAGTGGCAGTTTTAACGGATGCGTTGGCGTTCCCATCAATTACTACATCTATGTAAACCCTATACCAGTAGCAACTGCAACGCCCTCCTCTCAAACGATTTGTTCTGGTTCAACAACAGGTATTTTACTCACATCAACTGTTGCGAATACTGTATTCAATTGGACGGCATCTGCACCAAGTTCCATAGTGGGATTTGCTGACGGAACAGGGTCCTCTATTACTCAAACGCTTGTCAATACGTCTAATGCACCTCATGATGTAACTTATATTGTTACTCCAACTGCAAATGGCTGTGATGGAGCTCCCATCACTGTTATTGTCACGGTAGTCCCAGCCCCTGCACTAACAGTGGTTCCACTTAATCAGTCGACCTGCTCAGGACTTCCGATGGTTATCAACCTAACAGCCAATTATGCCGGCGTAGCTTTCACCTGGACAGCTTCTGCTAACGGGAATGTTACCGGTTATGCGAATGGATCCGGACCAACAATTTCACAGACGCTTGTAAATAATGATAATGTTGCTAGGAATGTGGTTTATGCAGTTATGATGTCATTGAACGGTTGTACCGTTGGTCCTGCCAACATAACAGTAACTGTTTATCCTATTGCCCAGGTAACCAATGCACCTCTTGCAGCTACCCGTTGTTCGGGAGCAGCTTTCAGTCTTTCCCTTACCTCGAATGTGGCCGGAACTACATTTACTTACACAGCCAATGGAGATCCAAATATTAGTGGTTATGCTGGCGGGACAGGAAACAGTATCAATCAAACACTAACAAACAGTGGAAATACTACAGGCACTGTTACTTATACAATTACTCCATCTGCCTTTGGCTGCCCGGGAATAACATCCAATTATGTGGTAACTGTTAACCCTGTGCCTGACGTAAATCTCAGCCTTACCAACCAATCTATCTGTAGTGGTACTAGCACCACACCGGTTACCTTTACGTCCAGTGTAGCAGGAACCACTTATACCTGGACTGCCACTCCATCGGCTGGAGGTATCACCGGCTATACAGCTGCAGGAAACGCAAATATACCAGCACAGGTAATTAACAGTTCCCTTTCGATCCAGGGAAATGTAACATACCATGTGATTCCATCAAATGCAGGATGCACAGGAGCAAGCAAGAATCATATTGTAACCATCAATCCGCTACCCCTGGTTACCAATCCAATGATGAACCAGGCTATTTGTTCCGGTGCCAGCACTTCCAATGTAAATCTTATTTCGAATGTTGCCGGTACCACGTTTACGTGGATTGCCACTCCATCAGCCGGAACAATAACAGGTTATCAGCCTTCGGGTGGAAATACAATTCCTGTTCAAACTATTAATAATAGTGCTACCTCCTCCGGAACCGTTACCTATTTAATAACACCAACTTCTAATTTTGGCCCTGCATGTCCTGGAACATCTGCAAATTACATCACCACAATCAACCCTATTCCTGTGATTACAAGTCCCCTGACAGGAGCAATATGCAGTGGACAGGCCTTTAGTTATCTTTCCACCTCGAACCTTGTAGGAACAACTTTCAATTGGACGAGAGCTGCTGTTCCAGGAATTTCCAATCCACCTTCATCCGGCACTTCGGCAAGCATTAACGAAACACTCATTAATCTCACCAACTCTGATATTGATGTAACCTATGTTATTTTACCAATTGGACAAGCACCAACCTTGTGTGCAGGCACAGCCGTAAACCTGGTAGTAAAAGTAAGGGCTCTGCCACAGGTAAATGCTGGCAGCGACCTGACTATCCCGTACGGAACCAGCACAGTAATAACAGGTACTGCAACAGGAGGCACAGGAGCACTTTCCTACACATGGACGCCCAATACCTATATTTCTACAGGTGCCACAACTCTTGCCCCACAGACCATAAATCTTAATGCAACCCGCACTTTCACCTTTACTGTAAATGATGCTGCCGGCTGCACGAATAATGACCAGATGACAGTATTTGTTACAGGAAGCCCGATAGCAGCAGCTCCTACTGCAACTCCAGCTACCATTTGTGTCGGAAATAATTCAACAATAGCTGCCAATGCATCAGGTGGTTCCGGAACCTATACCTATTCATGGACTTCAACTCCGGCCGGTTTCACTTCTACCTTGTCAAGTGCTACAGTTTCACCAGTAGTCAATACGGTATATACGGTTGTGGTTAACGATGGATTTAACACTACGACCGCTTCAGTTTCAGTAAGTGTTAACTTATTGCCTGTTCAGTATTCAATGACAGGCGGTGGTGAATATTGTACCGGAGGTCCCGGTGTAAATGTTGGACTTTCAGGTTCACAGGCAGGTGTAACTTATCAACTCTATAATAATGGAAATCCTACAGGATCTCCAATTTTGGGTACAGGCGGAACTGTAAGCTTTGGCAATCAAACTTTAGCTGGAACCTACACAGTAATTGCAACACGCGTTGCAACCGGATGTCAGAATCCTATGGGAAGCAGTGTTTCTGTTTCTATCAATTCATTACCTATTGCGAATGCAGGTGTTGACCAAACAATTCCATATGGCACAAGTACAACCTTAAATGGTTCCGTATCAGGAGGCTTTGGAGCAATGAATTATTCATGGCTACCTGCAGGGTCCATTGGAGGAGGCATCAATACCAGCACTCCTGTGACTACGAATTTATATGCCAGCACTACCTTTACACTTCATGTAACTGATGCAAAAGGTTGTGTTGGAACAGACCAGATGTTGGTTCAATTAAGCGGAAGCGCATTATCTGCAAGCATAGTGGCATCACCGGATGAAATTTGTGCTGACACAACAAGCACTCAACTTAATGCCACCGTTAGCGGAGGTTCCGGCACCTACTCTTACACATGGACTTGTGTTCCAGCGGGCAGTCCGGCTTGGAGTTCGATGCAACAGAACCCAATTGTTTCTCCTGATGTTACGACCACATATCTGCTAACAGCCAATGATGGATTTAATCTTGCTACAGCTTCCTTAACAATTTCAGTTGATCCTTTACCATTGGTTTACAATGTGACTGGCGGCGGATCCTATTGTTTTGCAGGTACAGGTGTTCCTATTGGTTTAAGTGGATCGGAAACGAATACAGATTACCAGCTTTACCGCGGCGGAGTACCTGATGGTCCAGCAGTGACCGGAACCGGAAACCCAATCAGTTTTGGTGACCGTACAGCTGCTTTTGTCTACACTGTTATTGCAACCAATAACAGCACAGGATGTACTAACCAGATGAGTGGAAGTGCATCCGTTACTATCATTCCGCCTCCTTTTGCTTACCAGATTACAGGTGGCGGGTCTTATCCATTTGGAGGAATAGGCAAAGCCATTGGTTTAACATATGGTGATGCTGGAGTCAGCTACCAACTCTATATTAATAATGCAGCAACCGGCGCACCCATTCCAGGTAGCGGAGCTGCTATTGATTTTGGCTTACAAACCCAGGCAGGAACATACACAGTGATTGCAACAGATGGTGCAACAGGCTGTACTGCTCTAATGACAGGAAGCGTAAGTATTGTAATCCTACCATTACCTTTCCAATTCCAGGTAACTGGTGGTGGTGCATTCTGTGCAGGCCAACCCGGAGTAATGGTAAGTTTAAGCGGTTCTGAGATCGGCGTTGATTACCAACTCCTCCTGAATGGATTCCCACATGGGCCAATTGCTCATGGAACCGGAGCCCCTCTCAACTGGGGACCAACTACAACCCCGGGCATTTATGAAGTTGGAGCTGTAAATGCTACTACCGGAGCAGCACAGGTAATGCTAGGCCAGGCAGTTGTAATCGTCAATTCCTTGCCTACCATTTTCACCATCAATCCAGTAGGATCACAATGTCCAGGCACAATACTTAGGTTAAACGGTTCTGATCTGGGAGTAAATTATTACCTGCTCATGAACGGAATTATCATCGATACTCTGGCAGGTACAGGACTTGTTGGCTTCCTGGATTTTGGGCCACAGACTATTAACGGCACCTACACTATACATGCAGTGAATGAAACAACAGGTTGTGATGCATGGATGAATGGCAGCACCTATATTAATGTTGCTCCGCAAGTTTTCAATGTTATACCGGCAGGAATACTGTGTCCAGGTCAAACGATAAGCCTTACCGGTTCAGAACCGGGGGTAAAATACCAACTCAGGTGGAATGGAACCATCGACCTGGGAGCTCCGATTGCGGGTACCGGATCCCCAATAAATCTTGGAGTTGCAGGTTTACCAGGAGTATACTCAGCTGTAGCTATTGATTCCACTACGAATTGCGTTTCCTATATGCAGGATAGTGCAACACTTTATCCTGATCCTGTTATTTATACAATTGTCCCAAATGGAGTTGCCTGCGAAGGTGACCAGGTCAGTTTGAACGGATCAGAATTAGGCGTTGATTATGTACTCTTGCTGAATAATGCCATTCATGTGGATACTATACATGGAACAGGTTCCAGTCTCAACTTCGGAAACCAATTAATAGAAGGCACTTATACAATAATAGCTATCAGCCAGACATCCTACTGTATCACCCAGATGAACGGTTCAGCTGTTTTCAATGAAGCGCCTATAGTATATAATATAGTTCCCAATGGGGTATTATGCCAGGGCACTTCAATTGGTCTTTCAAATTCACAAGCTGGTGTTACCTACCAGTTAATTCTGAACGGAACTACTCTTGTTGGTTCAACCATTGCAGGAAACGGGACTCCTATTTCGTTCGGCGCTCAAACCATTACCGGAACTTATACGATCAGGGCCGTAAATGACACTACAGGATGTAACATCCTAATGAATGGAAGCGCCGTTCTTGACCCTATGCCAACATTATTCACAGTATCACCTGGCGGGAATCAATGTGCTGGGACAAGCATTGGGCTGAATGGATCAGAGGCATCCCTTAATTATATTTTAGTTTTGGCTGGAAGCATTCACCTGGATACCATTCCTGGAACCGGCGGACAAATCAATTTTGGGCCTCAAATCACAGCAGGTGTTTATACAGTGATCGCTTACAATACTACCTCTTTCTGCCAGACTGCAATGAACGGAAGTACCGTAATTGATCCCGCTCCTACTGCTTATAATATGACACCTGCCGGCATCTCCTGCGTTGGAGTAAATATCGGCCTGAACAACTCTCAGCTGAATGTAAATTACCAGCTTCGCCTCAACGGAACCACCAATGTCGGAGCTCCTGTTGCAGGTACCGGTGCTGCCATTTCTTTCGGAGCACAGATGCTTACGGGAACTTATACAGTTATTGCAACCGGTGTTAACGGATGTACTGCAAATATGAATGGTTCGGTTGTGGTTAATCCTCTGCCTACCCTCTTCACAATGACTCCTTCAGGCACCCAGTGTTCCAACACCGTCATCGGCCTGAATGGTTCTGAACTCAATGTAAATTATATCCTTGTCCTGA
>JACAAZ010000012.1:134819-151391 GCA_013376995.1 Bacteroidota bacterium | reverse complement strand
GTCATTCGATGGTCATTCGATGGTCATTCGATGGTCATTCGATGGTCATTCGATGGTCAATTGATTGTCATTCGATGAGTATTCGATTGTCACTCACTGGTAATAATATAATCATTAAGCTGCACAGAGAAATGATGCAGCGCGCTGGGTACAGCTCTGCCTGGAGTGGAATATGTCATTCAGGTTTTAGCAAATGAGATGCAGGTGCACACGACAGTGCTAATCACGCCAAATGATGACGCTCTTTCCTTATCTCGCCCTCTCGCCCTCTCGCTTTCTCCTTGTCCCCCATTATATCCTCCTGATATGCGCTCCAATAGCATTGAGCCTGCCATCAATATTCTGATAGCCCCTGTCAATCTGATCTATATTGTCAATAATACTGGTGCCTTTGGCTGACAAAGCAGCGATTAACAGGGAGACTCCTGCACGTATATCCGGGGATACCATACGTATACCACGTAGCCGGTTTGCCCGGTCCATACCTATAACTGTTGCCCGGTGAGGATCACAAAGGATTATCTGGGCTCCCATATCAATTAATTTATCCACGAAAAACAACCTGCTTTCAAACATTTTCTGGTGGATCAGAACGCTTCCTTTTGACTGTATTGCAGTCACCAGTGCAACACTGATCAAGTCAGGGGTGAATCCAGGCCAGGGAGCATCAGAGATAGTCATGATCGAACCATCCATAAACGATTCGACTTCGTAATGTTCCTGCTCAGGTACATGTATGTCATCACCAACCCTGTCAATCTGGATTCCTAATTTCCGGAATACCTCGGGGATGATACCAAGAGCCTCATAATTCACATTCTTAATGGTGATGTCTGATTGTGTCATGGCTGCCAGGCCAATGAAACTGCCAATCTCTATCATATCGGGAAGCATGGTATGCTCTGTGCCTAAAAGGGACTGCACTCCTGTTATCTTTAAGAGGTTTGAGCCTATACCATCTATAACAGCCCCCATCCTGACCAGCATTTTGCAAAGCTGAACCACGTATGGTTCGCAGGCTGCATTGAAAATGGTCGTATCTCCTTTTGCCAAAACTGCAGCCATCACAACATTTGCAGTTCCTGTAACAGAAGCTTCATCCAGCAGCATGTAAGTGCCTGTCAGTTCTTTTGCTGTAACTCTTGTAAAATGCTTTATGGAATCCTGGTCAAACTCAGCTCCCAGTTTTTGAAGGCCAATGAAATGTGTATCGAGTCTCCGCCTTCCTATTTTATCTCCTCCCGGTTTGGGAATGGATCCTTTTCCAAACCTTCCAAGCAGTGGTCCTAGTATCATAACAGATCCACGCAGACTTGCAGCTTGTTTCCGGAAATTCTCCGTTTCCAGGAAATCAAGATTTACAGTATCTGCCTTAAAACTGTAGGTTCCCTCAGCAAGTTTCTTTACCCGGACACCCATTCCGGCTAATAGCTCAATAAGCTTATTCACATCCAGGATATCCGGAATATTGTGAATGGTAATTTCTTCAGCTGTTAGCAGCACTGCGCATAATATCTGCAATGCCTCATTTTTTGCTCCCTGTGGAATGATTTCTCCTTTAAGGCGGTGTCCTCCCTGGATTTCGAATGAACTCATTTTTCCGGTCTGAATTTTTCCCGAAAATAGGAAAACTTCTTTTATAGCCGGATAGCTAAAAGGAATCTATTTGTAATTACATATGAAAGTGTAAGGATGATATCTTAGAACTTCCTGCGATGCCTTCCGTTATTATTGCTATTATCCTTCTTTGGGATAAATTTTCTCCTGTGCTGTTGTGCTGGAGCACTTTGCTGCGGCGCCTGCTTGTTGGCTTTCAGGATATCAACAGTTGAATGCAGTTTGTCTTCTTCATTGAGCTTGAGCCTGCCGGCCGATAATAGGGCCAGGTGCTCATGTATCAATTCATCATTTACGGAATCACGGTTCCAGTTTAGGTACATCTTCTTCAGGCCGTTCGCTATGATTCTTACAAGTGCATCCTTTTCAACGCCGTCCTCAAATTCTGTAGCTTTTTCGATGATCCTTTGCATGTACTTCCCATAAGGACGAAGTTTGATATCTTCCTGGGTGTAATGAACTCTTTTTGGTCCCGGCGCATCCTGGGGCCGCGGAGGAATAGGGTAGGGGGAATCACAATCAAGCTTGAAACTGGACATCACATGAACATGGTCCCATAGCTTATGCTTCAGGTCTCCCTGGTCCCGCATTTCAGGATGCATATTGGCAAGAATATTCACCAGCGTTGAAGCCATCCTGTTCCTTTTTTCACGGTCGGGCTGGTCACAGATGAATTTAACCATATCCTGGACATTGCGTCCGTATTCGGAAATAATAAGGTTGTCGCGGGTTGTGTTGTATTCCATAAAGAATAGATAACGATGAAGTTAAGGATGTGGTACTTAATGATTGTCCCGCTTATGCGGCTATGAATTCCTCTAAGAAACCGGGGTTCAATAATATAATCAGGGGTGGGAAATTTTAAACTTTGACAAAGATAGTCAATTTCTTGTAATCTGAATCTAAGTTGAACTGAATCTTTAGATCCAGTCCTTTGCCCCTTGTTGGAACTGAATCTCCGGATTCAGTTCATTGCCCCTTGTTGGAACTGAATCTCCGGATTCAGTTCATAGACTTCCTAAAAAGAATCATCTTTGCAATCAAAGCTTTTACTTTGAACCGCAAAATCATCAGGCTGGCCCTGCCAAATATCGTTACCAATATTACCCTTCCTTTGCTGGGAATGGTAGACCTAGGACTGATGGGCCATCTCGGGAGCCCTGCCTATATCGGGGCCATAGCCCTGGGTGGAATGATTTTCAATTTTCTTTTCTGGGGATTTGGCTTTCTCAGGATGGGCACCTCCGGTTTTACTGCCCAGGCTTATGGAGGCAGGAACCTGCATGAGGCAACCAATGTGCTGGTAAGAGCCTTATTTACCGGCTTAGCAGGTGGGATCCTTTTGATTTGCCTTCAATGGCCCATTGCCTGGATTTCTTTCAAACTTATTCATGGAACTCCCGAAGTGGAAACCCTGGCCCGGCAATATTTCAGGATAAGAATCTTTGCCGCACCTGCCACCCTTTGTATCTATGCTTTATACTGATGGTTTATCGGGATGCAGAATTCCCGGATACCAATGATCATGGCTATTACAATTAACGTATTGAACATTGGGCTCAGCCTGCTTTTTGTTATAACCTTAAAAATGAACAGTAACGGATTGGCATGGGCCAACCTGGTCAGCCAGTTTACCGGATTGATCCTGGGATTGTTTTTTGTCAGTTTGTATTCCCGAAATCTGAAAAAATATCTTTCTTTCAGGCAAGCCTTGAACCTGAAGTCTTTCAGGACTTTTATCTCGGTAAATAAGGATATTTTTATCCGGACACTTTGCCTGATTTTTACCTTATCATTTTTCACCACCCAATCGGCAAATCAGAGCGCCGTAATACTTGCAGTGAATACCCTGCTTTTTCAGTTTTTCTATTTCTTTTCCTATTTTGTGGATGGTTTTGCCTATGCAGCAGAGGCGCTGACCGGAAAGGGCATTGGTGGAGGTGATCGCAATAACCTGAAAGCCGTCATCAGGTCTTTGTTTATCTGGGGGCTTGGAATCGCAATTTTCTTCACATTACTTTATGGATTTGGCGGCAATGCTATTCTTCGTTTGCTCTCAAATGACCAATCAGTTCTGTTGGCTGCCAGGCCTTATCTGTTCTGGATAATCCTGGTTCCTCTGATTACTTTTTCAGCCTTCATATGGGATGGAATATTCGTGGGGGCAACAGCATCCAAAGCAATGCGAAACAGTATGCTGATCATAACCACTTTGATTTTCCTGCCTGCCTATTACCTGCTTCACCCTCTTTTGGGTAACCATGGTCTGTGGATGGCTATGATGCTATTTATGGGTTCCAGGGGAATATTCCTTGCCGTTTTTTCAAAGAATGCTGTATTTGGCAGGATATCCAAATAATCAGTCTGATCAGCGTAATCTGCGTCTGTATAATTGATTCTGCAACCGATCTGAATGCAACTACCCAAACACCAGAGTTAATATTATACTTTTGTTGTAAGGGTAAAAGCCGTTTCAATTGTCATTATATCGATATTATATTATTATAGCGTTTTATGAAAGGAATAATACTATTTGTGATCTTAACTTTTTTGTCATTAGAGCTTACATTTTCCCAGGATTGGCAATGCTTCCGCGACAGCGTAATAACCAATTATATTTACACCGAGGATGAAATTCGTTCTGTTCATTTCAGTTCGGTGTATTCCATTAATGGATACAGGTATTATGAGAACTTCAATTCTATGAACCAGGTGGGTCCCGGTCCAATACCAACTTAACTTCCAGGTCCTTCATGGATTGGGAAATTTATGAAAACCGATAGCCTTGGGAATGACTGGTTTTATAATGCAGTGAATGATTCCATGCGGATATCAACTAGGGCATTACCTTGTGAATTTTGGATATTTGGTAACATAAGCGATACCTCCTTCATAACAGCCACCGTTTCCCGGATAGAAGTTGAAACTGTATTTGGGATATCAGATTCAACCAAGATAATAAGTTTCAAAGCGGCTTCTATTCAAAATGATTCGGTTTTCTGTGATCTTGGTATGACCACTCTTAAATTGAGCAAGCACTTCGGCCTGCTCCAAAGTATTGGTTTTTACGAGTATCAGCTTTCACTAAATGGTTACCCGGTTATCCTGAACCTTGCAGGTATTTCAGATCCCGAACTTGGCGTCAGGAACCTTGGCAGCAGGGACGTTTACCATTATGATCCCGGGGATGAATTCTCAACTATGCATAAGGAAGAATCTTTCAACAGGCATTATTATGATTTTATGTTCTGGAGGATACTTAGAGCAGAATGGAGCCCGGATATTGATAGCGTGACTTATTTAGTTGATCAGTGGGAACATACTTATGGGAATGATAATATATCAGGAAGTTATGATCACTATCAACGAGATACGATAGAACTTGTATATGATTTTAATTCGATTTATATAAACTGCGTGGACGCTTGCTCCGGACAAGATTATCATGGAGACCGTTATCAAAAGCTGACATCTGCCTACAATGGCCGCATTGTAAAGGAAGCTCCCAGACTTTCTTATATAAAATAAACGAGTGGGCTATACATCGAAAATCCTTATTATGTGGGAGAAGCTGTGTAAATAGATGGTTGCGGGAAGTATTATGATGCGAACATAACCTCGGACGGTTATCACTGGACTCATTATCAGTCTCAGCTCTTGTACTTCAAAAAGGGAAATGAAACCTGGGGCTCTCCTTTTGATTCGACTGGATGGTTGCAACCGCATTCGGTTAAACCGGATGTTCATGCCCAGGTATGTATCAATGTTTTTCCAAACCCGCTTCGAAACCAGGCTGAGATTCAATTATGGGATAAGCGGTCAGGAGATTTTATAATTGAAATTGCAGACCTGTATGGAAAGCTGGTTAAAACTTACATAATCACTGCATCAATATCTCAGATAGATTTAACAGGAATCAGCCAGGGAGTATATATGATGAGATTGTTCCGGAATGGTGAACTCATTGGAACAGAGAAAATAATTAAAATCCAGGATTAGTTTACAATCGTAAGCTTGGCGAACCTCAGCAGAAGTTGCTTCAAACCAACCCCGTCAAATTTTACCGATGCTTTTTTATTGGGACCGGAACCTTCTACACTAATAACCATACCCTGCCCGAAAGTAGCATGGTTCACCCGCATTCCGGGCTGGATCAAATCTATATTATCACCTGCCTGGCTGCTTGTAGCCTGGGTTGGAACAGGGTTAGCGCTGATTTTTTTGAACCCGGGTCCGGGAGTTACCGGTTTTGCTGGCGCTGGCGCAGATGCAGACGGCTTTGGCTGTGCTGGTTTGGCAGTGGGAATCTCTTTGCCTGGAGTGAATTTCGGTTTGAAACTGCTCTTCCCTGGTTCATCCGCCAGCCGGTTCCATTTATTCCTTGCCGGCTGATCAAGAAATACCTCATCAATCTCATCAATAAACCGGCTTTTTTCGGCCATGGTTAGCTGGCCCCAGCGATACCTGGATTCAGCATAAGAGATCGTGACTTTCTTTTCTGCACGGGTAAGCGCCACATAAAACAACCTTCTTTCCTCCTCCAGGTCTGCCCTTGAAGAAATTGACATAAAGGATGGGAAAAGGTTCTCCTCCAGCCCTGTGATAAAGACGTAAGGAAACTCAAGCCCCTTCGCCTGGTGAATGGTCATCAGCGAGACACGGTCATTGTCATTGGGGTCATCACTGTCCTGGTCCGTTATGAGCGAGACTTCCTGGAGGAACTCATCAAGGTACCTGACAGGTATAGCTTCTTCTTCCGGTCCTGGCTCCCGTTCCGTGAACTCCTGCACAGCATTCAGCAATGCTTCGATGTTTTCTATCCGGCTCTGTCCTTCAATAGTCTTATCTTCATCCAGTTCCTTCAGAACGCCTGAAGCCTTGGCAATGTATTCGGCAATTTCAAAGGCATTCCTGCTATGCAACTGTGCGCCGAAAGCCTGGATCATGGTACAGAAGGCACTGATCGAAGCTGCTGTCTTTCTGGCGAAACCCAGTTGATATCCTGTGTGATCCTTCAAAATCTCCCAGAGTGAAAGCTGCTGCTCACCGGCAATAATAGCAACCTTCTGCATGCTGGTTTCTCCAATCCCTCTGTGAGGATAATTGATAACTCTGCGAAGCGCTTCTTCATCCTGTGGGTTGACCGCGAGCCTGAAATAGGCCAGTAAATCCTTAATCTCCTTACGACTGTAAAAGGATAACCCTCCATAGATCCTGTATGGGATATTCAGCCTGCGTAAGGCTTCTTCAATCGACCTGGACTGAGCATTGGTCCTGTATAATACGACAAAAGCATCATTCTGGAGCTGGTTGTTCATCTTGGTCTCAAAGATGGAATTGGCAACCAGGCTTCCCTCTTCACTATCGCTGCTGGCTTTCAGGATCTTTATAAGCTGGCCTTCCTCGTTATGAGTCCAAACCTCTTTCCTTATCTGGTCTTTATTATTAGCGATAACTGAATTAGCGGCGTTTACAATGTTTTGCGTTGAACGGTAGTTCTGCTCCAACTTTACAAGCTTGTATTCCGGGTAATCGTTTTTGAAATTCAGTATATTCTGGATATTAGCACCGCGGAAAGCATAGATACTCTGGGCATCATCTCCAACCACACATATATTCTCAAACCTTGATGCCAGTTTCTTGACAATGATATATTGAGAATAGTTTGTATCCTGGTACTCATCTACCAAAATGTAGCGGAACTTGTCCTGGTATTTGTAGAGTACATCAGGATGATCTCTTAGGAGGATATTGGTGTTGAATAGCAAGTCGTCGAAATCCATGGCCCCGGAACGGAAGAGCCGGCCCTGGTAGTTGAGGTAGATCTTGCCTATGTAAGGTTTCCGGGCTTGCCTGTCCTGTTCCTGGATTTCAGCATTGATATCATATTCTTCGGCTGATATGAGGTTTGATTTAGCAGCTGAAATACGGCCAAGTACATAATTGGCAGCATATTCCTTGATGTCCAGGTCCATCTCTTTTACAATATTCTTCAGGAGACTTTTACTGTCATCCGTATCGTAAATGGTGAAACTGGAGGGATAACCCAGCAAATGACCATCTGACCGAAGTATCCTGGCAAATACTGAGTGGAAAGTTCCCATCCAGACATTACGGGCTTCAGTACCCACTAACTGGATAATCCTCTCTTTCATCTCCCTTGCTGCCTTGTTTGTAAAGGTAAGACAGAGTATATTGAATGCATCAACACCCTGGTCAATAAGATGCGCTACCCTGTAAGTAAGGGCACGCGTTTTCCCTGATCCTGCTCCTGCAATAACCATCACTGGCCCTTTCGTACATTTCACCGCCTCTCGCTGGGCTTCATTCAGTTCATCCAATAGGTTCCGACTCACGCTCTCTGCTATATTTTGTATATTTGACAAAAGTACAATTAATGAATTATGCAGTTTAATGATTTTATTAACAACAGTAAGGGACAGGGTGAGGTTTTGCTTGTAGAGGCAGAATTTGGTCATTCGATTGTCATTCAATAGTCATTCAATAGTCATTCAATAGTCACTCCATAGTCATTTAGTTGTCATACAATTATCATTCAATGGAAAAGCTCCTTTTCGCCCTATCCCCCAGTCCCCCCATCTCCCCATCCCATAGTCCCCAATCCAAACTCCGGCACGCTCACCGATGATTTTCCGGTATTGACCGAAATAAGCTTTTGGGGATTTGGAACCCGGCCTACATTTGCAGCATAAATTTTAAAACACGAAACGTCATGGATTTTAATAATTATGATTCACCTGAAAAGCATTATCGTCGCCATCACGGAAAGAGCATTGGTTTCGGCGTGCTGGTAATCCTGGCCGGATTGCTGCTGCTGGCCCGAAATGCCGGAATGCTTGATGCTTCCACAAGCCATATCATCTTCTCATGGGAGATGTTACTGGTTGCAATTGGTATTCTGAATATCTTCAGCCGCCATTCAATTTGGTCAGGATTTATCCTGATCTCGGTTGGAGTATTCTTCCTTTTAGTAGATTACTTCAGTCTTCCATTTACCTTATGGCATGTATTCTGGCCTTTGTTAATTATATTCATTGGACTCAGCCTCATCTTCGGCGCTTCAAAATTCAAGAAACAGCATTTTTTTCAGGCCGCCTCCGGTAGCGAAGACATCTTTGAAGACCTGGCTATATTCGGCGGAGGCGAAAGAAGGGTTATGTCACAAAACTTTAAAGGAGGAAGTGTAATAGCAGTTTTTGGGGGATCTAAAATAGATCTCAGTCATGCTGTGCTTGCACCCGGAACAAACACCATTGAGGTTGTTGCAGCTTTTGGAGGTACTTCACTGCTGGTTCCCCAGGACTGGAATGTTAAGGTCGAAGTCTTCAATATTTTTGGAGGCTATGCTGATAAGCGCTTGATTTCCCAGGTAGATTATAATAAGACCCTGGTTATCAAAGGTGTCACTATATTTGGTGGTGGAGAGATCAGAAGTTTCTAGATTAGTGAATTAATAGAAGAGTAGTTTTATCGAGTAATAGTAATTCTTGTGATTAGCCGATTTTTAACGCGGAATCTCTGGTTTTTTTACATCGTATTTTGGATGGCCGTAGCTGCCATCCAATTTGCGTTACTGATTCGGAATTATGAATTCGGTACCTGGTTGTCATTGGCTGACAGCCTGGTGTTCTCTGCAATTTTTGCAGTTCTGGGTATCGGGCAATGGTTCATGGTTCAGTTCTCCGGCCGGCAGCAGCGAAACTGGCTGGAAATGATCAGTTTTCACCTTGCAGGAGTTGCTTTTACCATTCTGATCTGGATGGGAATTGGGACAATGACCATGAAGATTTTGTCAGGCGGGAACGAGTTATACCGGTTATTTCTTGATCAATCAAATACATTCAGGATACTTGCAGCCATACTTATCTACTTTCTTCAGCTAGCCGTATTTTATCTGCTACTCAATATAAAAGAATTGAAGGAAAGGATGGAAAAAGAGGCCTCTCTCACGGCAATGCTTCGTGAAGCTGAGTTGAACAAACTCAGAGCTCAGATAAAGCCACACTTCCTCTTTAACAGCCTCAATTCTATAAGCGCCCTCACCCTTACTGATCCGTTAAAGGCACAAGAGATGGTAATAAAACTGTCAGAATTCATGCGGTATAGCCTGAGTATGGCGGAAGAAGCCATGAGTACATTGAGGGATGAGATATACCATTCAGGATTGTACCTGGATATCGAGAAAGTAAGATTCAGTGATCGGTTGCAGATTAAGGAAGATATTGCATCTGAATGCCAGGAGTGGCCTATCCCAACGATGATCCTTCAACCACTGCTCGAAAATGCCGTTAAACATGGCGTATACACTATGACCGGGCCTTCATCCATAGTACTATCAATTGATTGCGACAAGGATTATCTTCACATCCTGATTTCCAATAGTTTTGATCCGGATTCTGCGCCCCGAAAAGGTACCGGAACCGGGCTCCAGAATGTAATGAAAAGGCTTTCTGCACTCTATGGCCGATACGATCTGATCAAGGTCGAAAAAGAGAACAGCACTTTTAATGTTTTGATGAAGATTCCTGGTTCACTGACCAGTTTGATGGCCGGGAAGGCTGGAACTAAATAATCAAAGGTTTGATAAATATTACCTGACATCAAACAAAACTTTCAAATGCTGAAGAAGACAAAGGACAAAAGGAAAAAGACAAAAGTGGAATAACTCAGAACAAGACAAAAGACAGAAGTGGAATAACTTAAACCCTTTCAGGACCGAACCCTGTCAACGCCAAACGCCAAGCATAGCATTCTATTAACCCTACAAATCAATACATCCGTCCATGCCCATTAAGACTATCATTATTGACGATGAACCTCTTGCCAGGGACCTCGTAAAAAGGTATTTATCTTCCAACACTGATATTAATGTTGTTGCTGAATGCGGTGATGGATTTGAAGCGTTAAAGGCAATTCAAACACTTGAGCCCGAATTGATTTTCCTTGATATACAGATGCCCAAGCTGGAAGGATTTGAGCTGCTGGAGGTACTTCAGCAAAAGCCTGAAATTATTTTTACAACAGCATATGATCAGTTTGCAATTCGTGCATTTGAGATGAATGCGGTGGACTATCTTTTAAAACCGTTTTCTAAGGATAGGTTTGATTCGGCTGTAAATAAAGCTATTCAAAGAATTGGAAGTATTCAGAAGCAGTCGCAGGAAGCTTTGGGTAATCTTCAGAAGACTGTAGAAACCTCTCAGGGATTAATTGAAAGGGTAGTTACCAGGCTTGGTTCTAAAATAACAGTTATACCAGTCGACAGGATATGGTACCTGGAGGCACAGGATGATTATGTCATGATATACTCAGACCTGGGAAATCATCTTAAGGAAAAGACTATGAAGTTTTTCGAGGAGCATTTACCATCCAATAACTTCGTCCGCATTCACAGGAGTTCAATTATAAATCTCACCCAGATTGCCGCTGTTGATCAATATACCAAGGACACGCATATGGTAACCCTGAAATGCGGGGCAAAACTCAGGGCGAGTGAGGAGGGATATAAAAAACTTAGATCCTACCTCTAAACCTGACAGGTTTAATAATCAAATTTTTCTCCTCTTCCATTCCCAGCCTGGTGCTCACGCTGATTCATTCAATTTGCATTCAATTCTCGTAGATTTGACTTTATTGAAACTTTTTATATTTTCTAGGTCCTTAGACTTTAACTTTAGCCTTTAGCAATCTGAAATTTTACTTTTCCATTTAGGTGGATTTTACTTTTTACTTTTGTCTATTATATTTGAAATATCTCTAAACCTGACAGGTTTAATAATCGAAATTTTCATCCTCTTTCATTCCCAACCTTATTCTCCTGCAGATTCATTCAATTTTCGTTCTTCACTCGTTTGTTTGACTTTTGTGAGAACTTTTGTCTCTTTGCTCTGTAGTTGAAAGACCAATAACCTTTGACATTTGATATTTAACTTTTAACTTTTAATTTATCTTATATCTTTCCTCCAACCTAATTTATCCTATTTTTCTTATATTAGCCTTCAACTAGGTTCAAAACCTGCACGATATGCCGATTTCTATATTCCAATTATTGAACTTTATATTGATCCTGGGTATGCTGGGAGCACTTAGCTGGTATACCTGGGGACTTTTTACAGGGAAAGAATATGCCCCTGCCGAATGGACTTATGCCCGGAAACGCAAATTAATACCGGCTGAATTAAACAAAGCTTTCAGGAATTATGAGGATAAGGTCCGCTTTTTCACTTTCTGGCTTCAAGTTGAACGGCTAAAAAATGAGAAAATAGAAGGTGCATTTGCTGAACTTGGTGTTTATAAAGGTGAGAGTGCCAGGCTTCTGCACCTGATGGATCCCGGCAGGAAATTTCACCTATTTGATACTTTTCAAGGCTTGCCTGAAAGAGACCTTGACAACGAAACCGGCGAAGCAGCAACTTACACTAATCTTAACTTCAGGGATACTAATATTCAATATGTTATGCAAAAAGTAGGTGGCGATATCGACAAGGTCCTTTTCCATGTTGGATACTTCCCGGATTCAACCAAAGGATTAGAAAGTGAATGTTTTGCTTTTGTAAGTATAGATGCTGATCTGTATAATCCAACAATCGCAGGATTATCATTCTTCTATCCGCGTCTTTCGCCTGGTGGAGCAATTCTCATTCACGATTACAATCATAAATGGGAAGGACTGCAAAAGGCAGTAGATGAATTTTGCAAGGGAATCCCTGAGGTTCCTTTCATGGTGCCTGATTTGGAAGGATCAATCCTCATTGCTAAATCAAGAAACAGATAATCAGAGTTTTACTGAAGTCATTCTCCTCCTGGATTTTATTTTTGTTTATATGTAACTTTTTGGTACTCGTTTTCGTTTTAAACGCAATTTTCTCTTTCTTCATTTCTCACTTCACTTGTTGGTCATGGTTTTCAATAGGTTTACATACCATCTCATCTTCTTTTTGCTGTTATTTCCCGCCGCTTTGTTTTCCCAGCGATCTTACCAAACTGCCCGTTTGGAAGGGAATGCTCCGGTCATAGATGGCCTTATCAATGATAGCTGCTGGGAAAAAATTGCCTGGAACGGAGATTTTATCCAACGTGAACCCCTTGAGAATAAGCCGCCATCACAAATTACCAAATTTGCCCTGGTTTATGATGACAATAATATATATGTAGCGATCAGGGCATATGATTCAGTTCCTTCAGAAATCGTAAAGCGTCTCTCCCGCAGGGATAATTCTGATGGAGATTGGGTGGGCATAATGTTGGATAGTTACGCAGATAAGCAAACGGCATTCGGCTTTGCAATAACGGCATCTGGAGTTAAGTTCGACCTGATGGAAATAAATGATGGCCAGGATGATCTTTCATGGGATGCAATCTGGTCATCGAAGACACATATTGATTCTGAAGGCTGGACAGCTGAATTCAAGATTCCTCTTTCACAGCTCCGTTTTGCGAAAAAGGAAGAGATGAAATGGGGACTGGAAGTGTTCCGTTACATTTACAGAAAGCAGGAAATGTCGTTATGGCAGCCTATTGCACGCAATTCTCCGGGATTTGTACACTTTTTTGGAGACCTTACCGGGCTTAAAGGAATCAGTCCGAAAAAGGATATTGAAATTCTTCCGTATTCAGTTGCAAAAGCCGAATTTAGTGAGAAAGAAGCTGGCAATCCTTTTGCTACAGGCCACAAATACAAACCGGCACTGGGAGTGGATGGAAAAGTTGCCATTACCAATGACTTTACCCTCAATTTTACTGTGAACCCTGACTTTGGGCAGGTAGAGGCAGATCCTTCAGTGGTAAATCTTAGTGCTTTCGAATCATTCTTCTCTGAAAAGAGGCCATTCTTTATTGAAGGTAAGAACATATTCGATTTCCGGCTTACAGGGGGCGATGGCGATGGCACTCTCAATATGCTTTTCTATTCCCGCAGAATAGGGCGGACACCGCATTACTCGCCAGACCTGGCAGATAATGAATATGCTGACATCCCTTCAAAAACACATATCCTGGGGTCTTTTAAGTTGTCAGGAAAAACACGGAATGGATTATCAGTTGGAGTAATGGAATCGCTGACCGGAACTGAACAGGCCACAATAGACCTTAACGGTAATAGGAGGAAACTCGATATAGAGCCACTGACTAACTATTCAGTTGCCAGGATCAAGAAAGATTATAATAAAGGTGTTTCTACACTTGGAGGGATATTTACTTCAACTAACAGGTCCATAATACAAGGTCAGCTTAAATATCTACCGGCTTCTGCGTATTCTGCTGGTCTTGATTATTCGCATACCTGGAAGGACAGGACTTATTATTACAACATCAAAGGGCTTGTTACCCGCCTGGGTGGCGATAAAGAAGCGATTACGGATGTCCAGAAGTCATCTGCTCATTATTTTCAAAGTCCCGATAAGAATTATGTAAAACTCGATACCAACCGAACTTCGCTTACAGGCTATGCCGGCACTTTTGAAATCGGGAAACAGGGAAACGGGCACTTCAACTTTATGAGTTGGATTACCATGCGTTCTCCGGGAGTGGATTTCAATGATGTGGGATATATGCGCAATGCGGATGAAATCCAACAGGTATTCTGGCTGGGGTACCGTTGGTATGAACCTACTAAACTATTCAGGAGTTATGGTCTAAATTACAACGAATTTGTTGGCTATAACTTTGGTGGGGATCAGATTTACCGGGGGATGAATGTAAATGGATTCAGCCAGTTAAAGAACTACTGGTATTTAAACGGAGGGATCAATGTTGATGGGGAATCACTTGATTTTTCCCAGCTCAGGGGAGGGCCGGCACTTAAAACACCAGGAGATTACAATGCCTGGGTAGATGTTTCCACCGACTCGAGGAAGAAACTCAATCTTGAAGTTAACCTGTTTACTTTCCAGGGATTTGGCAAGTATTCAGCTAACAGGGGATTTTCTGTGGGAGGTACCTATAAGCCTTCAAATTCATTGTCTATTTCTATGTATCCGAACTACAATGAGGGGTATAATGAGTTGCAGTATGTAACTGACTTAAGTTATCAAGGCAAGGAGCAATATATTCTTGCACGGCTCGATCAAAAATCGTTGGGGGTTTCAATCAGGGTTGATTATACGATAACTCCCGATCTCACTGTTCAGTTTTATGGACAGCCCTTCCTCTTTGCAGGTAAATACTCTAATTATAAGCTGATTACTGATTCGAAAGCTAAGGAGTACATTAACAGGTTTCATGCTTACAATGAAGGTTCCGAGCTGGTGTATAACCAGGGCCAGGACCAATGGGATGTAAAGGATGAGCAGGGAAATGTAGCATACTCTTTCAGTAGCGATAATTTCAATTTCCTTCAATTCAGGTCTAACCTGGTACTCAGGTGGGAATACAAACCCGGCTCTTCTTTTTATCTTGTTTGGGCTCAGGGAAGAACTGATGATACCGATCATGGTGATTTCGTGATTCACCGGGATGTCAATGACCTCTTCACCACACATCCGCAGGATATATTCCTGGTAAAGGTATCCTATATGCTGGTATTCTAAACCGGTAGGCGCATAGTGCCGGGGTGACTATAGCCACCCCGTGAGTATCTACAAATTGTCTTTTCTTTGCAGAAAGAAAGAAGTTCTACTAAGGCGAAGCCATTTTTCAATGCGTATCCGTGACCTGGACCTGCTTCGTGGGCTGGCTATACTGGGTGTTTTGCTCAGGCATTCTGCGTGGGATAACAGGTTTACCCGCACCGGCTGGGCCGGGGTTGACCTTTTCTTTGTACTTAGTGGTTTCCTGGTGTCAGGACTATTGTTTAAGGAGTATAAGGAGTATGGGAAAGCCAGGATTGGAAGATTCCTGGTCCGAAGAGGATTCAAAATTTACCCTACATTCTATCTATTCCTATTGATTTCTGTCGTTTTTGGAAGCGGTTGGTTCCATGTACATTACAAGACTCATAATATCGTCTCGGAGGCCTTATTCCTTCAGAGTTATTTGCCCGGATGCTTCATCCATACCTGGTCGCTGGCTATAGAAGAGCATTTTTATATCCTCCTTTCCCTCTTCATTTGGCTTGCCATCAAATTTGGCTGGTTAGGGAAGCAACGCCTGATGATCTCAATACTGATTGGCTCTATTGTATTGGTGGGCCTTATGCGACTGCAATATGTCTATGTCCGCAGGGACAAAGATTTCGTTCCCTTGTTCTATACTCATTTGAGGATGGACGGATTGCTGCTGGGGGTTTTGGTTGCCTATCTCGTTTACTTCAGGGCAGGCTTCGTGGAATTCCTTAAAAAACATTCAGTCAAGTTTTCGTTGCTGGCAATTTCCATGATTGTACCCATATTTATTTTAAAACCGGGTGGCTTTTTTATGAATACCATAGGTTTTAATGAGATGCATATCGGGTTTGCATTGCTTGTTTCATTGGCCGGAACTTCCGGGCTGGTATTTCCATTCAGGGGACATTGGGTATGGAAACCAATTTTGCGCGTTCTTGCTTTGATAGGGGTATACTCTTATTCGATTTATGTCTGGCACCTATTCTTTCTTTCCCTGGTTCTGAAGCTAGGGCTCAGTTCTTCGCAGGTTATACTGGCGTTACTAGCTGAAATAGTTGGGGGAGTTCTTATTTCATTATTAATCGAACAACTCTTCCTGAGAATAAGGGATCGCTATTTTTCTTGATCCTATTCATTAAACTATCCAGCCACTAATACAATACTTTATTTAGGTGTCTATTGGAGACTCACTGTACAAACTCGTCAACTTGTCACATTGAGTTTAGTCGAAATAGAGCTTGTTTACTCGACAGCGAGGTACAACGGGAAGTTTGAGGGGGGGCTTCGACAGGCTCAGCCTGACAGGGAGACGAGGTATTTTTAATAATGACTAATGACCAACTTGTCTACCCGTCACATTGAGCTTAGTCGAAATGCTTCTTGTTTACTCGAC
>JACAAZ010000012.1:0-134719 GCA_013376995.1 Bacteroidota bacterium | reverse complement strand
CTTAGTCGAAATAGAACTCGTTTACTCGACAGCGAGGTACAACGGGAAGTTTGAGAGAGGGGGCTTCGACAGGCTCAGCCTGACAGGGAGACGAGGTATTTTTAATAATGACTAATGACCAACTTGTCTATCCGTCACATTGAGCTTAGTCGAAATAGAACTCGTTTACTCGACAGCGAGGTACAACGGGAAGTTTGAGGGGGGGGCTTCGACAGGCTCAGCCTGACGGGTAGTTTGAAAATTTCTAAAGTTTTTTTGAACAAGCTCTTGTTAATTAAATTTAATCGTGTAATTTTGCACCCTCAAAAAATGATTGATGTCTCGTATTTCAATCATTTATAATAGAGGGACTAAGGCTGGTACTGGTCCGGGAAACCTGATAATGTAAGACACCTATAGGTTTCAAAATACAACGCGGTTCCGATTTTTTTGGGACATTCTACAGACGGGTTGTGTTTGATCGTCTTACTTCTAAAAGTATATTCCCATCACAACTGGCATTTCTTCCTCCACGATAAGCGTCGCGGCATCATTGTTTTTCTTTGCTGACGCGGCTTACAAGATGGATGAGCATCTTGTATTTAATATTTGGAGTAACTGGTTGATAATTAAAAAATAAGTTATACCTTTGCAGCCCTTTTTGAAAAAACTGAGCTGAAACCCAGAAAAATCAATAGTAACACTATGCCTACAATATCACAACTGGTTCGTAAAGGTCGTCAGAAACTGACTGATAAGAGCAAATCGCCGGCACTGGATTCATGTCCTCAACGTCGTGGCGTTTGTACCAGGGTATACACAACCACACCTAAAAAACCTAATTCGGCTATGCGTAAAGTAGCCAGGGTTCGCCTAACCAATGGCAAGGAAGTGAATGCATACATTCCCGGTGAAGGCCATAACCTTCAGGAACACTCCATCGTTATGATCCGCGGCGGTCGTGTCAAGGATTTACCCGGTGTTCGTTATCATATCATCCGTGGAGCACTTGATACTTCCGGTGTTGATGGCCGTAACCAACGCAGGTCAAAATATGGAACCAAGCGTCCCAAAAAACAGGCAGCAAAGAAATAAATAACTGATTCGTCCTAACGATAAGGATACATCACCATGAGGAAATCGAAACCAAAAAAACGCATTATTCTGCCCGATCCAAGGTTCAACGAAACCGTTGTTACCAAATTTGTCAATAATATGATGGAACGTGGCAAGAAAAATCACGCCTACGAGATTTTTTACGATGCAGTGGATATCGTGACTGAAAAGATCAAGGAAGACGGCCTCGAAGTATGGAAAAAAGCACTTGCTAATGTTACTCCAAATGTTGAAGTACGTAGCCGCCGTATCGGAGGTGCAACTTTCCAGATTCCTTCTGAAATCCGCCCTTCGCGTAAGCAATCCATAGGAATGAAGAACCTGATCCTTTTCGCCCGCAAACGTCATGAAAAATCAATGGCCAACAAGCTGGCCAGCGAGATCATGGCTGCTTATAAGGAAGAAGGTTCAGCATTCAAGAAAAAAGAAGATACCCACCGTATGGCTGAAGCTAACAAGGCTTTCTCCCATTTCAGGTTCTAATAACAATACAATTACTCCGGACAATACCCATGTCAGATCAACTGAAATATACGCGTAACATCGGAATCATGGCCCACATCGATGCTGGGAAGACCACGACCACCGAGCGTATATTGTATTACACCGGACGTAATTATAAATTAGGTGAAGTACATGATGGTACCGCTACCATGGACTGGATGATCCAGGAACAGGAACGCGGGATTACCATTACCTCTGCTGCAACAACTGTTGCCTGGGAATTCAGAAACCAGGAGTACAGGTTGAATATCATTGACACCCCTGGCCATGTTGATTTTACGGTTGAAGTTGAGCGCTCCCTGCGTGTTCTCGACGGAGCTGTTGCAGTCTTCTGTGCTGTAGGTGGTGTCGAACCCCAGAGTGAAACTGTCTGGAAACAGGCTGATAAATATATGGTACCCCGCATCTGTTTCGTCAATAAGATGGACCGTGCCGGGGCTGATTTTTTTAATGTAATCCACGAGATTAAAGATAAACTAGGAGCCAACCCTATTCCCCTTCAGCTTCCTATTGGTGCTGAAGATTCATTCCAGGGAGTGGTTGACCTGATTTCAAATAAAGCTATCGTTTGGGATGATGAATCCAAGGGTATGCATTATTTCGAAGGACCGGTTCCTGATGATATGCTTGAAATCGTTGATGAGTATCGTACTATGCTTGTTGAAGGCTGCGCTGAAGAAGACGAAGCCCTCATGGAAAAGTATTTTGCCGATCACAACTCGATTACCGAGGATGAAATGATGGCAATTATCCGCAAAGCAACCCTGGAAATGAGAATTACACCGGTAGTATGCGGTTCAGCTTTTAAGAATAAAGGCGTTCAGAACCTGCTTGATGCTATCGTGTCATTCCTCCCCAACCCATATGAACTTCCTGCTGTCAAAGGTATCAATCCTGATACTGAAAAGGAAGAAGAGCGTAAGCCCAATTCAGAAGAACCTTTTGCTGCACTTGCTTTCAAAATTGCAACTGATCCGTTTGTTGGAAGGATTGCTTTCTTCAGGGTCTATTCAGGCACTCTTGAAGCCGGCAGTTATGTTCTCAACGCTTCAACCGGCAAAAAAGAACGTATTTCCCGTATCTTCCAGATGCATGCCAATAAACAGAACCCCATCAACCTGATTGAGGCTGGTGATATTGGCGCTGCTGTTGGATTCAAGGAACTTCGGACAGGTGATACTCTTTGTGATGAGAAACATCCTATTGTTTTGGAATCCATGAGTTTCCCTGAACCTGTTATTTCTATGGCCATCGAGCCAAGGACTCAGGATGACGTTGATAAACTTGATTCTGCTTTGGGTAAACTTGTCGAAGAAGATCCTACTCTTACTGTTCGCACAGATAACGAAACCGGCCAGACCATCCTTTCAGGAATGGGTGAACTGCATCTTGACATCATCACGGATCGTCTCCGCAGGGAATTCAAGATTGAAATCAACCACGGTGCTCCCCAGGTTGCTTATCGCGAAGCTGTTGTTTCAACTGTTAAACATCGCGAAGTCTACAAGAAACAAAGTGGTGGCAGGGGTAAATTTGCTGACATCGAATTCGAACTCGGCCCGGCTGACGAAGGATTCAAAGGCCTGCAGTTTATCAACAATGTACGTGGAGGAAATATTCCCAAAGAATTTATACCAGCTATCGAAAAAGGTTTCAAGGCTGCAATGGCAAATGGCGTTCTCGCCGGTTTTGCTGTTGAAAACCTGAAAGTTACCTTATTGGATGGTTCTTATCATACTGTTGACAGCGATTCACTCTCATTTGAAATTTGTGCCAAGATCGCCTTTAAGGAAGCAGCCAAAAAAGCAAAGAATGTATTGCTTGAGCCTGTTATGAAACTTGAAGTCACTTGTCCTGATGATTATGTTGGTGATGTAACCGGTGACCTTAACAAAAGGCGTGCGGTTCTTGAACATATTGATGCAAAGATCCGCTACCAGATCATCAAAGCCCATGTTCCCCTTTCAGAAATGTTCGGTTATGTTACTTCTTTAAGGAGTGTAACATCAGGACGCGGAACTTCAAGCCTTGAATTTTCACATTACCAGGAAACACCTAAGGAGATTGCTGATGCAGTGATCTTCAAAATAAGAGGATATTAATTCAGACAAAACATAAACGTTTAAAAGTTTACCAACGTGAACCAGAGGATTAGAATAAAGCTGAAATCATACGATCATAACCTGGTGGATAAATCAGCCGAAAAGATCGTGAAGACGGTGAAAATGACCGGTGCTGTAGTTAATGGACCGATTCCTCTTCCCACCGACAAAAAGATCTACACGGTACTGCGTTCGACCTTCGTGAACAAGAAATCACGCGAACAATTCCAGCTGTGTACCTACAAAAGGTTGCTGGATATCTACAGCTCCACCGCCAAGACCATCGATGCACTGATGAAGCTTGAATTACCCAGCGGTGTTGAAGTCGAGATCAAGATCTGATGAGGAGTAAAAAACAATTGAATAATTAGCATAGAATAAGTAACATTAATACCTCGATATAATGTCAGGAATTATCGGTAAGAAAATAGGGATGACCAGCATTTACGATGCAAATGGCAAGAACATGGCCTGCACTGTAATTGAAGCTGGTCCCTGTGTTGTAACCCAGGTCAGGACTAAAGAAATTGACGGTTACGATGCCATCCAGCTGGCTTTCGACGACAAGAAAGAAAAGCATTCAACCAAAGCTGAGATCGGCCATTTCAAAAAAGCCGGGGTTACCCCAAAACGCGTGGTAATTGAATTTACCCGTTTTGAAGAAGGTCACTCAAAAACTTTCGGCGACGTGCTGGGAGTTGATATCTTTGAAGAAGGCGAGTTTATTGACGTAGTAGGTGTATCCAAAGGAAAAGGTTTCCAGGGCGTTATTCGTCGTCACGGATTCAGTGGTGTTGGTGGTGCTACTCACGGTCAGCATAACCGTCTCAGGGCTCCTGGTTCAGTGGGTGCTTCATCCTATCCATCCAAAGTTTTCAAAGGAATGCGTATGGCAGGCCGTATGGGAAATGACAGGGTAAAGATGATCAACCTCCAGATCCTCAAGATCGTTCCTGAGAAAAACCTGATTTTAGTTAAAGGTTCCGTTCCTGGAGCAAGTGGTTCATATGTAATAGTTGAAAGATGGAGCTAACAGTATATAACATTAAGGGCGAGAAGACTGCCAGGACTGTTACCCTGAATGATGAAATATTCAGCGTAACCCCCAATGACCATGCTATTTACCTCGATGCAAAGCAATATCTTGCTAACCGTCGCCAGGGAACCCACGATTCATTGGAAAAATCTACTATCAGCGGCAGCACAAAGAAACTCAAGAAACAAAAAGGAACGGGTGGAGCTCGTGCCGGTAGCATCAAATCTCCTCTCTTCAGAGGTGGTGCCAGGGTGTTCGGTCCTCATCCAAGAGACTATAGTTTCAAGCTGAACAAGAAACTCAAGAAATTGGCAAGGGTATCTGCCTTAGCTTATAAAGCACAGGAAAATCACATTGTTGTTCTAGAGGATTTCTCATTTGAAACACCAAAGACCAAGCAATTTGCAGAAGTGCTGTCAGCATTGAAGATCAATGGAACCCATACCCTTATGGTATGTCCTGAAACTAATATCAATGTTGTTTTGTCAGCCCGCAACCTGCCCAGAACAAGGGTAACCCGCGTAAGCGACCTCAACACATACGATATCCTGAAAGCCAAGAACCTGGTAATACTCGAGAGTTCACTTGGTGAGATTGAAAAATCGTTGGGCAACTAATTATACCGAAGCATTAACTGATAAAAAATAAAGCGATGGGTATCATCATCAAGCCGATCATTACTGAGAAAATGACAGGCCAGGGCGAAAAGCTAAACCGTTATGGTTTCATCGTTGACAAACGCGCCAACAAATTGCAGATCAAGAAAGCTGTCAAGGAATTGTACGGCGTTGAACCGGACGAAGTAAACACCATGAATTATGCCGGAAAGAACAAATCCCGTTTTACCAAGAGCGGTGTAATCTCCGGGAAATCCAATGCATTCAAGAAGGCTATCGTAACATTAGCCAAGGGTGAAACAATTGATTTTTACAGCAATATCTAACGAATAATGGCTCTAAAGAAATTTAAACCAACCACACCGGGTCAGCGCTTCAAATTGGTAAGTGCGTTCGACGATATCACCGCATCGGTGCCAGAGAAGAGTTTACTTGAACCTCAGCACAAATCTGGTGGAAGGAACAACGAAGGTAAAATGACCATGAGGTACATGGGTGGTGGTCACAAGCAACAATACCGCATCATTGACTTCAAGCGTGATAAGGAAAATATTCCTGCAACCGTTCAGACCATTGAGTACGATCCGAACCGCACTGCCCGTATTGCTTTACTGCATTATGCCGATGGTGAAAAGCGTTACATCGTAGCTCCCCATGGACTTAAAGTAGGCCAGGAACTGTTTGCCGGTAAAGGCGTATCTCCTGAAATTGGAAATACCCTGTACCTGAGCGAGATTCCATTTGGTACCATGATTCACAATATCGAACTGCGACCGGGACAGGGAGCTAAGATGGCCCGTTCAGCCGGATCTGGTGCTCAGTTGATGTCACGTGACGGTAAGTTTGCAGTAGTTAAGATGCCTTCAGGTGAAACCCGCCTGATCCTCCAAAGCTGCAAGGCAACTATCGGTATCGTATCCAATGGAGACCACAGTCTTGAATCTTCAGGAAAAGCCGGTCGCTCACGTTGGTTCGGCCGCAGGCCCCGCGTTCGTGGTGTTGTTATGAACCCGGTTGATCACCCAATGGGTGGTGGTGAAGGTCGTGCATCTGGAGGTCATCCTCGTACCCGTAAGGGTATGCCTGCAAAGGGATACAAAACCCGTTCGAAGACCAAGGCATCGAACAAGTATATCATTGAAAGAAGGAAGAAATAACCTAATAAAAAGATAACCATGAGCCGTTCACTCAAAAAAGGGCCCTTCGTGGAATATAAACTGGAGAAGAAAATTCTCGATCTGGTTGATAACAAGAAGAAAGTCGTGATCAAGACCTGGTCGAGGGCATCCACCATAACACCCGACTTCGTTGGCCAGACTGTTGCCGTCCACAATGGTAACAAATTCATCCCGGTGTATGTCACCGAGAACATGGTAGGCCATAAACTCGGCGAATTTGCCCCCACACGTATCTTCAGGGGACACGCCGGAAGTAATAAAGGTAAGAAGTAATAAGCGCTAGTAACAATGGGAGCACGTAAACACAATACAGCTGAACAGAACAAAGAAGCGAAGAAGACGCTTTATTTTGCAAAACTGAACGATTGCCCTTCATCCCCCAGGAAGATGAGGCTCGTAGCCGAACTCATCCGTGGTAAGAATGTAGAGTTGGCACTCAGTATTCTTCAGCACACACCCAATTATGCAGCTGAAAAGCTTTTCAAGCTTTTGAAATCAGCTATTGCCAACTGGCAGCAGAAAAATGAAGGGGTCCGCATGGAAGACAGCCACCTTTTTGTAAAAGAAGTTATGGTTGATGAAGGCCGCATGCTTAAAAGGGTACAACCGGCCCCACAGGGACGTGCACACCGCGTGCGTAAACGTTCAAACCATGTAACTGTCATTATCGACAGCCGGGTGCAGCAAGAAGAAACAAAAGTAGTAACCAAATAATCAAGCAGTCTAATGGGAAATAAGACTAATCCAACCGGAAATAGATTGGGTATCATCAAGGGATGGGACTCCAACTGGTATGGTGGCAAAAGTTTTGAAGGAAAACTAGTTGAAGACGATAAAATTCGTAAGTATTTGAATGCCCGTCTGGCAAAAGCCGGTATCTCGCGCATCATAATCGAACGCACCTTGAAGCTGGTTACAGTTACCATTAATACAGCCCGCCCGGGGATCATTATCGGAAAAGCCGGACAGGAAGTTGACAAGCTGAAGGAAGAGTTGAAGAAACTCACCGGTAAGGAAGTTCAGATCAATATTTCTGAAATCAAACGCCCGGAACTGGATGCTATCATTGTTGGCAATGCTATTGCAAAACAGATCGAAGGACGTATCTCTTACCGCAGGGCTATCAAGACAGCCATGGCCTCAGCTATCCGTATCGGTGCTGAAGGTATAAAAGTTCAGATCTCAGGTCGTCTGGGTGGAGCTGAAATGGCACGTCGTGAGCAGTTCAAGGAAGGCCGTATTCCTTTGCATACTCTCAGGGCTGATATTGACTATGCCATTTCTGAAGCTCATACTACCTATGGTCGTATCGGTGTAAAGACCTTCATCTGTAAAGGTGAGATCTATGGTAAGGTTGATCTGGTTCCTGGAACTGAAAACATTATCAAAGATAAGGCTCCGGCAAGCCAGGGTGGAAGGCCAAACAAACCTGATCGCCGTGATGGCAACAGGGGAGGTGACAGGAACCGTCCACGTGGCAGGAAATAATTTGAAATAAAGAAATCAAGAAGTTTAATCATCATATTCCGTAATAGCGATGTTACAACCTAAGAGAACAAAATACAGGAAGCAGCAGAAGGGTAAAATGAAAGGCAATGCCAAACGTGGTTCAGAGTTGGCTTTCGGTTCCTTTGGAATCAAGACCCTGGAAGAAACCTGGCTAACCGGAAGACAGATAGAGGCAGCCCGTCAGGCCATCACCCGTTTCATGAAACGTGAAGGTCAGCTTTGGATTAGGGTTTTTCCTGATAAGCCTGTCACCAAGAAGCCTGCTGAAGTCCGTATGGGTAAAGGTAAGGGAGCACCAGAATATTTCGTTGCTCGTATTACCCCGGGTCGCCTGCTCTTCGAAATTGAAGGTGTAAGCCATGAAATAGCCAAGGAAGCTATGCGTCTTGGAGCCCAGAAATTGCCTGTAATGACCAAGTTTGTAGTCCGTAAGGATTACCTGGAAGAACTGGCATAATCAGCCCGGACACTTAATAAAGGAATGTTGCAAAACGCATAATAGAAGCAAAATGAAACAGGAAGTTATCCGTGAACTGTCGACTCCCGAGCTTATTGAAAGACTCGAAGAAGAGCGAATTCAGCTTAGCAAACTTAAGATGAACCATGCTATTTCTCCGCTCGAGAATCCCAACAAGATAAAGGCTTACCGCAGGACGGTTGCCCGCCTTACAACAGAGGTGGTTAAACGGAATAAGGAAGCTGCCGGTATAAAAAAGGACAGTAACAAGTAATCTGCTCAGCAATGGAAGAAAGAAACCTTAGAAAAGAAAAGATTGGTGTAGTCATCAGCAATAAAATGGAGAAATCCATTGTAGTTCAGGTTGAGAGACGTGTAAAGCACCCAAAATATGGAAAATTCGTAAAGAAAACTTCCACTTTCGCCGCTCATGATGAAAAGAATGAGTGTGGTATCGGGGATACAGTTCGCATCTCAGAGACCAGGCCGTTGAGCAAGACAAAATGTTGGAGATTAGTTGAAATCATTGAAAGAGCTAAATAATTATGATACAGCAGGAATCAAGACTAACAGTTGCCGATAACAGTGGTGCAAAAGAAGTTCTTTGTATCAGGGTGCTAGGTGGCACACGCAAGCAATATGCTTCCGTGGGCGACAAGATCATCTGTTCGGTAAAAAATGCCATTCCCTCCGGCAATATCAAAAAGGGTACTGTTGCAAAAGCAGTTGTAGTTCGTACCAAAAAAGAGATCCGCCGTGCTGATGGTTCTTACATCCGCTTCGACGACAACGCCGTTGTTCTCCTCAATAATGGAGGCGAAATGATCGGAACCCGTATCTTCGGGCCCGTTGCCAGGGAACTCAGGGAAAAACAGTATATGAAGATTGTTTCACTTGCACCCGAAGTGCTTTAATCGATAAGGAATCTAGCTATGAAACTCCATATTAGAAAAGGCGATAACGTGATGGTGGTTGCCGGCGACTCCAAAGGCCGTACAGGTAAAGTACTGGAAGTGGAAGTTGAAAAATACAGGGCAATCGTTGAGAATGTGAACCTGGCTACCAAACATACCAAGCCGAATGCCAAGAATACCAAAGGTGGCCTGGTTAAGCAGGAAATGCCAATCCATATCTCAAACCTTATGCTGGTTGATTCCAATGGAAAACCAACCCGCGTTGGCCGCCAGATCGACCCAAAAACAAACAAAAGTGTACGTGTTTCTAAAAAAACCGGGGAGGTAATTAAATAATGAGCTACACAGAACGCCTCAGAGAAAAGTACTATGCAGAAGTAGTTCCTGCCTTAAAGGAACAATTCCAGTACAAAAATACAATGCAAGTTCCAAGGCTTGTGAAGATTTCTATCAACCAGGGACTCGGAACCGCCATTGCAGATAAGAAACTTATCGAAGCCGGTATTACTGAAATGACATCCATTGCCGGACAGAAAGCAGTATCAACCAAGTCAAGGAAAGATATCTCCAACTTCAAACTTCGTAAAGGCATGCCTATCGGAGTTAGGGTTACCCTTCGCGGCCAACGGATGTATGAATTCCTCGATCGTTTGATTTCAGTAGCTATCCCACGTGTTCGCGACTTCCGTGGGATCAATGAAAAAGGTTTTGATGGCCGTGGTAACTATACCATGGGTGTAACTGAACAGATCATTTTCCCCGAAATCCTGATCGACAAGGTTATGAAGATCAACGGCATGGATATCACTTTTGTGACCACTGCCCGCACAGATAAAGAATGTCTGGCCCTGTTAAAAGAATTCGGATTACCATTCAAGAAATAACCATATCATATCATGGCAAAAGAATCCATCAAGGCAAGAGAAGTCAAAAGGCAAAAAATGGTTGCCAAATATGCTGCTAAAAGGGCTGCCCTGAAAGCTGCAGGTGATTACGTCGGACTTCAGAAATTACCTAAAAATGCATCACCGGTGCGCCTGCACAATCGTTGCAAGATCACTGGAAGGCCCAAAGGATATATGAGGCAGTTCGGGATTTCCCGTATCAACTTCCGCTTCATGGCTTTGGATGGCCTTATCCCCGGCGTGACTAAATCAAGCTGGTAACCAACCATTTGAAAAATTAATACTTCATACAAACAATGATCACAGATCCGATTGCAGATTATCTTACTAGAATAAGGAATGCCGTGATGGCCAACCATAGGGTTGTTGAAATTCCTGCATCTAATCTCAAGAAGGAAATAACCAAAATCCTTTTCGACAAGGGGTACATCCTCAACTTCAAATTTGAGGAAGAAACCAAGCCTGGCATGATTAAGATAGCGCTCAAGTATCACCCTATTACCAAACAGTCTGCTATTACACAGATTGAGAGGATAAGCAAACCCGGTCTCCGCAGGTATGTGGGAGCTGAAGACCTTCCCAGGGTACTCAACGGACTTGGTGTAGCTATTGTTTCTACTTCCAGGGGTCTCATGACCGACAAGGAAGCCAGGACACTGGGAGTTGGTGGCGAAGTTATTTGTTTTGTTAGTTAATAAGGAGGGCTGAAGCATGTCGAGAATAGGAAAACTGCCGATTGCAATTCCGTCCGGAGTACAGATAACAATTTCGGACACGAATTTGGTGACAATCAAAGGAAAAATGGGTGAACTCAAACAGCAGGTTGACCCAGAGATCATAGTAAAAGTTGAAGATGGACACCTGCTTGTTCAACGTCCATCTGACCAACAGAAACATCGCGCTTATCATGGGCTTTACCGTTCGCTTCTTGCAAACATGGTTAAAGGTGTAAGCGAAGGATTCAAAACGGTACAGGAATTAGTAGGTGTTGGTTACAAAGCTGTTGCTACCGGTCAACTTCTGGAGCTTTCACTTGGATATTCACACAATATCTTTTTTGAAATGCCTGCAGAAATCCAGGTGACTACGGTTACGGAAAGAAGTAAGAATCCTACCATTACCATGATTTCGCATGACAAACAACTTCTTGGACAAGTTGCTGCCAAGATCCGCTCACTCAGGAAACCGGAACCTTACAAAGGCAAGGGTATCAAGTTCCAGGGTGAAATTCTGAAACGCAAAGCTGGAAAATCAGCATCCGATAAATAATAATTGAGAACAGCATAATACCATCGAGCAATGTCTTTTAAGGTAGATAAAGAATACAGAAGGTTTAAGATCAAGCAAAGGGTCCGCAAGAATGTTTCCGGAACCACTGAGCGTCCGCGCATGACGGTTTTCCGCAGCAACAAGGAGATCTACGTTCAATTGATTGACGACCTGGCAGGTAAGACCCTGGTAGCCGCATCATCACGCGATAAGGGTGTTAGCGCAAATAAGGTTACGAAGACCGAACAAGCCAAGCTTGTTGGCAAACTGGCAGCTGAACGTGCACTTGAAGCAGGAATTCAGACAGTAGTTTTCGACCGTAATGGTTATTTATATCATGGTAGGATCAAGGCACTTGCCGATTCAGCCAGAGAAGGTGGCATCAAATTCTAATAACGACTATGGCAAACGTTAATATTAAAAGAGTAAAATCGAGCGAAATCGAGTTCAAGGACAGGCTCGTCGCCATCCAGCGTGTTACCAAGGTTACCAAAGGGGGCCGTACTTTCAGTTTTTCCGCCATTGTTGTGGTTGGTAATGAAAGCGGTGTCGTAGGATACGGATTAGGTAAAGCGAAGGAAGTTCAGGCCGCTATCACCAAGGGTATAGAAGATGCCAAGAAAAACCTTATCAAGGTTCCTGTGCTAAAATCTACCATTCCTCACGAACAGTATGGTAAATACGGTGGAGCACTTGTATTCCTGAAGCCCGCAGCTCCCGGTACCGGTGTAATCGCCGGAGGTGCTATGCGTGCCGTACTGGAAAGCGTTGGCGTGAAAGACGTGCTGGCCAAGTCGAAAGGGTCATCTAACCCGCATTCCGTGGTAAAAGCTACTATCGATGCACTGGTGCAGATGAAAGATCCTTATACAATAGCCCAGCTTCGTGGCATTAGCCTCGACAAGGTTTTCAATGGTTAAATCGAAATAGACTGAATCGAGATGAAGACAGTTAGAATAACCCAGATAAAAAGTGGCATTAAGCAACCTGAGCGTCAGAAAAGGACCCTTAGGGCATTGGGAATCACAAAAATGGGACGCCCGACAGATATAGAAGCCACCCCACAGGTAGAAGGCATGATAAAGGCCGTTAGTCACCTGTTGAAAGTAGAAGAAATTTAATTGTAAACAATTACAGAAAGATATAATCATGGATCTTAGCAATCTTAAACCAGCCAAGGGATCTGTAAAAACAAACAAGCGTCTGGGACGTGGACAAGGCTCAGGTAGAGGCGGAACTTCTACCCGTGGTCATAAGGGAGCAAAATCCCGTTCAGGTTACAGCCGTAAGATAGGTTTTGAAGGTGGTCAGATGCCTCTTTATCGTCGCGTCCCCAAATCCGGGTTCAAGAACATTAACAGGATTGAGTACAGCGGTATCAATGTGGACGTTCTCCAGAGACTGGCAGAATCAAAAGGCCTTACAGCAATTGATCCTACCATTTTATACGAAAATGGTCTCCTTGGTAAGAGGGATCTCCTGAAAGTCCTGGGACGTGGAGAATTGAAAGCAAAAATTGAAGTTAAAGCTCATGCTTTTTCCTCAAAGGCAATTCAGGCTATTGAATCAGTTGGTGGTACAGCAACTAAAATAGAACGTTAATGAAGCGCTTCATACAGACTTTACGTAATATTTACAAGATCGAGGAACTCCGTAAGAGGATTTTCTACACTGTAGGCATTATTGCTCTCTACAGGCTTGGATCCTATGTAGTTCTTCCAGGCGTTGACCCAGGTCAGCTGGCCGCCTTAAAGAATCAGGGATCATCCGGATTATTAGGTCTTCTGAACATGTTTTCAGGAGGTGCTTTCGGAAATGCTTCCATTTTTGCTTTGGGGATCATGCCTTACATTTCGGCATCCATCGTAGTTCAGTTGTTGGGAATGGCAATTCCTTACTTCCAGAAATTACAAAAGGAAGGTGAAAGCGGAAGGAAAAAGATCAACCAGATTACACGTTATCTTACGGTTATCATTACAGCATTGCAGGCTCCGGCCTATATTGCCAACCTGATCTCCCAATTACCTCCGCAGGCTATTTCTCCTTTTGACCCTAATGTTACCAGCCCTAGTGCTTTCTTCTGGTTCTCCTCAGTGGTGATACTGGTTTCAGGAACTATGTTCGTAATGTGGTTAGGAGAAAAGATTACAGATAAAGGTCTTGGAAATGGTATTTCCCTCATCATCATGGTGGGTATTATGGCCAGGTTGCCTTTTGCTCTTTTCAGTGAATTTGCTTCACGGATGGAAATGAAAGGTGGCGGACTTGTGTTCTTTATAGTTGAGCTTGTTATCCTGATACTGGTTATCCTACTCTGTATCCTTCTGGTGCAGGGCACAAGGAAAATTCCTGTACAGTATGCCAAGCGCATTGTCGGAAATAAGCAGTATGGTGGCGTAAGGCAGTATATTCCTCTTAAGGTTAATGCAGCCGGCGTAATGCCAATTATTTTTGCCCAGGCAATTATGTTCCTGCCTCTTACTATTGCCGGTTTCGCCAATAGTGACAGTTTGCGTGGATTTGCAGCTACCTTCACCGATATCAACGGTTTCTGGTACAACTTTACCTATGCAATGCTGATTATCGTGTTTACATACTTCTACACTGCTATTACTGTTAATCCTAACCAAATGGCAGAAGATATGAAGAAGAACAACGGTTTTATTCCAGGTGTTAAGCCTGGTAAGAAAACTGCTGACTTTATAGATTCGGTAATGTCGAAGATCACGTTCCCGGGTTCCATGTTCCTTGCGCTGGTTGCTATCATGCCTGCACTTGTCCGTATGACAGGGGTAAGTTCGCAGTTTGCTCAGTTCTATGGAGGTACATCGCTGCTGATTTTGGTAGGGGTAGTGCTTGATACATTGCAACAAATTGAAAGCCATCTGTTGATGCGCCATTATGAAGGCTTGACTAAGTCAGGTCGTATTAAGGGTCGTTCTGCAGGTGTTGCAGCATACTAGTGCGGTCTTAATTAGGGAGAACAATGGCCCAGGTTAAGTCCGATATTGAGATTGAAAAAATACGTAACAGTTCTTTACTTGTTGGAAAGACGATAGCTGAAGTGGCTCGCCATATGCGACCAGGCATTTCAACCATCGAGCTGGATAAAGTCGCTGAGACTTTTATCCGTGATCATGGTGCTTTGCCGGCTTTCAAGGGATATCACAGTTACCCTAATACCTTATGCATATCAATTAACGAAGTTGTTGTGCATGGGATTCCCGGGAAAAGGGAGTTGGTTGACGGGGATTTGGTTTCAATTGATTGTGGAACTATCATCGATGGATATTACGGTGATTCAGCCTTCTCCTTTGGAGTTGGTGAAATTGCAGAAGAAGTCCTGAAATTGATGGAGCGGACCAAAGAATCACTCTACCGCGGAATATCAGCCGCTATGGCTGGAAAGAGGATAGGAGATATTGGATTCGAGGTTCAATCGTATGTTGAAGAGTTTGGTTACTCTGTGGTCCGTGACCTGGTTGGCCATGGATTAGGAACCAGCCTTCATGAAAAGCCTGAGGTGCCTAATTACGGGAAACGCGGAAGCGGTTCCAAACTTGAAGAGGGCATGGTCATTTGTATAGAACCAATGATTAACCTTGGGGGGCGGACAGTAGTTCAGGAAAGGGATGGATGGACGATCAGGACTTCTGATCTGAAACCATCGGCACATTTTGAGCATGCTATAGCAATTGGAAGGGAAAGGGCTGATATCTTGTCGAGCTTCAATGAAATTGAGCAGGTAAGTAACGGAAACATACATATAATCAGGTAGCGAATGGCCAAACAATTGGTAATTGAGCAGGATGGTGTAGTAAGGGAATCACTGGGCAATGCCATGTTCAGAGTAGAACTTGAAAACGGGCATATGATTACCGCACACATTTCCGGCAAAATGCGAATGCATTATATAAAAATATTGCCTGGTGATAAAGTGAAAATAGAAATGTCGCCTTACGACTTGAGCAAAGGAAGAATCATCTTCCGTTATAAATAGAAACCAAACGAAATAAATAATCATACAAGCAATGAAAGTCAGAGCATCCGTCAAGAAAAGAACGCCTGATTGCAAAATCGTGCGAAGGAAAGGGAGAATCTATATTATTAATAAGAAGAATCCCAAATACAAGCAAAGACAAGGTTAATCATTGTGTAATTTTTCAAAAGCAATAAAAATATATGGCACGTATTGCTGGTATTGACTTACCGAAAAATAAATGTGGAGAAGTAGGTTTAACCTACATCTACGGGATTGGTCGTCCTTCGGCTCAAAAAATTCTCGCCGAAGCCGGTGTTGAATTGAATAAGAAAGTTCAGGACTGGACCGATGACGAGCAGAACAGGATCCGTACTGTCATCAATGACAGTTTCAAGGTTGAAGGTGCGCTCCGTTCCGAAACACAACTTAACATTAAACGATTGATGGACATCGGTTGCTACCGTGGAATCCGTCACCGTTTAGGTCTTCCACTCCGCGGACAGAGCACAAAGAATAATGCCCGTACCCGTAAAGGAAGGAAGAAAACCGTTGCCAATAAGAAAAAGGCTACGAAAGGTTAAAAAGTAAGAATCACAGTTGAAACAAATTCAATATGGCAAAGACCACCAAAGTTTCTAAGAAAAAAGTCGTTAAGGTTGACGCTATTGGAAGAGCTTATATTTTCGCTTCTTTCAACAACATCATCATTTCCCTGACCAACAGCGCCGGGCAGGTGATTTCCTGGGCTTCAGCAGGGAAGATGGGCTTCAGAGGTTCAAAAAAGAATACTCCCTATGCAGCTCAGATGGCAGCAACAGATTGTTCCAAGGTTGCTTATGATCTTGGTTTACGCAAGGTAAAAGTATACGTTAAAGGTCCGGGCTCAGGCCGTGAATCAGCTATCCGTACCATTCACTCTTCGGGGATTGAAGTAAGCGAGATCATGGATATTACTCCTTTGCCACACAACGGTTGCAGGCCTCCAAAACGCAGAAGGGTATAATTCCTGAATGGAAACTTCGGTTCAAAATAATATAGTTTAACAATAATAAATAAGGCTTTATGGCAAGATACATTGGTCCCAAGTCAAGGATAGCCAGGAGATTTAAGGAAGCTATCTACGGCCCCGACCGCTCTTTCGAAAAGAAGAATTATCCTCCCGGACAACACGGGCAAAGCAAACGCAGGCGTAAAACGTCGGAGTATGGAATTCAGCTTAACGAAAAACAAAAGGCAAAGTACACCTATGGTATTCTTGAAAAACAATTCAAAAATACCTTTCTGAAAGCATCAAGTAAAAGTGGAGTTACAGGTGTTATCCTTCTCCAGTTAATCGAAGCAAGATTGGACAATGTAGTATTCCGCCTTGGTATTTCACCAACCCGCGATGGTGCACGCCAGCTTGTAGCTCACAGGCATATCACCGTGAATGGGAAAGTGGTTAATGTACCTTCCTATGAGGTTAACAAGGGAGACGTAGTAGCTGTTAGGGAACGTTCAAAATCTCTGGAAGTTATTGTGAATTCACTTACCGGAAGGCCTCATCGTTTTTCATGGCTTGAATGGGATGATGCCAGCATGAGCGGGAAATTTATCAACTATCCTGAACGTGACGAAATTCCTGAAAATATCAAGGAACAGCTCATCGTTGAATTGTATTCAAAGTAATAGTTTATCTTTCAACAATCAACCAAGAAAGGACATCTATGGCCATTTTAGCATTCCAGAAGCCTGACAAGGTGATCATGATACAAGCCGACGAGTTCGACGGTATCTTTGAATTTCGTCCGCTCGAACCCGGTTTTGGTATCACTATCGGTAATGCTCTTCGCAGGATACTCCTCTCATCACTTGAGGGTTATGCGATTACCTCGGTTCGTATTGACGGAGTTGATCATGAATTCTCCTCCATCAAAGGCGTTGTGGAAGATGTAACCGATATCGTTCTGAACCTCAAGAAGGTTCGATTCCGCAAGCAAATTGAATCGGAAGAAAACGAGAAGGTTAACTTTACCATAACCGGTAAGGATATTGTAACTGCTGGCGACATTGCCAAGCATCTCTCCATTTTCCAGGTATTGAATCCGGAAGTCGTGATCTGCCATATGGAACCGAGTGTTAAACTCAACATGGAGGTTAATATTAATAAGGGTAGGGGTTATATCCCGGCTGAAGAAAATAAGGTGGCCAATGCTCTGCTTGGAACCATTGCTATCGATTCTATCCATACCCCGATCAAGAATGTAAAGTATACCATCGAGAATTTCCGCGTTGAGCAGAAGACCGACTATGAAAAACTCATTCTTGACATTAAGACCGATGGTTCCATTCATCCTAAGGAGGCTTTGAAAGAAGCTGCCAGGATTCTGATCCATCACTTCATGCTCTTCAGTGATGAAAAGATCACATTGGATACTGAAGAAAAAGCAGTAGCTGAAGAATTTGATGAAAATACTCTTCACATTCGTCAATTGCTGAAAACAAAATTGGTCGATATGGACCTCTCGGTCAGGGCGCTTAACTGCCTCAAGGCTGCAGACGTGGAAACCCTGGGCGACCTGGTATCATTCAACAAGAATGACCTGCTGAAATTCAGGAACTTCGGGAAGAAATCACTTACAGAACTGGAAGAACTGGTTAAATCGAAGAACCTGGAATTCGGAATGAATACCGCGAAGTATAAATTAGATAAGGAATAAGCGAAATGAGACATCAGAAAGCAGTTAACCACCTGGGTAGAACCAGTGCTCACCGTAAAGCCATGCTGGCCAATATGGCAAGCTCGCTGGTAATGCACAAGCGTATCAATACCACCCTCGCTAAGGCTAAAGCACTCCGTTCATATGTTGAACCACTCATCACCAAGGCAAAAGAAGATTCAACAGCATCTCGCCGTCTGGTTTTTAGTTACCTGCAGGATAAAGCAGCTGTAACAGAACTCTTCCGCGAAGTATCAGTGAAGGTTGCCAACCGTCCCGGAGGATATACACGTATCCTGAAGACCGGCTTCCGCTTAGGTGATAATGCTGATATGTGCATCATCGAACTGGTAGATTACAACCAGGCATTACTTGCTGCAAAAGAAGCAGCTCCTAAGAAAGCTACACGTCGTCGCCGCTCAACTAAGAAAACTGACGAAACCGTTGTTGCTGAAGCTCCAAAAGTGGTAGCTCCAAAAGCTAAAACCAAGGATAAGGCTCCTGTAGTTGAAGAAACAGTTGTTGCTCCTGTTGAAGAAAAAGTGGAACCTGTTGTTGCTGAAGAAACTACAGCTGTTGTTGAAGATACTGCAGTTGCAGAATCAACAGATGAACCTGCTGCTGAAGCAAAAGAAGAAACTGAAGACAACCAATAATGCAATATTTTCTGTAAAAGGATAAAGTGAAGCCTACTTTGCTTTATCCTTTTCGCGTGTCATGGCGATTTATATCTAATGCACATAGATTTGTCAAAGCTATAACCTGCTAATATATTCGCCATGCGCTTGGCGCTTAGCGCTCAGCTCATAAATATAATTCACAATATTTAAATTTAGTAAGATGAGTCAGATTGTTAACATTACCGGCCGCCAGATACTTGATTCTCGCGGCAATCCTACCGTTGAGGTAGACGTTTTTACTTCCAACGGCATCATGGGCCGGGCAGCCGTTCCATCAGGTGCATCAACAGGTATTCATGAAGCATGCGAATTACGCGATGATGATAAAGGTGTTTACCTTGGAAAAGGTGTGCTGAAAGCAGTTCAGAATGTAAATAAAGTACTTGCTGAAGAATTGAAAGGCTCATTTGTTTCTGAGCAAAATGAGATCGACCACCGTATGATTGAACTTGATGGAACTCCCAACAAGAGCAACCTGGGTGCAAATGCTATCCTGGGTGTTTCACTGGCCGTTGCAAATGCTGCTGCCCAGGAATCTAACCAATACCTGTATCGTTATGTTGGTGGTGTAAACGCCAATACCCTTCCAATTCCTATGATGAATATCATCAATGGGGGATCACATGCAGATAACAGCATTGACTTCCAGGAATTCATGATCATGCCGGTTGGCGCTCCCACCTTTGCAGAAGCTTTGCGCATGGGTGCAGAAGTATTTCACAGCCTGAAATCAGTTCTGAAAAAAGCTGGTTATTCTACCAACGTAGGTGATGAAGGTGGATTTGCTCCTAACCTCAAGAGTAATGAAGAAGCTATCACCGTTATTCTGCAGGCTATTGAAAAAGCAGGTTACAAACCAGGGCAGGATGTTTTTATCTCTCTCGACCCTGCTTCAAGTGAATACTATCTTCCTGAAGAAAAGGTATATCACCTGCACAAATCAACCGGTGATAAGCTTACATCTGCCCAGATGGTAGATTACTGGAACAATTGGATCCAGAAGTATCCTATCATCTCAATTGAAGATGGTATGGCTGAAGATGATTGGGATGGTTGGAAACTGATGACCGATACTATGGGTAAGAAGATCCAGCTTGTAGGTGACGATCTTTTCGTTACAAACTCAAAACGCCTCCAGATGGGTATTGATAAGGGTGTTGCCAATTCAATCCTTGTAAAGGTCAACCAGATTGGTACTCTGACTGAAACCATTGAAGCTGTTAACCTGGCATACCGTAATTCCTATACAGCAGTAATGAGCCATCGTTCAGGTGAAACTGAAGATACAACTATTGCTGACCTGGCAGTTGCATTGAATACCGGACTTATTAAGACCGGATCAGCCAGCAGGACTGACCGCATCTGTAAGTATAACCAACTTCTTCGCATTGAAGAAATCCTGGGAAGCACCGCGAAATACCTGGGTAAAGATTTCAAATACGCCAGGTAATTCTGAATTTTATCGAGAATTAAGGCCGGTCGATCCGGCCTTTTTTTATCTTTAATATTCGTTATAACATCCTCTATTTTCATGAAGTTACTATTCATTGTCGGTTTCGTGGTAACATACTTTACTGGAAATAGCCAGGTTAATGTTACAATCAGGAATGCTCCTGTGTCAAATTATTACCTGCAATCCTTTTCTATTAATGGATATAAGAAGATAGACAGCGTTGTAATCAAGGATAATAAACTTGTTTTCCAGATTCCTCAGCCATTTCAAGCTGGTATTTACCAGGTTGGTGATGGGAAATCCAATTTTGATTTCATCCTGGATGAACCCTCAATTGAAATGGAAACATATGGAAATGCTTTACAGGATAGCCTTAAGATAATCAAATCTCCGGAAAATCTGCTTTACCGGCAATATCAGCAGAGAAGGGATAAGATTTACATGCAGATGGATTTGCTTAACCAGGTACTTCAGTATTATGATCATTCTACTGAATTCTATCAAACAACACTGCATGAATTTACTTCTATCCAGGATGGATTCTTTAGATGGATTGATTCCATTAGCCATCTCAATGACAATAGCTTCCTCGTGCATTATATCAAGACTGATATCAAACCCCGGATTTCAGCAGGTATGAGCCTTTCAGATCAAAAGAAATTTTTCAGGGAACATTGGTTTGATGGAGTTGATTGGATGGATAACAGCATGATGAATTCCGATGTGCTCACGCGAAAGATTACATCCTACCTCGGATTGTATTCAAATCCAAATTTTAAGAAACCAGAATTGGAAAAAGCTTTTGAGGATGCAGTTGATATCATCCTTCCCTTATCCGCACAAAATCCATCAATAAACGATTTTACGATAAAATACCTGGTTCGGGGATTTGAACGGTATGGCTTTGATGATGTAATACTTCACATAGCCACCAATTATTCATCTGCTCAGCAGTGTGAAAATGAACAGCAGTCAGAGACCCAGGCAAGGCTTGAAAAGTATAAATTGCTTGCTCCCGGGAAGATTGCTCCTGATATTCAAATGCAGGACCTTAATGGCAATGAATTTTCGCTTATCGAAGTCAGATCCCGTAAGTTGTTGATTTTTTGGGCAAGCTGGTGTCCTCATTGCCAGGAACTTATACCTCAACTCGTAAATTGGTCAGGGCAGGCTGCAAACAAGGGAATCAGGATAATTCCTGTCAGTCTTGATGATAATAAGAAGGACCTGGAAAACGCTATTGCCAAATTGAATATTCCCTGGCCAGTATTGGTGGATTTTAAGAAATGGAACTCAAAGGCAGTGCTCGATTATAATATCTATGCAACTCCCACCATGTTACTATTGGATAAGGACGATAAAATCCTGGCTAAACCAATGAATATAAAGGAATTGCAAAATGCAGTCAATCATTAGTATTTCTCTATTTAAGAGCATTCGTGCATTAGTGGCAAGATAAATTGTATGCCACGAATGCACGAATAAATGTATTCAACAATCCTTTTCAGCGATCTCACAAATTCTGTAAAAGGAACCTTGTCATTCTTGTATATAGGTGGTAGGTAGTATTTCCTCCATATATACCATGGTTCCTGTTGGCGTAGAACTGTTCTTCGAATTGTTTGTTGGCCTGGACCAGGCGTTCGGCAAATTCAATGCTGTTTTGAACGTGAACATTGTCGTCACCCAGGCCATGGCAGATAAGTAATTTACCTTTTAGATTCTCTGCAAAGTTAAGAGGGGAGTTCTGATCATATCCATCAGGATTTTCCTGTGGTGTACGCATAAAACGTTCAGTATAGATATTGTCATAGTAGCGCCAATTGGTCACCGGAGCGACTGCTATTGCAGCTTTAAAAACGCCATCACCTTTCACCATGCAAGAGGAAGAGATATATCCTCCGAAACTCCATCCCCAGATACCTATGCGGCTTGCGTCAACAAATGGTAGTGTTCCCAGGTATTTGGCGGCTTCCACCTGGTCGATGGTTTCGTATTTACCCAATTGGAGATAGGTCATCTTTCTGAACGGAACACCACGGGCTCCTGTACCTCTTCCATCAACACAGGCAATGATATAGCCCTGCTGGGCAATGTAATCTTCCCAATCCATTTCCCATCGGTCCAAAGCACTCTGGGAATTCGGACCACTGTATTGAGTCATCAGTACCGGGTACTTTTTGGATGAATCAGCATTTGGTGGCATAACCAACCAGCCATACAACTTTACATTATCTGTAGTGAGGAATGAGAAGAATTGCTTGGTATTGAATTTATAAGCTTTGAGGGTCGTAACCAGGGCTTTATTGTCTTCTATTACCCTGACCATTTTACCTCTGGAATTATAAAGTGTTGTTTGAGAGGGTGTAGATGAATTGCTCCAGGTAATTGTGTAGTAATTGAAGCCTTCACTATTCCTGATACTGTTGATGCCTGCTTTGTCAGATAATTTCTTTTTTGATGTTCCATCCCATTTTGCAGAATATACTTCGCGCTGGTAGGGAACAACTTCGGAAGCTATGTAATAAACCAGCTTGTTTTTGGTATCACAGCCTATATAATCAATAACATCGTAATTTCCACTGGTTATGGTGCTTTCAAGCTTTCCTTCGTTGGTGTAAAGGAAAATGTGATCCCAGCCATCTCTTTCGGAGCGCAGGATAAAATGCTTGTTGTCATCAAGGAATTGAATATCATCAAAGCTTTTCTCATCAATATAATATTCAGATTTTTCATCATAAATCACATTTGTTACTCCTGAAGCCGGATTTGCGTATAGGATCTCAAAGTGATTCTGAAGGCGGTTCAGCCTGAAGATTGCAAGTTTATCAGGATTTTGGGTCCATCGGATCCTTGGAATATAGATGTCAGTGTCTTTACCGATATCCATGATTTTGTAAGAAGCAGTGCTAAGATTATAGGTGTGAACACTGACAGTTGAGTTCGGTTCCCCGGCCTTGGGATATTTAAAGGTGCTGCAATGCGGGTATAGTTTGTTTTCATCGATTGATGGCTCAGCGCCCTGGTACATAGTCATGCTGAATTCCGGTACATTGCTTTCATCAAACCTGATCCAGGCAAGAGTCTTACTGTCAGGTGACCACTCAAAGGCCCTGTTGAATTCAAATTCTTCCTCGTATACCCAGTCAGGCGCCCCATTGATTACAAAATTGAACCGCCCGTCATTGGTTACCTGTACTTCCTTTTCAGCTGTCAAATCTGTATAGAAAAGGTTATTTTGCCGGACAAATGCTACCTTGGATCCATCCGGTGAAAATGTGGCAAGTTTTTGCCTGCCGTTTGGAGAGACCGGTTTAATAGTCCCGGCAATCAAATCAGCAACATAGTAATTTGCTGTGTATGACCTTCTGTAGATTGCTTCCTGGTCAGTTTCAAGCAGGATTTTGCTTTCATCAGTATTGAAGGAATAGGAAGTAAAAGAGGATATTCCGATATCTTTGAAATTCTTAAGGTCAAGTATGGTTTTAAGAGTATCTCCCGTTTCATAGCTTCTTATTACTATCCTTGTGCTTTTCCCTTCTGAGGTTGTATAATGCATTCCGTCCTTCATGGATTTCAGCCCCCTTGCGGTTCGTTGGGAAAAAGTATAATCCTTGAAAAAGTCGTCGAATTGAAAAGCTTTAGTGCCGTGTTGAGCATTGGCCTGGATCATGATGATAACACCAGCTGCAAGAAATAATCTCTTAAGAGTTTGAATTTTCATTGTCTTTCTAATTTGTTTCCAAATGTAGAATTTTAGGTCAAGAAGATGAAATAATATAGTATTGATTTGTGAAGCTGACACTCATGAACCAACATTTCCACTCTCGTTAATATTATCAGAATGAAGTTTACCTTTCAGATATACGTTTTGACATTATCAAAGAAAGATTTACATTTGCCACATCAAGCGTTGTTAGCTCAGTTGGTTTAGAGCATTACCTTGACAGGGTAGGGGTCACTGGTTCGAATCCAGTACAACGCACAATTATTATCAGTTTTTTATTATTGATATGTTTTATACATACGTTTTGTATTCAACAGAATATCAGAAGATTTATATTGGACAAAGTTCCAATCTTCAACAAAGACTCAAACAGCATAATGATATTGATAATGCAGGATGGACCCGGAAATACCAGCCATGGGTTATTGTTTATGCTGAATTATATTCAGACCGCAAACAAGCCATGAAAAGGGAAAGAGAATTGAAAACATCCCGGGGCAGGAGTTTTATCAGGGAAATCCTCAGGACGAATAAGGCCTGACAGGGTAGGGGTTCCGTCAGCTGACGGATTCGAATCCAGTACAACGCACAATTATTATCAGTTTTTTATTATTGATATGTTTTATACATACGTTTTGTATTCAACAGAATATCAGAAGATTTATATTGGACAAAGTTCCAATCTTCAACAAAGACTCAAACAGCATAATGATATTGATAATGCAGGATGGACCCGGAAATACCAGCCATGGGTTATTGTTTATGCTGAATTATATTCAGACCGCAAACAAGCCATGAAAAGGGAAAGAGAATTGAAAACATCCCGGGGCAGGAGTTTTATCAGGGAAATCCTCAGGACGAATAAGGCCTGACAGGGTAGGGGTTCCGTCAGCTGACGGATTCGAATCCAGTACAACGCACAATTATCTTACAAACTTTTTTTAATAGTTACTTTGAATATCTTTACATAATTATTTAGCCATGCTATTCACGCAATAACTCCTCACCCTTCCATTTGTTAATAATTCACACATTAATTTTAACCTTAATATTTTTTATCATGAAAAAACTGCTTCTTTTCCTACCCATTCTGTCTCTTCTCTTAGTCGGAGCCTGTAAAAAAGACAGTCAACCCACAAAAATGGAAATGTTAACAGCCAAGAACTGGAAGATATCTGTCTACACTGTTGATCCTAGTTTGCCGGTTACTGATGGTGGCGGGAATATCATTGGTTATACCTCAGACATGCTGGCACAAATGGAAGATTGTAGTAAAGATGATTTGACCAAGTTTAATACTGATGGTGTTATGATTAATGATGAAGGCGCAACAAAATGTGATCCGGCTTCTCCCCAGACAACTACCGGTACCTGGTTATTCAATACTGACCAAACCATTCTGACTGTTAATTCCGGTAACAATCCTGTCAGTTATGATATTCTCGAATTATCTTCGTCAACCTTAAAGATGAAGACAGTTGAAAACCTGTTTGGGACCAACTACACCCTGACCTTAACATTCAAGAGTAATTAAGGATTACAGGCCAAATTGGTTTCTAGCCAATATTATTCTTTGCTTAATATAATTACAATAACAGATGCTCGTTTCTTTAACAGGCATCTGTTTTTATTTTAATTAAATCCATATTTGGCTAATTCTGTGCTAACAAGCAAACTTCACACTCAAAACCAGGAATGAGCGTAAGTATTGTCTGACATAAGTCTGTCAGTTAAATCCTATTTACTTTCCTTTCCGGATCCTGATAAAACTATAGGAAATGGATTTTTGACTTTCTTAACAGATTTATCGGGATAATGTACCATAAAGGTTGGCTCATTCATGAGTTTAATGATCTTATCCCTAGTTGTCATGGTCGGAACATATGAAATCAATAAGAGGGGATCAGAGGATGTAAATTCAATTTTAAATCGAATAACTCCATCATCATTCGATAACTGAGATACCAGGTATGGAATCCAATCCTGCATTTCAGGATCCATGGCTGATGGGAAAGGAAGATTGAGCGTTTTTACTGATGAAGCGGAATAGCTGTCAAACTTATTAAACTTAACATCCCGGGATTCAAAATAGCGCTCAAGGAAGGCTGCCTTTTCCATAGTTCCTTCTGATTGGCCTTTGGAATTGATTGCAAAACCTGGTTCAACCGTGAATGTTCCTTCCTCACCCTTCAGTTCTACTGATTTTTGCTCAATCCTGGATTTTATCTTTTCGGAACTTATCAATCCGGGATCATAATAGAATGTTGCCTGAATGGGCTCACCAAAAGTAGTTTCTAAAGACATAACGCCTTTCTGGTCGCGAAACAGCTCGGCAAGAAGAGATTGGTCATTAGGGTCAAAACAGTGATCAATACCAACCGAAAAAGTTTTAATCGTTGTAAGTCCTGCTGCTGGTGAATTTAGGAATTCAGAATACGGGCTGAAGATTGCCTCTTTGATTTTCTCGCTGCCAGTGAGTTTTGTGTCAAAATATACCCGGACTTTGTGATGTTTTACATAAGTTTCAACTCCCAATACTCCTGGAACTTCTTTCATCTGGTTGGCGAAGGATCTGGAACTGCCGAAACATTTGATGTTTTTCAGGCCTGACATTTCAAAAACACCGGCTTCCTTTATCCTGCTGGTTTCTACCCATCTTTCACTAATTGTTGGTAATTCATAAGCAGATGAAATGATAAGAGCGGAAGCAATCAAAATTACGGATGCTGCTGACGGGAGCCAGTTCCATTGTTTATTATTAATGGTAAGCGCTGCTTTCTCAGGGCATTTCACTACACACTCAACACATAAATGACAGTCGATATGGTTTACCTTGTCAACTGTTGAAATCGGAATAGACATAGGGCATTTTTTATCACAAATGCGGCAACTTGTGCAGATACCCGAATTCCTAGTAATGCGTAATGGAGGGAAAATGAGAAATTTGAGGGTGGTGGCTTCCAAAAGAAAGCCTAATAAGCATATACAAGCAGCCAGCCAAATCCAACTTATAGTTCCAGGGAAAATACTATTTGCCAGGACCCATATAAGCGCCAGTGATACTGAAGGAAGAGCGTATGCAGCAAGGTTGGTAATTGCACCCAGCGGACAAAGATATTTGCACCAGAACTGCCGGATAAAAAATGAACCGACCATTGTCAGGATTAAGGCCGGGAGTGCAAAATACCAAACAACATCACCGGAAAAGCCGGTAAAAGAAGCATAATAGGGATCAAATTTCCGGCAGAATAATTCGCTGCTGCTTACCGAATAATAAAAGGTTATGAAAAGGAGAGAATATTTCAGTATCCTGATAAACCTGTCAGGTTTGCCACTCAACGTAACCTGCATTTTCATCTTCCTTGCCTGTTCACCTATCCATTCGGTAACTGTGCCGATAGGGCAGATATAACTGCAAAAGAGTTTGCTTACGACAATAACTCCAAACAAAACTGCAAGGCCGGTAGCTATCTGGACCGTCGTCATCGAGCAGGTAAGGGTATTGCTTGAAAAGAAACTGGCTAATGCCTGCATTCCACCAAATGGGCAGTAAGCTTCGAAATCGGCACCGTAATTTTTATCCAGCAATGGACGGATAACTAAATATGCAAGCATAACTAGGATTGATCCCTGTAAGCCATATCTCAAATAATTGATCCTTTTTTTCGGGTTCTTTCGCATAAATTTCTTTTCTTTACTGAAGTTTTATATATCGATCAAGTATTAAGATCATTTCAGTCTAATTTGCCGAAATTAAAGAAACAATCATAGCCAAGTCTTACAGCACACAATTTAGAATAATTCCAGTTTCCTGAGCCGGCACTTAACCTGACTCATTCTCATTTTATATCTTTGAACTTAATTATTCATTCAGATGAATCCCTTTAATTTATTTACTGTAAAGAACCTTTCTTTTTTATTACTGCTTTCAGCAGTTAATCCCGCATTTAGCCAGCAGGATCAGGTTCCTGCATCAAAAAACCCATTTTCGGAAATTCATAAAGGGGATGTCAGAAGAGGGAATAAGGCAGTAAGGATCATGTTTTATAATGTTGAAAACCTTTTCGATATTCTTAATGATAGCCTTACCTCAGATGATGAATATACTCCGACAGGAATGCGTGGATGGACCTATAATCGTTTGCAAAGAAAAATAAATAATATCTCGAAAGTAATCATTCGCCTGGGCGGGTGGGAAGCTCCTGAAATCATCGGCTTGTGTGAAGTGGAGAACAGGTATGTGCTATCTGAACTAACAACTGGCTCAGCCTTAAAGAATATTGGTTACAAGATTATACACAGGGATTCTCCTGATCCCAGGGGAATTGATGTAGCCCTTCTATACCTGCCTGATAAGTTTAAACCTCTTAGTACAAAGTTTATTGGAATAGACTTTCCATCGGATACAATGTCAAAAACCCGGGATATTCTTTTGGTAGAAGGTGTTGTGCTAAACAGGGATACTGTTGATATCTTCGTCAATCACTGGCCATCAAGATTTGGTGGATACCTGGAAACAATTCCAAAAAGAAAATTTGTCGCTTCGGTTCTAAAAGCGAATGTTGACTCTCTCCAGAAGATCAACCCAATGTCAAAGATCATTATCATGGGTGACTTTAACGATGAATCAACGGATGAGTCAGTGGACCAGGTATTGAAGGCAAAGCGGGATTCCATTAACCTGGCGCCCACTGATCTTTATAATATGATGACAGGGGCCGGTACTTCCTGGAACAGGGGTACAATTAAGGACAAGGAACTTTGGCTGACCATTGACCAATTTATAGTCTCAGCATCGATTCTTCAGGAAACAGGGCATCTCCACGCAACCCCTCATTCGGCTCATATCCTGGATGCTCCTTTCCTGCTGCAGGATGATGATGCCTGGTTTGGCAGCAAGCCATTCAGAACTTATTATGGCCCGAAGTATATCGGGGGATTCAGTGACCACCTGCCCATTTATTTAGACCTGGCTTATTGACCCGGCAAACAATTTATACTCAAAATACATGAAGAAGAAGATTACACTTTTCAACATAGCTCTGACCCTGATTATCATTACTATTCTTGGATTGGCGGCCTTGCTTCTGTTCGTAAAACCATCCAAAAAAGGAGTACACAGGATTGAAATGCAGGAAGATAATATTGCAGAACCAAAGCCGGTCTTTCAAAAGGATGGCGAACTCGTCTTTTTGGATGCAAAAACTGAGCGAAAATTGGCTAAGATCAATATTGAGATTGCCGGCGAAGAAGCAAAGCGTATCCAGGGCCTGATGTACAGGGATTCAATGCCTGAGAAGGATGGAATGCTCTTCTTGTTTGCAAATGAAGAACCTTTGAATTTCTGGATGAAAAATACCCGGTTTTCGCTTGATATCATTTATGTTAATTCAAACCGGGTGATTGTAAGCATAGCGAAAAATACAAAACCTTACTCCCTTGATCAGATTCCATCAAATAAGCCGGCACTCTATGTTGTTGAAGTGAACGCCGGATATGCTGAAAGGCATGGCATTAAAGAGGGCGATCGTGTTCAGTTTTAAATTCAGTTAGCGTTATCCGGTCATTTCAGATTTGAAAAATCAGAAATATAGGCGCCTGAGGATCTTACATCATAAAGCTGTATGCCTGCTACCCAGCAGGTTTCTCTCCATTTCTTGATAGTTGCATAGTTATTGGAAGTATCCAGTATTACCACCTTTATTTTATAAAAGTTGACAAGTTCTTTGGCAGGGATGATTGCGTTGTTTCTTACAACTAACGCATCAAGCTGCATAGTCGGAATTGTAATTTTCCTGCTAGGATGGCCGGAGATTATGGCTATGAGAAACTTACTTTTTCTCAGGTATAATACAGAGTCCTGGGAATAAACAATAGCTGAAACAGAGCGGTCCACAACTGATGAATAATTGCTTATGCTAAGCTCATTGTAAGTCTGAATACCTAAATAGACATCACTTGAATGGATATTCAGTGCTTTTAGACGGGTATTCAAAAGGATAGCTGAGTCCGCTAGCAGTAAGCATTTTGAGCCGCTAATCAGGCCCAGGGCGCTATATTTGTTAAAAGAGTAAACTACAAATTTTTCCTGGGTTGCTATCCTGATTTTTTGATAGGTATTCCAACTAACAAGAGCTAATATGACAAAGGATGCTGAATAGATGTAGCTTTTCTTTCTGAATTTTATATATAGAATGCAAATCCCTATCAGGAGATAGTAACTCAGAACATTTGGCAAATCATAAGGGATGTCCCTGATAACAGATAACGGGAAACGCTCAATAAAATGAATACTTATGCCCAGGATGCGGATCAGTAAAGAAGTTAGGCTTCCTAGCCAGTAGCTTAGAAGTGGGAGGAAGGAGGTTCCCAAAACAGCCATCCCTGTGTATATGATCAGGTTGGATAATGGAATTGCAATCAGGTTTGCAGGTAGGAAATAAACGGGAAATTGATGGAAATAATAGAGGGTTATTGGTAAGGTTACAAACTGCGCAGCTAATGACATTGCTGTTAGATTCCAGGCTTGGTTTAAGAGCCAGAATCGAGATTGCCATATTCCATATAGAGTAGGATGGAAAAGGATGATTCCAATTACGGCAATATAGCTGAACTGGAAGCCAATATTGGTGACCAGAAAAGGATCGTATAGTAATAATACAAGTGCAGATGTAGCGAGTGAATTGATTATATGAACATTTCTTTTTCCAAGGTTGCCCAATGAAACAAAGCTGAACATTGCTGCCGAACGCAATGCTGCAGGAGATAATCCAGTAACAAGTGCATAGAACCAAATGAGCAGAATCACCAGGGCTTGTTTTGCTATAAGTCCATTCCTGCGCTTGTCCAGAAAACGGAGAAAGAAATTTAGAACGAGGTAAATGATTCCTACATGCAGCCCGGAGATGCCAAGTATATGAACAACTCCTGCACTGCTGAATTCACTTCTGGTATCCGAATCCAGTACTTCATCCTGGCCAAGTAGCAGTGCAGAAGCTATTGCAAGCTCTTTTCCGTCAAGATTGCTTCTTTGAAGTACTCCCATTGAGTATGCCCTGATTCTTAAGGAAAGACTCTTCAGAGATAAACCAGAGTAAGATTTAAGGAGTTTCCACTCAGATCTTCTGAGATAAACCTGGTGATAAATGCCTGTATGTTCAAGGTAACGTTTGTAATTGAATGACCCCGGATTTTGAGGCAGAGGCACAGGAATAATCTTTGCCTGGAATATGAAAAGGTCGCCATAACAGGGTATTTTTAAAAGGCTATCTTTTGCAAAATAAGTTAATAGTTTACCACGGACAGCCTTAGACCTGTTCCCTATGATAACTGTGTTCACATTGAGGATTACTTTCCATGAATGCTCTTTCTCACGCGGAAGATCAGCTACAGTTGCCAGGAACTTCTCATTTCCAAAATTTGAAAAATGAAGAGGATCGTGATTTATTTTATTCAGGTTTACAATGTTTATTCCCATCAACACCAGGAATACATTACCCAATACTCCAAAAAACCAGCGATTTGAATAATTGGCCTTCCTCGGATTTTTTATAATCCAGAATGTCATACACACAAGGGTGATCATCATCAACTGGATGAGGAATTTAGCATTGATATCAGAATAGATGGCTGCGATGATGCCAACAATAAATGGGCTTAATAACCGCAAAATTGGATACTGATGCCTCAAATGCATATGAAAACATAATAAAGCTGATTCAGAATTTTAGTTGAACTCAGCTTGGGTTAAAAATAGATATGAAAAATAAAGATCAGGATATCAGTAATTTAAAATCAAATTTTCTATAATCTGCTATAATTGATTCTTATATCAAAATTACTCAATTGACGGCTGAGATGCAATAGTGGTAATAAATATTCTTGTTTCTAGTAACCTATGTTTTTATGGCTCGAAGTATCAACCTATCTAAAGATAAACATATGAATATCAGTGAAAAGAGAAAAATATTTTGTAATAAAAAAGTCGGGGCATTTCAATTCCTTATAAATTTGGCGTAAGGATTCAAGGAACCTAATAAAATCTTTCGTTATGCTGAACGTTGCACTATTTGGACCTCCGGGTGCCGGGAAAGGGACACAATCTGAATTTCTTACTAAAAAGTATAACTTATTCTATATATCCACCGGGGACCTTTTGAGGAAGGAGATGGCCGGGAAGACCAAGTTAGGACTTGAAGCTCAGAGTATCATTGCCTCCGGAGGCCTTGTGCCTGATGAGATCATCGTCCAGATCATCGAAAAAACCATCACCGATAACCCGGGCTCAAACGGTTTTCTCTTTGATGGGTTTCCAAGAACCTATATCCAGGCATACATCCTGGAAGGATTAATGATCAAACTGCACACTTCGCTTAACTGCCTGATCAGCCTAAGTGTTCCGGAGGAAGAGTCAGTAAAGAGGCTGTTAAACCGGGGGCTTACTTCCGGCAGGAGTGATGATAATGAAGCAGTAATCCGCAACAGGCTCAGGGAATATAATGATAAGACCCTTCCTGTGCTTCAGTTTTATAAGGATAAGGGAATATATATTGAGGTGGATGGAACCAAAAGTATTGAAAACGTTCATGACCAGATCACCCAGATCATCAGTCATGAGTTAAGCAAAAGTCTTTTCAATATTGTTTTGTTTGGATATCCCGGATCGGGGAGAGGTTCACAGGGAAAGGCCCTGGCCCGTCATTTCGGACTGGAGTATGTTGCAACTGGCCCGATGCTGGACCAGGAAATAAAAGATGACACTGAAACAGGAAGGAAAATTAATGAGCTTTATGAAAACGGTCAATTGGTTCCGGATGAGATCGTTGTGCAACTCATTGAGAAAAAACTTGCTGATAGCAAGGACATTAAGGGATTTATCTTCAAAGGTTTTCCCCGCACTCTTGTTCAATCCTATATCCTGGACGGGCTTCTTAGGAAACATGGCTCATCCATTTCCCAGATTATCGAAATTGATGTACCGACCCTTGAACTTATCAATCGTTTGGATGAAAGGAGTAAAACTGACAGGTGTATGCCCTATGATAACAGTACTTCCAAAATCGTTAAGCGACTTCAGGAACATGAGACCAAAACAGTGCCTGTAATTGATAAATACAAGCAATTGCATGGGGTTACCAAAGTAGATGGATTGGGTTCATTTGATGAGGTTTTCCAGCGAATAGCAGAAGAGATCGAAAACGGAATTAAGAGCCTCCGTTAAGTTCTCGGAGAATTAGTTTGGACCTTGTGCGTTGTTTCTTGAGTAACTTCCAAGTCGTTCCCATCCAAGGTTTCGTATTGAACCTAATACCATCCATGTTGCTATTATTGACAAGGTAGCGAAGATGGCTACAATCCATAGGTAGTCAAAGATCAGCCACTGAAAAAATCCAAATGCAGCGGGGATTATCAGTGTTATCATGGAGCGTATAACAGTTCGCCCTTTAGCTGCTTCGCTGGTGGCAACGGAAAATGGCAACTCCCGGAGATTGAAATAGGCTATGAGCGAGCAGATGCTAAGTACATTAAAGCATCCCAGCAGAAGGTTGGGCAGGATGCCAGGCCCCACAATCAGTGTTCCTGCAATAGTAAAAATAAGAATAACAGGGGTGTAGAACTGAATCATAGCTGCTTTCACAGCTCCTACAATTACATTTCCGGGATTCACCAATGGTGCTGTTAAGAAAATCCAACCAGCTTTCGATTTATCCGAATACGATAATTGAGCAATAGCAGTAATAAGAATAAAACTACTGAAATATAAAATCATCAGGAATAAGGATTTTCCCTTTGATGTCATATCAGCAAAATCAGAGAACAATTGAGAGCCTGATTTCAGCAGAAGCATCGCGAGAAGCACAATTACATATCCAAAAGCAGGATAAACTTTCAGTTTAAACTCTCTGCTTCGCCCCATCATTTTCCAGGCAAAGACAAAGCCCATATATTCGCGGCGGTCTTTTGTAAGCATGGTAGCCAGCTTTTCAATTCGGGAGTAAGCGGGGTTGAAACCCTGTTTCTTTTTAATGATTTTGTTGGATTCAACAGTGCTGCTATTAATAAGGCCAAGTTTTTGATTGAAAGCCGGAGCGAAGTATTTCATCACCAGGTATATACTTCCAAGGGGAACAAATACGGCCAGCCCTGTGCTAATCCAGGCGTTTGGTCCGAAGGTGAAACAGCTGAGGCTATTACAAGCTTCAGCAAACCAAAATGGAGGGAAGAATCGGATATATTGCACACTTGAGATGCTTATATCCTTCATGACGCTGTTTTCCATAATCCTGGGTACCAGTTGGTAGCCACCATAAATTAGTATGGCAAAGCCAATCTGGATATAGCTGATGATAGACTGAAACTTGGAGGGGGTAGTGATTTTTAAAATCAGGATATATACAGCGTTTATCAGGAAGATGCTCACCATTGTTGCTAATAACAGGAAAAACAGGAAGGGGATGAGGGTCCAGAAACCGCTTATCAATATGACTGCAATCATAGCTGGGAAGGCCATAGGCAAAGCCATCTTATTGACATGAATAGCTATATGAAGCAACCTTGCTGTCAGGAATGTAGAATCATTAACAGGTTTTGGAAGAATAATAAGATTATCGCGGATGTCAATGAGAACAGAAGTAAAGTCAGTAATCAGGGTGGCTGCGAGCATAAAAATGAACATGGAAAAGAACAAGGTGAGTTTGGTCGTCAAATCATGACCAATGCCAAAAGCAAACAGGAACAGCAATCCCATAAAAAAGGAAGCAAGCATGGTTTTTAATGTTGCTTTGTTCAATTCCTTTTTTTCTTTCGAATGCCGCATCTGCTGAAAAGCTGCAGGACGGCGGTTATCCATGGTCAATTTGGCCATCAGGATTGCCCTCAGGTGCACAATGTTTATGCCTAGCCTCTTATAAAGACCTGAGGGCATAAGGTATATATACAGAAACAATGAGTCAAAGATGTTCATGATAAATTCTTAATTCTCAAATGCATTCATCAGTTTATCACTGGCTTCGGATAAGGATGTTGTTGCTGTTAAGTGGGCAAAAATCTGTTCAAGGCTGCTGTCACCCTGTTTTTGCTTCAACTCCTCGAAGGATCCATCAGCAACTACTACTCCTTCGTTGATAAGTATGATCCTGTCACTTACTTTTTCTACTATATCCATCATGTGGCTACAGTAAAAAATTGTCTTTCCACTGTCAGCCATTTTACTGATGAGTTCTTTTACAATGATAACGCTGTTGGCATCCAGGCCGCTTAATGGTTCGTCCAGTATAATGATATCAGGGTTATGCAATAAACCCGACGTAATCAGGACTTTCTGTTTCATTCCCTTGCTGAAGGTATCCATTCGCTGGTCCTTGTTCCCGGCAAGACCAAAGGCATCAAGCATGCGGTCAGCTCGTTCGGATACTGTTTCAGGCGACAGATCATATAGTGCGCCAATAAGTCCCAGGAATTCTGAAGGAGTAAGAACATCATACAATTCTGCAATTTCAGGGACAAAGCCAATAAGTCGCTTTGATTCGACAGGGTTTTCCCTGATATCTTTCCCTTTTATAAAAACTTGTCCTGAATAGTCGGATAAAAGCCCGCACAGTATCTTTACTGTAGTGCTTTTCCCGGCGCCATTCGGGCCGATGTAGCCTATTACCTGGCCAGGCATAATGTCGAAAGAAATCTGATTTAGAACTTGCTTAGAACCAAAAAATTTGCAGAGATTCTGAATGCTGATAATCGGATCCATGATGAATGATTAGGTGTGATGTAATTCACAAAAATAGTCCATCTGTTGATTTCTTCAAATCTGAATTAGGAACCTTTCGATTTTGGCCAAAATATCTGGCGACATGTTTTGCATATTTCAAATTTCTTCCATATTTTTATACTAAAATTAGAATAATCATTTTATTTCATTAGAAGGTAATGAATCAAAAGAGATTTCTGGCTGATAATCAGTTAGCTGGAGGTAAATTTTGATATTCTCATTTTAATGCGTCGGGCTCAAGTTGAAAATTGCTTTCTACCTGTAAAAAAGCTTCAATCAATAACCACGGAAACCCTGAATTACCTTATATTTACCCATTCAAACCACCTATCATTCGAATATTCAAGACACAATAACCATATACTAATCAAAACCAAAATAACATGAAAAACCAAAAACGCATTGTCCTTTGGATTTCAAGCCTTTTGTTCATGCTTATCAGCATTGGAATTAAGGCTCAGACTCCTACCTACCAATGCAGAATTACAAATGCAGCGCAGGTATCTTGCAATGTTTATGAATTCGATGTTGTAATGCAACGGACAGGTGGAACTGTTCTGAAACTGGCTCAATTCCAGTTGGGGATACTCCTGGATCCTGCTATTATTCCATCGGGCGGAATCATTAATGTTGCTCCAGTACCAGGTAGTTCCGAGCTTTTAGCAGCTCAACAACCTGGCCCGGAAAAATTCTCATTCGATGCAACCAAGAATTGCATCCAGGTTACACCAGTTGCTCCTCCGGGAGCCGCGGGAGCAACTATAATTTCGAATGCTGCAGCAGGTACCCGCCTTACCAGGATTCGCGTTGCCTGTACAGCAGCCTTCAATACTGGTACTAATCCCAATCACACCTGGAATTTTGTCCTGAGTAATGGATATCAGACCAAGATGTTTGCCTATGTTGGTTCAACCAATACCAATATTACGGTGAATGCATCACATACTCTCGTAGCACCCGCTAACCCGGTTTTTGCCGGAGGTTTCCCTGATCCTATAGCTCAAACAGTTACTTCAGATGTTACACAGTATTGTAACCTCCCTGGTGCCGGAGCAACCATCTCCCTGGCAAATACTCAATTAGGTTATACATATTATCTCTATAGCAATGGCACACAAGTGACAGGAATCGGTGGAGTTGTATTTGGAACGGGATCAGGTCCTGTATCCTTTGCCACTCTTGCAACCGGTGCAACCATGTCAGTAAAAAGTCCTTCATGTACAGGATTGGTAAGTATGGCCAATACCATTAGTTTGACATCTACTCAACCTCTTAATGCAAGTGTAGCAATCAATGCATCTCCTGCAACTACAGTTCCTCCTGGGTATTCATGTACTTATACTGCAACCCCTGTTAACGGCGGACCTACACCAACCTACCAATGGTATGTAAATAATGTTGCAGATTATGTAAATGGTTTCAATTCTACATATATCTACACCCCGGTAAATGGCGACCAGCTGAAATGTGAATTATATTCCAGCGAAACCTGCGTAACACCTGCTATCGCAACTTCCAATGTTATTACCATGACCGTAATGATTATTCCTCCTCCTACTGCATTTGCTGTTACGGGCGGCGGATCATATTGTCAAGGTGGAAGTGGCGCTCCTGTTGGATTGGCCAGTTCTGAGGCAAATACCCAATACACTCTTTACCAGGGTGGATCACCTATTGGTTCTCCTGTACCAGGTGGGAATGGAACGCCAATAACTTTCGGAAACCAGCTAGCCGGAACTTATACTGTATCAGGGACTAACCTCGGCGGTACCACTGCAATGCTTGGCAGCGTTACTATCACGGAAACCCCGAATGTTCCTGTAAGTGTTACAATTGCTGAAGATGCAAACTCAGTTTGTGCAGGAACTACTGTAGTAGTTACAGCAACTCCTGTAAATGGAGGCACTCCTACTTATGTATGGCATAAGAATGCCTCCATAGTTGGAACAAACTCACCAACATACTCCTTTGTCCCAGTAAACGGTGATCAGGTTTATGTTGTGATGACGTCGAGCATTACCTGCGTTACAGGTTCTCCTGCGACTTCCAATACAGTTACCATGACAGTTATCCCAACTGTTCCAATAAGTGTTTCCGTTGCTGCAGATGTGAACCCGGTTTGTGCAGGTTCTGCTGTTTTATTCACGGCTACACCTACTAATGGAGGAACACCAGCTTACCAATGGTACGTCAACAATCTGCCGGTTGGCACTGATCAGGCAACCTATTCCTATGTTCCTGCAACTGGTGACCAGGTTCATGTCGTTATGACTTCAAGCCTCACCACCTGTGTGGTTGGAAATCCGGCAACTTCAAACACAGTTACTTTAACAGTCAACCCAATTGGCGCTGCTTCGGTTTCTGTTGCTGCAGGATCTAATCCTTCCTGCGGAGGCAATTCAGTCACATATACTGCAACTCCTGTATTCGGAGGTCCAACACCAGCCTATCAATGGTATGTGAACGCATTACCAGTCGGGACAAATTCTTCTACTTTATCCTATGTTCCGGTTGATGGTGACCTTGTAAGTGTTTCAATGACTTCCAGCGATCCTTGCGCTACCGGCAGCCCTGCTACATCCAATACTATTACGATGTCAGTTACAACTCCATTAGTAGTAAGTGTTTCGGTTTTAGCATCAGCTACAACAGTATGTGCTGGTACTTCAGTTACTTTTACGGCAACTCCTGGAAATGGGGGAACGCCTACATATCAATGGTATGTGAATTCACTTCCAGTTGGTAATAACCAGGACACATATACGTATGTTCCTCTAAATAACGACCAGGTTTATGTAGTGATGTCCTCAACATTGGGCTGTGTTGCTTCCAACCCTGCAACTTCCAATACGGTAACCATGATTGTTAATCCTATTGTTAACCTTAGTGTTAGCATAGTGGCATCCGAGAATCCTATTTGCAGTGGCAGCAGTGTAACATTTACTGCTTCTACCGCAAAAGCTCCTGCATCTCCTCTCAATTTCCAATGGTACCTGAACGGAAGTCCTGTAGGTAGCGGAAGTTCTACCTATACCTATGTTCCTTCCAACAACGACCAGGTTTATGTTGTTTACTCGACAGGAGCAGCTTGTACCGTAGCTGGAACATCAAATACAATTACAATATCTGTAACATCTCCTCTTCCTGTAAGTGTGCTCGTGTTACCTTCAGAGAACCCTGTTTGTCAAGGAACATCTGTTACATTCACAGCAAGCCCAACAAACGGAGGTGTTGCATCATACCAATGGTATGTTAATTCCTTACCTGTTGGAACAAACCAGGCGACATACACATATGTTCCTTTAAATAATGATCAGGTATATGTAAGCATGACCTCAGGACTTGGATGCGTTTCAGGCAACCCTGCAAGCTCCAATGTTGTTTCGATGTCAGTTAATGCTCCGGATCCTGTAAGCGTAAGCATTGTTGCTACGGCTAATCCTGTTTGTAACGGCACATCTGTTACATTCACCGCTTTACCTGTAAATGGTGGAGTTGCATCATACCAGTGGTATGTTAACTCTTTGCCAGTTGGAACAAACCAGGATTCCTACACTTTCACACCTTTAAATAATGACCAGGTTAGTGTAGTAATGACATCATCATTTACCTGCATTTCAGGAAATCCGGCAACTTCAAACGTTCTCACAATGACTGTTAATCCAATATTACCTGTTAGTGTAAGCATTGCTGCTTCCGCAAACCCGGTATGTGCTGGTTCAACCGTTGTGATGACAGCCACCCCGACCAATGGTGGTACTCCAACTTATCAATGGTACCTTAACAGCCTTCCAGTTGGAACTAATTCAGCAACATATTCATTTGTGCCAATTGATGGAGACCAGGCTTATGTTGTCTTGAACTCTGGAATTGCTGCTTGTATTTCAGGTAACCCAGCAACTTCAAACACGGTTGCAATGACTGTGATCCCGGGAGGCCCAGCAGCTGTGACAATTATAGCAAGTAACAATAATGTTTGTAATGGCACTTCAGTTACTTTCACAGCTACTCCTGCCAACGGTGGTGTTCCATCGTATCAGTGGTATGTGAATTCCTTACCTGTAGGGACAGACCAGAATACCTATTCATATGTTCCTGTTAATGGAGACATTGTTCATGTGGTTATGACTTCCAGTCTTACCTGTACTACTGGAAACCCTGCAACTTCGAATACCATAACCATGGTAGTTAATACTCCTGATCCGGTTAGTGTATCAATTTCAGAGTCTGCAAACACTGTGTGTGCCGGAACCCAGGTCACATTTACCGCAACTCCGACCAATGGCGGAACGCCTGCTTATCAATGGTATGTGAACTCTCTCCCTGTTGGAACAAACCAGGCTACTTATACCTATGCACCTCTTACAGGTGACCAGGTATATGTTATCATGACCTCCAGCCTGGGTTGCATCACCGGTAGCCCTGCCACATCCAATACTGTTACAATGATCGTCAATCCTCTCATACCTTTATCAGTTAGCATTTCAGCTTCAGCAAACCCGGTATGTCTTGGTGCTTCGGTCACATTTACAGCCTCTGTGGCTGCAAAGGCTCCCCAGTCTGCTGCTAATTATCAATGGTATGTAAATACCATCTTAGTAACGACCGGGACGTCAACTTACTCATATGTTCCTGCCAATAATGACCAGGTTTATGTAGTGTACTCAGAGTCAATCCCATGTACAGTGCCAGGAACTTCAAACACTATTACAATGGTGGTTAATAATCCTTTGCCGGTAAGTGTAAGTGTAGCTCCATCCAGTAATAATGTATGTGCTGGTTCAACCGTAACTTTTACAGCAACTCCAACCAACGGTGGTACAGCTTCTTACCAATGGTACCTGAATTCATTGCCAGTTGGATTAGATCAGAATACCTATTCTTATGTACCGGTGAACGGTGACCAGGTATATGTAATTATGACCTCCAGCCTAAGTTGTATTAGCGGATCTCCTGCAACTTCCAATACTGTAACTATGATCGTTAATGATCCCGTTGCAGTTTCAGTTACTATGGCAGCAAATGCTAATCCAGTATGTGCCGGAAACCAGGTAACGTATACCGCTACCCCGGTTAATGGAGGACCAACGCCTTCTTACCAATGGTTTGTTAACTCTCTTCCAGTTGGCACCGGTGGGGCTACTTATACTTATGCCCCGGTAAACGGTGACCTGGTTGCAGTTGAATTAACCACAAGCCTGACTTGTGTTCTTAATACTACTTCACTTTCGAACACAGTTACCATGACTGTTAACCCTCTCATTCCGGTTTCTGTAAGTATCAATGCTTCAGCTAATCCGGTTTGTGCTGGTACATCGGTCACTTATTCAGTCGCAGCTGGAAAAACGCCATCCAACTCATACCAATGGTATGTTAATGGAGCTCCTGTTGGAACAGATGCAACTTCTTACACTTATACACCTGCAAATAATGACCAGGTATATGTTGTAATGACAGCTAATATTACTTGTCCATCCGGATCACCTGCAACATCGAACATCATAACGATGACAGTGAATCCGATTTATGCAGTTAGTGTCAGCATCAGCCCATCAGCTAACCCTATCTGTTCAGGCAATAGTGTAACATTAACGGCAACCCCTGTTAATGGTGGCACTCCAACTTACCAATGGTATGTAAATACACTACCTGTTGGCACCGGATTAAGCACTTATACGTATACACCAGTTAATGGTGACCAGGTATATGTGGTGATGACCTCTGATCATGCCTGTACAACAGGAAATCCTGCTACATCCAATACAGTTACAATGAGTGTTCTGCTTACTGTTCCTGTTACACTCATTATAACACCATCCGCCAACCCTGTATGCGCAGGTACACCGGTAACATTCACGGCATTATCAAATGTTGCAGCCTCCAGCTACCAGTGGTATAAAAACTCAGTTGCAGTTGGAACCAACCTGGATACATATACTTTCACACCATCCAATAATGACCAGGTATATGTTGTTCTTACTCCGGTTTGGGGTTGTGCAACTCCGAACCCTGCCACATCTGCAGTAGCAACAATGACGGTTAATCCTATCCCTGTTCCTACGTTGGCCGGACCAGCATCAGTTTGTATCAATTCCAGCGGGAATGTATATTCAACAGAAGCAGGAAAGAGCAATTATGTATGGAATGTTTCAGTCGGAGGAACAATCACTTCAGGTGGTACTTCAACCGATAATACTGTTACAGTTACCTGGACATCTGTAGGAGCTCAAACCGTTGATGTTACTTATTCGGCTAACTCCTGTGTAGCAGCATCACCAGCTGTTTACAATGTGACGGTTAATCCTCTGCCAGTTCCTACTATCACTGGGCCTGCATCGGTATGTCTGAATTCAACCGGAAATGTTTATACAACACAGGCTGGAATGACCAATTATGCCTGGGTAGTGCCTGCCGGTGGAACAATAACCGCGGGTGGTACTGCAACGAGCAATACTGTGACTGTGACCTGGACAACTGCAGGGCCTCAGACTGTTTCTGTTAACTATGTCAATGCAAATAGTTGTACAGCGGTTTCACCTACAGTTTACAATGTTACGGTTAACCCACTGCCTGTTCCAACAATTTCAGGCCCTGCTGCTGTATGTGCCGGAGCCTGTGGCAATGTTTATACAACTGAATCTGGTATGACCGGCTATAGCTGGAGCCTTTCTGCTGGCGGTACAATTACTGCCGGTGCAGGAACCAATTCAATTACAGTATGCTGGAATACTGCCGGTGCTCAAACTGTTAGTGTTAACTATTCTAATGCCAATTCCTGCACTGCTGCCAGTGCGACAGTCTATAATGTGACTGTTAATGCTTTGCCGGTGCCAACCGTAACTGGTCCAGCATCAGCTTGTGTTAGTTCTGCCGGTAATGTTTACTCAACACAGGCAGGGATGAGTGGTTATATATGGAATGTTTCAGCTGGCGGTACTATTACTGCAGGATCAGGAACAAATTCCGTTACTGTAACCTGGAATACAGCCGGTGCTCAAACTGTCTCAGTTAACTATACCAATGGCAATTCTTGTACTGCAGCCTCAGCAACCATATACAACGTAACAGTTAACCCACTGCCAGTTCCTACAATTACAGGACCAGCCTCAGTATGTGTTAATTCAACCGGAAACGTTTATACAACCCAAGCCGGTATGAGTGGATATACCTGGAATATTTCTGCCGGAGGTGTCATTACAGCTGGTAATGGAACTAATTCCATTACTGTTAATTGGATATCTACTGGTCCACAGACTGTTTCAGTTAACTACACCAACGGTAACTCCTGTACTGCAGCTGCCGCTACTATTTACAATGTAACGGTTAATGCTCTTCCTGTTCCCACCATTTCAGGACCAAGTTCTGTTTGTGTGAATTCATGCACAAATGTGTATGTTACAGAAGCAGGTATGACAAATTATACATGGACAATTTCAGCTGGTGGTACGATAACTGCCGGAGGAACCGCAACAAGCAGCAGTGTAACTGTCTGCTGGAATACAGTTGGTGCCAGGACTGTTTCTGTAAACTATTCCAATGGAAATAGTTGTACAGCGGCTGCTGCAACGGTATACAATGTAACGGTAAATGCACTGCCTGTTCCAACAATTACTGGCCCGGCGTCGATTTGTGCCGGGACAACAGGTAATGTTTATACAACACAAGCTGGTATGACAGGATACACCTGGACAGTTTCTGCTGGCGGTGCCATCACTGCCGGAGCCGGAACCAATGCCATAACAGTTACATGGAATACTGCAGGTGCTCAAACTGTATCTGTAAACTATACTAATGGTAATTCCTGTACTGCTGCATCTGCAACCATCTATAATGTTACTGTTAATGCACTTCCAGTTCCTACTATTACCGGAACAACACCTGCCGGTGTCGGTTCAACCCAGGTTTATACAACCCAGGCTGGTATGACCAACTATATATGGACAGTTTCAGCAGGAGGCACAGTTACGGCAGGTGGTACAGCCACAAGCAATACAGTTACTGTGCAATGGACTACTGCTGGTGCACAAAGTGTAAGTGTTAATTATACTAATGCAGCTGGATGTTCAGCAGCTTCTGCAACGGTCTTCCCAGTTTCTGTAATATCTGTACCTCCGCCAGCAGGCCCTATTACAGGTGTTTCTACTGTATGCCAGGGTGCAACCGGTGTTACTTACTCAGTTGCTGCCATTCCTAATGCAACAGGCTATACCTGGACCTTACCTGCAGGCGCTACAATTGCAACAGGTGCCAATACCAATTCCATCACTGTTAATTTCTCAAATACTGCAGTATCAGGTGTGATCACTGTTATGGGAACCAACTCTTATGGAAATGGTGCTCCTTCACCAAACTTCAGTGTTACAGTATTGTCTGCACCGGTTCCAACTATTACTGGTGATAATGATCTTTGCCAGAACTCTGATTACTACTATTATACTACTGAGGCTGGAATGACCAATTATGTGTGGAACATAAGTCCAAACAGCGGAACCATTACATGGGTTACGGGAAGTAACCAGGTGATGATCTACTGGAATTCTCCTGGTGCGCATTGGGTAAGTGTATCATACACGAATCCAGGCGGATGTACTGCTGCTACTCCAACAGTGTACAATGTAACAGTTCATCCTTTGCCAGCTGCTGCAGGTGCAATAACAGGAACTGCTACAGTATGTGCAGGTGCAACTGGAATTACTTATTCAGTTGCCACGGTTGCCAATGCTACATCCTATGCATGGACAGTTCCGACTGGAGCTTCAATTACCGCTGGTGCAACAACCAACACTATCACTGTAAGCTTTGGAACCTCAGCTATATCTGGTAGCATTACTGTTTCAGCTGTCAATGATTGCGGAAACGGCCCAACTTCACCTGCATTTGCTGTAACAATAAATCCGCTACCATCTGCTGCTGGTGCCATAACAGGCCCGGGTGCAGTTTGCCAGGGAACACAATCTGTTGTTTATACTGTTGGTGCTATCACCAATGCCACCGGATATCATTGGACAGTTCCAACCGGTGCTACCATTGTTTCAGGAAGCAATACGAACAGTGTCACAGTTGACTTTGACGCGACAGCTTCTTCGGGTGTAATAACAGTCTATGGAACCAATGCTTGTGGCGATGGCGCAGCTTCATCAATTAATGTAACTCTGAATCCTATACCTCAGGCTCCTGTGATTACCTTAAGCGGATTCCTGTTAACCAGCAGCGCCCCGGCAGGTAACCAATGGTACTATAATGGTGAAATCATTGCCGGTGCTAATGGACAGACCTACACTGCGCTTCATACTGGAAACTATTATTCAGTAGTTACCCTAAACGGTTGTAGTTCGGATACTTCGAATAATGTCTTTGTAATTTATGTTGGTGTTAATGATTTGGTAAAAGTCCAGAAAGTTGAGGTTTATCCAAACCCGAATGATGGCCGTTTCACCTTGTCTGTCACAACAGCGTCTGCAGAGAAGTTTGACCTGAGGATTGTGAACAACCTGGGAGTTATGGTTTATGATCGTAAAGACATGGTTATTGATGGAACTCTGAAAGAAAAGATCGAACTGAACAATATTCCTAAGGGAATCTATTCTATCATTCTGAGCAATTCCGATAAGCAAATTGTCAGGAAGATTGTAGTTGATTAATCATTAACTGTATAAAAGGGGCTGCCAATTTTTGACAGCCCCTTTTTTTATTCATCGGACTAAATTTTCTGATCAGCTGCTGACGGAGCTAAGCACTTTATCAATTGATGTTATTCATAGAACTCTACGAATCGGTCTTATGAGACGCAGCCAGGCCAATCTACCTTGTTGCGGAACGCAGATTAAGCAGCAGTGTTAGAATTTATGGAGAGAACCTGGGATTGTTGTGTCTTGATTTTAACCTTCGCTTCAGACAAAGGTTTTTGCTTTATATAACATCTCATTTGGATGAGCATCCGAATGGTCAGTTACATGAAAAAAGCAGCAAGTTTGAGCCGCTGCTTTATTTTGGTTTGATTACCTGTTCAGGTTTACAAATTCACATTGAAACAATGAAAGATATCTCCTGAATTCAAATTATAAAGACTATTTGCAATTTTTGTTAAGCATATCCTTTGCCTTTGTATTCCCAAGTTTCAAAGCCATCTTCCAGTCTGTGCACATATTCTTGTCGCCTTCGAGGTAATATGCCGCCCCACGATTAAAGTATGCATCTCCATTCTTTGGGTCCATTTGTATAACAGCAGTAAAGTCTGCAATGGCAAGCTTGTAATTCCCAAGCTGCACATAACAATTTCCCCTGTTCAGCAAACTTAGTTTATGCTTGGCATCAATACCAAGTGCTTTGGTTAATGTTTCAATGGCTCCTTTATAATCTCCAAGGGATGCCTGGGATGTTCCTTTATTATAATAGCAAAGTGCATAATTGGGATTTGTAAGTATTGCTGAATCATAATCCTGGATTGCATCCTGGTGCTTACCTAGTTTAGCTTTTTCTACACCACGGTAATTTAAGGCATCCGTAAAGTCATGTTTTAACTTTATGGCCATATTAAAATCATTCATTGCCAGGTTACTTTCAGCACGGTCACTATAGAGCTTACCCCTGTAATAAAAATACAGGGCCTCATGACTATTGTTCTGAATAGCAAGATTAATGTCTTCAAGTGCACCCTGGTTGTCACCTGTTTCAACCTTTGCCTTGGCACGGTAGAAATAAGCATTATAATTCTTGGGATTCTTCTTAATAGCTTCTGTAAAGAATGGAATCGACCCTTTCACGTCACCTGATTGCGCCTTCTTAATACCATCCATTAGTTCTTGCGGCCTGAAAGGATTAACCATTGTAGGAGGGCCGGAGTTCGGTTTTGAAAGATTCCCTTTTACAATCTCACCTTTTTTATTGCCCGGAGCCATCTTTAACCCTTTTTCATCAGTCATGGTTTTAGCTGCTTTGCTCCAGCTTGTATCTGTCAGGACTGATGCTTTATTGATTGAATCTATCCTGTGAATCGTATCAGGAGGGGTAATGACAGTATCAGTATGTGATATTTTTTGTGTTGTGGCATTTCCTCCACAAGCAAACAGAGTCAGGCCTGTAATGGAAAGAATGCCTAAATCAATGAGTTTTTTCATCTTGTGTTATTTAGAGTTTTTTATCATTTTTAACAAGGGGAACTATGAGTTTGGAAGCTTTGGCTGAAGCACCGTTTTTACCTAGTTTTTCACGCATTTCATCATAGTCATCCATCATACGCCTCCTGTTTTCAGGATTTTTAAGGAGCTGGCCAAGTTCCTTGCCTACACTTTTTCGTGTGAACCGGTACTGGATAAGTTCGGTTACCGCTGTTCTCCCAAGCACGAGGTTTACCAGTGAAATGTGCTCAACTTTGATAAAAATCCAGGCTAACAATGCCGTTAAGAAACTCATCTTATAACAAACCACCTGTGGGGTGCCTAATAAACCGGTTTCCAGTGTTGCGGTTCCTGAAGTTACAAGTGCAGCCTCTGAATTACTGAGCAAATCATAGGTTTGTCCTGTGATTATCTTCAATTGGTTACTATCCAGGAATTTCCTGTAGAACTTCTCCTCCAGAGAACTAACTCCTGCAATTATGAATTGGTAATCCGGAAAATCAGGAATCACGCTGGCCATGATAGGCAAGATCCTTGAGATTTCCTGCTTACGGCTTCCTGGAACAATAGCAATGATAGGTTTGGAAGAAAGTTTATTTCTCTCACGAAAATTCGGATCTGGTTTAAATTCGTCGATGGAATCAAGCAAGGGATGTCCTACAAATTCAACATGGTATCCGAATTTGGCGTGAAATTCCTTTTCAAAAGGAAGTACCACAAATGCTAGGTCGGTCCTTTTGTGAACCTTGTGCACCCGGCTTTGGTTCCATGCCCACATTTGCGGAGCAATATAGTAGATAACCTTGAAACCGGCATCTCGGGCAAATTGAGCAATTCGCATATTGAATCCCGGGTAATCGACAAGTATGATTGCATCAGGCCTCCAACTTAAGATATCTTTTTTGCAATCACGGATGTTTTTCAGAATGGTCCTGATATTTAGAATTACTTCGAGGAAGCCCATAAATGCCAGGTCACGGTAATGTTTGACGATAACTCCACCAGCCTTTTGCATACGATCTCCTCCCCAGCAACGGAATTGGGCATCAGAATCCTGTATTTTTATCTCCCTGATCAGCCTTGATCCATGAAGATCACCTGAGGCTTCACCGGCAATTACGTAGTATTTCATTCCTGGAACTTAACTGACTGGTGGACTCAGAAGGGTAAATTAAAAGGTTGGTTATGGATGAACATAAAAAAGAGAATGACTAGCACGGCAGTTACAAAGACAAGGCTTCTTGCAGTTTTTTCATCATTGGCTTTGATCAGGAAGTACCTTATTAACAAAATATCAGGTACAATGCCCAGCAGAAGGATTCCCCGGTCATCAATAAAGGTGTGGTTCCCTGTGAGGTGCATTATCAGCCTGAACAATAAAGCAAGAATAGCAATAGTTGGAATGGGACTGATGATTCCAATAAGTATCCCGGTTAGGTAAGTGTTCGACCGAAGCAGTTTCCGTAGATTCATGCAAGATCTGTTATTGATTACTGGTATTTGCCGGGAAATCCCATTTCTTGATTTCTTTCATGGCATGATGAGCTGTAAGGTCAATGCTCACGGGAACAAGGCTTACATAATTATTCTTAAGCGCCCATTGGTCAGTATCATCGGCTGTATCCTTGCATACAAATTCCCCCTGTAGCCAGAAATAGCTGCGCCGGTGAGGGTCTTTTCTTTCATCGAAACTCTCATCCCAAAAAGCCTTGGCTTGCCTGACAACCTTGATACCCTTGATTGGAGAACTGTTTTTTTCCGGAAAATTTACATTCAGGCAAACACCATCCGGCAGTCCATTTCCAAGCACTTGTTTTGATATAGTTAGGATATAGGGTGCACAATGACTGAAATCTGCATGATAGGCATAATCGTTGAGTGAAAACCCTATTGCTGGAATGTCCTCCATTGCTCCCTCTATTACTGCAGCCATGGTCCCTGAGTACAACACATTAATTGAAGAGTTGGATCCATGATTAATACCAGAAACGATAAGGTCGGGATTACATTTCATAATCACCTTCTGGCCAAGTTTAACACAATCGACAGGTGTTCCACTGCATGAATATTCCTGGTAACCAGGAGTATTGACAATTTCATGAATCCTGAGAGGCGTTTGAATAGTCACGGCATGTGCCATGCCTGATTGTGGTTTATCAGGCGCAATGATGACCAAATCTCCAAGTTCTTTCATTACCTCAATGAGATAACGCAAGCCCGGGGCAGATATGCCATCGTCGTTGGTGATCAATATTTTAGGTTTACTCATTATTAAGTCACACGTTGGATAGGGCAGGGGTTATACAGGTTTTTCTTCAGAACCCTCCGGATGCAGGCTGCCCGGTATGCTGGTAACTCCTGCTGTTACAATAAATTTCATAACTTCAGCGGGTGAAGCATCAATAGGCCTTACATTTTCGGAGGATACAATAAACAAGTTCCCGGAAAAATTATAGGAATGTGGCAGGTAGACTGCTACTTTACCCTTTTCAAGCCCAAGCTTGGTAAGATCGTGTTGGGTAATGAACCCAAGTTTCTCAAGCTCAGAATCCTTGTTCACTTTTACGAGGACAGGCTCATTGAATTTTTTGTCCTTCCCGACAAAAGCAGACATGAAATCCTTGATAGAAGTGTAAATAATGTTGACTAACGGAGCCTGGCTTACGAGACGGTCGATGGAGTTAATAATAGGCTTAAACAGAATGGTGGAGCCCATCAATCCTACCAGGGTAATGGTAGCCAAAATAATTATGAGTCCGAGTCCCGGGATTCTGAAGCCTATCAATTCGGTAAGGTAGCTGATCAGGAGCCCGTCAACAAATTCAAACAACACTACCAGGGCATAAACTGTTATGGCTATTGGTGCCAACAATAAAAGCCCCTGAAGGAAATACCGGATGAGTTTTGACATTATGATCAGATTGAAATCTCAGGCAAAATTACGGATTTAATTGCCACGGGAAAACAGGTTGAGGGATGTCCTGGTAACAGTTGAAAAAATACTCCTGATAAGTAATGATGCTTATTCCTTTAATTCCCCTCCAAGAAATGCTTCAAGCTCATCTGAAAACCTCTGGACAGGGAATCCCATCACATTGTAATAGCAACCATTGATTCCGGTTATACCGCTATAACCTATCCAATCCTGGATCCCATAGGATCCGGCTTTATCATAAGGCCTGTGATGAGCAATATAGTACTCAATCTCCTCAGGCTGCAGCTTTTTGAAATTAACCGTAGTTGCTGAATGAAAGATATGCTTTCGTTCTTTCGTCATAAGGCAGATACCTGAATAGACAGTATGTTGTTTGCCGGAGAGTAATGACAGCATGCGTATTGCATCAGTTTTATCCTTGGGTTTGCCAATACATTGACCTTCCAGCCACACAATGGTATCAGCTGTGATTAGTACTGTATTATCCGGATATAATTCCAGGTTAAAGGCATCTGCCTTTATTCCGCAAAGATAACGGGCAATATTTTCTGCTTTCAATTCTGATGGATAATGCTCATCCAGGTCAATGGTTGCAATCTCAAATCGCAAGCCTAATTCTTTTAGCAGGTGTTGCCTTCGGGGAGACTTTGAACCAAGTATAAAATGATATTGATTGTATTTTTCTGAAATCATTTATCTTCTTTTTTTCTAAAACCTCAGGTTTAACCAGATTACTGCCATGGTCGCAATGCCACCGGCCATTATCCTCTTTAGCTGACTACTGGCCTTGTGAAATTGTAATGATGTTTCTGCTGACCTTAACCTGATAAGGAAAAATAATAATGGAAGTTCAACTGCAAGAACAAGCCATATTATCACAAGCAGGAAGTTGTTGTTCTTTAGCCATAATTGGCAATATATCAAGCTAAAATATAATAAGATGCTGATGATATATATAAGCATCTTCGACCGGCTGATACCCATTACAATTGGTATTGATCGGCATCCGAAAGCCTTGTCTCCATCAATATCCTCCAGATCTTTGACCAGTTCGCGCATCATGCTGAGCAGGAAGGCGAAGAAACAAATACCGATTGCTATGGCAGTAATGGTTGCTGTTTCATAAAGTCCTGGTTTAGATTCTTTTAATAACAGCCATTCAAAGAACCAGGCCATTCCAAGCGTACAGGAAGTCATGAACGAAACTGCCAGGTTTCCCCATACGAAACTTCTTTTGAGGACTAAGGAGTACCACCAGGTTGTAAAAAGGGCAAATCCCAGAACTATTGAGGGGATAACCGAATTCAAACGGATCGACAAGTAAATCATTCCTGCCAGGCAGAAAATGCTAACCATAGAAGCAGAGGCAAGCAGGCTACCATCCTTTATTTTACCTGAAACAGAAGGCCTGCCAGGCTTGTTGATAAGGTCTATCTCCCGGTCAAAGTAATCATTGCTGACATACCCTGAAACTGCAATCAACATAGTTACGAATGTCATCAATCCATAAGAAATAGAATCCATTTGGAATTCTGTGCCACTCATTCCATAGTAGGGCTTAATTACCAAAAAGCGAAAAGCATACATGGTAATAGCTATCATTACCAGGTTAGGGAATCGGATAAGTTTGAGAATAGATAACAATTCAGTTGGGGATTAGTTATTAGAATTGCAGAATCAGCAGTTATTCATAATAAAGATATGTGAGTTTGAATTTGAAACAAATATTCCGTTTGCCTTGTGGCGTGCACTGTGTGCCATATTCGATGTGCCCTGTGCCATGTTCAACCTGGCTGTTATGTAATGACTGCTTTTCCCAGTCATACCTCTATTTCGCCATCTCGCTTACCGCTTACTACCTCCTGCCTCCAAGCCACCAGTTTCCCGCTTTCCGATTCATGCCTCCCGCCTACCAATGATAAGCGTCTTCATTCATCCACTTACCCTGCACTTTCATAACCTGTTCAATTATATCCCTTACGCAACCCTGGCCACCATTATGATGTGAGATATAGACTGCAAGCGAACGAATCTCTTCAGCTGCATCTGCCGGGCAGGTCGGAACCCCTGCTTTTAGCATAATCTCATAATCAGGAATATCATCCCCCATAAAGAGGACTTCCTCCGGAGATATTGAATGTTTTGTAAGGTACTCTTCAAACACTAGTATCTTATGATCCACTCCCAGGAATACATCGCTAACCTTCAGGTTCTCAAATCTTTTCTTAACAGATTCAGAATATGCTCCAGATATGATTGCAATCCTGTACCCTTTCTTCATTGCCAGCTGAATGGCATAACCATCTTTAACATTTGCAGTGCGCAAAGCTTCTCCATTGCTCATTAGGATAACAATCCCATCAGACAGGACACCATCATAATCAAAAATGAATGTATTGACCTTCAGCAGGCGTTCTTTATAATTCGACATAGAAGGAAATTGCTTGAATAAATTAAGAATGAAACCTCTGCCTTATCTTATCGGCGAGAAGCCGGTAAATTTCGGCATATTCCGGCATGGATGCAAGCAATTTGATATGTTTATCGATGGTGTTTAAATCGCCTCTCTTGGCAGGCCCTGTCTGAACCCGCGATGGTGCAGAAGTGATTACCTTATGTGCAGTTTCAGCAACCAAAGGCTTTAACAAATCAAAACTAAGTCCTCTTGAATCAAGAATGTCGCTGGCAAGCATATACATGAAATTGGAATAATTCGATGCAAATACTGCCGAAAGATGAAGTAATAACCTATCCTCACTGTTGATCTCATGTACATTTGAAGAGAGGCTTTGGGCAACCTCCCTGATCAGTCCAAGCTCCTTATTGCCGGATGCTTCTATGCAAAAAGGAACTTCAGCAAGATTTACAGGAATATATTTTGAAAATGTTTGCAGTGGATAAAATACGCCGAAGGAATTCGATCTCCCGGCAAGTTCATTCATTGAAACGGACCCTGAAGTATGTACAATCAAGGAGCCGGAATGATTGAATTGACTTACAACATCGGTAATAGCAGAATCACTTACGGAAATAATAAATAAATCTGTTTCAGGGGTTAGGGAATCAAGGTCTTCTGCAGGCTCAGCATTAACCCTCTGGGCCAGTTCCGATGCGGATTCTATTGTCCGGCTCCATACCTGGACTATTTTGTATCCTTTCAGAGATAACCCCTTGGCCAGGTGCCAGGCAACATTTCCGGCACCAACCATGGTTATTTTATTAATATGTTGAGGCAGTATCATGCTTGTGAAGCTTCTTCCTCTGAACTCTGAAGTGTGCTGACTTTACCTTTCCTGTTACGGATACGCCTGCTAATAGAGTATGTAAATCCGGTAAACATTATTATTGCACCTATCCACATAACATTCATATATGGGAACAGCATGGCCTTTATTACAATGAAATCCTGCTTTTTTTCATACATCCCGACAAGGATGTCTTTGCTGTCAGGAGAAATCCCTTCGAATCTGAGTTTTATCTCAAGCGGAGAAATGTAAGAATCTTCCCTTTGTAATACACCATTTATTATCTTGTATGAGATGACAGCATGATGCAAACCGGAATTCATGCTTAGAATTCGCAGGAATGCAGTGATTTCGGCATTGTCCGCAGTTTTATCCTTCATATTGGCATGAATGCTGTCAAGAATCACAAAGCTATGCGAGAAAATAACTGTATCATGAAGATTCATTTGTTGTACAAAAGAGCGGGTATATCCTGTCGAATCAGTTGCTCCTGTAGTTTGCTGTGCGAAACTGATAAAGGTATAGATGTCCTTGTCAAGGAAGTGTTTTGTGTCTGGGTTGTAAACATTGCCCATCCGGCTGTTATGATTCACGGAGGGGTATAATGAAAATGCCACTTTACTGTCAGGATCATCTTTGTGCGAGAAGTCAACCTTGAAAAAGGTTTCTCTTCCTTTGTCTTCACTGCTGGTATAGGTAACATTGTATTCTCCCATGGGCAAGCTGATCCCCTTGGTAAGTACAAGGTTCTCCTGGTTGTCTTTCTCTTTGCCAAGGTCCATACCGGAAGTATTCCTGCTGATTATCTGAGAATTGCTGAATGCTAATATCACACCCATTATGAATATTACAAAGCCGGCATGGGAGATGGATGACCCATAATTGGATGTTTTCCGTGAAAAGCGAATAATATAGTCTATCGAAACAACGGCTGCAAAAACTACTACAAACAAGAGAAATATGTAGTCAAAGCGAATAATGTGGTCTCCAAGTGCAAGTATGGCAGTAAGTAAAACAGAAATTCCGGCAGTAAGAGATATTTTTTTAAGGAATTGGCCAAACTCATTTTTCCCATAATGCATATATTGGCTTAAGCCGATGAGCAAGGCTACCAATAAGGCAAATGGTAACTGCCATGTATTATAGAAATGGACATTATCAACCGGTGGAGCAATTGTCGTTCCCAGAACTTTGTTAATTACGGGAATTGAAGTTGTTAGGGTAACCTGGAATGCAGAAAGCACAACAATGATAGAACCAATCAGCATCCAGAACTCTCTTGAAAATACTTCATCACTGTCTTTTTTAGGAAATTCCTTTTTTCTAAAAACCAGTAACAGCAAGGGAAATACAAGGTAAATCCCATTAAAGACAAGCATTTGCAATGATTTCCCACTATCGCCGAAAGCATGCACTGAAGTTTCGCCTAAAACCCCGCTTCTGGTCAAATAAGTGGCATATACCACGAAAATCCATCCCAGGAAAGAGAAAAGGTACATCGTAGCATAAGAATGATAACGCTTGGAAGCAATAAGCATAAGGTGCAGGGATGCTACCAGGAATAACCACGGAACAAGTGAAGCGTTCTCAACAGGATCCCATGCCCAGAAGCCACCAAAAGTAAGCGATTCATAAGCCCAGCGTCCCCCAAGAAGAATTCCGAAACCCAGGGTAAATATGGAGGCAATTGTCCAGGGAAGTGCAGGTTTAAGCCAGCTGTGATATTGTTTTCTCCAAAGTGAGGCTATTGCAAAGCTGAATGGAACAAGCGAAACAGCATAACCAAGAAATAATGAAGGAGGATGAATGATCATCCAGATATTCTCAAGAAGGGGGTTCAAACCGTTTCCTTCTACAATCATTGAAAGGTAATTCGGCTCCCTGAAAAGATCCACACCTTGGTTCATAGGCATGTCGCGCAGGAGCGTGAATGGGCTGCCTCCAATCATATACCCAAATACACTCACCCCTAATACCATCGTCATAAGAAACAGCTGGCCGGTAATGAACACTGGCATCACCCAGGACTTCCATTCCTTTGTGGTCTTTATTAAAATGAGTCCGAGAATTCCCTGCATCAAAGCCCAGGTAAGGAAACTGCCTTCCTGCCCCGCCCAGAAACAGGAAACCAGGAACCTGGTCGGTAGATCTGTTGCAGAATATTGCCAAACATAAGCATATTCGAAGTAATGATGGAAGATCAGGTAATATAAGCTGCCAATGGCTCCGATCAGGGTAACAAAATGCAGGATGAAAAAGGTGTCTGCCAGTTTCCCGGCCATAGCGAGTGCAGAGTTCTTTCTAAGTGTTTGCAGGTAAAAGGCCATCGCTAATAGTAAAGCTATAAGGCTTATCCATACGAATGTATTACCCAGGATTCCAGGCATCAAGTGTTCATCAATGTATTGTATATTCATCTAGGTGTCGATCTATGTTTATGCTACAAAATTAACCTTTTATTTCAAATGGTATTCTCAGAATCAAAGCCTGGCATACTCTTGCCCGCTTATGCTTTGTTCTTCCACTCTTACTGTAAGTATGAACAATAACAGGCCGAAAGCTAAGAGGTTCAACGGCTATCATTTATTAATCACTGAATTTCCTGAAACTGCATCCTGAATAACCAAAGCGAAAAGTATCATATTTAACATATATTTATCCTGTTATATTTGTTATTATTGCATTATCAAAACATTATTTTTTTTCGATTCAGATTCATGGAGATAGAAATTAAGATAGTATCCAATCGTAAGGACCTTCGCAAATTCATTCATCTGCCTGCCAGAATACATGCCTCACATACTGATTGGGTGCCCCCGATCTATATGGACGACTGGGGATTTTTCAATCCAAAGAAAAACAAGAGTTTTGCTTACTGCGACACCGTGCTTGCCATTGCAATGAAAAATGGAGAATGTGTTGGACGGATAATGGGTATTATAAATAATAAGTACAATGAATCTCATAATGAGAATGATGCCCGTTTTTGTTTCATGGAAACCTGGAATGATAAACAGGTCCATCATGAGCTCATTGGTTTCATTGAAAATTGGGCTAGAGAAAGGGGGAAAGACAATCTGGTTGGGCCGCTTGGTTTTTCAGATAAAGATCCTCAGGGTTACATGGTAGAAGGATTTGGTGAGCCCATAGTTCTGGCTTCAAACGGGAATCTGCCCTATATGCCTGAACTTTTGCAGTCGGAAGGCTATTCGAAAAAAGTAGATTGCGTCGTATACAAAGTAAATATTCCTGATCAGATACCTGATTTTTACAGGGCAATTTATGAAAGAGCCCTCCAGAGGAACAACATTGAAATTCTTGAATTTACCAGCAGGAAAAAAATCAAACCCTTGATCCATGATGTTCTTCGCTTGCTGAATGAAACGTTTGCTAACATTTATGCTTTTGTTCCTTTCGAAGATTACGAAATGGATGATTTTGCCAACCGTTACCTGCCTTTGATGGATCCCAAATTCATTAAGGTTATTACGGATAAAGAGGGAAGAATACTTTCCTTTGTTATTGGTATGCCTGATATTAGCAAAGGAATACAGGCATGCAAGGGATATGTGCTTCCTTTCGGGATATTTCAGATCATCAGTGCCAGGAAGAAATCAAAGCAATTAAACCTGCTTCTGGGTGGCATTAAGGAAGAGCATAGGGGAGGAGGGCTTGACGTGATTATGGGAGTAAAGATGCTTGAAACTGCAAGGAAACATGGAATAAGTTATATTGACAGCCACCTTGAACTGGAGACCAATATTAAAATGAGAAAAGAAATGGAACGGATGGGAGGTGTGATCTATAAGCGATACCGGATATTCCAGAAGAAACTCTAGCGTTTCAAATAAACGTAACTGGCCTGCTTTGAGAACTAAATATTACTAATCATTCTTTTGTTCATTAATCTACACATGTTTCTCATATTCATAGTCTATCAGAAATCTGTATAAATTATGACTCCTAAAAGCGAATAGTTTATCTCAAAATTAACGAGATATTGTTAAGAACAAAAAAATGAAATTTTGATTTTCAACCATAAAAAGAAGAATTTTCTTACCCTGTTGATCGCATTTTATTGTAATACTTATTTCTTATTTAGAATGACTAAGAAATATTTTTTATAAAGTAATTGTACTTTCTACTTTTTTTATTGGGGCATTCAGGTTGACATTTAGTATACATCAAGATCACTTCTGTTTTCCATACTTCATTTCTTCCTGCCTATTTTCTGGCTATTAGTGTCTCATATCAGATCATGTGATGATATCATGTATACATTGATATGTTTTTCGTTGTCAAACGACAGGTAATGATTATTTATGACCATCTGATTTGGTTAGTTAGTGAGCAATTTTTATAATCGGATTCAAGTATTTCTAAATTGGAGTTATTGACATAATATTCGTATAACATAGTTCTTTATAGGATGATTAACATTCCGAACAAGTTGATAAGTTATTTAAAGCTCAATAATTAGCTGCTGAAACATTTCAGAAATTTGCCAGCTTACTTTCTTGTTCTGCTTTTCATAAGCACACTTCTATACTACTACATCTTCTAATCTTACTAAGAACCACAATATGAAAACTAGAATTGCCAGTTTTGGAATGGAATGGTTTACCTTACTATCCGCCGCTTTTCTGAAGTCCGGTTCAAAAACTAAAAGCGGTATATCGCTTAACCTTTCATACTTTCTTACAACATTTGTCTTTCTTCCTATGATGCTTTTTTCAATAGAAGCATCTGCCACTAAGTACTACCTCTCACCAACCGGATCCGATTCAAACCCCGGGTCGTTATCTTCTCCTTTTTATACATTGAATAAAGCCTGGACACTTGTTTCGGCAGGTGATACGATTTATATGCGCGGTGGCACTTATGTGTATACCATGATGCAGGATATGCGCAACAAAAGTGGTTCTTCCGGACATTACATCAATATCTGGAACTACCCCGGAGAATATCCAAAAATTACCAAAGGGTCTACATACAGCTATTCCGGAGTGCCATCAGGCATCAATCTTAGCGTAGTTAACTACATCTATGTTAAAGGAATAGAAATAACTGGATTTCCGCAGCCTTCTGGAACCACAACTATCTGGAGAGGCTTGTTTGCAGATAATGTAAATTACTGCAAATTTGAAAACCTCAATAGCCATCACAATGGCCATGGCATGGGGATAGCCCATGATTCCCAAGGCAACCTAGTGCTTAATTGTGATTTTCATAATAATTACGACCCCTATAGTGCCACACCTTATGGTGATGGTGACGGATTTGAGATATCATCCATAAATGGTGCTGCAATCACAGGAGCCTCCAATGTCATAAGAGGATGCCGTTCATGGTCAAATGCTGACGATGGATATGATACCTGGATGAGTAATGGATTAGTGGAATTTGATAATTGCTGGTCATTTAAAAATGGATACCGGGAAGACGGAGTTACAACAGGCGGTGATGGAAATGGATACAAATATGGTGAAACCGGTGTTTATGATGTACTTAAGCGAAAAACAACCAATTGCCTATCCTTTCAAAACAGGATGAGGGGGTATACACAGAATTATTGTCATGCTGTTGCCTATTTTTATAATAATGTGAGTTATAACAATGGAGCAAGGGGATTTGACTTTGATGTCATTGAGAATAAAGCACATATTTTCAGGAATAATATAGCCTATGGAGATGTGTCAAATTCTATATTCTTAGGCAGTGGTAATATAATTGACCATAATACATTTGGAGCTAGTGGAAGTCCGATCATCTCAGTTACCAATTCAGATTTTGTATCGGTTTCTTCAGCCGGCATGGATGGCCCGAGGCAAGCTGATGGCAGCTTACCGGTTCTGACTTTCCTGCATTTAGCATCAACCTCAGGTTTAATAAATGCTGGCGTTAATGTAGGTTTGCCTTATACAGGTACAGCACCTGATCTTGGAGCTTTTGAATATTCCAGCGGAAGTGCAAACCAGGCACCTACAATACTTAACCAGAGTTTCTCAGTAAATGAAAACTCTGCCAACGGGACTACAGTCGGTACAGTAGTGGCAACAGACCCAAATGCCGGACAAACCCTTACATACTCAATACTTTCCGGAAATACGAACAATGCTTTTACAATAAATGCAAGTACAGGGGTGCTTGTTGTTGCGAATTCAGCAGCATTGAATTATGAAGCAATAATTTCATTTGCCCTTGTTGTAAAAGTTCAGGATAATGGCTCCGGATCGCTCAGTTCTCAGGCAACAGTCACCGTGAATTTAATTAACCTGAATGAACCTCCTGTAATCTCGCCCCAAACCTTTACAGTAAGTGAGAATTCGTCGAATGGTACGTCAGTCGGCACAGTTGCAGCAACCGATCCGGATGCCGGACAGGCATTGTCATTTTCTATTCTTTCAGGAAACACTGGAACTGCTTTTGCAATAAATTCAGCAACCGGAGCCTTGACTGTTGCCACTTCTTCAGCTTTGAATTTTGAAACAAATCCGGCGTTCTCATTAATAGTCAAAGTACAGGATAACGGGGCCGGGACATTAAGCTCCCAGGCTACGGTTACTGTAAATCTTTCAAATGTGAATGAGCCCCCGGTCATTGTAAACCAGGCATTTTCAATTTCTGAGAACTCCGCAATCGGAACTCTGGCTGGAAATGTGATAGCCTCTGACCCAGATGCCGGCCAGGCGCTTACCTATTCCATACTTTCGGGGAATACAAACTCTGCATTTGCTATCAATTCTGCGACAGGTGCATTGACCGTTGCAGCTACTTCCGCATTGAACTTTGAAACCAACCCTGTTTTCATACTGGTTGTTAAGGTACAAGACAATGGAGCCGGATCACTTAGTTCTCAGGCTAATATTACAGTTAACCTGCTGAATGTGAATGAACCACCTTCAATATCTGCCCAGAGTTTCTCAATTGCTGAAAATTCAACGAATGGAAGCAATGTTGGAACCGTTGTTGCAACAGACCCGGATGCAGGCCAAACTCTTACCTATTCAATACTGTCAGGGAATACAAACAGTGCCTTTATCATCAGCGCTTCAACCGGAGTTATCAGTGTTGCCAGTTCAACAGCCTTGAACTTTGAGGCAAATCCAACGTTTATCCTGGTTGTAAAGGTCCAGGATAATGGTTCTGGTCCTCTCAGCAGCCAGGCTAATATTACTATAAGCCTTACCAATGTAAATGAAGCGCCGGTTTTGAATGACCAGGTTTTCAATGTGACTGAATTATCACCGGTAGGGACTATAGTTGGTAATGTAATTGCTACGGATCCAGATGCAGGGCAGGTCCTGACCTATTCCCTTTTATCTGGTAATTCAAGCAATGCATTCTCAATTAATTCGGCTACAGGAGTCTTATCCGTTGCAAATCCTACTGCTCTCAATATGCAGATCTATCCAACTTTTAGCCTTACTATCAGGGCAACTGACAATGGAAGTGGAAATCTTTATGACAATGGAATAGTAACCGTTAACGTATTGCAAACCGGGAATCTGCCACCTGTTATTACAAGCCAAACATTCACGGTTGTTGAGCATTCCCCTAATGGTTCTGTTGCCGGTGTTGTAGTAGCCTCTGATCCAAACCCCGGACAAACCCTCACTTACTCTATCCTGTCCGGTAATACTCAAAATGCTTTTGCAATTGGGGCAAACACAGGTATTCTGACTATAGCTGACTCCTCAAAGGTGAATTTTGAAACCCTTAATTCTTATTCACTGGTAATCAAAGTTCAGGACAATGGCGCTACTCCGATGAGCAACCAGGCTGTTGATTCCGAGATTGTGCAAGATGTTAATGAATACCCTGTTGTATACAATCAATCGTTTTCAGTTGCAGATCACGCAGCCAATGGTACGAATGTCGGGACAGTTGTTGCCACAGATCCTGATCTGGGCCAGACACTAACCTATTCAATCGTTTCCGGAAACACGAATGGCGGATTTACAATCAACGCTTCAACAGGTTTGATCAAGGTTGCAAATTCAGCGGCATTATCGTATCAAACTACCCCTGTGTTTTCGATGGTCATAAGAGTGACGGATAATGGTAACGGACCATTGCATACAGATGCAACAATGACAATCAATGTTCTGCCTGTCCAGGTAAATCATGCACCTGTCATTTCTAATCAGTTCTTCAATGTTTATGAAAACCTGCCGAATGGAACGGTTTTAGGTACAATCGTTGCGAGTGATCCCGATCCAGGTCAAACATTGACTTATTCCATTGCCAGTGGAAATATCAATGGAGCTTTTTTTGTCAATCCATCCAACGGGATACTCACAGTTGCGAATTCAGCCGCATTGAATTACGAAGCTATTTTAACATTCAGTTTATCTGTTGTAGTGAAGGACAATGGCACTACTCCTCTTAGCAGCCAGGCAACTATTTCAATAAACCTGATGGATGTGAATGAGCCACCGGTAATAAACTCGCAGTCGTTCACAGTTGCTGCATCTGCAGCGAATGGAACTGTAGTTGGCAAAGTTCGCGCTACAGATCCGGATGCAGGTCAAATACTGACGTATAGTATCACATCAGGTAATACGTCAGGTGCATTTACGCTGAATTCAAGCAATGGGAATCTAGTAGTAGCTAACACGACCGCCCTGAATTACCAAACCAATCCTTCATTTACTCTTATGGTAAAAGTACAGGATAATGGAACCGGTAATCTTTTTAGTCAGGCTGCAATAATCGTAAATTTAGTTCAAGTTAGCGGATGCAGTGCAACGGGTTACATAACTTATCAGATTTGGAACAATATCGGTAATGGTATTGCTGTAAGTGCCCTAACCAGCAATATTAATTATCCCAATAACCCCAGTTCAACCAGTACATTAACTTCCATGGAAGCGGCAACCAACCAGTCGAATAATTACGGAGCCAGGATAGCAGGATATATCTGTGCTCCGGCAACTGGAAATTATATCTTTTGGATTGCTGCTGATGACAATGCTGAGTTATGGCTCAGTACAAATAACCAACCTGCGAACAAACAAAAAATTGCATTCCATACGGGTTGGACAAATTCAAGGGAATGGAATAAATACACAACCCAGAGATCAGCTGCTATCAGTCTTATTCAAGGACAGACGTACTATATTGAAGCTTTGATGAAAGAAGCTTCTGGTGGTGACAATCTTTGCATTGGTTGGTTAAAACCAGGCCAGACAGGTACTTTGCCTTCGGAAGTTGTACCCGGAGCTGTATTATCACCTTTAATTACAAGCAAATCAACATATTTGCTCAGCATTGTTAGCACCCCTCAAGATACTGTTTCGGTAGGGTCAACCTATACCTACGATCTAATCGGATTTTCAGGTAACAACTCAATCATGCAATATTCTGCCACAACGCTACCTAATTGGCTTTCGATCAGCGACCACAGCAATGGTACTGGTACTCTTGAAGGAACACCTGGAATAGAAGATATAGGTGACTATCAAATAGTCCTGAAAGGGAACGATGGCCTTTTGGAAGCAGTACAAACCTTCACTCTGAAGGTAAAGGAAACTTCAATAAGTAACAGCAACCAGGAAGTTACAGGGATTACTGTTTATCCTAATCCAGTCTCAAATGGCCTATTAAATGTAAAACTTGATAATGGAATTCAGGAACAATTTGACCTTTCAATTATGGATATGGCTGGTATGACCATTCTGAACAGACACTATGAAAATACAAATTCATTCTCGATCGATGTATCATCCTATCCTGTTTCACAGTACCTTATCCTGATCCATTCCGATAAGTTCCGGATTTCTAAAAAATTCGTTAAACTATAGGGTTTTTGAAAGTAGTATGCTTGAATACAATTCCAGGAACCATCGCGATAAGCGGTGGTTCCTACTTTAGAAGACTCTATGAAGAGAAACAAATTTGACTTCCATACTATAGAACACCTGGAAATAATTTCTTCATGAGTATGATGGGAATATAAAATTCTTTTAATACCTTTGCACCCCTCAAATAATTCAGTATTAATCACTAACCGAAAGGAAGTTTACACATCATGATCATTGTTCCTGTAAAAGAAGGCGAAAGCATCGACCGCGCGCTGAAGAAACTGAAACGTAAATTTGAAAAAACAGGTGTTGTGAAAGAACTGCGCGAAAGGCAGAAGTTCACAAAGCCCTCTGTAAAACGTAGGGAAGAAATTCTCCATGCTGTTTACGTTCAGCAACTCCAGCAGGCAGAGGAAAAGTGATTTAGAAAGATTTTTTTTACTTTCCGGCAGGAAGATAAACTTGCTCTGATCGAAATAATGTTGTAATTTTAGCGTTAGCTAGATTATGCATTTGAGATAGCAAGGTTGTCTTCCTGTTGATTTTTGCGGATGTTGAAAGAGAGATTTATTGATTTCCTGAGGTTCGAAAAGCGATTTTCGCCCCACACCATACAGTCTTACAGAACTGACCTGGGCCAATTTGAAGGCTACCTGTCTTTCCAATACAATATAATCGATATAGCTTTAGCTGATCATCTCATGATCCGCTCCTGGATTGTCTCATTACTTGAACAAAAGCTGTCGCCCCGGTCAATAAACCGGAAATTGTCTACTCTCAAGTCATTCTTCCATTTTTGTCTTCGGATAGGAGTTGTTACCAGTAATCCAACACTTAAAGTTACTTCACCAAAAGTATCGAGGCATCTGCCTGTTTTTATTGAGAAGGAGAAACTGGAAACTCTCTTCAGGGATGTAGATTTCGGGTCCGGATTTGAATCCTTCCGTGACCGTTTGATGATCATGATGCTTTATGCTACCGGGATCCGTAGATCTGAGTTGATTGGCATCAGGATGCCTGATTTGGATCTTGCCAAATCTACCTTGAAGGTTATGGGTAAGAGGAGCAAGGAAAGAATTATTCCGTTGGGCAGTTACCTTTGTAGTCAAACGGAAATATATATGAAAGAGAGGGATTCATTGTTGAACCGTCCTGCGAAGTTGGAAGGAGAAGGAACTGCTGATTTTGTCAAAAAGATGTTAAAAGTGGATAGTGAAATTGATCCTCAGGAAAACAATCACGACTTACTTTTTGTTTCAGAAAAAGGGCATAAGTTAAATGCCCGGAATGTTTATGAAATTATCCATAAGTATCTTTCATTAATATCATCACAATCAAAATTAAGCCCACATGTATTACGCCATTCATTTGCTACCCATATGCTTAATGACGGGGCGGATCTGAATTCTATTAAGGAATTGCTTGGACATACAAGCCTGGCGGCTACCCAGGTTTATACTCATAATACTATTGAAAAACTTAAACTGATCTATAAACAAGCCCATCCACGGGCATAAAAAAGGAGGAACTATGCGAGTGAAGATTAACTCGGTTCATTTTAAGACTGACAAAAAACTGGATGATTTCATTTCTGAGAAGCTTGATAAGCTGATAAGTTTGCATGATGGAATCATAGGATCTGAAGTTACGCTTAGAGTTGATAATACTGACCAGCCTGCCAATAAGATAGCCGAAATTAAGCTGCAGGTTCCCGGTAACGATCTTTTTGCACGCAAGCAGAGCAAATCATTTGAAGAAGCCGCAGATACAGCTGTTGAAGCACTACGTCGCCAACTTACCAAACACAAGGAAAAACTGAGGGGAGAATAATATAGAAAAAAATATTCGTCACACGTTTGGTAATTCAAATAAAGTGTCTAAATTTGCAGTCCTTTTTAAGAGGACTGCTTTTGTTTTATAAATAGGCTTTCTAATTATCTGTGGTATTGAGAGTTAGTAAGTACCTTTTGATGAAAACGACTCTAAATAGAGCCAAAGTAGTTAATACGCCGATGTAGCTCAGTTGGTAGAGCAGCTGATTTGTAATCAGCTGGTCGGGGGTTCGAGTCCCTCTATCGGCTCAGTTCTTTTAAATGCGGGGGGATACCAGAGCGGTCAAATGGGGCAGACTGTAAATCTGTTGGCTAAGCCTTCGGAGGTTCGAATCCTCCTCCCCCCACAACAATTGCGGAAGTAGCTCATTTGGTAGAGCGATAGCCTTCCAAGCTATAGGTGGCGGGTTCGAGCCCCGTCTTCCGCTCAGATACAATTTAGTAACCCCGGTTTGAACCTGCAGTCAAAACGGTTGGTTTCTGAATTAATGAATTTTAAGCCTTTGTAGCTCAGTGGTAGAGCACTTCCTTGGTAAGGAAGGGGTCAGGAGTTCAACTCTCCTCAAAGGCTCAAATTTTTATGTTTAAACATTAACAAGTAAATCCATAAACATTAATTATCATGGCAAAAGAAAAATTCGATCGTTCAAAACCTCACGTGAACGTAGGTACCATCGGTCACATTGACCATGGCAAGACCACGCTTACTGCTGCTATCACCCTGGTGTTGGCTGACGCAGGTCTTTCGGAATACAGGTCTTTCGATTCAATTGACAACGCTCCGGAAGAAAAAGAAAGAGGTATTACCATCAATACTGCTCACGTTGAGTATCAAACTGCTAATCGTCACTATGCTCACGTTGACTGTCCAGGTCACGCTGACTATATTAAGAACATGGTAACTGGTGCTGCCCAGATGGACGGTGCTATTATCGTTGTTGCTGCTACTGACGGTCCTATGCCTCAAACCCGCGAGCATATCCTTCTCGCTCGCCAGGTTGGTGTTCCCCGTCTTGTTGTTTTCATGAACAAGGTTGACCTTGTTGATGATGAAGAAATTCTTGAGATCGTTGAGATGGAAATCCGCGACCTCCTTACATTCTACGGTTTCGACGGTGACAATACCCCGGTTATCCAGGGTTCAGCTCTCGGCGGACTGAATAAAGAACCAAAATGGGTTGCAAAGATCATGGAACTCATGGATGCTGTTGACACATGGATTCCTTTGCCAGAGCGTTTGGTTGACAAACCATTCCTTATGCCTATTGAAGACGTGTTCTCAATTACCGGTCGTGGTACAGTTGCTACCGGCAGGATTGAAACAGGTATCATCCACGTTGGTGATCCAGTTGATATCATTGGTATGGGTGCTGAAAAACTGAAATCAGTTTGTACAGGTGTTGAAATGTTCCGCAAACTCCTCGACGAAGGAGAAGCTGGTGACAACGCAGGTCTGTTACTCCGCGGTATTGACAAGGACGCCATCCGTCGTGGTATGGTCATTGCAAAACCAGGTTCAATCACTCCTCACAAGCATTTCAAAGCTGAGGTTTATATCCTGAAGAAAGAAGAAGGTGGACGTCACACTCCATTCCAGAATAAATATCGTCCCCAGTTCTATTTCAGGACAACTGACGTTACTGGTGAAATTACTCTTCCAGCAGGTGTTGAAATGTGTATGCCAGGTGACAACATCACCATTGAAGTTATGCTGATTGCTGAAATCGCTATGAATATGAACCTCCGTTTCGCTATCCGCGAAGGTGGTCGTACCGTAGGTGCCGGTCAGGTAACTGAAATTCTTGATTAACTAAAGTAAGAATACAGGAATGGTGTTCCCGTCATGAGGAACACCTTTCCTGCCAATAATAATTAATGTTTCTGGTGTCTGGCCTGTTTTGGAGGCTGTATCACAGAGCAGGCAAGGATTAAACGGGTGTAGCTCAATTGGTAGAGTGGCGGTCTCCAAAACCGTAGGCTGTGGGTTCGACTCCTACCACCCGTGCAAAATATTAGATCACATGGCAAAGAATAAGTTTGTTGAGTACGTCGCCGATAGTTATGATGAACTCATGCATAAAGTCTCCTGGCCAACATGGAGTGAATTGCAAAATAGTGCTGTTGTCGTATCCATTGCTTCCCTGATTATTGCGTTTGTCGTATATATGATGGATATGGTCTTCCGCCTTGGACTGAACCAGTTTTATACACTGTTTTAGTAAGCATTTTGAACCTGTCTAATATTTTTAGTAACAACCTTTAAATCACCATCCGGCATGGGCGATCAATTGAAAAAGTGGTACGTGGTGAGAGCCATCAGCGGGAATGAGAAAAAGGTTAAACAATACCTTGAAAGTGAAATCAACCGCCTGGGGCTCCAGGAATCGATTTCGCAAGTACTTATTCCAACTGAAAAAGTTTACCAGGTACGCAACGGAAAGAAGATTAGTAAAGAACGTAACTATTTACCTGGTTATGTTCTTGTTGAAGCGTTATTGGTAGGCGAAATTCCGCACATCATTCGCAACATCCCGGGGGTGTTGGGCTTCCTTGGCTCGAAGGATGAACCCGTTCCCCTGAGACAAGCCGAAGTGAACCGCATACTTGGTAAGGTAGATGAGCTCTCTGAGCAAGGCGCCGAACTAAGTGTTCCTTTCATTGTTGGTGAAACCGTAACCGTTACCGATGGTCCTTTCAACAGCTTCAGCGGCGTGATAGAAGAAATCAACGAAGAGAAGAAAAAGCTGAAAGTTATGGTGAAGATCTTCGGGAGGAAAACTCCTCTTGAACTCTCCTTCATGCAAGTTGCAAAAGAATCATAAGTACAGTTACGAAATTCCGCAATTACAAATCCTTTAAGAAAACTGCAAAATGGCAAAAGAAGTTGCTGGCTTAATAAAACTGCAAATCAAGGGAGGGGCGGCTAATCCTTCACCCCCTGTAGGACCTGCATTAGGTTCCAAGGGTGTGAATATCATGGAGTTTTGTAAACAGTTCAATGCACGTACGCAGGATCAGGCAGGGAAAGTTATCCCGGTGATCATTACTGTTTTTAAAGATAAATCTTTTGAATTTATCATCAAGACTTCACCGGTAGCCATTCAACTCCTTGAAGCAACAAAGCTGAAAAGCGGCTCTGCCGAACCTAATCGTAAAAAACTGGCATCTGTAACCTGGGAACAGGTTCAGGCAATTGCCGAAGTTAAAATGCCCGACCTGAATTGCTTTACTCTGGAATCAGCCATGAAAATGGTTGCCGGAACCGCACGCAGCATGGGTATCACGGTTAAAGGCGAAGCCCCTTTTGCAATGTAACTAATTGAAGTTTTAAGAAGTTACATCCAATAAAAGTATCATTTCTATTAACCTTACGTGAAATGGCTAAACTGACTAAGAATCATAAACTGGCTTTAGCTAAATACGACAAGGACGCTGCTTACGCGCTTGCTGATGCTGCACGAATTGTCAAGGATATTACTACATCAAAATTCGACGCTTCTGTTGATATTGATGTACGCCTTGGCGTTGACCCCAGGAAAGCCAACCAGATGGTACGTGGTATTGTTACCCTGCCCCATGGAACCGGCAAAGTAGTGAGGGTACTCGTGCTCTGTACTCCTGATAAGGAAGAAGAAGCAAAAGCTGCAGGAGCAGATCATGTAGGACTTGATGATTATATCCAGAAGATAAAAGACGGTTGGACAGATGTTGACGTGGTTATTACCATGCCTTCCATTATGCCTAAAGTCGGTGCTCTGGGACGTATCCTTGGCCCCCGTGGCCTGATGCCAAACCCAAAAACCGGTACCGTTACTATGGAAATCGGAAAAGCAGTAGAGGAAGTGAAAGCCGGTAAAATTGACTTTAAAGTCGATAAATACGGGATCATTCATGCCTCTGTTGGCAAAGTTTCCTTCGAACAGGAAAAACTGGTTGAAAATGCAAGAGAGTTAATCTCAACCATTATCAAACTGAAACCTTCCTCAGCTAAAGGAACATACATGAAAAGCGTTTTTATGTCCAGTACCATGAGTCCTGGAATCCGTATTGATCAAAAATCGATCTCAGCCTAAGTCTGGTAAGTAAGTACTAGATCCTTTAAGAACAAACATCGATATGAGAAAAGAAGATAAGAGTCAACTGATCAATACCCTTACCGAAGAATTAAAGGCAACCAATTACCTTTATATTACCGATATTTCGGACATGAACGTGGAAACATCAAACCGTCTCCGCCGTTTATGCTTCAAAAGGGAAGTGAAGTTGATTGTCGTTAAAAACTCCTTGCTTCAGAAAGCAATGGAACAGTCCGGCAAGGACTTCAGCCCATTGTACGATGTTCTGAAAGGCCACACTTCCATTATGATCGCTAACCAGGGAAACATCCCTGCCAAGCTGATCAAGGAATTCAGAAAAACTTCCGATAAACCCCTGTTGAAGGGTGCTTTTGTAGAAGAGATGACTTTCCTTGGCGATAAAGAACTTGATTCACTCATCGCAATCAAGAGTAAGAATGAACTTATCGCTGATATCATCGCTCTGCTCCAGTCACCTGCAAAGAATGTAATTTCTTCTCTGCAGTCAGGTGGACAAACTTTATCGGGTGTGCTCAAGACCTTATCCGAACGGCCTGAATAATGAACCAGGCACAATGAGCCAAAAATTACCAATTAAACTTTTTTGTAAAACACTTAAACATCAAATAAAATGGCAGATTTAAAAGCTTTCGCTGAACAGTTAGTTAACCTGACAGTTAAGGAAGTAAACGAACTGGCTAAAATCCTCAAGGAAGAATACGGAATTGAACCTGCAGCAGCAGCACCAGTAATGATGGCCGGCCCAGCCGGTGGTTCCGATGCTCCAGCCGTGGAAGAAAAAAGTAAGTTCGACGTTATCCTGAAGAGCGCAGGCCAGGCCAAACTGGCTGTTGTTAAGCTCGTTAAAGAATTAACAAGCCTTGGACTCAAGGAAGCAAAAGACCTCGTTGACGCAGCTCCAAAAGCAATCAAAGAAGGAGTAACAAAGGACGAAGCTGATGCACTCAAGTCACAACTTGAAGAAGCTGGTGCTGAAGTTGAGGTAAAGTAAATAAAAGCTATTTGGCACAATTACCAAACAGACTGCTTATTTATGCCTCACGCGTAAATAAGTAGTCTGTTACTTTCCCGATACACTGATCGGGATTAATTGTTTAAATACTTTATTTGTTTTAAACCTAAATTTTACAGCTTTGGCTTCAAATAAAATCGAACGGATCAATTTCGGAACGTCGCAAATCAAGGCGGATTATCCCGACTTTCTCGAAATTCAGATTAAGTCATTTCAGGACTTTTTCCAACTGGAGACCAATCCTGACAATCGTGTAAACGAAGGACTGTTCAAGGTTTTTGCCGAGAACTTCCCAATTACCGATGCCAGGAATAACTTTGTCCTGGAGTTTCTTGATTATTATATTGACCCTCCCCGTTATTCTATCGAGGAGTGCCTTGAACGTGGCCTCACCTACAGTGTCCCACTTAAGGCAAAACTTAAGCTTTACTGCACCGATCCTGAACATGAGGATTTCGAAACCATTATCCAGGATGTATACCTGGGTATGATCCCGTATATGACCCCTAAAGGGACTTTCGCGATCAATGGTGCCGAACGTGTTGTAGTATCGCAGTTGCACCGTTCACCCGGCGTGTTCTTCGGGACCAGCTACCATACAAACGGACAGCAGCTATATTCAGCCAGGATTATACCTTTCAAAGGTTCCTGGATGGAATTTACTACGGACATCAATAATGTGATGTACGCTTATATCGACCGCAAAAAGAAATTGCCGGTCACCACATTGCTTCGAGCCATAGGCTACGAGAGCGATAAAGATATTCTTGAAATTTTCGACCTTGCCGAGGAAATCAAAGTCAGCAAGGCCGGGCTCAAGAAATATGTCGGACGTACACTTGCCGCCAGGGTACTAAAGACATGGATCGAAGATTTCGGTGACGAAGATACCGGTGAAGTGGTGTCCATCGAACGTACCGAAGTTATCATCGATCGTGAAACCACCCTCGATAACCACCATGTGGATATGATCGTCGATTCAGGCGCCAAGTCCATATTGTTGCATCGGGAGGATGTGAATTCACAGGAATACGCAATTATTTTCAACACCCTGCAGAAGGATACAGCAAACAACGAAAAAGAGGCTGTGGAATATATCTACCGCCAACTGCGTAATGCTGAACCACCCGATGAAGAAACCGCAAGGGGAATCATCGAAAAACTCTTCTTTTCCGATAAGCGTTATGACTTGGGAGATGTTGGCCGTTACAGGATCAACAAGAAACTGGGTCTCGACACAGAGTTGGAAACCAGGGTATTGACTAAGGAAGATATTATTTCGATCATTAAGTACCTCATCGGCCTGATCAATTCCAAGACCGAAGTGGATGATATCGACCACCTAAGTAACCGCCGTGTTCGTACCGTCGGTGAACAGCTTTATAACCAGTTTGGTGTAGGTCTTGCCCGTATGGCAAGGACCATTCGTGAGCGTATGAATGTACGTGACAACGAGGTATTTACACCAATGGACCTAATCAATGCAAAAACGCTTTCAAGCGTAATCAATTCTTTCTTTGGTACCAACCAGTTGTCGCAGTTCATGGATCAAACCAATCCGTTGAGTGAGATCACCCATAAGCGCAGGGTTTCCGCCCTCGGCCCGGGAGGTCTTTCAAGGGAAAGGGCAGGTTTCGAGGTGCGCGACGTTCACTATACTCACTACGGGAGACTTTGCACCATTGAAACCCCTGAAGGGCCGAACATTGGTTTGATCTCCTCACTTTGCGTTTACGCTAAGATCAACAAGCTTGGATTCATCGAAACTCCGTATAAGCAAGTAATTGAAGGTAAGGTTACATTGAATGAAACCATCTACCTGAGTGCTGAAGAAGAGGAGAATAAGATCATTGCCCAGGCAACTACCGGTATCGATAAGGAAGGTATGATGCTTTCAGAGCGAGTTAAGGTAAGGTACCTGGCTGATTATCCTCTTATTGAGAGGGAAAAGGTCGACCTTATTGATATTGCACCTAACCAGATCGCCTCCATTGCTGCTTCACTAATCCCGTTCCTTGAACATGATGACGCCAACCGTGCTCTCATGGGATCGAACATGATGCGTCAGGCAGTTCCTCTCCTCAACCCGGAAGCTCCAATCGTTGGAACCGGCCTGGAAGGTAAGGTTGCACAGGATTCCCGTGCCCTCATCAATGCTGAAGGTGATGGAATGGTAGAATATGTTGACTCAACCCAGATCGTTATCCGCTATGCAAGGCTCGATGAAGAGCGTCTTGTAAGCTTCGATGATGATGTTAAAGTGTATAACCTTACAAAATTCTCAAGGACCAACCAGAATACCTGTATCAACCTCAGGCCTATCGTCCGCAAGGGTGATAAGGTTAAGAAAGGGCAGGTGCTTTGTGAAGGTTATGCTACCCGCGGAGGTGAACTTGCTCTTGGCCGCAACCTCATGGTTGCATTCATGCCCTGGAAAGGTTACAACTTTGAGGATGCTATTGTAATTTCTGAGAAAGTTGTGAAGGAAGATATTTTCACTTCACTGCATATAGAAGAGTTTACACTGGAAGTTCGCGATACCAAGCGTGGTGTTGAAGAATTGACCAATGATATTCCCAATGTTAGCCAGGAAGCAACCAAGGATCTTGACGAAAATGGCCTGATCCGCATCGGTGCTGAGGTTAATGAAGGCGATATCCTGATTGGAAAGATCACTCCCAAGGGAGAGAGCGATCCAACTCCTGAAGAAAAGCTTCTGCGTGCTATCTTCGGTGATAAGGCTGGTGATGTTAAGGATGCTTCATTGAAGGCTCCTCCATCAATGAAGGGTGTTGTTGTTGACAAACGCCTGTTCTCCAGGGTTATCAAGGATAAGAAACTCAAAGCAAAGGAAAAGGATATCGTTAAGGATCTTGACGATGAATTTGTGAAGAGTACCAATGAGCTGAAGCAGAAGTTGGTGGATAAACTCACCGTCCTGGTTAGTGGTAAAACCTCACAGGGTGTTTACAATAACTTCAAGAATGAAGTTGTTCCCAAAAAGGTGAAGTTTACCCAGAAAATGCTGCTTGGCCTTGATTATAACGCCATCAACCCCAACAAATGGACTACCGATAAGGATGTCAATGACCTGATCAAATCACTCATTAACAACTATATCATTAAGTTCAAGGAGTTGCTTGGAGTGTATAACAGGAAGAAATTCGTTGCCACAGTTGGTGATGAACTTCCTAATGGAATTGTGCAGATGGCCAAGGTTTATGTTGCCAAAAAACGTAAACTGAAGGTAGGTGATAAGATGGCCGGTCGTCACGGAAATAAGGGTATTGTTGCCCGTATCGTTCGTGAAGAAGATATGCCATTCCTTCCTGACGGCACACCTGTTGACATTGTACTTAACCCACTGGGCGTACCTTCGCGTATGAACCTGGGTCAGATCTTTGAAACAGTTTTGGGATGGGCCGGATCAAAACTCGGGATGCAATTTGCAACCCCGATCTTTGACGGTGCTTCCATTGATCAGATCAATGAACTGATGGATAAAGCCAGTCTACCGCACAATGGCAGGGTATTCCTCTGCGACGGTGGAACAGGTGAACAGTTTGACCAACCTGCAACTGTTGGATATATCTATATGCTCAAATTGCACCATATGGTTGATGATAAGATGCATGCCCGTTCAATCGGTCCATACTCCCTCATCACTCAGCAACCTCTTGGAGGTAAGGCGCAATTCGGCGGACAGCGTTTCGGTGAAATGGAAGTTTGGGCGCTCGAAGCTTTCGGAGCAGCCAATATTCTCCAGGAAATCCTCACTGTTAAATCAGATGACGTTGTCGGCAGGGCAAAAGCCTATGAAGCTATTGTAAAAGGCGAAAATATGCCTACACCGGGTATTCCCGAATCATTTAATGTGCTTGTGCACGAATTACGTGGCCTCGGCCTCAATGTAAGCTTTGAATAAAGTATGCCGGAAAAACTTTGTCACCTGGTCCTTACCTGGTGACAAGGTTTGCCGGTAGTTTTGCATTGAAGTGGCAACGATTAAAATGTTCAATACGTAAATCCTTCCTTGATATATGGCTTTCAGAAAAGAAAACACTGCCAGCAGTAATTTCTCGAAGATCAGGATAAGCCTCGCATCACCCGAATCCATTCTGGAACGCTCGAGTGGTGAGGTCCTGAAACCCGAAACCATTAATTACAGAACCTATAAACCAGAGCGCGACGGATTATTCTGTGAGCGTATATTCGGTCCTGTTAAGGACTGGGAATGCCATTGCGGTAAGTACAAACGTATCCGTTACAAGGGAATCGTTTGCGATCGCTGCGGTGTTGAGGTTACTGAAAAGAAGGTAAGGCGTGAGCGAATGGGCCACATCCAATTGGTTGTTCCTGTTGCACACATCTGGTATTTCCGTTCCCTTCCCAATAAAATTGGCGCCTTGCTTGGACTTCCCTCCAAGAAACTGGATGCCATTATTTATTATGAGCGTTATGTCGTGGTTCAGCCCGGCCTGCTCGCTTCAGAAGGTGTGAAATACCTCGATTTCCTTACCGAAGAAGAATATTTCGATCTTGTTGATAAGCTTCCAAAGGAAAATCAATACCTGGAAGACAGCGATCCCAACAAGTTCATTGCACGTATGGGTGCTGATGCCTTGTATGACATACTTGGCCGTATCGACCTGGATGCAGTTTCCTATGACCTCCGTCACAAGGCAAACACCGAAACCTCACAGCAACGAAAGGCAGAAGCTTTAAAAAGGCTGCAGGTATTCGAAGCATTCCGCGATGCTAAAACACGTGCAGAAAATCGTCCGGAATGGATGATCGTTAAAGTTGTTCCTGTAATCCCACCCGAATTAAGGCCTTTGGTTCCCCTGGATGGCGGCCGTTTCGCTACATCCGACCTGAATGACCTTTATCGCCGTGTTATTATCCGTAACAACCGTCTCAAGAGACTCATTGAAATCAAAGCTCCGGATGTGATCATGCGTAATGAAAAGCGTATGCTCCAGGAAGCTGTGGATTCACTTTTTGATAATTCCCGTAAGGCAAGTTCCGTAAAAACGGAATCAAATCGTGCCCTGAAATCCCTGAGCGACAGCTTAAAGGGAAAACAAGGACGTTTCCGTCAGAACCTGCTCGGTAAACGTGTTGACTACTCAGGTCGTTCGGTAATCGTTGTCGGTCCCGAATTAAAACTGCATGAATGCGGCCTTCCAAAAGATATGGCTTCTGAACTTTTCAAGCCGTTTATCATCCGGAAGATGCTGGAACGCGGAATTGTCAAGACCGTTAAATCAGCTAAGAAAATTGTTGACCGTAAGGATCCCGTTGTTTGGGAAATCCTCGAAAATATCCTGAAAGGCCACCCGGTTATGCTAAACCGTGCTCCTACACTGCACCGTTTGGGTATCCAGGCTTTCCAGCCTAAACTTATTGAAGGTAAGGCAATTCAGCTCCACCCGTTAGTATGTACGGCCTTCAACGCCGACTTCGACGGCGACCAGATGGCTGTTCACGTTCCGCTTGGAAATGCAGCAATCCTTGAAGCTCAGATCCTTATGCTTGCTTCTCACAATATCCTTAACCCTGCTAACGGAGCTCCTATCACTGTTCCTTCGCAGGACATGGTACTTGGTCTTTATTATATTACCAAGGGACGCAAGTCAGAAGGCGGTGCTCCTGCAAAAGGTGAGGGAATGAAATTCTATTCACCGGAAGAAGTTATCATCGCCTACAACGAACGTAAAGTTGACCTCCATGCCTATATCAATGTAAAGGTTAAGGTGAATGAGAATGGAGAGCTTTTTGAAAAAATGATTGAAACCACAGTAGGCCGGGTTCTTTTCAACCAGGTTGTTCCTGAAGAATATGGTTACATCAATCAATTGCTCACAAAGAAATCGCTCCGTGATATTATCGGTGATATCCTTAAGAAAACCGGTACTGCTAAAACAGCCGCTTTCCTGGATGATATCAAGGATATGGGTTACAACATGGCTTTCAGGGGAGGTCTCTCCTTCAACCTGGGCGATGTTATCGTTCCCAAATTAAAGGAAGAATTGGTTGATGCAGCCAATATTGAAGTTGAAGAAGTAATGAGCAACTACAATATGGGTTTCATCACCAACAACGAACGTTATAACCAGATCATTGATATCTGGACCCATACAAACTCCAACCTTACGCGTAAGGTAATGGAAGACCTGTCGAAAGACAAGCAGGGATTTAACCCGGTATATATGATGCTGGATTCAGGAGCCCGTGGTTCCAAGGAACAGATCCGCCAGCTTTCAGGGATGCGTGGTCTTATGGCTAAGCCTCAGAAATCAGGTGCTACCGGTGGTGAAATTATCGAAAACCCGATCTTGTCTAACTTCAAGGAAGGCCTTTCGGTTCTTGAGTACTTTATCTCAACCCACGGTGCCCGTAAGGGTCTTGCCGATACAGCTCTTAAAACAGCTGATGCCGGTTATCTTACCCGTCGTCTTGTTGACGTCGCTCAGGATGTGATCATTTCTGAAGAAGACTGTGGAACACTTCGTGGACTGATGTCATCGGCTCTCAAGAAGAATGAAGAACTTGTGGAATCACTGTATGACCGTATTTTAGGTCGTGTATCCCTGCATGATATCTATCATCCGCATACCGGAGAGCTGATTGCTTTTGCAGGCCTGGAATTAACTGAGGATATCTCCCAGAAAATTGAAGATTCCCCTATTGAAAGTGTTGAAATCCGTTCTGTACTTACCTGTGAATCAAAACAGGGCGTTTGTGCAAAATGTTACGGACGTAACCTTGCAACCGGCCGTCTTGTGCAGAAAGGTGAAGCTGTTGGTGTAATTGCTGCACAGTCGATCGGGGAACCGGGAACTCAGCTTACTCTTCGTACATTCCACGTCGGTGGTGTGGCTGGTGCCAATATCGCATCTTCTTCCCGCATTATTGCAAAATATGAAGGTATCATTGAAATAGATGAGCTCAGGTCAGTTGAATACAAGAATGATGAAGGGAAAACCTATGACATCGTACTTGGCCGTTCTGCTGAAATGAGGATACTTGACAGGAATACAAACATTATTCTTGCTTCAGGCCATATTCCATACGGAGCAAATCTCTACCTCAGAAATGGTGATGACGTTAAGAAGGGTGACCTGATAACTGATTGGGATCCATACAATGCCGTTATCCTTTCAGAAGTTACCGGTAAAATCGTGTTTGACAATATTCTTGAAGGTGTAACCTATAAGATTGAAGCTGACGAACAGACCGGTTACCAGGACAAAGTTATCATTGAATCACGTATCAAGACTAAGAATCCTGTTATCAAGATTGTTACTCCTGACGGTGAAGAAATGAGGAATTATGACATTCCGGTTGGATCTCACCTTCAAATAGAAGAGGGCAAGAGCATCAAGGCCGGTGAAATTCTTGTTAAAATTCCACGTGCTGTTGGTAAGACCGGTGATATTACCGGAGGTCTGCCACGCGTTACTGAGCTCTTTGAGGCCCGTAACCCATCTGATCCTGCTATTGTTGCGGAAATTGATGGTGTTGTATCTTTCGGTAAGAAACTGAAGCGTGGCAACAGGGAAGTAATCATTACTTCAAAGACAGGTGAAGAACGCTCATATCTTGTTCCAACTACCAAGCAGATCCTTGCACAGGAGAATGACTACCTGCGCGCCGGAACTGCACTGTCTGACGGAGCCATTACTCCGGCTGATATCCTTGCTATCAAGGGCCCGATGAAAGTCCAGGAGTATATCGTAAATGAAATACAGGAAGTTTACCGTCTCCAGGGTGTTAAGATCAACGATAAACATTTTGAAGTCATAGTTCGACAGATGATGCGCAAGGTTGATGTTGTTGACCCGGGCGATACCAAGTTCCTCGAAGGGGAATTGGTTAACAAAACCGATTTCAATGACGAGAATGACTGGATATTTGGCAAGAAGGTCGTTGAAGATCCGGGTGATAGCGGCACAATGAAACCTGGTCAGATTATCACTGCCAGGAAGCTAAGGGACGAAAACTCCATGCTGAAACGCCGCGATAAGAAACTGGTTGAAGCACGCGATGCTAAGCCGGCAACTGCCAAGCAGGTTCTCCAGGGGATCACCCGTGCATCCTTGCAGGTACGTAGCTGGATTTCAGCAGCATCCTTCCAGGAAACAACCAAGGTGCTTACACAGGCTTCCATCCAGGCCAAGAGTGATGAACTTCTAGGCTTGAAAGAGAATGTTATCGTTGGGCATTTGATTCCTGCTGGTACAGGTTTACGCGAGTATGAACACATGATTGTAGGTTCGCGTGAAGAATATGCCCGTATGCTCGCCTCAAAGGCTGAGTAAGCAGGTAATTCTGACTAATTATACAGCTTATGAAAGTTTTGGGTTATTCAATTCATGAGTACCACAGCTTTCATAAGCTTTTTTATTCATAGATAATACGTATTATAATGAACGATCCAAAGATTCAGAACCAGATTAATATTGAACTCAGCGACGAAATGGCTGAAGGACAATATTCTAATCTTGCAGTTATTACTCATTCAGGAACAGAATTCGTCCTGGATTTCATTAATATTATGCCCGGGATGCCAAAAGCCAAGGTTAAATCACGGATAATATTGACACCGCATCATGCCAAACGACTTTTCAGGGCATTGAAGGAAAATATTGCAAAATATGAGAATGTACATGGCCCGATTAAAGAGACTGAGGGTGGCGATATGCCATTCCAACTTAATGGTCCTGTAGGCCAGGCATAAAAAAAGCAGCGTGAGCTGCTTTTTTTTATATCATTTTGTGAAGCTTAGAAGTTCACAACGTATTTGTAAACAAGGTTAACCTGTTCCTTGCTGAGCTTAGCTTTAGGACCCATTTTCTCCAGGACTTTTGTCCATTGTTCTGCATTCCTCTTCTCAGGTTTGGGCAATTTATGACATTTGCCGCATTTCTCTTTAAAAATGTCATGTCCCTGTTGAAGTTCGGCCAGGGTGGCAGTTTCTTTCTTGTTCACATTGGCACTGGTTGGTGTGTAGATTTTTGTTGAGCAGGCTACAAAGGCCAACATCAGGATAACTACAATTGTTTTTTTCATGATATCAGGTTAATTATGGATTTAATGATATTTATTTCTCTCTATCAAAGATACTATTTTTCGGCTGAAAATGCTGATGTCAGCAGTATAGAGATATTTGGATTAAAAGCCCAACTACAGTTTCGCAATTTATCAAAACGAATTTTTCCAACAAGGTAGTTTCCATCCTGAGAAACATACTTCTCAGAAACGGTTTCAAAGTCGGATAACTCCAGGTCTGTTGTATCCTTATATCCTATAAACACTTCCAACAAATAATTGTTGGTGAGGCTCAGGGATTGTTGCGCCATTTTCTTGTATTCATACCGATAGGAATAGGAGAGGGCCGAAATATCGCTAAGTACTGCAGAAGCTGTTGGAAATGCTCCAGCACCCTTTCCCATGAAAAATTGTTTATCCGAAAAACTTGTTTCTGTCTGAACACCGTTAAAAACATCGTCAACCATGAAAAACCGTTCTGTTGGACTGATGAACTTTGGCATAACAAGAGCTATCACACTGTTGGAATCAAGTTTTCTGGCAATAGCCATCAGTTTAATTTTGTATCCTTTCTCATTTGCATAGCGTTGCTCCAGGCTCCCCAGTCGCTGGATGCCCAGGTTATAAATGTTAACTGGTTTTTCAACGATGCCGAAAGCGTGGGCCAGGAGTATTGTCAACTTGAATTTTGCATCAAATCCTTCAACATCAAGTGCCGGGTTGCTTTCAGCGTACCCTTTTTCCTGTGCAAGTTTCAGAGCTTCAGGAAAAGAGATCCTGTCTGTTGAGCAGCGGGTCAGGATATAATTGGTTGAACCATTTACCACACCTTCAAGTGATACGAGCAGATCATTATCATAATACTCTTCCAGGTTCCTGATGATCGGGATACTGGCACAGCAAGCAGCTTCGTAAAGAAAAGGGACCTGGAACTCAGATTGTAATGCCAATAATTCCTCCAGATGTTCGGCAATCATTTTCTTATTCGCGCTAACAACGCCTTTCCCGTTTCTCATAGCTGTAGAAACAATCTCAAAGGCTGCTTCCGAATCATCTATCAGTTCGACGATAACATTGATATCAGGATCGTTCAATAAGTCATCCTTGTCAAAGGTGAAATGATGCGAGGGAAGTGGCCGCTGCTTTTGGGGATTCTTTACGCATATCCTTTTAATGGAAGCTTTCAGACCGGGCGTCTGTTCAAGAACATCCCAGAGTCCCTTGCCTACTACCCCAAATCCGAATAACCCGATAGTTAAATATTGTCTGCTCATTATGTGTGGTTTGTAGTATGAGTATTTGCTTTAGTTAATTAGAATTAAATCAGATCTTCGAGAAGGCGTTTTCCAGGTCCTGGATCAGGTCATCAGCATCTTCCAGGCCTACAGAAAGGCGTATAAGACTATCGCTGATCCCGGATTGATGTCTCATTTCTGATGGGATGGATTTATGAGTCATGGTTGCAGGATGGCAGCAAAGGCTTTTAACTCCACCGAGGCTTTCGGCCAGTTTGAACAGGCTGGTTCCTGTTACCACCTGGGTTGCAGATTCTATAGTATCCGATAGAAGTGAAAAACTTACAATTCCGCCGAAAAGCTTTTGTTGTTTCAAAGCCACCTCATGATTCCTGTGATTCGAGAGGCCTGGGTAAAAAACCTGCTTTACTTTTGGATGCTTAGACAAGAAATTAGCAACTGCCAATGCATTTTCGCTATGCTTTCTCATTCTAAGATCAAGGGTCTCAATTCCGCGGATTACAAGCCAGCTATCAAAAGGTGAAAGGATTCCGCCACTGGCATTCTGAATGAACTTGATCTTTTCTCCAAGTTCAGTGGATTTCGCTACAGCCAGCCCGGCAATAAGGTCGCTGTGTCCACCAAGGTACTTGGTAGCAGAATGGATGACAATATCCGCTCCAAGAGCAAGAGGATTTTGTGATGCTGGTGTTGCAAAGGTATTATCAACCCCAAGAAGTGCCCCCTTACGATGGGCAATACCTGCTATCGCCGCTATATCCGAAATTTTCAGTGTGGGATTAGTCGGACTTTCAATCCATACAAGCTTGGTAGAAGCTGATAAGGATTGTTCAAAAACCTTAAGATCCTGGGTGTCAACATAACGAATCTTGATCCCGAACCTGGTGTAAACCTGGGAAAATAACCTGAAAGCACCTCCGTAAATATCATCAATAGCAATAATTTCATCTCCAGCCTGGACTGTGGACCGGATGACCGCATCAATTGCAGCCAGGCCGCTGGCAAAGGCAAATCCAAAATTCCCACCTTCAAGCGTTGCAATAAGATCTTCGAGCGCTTTACGTGTTGGATTGTTAGTCCTTGAATAATCGAATCCCTGGTGAACACCGGGAGCTTCCTGGACAAAAGTTGAGGTCTGATAGATAGGCACTGAAATAGCGCCTGTTAAAGGATCGGTTGGAATGGAATGGATGATTCTTGTTTGCTCTTTCATGGTAATGTAGTTTTTAAAGATGGATGAATCAATTAAAACACTTACCAGGAAAATCTTGCCGGGCATAAAAAAAGCCCTCCAGCAAGTCAGAAGAGCATGTGATGCACAAGGCAAAGCAATATTCTGACTTATCTATTTCCGGTCTCCCGGAACAGGAATTGGCACCTTGCACATCATGCAGGTTGCCAAGGCATCACAGGGCCAGTCCCTCCGCCTTTCTTGATAAGTGGTATGCAATGAACGAGCTGCAAAAATAGTGTTTTTTTTATTCTGCAAGCACAATTGTGCAGATTGTTTATAAATAATACTGTAATAATTTGATAAACAAGTAGATAAAATTTGAAAAAATCAATTTCAGGGAAGCCGGGCAAGTTGCCATTCCAATGGCTTGATTGAATTTCCAGGTTTTTCAGGAATCAAAGAGCAGGCATATTCACTAATGGCAGCGATAGTAAGACTTGGATTTACACCAAGATTGCAGGGGATCACAGAGCCGTCGAGTATGTACATTCCCGGGTAATTATGTACCTGGAATTCTTCATCGACAACTCCTTCATCAGAAGAATTCCCCATAGGGTTTCCTCCAATGATATGAGCGGTTGTAGACATATTTCCCAAGGTTTCTGCTATGCTGTTCATGGGAGTAGCATGGGTGTTTTTAGCCAGACGATACAGAACATCCTGACCTTCAGGAATAAATACCGGGGTTTTTCTGTGCTGGTTACCTAGTGAAATTCTTCCACCAAATAAGTTATACTTCCATTTCATTTGAATAGCACTGTCCTTGGTCTGCATAACCAACAGGACAATTGAATTTTGGCACCATCGGGGGTAAAAAAGCAGGCTTATGAATTTAAAGGGATGAAGGATTGTCTTCCGGATTTGATTCAGGAACCTTCTAAAAGGTGATTTTCCCTCACATGCAAAACCACTGAGATGTGTAACAGCCCCTGACCGATCATTGAACTTTACTAATTCAACATGTGTGTCCGGGCGTGGGCTAAAAATGGAAGTTATTGCCGGTCCATTGTTCAGTTTGAGACTAGATTTAACTATGCCGCTGATTGATTGTGAATTGGTCCTGATATTTGTTCCTAGTAAAGCAGATAGAAGTGGAAGGCTGTTGTATTTGAATTTCTGTTTGAGCAAAAGCTCCATTGTTCCTAATACTCCGGCGCTTACTACCAATCTGGAGCTTCTGAATTGCATGGAACGAAGGTTGTTGCTTTTCCTGGCTGTTACAGTATAATACTCATCGTTATGCTCTATCTTATTGACTTTTATATCAGGCACTATTTGGGTGCCATTCTTTTCTGCAAAGAAAAGGTAGTTTTTGTCAAGTGTATTTTTCGCATTTTCCTTGCAACCAGTCATACAGCCTGCACAGCGGGAACAACCTTTACGAATTGGTCCCAGCCCTTTAAAGTAAGGATCTGTTTCAATTTTTTCATCTCCTAAGAATATTCCAACATCTACGGGAGAAAAAGTATCCTCTCGGCCTAATTCCCTTGCAACTTTAAGGAGTTCGCGGTCCTCAGTATGTAAATCGGTATAAGGTACGGCACCAAGAATTTTTTTCGCTGCAGCGTAATGCTTTTCCAACTTGCTTTTCCAGTCTCCGTAATGAATCCACGACTTGTCTGAAAAAATTGATCTGTCAGGTTCCATAAGGGCATTAGCATACACCAGGCTTCCACCTCCAACACCTGTCCCGCTAAGAACGAACATATTTCGCGAAAACTTAAGTTGCAGGATTCCCTTCCACCCAAGTTGCGGTAGCCAAAGGTATTTATTAAGGTTCCAGTCAGATTTCGGGAAATCCTTAGCATCAAATCTTTTTCCCTTTTCGAGAAGCAAGACGCTGTATCCTTTCTCTGAAAGACGCATTGCAGCGACACTGCCACCGAAACCAGAGCCTATAATAATAAAATCATATATATCAGGATTATTCATCAATAGAATCACTTGAATCAAATATAAGGAATAAAAAAAAGTCCCCGGAGGGACTTTTGAAAAATCTTAGGTTATCTGTTAAATTTATCATCAGCGGCATCATCTGTCTGAACAGGGTGCTCCTCTTTTGGGGGCCTAGCTAGTCAGACATTGAATAATGCACTTACGATAGGATCATTTTTACTGGTTCGGTCGTCTATTCGTTTATCCATCATAATAGGATAGACACATTCATCAATCAGGGCCTGGCTAGTGCGTGTAGTAACCTTATAGGTCCTGCCTGCTGATGAGGTGGTTTCATAGTTGAAATCCCAGCCCAACACCATAACACGTGTGCCGAGGCCGTTGATCTTCCTGATGAGGGGAACATAATCTGTATCTCCAGCAATCAGAACAACTACATCAAACTTCTTAAGAATAGTGAGTTCATAGGTTTCGAGTGAAAACCATACGTCAATACCTTTTTCTTCTGCTTCACCGGTACGGGAGTCAACCAAGAGTGGATAGTTGTGAGTAACAATACCTTCATACATAAAGATGTCGTCAATCCTACGTTCATTGGTCATTTGGGTCAAACGATAGGTGTCGTCAGGATACTTTTTTTCGAGCTGGCTGGTTGAGTATCTTCCTCTGAACCAATGCACTTCTACCACCTGGCAATATCTTTTATCAGAACCTTCAAGTTTTGATACTTCATCACGCAGGAATTCGGCAAGCCCGTTAAAATTGATTGTGCTTTTTCTTTCGTGATGATACCGATAGTACGAGTTAACTTTCAAAAAGAAAGTCCCGTCGATAAACATCGCGATTTTTTTAATTTTCTCTTCCATGGATTAATGGTATGAATTAAGGATTAATGTTGTAAAACATCGCACCAACGAACAAGAAACAATAAATACATTGGATATGTTCGCCCACCAGATGCATGATGTTTTGAAAATAGTATAACAAACACAGTATTAGGCAGATGTGATAAACAAATAACAAGCTGCGTAACTATTCGTTAAAGAAAGTACAAATATAATACAACTATTCTATTAATAACATTTTTTACAAATTATTATACCTTCACTTCAATAGTTTAGTAATCAATTCAACTTTAGAATGATATAAGCTCAAGGATAGCCATATTTCTACAGTATCTTCTTCTTTGTTGGGTTTGAGGCCCCTATAATAGCATCAAATTAAATAATATCTTATTAAATATCCAAATATATTGACATAATTACTTTGAAAAGGACAATTTGTGTACAGAGCCGAAAGAAGGTTCATGTATTGTAAAGTTGAAACCCTTGCTTAGATATATATATCTATATTGTCCGGTTATTTTGAGAATACTGGCAGAACCAACAGCAAGACTGATAGGATTACAAGAATAGCAACCGTAGTCCACCCAACAAGGTTAGTGCCTATACTATTCACATATTTTCCCATGATCTTTTGCTTATTGATTAACAGTATCATGCAAACTAATACAACCGGAAGGAGCAGCCCGTTGATAACCTGTGACCAAAGGCTGATGCGGATCAGCGGGGCATTGGGAATCAGGATAATTCCAGCTGCCAGGATAAGGATACCTGTATATAACCAATAAAATTCCGGTGCTTCTTCCCATTTTTTGTCTATGCCCGCTTCGAACCCAAATGCCTCACATACGTAAAAAGCAGTTGCCAATGGAAGGATTGTAGCCGAAAAGATGGAGGCAACGAATAATCCGAAGGCAAAAAGTTGAGAGGCAAGAAAACCAGCCAATGGTTTAAGGGCTAATGCGGCATCTTTAGCTTCATTAATCTTAATCCCATTTTCATGTAAGGTAGAGGCACAGGCTATCATGATAAAAAATGCCACAATTACAGTAGCAAGGCAACCAATTACAATATCCAGCATGGTAATTCGGTAGTCTTTCATTTTCAGCCCTTTTTCAATCACGGAAGATTGCATATAGAATTGCATCCATGGTGCAATGGTTGTGCCGATAATGCCAATTACCATTGCCAGGTAGGTGGTGTTTAATTCCAATTGTGGTTTGACAATGGATTGACCGATTTCGTGCCAGTGTGGTTTGCCCATAATAGCTGAAACTATATACATTAGCAATGCTACACTGAATACAAGGAAAATTCTCTCTGCTATCCTGTAGTTCCCTTTTACCACAAGGAACCAGACCAGGACCCCGGCAATTGGTACAGATATATATTTGCTAATATGAAAGACTTGCATAGATCCTGCAACCCCTGCAAATTCGGTAGTAGTGTTCCCTATATCTGCAACCAGTAAGCCGATAAAAATAAAGAATGTGATTTTTACACCTGAATTCTCCCTTATGAGATCTGCCAGGCCTTTACCTGTTACAATACCCATGCGGGCATTCATCTCCTGTATAACCAGCAGAACTACAAAGGCCGGGATCAGTGTCCAGATAAGCTTATAGCCATAGAGAGCCCCTGCAACTGAATAAGTAGTTATTCCACCTGCATCATTATCAACACTCCCGGTAATAATACCCGGGCCCAGCAAAGCAAAAAACAATGCGATATTCCGAAGAACGATCTTTCGGTTTCTTTTCATGACTTAGACCTCCTTCCTTTAATTATTTAGTTTTACGGGCACCGAGAAGGTCTTCTATAATATCATCAATAACTACCATGCCCTCTAGCAAATTATGGTTATTTACAACCGGGAGGGCCAGCATATTGTACTTTGAAACAAGTTCTGCAACGGAGTCTAGCTTGTCCTTATCCTGCACCGAAACAGGATTTTTTCGCATGATTTCCCTGAGAATGACACCGGGGTCTGAAACGACTAGATCCCGCAATGTAACTGTGGCAAGAAGTTTACCCCCATGGTTCACCACAAAGAGATTGTATAGAACTGCTTCTTCAGGTTTAGCTTCCCGGATGGTGATGAGTGCCTGTTCAACGGTTTCATTTTCATGAAAAGAAATAAAATCGGTACTCATAATACTACCAACAGATTGATCGGAGTATTCAAGCAACTCCCTGACCTCATCCGATGACTCCGAATCCATTTCACGCAATAATATCTCCGCTTTATCATCCTCGAGCAGATCTAGAATGTCAGCTGCTTCATCCGCCGGCATCTTCTCCAGAACATCTGCAGCTTTGGCAACCGACAAACTCTCGATCAGGTCTACCTGCTTCCTGGGTTCCATTTCTTCCAGTACATCAGCAGCCTGTTCTTCATCCAGGTTGCTGAAAACTGCAGTTCTGCTGCTGTGACCCAGTTCTTCGATAATGTCAGCCAGGTCGGATGGGTGTAATGTTTTAAGTTTGGATGATGCTTTCCCAAGACGAATGTTAAGATTGGATGCATCAAGTGTGTCTACATCATCCCAAAGAATAAACTTTGAAGGAATCTGGAACCTGAAAATTTGGGAGAGCTGACGTGTAATCTTAGAAATACCCAGACGACGGAGCAAGCCTTCAACACCCACATCAACAGCTATTACAAAGGTGCCGCCAGATACTGTCGCAATCCTGATGTCGTTAACCCTGACCAGTTTTTTACCGTTAAGGTCGACGATCTGTTTGTCCAGGATGCTTTCCATGAGAGGGAGGTAATCCCGTACTGTATTTTCATCAAGTTGCCGCTTTTCACGGCAGATTACTGCGTATTTATTGTTCAGGCGATTTACTTCGAAATAGCGGAAATCAAAGTAAACAGGCCTGGATTTTGCACCAGTCTTTACAGCTACAATGCGTGGCCGGTAAGGTTCTCCGGGTTTTACAGAATCGGGATTATTGTCGATCAGTAAATCGAGAATTACTCCGACATACTCATTCTGAGCGGAATACAGCTTAATTCCTAAAAGCCGGCTTAAGTGGAATGTGGTCAATGCTGTCATAAAAGCATCCTCCATGTTTTGTTCCAGGGAGAACGCAGGCATTGCCTACTGACCCTGAAATCAGGTTAATTTTCGGTATAAATCAGGGCCTTCGTCCATTTTGGGTGAAATTTTCGTGGCAAAAGTAGTGTTTATTGTTTACCTGCGAATCCCATTTGAGATATTTTTAAATATTCATCAGCTTTTTTGAAAGAAAGCTTTTCAATTGCGGTTAGTGGTCAATCATAGAATTTACTGTAATATCAATTTTCTTGTAACAATTTTATCATCAAATATGAGCTTAACCAGGTACATTCCTTTATTTAGTTTACGCAGGTCAACAGTTGCTGTTTCTTTAGGTTTCCACAGAGGGATGGCAAGTTGAACAATTCCTTTCATGTCAGCGATTTCGAGTTGTTTCACATTTGTCAACCGGCAAAAAGAAACGAAACCCGTTGTTGGGTTTGGCGAAATGGTGAAGTCATTTCCGGTTGCCTCCTGATCGCTAATACCTGAAGGCGATACATGGCCGTGGACAGATATGCTGAGTATGCTGTCAATTTGAGAATTACTATAGAATGTTATGTATCCAGAGTACACTGTATCTTTATCGGGTAAGAATCTCACAACAGGCATACTTAAACTGTTAGGCCCAATAATAAGTCCTTTTAGCGGATTCGCCCAACCATCATGCGAGTCGTTCAGCCAAAACCCGGCCGGCAGGCATATAGAATCAATAGTTAATGGCTCAATTCCTTTGTTCCGGATAACCATGTTAAATAAAAAAACTTCCTTATTCAGGGTAGTATAAAGATCCAATGATTCCGGGAGGACTTCGATCAATTGCTGATATACCCTTTGGTATTCAAAACATCCCAGGTCAATAATAGGCCCGGAGATCCTGGGATTGCCATCAAGGTCAGCCGATACAGTTATTGTAGCAGGATTTCCTGCATCAATGGCGTATGAGGCAGGCAAGAGATGATAATCGTATTGGCTTGTATCTGCAAAATCAGGGTAACCCATCCCAATATTTGAATAGGATACCTGTGCGTTAACCAGGTTTGTTGAATTCACTTCCGATGGCCAGAAGAGGCAGTTTTGGATGATAACGTTGTTGCCGGTTATTGATGGATAAGGGTTACCGAAGAATGTGCAATTCGTGAGTTTATCAGAGTATGCACCTGCAAGAGCTGAACCTGCATTTCCTGAGGCGCAACTGTTATGATTGAAAAGGCTGTTTGTTATAGTCGTCACGTTATCGGTGCCTTCGGCATCTGAGAAATATGCTCCTCCGCCCAGAATGGCCGAATTATTTCTGAATATTGTATTGGTGATACTGAGATTGCATTTCTCACCATCATGCTTAAAGATAGCTGCACCTCCAGTTAATGGGGAAGTGGTCCTGTTATTTTCAAACTGGCAGTTACTTATATCAATCAAACCTGGCAGGTGGTTATATTCCAGGTAAATTGCCCCTGACCCTGTCTGTTTATTCACATCTCTGATGGTACAATAATCTAAAAATGAATATGTTGAGTAAAGTTCGTTTGTAGGTTTCCGCAGGTGGATCCCATTCCAGGAAATATTAAGCGTATCATTCAATGAAATGCCTGAGAATTCAATTGGCTGGCTTGCAGTACCGGAGGCAAGGATCATACCGTCTACCTGGATTTCATAAGGGCCGGCAGCCTTGACCTTAGTACCCGGGGCAATGTGAAGGGTAAAGGATTTTTTCACTTTCACATTTCCTACCAGGGTTATGCAATCCTGCCATGTAGTATCCTGAAGTATGTCACCAGACAGTGCATTGCAATATTCTGCTGCCCCGCTCACGTATATACCTGTTGTTTTGGAAACGGAATCATCATGGTAATATAGTTGAATGTAATATTCATAAGAGCCAGAGTGAAAAGGCTGAAAACGAATATTGACAGGATGAGCACCTGGCGGAAGATTTAGATTGCAGAGCCTGGTTGACCAACTTGTTTGTCCGGGAATTTGTAACCTGAAATCATCACTCGAAGTGATGGAATCTATAATAGCCGGGTGTTCCCCGGTAATTATGAGATTCATGTTGCCTGATGCAAATGAACCTACTTCAATGGTTGGAAAAGTAATATGCTCAGGCTGCAGATAAATGTTGTCGTTTTCAGCAATTTGTCTTTCATAGGCTCCAATATCAAGGGTATCCCTTACAATTCTTGGCCTAAGGCCTATGTCAGTTAAAGGAAGGCCCAGGTTCGCTGTATCGGGGTTGGCAGCATTGATTGCAGGACTGCCTGACTGAAGTCTGAAGTCATAGGGATAACTAATAAATAAAGGATCGGTATAATAAATACAGGTTGTATCATGTTGAAAACTGCCTTCAACTGTACCTATCAGCGAATACCTCGATATGAACAACCCTTTGATGTCACTGGGGATAGTTTGGTTTACAGAATTATTATAGAATATGGAGTTTTGAATATGGGAGTAATTTGATTCGTTGAACAATCCTCCGCCCTGGCCGGAATGACAGCTAAGTGGGATTGTATTTCCGCTTATTGTTGAGTTAATTATGTCAAGCGAAACGGAAGGAGTGGAATTAAAAATACCTGCACCATTCCCGGGGTAGCCTGATTGTGAACCTGCTGGGTTATTCCCGGTTTTATTGGCACTGAAAAGGCAATTAATGATTTTAGTAATATGGTTGTTATAAAATCCTCCGCCGTTTCCACCATTTCCGCTTTCGTTAGATGTTAATTCGCCTTCCCCGCTTTCATTTTCCTGGATAAAACAATTAACCATCCTGCAGGTTCCTGTATTATAACAACCCCCGCCTTTTCCGCCATCTCCGCCAAAGGAAAATTCATGCCAGCCATTAGCATTTCCTCCGTTCCCGGTCTTATTACCAGAGATTCGATCATTCAATAATTCCATTGTGCCAAGATTAAAGATACCGCCGCCGGCTCCTCCATTTCCACCAATTGCTGAAGCATGCTGAGCATCTGCTGTACCTCCTGCTCCTGTTAGGTTATCAGCAATATTTGAAGAAATAATTAATAAGCTGCCGGTATTTGCGATTCCACCTCCGTTTCCACCGGTACCTCCAATCGCTCCTGACTCCTCAGCCCAAAAACAACCTAACCCTGTTGTGTTGAACTCAATTGAACAATCTGTTAGGATCAACCTGCCCGCATTGAAAATTCCACCTCCGGCCCCGGTATTACCACCGAAAAAAGGTGTGCCTGTTAGGTTATCCGCAACCCGGCAATCATCCATTGATAAGAATCCGTTATTCATGATCCCTCCACCGTTTCCTGTACCCACATAGAAACTCAGGCTTTCCGGGGAACCTGTCTGGTTCTGCCGGATATTACATCCAATAAGGAAAACGGAGTCATACTGACTATTGATCCTGATACCACCACCTGTTTCTGAATCGCCAATATCAGTAATACCATTCATGATATCCAGGTTTCTGATGATCACTTTGATTCCTGCCCCGGAAACTCCAATGTCGAATATCCTGAACCTGGATGTAGTATCCCTTGTAATTTTAATATTCCCGGAATTTCCAACAATGCTTACTGATTTATCAATCTGAATCTGGCCTGATGTGAGTGCCACATTTTTTACGGAATTGTCGAAGTGAATCGTATCACCCTGCTCTGCCAGTGAAATCAAGTACCGAAGGCTTCCCGGACCATTATCGAGTTCGTTTGTCACTAAATGAACAGCCTGAGCCGGAACAATAGTTCCAATTGATAGGAAAACCAGCAGAATGATTGATTTTATCAAATTCATACTAAAAGAATATTAATAATTAAAGATTCTATCGAATGCCAATTTCGTCGGGCAGTTCAGGGCAGAAATACTAGTGAAGATTAATTGATATTATAAATACAGTATTACAACATATAAGACAATTCAAACGCATTTTACCCTTACAGCGATTTGAAATTTTCCTAGTCCAATTGGTGAAACCAGCGGAACATTAAAAAAAAACGGAAGCATTATTATTGCTTCCGTTCGCACTCTTATTGATTAAGCTTATTTGCTCTTATCCGGTGGAGTGGGAATTGCCGGTACACCCTTGTAATTCTTTAGTTCGTCCTTGATAACTTCAATGGCTTTATTCAACTGGTCATCTATCCCGGCATATTCACGGGCAGGATCATTGTCGATCACAATATCCGGTTCAACGCCGTAACCTTCGATAATCCATTTGCTTTCATCTGCCGAATAGGAGGCGAATTCAGGTTTCCTGAGATCAGCACCATCAATAAATGGCAATGAACCCCTGATTCCAACAACACCGCCCCAGGTACGAGTGCCAATCACTTTTCCCAGTTGGTGTTTCTTAAATCCGTAAGGGAAGAGATCCCCATCGGAGGCTGAATAATTATTAACAAGCAACACCTTTGGACCCAGCATCATCTGTTGTGGAGTATGACTTGGAATCTCTACATTCCTGGCCATATTTGATCGGGTGATCTCGCGTTGCAGGCGTTCTATGAGCATGGGCGAAACATTTCCGCCCCCATTCCCGCGATCGTCAATGATCAGGGCCTTTTTAGCCAGTTGGGGATAGAAGTATTTGACAAATTCATTCAGCCCTTCAACGCCCATATCAGGAACGTGAATATAGCCAACCTCATTGTTGGTGGCCTCGTTTACCTTCCGGATATTGTCCTGAACCCAGGTATAATAATATAACTGTGATTCATCACGAACAGGAACAACCAATACTTTACGGCCTCCTTCTTCTGCCTTACTGTTCAGAGTAATTTCCACATCCTTGCCTGATCTGTTGATGAAGGCCTGGTTAATATCCAACATGTCTTTGGTTGATTTCCCATTTACCGAGGTGATAAAATCTCCTTTATTGGCTCCAACTCCCATCATTGTAAGAGGGGAACGCATTGATTTATCCCAGTTCTGGCCCATGAGCAGGCTGTCAATCCTGTAATAACCAGAAGGATCCTTGCTTAGACGGGCTCCTAAAAGTCCAAGGTCGATCCTTTCAATAGGTGGGCGTTCACCACCACCGATATAGGCATGTCCAATACTTAGTTCACCGATCAATTCTCCGATCAGGTAGGTCAGGTCATTCCGGTTGTTCACATAAGGAAGCAATACAGCATATTTATCATGCATTGCCTTCCAATCAACACCATGCATATTCGACACATAAAAGAAATCTCTCATCTGCCTCCATGCTTCATCGTAAATCTGGTTCCATTCCTGCCTGAAATCAACCCAAACCTTTAGATCACTCATATCAATGTATTTGTCGAGGTTGATCTTTGATGAAGGCAGGTCTATCATGGCAAAACGGTTATTCTGGCGGATCAGCATTTTTTTACCATTGGCAGTGATATCGAAAACCATCCCGGAACCGAGTTCGTTCTCTTTCTTATCCTTCAGGTCAAACATTTTCAGTACCAACCCATCATCAGTCTGTTCATTGTAGTAGACCTTATCCTGGATGGACCAGATATTAAAGTAATTGGAAGGCTTAACCGGAAGCTCGATGATCCTCTGCTGAATCCCGTCAAGATCTACTTTTACAGTTACTTTATCTGCTTCAGGACTTTTTTCTTTGGCATCATCCTTTTTCCCTTTTCCACCTGAAGTGGATTTCCCATTTGTTTCTGTTTTCTTATCAGCATCCGCTTTAGGCGTTTCTTCCTGCTTTACCTCGTCATTTGTAGGTGCAAATGGTGACGGAGTATCTTTTGCAAGCGATACCATGTAAATCTTTGACATGTTCTCATAGGCGAAATTCCATTCAACGTCGCTGTAAATGGGCTCGAAGGATCTTGCAGAGGTAAATATCAGGAACTTGCCATCAGCGCTGAACGCAGGTTGGCCACTGTTGAACCATTGGTCAGAAATTTCATATTTCTGTGCAGTTTCACAATTGTAAAGCACGATCTGACCGAACTGGTTGGTTAAAAGCTGGCTGTAGGCAATCCATCTACTATCCGGCGACCAGCAGAATTCCTGGTATTCCCAGAGTTTTGATTTGTCGACCAGCGTAACCTTTTTTGAATCAATATCCACATATTGCAGGCGCAACATTTTATCATTCCAAAGGATTTTCTTGCTGTCGGGCGACCAGGAAAGGCTGAATTTATAAGTATCGGCACCTGAGGTAACCTGCACCGGGGCTTCGCTTCCATCCTGCTTTTGGATGTAGATTTCATATTCTCCATTCCTGTCAGAGAGGTAAGCAATCCATTTCCCATCTGGAGACCAGTAGGCATCTCGGTCGTGGGCATTGCTTGAAGATGTTAGATTTCTGGTAATGCCTTCTTTGGCAGGAACAGAAAAGATATCACCCCTTGCACTGGCAACAATCCGGTTTCCATCAGGCGATGGGTTAACGGCCCCAAGGAAGCGATTGGCATCTTTCAATTCCGAGCGGCTGGTGTTAAAGTCATCCGCCAGGTTAATAGTAAGTTTCCTGGTTGTTTGGCTTGCAATGTCAAATATATGGAGATAGCCTGCCTGCTCAAAAATGATCCGGTTATCGCCGGCAGATGGGAATTTGATGTCGTAGTCCGTGAAGTTGGTAACTTTCCTGGTCTGGCCTGATTTCAGGTTATAGCAGAAGAGGTTCATAGTGCGGTCGCGATCGGAACAGAAATAGATCTCATCGCCAAACCACATGGGGAATATCTCCTGAGTGTTTGTGTTCGTAATGTTCTGAACTTTCTTTGTCGCAAAATCATAAATCCAGATGTCGTCAGCCATTCCACCCTTGTAATACTTCCAGGTTCGGAATTCGCGAAAAACCCTGTTGTATGCCAGTTTTTTCCCATCCGGTGACCAGGAACAAAAACCACCGGCAGGCAGTGGTAATTCTGTTGACATCCCACCGTTAGCAGGCACTGAGAACAGCTGGCCCTGGAAATCATTAAAGGACTGCTTCCTTGAACGGTAAATAATGCTTTTACCATCCAGCGACCAGGTCATCACGATGTTATTGGGGCCCATTCTGTCGCTGATATCATCTCTCCCTAATGTTGCGGTTATTGTCAACCGTTTTGGGACTCCTCCTTCAGCGGGCATAGTATAAACTTCAGTATTCCCATCATACTGTGCTGTGAATGCTACCTGGCTACCATCCGGAGAGAACTTGGCGAGCATCTCATAGCCCACATCGTTGGTCAGCTTTCGGGCAGTTCCACCTGTTGCGGCAACGGTATAAAGATCTCCGGCATAGGAAAAGATCACATTGTTTCCATGGATGGTTGGGAACCTGAGAAGGCGCGCTTCAGGTTGTGCAGAAACGAGTAAGAAACTGCACAGGATCAATAAGCCTGCTATTAATTTTTTTGTCATGACAGAATGTTTATGAAACGAATCAATTAAATTAGGCGCTCAGTTGAGCAAAACAAAGGTATAACATTGCTTCCCAGACTAAGTTTTATGAAACCCTGTTTCAACGATTAGTTTTCGAAGTTTACCGATTACTTCGTCAAAATAAAATTTCTGCATGCCGAGAATTGCCGTTTTAGCCATATTTCTTTTTTTAAGTTCTTCATTATTCTTGATTCTTGCCAATCAGTCATTTGGGGCTGTTGATGACCAGCCAATTCAGGTAGGTGGTGCTATCAGTGACAGTTTGCATGTTGTTTTTCTGGATCCTGATCCTGCAATAATCTATCAGTTTGAGAAGATCGAACTTGGAATAAAATTGCCTGAACTAATCGAAAATAAAATCAGGGAATTCCGGACTCCTCCGTTTTCCAAGGGGGGCATTAATCCATATAATCCTGATATTATTGACCTGAGCGCTGATTTTACTTCAGAATCTGGTAAGGCATATCATGTCAATGGATTTTACTATTGTGATTTTGAAAGGGCCAATTGTACCCCTATGGCTTATCCCTGTTGGATTGAAAAAGCCGTAGGCTACTCCTGGAGAATCAGGTTTGCTCCTCCGGAGCCCGGGAATTGGAAGTTTAGGTGCCAGCTGAAGGTCAGAGTAGGAGAAGAGTTCCTTCAATTCGGGAGCCGGATGCTCCAATTTAATTGCTTCGAATCAGGAAAAGGAGGATATATTTCAAGAAAAGGCTGTGGGATGATTTTTTCAAAATCCGGGGAGCCTTTCATACCATTAGGTTTAAATACTGATTGGTATAGGTGGGGGATTGTGAATAACTCCATCAGTGAACATTATTCAGAGTATTTTAATGAAATCCATAGAAATGGCGGAAATGCAGCCAGCCTTGCATTAATAAATTTTACCGGGCTTCAGTTTGAATGGGAATATTCCGGCATCTATGAAAACCCGGATGTATTGAACAATTCTTTTGATTACAATGGAAACCGGCAGGCACAAGCCTGGGAAATCGATAAGATTTTAGAATTGGCTGAGCAAAAGGATATTTACCTAAAGTTCACGCTTCTTCAACATGCTGATTTTGGGGATGACTCATGGAATTGGCCCGGAAATCCTTATCACAGGTTTATTCAATCAGTGAAAGAACCAATTGACTTCTTTACAAATGATTCTGCATGCCTGGTATTTAGTCATAAGTTGAGATATATTGCTGCCAGGTGGGGGTATAGCAGCCATATTTCCTCTTATGAACTGTTTACAGAAATTGATAATACCAGGGATTTCAGTTCGAACCAGAAAGCTATGTATCATTGGTTCAACAGCATGGCCCGAAAATTAAAGGAGTATGATAATTACCAGCACCTCATCAGTGGTTCGTATGCATCATACATGAAAGATAACAATTGCAAATGGTGGGTCTGGAGATCTCCTTATTGCGACTTGATTAATCTTCATGCTTACGGCCAGAACAAAAGGACTAACTACGACAGGTATTCAGATCTTAAAAAACTTAGGAGGAAAATACCGGGGAAACCGGCTCTTTTCGGGGAAATGGGAAGTTACGTGAGCCCTGAAATTGAAAATATTACAGATCTACAATTCCATAATAATCTGTGGGCTACCTATATGATGGGAAACACTGGTGCCGGGCTTAACTGGTTTTGGGAGACCATGCTGCCTAATGGATATAGCCATAATTTAAAGCCTTTGCACGATTTCAGCTCGCAGGTTGATTTCACAAAGAAATGGATTCCAAGGCGATTCCCGCTTTTTCATGGACTTACTTTAAGGGGTAAGAATTACCGGGTTGAGAACTTCTATCTTAATGAAAAGAATAAAAAACATTCAGTTGGATGGATCCATAATGCAACAGTTTATTGGTTTAACAGGGGATTGCCGGAGCTCTTCAATTCTGAGGGTAAAATAATCAGTTCAGGAGATGATGATAAATATGTGGCCCCGGTTGTATACGATAAGGATTTTGCCAGGATTTCCGGGCTAAAAGCCTGGCGAAGCTACTGTTTCACTGCTTTTCTGATACGTAACGACAACCTGGAAAGACTGGAGCCGGTCACTATATTTTCTAACATCGCCGGACAGGTTGATATAACCACCAGGAAGTATTTTCACCTGGCAGATGATTTTGCCTATACCCTTAAAATCGGGAAATGCCCATGCTCTGCAACCACCTTACCTAATCAGCATTAACTGACTATGTTTTTTCAAAACCCTGACTTCGATTAAGTGCTGGCTTATTTTTTTCCAGCTAACTTCAGCAATTCCCGGAATTTGAATTCTTTAACTGTTTCATCTGAATTCGCAGTAAAAAAAGCTACTTTTACCTTGCTAAAAGTTACAAATCTATGGACCTTTTTGTTGCAACTTCCCCGCTATTCACATGGCTTGTGCTGCCTTTGCTGATATTTTTTGCCAGGATAATGGATCAGAGTATTGGTACGATAAGGTTGATCTTCATTTCCAAAGGACTTAAGTATGTTGCACCCTTCCTTGGCTTTTTCGAAGTGATCATATGGTTGCTGGCGGTCGGACAGATCATGCAGCACCTTGGAAATTGGATTAGCTATGTCGCATATGGTGCCGGTTTTGCGATGGGGAATTTTATTGGGATAACCATTGAGGAGCGGATTTCACTGGGAACTGTGATTATTCGGGTAATACTTTCAAAGGAATCCCCCGAATTGATTGATGACCTTAAATCACAGAATTTTGGTCTCACCCTGGTTGATGGTGAAGGAGCCAAGGGAAAGGTAAAACTAATCTTTTCGATTATACGCCGTAAAGAAATCAAGAGCTTTGTCGCTACCGTTCAGGAGTATAACCCCAATGCATTTTATACCGTTGAGGAGGTTAAAGCTTCGAATGAAGGAGTGTTCAGGCGGTTAAAGCCAAAATCTGCTATGGGCGGGTTTGCGGCCAGGTTGATGAAAGCGAAATAAAAGGAGTTAAGACAAAAGATAAAAGGAAAAAGAAAAAAGTGAGGTATGAAGCAGTAGTTTGATGTTAGTAGGCAGTATTCAGTATGCAGGAACAGGATGTGGTGAGCAGGAGGTAGATGAATGAAACAGGAATTAGGAGGTAAGATGCATGAAGTGTGAAGTGTGAAGTCAGAAGTAGGAGGTAAGAAGTTAGATGCTTGAAGAAGGAATTGAGATGATGGAAGTCAAATTCTGAACACAGATAAATCCCCCGGTACGACCAACACCACCGCCTCAGTCTGACTAACGCCAAACCATTCTAAAATTAGAACCGATAACCAATAACCAATAACCGATTTCCAAATTATAAATTGACTAATTAACTAATTGCCAAATTCTTGACCCGTAAAATTGCCATAATGAGTTACGAAAGTTCTACCGGCAGAACCATGCTGGCTAAAGGATTATTCGACTTTGTGGTTAGTATTTCAGCTGAGCCGGTACAGTTGGTCGGATATGATGTTGAGAAACCAGACCTGATTGGAGAATTCGAACAGGTAAAATTCAATGCGGATGAGATTTTCGCTGACTTTCCAAAAATCGATAACCTGAAATGTAAGTTCTGCGGGGCATGTATTTCTTACTGTGACTGCGGTGCCCTGCAACTCGACAGGAATATTCCTTCCATGGTAATAAGTCCTGAAAAGTGCGAAGCCTGCGGAGAATGTATTAATGGTTGCAGTATCCATGGGATTGGCAGAAAGGAGAAATTAACAGGGTATATCCTTCATGGAAGGAAAGGCATGCATTCAATCACGGTGGGAAAGGCAGATGAATCTCATGAATTCCAGGTTCCGTTGGTATGTGCACTTAACCAGCGCATCAATACAGGCTCACTCGCCATATGCGACCTGAGTCCGGGTATATCCGGATATGTGCTTACTGCATTAAGAGATGCAACACTAGCAATACTCGTTATTAATCCTTCCAGGGGTTGGCTAAGAAACATTCAATTTCTCCTGGGGGCATTAAAAGAGCGTTCCATCCCTTTTGGCCTGGTAATCAATAAGTACAAAGGAGAAGCCAGCTTTTTGGAAGAAGTTGAAAGGTTCAGTAAAATCAAGAAGGTTCCTGTCTTTGGTGTCATTTCTCACCGGGATTTTAAGGACAATGAAAAGTATATGCCATTGAATGAAGCTGATTTGGAAAACGAATCTATCTTTGCCACAATATGGGAAAAGGTTGTGAGTAGTTGGCTATAACTTTATATGTCTGATATTCATGATGTTTTACTGGTAAAAACTTATTTAACACAAATATAATGGACTCAAAAGATCTTGGTTTCAATTCGAAACTTATTCATGGTAGTGGTTTTAAGGATCCACTGGGAAGTGCAACAGTACCTATCTATCAAACCTCAACCTTTGTATTTAATGATGCTGATCATGGCGCCCGTTGCTTCTCGGGTGAAAGCGATGGTTTTATCTACACAAGAATTGGAAACCCTACCATAGGTGCACTTGAGTCGCAATTGGCAATGCTGGAGAATGGATTCGGCGGAATTGCCACCAGTTCAGGTATGGGAGCAGTGAATACTGTTTACTTTGCACTTCTTGGCAACGGATCACATATTGTAAGTTCTGCTGCAGTATACGGGCCATCTAGGGTAATACTCGAACAACAATACTGTCGCTTCGGAGTTGAAGCCAGCTTCGTAAATACGGCTGATATCGAAGAAATCAGAAAAGCCATCAGGCCTAATACCAAGTTGCTGTATATTGAAACTCCATCCAATCCTACAATGGATATTTCTGACCTGGCAGCCTGTGCCGAACTTGCTCATTCTTATGGAATTCCTGTAGCTGTTGATAATACATTTTGCAGCCCTTATCTGCAACGCCCCCTCGATCTCGGTATTGATATCGTTCTCCATTCCATGACCAAGTTTATCAATGGCCATGCAGATATCGTTGCCGGTATGATCATCACAAAAGAAGAAGCCATGTATAAGAAGCTTCGTTCCATCATGGTCAACCTGGGTTGTAATATGGATCCGCATCAGGCTTACCTGGCTATTCGCGGCTTGAAAACATTGGGTATCAGGATTGACCGTTCCCAGGAAAATGCCATGAAACTTGCAGAATATCTCGAAAAACATCCAAAAGTAGCCTGGGTAAGATATCCGGGTTTACCTTCACATCCTCAATATGAGATGGCCAGAAAACAAATGGATGGGCCGGGTTCTATGATCAGCTTTGAGCTGAAAGGCGGCCTTACTGCCGGGAAAATACTCATGGACAGTGTTAAGGTTGCCATTCTCGCTGTATCACTGGGCGGTGTTGAAACACTGATACAGCACCCTGCTTCCATGACGCATTCAAAAGTATCCGTTGAAGGAAAAATCAAGGCCGGGATAACTGACGGGCTTGTTCGTTACTCGGTTGGTATTGAGGATGTTGAAGATCTTATGGCTGATCTGGAACAGGCACTTGCAAAAGTATAGCCTGCACCTGAAAATCTTTTCCTGTTTTTATATGATTTGAAAAGCATCCACGTTAATATTTGGCGTGGGTGCTTTTTTCTACTTCCAATAACTCTATTATGCTGTAAATTTGCAGTGAAAGTATTGGAATACGGGACCTGAATGTTTAGTATGCGATATAAATTATCAGTCTGTTTTGTATTATTTCTTTTTGCAGGCCTTTTTCCTTGCTGGGCGCAAAAAGTAGCAGTTGTTCTGAGTGGGGGAGGAGCTAAAGGGGTTAGCCATATTGGCGTATTGAAAGCTTTGGAAGAAGCCCAGGTTCCGATTGATTATATAGCCGGTACTTCCATGGGTGCAATTATTGGAGGCCTTTACGCAGCCGGTTATTCGCCGGTCGAAATGGAATACATTATCACTTCCAGGGATTTTAAAGAATGGGTATCAGGAAAAATAGACCAGAAATATATCTATTACTTCCGCCAGCCTTTTCCCGATGCATCCTGGATGAGTTTCAAGTTTAAGTATGATTCCGTGCTGCAAACTCAGTTGCCAACAAACCTGGTTTCACCTGTAAGCATGGATTTTGCTTTCCTCGAACTTTTTGCCAGTGCCGCAGCTGCTGCCAACTATAAATTTGACAGCTTAATGGTCCCATTCAGGTGTGTGGCTGCAGATGTTGATGAAAATAAGGCAGTAACTCTCAGGTCAGGTGATCTTGGATCCGCTATCCGGGCTTCCATGACATTTCCATTCTATTTTAAACCAATCCGTATAGATGGACGCTTGCTTTTTGACGGTGGTATGTACAATAATTTCCCTTCCGACGTTGCGTACGAGGACTTTTACCCTGATATCATAATTGGAAGCAAAGCTGCAAATAATGCCAGGCCACCAGCTGATGACGATGTTCTGTCGCAGATCAGGAACATGCTGATGGAAAAATCCAACTATGATGTTCTATGTGAAAGTGGTGTGATGATTGAGCCTCAATTGAAAACTGTTAATGTTATTGATTTCTCCCATACCACGGAATTTATTGATAGCGGATATGTTGCTGCAAAACGGATGATACCCCAGATCAGGAAATTTGTGCTTGATTCAGTTTCCCCGGAACAGCGTGAAGCTATACGGTCTGAATTCAATAAACGAAAGCCACCTTATGTAGTTAAGAATTACACCATCGAAGGTATAACGGAAGGACAATACAGCTATGTAAAAAAACTGCTTCGCACGGATCTGGAACGCAGAAAAAAGACCGGTGATACTTCCCGAAACCAGTCACTGGGTATTGTTAAAGCAGATTATTTCAGGCTATTGGCCGAAAACAGGGTCTATCATTCTTATCCTCAATTAACCTATTCGCCTTCACTCAAAGGATATGAACTGCATATCTCCGCAAAGCAGGAGAATAATTTCCATGCTGAAATCGGAGGTAATGTATCTTCCAAATCAACGAATGAATTCTTCCTGCAACTTGGTTATATCTATTGGAACAAAATTGCCGCATCATTCCAGTCAAATGCTTATTTGGGTAGATTTTACAACTCTTTCAAAGTGGGCGGGAGATTGGAATTCCCTAGCCGTCTGCCTTTCTTCGTGGAAATGTACCTTATTGGAAATCAATTCAATTATATGAATACATCCAATACCTACTTTTTCGATTTTAAAACGCCTGTTTATCTTGTTCATCGTGAGAATTTTATTGATCTGAGGCTTGGATTTCCTATTAAAAGGACAGGAAAAATCGAAATTGGTTTTGATATGGGCAGAAACCGGGATAGTTACTATCAAACCAATACGTTTACAACAGATGATGTGCTGGATAAAACGCTAACGGAATTTTACTCTCCTTCTGTAACTATTGAATTTAATAACCTGAACCGTAAACAGTTTGCAAATTCCGGAGAACGTTTTCAAACTGAATTCCGGTTTATATCCGCGAATGAAGAACATTCGCCCGGAACTACCGGAAATGAAACCGTAAAGTATGAACACTGGCATAATTATCCTGCTGCAAGTCTTTCCTATGAAAAATATTTCAGGAAAAAAGGCTTCTACACTCTTGGCATAATGGCTGAAACGATGATATCATTCCAGGACTTTTATAGGAACTATACTTCAACCATACTTATTTCACCGGCATTCACTCCCATTCCAGAGATGTCTACTTTATTTCAGAATACATTCAGAAACCCAATATACGCTGCAGTTGGACAGCGAAATGTGGCATCTATCAGTAAAAACTTTGATTTAAGGATCGAAGGATACCTTATGGTTCCTTACCGGGAGATTATCCAGGGCCAGGATTTGAAGGCTTCATACGGTCCTGTATTGAAAAAGGCCTATCCCGCGGCTTCAGCATCCCTGATCTATCAAAGTCCAATTGGTCCATTGAGTTTATCTTACTCATATTACAATCAGGAACAAAAACCATTTTCCTTTTTACTTAACCTGGGGTACCTTTTATATAATCGCCCCAGCCTCCGGTGAATTTATTCATAGGTTAATTGACTGATAAAGTAGGCAATGGTTACTGTTCATAAAGGATAATTTATATTTTTGCACTCCCTTGTTAAAAGGAAATCAAGTATTGTCCCTCCCTGTCTTATTTGAGCCTGGGGAAAATATAGTAAAATCGAAATCTACTAATCCACACATTCATTTGTACCATGAAAGAAAAATCCAGCCCCGATCAGAATCCTGAAGAAGTTTCAAAAACCAACCAGGAGGAGAATCTCCAACCTAATGAGGTTGAAAACTCAATTCTTAGTAAAACTAACGAACCTTCCAAGGAAGGAACCCCAGAAGCAGAAGTTTCCGAAACAGCAGGGCTCCCTGTTGCAGAAGAAACAATTATTGAAAACAATGAAGTGAAGGTTGAAGAACCTGTATTGGAAGAAACTGTTGCCGTGGCTGAAACTGCTGAAATAGCAGAGCCTGCAGCAGAAATCGAAATCCGGCCAGAGGAAGTAAGTATTGAACAGCCTGTAATAGCTGAACAAGTCGCTGAGGCCCCAATTCCAGTCGCTGAAGCCCCAATTTCAGTTCCTGAAGAAATTCCTGTAATTGAAGAAACGCTTCCTGTTGTTGAGGAATCAACACCGGAACAGATAGAGCCTGTTGTTGCTGAGCCTGCTGTTAAAGGTAAACGCAAGGCTGCAGTAGCAGAAGAAACAAAAGTCCACTCAGCAGAAGATGTTGAAGAGGAAGAGGAAGAAGTTGAAGAAGTTATCACTATTGGTCTGGACCATAAAACACGTGAACAACTTGTTGAACTTCTTGAGGAGACTGTAAAAAATGAGGATGTAAATGTTATCAAAAACCAGATCGTCCAGATCAAGGTAGCGTACCTGGCACGTACCAATGAAGAGCGGGAAAAAATGTACCAGAAAGCTGCTGCTGAAGAAGAAGCTGAAAGCTTTGAAGTTACTGATCCACTGGAGGAACGTTTTAAGATTGCATTCAATATATACAAACAGAGCAAAGCACGCTTTAGCGAGCAGATTGAAAGAGAAAAGATCCAGAACCTTGAGGCAAAAAAGCATATCCTTGAGGAACTGAAAACACTTATCTCATCGGAAGAGACCCTGAAAAAGACTTACGATGATTTCAAGGTTTTACAGGAACGCTGGAAAGCCATTGGCATGGTGCCTAAGAATGAGGCTCCTGGAATGTGGCAGAATTACCATTTCCTTATCGAGAAATTCTTCGATAAGGTTAAGATCAACAAGGAATTGAAGGACCTCGACCTTCGGAAAAATCTTCAGCATAAGATTGAATTATGTGAAAAAGCTGAAGAACTCATTATTGAGCCCTCAATAACCAAATCGTTCAAACGCCTCCAGGAACTTCATGAAGAATGGAAAGAACTGGGCCCGGTACCACAAGATAAGCGAGAGGAAGTTTGGGACAGGTTTAAGACTGCATCAGATAAGATTAACGAAAGGCGCCATGAGTTTTATGGTAAGGTACAGGAAGAGCAGGACGCAAACCATGCAGCCAAAGTTGTTCTGTGCGAACAGGCTGAACAACTGGTAAATAAGGATTACTCATCTATCAAGCAATGGCAGGAAAGCACCCAGCAGGTTAATGAACTCCTCAAAGTATGGAAATCTGTTGGTCAGGCTTCTCCAAAAGTAAATAACGAGGTATGGGTTCGTTTTAAAGGACACCTGGATGCCTACTTTGCAAACAAAAAGGATTTCTTTGGCAAGCTGAAGGAACAACAGCTCCATAACTATAACATTAAGGTTGACCTCTGTGTTCAGGCTGAAGCTTTACGTCTTAGCTCTGAGTGGAGAAATTCTTCTCGCGATCTGATCAGGCTCCAGGAAGAATGGAAGAAGATCGGCCCTGTACCAAGGAAGCACAGCGATAAGATCTGGAAGCGCTTCAGGACAGCCTGTGACGAGTTCTTCCAACGTAAGTCGGAATTCTTTAAAAATATCCAGAGCACCGAGAGTGAAAACCTGGTTAAGAAAGAAGAATTGCTGAAAAAACTAGTTGAATTCGAATATGTTGAAGATCGCCAGGCCAATCTTGAAACTGTAAAGGAACTTCAGCGCCAGTGGATGGAAACAGGTCATGTTCCAATTAAAGAAAAAGATCGCCTTCAGACTGATTATAAAGCGGCTGTCAACAAGATCTACGATAAGCTGAAAATGGATGTTACCGAGCAACGTAACTCCAACTACCGCAATCGATTTGAGAATGTCAGGGAACAACCGGATGCACATCGCATAATCAATAAGGAAAGAAATTCACTGCAGTCCCGAATTGATGAATTGAAAGAAGAGATCCTTCTTTGGGAAAATAACATTGGATTCTTTGCAAATTCAAAGCAAGCCAATGTACTCAAATCAGAATTCGAAGCTAAGATCGCCCGTGCCAAGGAAGAACTGGCCGGCATGGAAGCCAAGAAAAAATTCCTGCAGAAGGCTGCACGCGAGCAGGAACAGCAAGATCAGCAAAAACAATAATTACTGATTGTTAAATTGACAACTTATGAAGGCCCCTTTTTAGGGGCTTTCTGCTTTTGGGATTGAATTAATTTTTTGATCTATAATTTTGAACTACAATGTATTGAGTGATGCCATCCCAAATACCCTCTTTTATTATTCAAAAATGGTATTACCAATTTCGGAATTCTGGATTATTTGTCGAAATGATCTTTCAGTAGATCCTTTCCAGGGTGAACTAACCTTGACTGCTCTTTCTCTTTATCCAACTTGTATGCTACCCACTCCAGTAACTAACTATTTCCTATTCGGGAAAATCCGATCAGCAATTCAAGGTTTTGCAGGATTCGGAAAATTTTTTCCCGGAATTGTCACTCTGATATTCATCGCCGGGATCACTAATCAAATTAATGCCGGCAAAATCCAATGCTGTTCAGAAGCAGCAAATACTTTATTTCCGGGTCAGGATCAATGTTTTGTAAATGGCCCCGGTGAAGGTAATATCAAAAATGATGTTTATGGATGGATGGCATTGACAGCCAAAAACGTGAATGCTGACAACCTGCAGGAGAGCTATATCTTCCTGAACCCGGAATCGACATCCGGGTTTGATCTCCAGTTTGATGCTGTTTACAGCCAGGGAGATGGTCCGAGGTTCTATTCAATAGCTGGAGGGAAAGCACTCTTCTCAAATGATATTCCTTCACTTACTGACCAGACTGAAATACAATTCATTTTCATTCCGAATAATGGCACAGATTTCCAAATAGAGGCATCTGGACTCGAAATGATGCCATTACCTGTATTCCTATATGATAAAAAATCCCGTTCCGACCAGGATCTGGCAATGAATTCGGTATATTCATTTATTGCCCAGCCCGGAGATGACTCAACGCGTTTTGTGCTGCATTTTGGGGTAACCGGCATCCAGCAGCCAGAAGAGCCCGCTCAGTTCAATGTGTATTATAGCGCCTCTGAATTGCATTATTCGACACTCAGCAATACAGATGTGCTAACCGTGACAAGCATGGATGGAAGGGAAATACGAAGCTTCAAAACAGGGAATATTGGCAGGCAGAATTCAGTAGTTTCCCTCAAAAGTGGAGCATATATTGTTCAGCTGGTTTCAGGCAATAAATGCTTTTCAAAAAAGATCTTGATTGCTAAATAGGAATAAGTTTTCCTAACTAAAGTTTTGTTTGTGTCCACTTATTTTTTCATGCCAGTCCATTTTTTGGGCTGGCATTTTTGCTTTTCTAAATAGGTATCTTTGTATTGTTTCATCCCATGGATACTGAACATGGGCGATCTTTCGTTGATAGTTATACATGCCGGTTCTATGAAAAAAGCCTTGAAAATTTCAGCTATTGTCCTTGGAGCAGCCTTAATACTCTTGCTCCTTATCCCTTTTATCTTTAAAGGAAAAATCGTTCAGCAGGTCCAAAAGGAGATCAATGCCAACCTCAATGCCAAAGTAAGCTTTGAAGATGTCGGGCTTTCCCTGCTGAGCCATTTCCCGGATATGACTTTAAAGCTGAAGAAACTTCAGGTTGTAGGGGTTAACGAATTCAGGGAAGACACACTTGCTGATATTCCTGCACTGTCACTTACCATCAACCTTATGAGCGTTATAAGGGGAAGTAACTATGAAGTAAAGCAAATCTACCTGGATACTCCAAGGATATTGCTCAAGGTCCTCAAGGATGGGAAAGTGAACTGGGATATTGCTAAATCTTCCGGTAAAGCTGATACTGTTAAAACTGCATCCTCTTTTAAGGTAATGTTGAACAAGATTGAAATCAATGGTGGAAATTTGATTTACGATGACCGGGAGACCCCGATGTATTTTGCCCTCAGCGGTTTTACAGCAAAGTTGGGTGGCGATATGACTGCGGATAAGACAAATCTGGACATTGATGCAGATGCTGCCGCAGTCCAGGCAGGTTATGAAGGGGTGACCTACCTGCGCCAATGTCATACCATGCTTAAAACGAAACTGGAAGCAGATCTCGCTAAATGGATATTTACATTTAAGGATGCCAAGCTCAGCATGAACGATCTGAAGCTTAAAGCTGATGGATTTTTTGCAATGCCTCAGGATGGATATGATATGGACATCAAGTTTGCAGCTGAGGAGAATACTTTTAAGTCATTCCTTTCACTCATACCTGCTATTTATGCAAAAGATTTTTCATCCGTAAAAGCTGAAGGAACACTGGCTTTTGATGGCTTTGTAAAAGGGAAATACACGGACCTGAGCATGCCATCCTTTGGAATTAACCTCAAGATAGCCAACGGTATGTTCAGCTATCCATCACTTCCGGGTAATGTGAGCGATGTTAACATAACTGCTTCAATCAACAATCCTGACGGCAACACAGATCATACAGTGATCGATATCCCTAAGATGCATCTGAAAATGATGAAAAATCCTTTAGATGCTTCCTTTACATTGAAAACCCCGGTTTCAGATCCGGAAATCAAGGGCTGGCTTAAGGGAATGCTTGACTTCTCTGATGTTTCAAGGATTTATCCTTTGGGCGATAAAACAACGCTTACCGGTTTAATGAATGCCGATATCAGCCTGGAAGGAAAGCTTTCCAGCATTGAAACCGGGAGATACGATCAATTCATGGCAGATGGTTTCGCAACCATGGAGAACATTAATTACAGTTCACCGGATCTGCCACAGCTTGTAAAAGTAAGTAAGGCCCGGCTTGATTTTTCACCTGCCTATATAGCTCTCACTGGACTCGCAATGCAGATAGGGAAAAATGACCTAGCTGCCAATGGCAAAATTGAGAACTACCTTCCCTATTTCCTGAAGAGTACCGGCATTTTGAAAGGCTCGCTTACAACGACCTCTTCTTACATGGATATCAACAGCCTTGTAACCGGGGGATCCTCATCAGCCAGCGATTCATCAGCCCTTACCGTTATTGAAGTCCCGGGTAACATAGATTTTACGCTCAAATCAACGTTTAATAAACTGATCTATGATACCTACAACATTCAGAATGCTGCAGGAACAGTAATTATCAGGGATAAATCATTGATTTTCCAGGGACTTAACATGCAGATGCTGGGAGGTTCTATTGCTATGGATGGAAGCTACAGTACATTTGATATTTCGAAACCCAGGGTAGATCTTTCTTTGAAGATAAAGGAAGTAGATGTAAAGGAGGCATTCAAAACCTTCAATACCATCAAAACATTTGCCCCGGTGGCTGAAAACCTGAACGGAAAGCTAAGCACCAACCTCAAATTTAAAGGAAACCTGAAGAAAGACATGATGCCTGAAATGAGTTCACTCTCAGGTGATGGATTGCTTATGTCAAATGTCCTTTCCGTTGACAATATCAATACCTTTAATATCATTGCTGATCTGCTCAAGATTGAAAAACTGAGAAAGCCGGCTATTGAAAAACTAAATCTTTCCTTTGACCTTGTGGACGGGAAAGCTACTGTAAAACCTGTGGATTTTAAACTGGCAGGTTATAAATCTAACTTTGCCGGGACGATTGCCCTTGATAAAGCCCTGAATTTTGCTCTTAACCTTGAAATCCCCCGTTCCGATTTTGGCGGGAAAGCAAACGGAGTGCTTAACGGACTGGCAACAGTAGCGTCCCGCAAAGGTTTGAATGTAAATCTTGGCGATATGGTTCCTGTGACACTTCTTATTGGAGGAACCATTACTGATCCAAAAGTAACTGCCGGCGTTAAACAAGCGATGGCGGGTGTAGTGGAGGATCTTAAACAGCAGGCTGTAGCTCAGGTTCAACAGAAAAAGGAAGAGGTAATTGCAAAGGCTAAAGTAGAAGCTAACAAACTGATTGATCAGGCTGATGCACAGGCTGCGAAAATACTGGATATTGCCAGGCAACAAAGCGACCAGGTAATCAAGTCGGCCCAAATTGCTGCTGATAAGATTCGCAAACAGTCAGATTCAGCTGCTAACAGGGTAATGGCTGAAGGGAAGAAAAACGGTATGCTGGCTGAGATGGCTTCTAAAAAAGCAGCTGACAAGATTAAAAAGGAGGGAGACCTGAAGGCCAGGCAGGTAGTCCAGGAAGGACAGTCCAAGGCTGATGCCATACTGAACAAGGCGAAGTCAGAAGCCGATCAACTCAAGGAACAGGCAAGAAACAGGGCTAAATAATATTTGGAAAAGTACCTAAAGCTCATCTACTTTTTCTTTAAGCGATTTAAACCCTTCTCCAAGGATCTCATTAGCTTCAAGAACGGTTACAAAGGCGTGGGGGTCAATGCTGTGGATAAATTCTTCAAGTATTGCCATTTCACGACGGTTGACTACCGTAAAAATGATGGTTTTTTCCTGTCCGTTATACATACCTTGCCCTTTGATGTATGTCCCTCCTCGTTTAAGGTCAACTATGATCCTTTCGCGGATCTGTTCATATTGATCGGAAATAATGAATAAGGTCTTGTCATAGCTTATACCTTGCAGGACGACGTCAATAACTTTTCCGGTAATGAATATTACAATCCAGGAATAGAGTGGTATTTTCCAGTCAGCAAATACCGCAAGGCCTATCAATACAATTGCAGAATCAACGTAAATCATCAACTGACCAAGAGGCAAACGAGTATACTTGGCAAAAATCATCGCAATAATGTCTGATCCGCCTGAAGTAGCCTTCGACTTGAAGATCAATCCCAAACCAATGCCAACCAATACGCCGCCGAAAATGGATGAAAGAAGAGCATCATTTGCAACCAATGGCCTTTCACCCCAGAAATAGGTTATGCCATCCATAAATACAGATGAGAGGACAAATCCAACTACTGTTTTAACACCGAATCTAGGGCCTAGGATTTTAATTCCGATAATTGTGAGAGGGATATTAAGTATTAGCCCCATCAATCCTATGGGAAAACCCTCTGGTGCCCATGTTAACATTCCCTTTGTCATGTAATGGATCACAATGGAAATCCCATAGACCCCCCCGGGAACAATTTTGTAAGGAGATATGAAGAATACAAATCCAGCTGCCAGGATAAATGCTCCAAGAATAATGAATGAATAATTAATGAACCATTTTCGGGAGAAGGTTCTGTCTGCAAAGAAAATCATTTTGATATCGTGTAAGTGATAGGTTTACAGAATTTTGTGTTGTATTACAATGTTCCGGAAAAATGTCTGGAATTAAGTAGAAATCAGACTGCAATGTTACTGAAAAGGCAGATATGGATAATATCAGAATGTATTAAAAATAGGAAGGGGACAGCGTTGGCTGTCCCCTAGATCAATTAACCAAAAACCCAAACTATGATTTAATTAACCTTATCGTTGTCGGATTGATTGTTTTGATTAACAGTCAACTCCGTGTTGGATCTTTACACAAAAGTATTGTCAAAAAAAGAACAAGTATTTGTTACTAAAATATTTTATTAACTGTGACCTGTTATTAACTCTTCACTATTTATAATCTACCCCCTAGCCGCAGTAACTTGTTTTATCTTTTATGTCTATTATTCAAAAAGGTAATAGCATATTTAGCAAAATATTTTTAATAATTTTTTAATGCACAGATAATCAGATAAATAAAAATGAAAAATATTTTATAATTATATGCGGACAATAAAATTCAGAAAAATCGTTAAATTTTCTCAGGTACTTGATTGTTCTGGGTACAATCAGATGATGATAAATAGATGATGAATCCATGGATTAACTTTGTTTCCTGAAAAAAATTATTATTACTTTAGCCGATCTTTAAGAGGCCTGTTATAAAGATGCATAATCTGTTTCCCAAAGCTCTCACTGTATTCACCTTGATGCTGGTACTGGCTGCATGGAATGCTACAGCCCAGCAGGAGCCACAGTTTACACAAAACATGTTCAATCTTTCTACCATTAATCCTGCTAATTATGGTATGAGTGATGCTGTTGCTGTTACAGGCCTTATGCGAGAGCAATGGCTTGGTTTCAAGGATGACAATGGAAATAAGGTTGCTCCTGAAACCTACGTAATATCTGCTGATGCTCCTTTCCGGATCATTCATGGAGGGGTAGGTCTTTCTATAGTTCAGGACAAGGTCGGTTTTTTCAAAGACATGTATGTTAAACTCGGGTATTCTTACCATCTCACACTTGGTACCGGGAAATTGGGTATTGGTGCAAATGTCAGTTTCCTTAACAAGTCAGTTGACTTTGGGGACAACCTGATAGCAGCTGATCCTCAGGATGATGTTCTGAAAAGTTTGACAAATTCAAAAGGAGTGATTTTTACTGATCTTTCGTCAGGCATATTCTATAAAAACCCTAAATTATACCTGTCAGCCTCAACTACCCAGATGTTACAATCTGCCCGGTATATGTCGAAGGACAGTCAGAAAGGCAAGTTTTACCTTAGACGGCATTATTACGGTACTGCAGGGTATAATCTTACATTTCCCGCTTATCCCGGTTACGTGCTCACTCCTTCAGTTTTTGTGAAATCTGATGGCAGTACACTACAGGCCGATCTCAATGCACTTGTAACATATAATCAGAAGGTATGGGGTGGTGTTTCTTACCGCCTGAACGAAACAGTAGCCCTCATGGTAGGTTTCAGGTTCAACGATATTGAGGCAGGTTACTCCTATGATATACCCATGACACGCATCAGTGCCTGGGGTAGCCATGAAATTATGGTTCGTTACATGTTCAAGCTTGAAAAGGAAAAAGTAAGGAGCGGATATAGGAATACGCGATTTTTATAATTTTTTGGGAATTATCTCGGAGTCCTTACATTTGCACATTGAAAAAAAAATTAATAAGCATACTAAAACAACACAACACTCGTTATTTGCTTACTGAAAAAGAATAACGAATGCCTTGTGCACGGAAATATTCTTCACTCGGGCCTTTAACTGGATACAGATGGTTAAATTGATCAAATGTAGGCCAGTTATAGTTTTGCCGAAAAAAAATTAAAACAAATTGCAATGAAAAAACTACTTTTCGTTTCTCTTGCGGTCATTCTTCTGGCTAGTTGTCGTAACACCGGAAATGGTGAGCTGATTGGCGTTGAGAAAAGGGAGAAATTCTATCAGCCTGATCCTTTTGGCATGACTTACGTACCTATGGGTAGTTATACTATGGGATCCGGAGATCAGGATGTCCCTTATGCCCATCTCAACAATCCCCGTACTATTACTGTGACGGCTTTCTGGATGGACGAAACGGAAATCACTAATAATGAATACCGCCAATTTGTTTATTGGGTGAGGGATTCCATTGCAAGGCGCATCCTGGGTGGTGTGAATGCTGATGAGTTTCTCATTTCAGAAAATAAGAAAACAGGTGAAACCTATGATCCTCCTTTCCTGAACTGGGATGCAGAGATTGACTGGAACAAGGAAGAAAACAGGGAAGCCCTTGATGAAATGTTCCTTCCTGAGCATGAGAGGTATTACAGGAAAAAAGAATTGGATACCCGTAAGTTATTTTATGAATATTATTTCATCGACCTGCTTGCAGCTTCACGAAAGGATTATAACCAGGCCGGTGATTCAAAGAACGGCAGTTTTGCAAACAGGCCTCAAGGGATGAAAGATCGTTCTGTTTATGTTCGTAAGGAGGTTATTAATGTTTATCCGGATACACTTGCATGGTTGCACGACTATGCTTACAGCTACAATGACCCAATGTCACAAAGGTATTTCTGGCATCCTGCTTACGATAATTACCCGGTAGTTGGAGTAAACTGGAAGCAGGCAACTGCATTCTGTGTATGGCGCACACAATTGCTCGAATCATTCCTTTCACGCAAGAAAAGTGCCGTCCCCAACGAATTCAGGCTTCCTACCGAAGCTGAATGGGAATGGGCAGCCAGGGGTGGAAATACTCTTAGCCCTTATCCATGGGGCGGTCCTTATACCAGGAATGACAAAGGCTGTTTCCTCGCCAATTTCAAGCCACTTCGCGGTGATTATGTTGCCGATGGTGGTGCCCGCCCTGTTGTTGTTGCTCATTATCCGGCCAATGATTTCGGACTTTACGATATGTCAGGTAACGTTGCTGAATGGTGTGCCGATGCATGGGATGAATCAGCTGCTCAGTTTACCTGGGACATGAATCCTACCTATCAATACAATGCAAAGGAAGATGATCCACCAGCATTAAAGAGAAAACTCATTCGCGGAGGTTCATGGAAGGATATATCCTATTATCTCCAGGTTTCTACCAGGAGCTACGAATACCAGGATTCTTCAAAATGCTACATTGGATTCAGGTGCATACAAGACTTTATGGGCCGTCAAAAAGATGATAACCCAGCAAGGGCTTCAAGAATTTATAATTAAAGACTCGTAACAGTTGAGAACGTAATAACAAGCAAATCAATAATTTAAAAACAAAAGTTAACAGTAAAATATTCAGATCATGGGTTTAGCAAGTTTTGTCGCAAGCAAGGGGTATAAAAACTTTATGTCAAAGGTGTATGGTTGGGGAGCCGCCATCGTTATTCTAGGTGCTCTGTTTAAAATTAACCATTATGGTGGAGCAGACCAGATGCTGATTGTTGGTTTATCAACTGAAGCCCTGATATTTTTCTTCTCTGCATTTGAACCCCCCCATGTTGAGCCCGATTGGAGTTTGGTCTACCCAGAACTTGCAGGAATGTATCATAATGCTGAAGGAGTTCCGGGAACCTCTAAAAAGGGATCCCCCAACAAGTCAGTGACCCAGGAACTTGATGATATGCTTACTAAAGCAAAGATCGGCCCGGAACTTATTGAAAGTCTCGGTACCGGAATGCGCAAAATGAGTGAGAATGTTGGTAAGATGGGAGATATTACCAGTACTGCAGTTGCGACTGATGATTTCGTTAAGAATGTCAAGGATGCCAGCAAATCTGCCGGTGAATTGTCAACCTCCTATAAAAAGACTGCTGATGTCCTCAACCAGGATGCCACTACCGTTGGAGAACTATCCACTAGCGTAAAATCCGCAGCTGCTTCAGCCGGTACTTTGGCAACAACCTATACCGAGGTTTCTGCTGCTATCAAAAAGGAAATGGCTGCCACAGAGCAGTTCTCAAATAGCATGGCAACTGCAACAGCATCAGCTAACAAGCTAGCTGAAAATTATAATAAGTCAGCTGAACTACTTGGAAAATCAGCTGAAGCGCTCAATTTCAGCGCACTTGATTCAAAATCTTACAACGATCAGCTGCAGAAGATTTCAAAGAATTTATCAGCATTGAATGCTATTTATGAAATGCAATTGCAGAGCTCCAATGAACAGATCGAGGCTACAAACAAGATGCGGTCAACCATGAATACTTTCCTTGCCAGTATGAATGATTCCAGCGGCAATATGGCTAAGTACAAAGATGAAATCGATCAACTTACCAAACGCGTTTCCGCCCTAAACCAGGTATATGGTAATATGCTTACAGCCATGAATGTAAACGTCAATAAATAATTCTTTTTGTATCACAGCTCGTTAATTAACTGCTTAACATCGAAAAATTTGGAATATGGCTGGATATAAAGAGACGCCAAGACAAAAAATGATCGCAATGATGTATTTGGTGCTAACAGCGCTGTTAGCATTAAATGTGTCGGTTGAGATTCTGAATGCATTCCTGGTGGTAAATGATAGTATGGAAACCACTAACCAGGTATTTGCAACAAAAACCGAAGGATTATACAGGCAATTTGAAAAACAATATGCTCAAACTCCTGACAAGGTAGGGCCATACTGGAATAAGGCAAAGGAAGTCAAGAAACTTTCTGATGATTTAAAGAATTATATCGTAAACATGAAATATGATATGATTGCTTACTCAGAAAGAATTCCCGTTGATTCAGCCAAGAGGAAAAGCCTCCGCGATCTTAAGGGTAAAGATAAATACGACCAGACTACTACTTATTTCATTGGGAGTTCCGAGGATGGATCCAAGGGAAAATCCAGGGAACTAAAGAACAGGATTATTAAATACAAACAGGATATGCTAAATCTTGTTGATCCTGACAAACGTAACCAGATTAAAATGGGGCTTGATATGGATGGACCCTATTATAATGCCTCAGGGAAGAAAGAACCAAACTGGGAAATGCATAATTTCTACAGGACTATCCTGGCTGCTGATGTCACTATCCTCAATAAACTCATTGCCGAGGTTCAAAATGCCGAGCAGGATGAGGTTACTCATTTTATGAGCCAGATTTCTGCTACCGATTTTAAGATTGACCAGGTAGGAGCTACCGTAGTTCCAAAGAGTCAATATGTTTTCATGGGTGATAGCTACGAAGCTGAAGTTTTCGTTACAGCCATGGATACCAAGCAGAATTTTACTGCAAATATTGGTGGACGTGGTTATTCAAGTGATGGCGGAAAGGTGAAGATTGAATTGCCAGCTACTGTTCCCGGACCTAAAAAGGTTGATGGTAGCGTCATGTTTAAGTCACCTGATGGAGAAATAAAACCTTACCCGGTATCATTCGAATATATTGTAGCTCCACCTACACTTACAATCTCCCCAACCAAAATGAACGTATTCTATATTGGGGTTGATAATCCGGTTTCTATTTCTGCAGGTGGCGTATCTGATGCACAGATTTCAGCAACTATTTCACAGGGATCAATATTACGTAGTGGGAATAACTGGAATGCACGCGTTGCAACTCCCGGTAAGGCAATAATTTCCGTAACTGCTAAAGTTGGTGATAAGGTTAAAAACATGGGTTCGTTTGAATTCAGGGCCAAGAATGTACCAAGCCCTAATGCATATATTGCGAATACTGACGGAGGCGCCGTAGGGCGTGAAATGCTCCTGGCTTCTTCTCTTATTCCGCGTATGCCTGCTGATTTTGACTTTGACCTGAATTTTATTATCACTTCATATACTTTTTCCGGTAACAGGAAGGGTGATGTAATTGATTATAAAGGAACAGGTAATAAATTGACTGAAGAAATGAGGAGCTTTATCAGGGAATGTAAACGAGGTTCTAAGGTCTCTTTTGAAGATATCTATGCCAAGGGCCCTGATGGAAAGAACCGTAAATTGAATCCGATCGTAATTTCAATTCAATAATATCGGGAACTTCCGACGTTTCTGACGGAACTGAATAAATGCTTTATCCATGACGTGTAAAAAGCGTCTACAGGATTAATAATAAATAAAGAGCGAATGAAAAAGATCATTTCAATGTTAATGCTCCTGCTGCTGTTTGTTTCAGCAGGCAGCTTTGCTCAGCAACTCATGAATACTCCTCCCCGCGATGGAGTGGTCGATATGGCTGACAAACTTGAAAAAAAGCCAATACCGTATCCCTGGATAAGGAATTCGGATTACGTTTGGCAAAAACGTATCTGGCGCGTTATCGATATGCGTGAGAAGATGAATCAACCTATGTATTTCCCTGAAGTACCCCATAACAACTGGAAAAGCTTCATGACTGTTCTGGTTGACGCTCTCAAAGAAGGAAGCATTACAGCTTATGACGCAAGTTCTACCACGGATGAGTTCATAATTCCCTTGTCCTACAAGGAAGTTATGGCTAAGGTTGAAAAAGCAGATTCAACCCAGATGCAGCGCGATTATCCTCCATATGATTTCTATGATACAGTTATCATTAAGAAATTCCATGCAACGGATGTAAAGAAATTCAGGATCAAGGAAGACTGGTTCTTTGACAAGCAGCGCTCAATGATGGAAGTCCGGATAATCGGTATCTGCCCGATTATTGATCAGTTAGACTCCAAAGGCGATTTTAAAGGATATAAACCTCTTTTCTGGATCTATTTCCCTGAAGCCAGGACTGTCCTCGCAAAATCTGAAGTATTTAACCGGTTCAATGGTGCGGCAAAGCTTACTTATGATGATTTCTTCTGGAAGCGAATGTTCAGCAGCTATATATACAAAGAGGATAACGTTTACGACAGAAGTATCCTGGAATATGCCCAGGGAATTGATGCCATGCTGGAATCAGACAGAATTAAAAACGATTTGTTTACTTTCGAACAGCAACTCTGGGAATACTAAACCAGGTTTTCAACAATAATTGAAGCGGCTTTTCCTTTTGGGAAAGCCGCTTTTGTTTATACTTTTGTTAATCATTGATTCGATCAGGTACCATGAGCATAGATCTTCTGGATACTCCCATTGAATTTCTCAAAGGCGTCGGCCCGAAAAGGGCTGAGCTTATGAGAAAGGAACTAGGTATCGGTACCTATTATGACCTGCTGACTTATTATCCGTTCAGGTATATTGATAGAAGCCGTTTTTTTAGAATTGCTGAGATCAATAGTGATGCTGCCTACATTCAGTTAAAGGGGAAGGTTTCGAATATTCAAATGGTTGGAAAGGGCGCTGGAATGCGTTATATTTTGACCATTAAGGATGAATCCGGAACAATAGACCTCCTATGGTTCCAGGGGATTAACTGGATAAAAGATAAGTATCAGGTGGGTACGGAACTTGTTGTTTTTGGCAAGCCATCTCTCTTTAATGGTAGGTTCAATATTGCTCATCCAGACCTGGAATTGCTCTCTGAGTATCTTTCAAGCCCTGCAGACCCTTTGCATCCTTTGTACAATACCTCGGATAAAATCAAACAGAAAGGGATTAACAGCAGGGTGCTTTCCCGTATGGCCAAAAGCCTGGTTCTGCAGTTGAAAGGTATTATACCAGAGTCTTTACCCGCTTCACTAATTGACGAATATCGTCTGATAGGCAGGGAACAGGCGTTCATGAATATCCATTATCCCACGGATATGGAAATGCTTGGGAAAGCTGAAGCCAGGCTCAAATTTGAGGAACTCTTTTTTATTCAGTTAAGGCTGCTCCGATATAAGTTCACCCGTTCAATGAAGGTGAAAGGTGTTGTTTTTGCGCATATAGGAGACAATTTTAATTCTTTTTATAAGGAGTACCTGCCATTTGAACTTACCAATGCCCAGAAGAAAGTGATAAGGGAAATTCGTGCTGATATGGGTTCAGGAAAGCAGATGAACAGGCTGCTCCAAGGCGATGTTGGCAGCGGAAAAACGTTGGTAGCACTGATGAGTATGCTGATAGCGCTTGACAATGGTTACCAGGCTTGCCTGATGGCACCAACTGAAATACTTGCCAACCAGCATTACAAAACGATTTCCAGATTCCTCGGGGATATGAATGTGAAGGTCGATTTGTTGACTGGTAGTACGAAGACGGCACAACGAAAGCAAATGCATAAACTGCTCCAAAGTGGAGAATTACACATCCTCATAGGGACACATGCATTAATCGAAGATACGGTTCAGTTCAACAGGCTGGGGATGGTAGTAATTGATGAGCAGCACAGGTTTGGTGTTGAGCAAAGGGCCCGGTTATGGGGCAAGAGCGAAACTCCTCCTCATATCCTGGTAATGACGGCAACTCCTATTCCCCGGACCCTGGCAATGACTGTTTATGGTGACCTGGACTATTCAGTTATCGATGAGCTTCCCCCGGGAAGGAAACCAATCAAGACCTATCATTTCTATGAAAACGGCCATGAGAAGGTGTACAATTTCATGCGCCAGCAAATTGAGCAGGGTCGTCAGATCTACGTTGTTTACCCTCTAATTGAAGAATCAGAGACCCTTGACCTTAAGAACCTGGAAGAGGGCTTTGAGCAACTTGAAATTATTTTCCCCAAGCCCCGGTACCAGCTGAGTATGGTGCATGGCAGGTTAAAGGCGGATGAGAAGGAGTCGGAAATGCAAAGGTTTGTCAGGGGTGAAACCCACATCATGGTTGCTACCACAGTGATTGAAGTAGGAGTCGACGTTCCGAATGCTTCAGTTATGGTGATAGAAAATGCCGAACGATTTGGTTTATCACAACTTCACCAGTTAAGAGGAAGGGTAGGACGTGGTGCAGATCAGTCGCATTGCATACTTATGACAGGTTTCAAACTATCAAGTGATGCAAAGATCCGCATTGAAACCATGGTGAAAAGTTCTGATGGTTTCGAGATTTCGGATGTTGACCTGAAACTTCGCGGCCCTGGCGACCTGGAAGGCACCCAGCAATCGGGAGTTATGGATCTCAAGATAGCAAATATCATCCGGGATGAAGCCGTTTTGCGCATTGCAAGGAAACATGCACAACTGATACTGGAAGAAGACCCGGGCCTTCAGATGGAGAAAAACAGGAGGATAGTTGCCCAGTTAAATTTTCTGAACCGAAACAGGACCGATTGGGCTATGATTAGCTAAAAGAATGCAAGTCTTTTTCCTGAGTTCTTCTTATTATTTCAGGCTGACAAAAGCGCATTCATATATTGCTGGAAAATAATTTCTCCAATAATTTCTACTCAAGAGAAAAAGACGATACCTTCCTGACTTCTCCAGCTTTCAAATCCCCAAGGAACATACCCCCAACGCGGACCCTTATTAATCGTAGAGTGGGGAATCCGGCGGCTGCAGTCATTTTACGGACCTGCCTGTATTTGCCTTCTGTAATTGTTATAGATACCCAGCTACTTGGGCCGTGGCGGTCATCCCTTATCTTTTTTGTTCTAGGTGGAAAATTTGGAAATGCCTCCAATATCGACACCTTACATGGCTTGGTAGTGTACTTTACATCCCTGATGCCAATTTCAACGCCATTTTGAAGGCGTTCAACGGCTTCAGAGGTTATCATTCCATCCAGCTGAACATAGTATTCTTTCTCTATGTTCCTTGCTCTGACAAGTTCACTGGCCATCCCATCCGTAGTAAGCAGCAGTAATCCCTCGCTTTCCTCATCAAGCCTGCCAATAGCCATTGTGCCTTCCGGGAAATCATAAAGCTCAGCCACCAGTTTCTTCTTCTTCAATTCGCATACAAATTGACAGAGGTAGCCATAAGGCTTGTGCATGATAAAGTGGTGATGGATCATTAAAAGAGGCGTTAATCGAAGGATATAGATTCAGGATTTTATGCGAAGTTATAGTATTTTGATTTCTATGACTTACCTCGTGTGGCTTTACGAGTTTTCATTACTTCCCTAAAAATCCTACCTTTGCCAAAGTAATTTTGAATCATTATGAAAATCTCCTGTAACTGGCTCAAAGAATATATTCAAACTGATCTTGAACCTGTCGAAATAGCCCGCATCCTTACAGATTGCGGGTTAGAAGTTGAAGCAATTGAAGAGTTCGAATCTGTAAAAGGTGGACTTAAAGGAGTTGTGATTGGCAAAGTACTATCAACATCCCGTCATCCAAATGCTGATAAACTTACCTGTTGTAAGGTAGATGTCGGTTCAGGGCAGGTTTTGGATATTGTTTGCGGAGCGCCTAATGTTGCTCCCGGACAAAAGGTTCCGGTAGCCACAATCGGAACAGTGATCTATAAAGGGGATGAATCTTTTACAATCAAGGCTTCCAAGCTTCGGGGAGAACCTTCTGAAGGTATGATTTGTGCAGAAGATGAATTAGGTCTTGGTGATTCACATGCAGGAATAATGGTGTTAGATGAGAAGGCTGAAATTGGAACCCATGCTGCTGATTATTTTAGTGTTAGCAGCGACACAGTCCTCGAAGTGGCTATCACACCTAACCGGTCAGATGCAGCATCTCATTTTGGCGTGGCACGCGACCTGGCAGCAGCACTGGCTAACAGGGAGTTTCAGCATAAGGCAATGCCTTTTCGCAAGCCTTCTGTCGATTCTTTTTCGGTGAACAATCATGATCTTGGAATCAGCGTCACCATCGCAAATCCTGAAGCATGTCCGCGTTATTCAGGCATTACTCTTAGCGGGATCAGAGTTGAAGAGTCTCCGGCCTGGCTGAAAGATAGGTTGAAAGCTGTTGGCCTTAGGCCCATCAATAATATTGTTGATATCACCAATTACGTGCTGATGGAAACCGGTCAGCCACTTCATGCGTTTGATGCGTCAGCCGTTACCGGTAAACAGGTAGTTGTAAGGAAGATGGATAAAGGTACTAAGTTCATCACGCTGGATGGTGTTGAGCGGGAACTTGCTGCCGATGATCTGATGATATGCAACAGCAAGGAAGGAATGTGCATCGGGGGTGTATTCGGAGGAGAAATATCCGGCGTCACCAGCACAACAACTTCAATTTTCCTGGAAAGTGCTTATTTCGATCCGACTCATATCCGCAAAACATCGAAATTGCATGGATTAAAGACAGATGCTTCGTTCAGGTTTGAACGTGGCACTGACCCCAATATTACCATATATGCACTTAAGCGTGCGGCTTTGCTGATGAAAGAGATTGCCGGAGGCGCTATTTCCTCCGAGATTGTTGATGTTTATCCGAAGCCTTTTGAAAACCGCATTTTTGAAGTTAAGGTCGCCAATATTGAGAACCTGATTGGGAAAAAGATAGGTAAAGAGGCAATTGCTTCAATCCTCAGATCGCTTGAAATTGAGATTTTGAGTGAGAATCCGGAAGGATTCCTCCTTTCTGTTCCTCCGTTTAAGGTAGATGTTGAGCGCGAGGCTGATATAGTTGAAGAGGTAATGCGTATCTATGGATATAACAATGTTGAAACCGGGGATGCCGTTCATTCATCATTATCCTTCAGCCCGAAACCGGATCCGGAAAGAGTTCAGAACCTGGTAGCGGATTTCCTTAGCAATAATGGATTCAGCGAAATTCTAACCAATTCGCTTTCCAGCACTGCATATTATGAAAATTCCAACTTGTTCCCTGTTGAGCAATGTGTTAAAATACTTAACCCTCTCAGTCGTGAACTTGAAGTAATGCGACAAACGCTGATCTTCTCCGGATTGGAATCAGTATCCTACAATCTGAACAGGAGACAGAATGATCTCAAATTTTACGAATTCGGGACCATTTATAAACTTAATACAGCGGAAGTTAAGAGCGCTGAAGTGACCAGGAAGTATACAGAAAAGAGGAAACTTGCCATTTTTATTACAGGAAATCAGGCAAATGAAAGCTGGTACACAGAGCCACGTAAATCTGATTATCATTTTCTCAAATCTTTTGTATTTGGCGTATTTCGTAAGACCGGCATGCCATTGTGGAAGTTGCAGCCTGCAGATGTAAGTCATCAAATGTATGTATCCGGTGAATCCTACCTGCTGAATAACAGGGAATTAATAAGCATGGGGCAACTACATCCTGTCTTGCTGAAAGCCTTCGATATTAAACAGGATGTATTTTATGCTGAAGTGGAATGGCATGTCCTTCTTTCTGAAATAGACCCCGAACAGGTTAAATACAAGGAGGTTTCCCGTTTTCCAGAAGTCAGGAGAGACCTTGCTTTGTTGCTTGACAGGAAAGTAACATTTGCTGAACTCGAAGCAATATCCTATAAAACCGTCAGGGGAATGCTCAAGTCAGTCAACCTTTTTGATGTTTATGAAGGGGAAAAGATTGAGAAGGGTAAGAAATCCTATGCAATCAGTTTTATTTTTCAGGATAGCCAAAAAACGCTTACCGACCAGGAAGTTGAGAAGCAAATGAAGAAGCTGGCTGAGGCTTTCGAAAAGGAATCCGGAGCCCTGGTTAGGAAATAAATTTTGTGATTCTTATATCAATGGATAGTATTGATCTTTTATAGTCACCCCTAAATTAGTTTGTATGTCAAATGAGCTGAATTATTCGGTAAGCCCCTCAGGTGAGCAATTTCCTATCCCTCAAAAGGCTGATTATCTGCTTGAAAAAGAACGGGTCCGCACCCTCGTAGAACAGGCAAGGCATGATGGGAAAGAGATAGTTGTTGTTATGGGTGTTGGCTTTGTGGGCGCTGTGATGGCAGCTATTGTTGCTGATACCATTGATAAATCGGGTAAGCCATCAAAGTTTGTCATAGGTTGTCAGCGGCCAAGCCAGAGGAGTTACTGGAAGATTCCAATGCTGAATAGGGGTGAATCACCTGTAAAAGCTGAAGATCCGGAAGTGGATAAGATCATCTCAAGGTGTGTGAATGATAAAAAAACATTAACCGCTTCATTCAACAGCGAAGTCCTGGAATTTGCTGATGTTGTTGTGGTAGATGTACAATGTGATTTCACGAAAAAGGATTTAGGAAATATGCGCTCCGGAGAAGCAGATATGGCTGCTCTTGAGGCTACTCTTAAGACAATTGGTGCCAGCATCCCTGCCAGTTGCCTCACACTGATTGAGACTACAGTCGCACCTGGTACTACTGAGTTTGTTGCCTGGCCTATCCTTAAGAAAGCCTTTGCAAAAAGGGGAATAACCTCTGTGCCTTTGCTTGCACACAGTTTTGAGCGTGTAATGCCTGGCCGGGAATATGTATCAAGTATTCGTGATTTCTGGAGGGTATGCTCAGGTTGTGAAGCAGAAGCCAGAAAGAGAGTTGAAAAATTCCTGCATGAGGTATTGAATACAAAGGATTTCCCTTTGACCGTAATGGACAGGCCTATTGAATCTGAAACAACCAAGATTGTTGAAAATTCATACAGAGCAACTATTCTTGCTTACCTGAATGAATGGAGCCTATTTGCTGAACGCAATGGTGTTGACCTCATTAAGGTTATCCAGGCAATTAAGATGCGCCCTACGCACAGTAATATCATATTCCCGGGACCAGGGGTTGGTGGCTATTGCCTCCCTAAAGACGGCGGGCTTGGCTACTGGGCTTATAAGCATATACTTGGATTTGACGACGGAGACGAGATTTTCAGGATAACTCCTACGGCTATTGATATCAATGATACCCGAGCCTTGCATGTTGCAGAGCTGACACGCGATGCCCTCAGGAATATGGCAAGATACATTGCTGGTGCTGAGGTTGTTCTTTGTGGTGCCAGTTACAGGCAGGATGTTGGAGATACCCGTTACAGCGGAAGTGAAATGGTGATCCGGAAGCTAACGGAGATGGGTGCTGAACTGCGAATTCATGATCCTTATGTAGATCATTGGTATGAGCTTGAATCGCAGGATGACTATCCCTCACCAGGGCATTCGTGGAGCAGGTTTTTCAGAAACCAGGAGCATTTGACTGAATCAACGGTAAGCAAAGACCTGCCTCAGACTCTGAAAGGCGCTGAAGCTGTCATTTTTGCCGTTCCTCATGCAGAATACCTGCAACTTTCGCCTGATGATATCGTGAAATGGGCAGGGCAGCCACTTGCGGTGATAGATTGCTTTGGAATACTTCCCGACGCAGCTATTAAGCGATATTTCGAACTGGGTTGTGAGGTTAAAGCTTTAGGCCGTGGCCATATTCAGCGTATAAAAAATGAGGTTAGAAACGGCTAAATCTTCTAGGCTTAATATTGTTAAAAAGCGGGCTCTTGTCCCGCTTTTTTGTTATAATCTTACCGCTTAATTCAACAATACTTATTAGTGATATTCAATAAAATACGAGTTCTTTTTGAACAAACAGCAAAAAGTTTTGTATATTAGCTTAATATACTTTGCATATTATGGAAACTAAATTCGGTTTTATTTTGATGGCCGCAACGGAATTTGGTCCATGGTTAAAACAACAGCAAATCAGCAGGGTGATCAATGCTATTCAGATCCACCATACATGGTTACCTAATTATAACAATTTTAACGGGAGTAACCATTTTGAAAAACTCCAGGGAATGAAAGCTTCCCATATTGCCAGGGGATTTTCTGACAGTGCCCAGAACATAACTGTTTTTCCCGATGGAAAGGTTGCTGTCTGCCGCCCGCTGAGTATGGTTCCAGCCGGGATTTACGGTCAGAATAGCAAAGGTATTTGTATTGAAAACCTCGGCGACTTTGACCAGGGCAAGGACAAAATGACCCAGGACCATAAAGATTCTATTGTCCTCATTACTGCCCAGCTCTGTAATACATTCCAGCTGAGTCCCGATACAAATACAATAATATATCATCATTGGTTTGACCTTAAATCAGGTCAGCGTACCAATGGAAGTGGCAATACAAAATCCTGCCCAGGAACTGCTTTTTTTGGGGGCAACACAATTACTGCGGCTCAGCAAAACTTCATCCCTCTTGTCCAAGCATCATTAGCCTCGATTAAATCACCACTACCTCAACCAGTCCTTGCCTACCCTTACGGAGTAGTTAATTCCTTGAGCAGTCTCAACGTACGCCGTGGGCCAGGTACAGGATATGAAAAGACCGGTAGTTTGCCTCCCGGGGCTTCTGTTCAGATCCATGAGGAAAGAACCGAATGGTATCGAATTAGTCCATACAATGAATGGGTTTCATCACGATATATTGAAAAAATTCAACATGGTATAATCAATGTGGATTCTGCTGGTGTTTATGCAGGTCCGGGTGGTGCGTTCAACTTGCTGAATACTTTATCCAATGGTGATATCGTTACAGTTCATGCTGTATCAAATGGCTGGAGTCGGATTGATTTTATTGATAAATGGGTAAAATCCCAGTTGATCAAAATCACCGGCTAATTAATCAAATCATTTGTTCAATATTGTGAAACCCTCGAGGGTTATTCTATCATTTGTCCGAAAATCAATGGTTGTGAAGTGATGTCCCGGTTTTATAAATTTCAGCTGGTAGTGCTATCCTGGGATCTTACATATCGTTCAAAGAGGAGTGTTGCCAATATGGCAGATATCTGCCAAAATTAAGAATCATTATATTTTTTGTATAGGTTGAACGCTTAACTTTGCACTCTTATTAACCTATAAATAAAGTATTTCCTGATGGATATACTCACTATAAAACAGCGGTTTGGTATTATTGGCAATTCATCCGGCCTTGACAGGGCTATAGATATTGCACGCCAGGTTGCTCCAACAGATATTACCGTATTAATTTCCGGCGAGAGTGGTGTTGGGAAAGAATCCTTTCCTCAAATCATTCACCAGTTGAGTGCAAGAAAGCATGGCCCATACATTGCCGTGAATTGCGGGGCTATTCCTGAGGGCACAATTGATTCAGAACTATTTGGCCACGAAAAAGGCTCTTTTACAGGAGCTCTTGAAGCCCGAAAGGGCTATTTTGAAGTAGCTAATGGTGGAACTATCTTCCTGGATGAAGTTGCTGATCTTCCTTTATCTACTCAGGTCAGGCTTTTACGGGTTCTCGAGACAGGTGAATTTATAAAAGTCGGCTCCTCAAAGATGCTGAAGACTGATGTGCGGATAGTGGCTGCCAGCAATATTGACATCCCGAATGCAATAGAAGAGGGCAAGTTCCGACAGGACCTGTATTACAGGCTGAATACTGTTCCTATTTACGTGCCCCCATTACGGGAACGTAAGGAGGATATTATCCTGCTCTTCAGGAAATTTGCTGTCGATTTTGCTGAAAAATACCGAATGCCAGCGCTTGATCCTGATGATGATGCAAAACGTATTCTCATGGATTATCGCTGGATGGGTAATGTCAGGCAGTTGAAAAACCTGGTGGAACAGATATCGATCATTGAGCAAAATCGCGAAATTACCGGGCCTATTCTAAGAAAGTACCTTCCGGAATCTGCAAACAGGGATCTTCCTGTGATTTATAACAACCACAATTCGAAGGGTGAGTTTAGTGAAAGGGAGATCATGTACAAGGTTCTCTTTGATATGAGAAAGGATATTAATGAGTTAAAGAAATTGATTGTTGACATAGCCGGTCCTGATGTGCTGAGTTCTGCTTCTCACCCTGCTGTTTCATCCTTTGATCAATTGTACCGTGAATATGACCAACCCCAGACTGAGTCCCGGCAGGCTGTTGTTCATCAACCTCATGATAATTCAGAAGAAGAAACCTTTGCACATTCGGAGGTGTTGGAAGAATCATTGTCCCTTCAGCAGAAAGAGATGGATATGATAAAAAGAGCACTTGAGAAACACCTCGGGAAAAGGAGAAATGCAGCAAAAGAACTGGGCATCTCAGAACGTACATTATACCGGAAAATAAAAGAATACAACATCAAGAGCTGAAAGGTTCAAATGGCAGATCAAATGAAAAATAGATTTCTCTGGATATTCATTCCTGTTTTCCTGTTTTCAATAACAGGATGCGGCATCTATTCCTTTACAGGTGCTTCCATTTCTCCTGATGTGAAGACTGTTTCCATTAAATATTTCCCTAACAATGCTCCTTTGGTGCAGGCTACCCTGAGCAGAAAATTTACCGAAGCTCTTCGTGATAAATTTACCTCCCAGACTAACCTTAGTATGGTTCCCTCAAATGGTGATCTAAATATAGAAGGAGAAATCACAGGTTATTCTACAGAACCTGTTGCCATTCAAAGTGATCAGAAAGCTGCTCAGCAGAGGCTAAAAATAACCATCAATGTTAGGTTTACGAATAAGAAGGATGAAAAGCAGAATTTTGAGACTTCTTTCACTCGTTATGAGGATTATCCTTCAGGGCTGCAATTGAGCGCAGTTGAAGATGGACTGATCGATAAAATCAATGATTACCTTACACAGGACGTATTCAATAAGGCAGTTGTGAACTGGTAGCAGCATGCAAAGGGCGATTCTCGAACATTATATGGCAAATCCCGGTGAACTTGATGAAAAGTCCATTGATGGTTTATGGCAGTTGGTGAAGGAGTTCCCTTATTTTCAAACCGCACGTTTGCTTTTGGCCCGCAACCTCAACATGGCTCATCATGAAGCATACCCGCTTTCGTTGAGGCTTGCTGTTGCATATGCCGGCGACAGGGCAATTCTGAAACGACTTATTGAAGTACCTGAAAGGGCAATTCAAGAGTTAGCTGAAATCCCGGCTGCTGTAATTCCAGTTGTTGAATTACAGCAGCAATTAATTCCTGAGGCCGGTGAAATGCCGTGGAATGATGTTGAGGAAAGCCCAGGACCTGACCCTTCCATAATTGCTCCTGAACCTGTTAAGGAGGAACTCTCTCCCATGGTAGGGCTCATCCGTAAGAGTTTGTCGACTATGGATGACGGTCGCCAACCGGGGAATACAGGCCAGGTTTTCGATCGTGATGGAGTAAGTCAGACAGCTGCAATGGCTAAAGATGCTAATTCAAGACGAGCATTAATTGATAAATTTATTCAGGATCAACCCAGGATTTCTACTCCTAAACGCGAGTTCTTTAACCCCGAGGATCATGCACGACAAAGCGTTCAGGAACATGAAGATATTGTAAGTGAAACATTGGCAAGGGTTTACGAAAAGCAAGGGCTCATTCATAAGGCTATAAAAATTTATGAAAAACTCATGTTGTTAATTCCCGAAAAAAGTAGTTACTTTGCTGCCCGCATTGAAGAATTGAAAGAAGAACATAAGTAACTCATTTGTAACAACATAAAAATTGCCCTATGACCGCGTATTATTTTGTTTCTGTTCTCATCCTTATTGCTTGTATATTGTTGATCCTTGTAGTACTGGTTCAGAACTCAAAAGGAGGAGGCCTGGCATCTAACTTTTCCTCTTCAAACCAGTTCATGGGTGTAAGAAAAACAGCTGACTTCCTCGAAAAAACAACATGGACCCTGGCTATTATCCTGCTATCTCTTAGCTTGTTGTCAATATTTGTAATCCCACGCAACAGGGCTACTGCAGGTAAAGCTGATACAGAACTTAGGCAGTCGATTGATGAAAAAGCTACTCCTGTTCAGGATTTCAAACCAAATCCTTCGGAAAAGAAAAAATAAGCTTGCATTTCCAGTGCAGTTGTTGAATGTCAGAATGTCACACCGTTCTGACATTCTTTTTTTATGTAAAATGTTGTAAATCATGGCTTAATCATATGAATACTTACGCTGGACATGGATATCCCGAACAGGTTTACACATTCATTCCAGGTTTTATCTGCTAAAATGACGCTGCTTTAGGCGCTTTCAGGCTTTGGCACAAAATATGACAGGGGAAAGACCATAGTTTAAAAATCATTCTCATATCAATAACATAAAAACAAAACAGAAATGGCACAGGTAAATGTAAAACCTTTGGCAGACCGCGTGTTGGTTGAGCCGGCAGCCGCCGAACAAAAAACCGCAGGCGGAATCATTATTCCCGATACCGCTAAGGAAAAACCACAGAAAGGCTTCGTAGTAGCCGTTGGAAACGGAAAGAAAGATGAACCCATGACCGTTAAGGTTGGAGATCAGGTGTTGTATGGCAAGTATGCCGGTACCGAAATCAATGTTGAGGGAAAAGATTACCTGATTATGAAGGAAACCGACATCCTCGCTATTATCTAATCCATGTGTAATTATTAAAAAGCGATAAAGATGAAATCTGCTAAAGAAATTATTTTCGAAATGGAAGCCCGCGACCGGCTTAAAAAAGGCGTAGATGCATTGTCAAATGCGGTAAAAGTTACATTGGGACCTAAAGGTCGTAATGTTATCATTGAAAAGTCATACGGTGCTCCTGTTGTTACCAAGGACGGTGTTTCCGTTGCAAAGGAAATTGAGCTGAAAGATGCTGTTGAAAATATGGGTGCCCAGATGGTGAAGGAAGTAGCTTCCAAAACTTCTGATGTTGCCGGTGACGGTACAACTACCGCTACTGTTCTTGCTCAGTCAATTATCACAACCGGCCTCAAGAATGTTACTGCCGGAGCAAATCCAATGGATCTGAAACGTGGTATTGATAAAGCTGTAACCGCTGTTGTAGCTGACCTGAAGAAGCAATCTATCGCTGTAGGCGACAGCAACGAAAAGATCAAGCAGGTTGCTACCATTTCAGGTAATAACGATAGCTTCATCGGCGAGAAAATCGCTGATGCAATGAAGGCAGTTTCAAAAGAAGGTGTTATCACTATTGAAGAAGCCAAGGGAATTGAAACAACTGTTAAGGTTGTTGAAGGTATGCAGTTCGACAGGGGATATATCTCTCCTTATTTCGTTACTGACGCTGAAAAGATGGAAGCATCGTTTGAAAGTCCGTTCATTCTTATCCATGATAAGAAGATCAGCGGAATGAAAGATCTTCTTCCTATCCTTGAAAAGGTTGTTCAAACCGGCCGTCCTATGCTTATCATAGCAGAAGATGTTGATGGTGAAGCTTTGGCAACCCTGGTTGTTAACAAGATCCGTGGCTCACTCAAGATTGTTGCTGTTAAGGCTCCTGGTTTTGGTGATCGCCGCAAGGAGATGTTACAGGATATTGCCATTCTCACTGGCGGAACTGTTGTTTCAGAAGAACAGGGTTATCGTCTTGAGGATGCTGACCTTTCATATCTTGGACAGGCTGAAAAAATCAGCATTGATAAGGACAACACTACTATTGTAAGCGGAAAGGGTGCAAAAGAAGCTATCGATGGCCGTATAAGCCAGATCAAGGCTCAGATTGAAACTACAACTTCCGATTACGATCGTGAAAAATTGCAGGAACGCCTTGCCAAACTGGCCGGTGGTGTTGCAGTTATCCAGGTAGGTGCAGCCAGTGAAATTGAAATGAAGGAGAAGAAAGATCGTTTTGACGATGCTTTACATGCAACCCGCGCTGCCATTGAAGAAGGCACTATCCCTGGTGGCGGAGTAGCTTATATTCGTGCTATTGCTTCACTCGAAGGTATCAAGACTGATAACCAGGATGAAGAACTGGGCGTTAAAATCGTGAAAAGGGCTCTTGAAGAACCTCTTCGCCAGATTGTTGCCAATGCCGGACTCGAAGGTTCCATCATCGTTCAGAAAGTGAAAGAAGGAAAGGGTGATTTCGGATTCAATGCACGCACTGAAGTCTTTGAAAATCTCTATTCTACCGGAGTTATTGACCCTACCAAGGTAGCCCGCGTTGCTCTTGAAAATGCTGCTTCTATCGCCGGAATGCTGCTCATTACTGAGTGTGTCATTTCTGAGATTAAGGACGAAAAAGAAGCTCCTATGCCTAATCCAGGTATGGGTGGAATGGGTGGTATGTATTAAAATTCATGACCCAATATACTTGCAAAGCCCTGGTTTCGGCCAGGGTTTTTTTATTTCCTCCCCGACATTGAATCTATTTCAAGGGCTTCAAACAAAAAGTTTCTTACCAGGGCAACATCAATTTCTTCCAGGGATGAGAAACATTTCCAGTAAACCTGTTTACGGTCCCCTTTTTCAAGGTAATTTAGCTCGTCCCTAAGCAGGTATCCCTGGCAGAAACCCAACTGCACACCTTTAATGTTAACATTCCCCCAGGGCACCGATGGAGGCCAAATGAAGCATATCCTTGAGTTCCTGTAATAGTAGGGAACGTTATAAGCCAATTTCTCTTTGCATCCTGGCAAGCATTCCAATATAATGGCCCGAGGGAATAACACTATTTCCTTTTCATTCTCAGGCAGGTAATCCAGGAATTCATCCATGGACCTGAAACTAATAGGTTGAATCTTGCTCATCTTAAAACTGATAAGTATCTCAGGGGTTTAACTTAAAAAAGTTATTCCAGTATCGTTCCTTGGTCATATCCGACCAGTGAATCACCATGTGACGGTATTGGTATGTCTGGAATTGGCAGAATAAGATAAGAACTACAACCAGGGAGATATAGCATTTACGGATCCATCCTTTAGGCAGCTTTTGCAATGACATTGCCAGGAGGATTGAAAATAAAGCCAAAATATCAATAAATACCCGCTGTGAAAAGCTTCCACCATAGAACCACATATGCCAGGAGGATACCATGTAGGTGAACGCCAGCAGGAATATGGCGGACATAGTGAAGCCATACTTGTTATCTTTCCAGAGGAGAATAAGTCCGGCCAAACTCAACAGGGTTAACGGGGTATATATAAAAAGGCCTTTCCGGTAGCTGAACAATACATCTGAGATATGAGGATCCTTGAAGTTGAAGCCCTCTCCCGGGTAGGAATAAACTAAGAAACTCCCGGTTTGAAGATAATAGATCAATGGTTGAATCGAGAGTATTATTAAGCTTATAAGCATTCCACCCAGAAACCAGTACCAATGATCTTTCAAACTCACAATCCCTTGTTTAAGTATTTGGTAATCCCCCGCAATGAATGGAACAGTTAACAGAATTATACAATTGACCGGCCTGATGAGACATGTGATCCCTAGAAATATAAAGGAAAGAAACAGGGACACCGGGAGATTTTGTTTGAAATATCGCCTGGCCATCAGTAGGAAAGCTGTAATCATGGTGAAGGAATACAGATGCGACATGCTGTATTCAGTCAGGGTATAATAGAAGAGGTTTGTGCCAAAAACGGCGGCTGCCATAGTTAGGGATATCCATTTCTCTTCAATTTCGTAGGTCCTGAGAAGCTGCTGCAGGGCAAATAATCCGACGAATAAATAGAAGAGCGCCCCTATATGTATCCATAGCATGTAATAATAACTATAGCCATCTGCAATGGTACAGGCAAGCAAGGTTGTCAGGTGCCCCAGTAAGAAAAATGGTAGCATGCAGACAGCGGTGCCGGAAAAGTATTTGTTTATGGTGTCACCATTGTAAGTCCTGAGATAATTGTATTTGAGATTTGGGTTTTCATAGACTTTATTCTCTATAGTATCAAAAAAGCCAAAGGATAGATCGTGGTAAATGAATATTGCCGGTAGATAGGCATAATACCCTTTCCCATCTGCTTCCATACTTCCATCCTTGTATCCTTTTCTAAGGTTAATGTTGGAGATGCAAAGAAATGTAACCAGGACAATTATGAGTGGAGTATAACGATGCCAGGAACTAAACGGCTGAGACTGTTTACCGGAAATGTTGAAATTCATCCGCATTTAATGATACTGAAAAGTAAAAATACACATCCGGCAGATACAAATGGCAGGAGAAAAGGATTTTGCCTTAGGGCATGGGAATGAGTTTCCCTTGTCCGTTCAACTTCCCCCTGACCACTGATGGCTGGCCGTAATAGTAAATATTGCCCAATCCATTAATTTCGTATTCAAGCAAATGCGCAACATTGATGTAGCAATCGTTGGTCCCTTTATTGTTCATGAAGGTGTTACGGGTGAGCAGATCTTTGCAATGGAATGGCCCATAGCTACCTGCAAAAATGAAATTGTTGTCGCTCGACCCGGAAATGTTAAGATCTGCAGAACCGGAGTTAAGTGCGAGGTGAGAAAGCTTTGTGTTAATTACAAGGTTTATGTAACCTGAACCTCCATAGGAAGTTATAAAAATTGAGTCTTCCCTGAGTGTGTCAGTATTTGACAGAATGCCGGTGCTATAGTATCCTATATTCAAAAAATGAGGAGCAGTGACTCGAGCAGTTATTTTTCTGTCGTAAGATCTTACCCAGTTAAATTTATTGTGGTTTCTGATGGTTAACACACTATCCTTGATTTCCGTTTCGATTCCTGGAAGAAGGTTTTCGCCACCTTCAAGGGTAATGGAATAGCTTGGCCCTTGTGTCAGTACCAGGTTAATGTTGTTTTCCAGCCTGACTCCAGAAAAGTTGTCGGTAATACTTCTTTCAACTGTAATATCTTTCCCTGTACTCTTAAGAAAATCAAAGAAGTGATCTTTCTGACAAGACTGAAAAGCTGCAAATAAAACAACCATTAACACTCGGGCCATAAACATTAGCCGGCGGGTAAGGTAGATCTTCCATTTTATTGCTGATGTTCTTATCATTTCTTTTGAGTGTAATAGATTAAAGGAATTTTATAGCCAATACCAATCCCTACAAAATCCGCCTGTGCAAAATGGGTTCGTAAACATAATGTGGTGAAGATACGCGGCGTAATGTCATATTGAATTCCGAGTTTAAAGTAGGATTTGCTGGGCCTTACCTTACCACTAACATAGAACCCCAGGTTAAACATATAGGATAGTTTGGCCATTGACAGTTTATATGCCCCACTGACTCCGATCCTCATTTTCTGAATCTCATGTTCGAACAGAATGCTCTTTTCTGAAGCAATAAAGATATCCGATTTATCAAGCGTAAAATCCATTCCCAGACCGAAAGAACTTTTGAAAGTCACCGGCTTCATTACATTTCCAAACAGGTTGTATATCATGAAGGTTTTGCCGAATTCGCTGCCCATATCCTTATATGCGATGGTGGTGCCGAGGTCAAGAGTAATACTGCGTTTGCCGTCAAATTCGAATTCATAGAGTTCAGGCAGCATTTTCCTTGTAAGATAAGGATTCTCCTTACTCAGTCGATAGGAGAACGCCAGGTTGACAGAAGGTGTGTTGATGCCATAGTTGGGCGTTTTTGTTGAACCGTTTGAGAAGTGCATCAGGGACAGGCCTGTAGCAATGTTGAACCTGGAATTCAATCTCCATCGGTATTCGAACATGAGGTTTGCTGCAGCGTTTACATGCGAACCAATGGCAAGATATTTATAGTTGTTGACCCGGTCGAAGCATTTTGTCAGGTAAGCCAGGCCAAGGCCCAGCCTGAAATTGAATTCATGTTTCTGATTTCTGAAAAGTGGATAATTTACATAGGGAAAAACAGCATGAGCACTTCCCAGCAGGGGTGAATTTCCCAGGTGTGAATACCAGTAACTTATCCCGATAAATGGATAGCTGTACATCCTTTGCCATCGGTATTCCCCGAAGGTTTCCTTGCCCAGGTTAATTTCAAATGCCGGGAAATGACTGTTGAAAATCTGCATTTCCAGGTGATGATTTATCAGGAAGCCATAATTGACCCTTCCTTCCAGAAGCAGGTTAGATCCCCGGAACTTATGCTGCGATTGAGCCTGGAGGTTACAGACTGGTGACCCGAAAGCCAGCAGGACAATCAAAAGTTTGAAACAGGAAAGGCGGGTCTTATAATATGGCATTCGGAAAATGTCAAAAAAAAGCCACAAAGGCTCATATATAACGCAAAGGTAAGAGCATTCTTGCTTTAGGCAATTTTTTTATTTTCATGAACCAGCTGTTGGGGACAGGGGGAGGTAGTGTTTAATTAACTGTGTAAAGGGGCCCGCGGCAGGCGCCCGAGAATAAT
>JACAAZ010000011.1:7331-172456 GCA_013376995.1 Bacteroidota bacterium | reverse complement strand
TTAAGTATTCCCCGGTTATGATTGGTTAGTCCAGTCATAGCCGGGATCTACAAACTCATAAAAACCCAAAATATGAAAAAAATAATAGCATTTTTGACTGTAATTGTAGTTGCCGTTAGTCTTTCAGGTTCACTTAAGGCACAACCTGCACTTCCTCCTGATCCAAACGACCAGGGAAATTACTCCACAACCGGAAATAATCCGCTAAGTGGTCCTGCTACTGCACCTATCGGTGGCGGCGCTGGCATTCTTGTTGCTTTCGGTATTGCTTATGCAATAAATAAATACAATAGCAAGAAAAAGGTGAGTGAATAACATTACATGTTTTTAAGATTTCAAATGAAATCTATTAATAAAAGAGGCTGTCTCAAAAGGGCAGCTTCTTTTATTATTCTGCCCCGTCATAAAATAGGTTGACACTAAGTTGACCTATTATGAGCAAATATCAGAAACAAGGGTTTAAATGGCGAACCCAAGAAGTTTACAGCCTAGCCTTTAAATTGCAAATAGTTTCAGAAATTGAGAAAGGCGATTTGAATAAGAACCAGGCCAAGTTTAAGCATGGAATTCAAGGATGTAGCACAATTTTGAATTGGCTAAGAAGATATTCAACTTTAGATTGGAAAACTTCCAGCGAAAATGCCATGAGCAAAAAGCCACTCACCCCGGAACAGAGAATCTAAGAACTAGAGGTCGCCTTGGAACAGGAAAAACTCAAGGTTGAATTATATTCAATACCAATTGATCTATCTGATAACCAACATGGTACTCAGATAAGAAAATTTCTTAGCCAAGCAGCTGAAGTTCTACACAAACAAAAAGAAATCCCGGTAGCGCACTTGTGTTTGCTGCTTGGTATAAGCCGCCAGGCATATTATAAACGGATACAAAGCAGAAAGACAAGGTCTGCTGAATTAGGAATTATTAAATCTATGGATATCAAAGATCGGATATTGCAGCCTCGTATAGGGACCAGAAAGCTCTATTATCTGTTATCTGACACTATTGACTCTTGGGGAATCAAAATAGGAAGAGATGCCTTATTTGATACGTTAAGAACCGAACACATGCTGCTTGAGCTTTTGAAGAGTTTTGCTAAAACAACAAATTCTAAGCATTGGTTACATAAACATCCTAACTACTTTAAGGATATGGTGGTAACCTATCCCGAACAAGCTTGGGTGAGCAATATTACTTATTTACGCAACAAATCAGAGTTTAGCTATTTAAGTTTGGTTACTGACTCATTCTCAAGAATGATCATGGGTTACCATGTAAGCCCCAATCTTCAAACTGAAAGGCTTATCATGGCTTTGAGAATAGCTATTAAACAGAAAACATACAATACGCCAACTCTTCACCATTCTGACTTAGGGCTCCAATACTATTCTGAAGATTATCAATTAGTGCTAAAAGAAAAGTTGATGAAATGTCTTATGACAGATGAATATGACCCTTATCAAAATCCTTTGGCTGAAAGAGTCATTGGCATCTGTAAAAATGAATTCTTCCCTGAAACTTATGAGAACCTAGTTCATGCTAGAGAAATTGTGAAGCAGTCGGTCTTTATTTACAATAATATCAGACCTCATCTCAATTTGAATATTCATACACCTGAATATGTACATAATAAAAACAGCAAGCCGGAGCCTGCTGTCTTATCTTTGTATGTTTAATCTGTCGACCTATTTTAGGACGGGGCAATCAAAAAAAAGAGGCTGTCTCTGTCGTGAGACTGCCTCTTCAAATGAAATAATATAGAAATCCCTTACACAATTATCTTTTAAAGATGTAAAAGTTTAATAGTTTGAAAGTATGTTTCTTTGCTTGTTTGGAAGCTAATTTTGCAAAAACATACTCCATGGCTAAGTCTGAATCCAGGAATATGAATTTCATTTTGGCCTCTGATAGCCTTCTGAAACCCCGTTTCGTACTCTAATTGCCCCAAAGTATTAAATACCTGTACATTGAGAGTACCTTCAACTGGGAGCAGATAATGCAATATTGCAGCATAAGAAAAAGGATTGGGAGAAGCAGAGTAAATAATTCCGGCAGGATTATCTGAAATTCCCACGTCACACCGGCCACATTTCATGAAACATACTAATGGAATAATGGTATCAGAAGATGTTTGGAAAAAGCGATTCCCGTCCCGGGAACATTCAGCTGGAACGATTTCAGCATCATTCCAGGCGTTCCCATTCACAAACCTGTATTCATGTGTAACTCCAGATAGTAATTGCAAGGTGATGAAATATGAACTATCATTCGATGTCATAAGTAATGTAGAAGGATTCCACCCCTGGAATGAACCTGCCAGATGAACCCCATTGGGTGAAACTGATTCCAGTGACATATCAACCTGGAATGTCACATTCACAAAGGAAAGGCCTGAACAAAGATCGCAGGATGCAAAGCAGATAGGTGAAAGGGTTGTATCTATAGCTGGTACTGTGATCGTTCTGGCACCACTGACCGAACAGGCTTCCGGTACTATCTCGTAGTCATTGGAACTGTTTCCGTTGACGAACTTATACTGAAGCGAAGTCCCTGACTGGAATGACTGGGTATAATAGTATACAGTATCACCTGTTGAGAGCATAGATGTGATGCCCGGTTGCCACCCCTGGAATGAACCAGCAATATGGACTCCATTAGCAGAAACAGATTCATGGTGCATATCCACTTTGAAAGTGACATTAACATATTGAGCTGTACTCCCGCATTGGACACAGCTACCGAAACAAACGGCAGTGAGGGTTGTATCTTCTGCAGGAATAAGAAGATACCTATCATATCCTCCGTTGCCTGAAGGGCTTCCGCATTGTGAAGGGACTGTTTCGTAGCCTGAAATAGTATTCCCGTTAACAAACCGATATAAGTGGAAAGTTCCCGGAGTTAGCATAACCGTTGCCGAGTATATATTATTAGCTCCCGGGATCATGGGTGTGGAACTGGTATTCCAGTTATTGAAACTACCTGCCAGGTGAACTCCATTTGGAGATACCGTGTGGTTTGACATATCCACCCTGAAAGTAACCGGTATGTCAACCGGGCAACGGCTGCACATAGAAAAGCAAACAGTGTCAGTTGTAGTATCGTTTACAGGAACTATGATATGGCGGTTGTAAACACCCGTACCAGAAGGGATTCCACATTCAGCAGGTACAAATTCAAGACCCGGGTTTGAATTGCCATTTACAAAACGGTAAGTGTATTCTTGCCCCCGAGTCAACGGCACTGTCACCGAATATATGTTGTTTGCTCCAACAGTCATCGCATTAGCAGAAGGGTTCCAGTTATTGAAACTGCCTGCAATGTGGATTCCATTGAGGGAAATCGATTCCCGCGACATATCAACCAGGAATGTAACATTGCTTGAAGGAGGAATTACTGAGATGTGAACCGGACCTGATATAGTGACCTGACTGTCATTATCTGTGGCTTGAGCTATAAGAATATGTGAACCCAAAGATTGAGCTGAGTAGATTGCTGTATAAGGAGCCAGGGTATCAACACCAATTGATACACCATCCGCAAAGAATTCAACTTTACTTACTGTGCCATCGAAATCAGAAGCCTGTGCCTCCACTGGCACCTGGGTTCCTAACAAAAATGAAGCATTATTATCAGGAGAAGTAATTGCAATTTCCGGGAGATAAGGAACAGGGTATAACGTTTGTGTTAAGCTTGGAATGGTGAGTTCTCCTGTTACTGGATTAGATGAAACATAATTCTCGGTCCCGAGAGAAGGAGTTCCGATCTGAATATTTAACTCAAAATGAAAAACACCGTTGGTTGTGATCTGTGCGATCAGTACCTTATTGCTTGCGGGAATCGGGCCAGTTGCACCGGTAAGACATGACCATGCTCCGTTCGTGATATAAAATGTGTTCCCGTTTGCTGAACCATCCCCAAAAACATCTATGATGCCATCGAGGCCGAGAGTGATGGTACCAGGCACTGTGGAAAGCAGCATCCCATCCTGTACTGTGAGCGGGATCCCCATCTGAGCAGCATTATTCTGCAACAGCTGGGGATTATTGTTATTGACGAAAGTTCCTACACCATTATCTTCGGCTTTAGGAACTCCGCAATAACCATTGCAAGCTCCCCCTGTTGTCAGCCAGGAATCAATCATAACAGTGTTTTTCTTGGTATTGTTTGCACTAATCGTAGGTATGGTTGAACCGTAATCACTTTGGTTGAAGAAGTAAGTGGTGGTATTCATTGTCAGAGGATGCTGAGGGCTGCCATAGATTGACTGAACCTTATACCCAGGTAACATATCGGCATAAATCCTGTAGGTTACAGAACCAACAGGTAAAGGAGGATGACTATACACGGAATCAATAGAATCCGTTATGTAGTATCTCTCGACAAGTATTCTTTCAAGTCCATTCTGAGCCCACAAAACAACGCTCATCAAACTAAAGGATGCAACCAGTGCAAATTTTCTCATAGGTAAATATTTTACGTTACTTATTATGATTTTATTCAAGGTCAGAATGATCTTTTCCAAGCAGGCACAGACAATTAGGCAGAACCCATTTAGTTAAACATCATCATTCATTTTCGAACCATTTTCGTATGACCATGTACCTCAATTCTGTCAGGTTGGGATTCACACTCTATTAATCATATAATCAAGAATTTCCTGCTAAAGGTTAACAGGAAATTCTTGATTAATTTAGAATACCTAGTAGAAGGATCAGGGTCTAATTGCCTGGACCAAGCTTGTTGAGTTATTATCAATCAGGGCCATATCAGATCCATCGACAATTCCATCTCCATTGATGTCTTCACTATTATAACCTGCCAATAGAGAAGTGCTGGCGTTGTCAATGGCTGCCATATCAGATCCGTCCACTATACCGTCCTGGTTTGAATCACCACCATAAACGGCATAATAAGCACCTATAGATTTCAGATTGCTACCAAAAGCCTGAGCTGCAGAGGAACTGAAATCATAGCTAACTGATCCGGTTCCGGAAAAAGATACCGGCGCTGCACTCCATGTTTCAATACTATTCCTGTGTTTTATCACGATGTAATATGAACCGGAAAGTGTGCTGGGTACTGTGCTAACGGAAACCATTCCATTTGTCAGCAGGTCAACATTACTGAATGCATATACAACTGTAGCAGGTACAGCAGCATCATGAAATTCAACTGTTAACCTGTCAGCAGTGTTAGCGGGGAATTGGTCGCCGCTGCTTCCCTGGGCTTTACGCATAACACCCGGACCTGAGTACAAACTTTCCATGAAAAGTGTAAGGTTCAAAATCTTGTTGCTGGTAACATTATAGCTAACAGGTGCAGAGTTCGCGGTCTGTCCATAATTGTCAGTTGCAGTGGCAGTCACAACATGTGAACCCTGGGTTGAACCTGAATAAGTAAGAGTGTAAGGACTTCCTGTTAACACTCCAACTGGATTGCCGTCAACAAAGAATTGAACCTGGGCAACTGTACCTTCAATATCACTAGCATCAGCTGTAAAAGTTATTGCTGAACCAATTCCAAAAGTTGAAGCTGCAACAGGTGAGGTAACTGAAACAGCAGGAGGAGCCGGAACAGCATGAAGAGTTTGAGTGAGACTTGGGATCGTTATCTCATCACCTGTAGGCCCACTGGATACATATTTTTGAGTACCTAATGAGGGAGTCCCGATCTGAATATTCAACTCAAAATGGAAAGTTCCATCTGTGGTAATCTGGGCGATCAGCACCTTGTTGGTTGCAGGGACCGGACCTGATGCACCATTGAGGCATGCCCATGCTCCATTTGTGATATAAAATGAGTTGCCAATGGTTGTACCATCACCAAAAACATTAACAGCACTACCAAGCCCTAGGAAAGTAGTTGTCGGAACTGAACCTGCGATCATTCCATCCTGTGAAGTAAGTGGAATGCCAGCGAATACTGAATTATTCTGTAACAGCTGGGGTGAGCCTGAATTAACAAAGGTACCAACACCATTATCATCTGTCTTTGGAATTCCAAGATACCCTGTACACGCAGCTCCGGTAGATAACCAGGAATCCAGCATGGTAGTATTTTCTTTAGCAGCTGTAGCAGTGAAAGCTGGTGTTGAGCTACCGTTATCAGCCTGGTTAAAGAAAGTAGTGGTGGTATTCATTGTCAATGGATGCTGTGGGCTTCCATAGATAGACTGAACTTTATAGCCTGGTAACAAATCAGCATAGATTCTGTAGGTTACCGAGCCAAGCGGAAGAGTAGGGTTACTATTGGCAGCATCAATCGCATCCGAAACATAGTAACGCTCAACGTATATTTGTTCTAATCCGTTCTGCGCATGCAATAACATGCCAACAGCAGAAAGGAATAGCACTAGAAATATCTTTTTCATAAGATTATTTTTTAGAGTTACTCAACCTGCTATATGTTTGGCTGACCGAATTTACCAACGAAAATATTGAAGTCATTGATGTCAGTAACTCCATCATTATTCAAATCCGTTGGGTTTGAAGACTGTGAAGTAGGTATCTGTTCCAGGGCCCAGTCTGACAACCAGCTTCCTTTTGAAGCATCAAACGCACCACGATAATTGACTACTGAAAAGAATCCATCTGCTGGCGGAGTTATTGAAGAAGTAATATTCGAGGTAGGTGTCATATGGAACGGATTTCCTAAATAAGAAGTATGACCGGCATTCCATGACCAGTTGTAATCAATACCTGGAACAGAAGAAACTACAGAGTTTCCGTCGTTTGTAAACTGGGTAAGATCATCAGATGACCCATCAGTTATGACCCAGCTTGTAGGAGGATTCTTACCAACAACCATAACACCTTTTGTCAGTACAAATCGCTGAAGATTAGGTGCTACTGTAGGAAAATCAATAAAAGTATTGTTTTTAACCAACAGGGAATGATAGATTGCGTTTCCGCCAGCACTATTATAACTATTATGGGTATCAGTCCAGTTATCATAAGCATCACCTTTGTTGGTAGCATTTGACCTTGCTCCGGCAACATGTAATCCTGATCTGAAATTGGCAAAAATTGAGTTGTAAATTTCGCCTTCGGTCAATTCTTTGGCCTGAATTGCAGCTGGACCAGTATTATCAGCAGCAGGTTTAATGTGACCATTACTAATTAAGGTTGAATTGTAAATTACAGGATGTGACCTTAATGCAGGAGCTTTCTTATCATCATCAGCATCAGCTTCAAATCCGTTATCAGTCGTGTGCAGACCTGTAAGGCTGTCACCCGCCATCCCAAAAAGGAACTGTCCTTTGCCTTTCCAACCCAAATCCCAGTCAAACATATCGTCATCACCGAAAAGAACTGAACAATATTTAACATTAACAGTACCTCCGAAAAATTCAATATTATCATCGGCAGCTGCAATAGTTTCAAGGTGTTCAATTGTAGTACCACGACCAACTGAACCTAGTGAAAGTCCGTTTAATTCATTCCCAATTGCAAGAATGGCACCTGCATGACGAATGGAAACATAACGAAGTGTTCCTGAATTATCATTGTCATCATTGGTAGGGAATAAGGGATCACCTGCTCCGTAAAGGTCACGGCTATTTGCTGCACTGAATCCCTCAATAAAACCAACACCGTTGTATCCACCAGAATAGACATTAGTAGTGATCAGGTTATTGGTAGCTATACCTAGTAGTACAATTCCACCCCAATCGCCAACATTCGTGAGTGAATAAGTACCATCCATTGGGTCAGCAACTGAAGTGAAAACAATTGGACAAGACTGAGTACCATCGGCTATGAGTTTTCCTCCTCTTTCAACAATGACAGCAGTTGCATTAGCTGGTACAGAAGCACTGGCACCTTTAACAACAACACCTGGTTTCACTGTAAGTGTAATTCCAGACGGAACATAAATTTTTTGATCAACTGTGTAAACGGTATCACAGGTGAGGGTATGGCTCGCCAGAAGCTCACCGTTTGCATTTACACCAAGTGAACTCATGAGTTTAGTTGGCCTTGAACCAACAGGGGGACATCCACATTCTGATCCCAGGTTCAACTGGGCGGAAACTGTTGTGATTGACATTGCTGCAATACCGAGGAAAGCAGCAATCCTGGAAAGTGTAATCTTTTTCATAGGGTTTTTGGATTTGTTTATATCTTAATTTTTAACGCTAGCTGCAAATGTAGATGGCGAATGTTAAGAGAATGCTTCGTGTTTATTACCAGTTTATTGAATCTATGTTAAGGATATTAAATCATTTCCTTAACAGGGAGGGGTTCCTCAAATTCATGCATTTTTTGAGTATAAAACAACTGCCTGAAATCACTTCAAGGAAGAATTGATTTCAGGCAGTTATAAAAAGAATAGAAAAAATAGATAGTTAATCTTTTAAGCAACGAAGGCTGAATCCATAATTCTTAGAACCATAATATCTGAAAACATCAGCTTTGTTATAATCCAGTCCACGGTAGCAGGCAGTTTCGCCTTGCGGGGTTGATGTCCACCAAAAGGCGGTGTGTGCCAGGTCGCCCCAACTGCCGTTAAAAACCCTGCAGGCTCCTCCAATGGCAGTAAACCCGCTTGAATTGGTTCCAAAAATGCTATACTGATCGGATGAATTGATCCAGTAGGTAGTATTCCCGCCAGCTATTTTCAACTGGTTTCCCTGGTCAGTTCCTCTCCAGTTCATTACGTCCAGATCACTGGATGACATTCCCAGATAACTCTCCAATACTTTCCATTCCTCATCCGAAGGAATATGCCAGCCAGCTGGAGCAATTCTCCTTGAATCAGCCACTGCATAAAAATTATATAGATAACCAAAGGTTGTATTGAGGACAGAGTAAGCACCTGTTTTCAAAGAACTCCAGGATGTATCGGCTCCATCAGCAGCACAAAATGAGATGGAATCACCATTCTGGTATGTTTTTACTTTCAGGTTTTCAGCCATCCACCACTGATCACCTATTTTGACGGTTTTATAAATATTTCCGTCCCGATCTGTTACTGTACCGGTTTCATGAGTTGGTAAACCTTCTTCCTTCCTGCAACTCAGGCAAATCATAAGAAGCAGGGAAGAAAATGTAATAAAAAAAAGTGCTAGCTTAATGTGTTTCATGAAATGAATGCAACAAGACAAACAATATGAACTCTCTTTAAAATTAATCTTATTTTCGGATGAACATCTGGCTATCAGATGATTCCCCTGAAAATAACCTAACCAGGTATAATCCCGGATTAAAGCTTGAAACATCCAGGTTATCAATTATTTCACCGTTCACCAGGCCAAGTTGTTTTTCGAGCATAACATTCCCGTAATAATTATAAACCACGTATTTAGTTTCCTTATTATTAACCTTATTTGCCTGGATAGTAATCCGGCTATTTGCAGGATTCGGGTAAACATCCAGGTGCAGGATGGGTTCATCATTGAAGGGACAAGCATAGCTGATATCCCTGTCATTGCATGAACCAGGGTAACAACAGATTCCTTGTACATTATAATTTGCATTGGGATCATAATTACATGCTTTGGGATCCATGCACCCCATGACAATTCTTGTTTTGCATGCATTGTCTGCACTGCAGAAGTATTTATTGTCATATTCAATATAATTGGGATCCAGGCATCCACATGCTGAGGGATACTTCAACAGAGAAGATACCGTCACTATTTTTTGTTCGGAAGAATAAATACTATCGACACCTTCTGCGACGTAATAACTTCGGAAACCATTTTCTACTGAAGGATCTGAAACCTGGAGATTCAATTCAAATGACAATTCTCCCTTTGTAGTAAGTTGTGCAAGCAGAATATAGTTTTTATCCGGATTGACGCCTTCGACACCGGAACTTGTCAATGAGATGTTGTTGCTGATAAATTGAGAACCGGCTTTAACTGAACCGAAAATTGTTGAATCGACTCCGGTAATATCATCAATAATTCCATTGGTTACCCAGGAGGAAGGAATTTCAGTGCCTATTTCCATCCCATCAGTTGAAGTTAAAGGCATACCGGCTTGAACATCATTATTGTTTAGTAATCCTCCACTTAGTGATGAACTTCCACCATCATTATTTATACCTCCAATCAACGATCCATCCTGGTCTTCCGTTTTTGGAACGCCAAAATAGGTATTGACCGCTCTCCTTGTTACCTGGCCTAAGGTGAGCCACGAATCAAGAGCTACCGTATTCTTTTTTAAATCGTTGAACCGGATATCCTTGCCGAAAGTCTCACCATATTCAAGATTATTGAAGAAATTCGTTGTACTGTTGATCTTCAAAGTATTATCTTTATCCCCATAGAGACTTAGAAGTTTACATCCGGGTTTCAATTGAACATATATCCTGTATGTTTTGGAACCCGGTTCAAGGTAACCCCCAATAGAATCTGTTGCATCCCTGCTATCAGAAACATAGTATGTTTCTACGATCACATTTTTGATCGCATTTTGTGCCTGCACATTAAGTGCGATCACTACGACTGAGATAAGCAGAAAGATTTTGGTTTTCATATCTATTATTTTATTGGGTTTAATGCACTGGTTTGATAATGTCAAGGGTTCAATCGATGTTTATCCTAAAGTTTGTATGAAAACGCCAGGATATAGCTAGTCCCATATTTGTAGTTGTCGTACACAAAATCATAATTGTTACCTATCTTATAAGCCCTGGTAATGGAGGTATTCAGAAGGTCCATCACCTTCAGGCTTAAGCTGTAATGTTTCCCGAAATTTTTAAGTATCTTTAGGTCAACCAGGTTTCTTGGCATCTCATATACATCGGGTATATCCTTATAGGAACCTGTAGTTATGACCCTGGGGCCCTGTAGATTATAACTTATAGATGCCGTGACCCCCGCCTTCCTGGCAAAATACGTTATCATCGCATTGATTACATATGGTGCCTGGTCAAGCATTGTGCGGCTAACATCCCTTCCCTGTACAAGGTAACCCTCAGGTTTTGTATACGAAGTATTGAATGCAGACCTGGAATCGACAAGAGTAAGATTAGCCCTGAATTCCAGCCATGTTCCTATACTTTTCTTTCCTTCAATTTCTACTCCCTTTGCCCAACTAATATTCGGATTATTGATCCAAACCAGGTATTGTCCAAAATCAGCTACTTCGATATGGTTCCTGAATTCTTTGTAGAACAGGCTCAGTGAAACATTGTCGCCTGATTTGAAATAAGATTCCAGGCGCAGGTCATAATTATTGATATGCACCATTTTAAGCAAGGAATTTCCATAAATGACTTTATTTATTTCATAGTCAAAATATGCGTTATCAGATAATTCCCGGAGACTTGGACGGGCAACAGTCGAGCTGTAGTTCAACCTGAAATTGATGGGAGAGTCTTCCTGATCCTTTAACTTAATGATGAAACTAATGCTTGGCAGGTAACTGACTTCATCAAGTTTACCCGGACGGATCATGATATTCAGAATAGGCGATGGGGCAATAAATCTTCTTCGATTGTCATCCGAAGCCAAATGCAGGTCGTCAAACAAATTACAGTCTGTAAACATGCTTGCCTGTTCAACTCTTAGTCCTCCAGATATCCTGATCCTGGGAACAATAGAATAATCGAGCATAACAAAACCAGCCAGGGTGTGGCTGTTTCCGAATATTCGGTTATTTGGGTATACAAATCGCTGGTAATACTGCTGGACACTCCGCAGGGAATCACCATGATTTCCGGAATAGCTGTGATTAGGGATAGTGATGATGTTGAAGCGGTCAAGGCCGAATGCATCAGCAAGTGGGTTTGAAGCACGAATAATTTCGCTTCCATTGCCTTCCAACAATTGGTAAAAATAATTATCCTGTTGCCTGAAATTGTACTGATAGGAAGCACCAATCTTTATCTTTCTGACAAGAGCAGGATCATTTCCAAGAGGCAATTCACCTGATAATTGAGAATCAAATATATTTTCATCCAGATACCTGAAATATCTGCCCGTATTAATACCGGTGCCTATAATGTATTCCGGAGCATTTTGTACAGAAGAATCGGGATTTATATAGGGAGTAACTCTTAGATCCGGTAAGTTGCTTTTACCTTTAGTGTAAGAGGAATTAAATTCTATTCGAACTCTCGATCGGGGAAGATAATGGTCTGTCTTGAACTGGGTTATCATCTGCTTCCTCGATTCATAAAACTGGTAAATCCTATGCGAATAAGGATCCGAATCCGAGCCGATAGTTGGAATGGTTTCCATGTCCCTGACATTATTAATGCCGGTAATATTGGGCATGAAAAGCAATGATACTGTATTGTTTTGGTCAAGTTTGTATGAAACACCAAATAAGGCACTCCATCCGTGGATTTCCTTACTGGCTTGCTGAAATATCTTATCAAAATCAGCAGCCTTTCCATCTATGATCTTGCTTTGAACACCAAAGCGGTTCCCGTATGAATCCGGATCAAATTGTGTAGCACTCGAATACCTGAAACCAATCATGTAACCCAATGTTTTTTTCAGAAACTTTACCTGGTTACCTATGCTGAAACTCTGACTGAAGTTCATTGGTGCTTTTCTGACTGTATTTCTCCATGTATTTGGAAAAGTTTTCTCTGAATTAACGGCATCAGCATTCAGAAGATCATAGGCATGTTCCCTGTAATAGAGAGAATTGTAAGCAGTCTTGGCATCATCAAACGCTGCCTGGTCATCAAACTGGGCTTTTCCTAGCAGACCCAACTCAATCAATCCTAATTTGAAATATGTATCAGTCCAGGGAGTATTTTTGGTAACTCCAAGGTTCCTGTAGTAATCGCCCAAACCTAGAGCTACAAATTCATCATAAGTAGAAGGGTTATTATTGAATTGAATATAATCCGAATGGCTGCGATCACGGAATGAATTATCGAATCCAAGCCAGTCAGTTGAACTACGCTCGGATGACAGGACTTCCTTGAATGTAGCCTTGCTATTGTACCCCAGGGATGTTTCCATGTACACTGAAAGTGCTTCAGGAAATTCTTTGGTTTCAATGGAGACATAAGCACCTGCCCAATCCCCAGGAAGATCAGGGCTGGCGGTTTTATTAATGATGATATTGTCGACAAGACTTGCAGGAAAAATGTCAAGCTTAATATTGTTGGTAAGTGGATCAAGGGTAGGAATCCTGCAACCATTGATAGTTGTCTTCAGGTAACGGTCGCCAATACCTCGTACTGTAATAAACCCGTTACTGGTCGAAGAAACGCCTGTAACCCGGGTAATTGCAGCCGCCACATTTGCATCTACAGTCTTCTTTATGGTTTCACTTGAGATATAATCAAATGTTTTAGAAGAAAGCTTTTTAACCGTTTCCATATGCACATCAAGGCTTTTAACGGCATTAGCTGTAACAACCACTGTCTTCAAATCCTGGGTTGTCGGCTCTATCACATAATTCCTGGTCAATACCCCTCCCCCGCTGCATTGTATGGTATCTTCAATGGTCTTATAGCCAACATAACTAATTCTCAAAACTTGCCGGTCAGGTTTGCTGACTTTTAATTCAAAATTGCCATCAATATCAGTAGTTGTCCCAAGAGATGCATCTGACTTAGAGAATATGGCAACCCCAATGGGTACTTCCCCATTTTTGTCAGTGATCCTGCCCCTGACAACACATTGGGCGGATACCTCCATTTCCCCCATGGAAATGAGAGCAACCAGGAACATAACACGAAGCATTTGCCTCATTATCATCAAATTGGATTTAGCTAAAAGCATACTAATACTTACTGTTTCCCTCCTGTTTTGCAGGATCGTAATTATTCTTAGCGAGTGAGTAGAATGAGATTCGCTTTTACAACTCCGTTGGCGTAAATTAACCGAGTTCATGGAAGCCAACTTAATATACAAGTCAATATGCTGGAATCCTGTTCACACACATTGCGATTGCTTCATCAATAATACTTAAACGCTTAATGAAGCATGGAGAGTGAACATAGTTTGATTAGTCTTTTACCAGCCTGAGTGTTTTTGAATATCCATCCATTGACACCTTAACAAGGTATATACCTGTTGGTAAATTGCTGGTATTAATGTGACTGGAATAGCCGCCGGAAGCGGAATTCAAAGTGCCGGAACAGATTTCAGAACCCGTCAGGTCAAAAATTGAATAGGATACAATCCTGTAATGTGAGGAGGTATATAAGTCCAGTAAGCTGAGGCCACAGGTAGGGTTAGGGCTCGCGACAAGAACGTCTTCGGTTTCCTTAAGATGTTGTTCAATGCCGGAGGTATTTTCAGGGCTTTTATAAGTAAGTCCGGCAAATTGATTTTCAAGCCCGGAGGCATCCTTTGCAACAAATTGTTCAGTTCCACCCTCAGGCGTACCCAATTGAATGTTAAGTTCGAATGATAACACCCCATTTGTAGTGAATTGGCCTATCAGCAAAGTGTTAGTAGAATCGGGTCCAACAGCCCCGCTAAGGCAGGACCATGCACCATTTGTCGTTACAAATGAGTTTCCTTGCTGGCTTACTGCATCGAATACCGCAACCTGGTCATCAATTCCTATCATGGTAACATTGCCGGGTGTACCGCTGATCAAACCATCCTGTTCTATTAAAGGTATGCCGGCTGAAGTGTCTGCATTCTGAAGAACATTGTCTGCATTGACTACAGTACCAATACCATCATCATCATTTTTAAGGATGCCAAAGTTTCCTATGCAACCAGCTCCTGCTGACAGCCAGGAATCCAGCATCACAGTGTTATTCCTGGCTTGAGTTTTTGAATAGGAAGGGATGACGGCTCCCCTGTCCTCATTATTAAAAAAGGAGGTGGTAGTTTTGATGAAGAGTGTATGCGTTGGACTTCCAAAAGCTGTCTGGAATTTATATCCCGGCTTCATATCAAGAAACACCCTGTATGTAACTGAACCAACAGGAAGAATTCCTATACTAGTTATGGAATCTGCTGCATTTGATACATAGTATTTTTCAACTATTACTTTTTCCAGTCCTGTTTGGGCAAATCCAGTTCCGCCATTCAAGGAAAGAGCAACTCCTATCAGAATAATTATTGTAGATTTTATTTTCATCAGTTTTAATTTTGTTTAAATGGGTCAGATGCAATACGCCATGGTCATTTTACTAGAATCTTCAGTTGATGATTAATTAACCATGGCTAATTCAGAGAAACTTTTTAGTTTTCATTATATGCCAATCCCTTAAATGCTATTTCTTTCGCTTCAGGATCGCTGGCCACAAACTGAACTGTCCCACCTGTTGGAGTGCCAAGCTGAACATTCAACCGAAAGGATAATTTACCTGTTGTTGTAATTTGTGCAATCAGGACTCTGTTTTCAGGAGTCGGTCCACTTACGCCACCCATTGCAGCCCAACCGCCATTGTTTGTTGAAAAAACATTTGCAGTGGTGTCATCCCGGAATGGCTTAAGATCAAGATTGAACACCTGGAACTTTGGCAGAACCCCCTTTGTTAAACCATCAACCTTACTCAGTGCCTTGTGGTTATTAATTAATGAGAAAACAGAATCATCCTCATTCAGAGGAATTCCTGTATACCCACGCGATGCTGCACCCATTGTAATCCATGAGTCCAAGGCATTTGAACCGATATGAAGGTATTTCGTATTTACGTTAAAACCGGTTTCTGCAAAATCAACAAGGTTATTAAAAAAGGTGGTTGAGGTTTTAATGAACAATTCATGCTTTTGATTTCCATAAACAACCTGAAGCATGTAACCTGGTTTCATATCAATAAAAATCCGGTAGGTTACAGCACCATTGGGAAGAGTATTGTATGTAGTATCACGGTAGTCATCTGAATCAGATACATAATACTTTTCAACGATTACTTTTTCAAGAGAAGTACTATCTGATTGTAAGAGATTGTAATTTTGCTGGGCAAACAAAGGTTGATTTCCAATCAGGATCAAAAACAAATGCACAAATACGAAAGTCAGAATAAACTGATTCCAGTTTCTTTTGAATTTCCCCAAGCTTTCAGTAAGAATCATAAGTAATTGGTTATTAGTACTCTCCAAATAATGTTTGGATTAAATTACCAGTAACAAATGTAGACTTAGGGTATCGTTAGAATATTATGCAATTATTAAGGAATTCTTAATTCATGCATTTTTGAATATCTGCATTTTCATTTAAATGAATAATTTTAGCCAACCCAATACTGCCTTTAATCTTATGCAATCCTGAATGAAGAAAGTTGAAAAGCCATCGAATCAGTTTGTAGCTAAAAAAACACAGAGAAGTTCTGACTTCATAGATCAAGTTCCCAGAACTCCTTATGTTATTCTCACACTTGCAATAGCAATCATCATAACTTACAGCAGAACCTTAGGATTTACCCTCGGGAAACTGGATGAAACCAACATCATCCTTAATAACCTGGGATTGTTAACTGATTTCAGGAACCTGGGAAGAGCCTTTCTCTCCAATCCTTTTTTTAACAAGGGAGGTGATTTCTACAGGCCCTTGCAGAATCTTTCATTCATGCTGGATGCACACCTAAGCGGACAGGCGGGTTGGGGATATTATCTGTCAAATATGATCATTCACTTTTTATGTTGCATTTTGGTATTCCATTTATTAACACTGATGGACAACCGAAAGAAGACAGCATTTCTGTTAACCCTCCTTTTTGCCATACATCCCCTGTTTGTTCAAACCGTTGCATGGGCCCCTTCCCGTGGCGATCTCCTCCTTGCTTTATTCAGCCTCCTTTCAGTAAACACGTTCATCCTTTATCTAAGGCAGAAGAAGGTATTATACCTCGCAATAAACATTATTTCATTCGGATTAGCATTATTCTCCAAGGAAACTGCCATCGTTATCCCGCTTGTATGCTTCCTGCTTTTTATCATAGAAAAAGAGAAACTCATCTCATTTAAAGGCCTGCTTATTCCTGCAGCCGGTTACCTTGTTTTGTTTGCATTATTCATGTATTTAAGGAATGTTGTAGTTGAAATCCAGGTCCAGAAAGGCCTTTTCGGCGCAATCCCCTTACTTGTGCACCTAAGAACCATCCCCGATTTTATTGCCAAGTTCTTCATTCCTGTTGCCCTGGGCCCGATGCCTGCATTCAAATTACCTCTGACCGTTGCCGGTGTCCTCCTGATGGCTGCGATTATTTACATGATTGTACGGAATTCCAGTAGAAACAGATTATTTCTTGGGCTTGCATGGTTCCTGCTTTTTATCACTCCTGCCATCATGTACATTAATAAGTTTGGATCGGCATCCTGCGATTACATGGAACATCGTGCCTATCTTCCGCTTGTTGGAATTCTCCTGATCGTTTTTCTGCTGATCAATGCTTCTCCAAAATTAAAGGATAACAGGATCTTTCACAGTATGCTCCTGGTGCTGATCCCGATCTTTGGTATCTATACTTTTCTCTATTCAGGGAATTATAAAACGCCCATGTCATATTACAACCGGGCCATTGAAAACAATCCGGCCTCGGCCATTGCCTTGTTCAACCGCGCTGCAACAAGGATGGATATCAACAAGGATTATGCAGGAGCAATTGAAGATTATGACCGGTCCATCTACCTGCTACCTGATTATGCTGAATCTTATAACAACAGGGGATTTTGCAAAGAATCCCTGAAAGACACAGCAGCTGCTGTCCAGGATTATACAATGGCCACGCGCCTGAAGCCTGGCTGGACCGGCCCCCATATCAACCTAGCAAATCTCAGGCTGCATATGGGTCAGTTAGAAGAAGCTATCCATGAATATGATACAGTCCTGTATTATGATCCATCAAATTATACAATTTACAAGGAACGAGCTTCAGCCAGATCAGAATCAGGAGATATCCAGGGAGCTTACGAGGATATCAGCCAGGCAATCAAACTGAAGGCAGATTATGTGGAAGCATATTTTCAACGCGGGCTTCTCCTGGAACAAATGCAAGAGCCACAAGCAGCCCTCGAAGATTTTGACAAGGCCATTCAACTCAAGCCGGATGATCCTGCAGCATACACCAACCGTGGCATCCTGAAATACCGTCTGCAGGACTTCAACGGATCATTGGATGACTTCAACCAGGCTATAGCTATTGACCCTCAATTTTCAGATGCTTATCTGAACAGGGGAATGAGTCGTTATCAGCTCAAGGATCTGGAAGGAGCATGTGAAGACTGGAATAAAGCAAATCAACTTAATTCACCGGATGCCCCGGCCCTTTTGAAAAACTATTGCAGACATTGATCCAGGCATCTGTTCCGTATTCCTGATCGTTAGAAAAGTCCGGTTTTTTTCATATCTTTACTTTAATCGTATTATCTGCTCGGTATACTAACAATTTATTTCCGCAAATTCTCTATGCAAACATTTTTTCGATTCGTATGTTATTCAGGTAATTAATCTTTGAGTAAACGAATCATTTCTATTAACCATTTTAATCTGATTGGTATGAAAAAAATCCCGCTTTCAGGTCTTTTAATTTTCCTGCTTTATTTCTCAACTTCAATGGTACATGGCCAGGCTGCTAAAGCACCTGTGCCGGTCTCACCTTTTGCAAAAGGAAGTTACTGGTTCAATGCATCCGACAATTTCTGGTTCGACCAGGACAATATGAAGACGGATGGATCTAAGTCGGGCAAAGAAAATAGCTATGGACTGGATTTGAGTTGCCTGTATTTCCCTGTTAACCATTTTGGTGTGGGCCTTAGCCTATCCTCAAGCCGCGACCATAGCGATGGGAATTCTACAACTACTTTAAACAGTTTCAATATGCTTAACCTGCAGGCTATGTATGGAAATACCTTTGGGAAAAATTTCAACTTGTATTTTCTGGCCAGTGTTGGCTTTGGCAAGGAAAAATCAAAGCAAACCTCTGGTTCTTATACAGCTTATGATGACAAGTATAATGATATGAGCACCTACCTGGAGTTGGGATCACCTATAGCCCTCGGAAGTGGCTCTGGTCTTTACTTCACTCCTGCCCTCGGCTATGAATTCCACCAAACGAAGAATAGTACATATACCGACAAATCCATGGGCCCATATCTGGGTACCTCATTCAAAGTATCATTGCCGTGTTCTTCTTATGCACACAGTTGCAGCGAAGCAAAGGGTTTCTCTGATGGGTTGTACTCAAGTGGAAGCAGTTTCTTCGGAGGCAACACCTCTATATCGCTTCGCACAGGTAATGACAACCAGACAAAACCAGATGGTGAAAATTCCAGTTCCACCTTTAAATATTCTTATTCTGAAGTGATGTTCGATCTTCAGTATTACCATTATATCTTGAACGATATTGCTGTAGGAGCCGGAATTAGTTTTGACAATTACAGCCACAATGCAAAAGATAATTCCACCAAGTACCATTACAACTATATTAATTTCTCTCCACAGGTTCTTGCTAATATCCCTGTAGAAGGCGCTTTGCACAATACATTCGGATTTCTGGAAGCTGGTGTCGGAGCATCGAGTGACAAATATGAATCCCAAGGCGGTTCATCAACTACCTACAAATACAGCTTGTCAGATGTAACCTTTGGGCTCGGATACAACATGTTCTTTGCCCGTAATTTTTCACTTTCCCCCTTTATTGAATACAGGTGGAATACCAGCAAGGATAAATCAAGTAAGATCAAGACCCAGGCCAATGGCTTTGAAGCCGGATTTAATATCCGTCACTTCTATCATTATTAAACAGGTTTTCAGGTGCGATTGGCATTTCTGAAGAACCAGCATTAAGCCAAGGATCTTTCATTTCTCAGGAATAAAATAATGCAGTAAAAAGAGGCTGCCTCAAAACCAGGAGTTCTTTCCTGTTTCGGAGGCAGCCTTTTTATCAAAAACCAATAAATATTTCTACTAAAGAGACACTAATGAGTTATAATACCCCCTGGTCGAGCATAGCATTGGCAACCTTAAGGAAACCAGCAACATTAGCACCCTTCACATAATTTACATATCCATCGGCATCTTTGCCATATTTTACACAAGCTTCATGAATATTGCGCATGATCTGGTGAAGTCGCAGATCCACTTCTTCAGAGTTCCAGTTCAGTTTCATTGAATTCTGGCTCATTTCAAGGCCTGAGGTAGCTACTCCACCGGCATTTACAGCTTTACCGGGAGCAAACAATACCTTGGCTTCATGGAACTTCTCAATAGCCTCCGGTGTTGATGGCATATTGGCGCCTTCAGCAACACACATGCAACCGTTTGCAATCAATGTAACAGCATCGTCTTTCCCTAATTCATTCTGGGTTGCACAGGGCAGGGCAATATCGCACTTAACTTCCCATGGGCGTTTCCCCTGCACAAATTGTGCATTCGGAAATTCATATGTATATGGCTTCACGATATCCTGGTTAGATGCGCGGAGTTCCAGCATATATTCTATTTTCTCATCCGAAATACCATCAGGATCATAAACATAACCATCAGGTCCTGAGATGGTAACTACTTTACCTCCAAGCTGATTTACCTTTATGGCAGCTCCCCAGGCAACATTTCCAAAACCGGAGATGGCAACGGTTTTGCCTTTAAAATCGGTTCCTTTTGTTTTAAGCATTTCCTGGGCGAAATATACTGCTCCAAAACCTGTGGCTTCCGGGCGAACCAGGCTACCACCCCAGTTAATTCCTTTACCCGTGAGGACACCGGTATGCTCATGGGCAAGTTTCTTGTACATACCAAACATGAACCCGATTTCACGTCCACCAACACCAATGTCACCTGCAGGTACATCTGTTTCAGGTCCAATTATCTTCCATAATTCCAGCATAAATGACTGGCAGAACCTCATGATCTCAACATTGGATTTTCCTTTTGGATCGAAATCAGAACCGCCTTTACCACCGCCCATAGGAAGGGTAGTCAGGCTATTCTTAAATATCTGTTCAAATCCCAGGAATTTAAGAATACTCAAATTTACTGAAGGGTGGAAACGCAATCCGCCTTTATACGGGCCAATAGCATTGTTGAACTGAACCCTGTATCCGAGGTTAACATGTACTTTACCATGATCATCCATCCAGGGAACTTTGAAAGTCAAAATACGGTCGGGTTCAACCAAACGCTCAAGGATACCAGCCGATTCAAATTGCGGGTTCTCATTGTAAACTTCTTCAATCGATTCAAGAACCTCTCGAATTGCCTGTAAATACTCTACCTCACCGGGATGTTTTTTCTCCAGTTCAGTCATGATTTTTTCAACTTCCATGGTAACGGATTTTAGGATTTATGACTTGATGATTGTTTAAATACTGCTAACCAAATAACAGGGCAAAATTATTATTTTAAGTAAAACACTTAGAAAAATTTGAAAAGTTATATTAGTTCCAAATAAGCTTAAATTTCTACTTACTTTCCTTTTATAGTCCTTACTATCTTATCCTGTTCGAAGACCCTGGTCTCTTTCATGCTTCCATCCGGATTATACTCAATCTCCTCCCCTTCTTTCTTATTCTTCGAATAATGTACAGTATGAATTTTCTTCCCCAGTAGGTCAAAACCATTTAGGATTCCAGTGCCTCCCACAAAATCCCCAATCCCAACCTTTATTCCTTCCTCACTGTAATAATTCCATTTTCCATGGAACATGCCAACATGATAATTCCCTTCAACTTTAAGCATCCCTGATGAAAACCACATCTTATAGGAGCCTTCCAGGGTATCATTCTTATAATGCTTTTCCTCGATCAGATTTCCCTCCTGGTCCCAGCTTTTTGACACTCCATTTTTTACTCCATCCCTGTAGTCTTCTTCGAGTTGCAGTTCCCCATTCCCATACCAGTTAATCAACTTTCCATCCAGGCGATCGTTCCTGTAATCTGCTTTTTGCTTTATTTTTCCATTTTCATACCAGGAGGTTAGTAAACCATCGAGTTTCTTCCCTTTCATGGTTTTTTCCACCATTAGCCTTCCAGAGGGGTAGTTTTCAGTTTCACTGTGATGACAAGACGAGAGGATAAGAAGGCAAACAGCCGACACTATGATTCCCGAACCCCAGTTCGAAATAAAAATACAATTTCTTTTCAATTCTTTCATACCCAGGCAGGATGTAGTCTTGATTACTTATCTGTTAATGTTTTTGTTTTACCATCAATTCTTCCCCCAGTTCCAAATCATGGATCAAAATCCGATTCCCATTTACTTTCATCACTGGAATACGGCGAATGTGCATTTACCTTAAACAAGCTGTATTCCAGTTGGGAGATACTGAAATTATGATGGTCCTTGTTCCACATATAGATTTTAAGGGTATTGCCCTTCAATTCCTCACCCCTAAGGTACATTGTATGAATTACCCTGTTCCATTGTTGAATCTTTGCAACCCTGTCAACCTGTGATGATTCCCAACGTAAAGACTTCCCTACACTATTTTCAAGGGAAACAACCAGTTGTGCACCCGTAGGCAATTGTACAGGCTTTATTTGAGATTCAACCACTAATAATAATGTTGCATTATCAAAGTACTTATCTATGTCAACCGAGAATCCCTTTAAAAACTCCATACTTGAATCAACCTGGAATCCGGGCGAGAAACTGGATGAATTCTGAACATCTCCTTTCCCGGTTTTTTTAACTTCATTGGTATAGTCATTTCTATCTGTATTCAATTTCTGCAAACCTAGCTGTGGCTCAAATTCAGATCCTTTTGTCTTGCTGAAGAGGGAAATACATGACAGGCTCCCGTAATGAATGCTCTTAAGTATAAATGGAAACTTTGATCTAATTACATCTTCAATACCCTCAGGTGCGGGGCGAGTCCATGCATAGAGGAAATAGGGCTTATCTGTCCCCTTTACAAGTTCAGACAATTTGCTCATATCCTTTTCGTCCCGTATATCATACATATCGAATTTCGATGCATAGCCATCCCGCCCGAAATAGAAGTCCAGGTAATAAGGGCTGTTGCTGATGACAACTTTTGTTATACTGTCAGCATTGTACTGTTTCTCCAATTCCTGAGTAGTTTCAGCAATTCCTTTGAATTCGCCGAAGTGCTGCTTCTGGTAATAATGTCCGAATACTACAGTACTGCAAATTCCTGATACCAGGAAGACTGCCAGCAATAGTCGCTGGATCTTTCCGAATTCATCACCGGCCCCCAGAAACAGCAGCATGATAAGGAATGGGAAAGAGAAAATAAGCACAGAATGTTGCAACACCGGGTTCACATAGATGGAATAGAAAAACCCCAGGAGCATTGGCAAGAGGAACCATATTAGTAATATCCAGGGAGCTACGCCCAGTGAGCCGGCCCTTTTTCCCTTCCAGCTTAATACTAAGGAAATAACTGCGCTCACTATCAAAAGGAAAACCGAATCATTAAAAATGTAACTTATATGGCGGGGTATCCAGTTCCAACCTGGTTTGCCTAACCAAAGTCCGACACCCCTGTAGGTAAGATGATTTAAGGTGATGTACAGATGTGGCAGGAAAAGCAGGGCGGCAAATAGTCCTGATACAAGATATGCAGCAAGAACAGATTTCCGCAGGAAAAATATCCCGGTAATGCCAACAATTATTGCTAATAGGAAACTAAAATAATGGTTGTAAAGGCATGCTGCAGTTGAAAGCGAATAGCCCAGCAGGCTGAACCATTGATCCTTCCATCCTAGATTTTTCTGGCGGGTATCCAATACAATAGATATCCAGAAATAAACCATTAGGAGTACAAAAAACAGGCCTGAACCATAAGGGCGTGCAATCTGGCTGTACAGCAAAGGGAACTCAAGGAAAGCAAGTGCAGCAGCGGTAAAAAGCCCGCTTACCTGCCCGAACAACTTCTTTGAAATAAGGTAGGAAAAATAGACCGCCAGTATCCCGGATATTACGAAAGGCAATCGAATGGCCATTTCTGATGTCCCAAACCATCTTGACCAATACCAAAGAAACACCTGTATCCCGCCTGGATGGCCATCAACATAAAACCCACCCCTGACTAATTCATGAAAGGTATTAAATCTCAGACGGTTGATAGCACTAAGCTCGTCGTTTGAAAAGCTGAAAGCACTATAATGGTAAAATCTCAGGACTGCCGCAACAAGCAGGATCAACCAAATCCAGTATTTGCCAGGATTTGAATTTTTCAGTTCATTCTGAAAGTCAAGAAGATTTTGCTTCCCCATATGCCTGGTCATGAATTGAGACTATGTATCAATGAATAAACAGGTAAAAACGATTAAAGATTTGAGGAATTTCGTTGCCTCAGGGTTTCAAAGATAGCAATACCGGCAGCAACGGATACATTGAGTGACCCTGTTGATCCAAACAAGGGTATTTGTACTTTCTTGTCTGCATATTTAAGATATTCGGGAGATATTCCATCTTCTTCGGAACCAAGTATCAGAACCAGGGGGCCTGAAAGATCAGACTGGTAATAGATATTGCTTGCATGCTCTGTAACTGCTACAATGCATAGGCCGGAATCTTTCAGGTACTGTAATGTTTCTTTCAGGTTTGGACTCCGATGAACAGCAATGTTATTAAGGGCACCTGCAGAAGTTTTGACTGCATCAGCATTAATAAGAGCAGAACCTCTCGAGGGAACGATTAAAGCATGCACACCAGCACATTCAGCAGTACGTGCTATGGCTCCCAGGTTACGTACATCAGTAACGCGATCCAGAATAATGAGTAAAGGTGATTCACCATTGTCATAAATGCCCATAAGGATGTTTTCAATTGGCTGGTAATCGACCAAAGAAACAAAGGCAACTACCCCCTGGTGGGCTCCACGGGTCAGGTTATCCAGTTTTTCAGAAGGGACCTTCTGCAAGGGTACTTCAAGGCGGGTTGCCAATGACATTATCTCACGAAAAGCATTGCTTTTTCCATCGCGTTGAAGCATGATCTTCTCAATCTCCTTGCCTGCTTCCAATGCTTCCAACACAGGATGTATCCCGTAAATCATGTTCTCTCTTTTCTTCTGTGGTGCTCTGTGCCTGAATTCCTGCATTGGATTTTCGATTGATTTTAATTACTCGCCTTCTATTTGAGGCTTTACTATAATATCTGTTTCTTAATAAACTGTTCCGAGGTCACCAATAACCACCTCTATCCTGCTATTTGGCACCTGTCCTCAGCCCAAACATGCAGCCTCCGGCCTCCTACCCCCAGTTTCCCACCTCCTACTTCCAACTTCCTGCCTCCTACTTCCGACCTCCTGCCTCCTGCTTCCGGCTTCCAGCTTCCGACTTCCTGCTTCCAGCTTCCTACTTCTGGCTTCCGACTTCCGACTTCCGGCTCACCACTTCCGGCTTCCTGCCTCCGGCTTGCCTCCTACCGCCTCCACTGCTGTATAGCATTGTACCAGACATCCTTATATGTATACTGCCGCTGCAGAACATAGTCATTCTGAGTGAAAGGATTTATAGCTTTAACAAAAAGGAAACGGATAGAATGGTAATTATTTGCCTCTCCATAAACCCATTCTTCGTTCTGATCAGAACGATACACAACATTGGGAGGCCCCAGGGCAATATAAATCATCCCCCGGTCTGTCTTCCATCCTTCACAAAATGAAGAAAAATACCGGTTGGCTTCTTCTACCTTGCTATAGTAATTACGGATGAGTTCAACGGCCCTGTCGGGCCCGCCGGCGGTTGCAACCCAGAAACTATCGACTGCTTCTTTTGGGTATGGGTTTGCCAGGAGCTTTTCATATTCCTTGGATGTTGTAATGTAGCGTAGTGCTTCCAGCATTCGTTGCGGCGAATTCACCTTTGGAAACCCATCATAAAACCTAAATAACGTAATGCCATCCACTTTTGAGGTATCCGGTTGAAACAAATAAAACCCGGTCCGCCTGAATTGCAGGTTCTTTGATTTCCCTGATTCAAGTCTTACAGTGAAACTGCTGTCGTAGCGGTATTTGAACAAAGGACGTTCTTTATTAATAAAAGGAGGTATGGCCGCGGGAAATGACATATTAAAAGCCAGACAACGAAGTGATCCAATTTTCAGGTTTTGAGCAAAAACCCGAACTTCTTCATTTCCGGAAACCCGGTTATCCGTAATTAGCTCTCCTTTATTGTTTTCAAATCCAAACCATGCAGGATTGGCAGTTGATGATTTCTGAAATGGGTAAAGCAATTGATACTTTTCACCATTTCCGAGATCGGTTACTTCAGTTTTCAGCAAGTAGTCAGATCCTGAATAAGCCCTGAGGGTGAATGAATGCCTTAGAATATGATCTGCTATAACCGTTGTATCCGAAATTAAGCAGGAGGTGCTGTCCATAATTCTTTTATCCTGTATGGAATTAAAGACCGAAACTGAGATTCTCAGGCGGCGGGAGGCAACAGAACCTTTCACTTGCTTTAAAAGGGTAATACCAGAAGAAGGGAAGCTGATTACGGCAGAAGAAATGCTATCATTGATATGATAAACAGCACTCCGGAATCCCGGAGGATTACCTTTCTGAGTATAGCTTCTGCTCCAATCCATTGTTCCAAGGTGAGTATTGGATGCACAGCTGAATAAGAGGGTTGCCAGTAATACCGGTATAAACCGAATTGCGATTATCGGTCGGAACATGGCTTTCGTTTCTTGAGATTCCAAGTTATAAAAATAGGAAGAATCAGCGAAAAGATGGGTTGAAAGATTAATAGCCTGAGGGTATTCTGCTTCAGCAATGTAGCGGAATTTACTTAATCTTCAGCTTCGAACCCAGCTTCAGTATCTTGTTAGGCTTGATACCATTGAGTTTACATAACTGCTTAACCGTTGTTCCATTCTTGCGGGAAATGGAACTTAGGGTATCACCGTTTTTAACAGTATGGTATTTAGACGATTTTGAAGCTCTCTTATTCTTCTCGGATAACTTTTTTGAGTCCTTGACCGACCTTGAATGACGGTCAGAAAAGTCGGAACGGTTGCCTGCAGATGCCAGCAATAGATTATCCGAAGGAATATAGTCTCTCGAACGGCCAAAAGTACGGTTGGTAATAACAAGTGTATCCTGGATCAGGGCATGATTGTCGAAATCGATAAGTTGCTTTGGATTAAAAGCCTGACCCATAAAGCGTGTTTCAAAGTGAAGGTGCGTACAGGTAGCTCTTCCTGTCCTGCCTCCAAGGCCAATTAGGTCACCGGCTTTAACTTCCTGGTTTACCTTAACACTAATTTTTGCAAGATGCCCGTAAAGTGTTTCAAGTCCGTTGTAATGCCTTACAACAACACAGTTGCCATAGCCATGATAATATCTTGCCATGCGGACTACGCCGTCGAAGGCTGCGCCGACTGTATCATACAAATTAAGTTTGATATCCACGCCTGCATGGACCCTGCGGCCACGATATCCGAAGGGAGACAATAACTGGCCAACATGAGGGAAATAGAATGGTTCAGTACCTCCGAATGTAAGTGGAAGGCGGATTGAATCATTGATACTGCTCAAAGGGTCAGCATAACGTCGGACGCATAGTGTGTCCCAGCTTTTATAAAACTCATTAACCGGGGCTACATCCAACTGGGCAGGAAGTGCAAGCTTTGTTGCCGGAAGTGAACGAGTGGCAGCCATATCAGAAGCTTCATCCATTCCACCTGCAGGTTCTTCAGATAACTGTTGGGCAGATACATTTGAGGGGAAGCTAAATGCCAACCCTGCAAAAGCAATCACCGACAGGTATCGTAAGATATTCTTCATCAATGGTATTTAAATTAAAAGTACAAAAAATTTGAGTAAGCTCTTTCGTTCCGGCCAAAAGTACAATATTTATTTTTTAACCTCCTTGTTAAAAATTCTGAAAAACCAGTTTTCCACAGACCAGGCATCTGCCTGAATCATCTGCACCCTTTATTCTGGTTACATATCCGTTGCGTTGCACCAGTAGGTTATTGCAAAAGGGGCAACAAGTATCATTTTGATCCGGTCCCAGGTTACCGGAATAAACAAATACCAGGTGTTTCAGCGCAATATCTTTCAGCGATTCAATAGTAGCAGGCCGTGTTGGTGGCTCATTAAATTGATACCTGGGGAAATATGCTGAAAGGTGCAGAACTGTTTTTTCTCCTAAGGTACCTGAAATCCATTTCACCATTTCCTCAAAAACATGAGGTTCATCATTATAGCCGGGTATCACAAGGTTTACTATTTCAAGATGTTTATCTGAACGACTGATCTGAACCAATGACTGTTTAACGGCTTTCAGGCCAGATGATGTCAATTTCCGGTAGAAATTTTCATTAAACCCCTTAAGATCAACGCTGAAACCATCCATATATTCAAGAATTTCGCTCAGAGGCTCAGGATTGATATATCCATTGGTGACCATTACATTCTTTAAAAAAATTTGATGCAATTTTAGAGCAATCTCAGCCATGAATTCAATCCAGATGGAAGGTTCGTTATATGTGTAGGCAACGCCAATATTTCCGGGAACAGCAATGGCCCTTTCAACTATTTCTTCAGTACTGAGAGCCCGGAGAAAGGCTGACTGCATGACACCAACCTGGGAAATTTCACAGTTCTGGCAGAACTTACAACGCATATTGCAACCAACAGATCCAATGGAAAGAATAGGCCTTCCCGGATAGAAATGGTACAAGGGCTTTTTTTCGATCGGGTCAACATGAATAGCGGAGATCTTTCCATAGATATCGGAATACAATATTCCACCTCTGTTTGACCTTACCCTGCAAATCCCTGATGCACCATCTGTAAGAACACATTGGTGAGGGCAAAGCCTGCATTGAACGTTTTGGTTGCTTCCTTTATCATACCATCTTGCTTCAGCCATCACGAATTATGTTGAAAGATTCCAATCAATGGGAGCCATTCCGCTATTAACAAGACGCTCATTGGCTGCTGAAAAATGCCTGCATCCGTAAAATCCCCTGTAAACCGAGAAAGGCGAAGGATGTGCAGCCTTTAGTATATGATGCCTTGAACTATCGATTATTTCCGTCTTGGCCTGAGCATAATTGCCCCAGAGCATAAAAACAAGCCCCTCACGACGTGAGGATAAAGCTTTGATAACCTGGTCCGTAAAAAGCTCCCACCCCTTATGCTGATGCGAACCTGCCTGGTTAGCCCTTACAGTTAATGTAGCGTTCAGAAGGAGTACGCCCTGCCTGGCCCATTTTTCGAGATTTCCATGTTTTGGAACCGGGATTCCTAAATCCTGGTTGAGTTCCTGGAAGATATTTACCAGTGAAGGGGGTGGTTTAACACCTTCAGGTACTGAGAAACAGAGTCCATGAGCCTGGCCTGCACCATGATATGGGTCTTGCCCCAATATTACCACTTTTACCTGCTGAAAAGGAGTTGCATCAAATGCTGCAAAAATCCTTGACCCAGCCGGGTAAACTTGGTAATGTTTCTTTTCTTCCAGCAGAAATTGCTTGAGTTGCAAAAAATACTCCTGCCTGAATTCATCTTTGAGTTGTTCAAGCCAGGAAGCCTCAATCTGTGGATTCAGCTGTTCCATGATCCGTTTTTAATTCTCACAAAAATAGTTTTCAGCATTGATATGTTGAAAAAAATATGATTAAGCTGATTACCTTGTATGACAAATTAAAGCATCTTTGATTAAATAATTGTAGCTACGTAATTAAAATCATACAACATATTTAACGTTATGTAGTTATTATATCGGAAAATGTGAATATTTTTGTGAACATTAACCATGGTAATTACCAGAACCATATTTAAATAATATGAAGAAACTAGCTGCCTTTCTCGCAATCATCGTCCTACTCGTCATCCTTCTGCAATCCTGCGGCACTTACGAGCAATGTGCTGCTTATGGAGAATACAAACATTACCGGGTAGAGAGCCGGTAACCAGGTCCCTTTTCATTTTTTATACCGGTTAAGCTCCGGCAGATTTGTTATCCTTTCATTTGTATCTTTGCATGACATTCTTCTTCTGATCCATGCGGTTACTCCTTTTAACCATAATACTGATAATAGTTGGAACTTCATTCCCGTGCAAAAGCTATGCACAGGACTCTGAGGAACAGGATACGGTAAATAATGGCATTATCATGCGCAAGGAGCGATCCACCAGCCTGATGATTCACACATTGGGCTATGGCGTAGGATATAAGCTGGGCCTTAATAAAAACTATTTCAACAGGAGAGTCGTCTCTTTTGACCTCCTGGAAATGAAATCCCCAAATCAAACCAAGACCTATAACCAGAACTTCGTTAACCCCAAATACTACTATTACGGAAAGCTGAATAACCTGTACATTCTCAGGGTAGGCGTTGGAATTGAGCACCTGCTTAACCGTAAACCATACTGGGGTGGGGTTGAAGTAAGATATTTCTATTCAGGGGGACTTTCGCTGGGTCTTGCCAAACCGGTCTACTTATACATATCCTATTACAAATCTGACCTGGTCATATTTGCGACTAAGACTGAGAAATTTGATCCTACAAAAAACTATCCTGTTACTACTCCTGATTACACCTATGACATTTATGGTCGTGCGCCTGTTTTTACTGGGTTTAAGGAGATGAAACCTTACCCAGGATTATATGCTAAATTTGGTTTTAATTTTGATTTCGGGGTACTTAACGACCGGGTAAAAGCACTGGATATTGGAGTTGTAGTTGATGGTTATCCTCAAGGTGTACCGGTTATGGCTTTCCGTGATCCTTACCACATTTTTGTAACCGGCTACCTGAGTTTCAGCTTCGGGAAACGTCTTAATTAATAAGACTTTTCAGTTTAGCTTCTTGATCTCCATTTTCCTCAAAACGGGAGCAAAACGCATGGTGAGAGTCACCACAAGAAGAGTCATTCCTCCACCAAAGATTACCGAAGGGATCAATCCCAGCAACCTGGCAGCCAATCCTGATTCGAATGATCCCAGCTCATTCGATGAACCAATAAAAATGCTGTTTACAGAGGCAACCCTACCTCTCATGGCATCGGGTGTGTAAAGCTGGAGAATGGTACTGCGAATTACTACGCTGATATTGTCGAACATCCCGCTCACAATAAGTATTGATAAGGAAAGCCAGAAGTTCCTTGAAATTGCAAATGCAATCATGCAGATTCCAAATCCGGCTGTTCCTGCGAAAAGTTTATAGCCTGTTTTACTGACAGGGGGGAAATAAGCCAATACCATTGACATGCACACTGCTCCTATAGCTGGAGCTGCCCTCAATACCCCAAGTCCCTGCGGGCCTACTTTAAGCACTTCAGCAGCAAAAACAGGTAAGAGGGCTACTGCTCCGCCAAACAACACCCCGAACATATCCAATGCCATAGAACCTACAAGTGCCTGTTTGTGGAGAACAAAGCGGATACCATCTGCAAGGCTCTTCAGTATCCCCTCATTCTCATCCCTGGCAGGAACTGGCATTGACCTGGTGTTAAGGAAAAAGAAAATGCTAGTCGATGCAAAAGCCAAAACGAGCATATAGGCCTTGTGAATACCGAAGAAACCATAGGCCAATCCTCCGATTGCAGGCCCCGTTACAGCGGCAATATGCCATACTATACTATTCCAGGTTGATGAATTAGGGTAAAGTTCCTTTGGTACGATCTGGGCCATGTAGGCTGATTGAGCCGGATAAAAGAAAGCTCTCACAATACCCGTGAAAGCTATAACCAGGTACAAAGGCAGTATGCCTATTGATTGATACATATGCTGCATCTTATAGCTAAGTATAAGCAGCAGAAATGCACAGAGAATATAAAGGCAGGTTGTTAGAACAATGATATTCTTCCTGATAACCTTATCAGCTACATGGCCTGCAAATAGAGCCAGTGCAAGAAACGGGACAACTTCAGCCAATCCAATGAGCCCTAAAGAGAATGGATCCTTCGTTAATTCATACACTTGCCATCCAACGATAACCGATTGCATCTGGATACCAATCGTCATAAAAAACCTGCCAATGATCAGCCACCTGAAATCAGCAATTTTCCAAACTGCATACGCATTTTTGTTATGACCGCTTTTCATATCCAGTCCAACTTCATCTTGCTATTATTCATTTATTAATTCCAGGTAGGAAGGAAGGAATAATTGGTTGAATACTCCATCATTTGAGTAGCATAGTCAATAGGGTAATCAATTTTCACCTCCTTTACTTTCCCGTCATTTTCAATTAAAGTGAACGTCGGGTTAATAAATCCTCCATAAGGCGCCACATTTAATTTTTTAAAGCGTTCCAGGACTTCCTTGTGAAGTTGCTGGTCTACCCTAACTCCATAGTCCTCAACAAGTTTCTGCCCTGCATGGAAATCACCCTCTGATTTAATGCGTTGTATTTCTGCCAGCAATTTACCGAACAGTTCTCTTAGCTTGTTGTAATCATTAATCCTGATGAATGTCTTATTTTCCTTCTTCACAAACTCAATAACATTAGACTCTTTACCATGTTCAAAGCACCATTTGGCGATGAGCTGCCTGTTCCTCATATGCGCCTCTTCTATGTTCTTCCCGCGTTCAATCCTGCACAACTGGGTTATCAGTCCATTCCTGATATAGGCATTGTATTCGGCTTTAGCAGATCCTTCCGATGGAATTACTCCAAGCTGAACCATTTTAGGGTCCATGATAAAATATAAGGCAAAAAGATCTGCCCTGGCTTCTTCGAGTGTACTTTGGTAATTTTTCAGGGCTTCGCTGCTTGTACCCGGCAACAATTGCCCCGATCCATGTCCAAGGCATTCATGCAGATCGGTATGAACATTGCTTGCCAGGGATCCATATTTTTTAGCCAGCTCCTGCTCTTCAGCTGTAAAGGCAAATTCTTCAAGCATTCCATTTCCTAATGCTGCCTGGTCGTAGGCATAGGTAATATTCTCCATGGTAACTGATTTAGAGCCATGCTCTTTTCTGATCCAGTCTGCATTCGGTAAATTAATACCTATGGGAGTCGATGGATAGCAATCACCCCCAAGCTGAGCCACAGTAATTACCTTGGCACTGACTCCTTTGACCTGTTTCTTTCTGAACCCGGGATCAACCGGTGAATGATCTTCAAACCACTGGGCATTGGCACTTATCGTTTCAGCCCTCTTTGTAGCCTCTATATCCTTGAAATCAACCACTGATTCCCAGGTAGCTTTTCTTCCCAGTGGATCCTCATAATTTTCAATAAATCCATTAACTACATCCACATTGCTGATATGATCACTTACCCATAGGACATTGTATTTATCCCAGGTTTTCAAATCCCCGGTTTGATAATAGCTTATCAGTTCTTCCAGCCATTGTTTCTGTTGCTCATTTTCTGCAACTTCTGTTGCTTTATTTAACCAGAAAACGATCTTCTCAATTGCTGAAGAATACATCCCCCCTATTTTCCATACTTTCTCCATCAATTTCCCATTTTCCTTCACCAGTTTTGAATTAATTCCGAAGGATAGAGGTTCTTGCGGGTTAGGCTGAGCCATTCCTTTATAAAAACCTTCAACTTCTTCCTCGCTAAGTCCATCATAGAAATTCACTGCAGATGTTTTCACCAGGTCAGTTCCGGTTTCAAGGTTCACTTTTTTAGGCAGCACATTAGGATCAAAAATAAAAGGGATGAGTTCAGCAATCAACTGATCAACAGACTGACCCGGGCGGACCGGAAATTTCGACTGATCAGTATTTTTCACAAGTTCCATAAAATAATCCTGGCTGAATGACGGCAGAAATTTCTCTGAACCATAATGATGATAGATACCATTGCTGAACCAGATGCGCTTGAGATAAACAACAAAATTTTTCCATTCTTCGCTGCTCTTATCTCCTGAATAGGTAGAATAGATATTCTCCATCGTCCGCCTGATTGCAAGGTTATACCTTCCATTTTGATCAAAGATGATATCCCTTCCGCTGATCGCTGCCTGGCTAAGGTAATAGATCAATTCTTTTTGCTTAAGATCCAATGACTCGAAACCGGGCACCTGGTAGCGCATAATCTTGAGGTCAGCAAACTGTTCCAGGAGGAACTTGAATTCAACCGGCTTTGAAGATGAATCTTCTTTCTTTGGCTGATTGCAGGAATTCAGTATTATCGTCATGATAACGGCAGCAGTAATTACAACAGGTTTCACTTCGGGATTATTAAGAGAATTTACAGGACAAAAGTACAATCTTAAATTTTGACTAATTTTTCGCCATCCCAGAAAGGAACAACAAAGGAAGTATCAATAAGAAAGCAAAGGTTCAGATCGTCCTCAAGGCCCTGGTTTAAAAGACGCTGATAATGGGAAGCCTGGCTGCAATACTTCTGCAGGTTTGAATGTGAATCATTCCAAAGCTGAAGTGAAGTAACAGAGGCATCTGATAAATGAGAGTATTTACCAGAACTGCAGAGGATTTGTGCCAGGGCACCCGCACAAACAGAATCTTCTAAGCTGAAAGTATTCTTCCATCCGGAACAAAGCAAGACCACATCCTTCTGATTTCCAATTAACCAGAGAGCGACAGCCTGAAGGTTGGCAAAGCAGGCAACTGCAACTTCACCTTCAGCTATTGCTAACCCCAAAGCCCTGGTCCCGTTTGTGGTTGAATAGGCCAGCCGACTTCGTTCCAAATTCAGCTTCAGGAAGTTTGTCGGGGAATTTCCAAAATCTGCAAAATCCACTTTTTTACCATCCCGTTCTGCTGCTGTTAAGTAACCCTTTGCTTTAAGAACTTTAAGTTCCTCAAGCGAGTCAACAGGCAAAATCGATTCAGCACCGGCATCAAATGCTGCGCAGAAAGCAGTAGTCGCTCGCAGCACATCAATCACAACTGTAACAATGTCCTTTCGAAGGCTTCTGTGCGGATAAAGTAAAGGAGAGAAACAGACTTCTACCTGGGGCATTCCGGGGGATTGAATTAGTTATTGGGAATTGGTTATTGGCGATTCGTTGTAGTGAATTAGTGATTAGATAGTAGTTATTGGTTGGTTGTACTGAGTTCGGGGTTAGGCGTTTAGCGTTCTGCGTTCGGTCCATATCAGCCGGAGGTGTTGACTCCTAAAGATCCAGGTAAAAAACAACTTCTACCTCACTTCCTCAGTCTTGCTCTCCCGCTATCCTGCTCTCAGACCTCTGCATACTGCTTGCGGAATACTGCATACCGCATTTTGCTTTCTGCTTACTGATTAATCGTTTGGCGTTAATTTTCGTAATCAAATTTTTCAATAATCAATCACATATTAACACCTTACTAGTTACAATTAACTAATAACCAATCACCTTTAACCAATAACTATGAACCCATCAACTATCCCTTATAAAAGGGAAATTTTACCACAACTGCTTTTAGTGCTTTGTCACGGATGCTGATCCAGATTTCTGATCCCTCTTTAGAAAATGCGGCCGGTACATATGCCATTCCAACAGGTTTTTTAATGAAGGGACCCATAGTGCCGCTGGTTACGACACCGATGCTGTTTCCAGCCTCATTCAGAACTTCATAACCATGACGTGGAATTCCCTTATCTATCATTTCAAACCCAACCAATTTCCGGCTTGTACCTTCTTTCTTCTGTTTCAGGAGGATTTCCTTATCTATAAAATCCTTTTCATCTGTAAACTTGGTGATCCAGCCCAATCCTGCTTCTATAGGAGAAGTTGTGTCGTCAATATCGTTGCCATAGAGACAAAATCCCATTTCAAGTCGTAGTGTATCCCGGGCAGCAAGGCCAATGGGCTTGATTCCATATTCTGCTCCGGCTTCCAATACGGCATTCCAGATTTTTGGAGCATCTTCATTGGCAAAGTAAATTTCACATCCCCCAGATCCTGTATAGCCGGTTGTTGAAAAAATAACATCTTTAACTCCGGCGAAGGTGAGTTTTTGGAAGGTATAATACTCCATGTCTGTCACCGGGTTATCTGTAAGTTTCTGCATAGCTTTCAGGGCAAGAGGGCCCTGAACGGCAAGCTGTGATATCTCGTCTGATGCATTGTAAAGAACCGCACCAACTTCATTCTGCGAATTGATCCAATTCCAATCCTTTTCAATATTAGAGGCATTCACTACTAGCAGGTATGTTTCCGCATTAATCCTGTAAACCAGCAAATCATCCACAATACCGCCCTTTCCGTTGGGAAAGCAGGAATACTGAACCTTGCCATCAATAAGCTTAGAAGCATCATTGGAAGTGACCTTCTGAACAAATTCCAATGCCTTGGGGCCTTTAACCCAGATCTCGCCCATATGGGACACATCGAAAACGCCAAGTTTTGTCCTGACAGTTTCATGTTCATCGTTGATCCCGGAATATTGAATCGGCATATAAAAACCGGCAAACTCTACCATCTTTGCCCCTAGTGCTTCGTGGAATTTTGTAAATGCAGTGTATTTCATACGATTATTTTGATTTGGATTGGTGCGGCAAAAGTATAAAATTGCCAATTACATACTTGATAAATCGGTATATGATTTTTCCAGCGCAGAATCAATCAATTTGCAAATTGTAATTATCAGGATATATATATTCATAAGTTAATTCATAATCATACTTTCAAAATTAAATCACATTTTTAATTCAATTCCCTGTTAAACTAATTTCAAAAAAAATCTCAAAAATTCGCCAAAATAAATGCAATCAAATACAACCTTTCAGAAGCAGCAAAACCCTATAACCATAAATTCCCGGAAACAGGATATATAATACTTGGTCGATAGTGTTTCTCTACATTTTTGCAAAAAACCGGACATGTTGAAAATTGGTGTAATTGGAGCAGGGCATTTAGGAAAAATACATATCAACTGTATAAAGAATATACCTGATTATCAAATTGTTGGATTCTTCGATACCAATCCTGAAATTGTCACAGGAGTGAAGAACGAATTTGGGATCAACGCTTATGGGTCTATTGAAGAACTTATTCAGGAAGTGGATGTAGTCGATATTGTTACGCCAACAGTTGCACATTATGAGTATGCAGCTCATGCTTTGAAGGAATTCAAGCATGTTTTCATTGAGAAACCAATTGTTGCGACACCGGCAGAAGCAAAGCAACTGATGGATATAGCACGGGAAGCCAATGTTAAGGTCCAGGTAGGCCATGTCGAAAGATTTAATCCTGCATTTGTAGCAGCGCTGCCCTACTTTGAAACGCCTATGTTCATTGAGGCACACAGGCTTTCAGGATTTAACCCAAGAGGGACTGATATTCCGGTTATTCTTGACCTGATGATACACGATATTGACATCATTCTGAATGTAGTCAAAGCCAACATCCGTAAGATCAGCGCCAGCGGTGTTGCCGTGATCAGCAATTCAGCAGATATCGCAAACGCCAGGCTTGAGTTTGACAATGGGTGTGTTGCCAACCTGACTGCAAGCAGGGTTTCTCTAAAAACCATGCGAAAATCAAGGTTTTTTCAAAAGGATGCTTATATATCTGTGGACTTTCTCAACAAGAAAACTGAAATTGTAAGGATCAGTGACCTGAATGGAAAGGAGCCTGATCCCATGCTTCCTCTCCTTGATCCGGGCAATGGAAAACCAGCCAGGCAACTTTATTTCGAACACCCCACAATACTAGCCATCAACGCTATACAAACCGAATTGTCAAGTTTCGCTGAAGCAATTCTTTGTAATACACCTCCACCAGTCACTATCCTGGATGGATTCCAGGCACTTGATATAGCTCACCAGATACTTGAAAAAGTAAACAATTCCGTCAGCATACTCCAGAACTAATTGCAGTTTTACACCATCCTCACTGCACAATTAAAAATGAACAGGAAACTAATCAACTTTATTCTATTGCAGGCCTTATTCGTCGGAATGCTGGCAATTTCCTCCTGTAAAAAAGATAAAGCCAGCCCTGAATTAGGGACGGATTATTTCCCATTGCAGGTAGGAAACAGCTGGAAACTGCAATATTCATCCTTAAGACAAATCACAGGAACCATCCACCTTGGGGGATACGAATATTATTCAATGGTTTCGGGCAACGACACCAGTTACCTGCGCGAAGGCCTCAGTACAATTTGGATCAGGACATCCAACGGTGAAGAATCACCCTTGTTCAAACTTACTGCCAATTTAAAAGACTACTGGTACTGGACAGATTCAAAAAACGGAATGCAGTGGAAGATAACATTGAACAGCAAACTGGAAACAGTTAAGATTAACGGGCAAACCATATCCAACTGCTACAGCTACTACTTTGATAATCCAGAAATGGCAGATGAAGAGTATTATGTTTACCTGGCTCCCGGTATCGGGTATGTCCAGGAAAAATGCGGTTTTTGCATCGATACTCAAAACCAGTTGGAGTCAGCCACCATCAATGGCGTTAAAATTACATTTTAGAAAATGAAAACTTCAATCCGAATAAAATATATGATGAGATGTTTTTCGCTGGTATCAGTGGCCTTTTTGGCTTTACTGGTTTCCTGCCAGAAAACATCTGAACTCGATATTCCTTCCTACATATCTATAGATACAATCCGCCTGGAAGTAACTTCCGAGCAGGGTACAGCTTACAATAAGATAGTTGATGCATGGGTATATACCGACAATGACCTGGAGGGTGCTTTCGAACTGCCAGCCAAATTCCCTGTACTCAAGTCAGGGGCATCTGAAATCCGCATACTGCCCGGTATTAAACTCAACGGGATTGCAGAAACACGAGCTGCTTATCCATTCTTTAACCCGATTGTTGTGCCTGTGACCCTCAAGCATGAAAATGTAACCAATATCAATAATCTTAAAACTACATACAACATCAAAACCGTATTTGCCTGGATTGAAGATTTTGAGAACCCGAATATTACGCTCGACACAACTATAAACTCAGATGTAAAGATTGTTCGCGTTGGCGATCCTGCACTGTCATCCATACTCCCGGGTGAAAGTAACCATTGGGCAGCTAAAGTTTCAATTAACAACGACTCATCATACTTTGAGTGTGTCAGCCACAATGATTACAAATTCACCAACAATGGTGATATTGAATCATCGGTATTCATGGAGTTAAATTATAAAACTAACTGCAAATTCACAGTCGGACTTATAGCCTACGGCAGCCAAACACTCAGGAAACCAGTCCTGGTCATAAATCCATCTTCATCATGGAACAAGATTTACATCAATTTCACCCCTACTATCCTTGCAAATAGCAATGCTACGAAGTTCAAGGTCTATTTTACGGCTCAGAAAGCTGAGAATGGGCCTGATGCTGAAATTCTGTTTGACAACATCAAATTGCTGCATTTTTAACGGGCATGAATAAAACCTTACATACAGCCAGGTACATTATTGCCGATTTACTATCTGCAGCGTTAGCATGGAGCCTGTTTTTTTACAGTAGAAAGGCCACAGAAACACCACTTATCAATGATACATTGAAACTGGTGCTGGAAGATAAAAATTTCTACTACGGAATAATATTCATACCCCTCTTCTGGTTACTGCTGTATGCTTTAACTGGGGCCTACCATCGTGTTTACAGGAAAGCCAGGATGAGGGAACTTGCCCAAACCTTGTTACTGACTACGATTGGAGTTATCATAATCTTCTTCTCTCTTATACTGGATGACATCATCGTAAGCTACAAAAGTTATTACAAGTATTTCCTGACCTTATTCAGCCTGCATTTCTTCATCACCTTCACGTTCCGCTATATCATTGCTTCTGTAACACTTTACAAACTTAGGCACAGGAAGATTGGATTCAACACCCTGATTGTAGGAAGCAATGGCAATGCAGTGTCTCTTTATAATGAACTTGAAAATCAAACCGTTTCTTCGGGTAACCATTTTCTTGGATTTGTTCATGCCATCGAATACCCAAATTACAAACTGGAAAATTTCATACCCCATCTGGGACATTACACGAAACTAAAAACCCTCATACAGGAAATGAATGTGGAAGAGGTTATTATAGCGACAGAACGCTCGGAGCACAAAACTATTGAGAAGATCATCTCTGAAATAGAAGACACAAATGTATTTATCAAAGTTATTCCCGATATGCAGGACTTCTTACTAGGTACAGTCAGAACGACATCCATCTACCAGACACCCCTAATACAGGTATCGTTTGATTTTATGCCACCATGGCAACTGTCGTTAAAACGTTTTTTTGATATTGTCCTATCCTTAATAGCCATTGTGATCCTCACTCCGGTATATATTTTCTGTTACCTGGGAGTACTTTTTACTTCCAAGGGACCAGTTATTTATAAGCAGGAAAGAATCGGGATAAATGGTAAGCCCTTTATCATACCCAAGTTCCGCTCAATGAGAATCGGGGCTGAAAACGGCACACCTATGCTTTCGTCGAAAGACGACAACCGCGTCACTCCATTTGGTAAATTTCTCAGGAAAGTACGGCTAGATGAAATTCCCCAATTTTTCAGCGTGCTTAAAGGAGATATGTCATTAGTCGGACCCAGGCCGGAAAGGCAATATTACATTGATCAGATCGCGCAAAGGGCACCCCATTACCGCCTCCTATTAAAGGTAAAACCCGGTATTACTTCATGGGGACAAGTAAAATATGGCTATGCAGAGAGTGTTGACCAAATGATAGAAAGACTGAAATTTGATATCCTTTACCTGGAAAACATGTCACTTGCCATGGACTTTAAGATTATTGCCTATACGTTGCTTACCGTGATTAAAGGAAGCGGACAATAGCAGGAAGCAGGAAGCAGGAGGCAGAAGGCAGGAGGCAGGAGGAAAGAAGTAAGAATTAAGAAGTAAGAAGTAAGAGGCTTCTAGAAGTAGAAGCCGATAGCTTCTCCAGGACATCGGACGGAAAGATGATTGAGTTAACAGCAGAATATATGGAGAATTATTCCTTTTGAAACAACACCTATTTCAACGCCTCAGCCCGAATTAACCTAATTCAGATAACTGATAACAAATAACTCTCCTCCAATAACTTATTACTGATAACCAGTAACCAATTTCAAATAGACCCGTTCTCAATCATAATAACGATCCGCTCAATATCTGCATCTTCATGCAAAGGATCATATTTCGATTTCAGGTCGTAGCCAAACAATTTGCCTATCCCCTGCCAGAAGAAGGCGACAAACCTTCCCCTGAATTCAACAACTATATCATACGGACAATTAGCAGTCTGTCTATCTACCAGTTTAAGCAATATTTTACCCTGGGTAAAGGTCAGATCTTTTAATTCAGCACCAAACTGGGCTTGAAGCTCATCCTCTGCCTTCTTCATCATAAGCTTCTTTTCCCTCTCGCTGGAAATGGTCTCCAACTTTTTGCTGTACTCGGCGAATTTTATGCCAGCCAACTTGGCGTAGGGGTATGCAATTTTGACATTATAGACCAGCCTTTGCCATTGACGGGCATCAGCGCTGTTACGGAATGACTTGTTACCTGTTACGTCAACCTTTCCATAATAGACAACCGGAAGGGTGTCACCATCAATAATTACAACAGTACACTTATACCCCCTTTCATCATGAGGATTCATAACCTGCGAAAACAGGAGAGCAGGAATAAATACCATGAAACAGAGGATAAGAGCTTTCACTTTCAAAAATTTGCTACCACAAAGGTCAATAAATAAATTAAAGTATTAACTACGATAGAGGGGGATTTATTGGATGAGGACAGGCAAAATGTCAAAAGACAAAAGTAAAAAGTAAAAAGACAAAAGTAAAAAGGCAAATCCTCAGGCGGAAAAGACAAAAGGGCTGAGTGTATTGGGTGTAGGACGAAAAGGGACAAAAATGTACAAAATATTTATTTACATAATCATCTTATCGATATGCTTATAACCTGAATCTTGAGTTCAACTCCTAGTACAAGCACATTGCACCAGGCACTAGGAACAAGGCACTAGGAACCCGGCACTTCGATTTTTCAATTTGTATTTTGCATTTTGAAATAAAAAAAAGCGCCCCTTTTCGAGGCGCTTTGTATGAAGTAAGATTTTTCTGGACTTAGGCTACCTTTAGACGGGCAACGTTGGTCTTACCCAGTTTTTCAATGGCATAGCCAGCTGTAATAACCAGCTCGGTATGTTTCGACTGGGAAGGGATCTCGAACATCGCATCCGTAAGGATAGCTTCGAGAATAGAACGAAGACCTCGGGCACCAGTCCGGAATTCAAGGGCTTTGTCTACGATAAATTCAAAAGCGTCATCTGTGAATGTGAGCTTCACATTATCCATTTCAAATAACCTGACAAATTGCTTGATAAGCGCATTCTTGGGTTCAGTGAGGATACGGATAAGAACCTCCCTGCTCAAGGGGTTAAGATAAGTTACTACAGGAAAACGTCCTACAAGTTCCGGAATGAGTCCATAGCTTTTCAAATCCTGGGGAGCAACATACTGCAGCAGGTTTGTTTTATCTATCTGATCTTTTTCTCTATCCATACTGTAACCAATAATACTGGTCTGCATACGAGCAGCAATCTTATTGGCAATACCATCAAAAGCACCGCCAGTGATAAACAGTATATTCTTGGTATTCACCTGGATCATTTTTTGTTCCGGGTGCTTTCTTCCGCCTTGTGGTGGAACATTCACTTCAGCACCTTCCAACAATTTAAGCAAGGCCTGTTGAACACCTTCTCCGGAAACATCTCTTGTTATCGAGGGATTATCGCTCTTTCTTGAAATCTTATCAATCTCGTCAATAAAAACAATCCCTTTCTCTGCAGCTGAAACATTGTAATCAGCTGCCTGCAATAGCCGGGTAAGGATACTTTCAACATCTTCACCCACATAACCTGCTTCAGTAAGGACAGTAGCATCAGCAATGCAGAACGGAACGTGGAGCATCCTGGCAATAGTACGGGCAAGTAAAGTTTTGCCGGTACCTGTTTCACCTACCAGGATAATATTCGATTTCTCTATTTCAATTTCATCCTTTGATTTAACGGAGGTCTGATTGATCCTCTTATAATGATTGTAAACTGCCACGGAAAGGATACGCTTCGCATCATCCTGACCAATTACATAACCATCCAGGTAATTTTTAATTTCCAGCGGTTTAGGTGTTTCAAAATGCTTCTGGTCACGCTGAACAGTGTGCGTGAGCTCTTCCTTCATGATTTCGCGTGCCTGGTCAACACAATAGTCACAAATATGTGCTTCCAGGCCAGCAATCAGGATATTCGTATCATGCTTGAGCCTTCCGCAAAATGAGCAACGTTCTTCTTTTTTTGTCATAAGTTGATAGTGTTGGTAGATGGGAGGTTAATGCTGTCCTCTCATGGAAATAAGTTTATAGTTAGTTCACGAGTATTGTGTAAAGTTACAAAAAAAGCACCTGTAGTTCAAGTATATAGTTGGTGTAGCGTTGAATTGCTTACTGAACATCGCGGTGAAGCACTTCATCCAGCATTCCGTATTCTTTAGCTTCTTCGGAGGTCATCCAGTAATCGCGATCACCGTCTTTTTCAATTTTTTTGATTTGCTGACCTGAATGCAGAGCAATAATTTCATAGAGCTCTTTCTTCAGTTTGAGTATTTCACGTGTAGTGATCTCGATATCGGAAGCCTGGCCTTCAGCACCACCCATTGGCTGATGAATCAGAATGCGTGAATGTTTAAGCGCAGTGCGTTTCCCTTTCTTTCCAGCACAAAGCAGAACGGCACCCATACTGGCAGCCATCCCGGTGCAAATTGTTGCAACATCCGGAGCTATATACTGCATGGTGTCATAAATTCCGAGGCCGGCATATACAGAGCCACCGGGAGTATTCAGGTATATCTGTATATCACGTTTTGAATCAACAGATTCGAGGAAGAGAAGCTGTGCCTGTATGATATTGGCTACATAATCATCAATTGGCACACCCAAAAAGATAATGCGGTCCATCATCAAACGTGAGAAAACATCCATTGTGGCAATGTTCAACTGACGTTCTTCAATAATGGTTGGGGAGATGTAATTATTCAGAACCGAAGTATACCTGTGCATGCTCAGGCTACTGATACCGCGGTTATGTAAAGCATACTTGCGAAAATCATCCATTTGCTTCTATGTATTAAGTTATTGATCACCCAATGACAGGTTCAGCTTCAAGCGAACCCGGTAAGGATGTTTTATGGTCCAGAAGCAACTATTAATAGCTAAAAGCCGCAAAAGGTAACATCCTAAAACGATAATTCCTTATTCTAAATTAGGCGTAAAACCTAACAATTTAACGTCGAAAAGGTTCTGCTAGTGCTTTTCAGCATCCAGTTTTACAAAATCTTCATAACTGATCTCAATTTCATGCAGCTTAACCTTTGATTTGATAAGTGCTGAAATGCGAGTTTCAAACAGGCCATCAATTATCCTGCGAACCTCATCGTGACGGGTCTCCAGGAAACTATTAGCTAACGTTTCGAGGCGGCTGCTAAGGTCATCAGTTAACGGCATGGTTCTCCAGCCCGGCAGATAACGATCCTTCACATAATCCTTGATTTCATCGTCAGGTACTTCGATGTTGAAATCCTTGATCAGGCGATTCTCGATAAGCTGCCATTTCATAGAAGCAGCGTACTTATCATAATCCTTCTCAAGATCTTCAGCCTTGATTTTACCATCATTGCTTTCAACAAGCCAGCGTTTCATGAAAGCATCCGGAAGCTGCATAGGCGCGAGTTCCAAAAGTTTTTCCTGGGCATGGTGCATGAACAGGTGGTCGCTGTCTGCTGTAAATGCTTTTTCTGATTCAATCCGAATGCGTTCGCGGAAATCTTTCAATTCAGTGATTCCCTCATCCGGGAATACTTTATTGTAAAATTCTTCATTCAGTTCAGCTGGGACCATGGTTGTAATCTCCTGGATTGTAAACCTGAAATCGGATTCAAGATTTTCAGCCCTGTCGCGGGTAATTCCCAGCAAAGAAGCTGTCTCAGAAGCATTTCCTGAAGCTTTGGCAGGATTATAACTAATGACATCACCTTGTTTGGCTCCTACAAGAGATTTCCTGATTTCTTCGTCTTTAACGGTATCAATCATCAATTTCGATTTGTTCGCGATACCATTTTCAAGAATATTACCTTCAGTATCAAGCTCAACAAATTCACCGTCGAGAACATCTTTTTCACCGGCAACTTCAGTAGCGCTCATTGTTCCATAACGCTGACGAATATCCACCATATATTTATCAAGCAGTTCTTCATTTACCTTGATAACATGATAATCTATAGCTATACTATCATCCAATGTCATGTCAAACTGCGGAGAAAGACCAAGGTCGAAAAAGAAGGTGATCTCTTTTTCATCCTTCCAGTCAAATAATGGGGTAAGTTCCATATTAGGCAAAGGTTGCCCGAGTATATCCAGTTTTTCTTCAGCTATATAATTATGAAGTGCGTCTGAAACCAATTTGTTCACTTCATCGGCAAACACAGCACTGCCATACATCTTCTTTATCATTCCGAAAGGAACATGTCCGGGACGAAAACCTGGTACATTCGCTTTTCGCTGATAGTCTTTCAGGACCTTGTTGACATTTTCGGTGTATTCAGCAGGGCTGATTGCAATTTTCACAGTGGCAGTCATTTCGCCAGAATTCTCTCTCGTAATTTCCATTAATTCAATTTGTTTATCCGTTCTTTATAAATATCCTTATTTTCAAAGAGATACAATGTAATTTCCCCTATTCAAAATAAGGCTGCAAAGGTAAAAAAAATTAAGGAACCACCAATTCCTGAAATCTTATCACATTTGCAACACTGAACCTAAATTAGTAACTGTTTGTTGTATTTAAAATAAACTCCATGAACATTCATTTTTTAAAAGCCCTTCTACTTGTCCTGCTTTTTCCACTCATAGCAGGATGCAATAATCATCCTTCAACTTCGCATACCATGATCAAAGAAACCTATGCTAACCCTGGTGTCCTGGATACAGCAACTTTCGGAGCCGGCTGCTTCTGGTGTACAGAAGCAGTGTATGAACAGCTAAATGGTGTAATTTCAGTAACACCGGGATATTCAGGGGGCACGACCGCTAATCCGACATACAGGGATGTTTGTTCGGGGCTAACAGGCCATGCAGAGGTCGCTCAAATAATATATGATACCACCAAAATCAGCTTCAGCGAACTATTGGAAGTCTTCTGGACCGCCCATGATCCCACAACCCTCAACCGGCAGGGAGGCGACAGGGGTACTCAATACCGATCAGTAATATTTTACCACAATGAAAATCAGCACTCCCTGGCCACTGAATACAAGAATAAACTGAATAAAGAAAAAGCTTTCCCGGACCCGGTAATTACCGAAATAAGCCCACTGAAGATCTTTTATAAAGCGGAGGACTATCATATGGCATATTATGACAAGAACGGCAATGCCCCCTACTGCCAAATGGTAATAGACCCAAAAGTTGATAAGATCAGAAAGGTCTTCAAGGACAAACTGAAGAAATAAAGTCATACAAAAAATGCCGGCTCAAATTCAGCCGGCATTTTTTGTATGACTTAACACCTAATTTTACTATTTAAGCACCATCTTCCAATGCAGGTTTTTCTCACCATACCTGGCAGTGACAAAATACAATCCTTTTGGACTGGAAGACAGGTTGAACGCATAAGTTGCTGAACCGCTGCATTTCCTTGACATGACAATTGACCCATGTGAGTCATACACATCCAGGTCAAGTTCCAGTGCCTGTTTTGCAGGTCCGCTGATGGTAAATATCCCGGAAGTTGGATTAGGAAAAAGCATAATTCCTGCTTCAGAGGCTTCAGGAACTGAAACGAAGGACGGCAACTGGATCAGTTGCAGAACCTGGTTGGGAAGTCCTGTTAGAGTCACCGTGAGGTTTGCTGTTCTAAAAACCGGCCCGGTATTCTCCTGGTAACTGGCTGTTATTACACCTGTACCATTGCCTGATGGTGTTACGGAACACCAGGACACATCAGAAGTTGCTGCCCATGGATTATTCGTAGTTATATCGAAGGAGGCAGTCCCAGCCTGGTAAGCAACTGTTTGGCTCATAGGGGTAATTAGTACTGCAGGAAGACTGAGTGTTGTAGCATTGGCTTCAACTCCATATGACCAGTTCTGGGAGGCATCATAGGAATAGGCCCTGTAATGGTAAAGTGTTGAAGCCTGCAATTGCATATGGCTGTATGAAGTCTGGCTGCCTGCATACAGCACGATACCTCCACCGGCAATATTATCACCAGCCTGATATGCAGAACCGTTGACAGGGCTTCCAAATACGCCATCAGGTGAATATACCAGCATTACTCCATTATTCTGAACATTGGGAACCCAGGTCAAATCGATCTGGGAATAACTGAAGGGAGTTGCATTCAAGGTCAGGGGACTTCCTACTCCTTCAATACAGCTGATCGCAGCATTCCACCCGGAGAGGGTTACTGCATTGTTACTATGAAAAATAAAAGTCAGTGCTCCACTGGCATTGGAGGCAGTTTTAGTCCCGGGTGATGTATTTGAACAGTATACACCCATGACAGGAGATGAGATTGAATTCCCGTTAAGGATTTTAAGGTAATCATTGGCACAAAACATTCCAGACTCAAGGTTAAACGCTGAAAAATCTACCTGCGCCATATTACCAGGTGTACCGGGGTAAAGAACAAGAACATAATCCTGGTTGTTCCCATAGTTGGCTCCTGAACCACCCGGATCATAGAAATTTCCGGAACAAGCGCTAATGCTTGCGTTTGTCATGTTGAATGAAGGGTCAATAACATTTACATAATCTGTTTTAGTTAGTACCAGGGTATCATTCACGGTTAGGGTAACTGTTTTCAAGCCGGATGTAGAGTAGGTCACAACATGCGGTCCCTGGGTATTTGCGGTTGCCGGGCTTGCCCCGTCACCAAAATTCCAGGACCAGGAAGCTACATCACAGGTTGATTCATCATAGAAAATAGTTGAACTGCCAACAACAACTGTTGTGGCAGTTGCATGGAAAGCAGCATTTACAGGATTAACGGAAATAAATGCCGGTTTGGTAATAGTATTATCTCCACCAGCATTTGTAGCTGTGAGAGATATTGTATAGCTACCATATGAAGTAAATTTGATATGGGGATTTTGTGAAGTGCTGTCAGTGCCATCTAAATATTCAAAAGATGAAGGAGAAACTGACCACAACCATGAAATAGGGGCACTGGTGCTTTGATCAGAAAGCACCACAGGATTATTGATGCAAGGTGTATAATTGCTGGCCGAAAAATTTGCAAGGGGTGCAATTATACCAATTGTAAATGCAGCAACCTTTGATTTACGAGATCCTCCTCCTCCAATATATTCAGTAGTGAACCAAAATGTTCCATCATCGAGAGGATCGAGTGATATTTTTGAATAATCTCCCCAGCGATCTGCTCCTGATTGAGAATTTGAACCTTCAAAAATGGACATTTCCGGGTAATCAAGTACACCATTTGCTAAAACATTTGCGGCAGATGTTTGCCCGCAATACCTTATGCTCGGATACATAGTACTGCTTGAAACGGAATAACCAATCCCGATATTTCCACCAGCATTCATCGATATTGATCCCATCCACCGGTTGTTCGCATCGGGGGCATAGGTAGATTGCTGCCTGATTGTCCAGTCGCCGGTTGTTTTCTGTAGTTCATACCAACGGATACCAGCATGGTTAGTGCCGTCGACATCCACAGTATGACAGCAGACAAGTGTTTGATGTGATCCAAAATTCCGGTATTGGGGAGCATTCATAATCACCTGTGGTATAGCATCAACTTTTTGGGAAGTACCTTTCTGGGTAATATTACTCCAGTTATTGCCAAAATTGCTATCGAAAGGCTGTACCGGTAACTGTTGTGTGCGACCGAATGTAGAAAGAGAAGGCGTTGTCCAGTTAGCTGCCAGCTCATAGATCCAAAGTTCATCAACTCCACCGCCAAAGGCATCATCATTAAAAGCAATGAATAATCCCGGGGAACCAGCTGGCGCAAAAGGTCCGTCATTATCAACCGGGGGAACACACATAAAACCATCTACACTGTTGGGACGGTTAGGATTATTGAACCCCATTACCTGTGCTGTTGCACCTGTAAGCATAGGGGCACGCTCAAAAACATAGATATCGTTACCACTGGAGTTATTATCACCCATATAATATCCGTCCTGCCATATCCCAAACTTAGGATAATCAGGCATGGAGGCAACAGGGAATGAATACTGATGCCATGCACCTGTTGGATCATTGGTTTCGGAAACGGCCATCAGCATATAGTTCTGGCCAGAGCTGGGAATAGAAAACTCCGTTACCAGCCAGCGATCAGCCTGGTCATCATAAAGGATGATCGGGTCTCCATCGTTACGATTCGCTCCCGGAACAGAACCAAAAATCAAGTTCAACTGGGTTGGACCCGCCAGGACAGCGCCGGTTTTGCTATAAATTGTATAGGAACAATTTACAGTTTGCATATAGTGGTTTGGTCCAACAGTGCCATTACAATCAGGCGGATAATAAGGGGAATCCTGTCCTTCAAAATTGATGATAGGAGCCTTTGATGCAGCTGCTTTACCAAATTGTTTTTGCCATGCTTGATCTTCGCCTCTCGGAAGTGCAATGGAGGCAAATGGATAGCTCCTGATTCCCAACCCAGGATTTAATTCGCCTTCTTTGGCTTTCTTAGCCATTTGTTCGACATCGGCTTGTGTCATGACCGGCAGATCCCTGAGGGGTTTGCTCAATCCATAATAGGTTCCTTTTGCAATAAAAGTGGGATGAGTCAATTGAGGTTGTGCATTCAATACAATGCAAAACAGGCTCAAAACCAAGGAAAGTAAGATTAGTTTCATGGTTATGGTTTGTGGTTGGTTGTAATGCGTATTAACAATGAATTGGTGCTTATAAAATATTTCGAAGGCGAAAGTACTCATTTGAATAATTGTCACACGCTGAATCCCATATTATTTATTTCAACAGGCTAACTAACAATACATCACATCAATAATTTCATCTCCTGAGTGTGGCCTTTAGAAACAATCCGGTTTTATGACTGACAATTCGCACAATTAACAGGCATGGTTGTTTGAGATAGATTAATCATCTTCATCCAAAAAAGTCATGAATTAGCCTAATTGTTATGGATTCACCTATACTAAACCTGGTAATACTGCTGACTTTTACCTATTTCACCAGCAGCCTCATTCTGTCATCAATAAATGAAGGAATAACGCAGGGCATCTTCCACCTGAGGGAAAAGAATCTTAAGAAAGCTATTGAACTGCTTTTTATTTCTAAAGAATGGAGAAATTTTATCCGGACCGATTTCGAGAAAAGTCCGCATATTCAAAGCCTCATGCACAAATCAGGAAAATACCCGGTTTATATACCTGCAAATAACTTCTTCCTGTTTGTAATTGAGAAAATCGGGGCTCCGAATTTCAGGGAAGGCAATCTTCAAAATGCAATACAGGGTGCAGAAATCCCTGAAGCCTTTAAGAAGGTTCTCCAGGACCTGGCAGCTAAAAGCGGAAATAAATTAAGACCATTTGAAACCAGCCTGACTCAGTTCTATGATGATGCCCTGGAACATTCAACTGTATGGTACAGGAAAAAGGTAAGGCGGATCCTGCTTCTTTTGGGATTTGTTTTGGCAATCGGTCTAAACATTGACACGATAAAAATCGCTAATGATGCATTAAGTGACAAAAACGAATTAAGCAAAAACGTAGATAACATTGTCGCCATGATGCCCAATATCAGCATGTCTCACGACTCTACCACCACTATCCGGATTTGGAACGAGAAAGGCCAGGTGCTGGTGTCGCAGCAGGTGGATCCCATAGTTATGCCAGGCAGATCCAGTCCGTCCGACTCCACTTCCTCAAAGGGCAACGTGAACAAGCTGAGGATAATGTACGAAGAATCGGCAGGCTATTTCCTGGGTTACAGGCCGGGAGAATTCGGGAAAGAATGGTTTGGGCAGGGATGGATTGGCTTTTCCCTCAAATTCCTGGGGGTGCTTATCACTGCATTTGCCGTGCAATTAGGAAGCAACTTCTGGTTCGATATTATGAAGAAGGCTTTGAGTATCCGGGCTCCAATCAAGAAGAACTTAAACAGCGATGAGGATAATTCCACAGCTAAACAATAGGGATTTTGTAAACCTGTTTTTTCGGCTTACTTTCGTATCTAAATCTTCACAATATGAAAATACGTATTCAATCGAAGCAGCTAATTAGCCTTTTTATTCTAATAACTGCCGCGCTGGCTTTAAATTCCTGCGCCAATAAGGAAATAGTGACCGCTTGTCTTCATGGACATGTTTATGGTTTCTGGGGAGGGTTGCTGCATGGATTCATAGCTCCTGTTGACCTGATCCTTATGTTTTTCAGGGATGATATTACTGTCTTCGCCCAGAATAACAATGGTGCCTGGTATGCTTTTGGATTCCTGATTGGAAGTGGAGGTTGGGGTTTTCTTGGAGGAAAAGGTTCTTCAAGGAAAAGAAAAGACTAGGAAAGAATCCAAAGAGGAAAAACCAGGTAATATTTTAGCAGGTTATGCGGATATTGTTCCCATATATCTATAAATAAACCTTTTAAATTCATTCTGGCAATCACGTGACTGAAAATAAGTAAAGCCACCTTGATATTCTAGGTGGCTTTACTTCCCTTTCACCAGACGATACTTTTATTTCTTCTTTTCCTGTTCCATGGGATTTTTATCCGAATTCCAGGTTTCAATTTTAACTTTCAACGATTTATCAGCCTGAACCTGGTAAACGGTGAGATATTTGCCAACATCATCCATAGCCATATCTGCACCGGGCCCCTTGAAACTGATTTTATAGGTACCCACTTCAGTAACAAGCTTGCCGCTGGAACTGATCTTAAATGTAGTCGGCTCAAAGGCTGTTACCTTCCAGCCTGATTTTGCCATTTCCTCGTTTGCTTTTTTGATAGCTTCAATACCTACATGCATAGGCTCATAGGCAGGCATCGAGATTGCATCATCTGTATAAAATTTCAGGCTTGCATCATTATTACCCGACAGCATATTTGCTTTCATTTCCTTATTGATTTTGGCAATTTGACCCTTATAATCAGCATTTTCCTGGGAAAAAGCAGTCGAAAAACTGCAGGTAATTACCAGCAGTAGGACAATTAAACGATAAATAGGTGTTTTCATGTTTTTGTAATTTGGTTAGAAAATACTGGTTTAAATATTCAACAACTAATAACAATCAAATCTCAATTTTGATTCTTGGCAATGATAATCTCTAAACAAAATTTAATAGTAATAATGCAAAAGCAGGATCAAAGTTGATAAACAGTTCAGTTATCAACTAAAGGGAATTAACAGATTAATTATTAAGAATCTTAGGCGTTGGTTTTTAAGAGTTACCATCTGCCTTTAGGGCGAAATACTTCCGCTTGTAATAAAACGCAAGGTTTACCAGGGCGATCATGACAGGAACTTCAACAAGGGGGCCGATCACTGCCGTAAATGCTTCTCCGGAATTCATTCCGAATATGGCTATAGCGACAGCAATGGCCAGTTCGAAATTATTGCTAGCTGCCGTAAATGAAAGTGTGACAGATTGCTCATAGCTTGCGCCTATTTTCCTGCTCATCCAGAAAGACCCGATAAACATGATCAGGAAGTAGATAAGTAAGGGGATGGCAATCTTGATAACATCCAAAGGGATTTTTACAATGTATTCACCTTTGAGTGAGAACATGACCAGGATTGTGAAAAGTAAAGCGATAAGTGTTATTGGACTTATCCTGGGGATAAACCTGTTCTGATACCAAACTTTACTTTTGATGCGAACCAGGATAAATCGTGTGATAAATCCCGCAAGGAAAGGAATGCCAAGGTAAATAAAAACGCTCCTTGCTATTTGTCCGATCGTTATTCTTTCCACTGCATCATTGGTCGGGATCCCGAACCATGCCGGAAGAACTGCAATGAAGACATAGGCATAAACGGAAAAGAACAGGACCTGGAATATACTGTTAAAAGCTACCAAACCGGCGGCATATTGTGCGTCTCCCTTAGCCAGGTCGTTCCACACAATGACCATTGCAATGCAGCGGGCAAGGCCGATCATAATTATGCCATACATATAAGGGAGATTTGAATTGTTTTCTCCAGGGAACAGCCGGAAGAACAATATGGCAAGGGCAAACATCAGGACCGGACCAATTACCCAGTTCTGAATGAGCGAAAGGATGAGTACTTTCCAGTTGCGAAACACATCGCCAAGCTCTTCATATTTTACTTTAGCCAATGGCGGGTACATCATCAGGATAAGCCCGATGGCAATAGGGATATTGGTCGTGCTATCCGGTGAAGATTTCAGCGAATCCCAAAATTTAGCGATTCCGGGAAATAAGTAACCTGAAAGAACGCCAATGGCCATAGCAAGAAATATCCACAGAGTCAGATATCGGTCAAGGAATTTGAGGCGGGGTTGTGAGGGCATTTTGTTAATGTGTTAATTTGGCAATGAGTTAATTCGGCAATTCGGCGATGCGACGATTCGGCAATGTGATAATGGCTACTTTGGGAAATTTTCCATTTTCGACTCAGTTATTCATCGAAACCTTTATATCCTTCGAGATGTGCCTATTATTTTCGAAATTATTTTTTTTATCGGTTCCAGGTCAGATAAAAGTTGAGTGGAGTCAGGAAGCTTATCAGAATATTTACAAAGCAATAACCAATATTCGGTTTCTTCAACTTCTTTTGCTGAAATTTTAAATTTATGAATGAAGTCTGCTTTACTTTCTGCATTCTGAGCTTCTCTTGCATTTGCGCCAATCGAAGTTCCTGATTTAAATAGCTGCTCTGAAAGTTTGTACTTTCTCAAGGCTTCAAGTTCGTCGCAGAAATCAATAATTTTTAAAGCAAAATCAAATGTTAAGTTAATAATCACATTTTCCTTGAATTCATCTTTCATAGCTCAAGTTTCTGAAAATTAATAATAAATTCTTATAACCAATCATTTTAGAATGATAAATCATCCTCATTGTCTAATTGTCTAAGTTGCCTAATTGACCCATTGCCAAATTATCTCATAGCCGAATTGTCGAATTGCCTCATTTTCAAATTTCCAAATTAAATCATTCCTAAATTAATTCATTTTCAAATTGTCTCATTTCCAAATTGCCGAATTGTCTCATTGTCGAATTGCCGAATTGTCAAATTACCGAATTGTCAAATTCTTCTCATAAAACGCTAAAAACGCTAACCTGATCTCATCCCGAACCCTTCTGAATTCACTCCATATAAAATCATCTGAACCTGTAACATGGGAAGGATCATCGAAACCGATATGCAAACGATGTTTTACTTTACCAAGGAATGCAGGACATGCTTCATTTGCACCACCGCACACAGTAATTACATAATCCCATTCCTCGTTAAGATACAAATCGATTGAATCGGATGTGTGATGACTTATATCAATTCCAATTTCTTCCATTACTTCAACTGCTTTGGGGTTGAGTTTGCCGGAAGCTTCAGTGCCAGCTGAGCATACAGTCAGCTCATTATCAAAGGACTGTAGAAAACCATGGGCCATCTGGCTTCTGCAACTGTTCCCAGTGCAAAGGATCAATACTTTCATCTCATAAAATGATTTGTTGTTAGAAATTTACCTGCTGATGCGTATGAATGAAATTCTCGATCTCAGCTTTAATGCTATCCCTGACCAACCTTGTTTGCGAAAGTTTTTCTTCTTCTGTACCTGTAAAGGATGCTGGGTCGGTAAAAGGCCAACTCAGCCTCTTTGTAACTCCCGGAAATATTGGACATTTTTCCTCAGTATTAACATCGCATACTGTAATCACATATTGGTAAACCCGGCCTTTCCGAAAATAATCCCAAACACCATTAGTTCTATTGCCTGAAATATCTATGCCTATTTCATTCATGACTTTAACAACAAAAGGATTAAGGTTTCCTGGTTCAAGGCCGGCACTTTCAGCTTCAAATTCAGTGCCAGCAATTAAATTCAAGAAGGCTTCTGCCATCTGGCTGCGGGCTGAATTATGAACACAAACAAACAAAACTTTAGTCTTCATAATATTGACATGATTTGATTCTCACATTCTCTTTTTCATCTAATTCATTCAATAACAATGCTATAATTGAAAGAGAAAACATTTCGTAAAATTACGAAGTTTGAAAATCTACCCCTATTATGTGTATTATCAAATTATTAAGAATTTGGCTACAGTTTAATTGCAAAGTCTTCCTTCATCAAGGCGGATTTTCACATCACCATAATTGGCAGCCTGGGGACTATGAGTTACCATCATAATAGTAATGTTAAATTCCCTGTTCACTTTCTGAAGGAACTCTAATATCCCGGTCGACAAGGATGGATCTAAATTCCCTGTAGGCTCATCAGCAAAAATGATATCAGGCTTATTTACCAGTGCTCGCGCAATGGCAACTCTTTGTTGTTGACCGGCTGATAATTCCCTTGGATAATGGGATTTCCTGTTTCCAAGGCCAACTAACTCAAGTACTGATGCGGATAATTGCTTTTGCTCACGTTCAGAATGCCCATTTAAGCCCAAAGGGATCATAACATTTTGAATAGCTGTCATATAAGGAATAAGCGAGAAGTTTTGCATTACAAAACCAACATGTTTTTTCCTGTATCCAGCCAATTCCTTATCAGAAGCAGTAACAAGATTATTATTTTCAAAAATTATCTCTCCTGAGGTTGGACGTATTAACCCGCTCAAAGCCATTAATAAAGTTGTTTCCCCTGATCCCGATGGACCGGTTATTGAAACGAAATCGCTTTTATTAATTGAGAAAGAAATATCATTTAAGGCATGGACCATACCTTCCCGCATCCTGTAGGTTTTTGCTAAATTCTGAACATTTAAAATGGTTGTCATACTTCCTGCATATTGGTGAAGGGTTCGAAACGAGCTGCAAACCATGCTGGCAGTATTGATCCAGCCAAAGAAATGAATATTGAGATCAGTATAGACCACAATAAAAGTATGGGTATCGGTGCTATGTTTATCCCGGCAATGTATGGCCCTAGGAACCATGCAATCAAAACACCGGCCAGGAACCCAATTACCCCTCCAACAAAACCCATAATAGTCGCCTTAAGCATAAGCAAAGCATAGATTGATGACTTGGAGTAACCAATCATGCGTAAGATGCCGATTTCTCTTTTCCGCTCATTAACATTTGCCCACATATAATTCCCAATCGATATTCCCCCGACAAATACAATAATTATCAGCATGATCAAAGATACCTGGTTCATCAGTTTGTTTGTTTTGATCTGAGTGGATACAATTTGGCCGATGGTTGTCACCTTTGTATCTGGCAAAATATTGCGCAGTTTACTGAGTAACCCTTCTGAAATAGCATTACAACAGCCCATTATTTCAATGGCACTAACCTGGTCCTTTATTCCCAAAATAACCTGTACAGTATGAAGATGGGCGAAAACCCTGTCATCATCTACAGTTCCAGTCTCACCAAGTACCCTGGCAACTTTTAACCCTGTCCCGGAAATCTTTAGAATATCTCCTTCCTCAAGTTTCAACCTGCTTGCAGCCACAGACCCAATCAGGCAATCTGTAAGCCCCAGCGAATCTATAGATTTCCGCTGGAGTTTCTCATCTTTATAGCCCAATGTGGCATTCGATGGATTTGATCCGCACGAAGCTTTCAAATCTGCACCAAATAACCCGGAATTCTGCCAAATAGGCTTTGATGCAAGTTCATTTTTAGGGAGAATCCCGGTTAGAACTAATTTTTGTCCGTTTATGTCAATCCTGCGGGTCAATTTTGGTGACATATTGTCGACTCCTGTAAGGTCTGAAGTAGCAATTCTTTCCACATATTCTTCCGGGAAAGTTGGAGCGTCAATATCTGCTGCATAATAGTTATCCACACTGGCTCCCTGCGGAAGAACAAGGATATTTGCTCCAAGGTTATCGAGGTTAATTGCTACAGCTTTTTCTGAAACTACAGAAATTGAGCGAATCGCTACTATTACACCAATCCCAAGAGTTATTGCTATAATACCTGATATCAACTGCGTTTTGCGTTGGCCAAGTTCAAGCCAGACTAATTTTAATAAGTTCATATCCCCCAATTTTATTTTTTACCACAACCACCACTACCACAAGCCCCCGGAGCACAACTGCTTTTTACCACTTTTTTGGAAGATGCAATCAGGATTGCTGATTGTACAGGTGATTTATGCTCATCCGTAAACTGACCTTTTGCATTGAAGACCAGTACATGGGTGGTAGTTGCTTTCATGTCAGGTTTGAGCAAACTCATAAAGCCCGTCTCTGACTTATCATCAAGATCCACTTCAACGACTACAGCTTTTCCTCCCAGGCCAGCAGCAGCTTTATTGCATTCTTCCACGACTTTTAGTTTGTCTTTCATGTTCTTTTTATAGAGCACAATGAAGGCTGGCTTGTTTTCACTGAATGCCAGCAATGCAGCTGCCTGTCTTTTAGTTGGTACCAGGTCAAGCAGGTCCTCTGGAGTTGCCTCACTTAACTGTAAACCACCTGCCACAACTCCGTTAGTTGCAATAACAAGGATAATTGGAAGCGGTGCACCGGCCAGGCCATATTTTGTTACCAAGGTTGAATTCGCTTTATCAGTCCTGTCCATGGCAATCACTTCTGATTTAGGGTACTTTCTTTGCGTTTTAATTGCCATATTAGTAGCCTCAGGCAATTGTTTGCTTCCTTCGGTCACCACTAGGAAAACAACATTTCCTTTTGAACCTGATTTATCAATCTTCACTTTAGTTTGAGCCATTACAAAACATGCAACCATTATCAACACAGTGGTAGCGATGACCCGTACAAATTCTTTTTTCATTGGTATTTTTTAAAGGTTATAGTTCGGTGACAGTATCGAAAACAGATTTGAATTAATAAATTGATTTTCCAAAAAACCAGCAATATGATTTTCGAATTAGAAGATATTGCACCTCAGGGATTTAAAAAACTGAAACCAATAATCCATCATGTCGAATCTCATGATAATAGCAGGATATTATGATTTATGATTTCCTGGACTTGATCATACAAGGGCACTGACCATTCATTGATTCTATATCCTTGTTCATAGGCAGTCCATCCTTTTCCCAGTCAGCAATTCCGCCTGCCAGGTTGGCTATCATTGAATACCCATTATCATGAAGTTTTTGCATTGCTTTCTTACTTGAAATCCCTACACAATCAGCCAGGATGAGAGCCCGGTCCTTTGGCAGCAAATCGAAATTCTGATCGAATTCGCTGAATGGACAACGAATGTATTCATCCACAAGGAAATCCTTGATGGCTAATTCGAAGTCTTCCCTGATATCCACCAATACTGCTCCTTCTTCAAGACATTGCAATGCCTGTCTCCCAGTGAGGTGTAACATACCTTCAATGACAAACCCCAGATTCTTAAAATGTTCTTTCATGCAAATTAGCATTAACTAGTACAATCTTCGCTTTGATTCAATTTATCCACCAGGAATGCATCAAACAATTTCTTGGCAACTTTCCAGTTGTCTTCGTTGATGCAGTATTTAATCCGCGGAGGGTTAATCTCTCCCTGGATCAATCCTGATTTCTTTAATTCTTTCAGGTGCTGTGATAAAGTTGATAAAGCAATAGGAAATTCTTCCGCAATGTTACCACTATAGCAACATTCCTGATTTGACAGGATCTCAAGAATCTTAATCCTTGCAGGATGCCCCATAGCTTTTGCAAAACGGGCTAGTTTGACCTGATCTTCTGAATAAGGAATTTTCATAAGACTATTTAGTATTTCGCAAAAATACGAACTACAGAATGGATAATCTCATTTCAAGCTAATTTGGAATCTTTCCATTTAAGTATATTGAAAGAAAAGGTTAACCATAAAAAGATGATGATCCATATAGAATTTCAGATCTATTTATTTGTCAGTTCATTCATTATAAAGCCGTAGATATATGCTTTTGATTGAACAGAATTAAATAAGGTTGAGGCCCCGTTATGGCCTGCATTCATTTCAGTCTTGAGAAAGACAGGGTTTACCTGCGATACCCTGTTCTGCAGCCTTGCCACAAATTTGAAAGAATTAAGAGGAGGAACCCGGTCATCATTTTCGGAGGTTATAACCAGCATTGAAGGATAGTTTATGTTATCCTCAATATTTTGATAGGGTGAATATGCAAGAAGCTTTTTAAAACTGCTGCTATCTTTTACCGTTCCATACTCATCCGTGTGCCAGTGACCGATGGTAAATTTTTCAAAACGAAGCATATCCAGGGGAGCCACCACAGGAACAACAGCTTTGAAAAGATCTGGACGTTGGATAGCTGAAGCAGCAACTACCAATCCTCCATTTGAAGCCCCGGTGGCCGCGAGCTTTGATCTGGAAGTATACTTGTTTTCAAGCAGGTATTGTGCTGCAGCTATAAAATCGTCAAAAGAATTTTGCTTGTTGTCACCCCGGCCATCCAATGCCCATTTAATACCCTTATCTCCCCCACCCCGGATATTTGCAAACGCATATACGCCACCCTGTATGACAAAATATACAATACCCGGGTCAAATGAAGGCTGGGATATAATCCCAAAGCCACCATATGCATTTAGAATAGCCGGATGGTTTCCATCCAGGACCAGGCCTTTTTTATAAACCAGTACAATAGGAACCATCACTCCATCAGATGATGGATATTCCAACTCCTTGTATTCAATATCGCGGTAATCGAATGTAACAGAAGTTTGTTGAGTGAGTTCATTCTTAAAAGTTTTGATATTGAATTTATATACAATCGGGGGGACAGTATAGGATGTAAAATAATATAACAGCTCCTCATCAGCGGGATCACCACTGAAACCTCCAACGGAAGTTGCAACCGGCATTTCATTCTTATAAAGTACACCTCCTTTATAATCCATTACTATAATATTGGGGTGTTGGTTTGCATTATAAACTGCTACCAACCTGTCTGCGAAAGGAATAACATCCTGGAGTACTGCGTCAGAGAATTCATCTCCAATCCCTCTCCAGTGATATGGATCTGCCGGATTGATCTCTACAATGCTTCGGTTGGTTTTAGCAGAGTATGCAGTAGCTATCAGCTTCCCATCGTGTGAATCCAGGAAATCGAGATTGAATTTCTTCATATTCTGGATCAATGGCTTAAGCGAATCTGATCCTGACTGATAATCAATATAGAAAACGTTTATAATACCTTTAGTTTCATTTCTTTCCTTCAGTATAAAAAAACGTTCATCGCTGGAAGTCAGATAATCGATGGTCACTCCGGGGCTATATGGTCTTCCAAAAACAAGGTGATCATCTTCCTGGGTACTCCCGATTTTATGATAGAACACCTTGGGGCCATATGTTTCCCCAAATTTTCCATCCTGTGAATGAGTAGTATAAAAAAAGCCATCATCTTTCCATGCCAGGTGCGAAAACTTTAAACCGGTAAGATGGTCGTTTTTAAATTTACCCATTGACATGGTAACAACCATTGCCTCCTGCCAGTCACTGCCATTCCGGCTGAACTGGAATGCCAGCAGCTTTGAATCCTTCGATAAAGAATAGGAGCCTATCCGTATCTTATCACGGGTTGAAATCTCCATTGGATCGACCAGTATTTCCGGGTTTGCATCCAGTTTAGTTTGAAAGAAAATAGCCGAACCACCGTGGTCATTATAGTAAGCATTTGTAAAATAGTACTTTCCCAGCTTTTGTGGGTTATCATACCTGGTATAGGCATAGTGGTTAATGAGATCAAAGGATTCTGTCCTTCGGCAAGCCCTTTCCAGATATTTTGAAGATGCCTTGTTTTGCTGATCGACCCAATCAATTACTTCCGGACTTTGAGTGTTTTCAAGCCATCGATACTGGTCAACAACCTTGTATCGGCAAAAAAAGGTATCAGTTACCGGACTGGTCCGGGTCGGAACAGGTTTATAATCCTGGGAATACAAATTGATAATTGGAAAGAATAAAAAGGCAAACAGATACATTCTGTGCATATTGCTTATATATAGATTTAAAATAAATGAACTTAACAAACAACATACAGCAATTCGATGGCATAACACCATTAGTAAAGCTGGTAAATTTCAGCAATTTACAAATTGTTTAGTAGTTATAAACGAAAGGTTATTTTGAGATCAGGATTCGAGTTCTTGTTTATCCAGCTTCTTTTTAAACCAGTTCGCCGGATTCAGGTATGATTTATATTTTGACAGGATTTCTTTCCCAAGTAGGAACCCACCTGTCCAGAAAGTGACTTCCCCCAATACTATCAAAACGGTTGAAATTGTGACCTTAATACCGGATCCACTTTTAAGAAAAGGGATTATCAGCAATGATAAAAATGACAGAGCAGACAGAATAATTAGCGAAATTCCCAGCCTGATTTTCCAATTCTTCATTTTCATTTATATTATATTCAGACTAAGCTGGTGTTTGACAGAAGGAATATTTAACAGAGAAATAGACTTTAGCTTATTTATTAAGACAAAGTTTTGCAAATAGGCGTGGGGGTTCATAGTTGCCCAACCATTTTTTAATCGTGTATATTCTAATTTCTCTATCACATTTAAAGAGAGAAAATGCAGATTTTGTTCATTTCACCAGCTACTTTTCAAACTAAAAGCAATCAGGTATGTATTCCGGAATGGTTATTCCGGTTAGGATACGCAATGTTGTTGTTCAGGAAACCTTATAACTGATGAAGGGACTCCCCGAATCGGCAGTCCTCTTTTTACTCCAAAACTATTTCTTTTGATGCCGTTCGGGATAAACTTCTCGTCCATTCATCCGCTTTAATAACAAATGCCTGCGAATGCAGGCATTTGTCTTGTGCGGATGAAGGGACTCCCCGAATCGGCAGTCCTCTTTTTACTCCAAAACTATTTCTTTTGATGCCGTTCGGGATAAACTTCTCGTCCATTCATCCGCTTTAATAACAAATGCCTGCGAATGCAGGCATTTGTCTTGTGCGGATGAAGGGACTCGAACCCCCACGCCTCTCGGCACCAGATCCTAAGTCTGGCGCGGCTACCAATTACGCCACATCCGCGGGCTTAAAAAGCAGTGCAAAGATACGCCTCTTTTTGAAACCTGCAAACCTAGTTGCTCATGATAGCCTTAATTGCTGAATCATAATCAGGCTCCTGGGTGATCTCCGGAACCAGCTCATTATACATGACTTTCCCGGTTTCATCAAGCACAACGACTGAACGAGCCATCAGGCCCTGCAAAGGGCCATCCGTCAGCATTACGCCATAAGATTTACCAAAATTGTTACTCCTGAACTCGGAAGCGGAGATCACATTCGCGATTCCCTCAGTGGTGCAGAAACGTGTGTGTGCAAAGGGAAGGTCCTTAGAAATACATACAACTGCTGTATTTGGAAGCCTGGACGCCTCAACATTGAATCTTCTAACGGATGCAGCGCAAACGGCTGTATCAAGGCTTGGGAAGATGTTCAGAACAACTTTTTTGCCTTTAAGATCCACGACGGAAACCTCGCTGAGATCATTCTTAACAAGTGTGAAATCTGGTGCTGCACTTCCAACTACCGGGAGTTCACCAACTGTGTGAATTGGATTACCTTTAAATTTTACTGTTGCCATACAAAAACGTATTTAATAGTTGTGAATTTAATTTTCCGCAAGAGGCGGATTATCTGTTGTTGTTCAAATTATTGTTATATGTTCGAAGGGTTTAGGGTTAAAAGGGTTCGGCGTTATAAGGGTTCGGCGTTATAAGGGTTCGGCGTTATAAAGGTTAGGTATTTACATTTGTATTTCCGATTTCCGACTTCCGGCTTCCGGCTTCCGGCTTCCAGCTTCCGACTTCCGACTTCCCACTTCCGGCTTCCGGCTTCCAGCTTCCGACTTCCGACTTCCGGCTTCCGACTTCCGGCTTCCAGCTTCCCACTTCCGGCTTCCCACTTCCGGCTTCCGGCTTCCGACTTCCGACTTCCGGCTTCCGGCTTCCGACTTCCGGCTTCCGGCTTCCGACTTCCGACTTCCGACTTCCGGCTTCCAGCTTCCCACCTCCTCATTCTGCCGAATTAACAAGTTTCCTCGCGGGGCTAACCTGTTTATTCGATTCCCGGATCGCATCATAGACTACTTGCTGAATTTTTGTTCGTGTACCCAGTTTTACAAGTTTATTATCCTCGGCATCCGGGTTTACTCGATTCGAAAGGAAAACAAGGATCATCTGGTTATCAGGATCTGCCCATACATAAGTACCGGTAAACCCTGTGTGTCCGAAACTTCTGGGGGAGGCATCAGCACATGCAGGGCCTTCTTCACCCGGATCCTGGGGTTTGTCGAACCCTAATCCCCTTCGGTTACCTGGGAATTGTCGCGATGTAAATTCCTCTATAGTTGAGCTATCCAGGTAATGCTGGCCTCCATAATTCCCATGCTGCAAGAGCATCTGGAACAAAGCAGCCAGGTCGGTAGCATTCCCGAACAGGCCCGCATGGCCCGCTACGCCACCCATCATAGCAGCTGCTGGATCATGCACATCACCATGAACCACCTGCCTTCTGAATACAGTATCATTCTCAGTCGGAATAATTCTTTTCAATGGAAATGTTTCCCTGGGGTGAAATCCCAGAGTGGGTAACCCCATGGGACTGTAAAACTCATTTTTAACATATTGGTCCAATGGCATTCCTGCGATGTGTTCTATAGCCTGCTGCATGAGGATGAAACCCAGGTCGCTGTATTTGTATTCCTTCTTCGGAGAAAGCGGAGAGCGAACAATGGAATCAAGCATCCAAGCCGGATAATCCTTACGGACATAAAGATTTTCAGCAACTCGAAGAGAAAAAGATGAATCAGCAACCCTGCTAAAGATAGCAGAATCCCATTTTCCTCCTTCCATGGCCTTTTTGTAAAAAGGTATCCAGGCAACAAGCCCTGCCTGATGAGCCATCACTTCCTGTACGCTTATTTTGTTCTTGTTGCTGTTATCAAGCATAGGAAGATAGCGGGATAAAGGCTTTTTCGGATCTATTTTATGTTCATCGTGTAACTTCATTACAGCCAGGGTAGTAGCTGCCACCTTAGTGACACTGGCAAGATCATAAATATCAGAATTCAGTACCGGTTCCTTATTGCTGTAGTCATGATAACCAAAAGATTTTGAATAGATAACCTTGCCATTTACTGCTATCAGAACCTGGCAACCCGGGTAGGCCTTTGCCTGCATACCCTCTCTTACTATACTATCAACCCTGGCTAGTGAAGCAGATGGAATATCTGCATCTTCAGGAAGTGTAAACTTAAATCGGCTTACATTGGCGTCAGGTAGTCCGCTATGAAGAGGGAATCTTGCAGAAATGGAAACCGGGGTGTGACCTTTCGCCATTATTCCCCCAAATATCAATTGAGCGGATGCATCATAGGCTGTAGCATTATCCTGGTAAGATATGATAACTGATTGGGCCTTGTCAGCATTTCGGAACAGGGCAACAGAATAGGGCAAAGCACAGACATTCAGCACGCAAGGCTTACTGGCCAGCAAAGTATCCACCCAAGCGGTGGTAACCTCGGAAATCCCGAAATCACGTAAGGGTGAAGGATGTGTATTGTTTATATTGACTATTACCAGGTTATACTTATCAAGTGTAGTCCTGAATTTCCATAACTGCCTTGCTTCCGGATCTCTTGGAAAAGAATAATGATCAATAGCAGCATAGGAAGACAAGCGTTGCTGAAATTGAGTCTCATCTTTGAAACCAATGGTCACACAAGCTATCTTAAGTGTGTCTTGTCGTTGGATCGGGAGAAGACCTCCATCATTCTTTAAAAGTGTAACTGCTGATCCGTAGCAAGTTCTGTTGAGGTAATCAGCCATGGGGGTATTAAGGTCCGCAACTAATCCTTCAACTTTTACTGTCTGCGTTTGAGAAATCCCCAACTTATATTTAAGAGCAAGCATCTTTTTACAACGCTCTTCTATAATCGTTTGGCTTATTAGTCCGCTATCAACTGCAGCCAGGATATTTTGAACTGCACTGTCGACAGATTCAGGTAATAAAAGCACATCATTTCCAGCCTCCAAAGCTTTCACTTCAACCATCCCCTGGGGGGCAAAATTGGCTGCACCTTTCATATCGAGTGCATCAGTAAAGATCACACCTTTAAAACCGAGCTTATTTTTGAGCAGATCATTGACTACAATTTTGGATAAGCTGGAAGGCAGATTCCGGGAGGAATCAAGCGCAGGGATAAAAAGATGGGCAATCATGATCCCATCAACACCAGCTTCAATGAGTTTTTTGAACGGGTATAATTCGAGTGTATCAATTGTTTCAGCAGAATGATCAATGACTGGTAAAGCAAGGTGTGAATCGGTATCAGTATCACCATGGCCTGGAAAGTGCTTTGCCACACTCATTACACCTCCTTTTTGCAAACCCTTCATGTAAAGTAGCGCCTTTCTGGCAACATCTTTTCTGTCTTCACCGAATGAGCGCACATTTATCACCGGGTTTGCCGGGTTATTGTTTATGTCAGCCACAGGTGAAAAACTCACCTGTACTCCTATCCTCCTTAATTGCCTGGCCATTTCCTCACCATAGCGGGTGATAAGAGATTCATCAGCCATTGCGCCTAAGGTCATTTGACGAGCGAAAGCAATAGTGCTATCCAAACGCATACCCAGTCCCCATTCCGCATCCATTGAAATAAGTATAGGTGTAGCAGCCATCGACTGGTAGTAATTAGTCAGAATTGCCTGCCTAAGTGGACCCCCTTTAAAAAAACAGATACCACCAATGTTGTATTGCCTGATCCATGCAGCGACCTGCCTGATTTCGCCTGAGTCAACAACAGAATTGGCGCGGATCATCAGCAATTGAGCGACCCGCTGAGCGGGAGTTAACCGTGAATAAACAGAATCAACCCATGAAACACATCCTGGATCGGGCTTCTGCGGATGAAAAACATTTTGGGCATTGCTATGAAATGTTTTGCCTAAAAGCAGTATACAGAGTAAAATGAGTAGAGAATAACAGTTCTTTGAGCCGAAAATCATCAGGAAATCGTTAATGTATATTTTTTGGCAAAGGTCAGTTTTTTTCATGGAACCTAAAAATGAATGCTGGCAATTTCAATTTGTTGATCAAAACGGGCATACTGTAAAATAATATCTGCATTTTGCCTCAGCTAGCACAATTTTTAATTATTTTGCATGCTGCTAATCAGGCGACTTATGAACCAATATCTGAAATTTTACATCCTAGGCTTCCTCAGCGTTGCTCTTATAACTGCTTTGTTTATCAGTAGCTGCTCCGAAAAGGTCCAGAGTATCCCAACCATTGATGGAGTTTTATTGTCAATGGATACAGTTCCTGCCGGTTCCATAGCTTTGCTTACTGTTCTGGCTTCTGATGCTGACGGGGATGAACTGGTTTTTTCCTATACAACCAATGGGGGAAAGATATCTGGATATGGAGATTCAGTTTATTGGCTTGCACCTTTGCAAGGAGGATTATACCGCACCATAATCAGGGTAACCGACCCTTCAGGAAACCAGGTTTCTGACAGTGTCAAACTTTATGTATTACCTTCCGGGAAGTCGGCGCTGAGTGGCACTGCAAGCTTTGCTGAAGGTAAAAAACTGGACCTCTCTTCAGCCAAGGTTCGTTTATTTACATCCCTTGCAGCAAGGTCAGCTGGCCAATCGGCTGACAGTGTTAATGTATTCGGGTTCGGGTCTATTGTAAGTTTTTCGTTCCCAGCTGTCGCACCAGGGACATATTATCTTGATGTCTGGAAAGACATGGATAACAGCATTACGCTCTCCCCTGGGGATTTCCTTGGCTGGTATGGTTCTGGCGATTATGCCAACTCCTTGCTTAAACCTATAGTTATTGAGGAAAATACTCCGAAACAGCTTCAGGTTGAAATGAATGTAGTGCCATAAACAAGGCATTCTCACTTTCTCTGTCATACCGGATTCTTTTTTATGCCTGCTTTCTACAAAGCCAGGTTTAAATATGCAGATTCTTTTCACATGCATGAGTCGATGTTGGATGTTGGTTTTTTCACTTTGACACCTCTTTGGTATTCCATTTTGATTTTTTTTCAATTTCTGCAAACCTTTTTATTTTCACTTTGTTTATGTATTTAAACAAATCATTAAACAAAAAACGATGAGGTTCAATGGAATTTTGTCAATTCTTTTTATAGTTCTTGCTTTTGAAGGTTTTGCCCAATCCGGGACACTCAAAGGAAGGGTATACAACATTAAGAACAACTCCCCTATTCCTTTTGCCAACCTGATTATTGATGGTACAACCATAGGGGCTGTCAGCGATCCTGACGGCAATTTCGAATTCGACGGGCTGATACCGGATTTTGTGCGGGTCACAGCTTCATCAGTTGGGTTTGAGAAAGTAACTACAGAAGAGATCCATGTTTCCAATTCCAAAACAGTATTCCTGGATATTGCAATGAAGGAACAAACTGTGGAATTAGGTAATGTAGAAATTAAAGCTTCCCCTTTCAAGCGGGTTGAAGAAAGCCCGGTATCGCTCAGGTCGCTTGGGATTTCAGAAATTGAAAAAAGCCCGGGTGCAAACAGGGATATATCCAAAGTAATTCAGTCGCTGCCCGGTGTCGCATCCTCGGTATCATTCCGAAATGATGTAATTGTAAGAGGTGGTGGCCCCGCAGAGAACAAATTCCTGCTGGATGGCATGGAAATACCCAACCTGAATCATTTTGCTACCCAGGGCGCTTCCGGCGGGCCGGTTGGTATAATTAACACCGATTTCCTCCGGGATGTTGATTTCTATTCAGGCTCATTCCCTGCAAGCCGTGGAAACACACTTAGCTCTGTGCTTGACATGAAATTGATTGACGGAAATCCTGACAAAATTGTTTACCGTGCTACTTTAGGGGCCAGTGAAACAGCATTCAGCGCTAACGGGCCAATCAATAAGAAGACTAACTTCCTTTTTTCTGTCCGCCGCTCTTATCTTCAATTCCTTTTTAGTGCGATCGGCCTCCCTTTTCTCCCCACTTTCAACGACTATATGTTCAAAGTGAAGACAAAATTCAATGTCAAGAATGAGTTGACTATTATCAGCCTTGGTGCCCTTGACAAAATGAAACTGAATACGGGTATAAACAACCCAACTGAAGACCAGCAATACATCCTGGATTACCTCCCTGTGAACAACCAGTGGAATTATGCCATTGGAGCTATTTACCGCCATTACAGGGAAAATTCCTACGGAACATTTGTTATCAGCAGAAACATGCTGAACAACGAAGAATTCAAATTTGAAAAAAATCTCGACTCTGATCCTTCCAAGTTAAATCTGAAGTATGTTTCACAGGAAATTGAGAATAAATTCCGGTATGAAGAAGTTGCCCGGTTTAACGGGTATAAGCTGACCTATGGTGCCGGTTCGGAATTCAGCAAATACAGTAATAATACGTTTGAAAAGGTTTTCATCCCCAATGCAACGGATACCGTTACTGCCATTCGCTTTGATTCTGCTTTGAAATTTATCAAGTGGAACATTTTTGCACAGGTAAGCCGAAGTTACCTTGAAGAACGCTTGTCACTATCCCTTGGAGCACGCATGGATGCCAACAGTTACTCCAACAGCATGAACAACCTTCTCCGACAGTTCTCTCCAAGGTTCTCAGCATCCTATACCTTAACAGATAAGTTACTGCTAAACTTCAACGTTGGCAGGTATTACCAGCTTCCATCTTACACCATGCTAGGATACCGGGATGCAGATGGAGAGCTTAAAAACAAATCGAATAAAATCAAGTATATACAGGCAGATCACCTTGTAGCTGGCCTGGAATACCGCAGGAAACCCAATTCACGCATTACCCTTGAAGGATTCTACAAATGGTATTCGCATTATCCATTCTCAGTTAAAGATTCTGTATCATTAGCAAGCAAACCTGCTGACTTTGGTGTTTACGGCAATGAAGAAGTAGTTTCAACAGTCAAAGGTAAGGCTTACGGTGCTGAACTTTATATCAAGGATAAGATCATGAATTTTGTAGACCTCACGGTTTCCTACTCCTGGGTTCATTCTTATTCAGAAGATAAGCTGGGAAAATTTATTCCATCCGCATGGGATAATCATCATATTCTAAACATCACAGCCTTCAGCAGTCTGAAGAAAAACTGGGAGATCGGTATGAAATGGAGGTATGTTGGAGGTGCACCTTACACACCCTACGACATTAACCGATCAACGCTCATTGCAGCCTGGAATGTTCAAGGGCAAGGCTACCTGGATTATAACCGTTATAATTCCGAGAGGTTAAAGGCATTTCAGCAATTAGATTTGAGAGTGGATAAGGAGTATTTTTTTAAGAAATGGTCCCTCAACATTTACCTGGATATTCAAAATGTCTACAATTTTAAAGCTGATGGTGCTCCTAACCTGGTGCTGCAAAGAGATTTAAACGGTAATCCGGTAATAAACCCTGAAGATGCTTCCCGTTATGAAGTGAAATACCTTAAGAACGTATCAGGCACCGTATTACCAACTATTGGCATCATCGTTGAGATATAAGGGAAGGGAAGAAATTATACCGGCTGTTGAAGGTAGTTTCGTAAAGATATCAGCTAAATATCCTTTGCTTTATCTGATAACATTGGTACAAATCTGAACATTCCATGTTTCTCAGATATGAATTCTGTCTCGCTGGATCTCTCAAGCCTGTACATGGTTTGAACATCTTCTCCTACAGGTACTACCATTACTCCCCCAACTTTAAGCTGAGAAAGTAGTTCATTGGGGATATTTGGAGCTGCAGCAGTTATCAGTATTCGATCAAAAGGGGCATGGGCCGGAAGTCCCTTATACCCATCACCATAGAAAGGACGAATACGGAAGTTCATTTTTGGCAGCAGGTCTTTTGTTTTATCAAACAGCAATTTCTGTCTTTCAATGGTGTAAACCTTAGCCCCCATTTCAGCAAGAATGCATGCCTGGTATCCTGATCCAGTGCCTATTTCAAGAACCCGCATATGCGGGCTTACTTTAAGTAATTCAGACTGGAATGCCACAGTATATGGCTGGGAGATCGTCTGGCCGGAACCAATTGGGAAAGCCTTATCCTCATAGGCGAATTCGAGGAAAGAAGAATCAAAGAAATAGTGGCGGGGAACTGTGAAAATAGCATTTAAAACACTTTCATCCATTATTCCTTTCTGACGCAACAGCTCAGTCAATTTCCTCCGAAGGCCCTGGTGGCGGTATGTATCTGTCAGCCGCGTTGCGGTCATAAAAATTCCCTTCTTTTTGCAGCGAAAATACAGAAGTGTAACGTTCATTCGTAATGCTCGACAAATAAATACTTTCAACAAGTGGATGTGAAAAGAAATTTTTTGTATGTCTCAACCAAATTGAATAATTTAATCTATCTTTGTGACGTTATTACACTTATTTCTCAAGTCTCCCTTATCATTTTCCCGGTTCAGCCTTTCCAGTATGCCTGTTTGAGGCTATATCCAAAAACACATAATCTGAAAAACCAAAACTCTTTCAAGTTCATTAATTATTTTTCGCATGTACGATAAAAGCCAGCTCGAAGAGATGCTGCTTCCTGATTTGCGTGATGTGGCAAAGAAGCTCAATATCCGCAAAAGTGATTCCCTCAAAAAACAAGATCTGGTTTACCAGATACTCGACCACCAAGCCGCCAATCCCCCTGAGGACCTGCTGGAAGCTGAAAAGAAAATCCAGGAGACAGAGCGTGAAAAGAGGCGCAAACGTATCCCACCTGAGGTATTAAGCCGCCCGGGGCAAGGTGAATTTAAAGATAAACAACGTAGGGGCCGCAAACCAGGACAACCCAACCGTCCGACCATTCCCCAGCCAATGCCCAGGAATCCTGAAGGAAAAGAAAGTACACCATTTACTCCTCCTCAACCTGTAAAAGCATCTACTCCGGAATTATTTACCGCACCACCAAAAGAGGAGAAGATCATTCCAACAACTCCTGTTCAGCAACCTACCCAGGTTGTAACTCCTCATGCCAATACTCCCGGAAACCAGGATCGTCATAACCAGCCAAACAAACGCTGGGAAAAAAGGGAGAAACTCTCAAGGCATATCCGTGACGATGAAGCTATCATGGATTTGGGGATGCCATTGATCGAACAGGATGACTTCCTGCCATCGTTTGAATTCAAGGAACCATCGTCAAACCGCATTGTGCCCCAGGAAGCTGAAAACAGCATTGCCCCGGAAATCGGCCTCCCACAGGAAATGGGCATAACTCAGGAAATTGGACTTCCACAGGAAGTTCAACGTCCCAACGAACAAAACAGGGATAACCAGCAACAACGTTTCAACAACAAGATGGAGCGTGGTAAACCACGTGAAGATTATTTGTGGGAGTTTGAAGGAATTGTTGCATGCGAGGGTGTCCTGGAAATCATGCCTGATGGTTATGGCTTCCTGCGCTCATCCGACTACAACTACCTGAATTCTCCTGATGATGTATATGTTTCCCAATCACAGATTAAACTATTCGGCCTCAAAACAGGGGATACAATAAAAGGAACCATTCGTCCGCCAAAAGACGGAGAAAAATATTTCCCGCTGGTGAAAGTAGAAACGATTAACGGCCGCACTCCTGAGGAGATCCGTGACCGTATTCCGTTTGATTACCTTACACCATTATTCCCTGAAAAGAAATTCCGGCTGACCGGTCATCCCGGATCTACAATGAGTACAAGGATCATTGACCTTTTCTGCCCAATCGGAAAAGGCCAGAGAGGCCTGATTGTTTCTCAGCCAAAGACCGGTAAGACTGTCCTACTTAAAGAAATTGCCAACGCAATCGCTGCAAACCATCCTGAAGCTTTCCTCATTGTTCTGTTAATTGACGAACGCCCGGAAGAAGTAACTGATATGGCGCGTTCTGTTAAGGCAGAAGTTATCTCGTCCACATTTGACGAGCCGGCTGACAGGCACGTTAAGATTGCCAACCTTGTTCTTGAAAAAGCAAAAAGATTGACTGAGTGTGGCCATGATGTAGTCATCCTGCTTGATTCCATTACCCGCCTTGCACGTGCCTACAATACAGTAGCACCCGCATCAGGCAAGGTACTGTCAGGCGGTGTTGAAGCAAATGCACTGCAAAAGCCCAAAAGGTTCTTTGGTGCTGCCCGCCAGATTGAAAATGGAGGTTCGCTAACCATCATCGCAACAGCACTTATCGAAACAGGATCTCGTATGGATGAGGTTATCTTTGAAGAATTCAAGGGAACCGGCAACATGGAATTGCAGTTAGACAGGAAATTGTCCAACAAGCGTATTTTTCCCGCTGTTGATATTGTTGCCTCCAGCACAAGGCGTGATGACCTCCTGCTTGAGAAAGATGTATTGCAACGTCTTTGGATTCTCAGGAATCACCTTGCTGACATGAACCCAATTGAAGCAATGGAATTCCTGAAAGATAAGATGAAATATACAGATACAAATGAAGAATTCCTCATATCCATGAATGGGTAATTATGGGATTTTGATCAGATAAAAAAGGCAACCAGGTGGTTGCCTTTTTTTATCTCCCACTTCAATCATTATTCATTATCTGGTGCTTCCTTACCGCTCCTGTCCCTAAGTTGCCTTCCGGATCCTGGCCCTTTACCTTTTCCTGGCCCCTGGCCACGGCCTTCTTTCAGCTGATCAATCAGGTGCCTCTGGAAATCCTTCTCAGATTCATACAACCCTAATACTTTTTGAGCAGGGAGCACACTCTTGAATTTTGCGTGATACTCTTTCCTGAGGTCAAGTAGCTTTTGAGCTTCAACCAGCTGGTTATCTGCAGCTTCAGATGCTTCCTTGTCCGACATATCTTCAAAACGTTTTTCTTCACCCGGAGGCGCTTTGTGAAAGTTCTTTGTCAAGGCTTTTCGTTTAGCATCGTATTCGTTGAATACAGGCCAAAAAACCTGTGCTTCAGAAGGAGTAAGCTGCAAACGGTCAGTGATAAAAGCAACTCGCTGGGCATCTATTCTTTCCATTCTTTTTTGCCTGTTGCCGCCTTCAGGTTGAGCATCAATCCTGCTTGTGATACTTGCCAAAGCGACGATGACAAGTATTGAAATCTTTTGAGATAGTTTCATGATATTGTTAATTAATTAGTTACCATTCTTTAAAGTTCTGCAAGAACATCCGAATCTATATCCTGATCTTTAAGGTATTCGGCAATATCCTGCTCTGATACGGAATTCTCATTCTGAGAAATAAATCCAGATATTACTTCATTTGTAAGATCTGAATCCTGGAGTGTCTGATAGGCATAGCTGAATTCTTCAAACTGGGCTTCCGTAGCATATGACTCGTCATATTCTTCCATGTTTACACTTGAATCCTGCTTCATAACAAGATCCCGGTTCGAATCCTTCGTGCGCGGTAAGAAAATAAGGATCCCGCCTATAATTATAATAGCTGCAGCTAACGGGAAAACGATCCGGGGTTTCAGATACGGCATTTTCTTCAGTAAGGATAAAATCCCGGGCATCGATTCTTTCCCGATCCGATCGTGGATCCTACCCGGAAGTTGATCAAAATATGTTTCCGGCACTTTGAAATGCTCCAGCCCTTTTATTGCAGGCAAGATATTTCCAATATCATCAGTATCAGATAAATTAACCGGATTTTGATCTTTTTTCATTTTTGTCATTTTATTGACGTTAATAGGACTACTCCATTTATTATTCGTTTAATTGCTGCTTACATATTCTTCAATTTTTTTTACAGCAAAATGATAGGATGCTTTTAATGCTCCAACTGAAGTACCTAAAATAGCTGACATTTCTTCGTAATTCAGTTCGTCGAAGTATCGCATATTAAATACTGCTTTTTGTTTTGATGGCAACCTGATAATAGCTTCCTGTAACTTTTTCATGGCATGGTCGCCGTCAAAATAATTATCATCATTTAATGAACGCAGCATTCCAGCCTCCAGGTCATCAAATGAAAGAAATGATCTTAGCCGCTTGCCTTTAAGAAAACTGAGTGATTCATTCACCGCGATCCTGTAAATCCAGGTAAACAATTTGGAATCTTCCCTGAAACTGCCAAGGTTTTTCCACACCTTGATAAATACATTCTGTACGACATCATCAGCATCCTGGTGATCAACAACCATTCGACGTACAAAATAGTAGATACGCTCCTGGTGTTTCCGCACCAGCAAACTGAAAGCATAATCAGGATTCTCGCCGTTACGGAAGAGTTTCAATAATTCTTCATCCGAGTATTCGGCCATGGTGAGTATTTAAATTTGTGAGAGTAAGACAACTCTATTTTGCCCGGGTTTAATCCGGGAAAGGAAGAATCCGGCAAAATTTATTTATAGAGGACTATATCGGAAGTTTTACCGGAAGTAACGGTGAACTTATTTTCGATGGTATAGATGGAATGGCGCGCTGTCTTAGGACGGAAAATCACCCGATAATTTCCGGGTTGCAGGAATAGAGTTTCCTGAATCTGGTTCTCATCCAGGTTATAGATCCATGTAAGTTTATTTTTGTCCTCCAGATAAAGGCTACCATACCCATTGAAGTATTTCCTGATTACAGCAATTCCAGGTTCAGGGATTTCTATGGTAGCTGTAGTGCTTTGTTTTATCTCAACATTCGGGATAAAAAGCCTTGGCAAGGACAATACCTGCAGATCATAATGACCAGTAATGTATTTTTCTGTTTGCCCAAATAACTGCAGATTGAGAATATCCTTTTTACCGGCCGGGTGAATCAGGCATTGCAATCCCTTCGAAGCGACAGAAGAACCAGCCATTTTCAACTGGAGGTAACCCTGGGGTGCATTGATCCCTACAATAGTGTGCTTGCCTGGGGAAAGTGTAAGGCTATCCAATGATACAGGAGGAATGGTATGAACCTCCAGGTTATAGGTGATCAATGGGTCAAGAATAAGCGTATCAGGCAGCCCGCGGTTATTAATTGTATGAATAAAATTATACATGATCTTTCCCGAAACAGCATCGTAGAAAGTCATATTTACATCCGTTTCTGTTGGCTTACCTGCCTCATCCAGCAGGTTAACCTGCATGGTGGTGGAATTCAGAGCCTGCGAAATGACAACATTTAGAGCCTTCTTGAAATCACGTTCGCTGGTAGCATCAAAATAGGACCCGACGCAATTAAAGGCAGTATTGAAATCATGACCTATCCCAATGATAAAGGGCTTCAGGATAATACCATTTTTCTGTAGCATCCTGGAAACTGCACAGGGGTCGCCGGAACATTCTTCAATTCCATCAGTGATGAGCAAAACTATATTCCTGCAATTTGTGCAGGGAGGAAAATCCTTGGCTGACTGTTCCAGGGAATAGGCTAATGGTGTTGTCCCTTTTGGCTCGATGGATCGTAATTTATTCTTTATTTTGTAAGCATTGCCGGGGCCAAAAGGCACTTCCAGTTTGGTATCATTGCATTGCTGTGGTGGGAACTGGAACTGGTGACCATAGAGCCGGAGGGCAAGTTCAATATTGGGCACTGTAGAAAGGCTATCCAACAATTCACTCATGATCCGCTTGGCATAGTTGAACTTTGTATCGCTTTGCCACCTTCCCAACATACTTTGAGAGGCATCGAAGATGAAAAGTATGCGGTTTAAAGGAGGGGGCTTGGGCTTTGGTTCTGGGTCACGTTGCGCAAATCCCTGAAAAGCAAGGGATAACATCCCCAAAAAAAGAACAGGATAAATGAGTTTTCTCCGGTTAAATGGCTTCACAAATGACATGTTTAATCATGAACGATAACCCTGGGGGAAAATTACCGACAATCGCTTTCTGTAGGTAAATTTACAGAAAAAAAGAGTTATTTTTCAGAGTTTGGCAGCAGGATATCAGAATGATATTAACAGAGATATGCTAATAATAGGAAATCAAGGATTAAAGATATTAAAGGCTTGCTTTGGCGGAACTGATCAGCTATTCACTTTTGAAATTGAAGAAAGCATTTCAATCAGGTTATTTTCAGGGCCGTCTTCTCCTTCCAGCCAGTGAATGTTAATACCATGCTTCTCCATCCGCCTGAACCAGGTCATTTGTCGCTTGGCAAATTGGTGAATCGCAGTATTCAGTAGTTCAAACATATCCGAATACGATAATTCACCGGCAAGATACATGGAAATATATTTATATTCCAGCCCATAGTATTTAAGCATACTGTGAGAGACACCACGTGCAATCAGTCCCTCCACCTCCTCAATCATTCCATTCTCCAATCTGGCCCGAAGCCTCTGCGTAATCCTTTTCCTTATAATTGCGCGTTCAAATCGGAGTCCAAACACGAGTGTCTGTGAAAAGTCCGGATTTTTTTTGGATGGAGTCAACTCCCTGTATGTCTCGATCTCCAAGGCCCGGATCATGCGTTGCCTGTCCAGGCTGTCGGTGGTGTTATGCAATGGCTTTTTAATGCTGAGCATCGCCAAAAGTTCTGCGTCCTGGAATTTCTCCATTTCATTCCGGAACTCCGCGTTCACAGGTACATTTACTAGTTGGTAACCTTTCAGAACGGCTTCCAGATATAGCCCGGTTCCACCACAAAGTACCGGGATCCTGCCTATAAGGCGAATCTTTTTATAGGCATCCTCAAAATCCCGCATGAAAGAGTGCACACTATATTCCTTCCCTGCATCTTCAACATCAATCAGGTAGCTGGGAACCATTTTCCCATCAACGATATAATCTGCCAGATCCTTCCCTGTCCCAATATCCATACCCCTGAAAACTTGCCTGGAATCCGCACTTATTACTTCTCCCCCGATGGAATTAGCAAGCCTGGCCGCGAGTTGCGTTTTCCCGACTGCAGTAGGTCCAAGTAGCGTTATCAGGTTGGTTGGGGACATGAGATAGTTGGCAGTTAGTTATTGGATATGAGTTATTGGTTATTAGTTACTAGTTAAATGGACTCGATATATTAGGTTTGCATTCTACCGCCAGCTTGAGGATGGACGCTACAAGGGTTCGGCGTTTTAAAGTTAAGCGCTTCCTTATGGCAGCCAGCTTATAAATTATTAAATTACTCTACCATAGTTTCACTTTCCTGCTTCCTGCTTCCTGCCTAATGCTTCCATATTTTATATTTTTCCTTTTATCTTTTTCCTTTTATCTTCCTAAACTTCCACCCTCAATTAACAAACACCTCCCTTCAAAGTTCCGGTTAATTAAAAATAGCATTCAAACCACTTACCTGGGTCCAATGCCGTTTCCGGAAACTCATTTCAGCTCTCGCTAAAGTATTGCGGATTGCGTTCAGGCATTTTACAGAAGATCCGGAGAAAGTGAAATCAGGCAGGATTTCCAGCTCTGGTATAATTTCCTGTTCTTCTGCTATTACGGCAATCAATTCAAGGGTTGATAACTCCGCAGGAACAGGATATTTCCTGTCAACTTCCTTTAGGTATTGCAAGATCCGTAAGCCATCAATTTTTTCATGGCAAGCCCTTATGAACTGTTCCCTGCTCCTGGAATTCTTCCTTATTCCTGCCCAGGGAAGCCCTCCTGAACGACAAGCCAGGAATTCATCAAGGGGAGTCGGAATATCCTTTTCAAATAGACGGGGAAAGAGCTTGTAAGCTTCCGAAATTGGCTTGAAGAACTCCACATTATAAATCGGGTAACTTTCCCAATTTCCTGCCAGTCCTTTTATAAGTGCCGGGCCTGTCCCGAAGTAAACTCGCTCCGACAGCCTGGCTGCCGGGTAAACCTGCTCTGTTGTCCAATGCAGGATTGTTCCGAATTTAACAAGTTTCTGAAGGAAATAAAAATCTTCACCGCTTAGCTTTGGGGTGAGTCCGCCAATTGCCCTGTAGGCCCATACAGGAACAGCGATTGCTGAGCCGAGAGCTGTAAAACAATAAGGGCTTTTGATCCTCCAAAGATTAATGGCATATGCCCTCATGTATATCTCGTACCGGAGCATTGCCCTGTCCAGGTCTTCTATCCCGGTAATCCGGTGATAGTAAGGAATCGAATAGCCTACTACTTCCGGATTTACCAGTACATTGGAAAGAATGGATTCAAGAAACCCTGGATCAAAGGAGGTATCAGCATCCATACTGACAATAATATCTTTTTTGTCAGCCACTTCCGATATCCTGTCCATCAGTGTTTTCCTTGCCCAGCCAATCCCGTGATTTTTCCCAAGCCATCCTTTTCCTGGAGAAGTCCTGTCAATTATCACGATGCGTTCATCCTTTAAAGAATGCAGAAAATTCAGCAGGGATGCATTTTCAAGGCATATTCTCCTTTTTGATGGTTCATTCCACCATTCATCCGGCTGATTAACACATACATATAACCTGAAATCCTGGACAGTTTGGAGAAAAAGGCAATTCAAAACCGCAGATATGGTTGCGGTTTCATCCAAAACTGGAAGCGCTATATGAAGAATTGGGTCAGGCATTGAAATTCATGAATGCGTTTATTATATTCGTAAAAATAAAGGAGATTGAACTTCAAAGGTAATTGATTTGTTATTATTGAAAAGAACAGCTCATGGAGATGAATGAAGTACTCGACCGCTTACCCGGGCACCTTCTTAGCCTGGTGATCGAGCAACCTTATAATGAGTATACTGCTCAGGATCATGCAGTATGGCGTTATATCATGAGACAGAATGTACGGTTTCTGCCTAATGTAGCTCATTCTTCCTACCTGGAAGGATTAAGGCAAACCGGTATCAGCATTGACCGGATACCTCATATGTATGGGATGAACCGAATCCTTAAAGAGATCGGATGGGCTGCTGTGGCTGTGGATGGCTTCATCCCTCCAGCAGCATTCATGGAGTTCCAGGCTTACAATGTACTGGTTATTGCTGCGGACATCAGGCCCGTTAATCAGATTCAGTATACACCTGCCCCTGATATTATTCATGAAGCTGCAGGACATGCTCCTATAATTGCCGACCCAATGTATGCCAGCTATTTGCGCAATTTCGGCAAATTGGGTTCAATGGCATTTTCCACTCCTTTTGATGACCATATCTATGAAGCCATAAGGCATCTTTCCATCCTTAAAGCTGATCCGTATTCATCTGCCTCAAGCATAGAAGAAGCCGAAGAGGACCTTGAACACTTAATGCCTTCTGTTGAATGTCAATCTGAGATGGCATTACTCAGGAATTTACACTGGTGGACCGTTGAGTATGGCCTCATTGGCGATTTGGAAAAACCCAGGATTTATGGCGCAGGTCTCCTTTCATCTATAGGCGAAAGCTATAACTGCCTTCAACCGCAAGTAAAAAAGATACCCTATTCCATCGATGCCAGGCTGATGAGTTTCGATATCACAACCCAGCAACCACAACTTTTTGTTACACCAGACTTCGACCATTTGAATACGGTTCTTGAAGAATATGCATCTACAATGGCTGTGAGAAAAGGCGGTTCAGCAGGAATTAAAAAAGCATTGAAGTCGGATTCACTCTCAACAATTTGTTACAGTTCCGGCTTACAGGTTTCAGGGATGTTATCAAAATGTATTGAATTCAATGACCAACCTTCGTATATCAACTTCAGCGGACCTGTCATACTATCCGTTTCCGGGCAAGTCATTCCCGGCCATGGCATTGATTATCATTCTACGGGATTTGGCTCCCCTGTAGGTCTATTAAAAGGCATTAAAACACCAGTTGAAATGATCACCGAAGGTGAGCTTTGCAATCTCGGGATAGAGGAAGAAAATCACGTTGAGCTTATTTTTGAGAGTGGTGTTGAAGTGAGAGGAGTTTTAAGATCCAAAGTTCGCCTGAATGGTAGAAACATTCTTTTTACTTTTTCAGATTGCACAGTAAGTTATCAGAACGAAATCTTGTTCAACCCCCAGTGGGGCCTATATGATATGGCAATTGGCTCTGAAATTGTATCATGCTATTCCGGTGTGGCAGATCCGGCCGCATACAAATTCGAATTCCCGGTTCCGCAGGAGAAAACGCATAAACTGATCCATTCGCAGCAGACAAGAAAATTACATATTTACTATGAAACAGTTAATATGATGCGTGAAGGATCACCTGAACCAGGCATCCTTAAAGATATATTGGAGGATTTGAAGTTAAATTATTCCCAGGATTGGCTGCTCGCACTCGAGATGCAGGAATTGGTTGAACCTTACCCTGAATTTAAGAAACTAAGAGAAGACATTCTCCGCTTTTTAAAGCTGAAAGCCATACAGGATGGTTCCCTGTTAAAGCTTATCCAGGATGGACTAGCACTGGAGAAGACAGAGTTGTTGACGAATAAAATCCAGTTACAGGAATAACTTGAACCTTTTTAATTATTATCCAACGCTCAACAAACTCTGCATAGCTGTCAGAAATGTAAAAGGTTTCTTAAGTTTTCCACTCTCGCAATTCTATCAAAGCTAATATTTAGATTTTTCAGGATGCAAATTCCCAACACGATTTATTTGCTCTTAAGTCATTAACCAATATCAATTTAATTAACACTCTTCAGATGAACATAAAACTGATCTTACAACTCTCCCTCTTTGGTTTGGCAATGGCTATTGCAACAGTTTACTGGATTCCTTCCAATATTGAGCCTTTGTTCTGGCTTGCGATCTTCCTGGTGTGTGCATACCTGATTGCAAAAAAGAGTGGAGGACGCTTTTTCAGCCATGGTCTGGTTATTAGCCTGGTAAACTCAGTTTATATAACTACGGCTCATATCCTGCTATATGATTCTTATATTGCAAACCATGCTGAAGAGTCCAACATGATGGCACAAATACAAATCCCTGTCAACCCGAGGATACTTATGCTGGTTTCCGGGCCAATAATCGGACTGTTTTCAGGTATCGTACTTGGCTTTTTTGCCTGGATAGCATCCCGGATCTTTCCACAAAAACAGAACTGGAAATAATGAACCAATGTTTTATAGTCTAAACTCCAATAACCTATATCAAAGCATTAACAATTGACCAGCTTACTGGTACCTGGCTATCGCAAGCAGCAACTTTAAGGCTTCATGAACCTCATTCCTGGATATCATATCCCGGGCTATCCTATGCGAAGAATCAATTAACTTGTCACGGTCCACCGGGTTTTCAGAGATAAGTTTTTTGTATGTCGCAGTTTTTTTAGCCTCATTGACTTCCGGGGCTGATGGAAGCATTATAACGCTGCCTAACTTTCCAAGATCATTGCCTGTAAGTACATTGCTCATTCTCACTTCTTCGGGAAGGGAATCGATACCGATGCCTTGTTTTTCTGCCGGTTTCTCGACAGTGAATAATGCTTTACCGGAAGCCCTCACATAATAGTCAACCCCCATTCTGCCCACCAGGTCAAGTTTTCGGGGATCAAGCTGACCCTTTATATCCATCAGTTTTTCATTAACATGGATCAGGACTACTTCGCATACGACCAGGTTTGCTGAGCCAGGCCTATCACTGGTTTCGATGACCTGCCTCACTTTACATTCCAATTGCACAGGCGATTCTCCTACCCTGAATGGCCTAATCTTGTCTGACGCTATAGGTGTAAATCCAGCTTTAACAAATTCATTGATGCCCTTTGGATATTCGGTACTGGCAAGGTTCGCCTGTTCTACCATGCTGTAGCTTACAGTATTTATAACAACTTCCGGAATTTCTTTAATGTTGAGATAGGTATCCTTAAGCCTGTTATCTCTTCCCCCTCTTGAAGGTGAAAATATCAGGGTAGTTGGATTAATTCCAAAGACATTAAAACAACTAAATGGAGACAGATTAGGCAAACCTTGAGCATCGATGGTGCTTGCAAAAGCGATGGGACGAGGTGCTATCGCAGTCAGCAGCATCCGGTGCAACAGATTTGGAGGAAGTGCTAGCGGATCAATTGTCTTCATAGATATATCAAAATTAATTGGAAGGGAGTATAGTTACTACTGCCTCTCCAAAGCCTACCCGAAGATTTTCCTTGTGGCAATGTCCACGGATGATTATGGTGTCACCATCATCTATAAATTTTCTTTCAGAGCCATCAGGCAAAATAATAGGCCTGGTCCCTCTCCAGGTCAATTCAAGCATACTTCCGAAACTACCTTCTTCCGGGCCACTGATGGTACCACTTGCATACAGGTCACCTATCCTGATATTACATCCGTTCACTGTATGATGAGCTAGTTGCTGGCTCATACTCCAATACATATAACGGAAGTTGGATTTGCAGACTGTAAACTCCGGCTGATCAGCGGCTTGGATAGACACTTCGAGATTGATATCAATATTATTGTCCCCCTCGGTTCTAAGATAGGGAAGAACTTCTGGTTCCTGCATGGGGCCAGGAACCCTGAAAGGTTTCAGAGCATCCATTGTTACGACCCAGGGTGAAACCACAGATCCAAAATTCTTGGAAAGAAATGGCCCGAGCGGAACGTACTCCCAAGCTTGTATATCCCTGGCTGACAAATCATTAAAAAGCAACAATCCAAATATGTAGCTTTCAGCTTCTGCAACCGGAACCGATTGTCCCAGGCTTGTATTTTTACCAACAACAAATGCAAGTTCCAGCTCAAAATCAAGTTGTCGGGTTGGCCCGAAGACCGGCAAGGGGCTGTCAGCTGGTTTTATCTGGCCTTTAGGACGATGAATGGATGCACCTGAAACTATAATAGACGAAGCCCGGCCATGGTAACCTACAGGAAGATGAAGCCAATTGGGCAAAAGTGCATTTTCAGGATCCCTGAACATTACACCAACATTGGTTGCATGTTCCCGGCTTGAATAGAAATCAGTATAGTCGCCAACATCCAATGGCATGAGCATTTCAATTGAATCTGCGGGATAAAGCGCTCGTTCGTTTAACAGGGAAGATTCATTTTCGGATGCACCCCCATGTATAAAACACTCAAAAATGATTGTCCTGACTCCACAGGTAAAAGACTTGCCCTTAGCGATAAAAGGATTTAGAACTTCTTTATCAAAAACATCTTCATCCCTTCCAAGCTGATCAAAATAACCAAGTTTCGAAAGCATGGAAATATCAATCAATGTATCCCCAATCCTGGTGCATACCTTTGGGCCTGAACCAGGAATATTCCCTATTCCGAAAGGAATGTTCTCCATTGAAAAATCACTATTCTCCTTAATTTCAATCCAGGATTTTATCATAACAGAAACTCAGTCATCAAATAAGTACTTAAAATCTAGAGTGTATTCCTTCTTTCCTGCTCACGTTCAATACTTTCGAAGAGCGCTTTGAAATTGCCTTTCCCAAAAGATTTTGCACCCTTCCGCTGAATGATTTCATAAAAAACGGTAGGACGATCCTCAACGGGTTTGGTAAATAACTGGAGGAGGTAACCTTCATCATCCCTGTCAATCAGAACCCCTCTTGCCTTCAGTTCATTTATGTCCTCGGCAATCAATCCAACTCTCTCGATAACTGTATCATAATAGGAATCAGGCACAGTAAGAAATTCTACCCCACGGGCACGCAAAGCGCTAACCGTTTCAATGATGTTATCAGTTGCCATTGCAACATGCTGAACCCCTGACCCATGGTAGAAATCAACATATTCTTCGATTTGTGACTTCTTCTTTCCCTTGGCAGGCTCATTGATAGGAAATTTGATAAAACCGTTGTTATTTGACATTACTTTACTCATAAGGGCAGTATATTCAGTTGATATATCACTATCATCAAAAGAGATCAACTGTTTGAATCCCATTACATTGGCATAAAAATCCACCCAGGTATTCATTTGTCCCCAGTCAACATTACCTACCATATGATCAACATATTTCAATCCCACTTCCGAAGGCTTGTATTCAGGTTCCCAGGGAATAAAACCGGGAAGGAAGGTCCCCTTGTAGTTTTTCCTTTCGACAAAAATGTGAACAGTATCTCCATAAATATGTATCCCCGACAACATTACCTCACCTGAATCATCCTTCGAAACCATAGGCTCAAAATAGGATTTTGCACCCCTCTTCACAGTTTCGTTATAAGCTGAACGGGCATCATCCACCCATAAAGCAACCACTTTGACCCCGTCACCATGCTGTTTTACATGTTCTCCAACAAGTGAGTCTGGAGTTAGCGCTGTCGTGAACATAAATCGAATTTTACCCTGCTGCAAAACATAGGAGGTTCGGTCTGTAAGCCCGGTTTCAAGCCCGGCATATGCCAGGGGTTGAAATCCGAATGCAGTCTGGTAATAATGAGCTGCTTGTTTGGCATTGCCCACATAAAACTCAACGTAGTCAGTTCCATTTATTGGAAGAAAATCAGTTGTCATTGGTTTATGGTTGTTATTTCTGGTTTATTTTTTTTGAAGACAAAAGATAAAAGGCAAAAGAAAAAAGCTAAAGTGCAAAGTGTAAAATGCAAATGATCTAAGGGAAATTGAAATGGGAAATATGAAATGAAAAAACTGACTACTCAAATTTTAAGCATTCAATCTCCCCAATTATTTGCATTTTGAAATTTATCATGTTCATTGATTAATGCTTCCTATTTTGAAATTTGCAATTTGCAATTTGCAATCCTTCATTTTCCCTCTCTATTCAACCCAGGATTTAAAATACTCCTGGTCCTCAATCTCCATCGCTTGTTTAGTGATCATCAATGGTTTGAAAGTATCGATCATTACTGCCAGTTCCAATGTTTCCTTTGCGCCAAGACTTCTCTCTACTGTTCCGGGGTGGGGTCCGTGAGGAATTCCAATAGGATGTAGCGTAAGTTGTCCTCTTTTCACATTCTTGCGGCTCATAAATTCCCCATCCACATAATAGAGGACTTCATCCGAATCAACATTGCTATGGTTGTAGGGAACAGGAATTGCCCCTGGATGATAATCATAGAGACGCGGAACAAATGCACACATCACGAAGTTATTGGCTTCAAAGGTCTGGTGCACCGGAGGCGGTTGATGTATTCTACCTGTTATTGGCTCGAAATCATGGATAGAAAAAGCATATGGGTAATGAAATCCATCCCAGCCTACCACGTCGAACGGATGCGTAGCATAATGATATGGATATATAAACCCATCCTTTTTTATCAGGATTTTAAAATCCCCTTTGGCATCAATAGTTTCAAGATCCGATGGAGTCCGAATATCCCTTTCGCAAAAGGGTGCATGTTCCAGCAATTGCCCGAAACGGTTAACATAACGCTTTGGGAAACGGAAAGGGCTGAAAGATTCAACAATTAAAATCCGGTTCTCTGCTGTTATAAAATTGATGGAATAGGTAACTCCACGTGGAATAACCACATGATCGCCATAGGAAAACCGCAGTTTGCCAAACATCGTATTAATTGTCCCAGAGCCTTCATGGATAAAGAGGAGTTCATCAGCAGATGAATTCTTGTAGAAATAACTATCCATCGATTTGCGAGGCGAAGCAACTGAAATATGAACATCGTTGTTAACCAGCAACGGCACCCTGCTTACCAAAAAATCATCGGCCGGATTCGCCGAAAATCCCTGGAAACTTCGGTTCTGCATATTTTTCTCAAGCGAAATCTCCGGTGCTACCGAATAGGGCTCATCAATCGAGAGTACCATGGTTGGCGGATAGAGATGGTAGGTTAGAGAATAGGCATCTGAAAAGCCTTCTGTCGACAATAATTGCTCAGAATACAATCCTCCTCCAGGTTTATTAAACTGGATATGACGTTTTGCCGGAATCAATCCCAACTTCTGATAATGTGGCATGCTAACTTATTAATATCGTTTATCACCCTGGAAGAAAGAAATATAAAGATAAAAAAAACACAGAAAATCATGTGATTGTTCAATAAAATAATAGGCTCCAGCACACTTTTATTTTGATGAAGGAAATAGCTCCCGGATGCGTTGTTCGCGAAAGCTGAAAATCGCCTTTACCTTATTTCGGACCATGATCACATCAACAAGTCTGCCGAGTATTCCAAATGGAACTGAATAGATCAGAATATCTTTCATTTCAACACCTCCATCAACTTCTTTGAAATGATGCTCATGATGCCAGACATTATAAGGCCCTATTCGCTGTTCATCAATAAAATGTATATTCTCACGGATATGTGTAATCTCCGTGAGCCAGTTTATTCTCATCATCGGCATCGGAGAAACTCGGTAACTGATAACCATTCCCTCATACATTTGATCCTGATCAGGGGAAGTAATTTGAAACCTCATTTCAGGAGGAGTTATGTTTCCAAGGTTAGCCGGTGATGAAAAGAAATCCCAGATGGCTGAAAGAGAACCCGGAACATACGTAGTAAATTCCAATCTTTGCATTGTTTAATCTTTAGTAAACAAATATTAAACAAGGATTTAGCAAATTGGTTCGCTGAAAGAATATTTCGATGAAGATTCTTTTATCATGTTAAGTGAAAAATGACGGCGTCATTTCTAACGTCAATGTCGCTGATTTCTTTCAGGGCAGGATTGGCGATGGTGAATAGCAGGATTATCCGGGAAGCCACAAGCCGTCAGACTTGTTCTCTCAAAAGAAATTATTTCGGGCTTCTTGCTTGAGAAACTCTATGGCTTGATTTGTCATATCATGTACCTGCTCCATGTCCTGAACAAGGATATGCTGAGCCAATTCAGCGACAGAAGCCTCAGGGGCAACCAGGGTGGCTGCTGAATTAATCATCTTGATAGCTTCCTCACGTGAGTTTTTCACGCGTTCCCAGGCCTCTGACGAAACATACAATTGCTGGGAAAGATTATGATCGTATTCATCCCTTACAGCTTGTATAAGGGCTGCATGCATCGAAGAAGCATTCATTCCCGGTGCACTGGTCCTGAGAATTAGCCCGGCAGGTTGAATACGTTCCAGGAGCAACACCAAACGCTCATAGGCTTGCATCCTGACAGGCAAACTTGCTTTTTGCGCTTCCACTTTCAGTTGAAGGACTTCCCTGCTCTTTTCACGTGCAAAAAGTTCTCTGAGCAAATAATATGCTGTAGCTAATACGAGCAGTGAAGGAAGAATATATTTCAGGATTTCAAGAATTACAGCCATATCACTATTTTATGAAGTACAAAGGTCGAAAAATTAACAGACGGACCAGAGACAAAAGTAATAAATGAATAAATCTTCTATCTAAAGCATTATTTATCTGACCATTAACCGAATATCTGTTAACCAAATAACAAATAACTTATTTTCTTTTAACACAAATTCCAGCACAGCATTATTTTTCTACCTTTGCCTGCAATCAATCCATATACCTGAAAAATATGAATTTTTTGTCTGACAGGATCAATGAGTTGGCAGAATCGGAAACACTGGCTATGACCCGTCGCAGCCGTGAATTACGTGCCCAGGGTTTTGATGTTATCAACCTTAGTATTGGCGAACCGGATTTCAACACTCCGGAACATATTAAACAAGCAGCCAAAAAAGCAATTGATGAGAATTACACTCATTATCCTCCGGTTCCGGGTTATCCTGAATTGAGGGAAGCAATCTCAAAGAAGCTCAAAAGAGATAATAATCTTACGTTTAGCCCGGAACAGATTGTAGTTTCTGCGGGTGCTAAGCAATCACTGGCTAATGCCATCCTATGCCTGGCCAACCCCGGCGATGAAATTCTGATACCCGCCCCTTTCTGGGTTTCCTACAAGGAGATCATCAAACTTGCCGGTGCCAAAGGGGTTTATATTGATGCAAGGATTGACCAGGATTTCAAGGTAACTCCGGCACAAATAGAAGCTGCAATCACTCCAAAGACAAAGATTTTCCTTTTTTCCAGCCCTTGCAATCCGACAGGAACTGTCTACCAGAAAGATGAACTACAAGCAATTGCTGATGTTTTGGCTAAATACCCTCATGTATTCATCATTTCTGATGAGATTTATGAGCATATCAATTTCCTTGGGCATCATGAAAGCATTGCACAATTTGAAAATGTTCGCGACAGGGTCATCATTGTCAATGGTGTGAGTAAAGGCTTTGCCATGACGGGATGGCGGCTTGGTTATATGGCTGCCAGGATTGAAATTGCAAAAGCCTGCGATAAACTGCAGGGACAGATAACCTCCGGAACCTGCTCTATAACTCAACGCGCAGCAATTACAGCTATTGACACAATCCCAGGTGAGAGTGCAGATATCCAGCATATGGTCCAGGCTTTCCTTTATCGTCGGGACCTTGCCCTGGCTCTAATGAAAGATATTCCTGGTATTAAAACCAATACACCTGATGGCGCTTTCTATCTTTTCCCAGAGGTATCTCAATACTACGGGAAATCGGACGGGAACAGGGTTATCCTCTCAGGTTCAGATTTATGCGACTATATTCTTGACACTGCTTATGTGGCAATAGTACCCGGTGTTGCTTTCGGCTCTCCTGATTGCATAAGGATTTCCTATGCCACCTCTGAAGATAACCTGCGCGAAGCCATTCGAAGAATCAAGGAAGCGCTTTCGAAGCTCAAATAGTTGAATCTTTTTCCACGGGCTCCAGAAGGTTGAGATTTTCCCGGCTCCTGGTTCTTAGAATTACTTTCCTGTTGAATGCGGTTTCCTTTATAAGAAGGAAAGAAGTATCCATATGTTACCTGACTCTTTATTCGTGCAGGATGTAAAACCTTCACTATTCTCATTAAATTAGTTATGTGAAGATAATATTGGGAAATTCATCCTATCTCCAACTATTAACCATTATCACTACTTTTGCTGTAAAGTTACTTGAGTAATACAATGAAGCTGATGGCAGTGTGACACTTGTTTTCCAGTCAACTGCCGATACAAGGTCAAATAATATTTTCAAATATGTTTTCATCTGCAGGACAAATCCAACAGTTATTCGGTTCATTTGAAAGCCTGAAGATTATGATCGTCGGGGATGTGATGATCGATACCTACCTCAAAGGGATTGTCGATCGTATTTCACCCGAAGCCCCCGTGCCTGTTGTAGCCCTGCGTCAAAAGGAAGATCTTCTCGGAGGCGCAGCCAATGTGGCTCTCAATATAAAAGCCCTGGGTGCAGAACCTTTATTATACTCCATTATCGGAGATGATAACCAGGGGAAAGAACTTATTGAACTCCTTGATAAGGAAGGAATAAGCAGTTCCGGGATCATAAAGTCCCACGACCGTATCACTACAACGAAATACAGGATCATTGGCAATAAAGTTCAGATGCTGCGTGTCGACCATGAAACAGTTGAAGATTTATCGCAATCGGAAGAAGTACAGCTGCTTGACATAATCCGCTCAGGCCTGAAACAGCTTAAACCCTCAGTTGTAATCCTCCAGGACTACAATAAAGGAGTTCTTACAGAAGCGGTAATAGGCGGGATCATCCATGAAGCAAACCTGTCAGGTATCCCGGTAGTAGTTGACCCGAAACGCGAAAACTTTTTCACCTACCAATCCGTAAGCTTGTTCAAACCCAACCTGAAAGAGATCCGGGAAGGACTGAAAATAGAGGTTGACCCCAGGTCTGAAGTCAGTTTGGATAGAGCCGCTGACAAACTCCATGAACTACTGAAAGCTGAAACTATCATGATTACCTTGTCGGATGAAGGCGTATATGTTAGCCAGCAAATCCACAATTCCAGGAATTCCTGCATCCTGAAAGCCCATGTCAGGAACATTGCTGATGTTTCAGGGGCCGGAGATACTGTGATCAGTGTAGCAGCACTTTGTATAGCCACTGAACAATCTCTTGACCGCCTCGCCTGTCTTTCCAACTTAGCCGGTGGACTTGTATGCGAATATGTGGGAGTTGTCCCAGTTAAGAAATCAGAATTACTTTCAGAAGCTATTAAACTACTTGTTGATCCATCCTGAACCTCCCTCTTATGGAATTAAAACTGGTTGAAGAATTTACTGAAAAATGGGCTCATTTTTTCCCGGGAGTTGAACTTCCACTGGCAGTTTGGTATACTGACACCCCTGATGGCATGGAACAGGTTTTCCCTGAGAAAGGCCAGCATTGCATGATTGCGCAGATGAACAAAGCCAGGGAAGGAAAAGCTATTTGTTTTGGCAAAGGTTCAATTGCCTGTGGTGGTGGAAACCGGTATTGCGGTTTCAGCCAAAAACTCAGGCCCGGGTTTGAATATTTCCTTTCCTATGGAAACGAGACTTTAGAAGGAGAACGCTATAAGAAATCACCCGAATTGGTTGAAAAATGGCTCAAGAACTACCCACCATTTGAAGCCCCGGGTAAATTCCTTGCAATAAAACGCTGGGATTTACTGGAAAGTAACGAAGAGCCTTTTGCAGTTATTTTCCTGGCAACTCCTGATGTACTTTCAGGCTTGTTCACCCTGGCCAATTACGAAGATGAAAGTTCAAACGGTGTTATTTGTCCGATGGGTGCCGGATGCATGACTGTCTTCCAGGTCCCGTTTTTTGAAAATCAAAAAGAAAAACCTTCAGCTATTTTGGGCATGTTCGATGTTTCAGCCCGGCCTTCTGTTGGCGCCAATGAATTATCATTTGCTGTTCCGATGAAACGCTTCACACAAATGATCAGCAATATGGAAGAAAGTTTCCTGATTACTGAAAGCTGGGTGAAAGTTCAAAACCGTATAACCCAATCATGAATAAACCTCCCATTCAACAGGCGCCAGGTCGAAAAGAACAAGTGAAAGGCATGTTCGACAGCATTGCCGGTAGATACGATTTCCTGAACCATTTTTTATCCCTGGGAATTGATAAAGGCTGGAGAAAAAAACTGGTAAAACTGATGGCTGAAGAAAAGCCCCAGCACATCCTGGATCTTGCCACCGGAACAGCCGATCTTGCAATTGAAGCCATCAAACTTAACCCTGCACAGGTAACCGGTACCGATATCTCAGGTGAAATGCTGTCCGTTGGAAGAGAAAAAGTAAAAAAACTAGGACTCTATGATCGCATAACTCTCCTTCAGGCAGATTCGGAAAACCTACCTTTTGAAACTGCAACCTTTGATGCAGCCATGGTTGCTTTTGGAGTAAGGAATTATGAGAACCTGCCCAAGGGGCTTTCAGAGATGAACAGGGTACTAAAACCAGGATCCAAGGCTTTTATCCTGGAATTCTCCAAACCAACTGCCTTTCCGGTTAAACAGTTTTATTCCATGTATTTCAGGTTTATCTTACCGCTGATTGGAAGGTTGGTTTCAAAACACAGTTCAGCTTATACATATTTGCCTGAATCTGTAAATGTCTTTCCACAGGCTGATGAATTCCTTGAAATCATGAAGCGATCCGGTTTCAAGGATGTAAAATACATGAAGCTTACTTTTGGGATTACCATGCTGTATATCGGCAATAAATGATAAGTTTACCTTGCTAATCTAGTAGCTTTCTGCATTACCAAAGGCCGGCTGATATACTAAAGTGAATTTGAGTTCGTTTTCAAAATAAATGAAATTACATCTTTTGAACCGCATTAAAATCCTCTTCATACTTATTATCCTTGTTGCACTAAGCAGCAATGTATTTGCACAGCGTGTCAAAAGCCTGAACCTGCGAAATGCAGACCAGGTTCCATATCATTTTGGATTCCAGTTGGGTGTAAACCGGATGTTTTTTAGCCTGAAAACGAACCCGGGCTTTCAGAAGAGGATGTATTACAATACGGTTTTTGGGAGCGAAGGAAAAGATGCAGTGCCTGATCTAAACCTCGATTCTGCAAATTTATTCGGAATTGAGTCGAATCCTACCTATGGATTCGTGATTGGCATCATTGCAGATATGAAGTTGTGGCAGTATTTCAATATTCGATTCACACCTTCATTAACCTTTGGCGAAAGGGATCTTATTTATAATATCCAGGCATTCTCTGGTACAGCAGCACCGCAGTTATTGGTTGCCAAAAAGAATATCCAAAGTACTTTCGTTGAATTCCCGCTTTCTTTCAAATTTAAGGGAAGCCGCATTAACAACACTCGACCATATGTGCTCGTTGGGGCCAAATACGCCCTCGACCTGGCATCGAATGCGAAAAAGAAAGAGGACAGCAACATAGTTCATGTTTTCATTGACAGAAACGATGTTTATGCCCACTTAGGTGTAGGTTTCGACTTTTACACAGCCTATTTTAAATTCGGCACTGAAGTAGTTATGTCGTATGGAATCCTTGATTTAATCAAGCGAGATCATACTATTTATACGGATGCTATTTCCAGTATGCAATCCAAAATATTCCAGATTAATTTCACTTTCGAAGGCGACTAAACAGAGGTTCGGCGTTTGTCCGCCAGCTGGCGGATCGGCGTTTAAAGGGTTCGGCGTTTCTTCACAAGGAATCCATTTTCATCCTCCAACTGGCGGATATCTTATTCATTTATCATTACTCACTTCAGTCTTCAGATTCTCATCTTGTATCTTTTATCTTGTAACTTTTGTCTGTAATATGTTATCTTTTATCTTTTATCTTTTGTCTTTTATCTTTTGTCTTTTGTCTTTTATCTTTTGTCTTTTATCTTTTGTCTTTTATCTTTTGACTTTTATCTTTTGTCTTTTATCTTTTGTCTATTATCTTTTGTCTTTTATCTTTTGACTTTTATCTTTTGTCTTGCCCCCCTGTCCCCCTTTCCTAAAAACAATCACACATTTAAGTCCTTCATAGCCTAAATCTTTGATCAATCTGTCCCGGATATCATCAGAAACCCTAATTTCACGGCCAGAAAAATAAGTCTATGCGTCGTGAAGCAGAAATATGGATGACGCCGAAACAGGCGGCTGACCGCTCTTCGTGGAGAGGGGCATTCGCTCATTTCCTGCATATCCCAGTTGGAAAGATCCGGACGATAAATCCAATCCAGAGGTCTATCGATGCAAGGACCCAAAAAGTCAAGATCCGGGTAAAGGCAGAATTGTTCATTGATGAAAAAGGGCCTGAAGTTTCGCCTTCTTTCATCAAGAACTACCCTGATGTCAGCAGGAAAGCTCCTGTAATCATAGTCGGTGCAGGCCCGGCGGGATTATTTGCAGCGCTAACATTAATCCAGAATAATTTAAGGCCAATCATACTGGAACGAGGAAAGGATGTTAAGGCGCGAAAGTTTGACATTGCCCGCCTCAATCGCGAGCATATTGTGAATCCGGATTCCAACTATTGTTTTGGCGAAGGAGGAGCCGGAACTTATTCGGATGGTAAACTTTATACACGCTCCACAAAAAGGGGAAGTGTACAGGAGATATTATCAATACTGGTTTCACACGGAGCAGATCCTGACATCCTCATCGACAGCCATCCCCACATCGGAACAGATAAGCTGCCGGCCATCATACAATCAATGAGGCAGAGCATAATTGATGCCGGTGGTGAAATTCATTTCAATCACAGGGTTCATGATCTGATTATCCATAAAGGGAAAACTACCGGGGTGATTGACAAGTCAGGAAATGCCTTCGAAGGAATTGCTGTAATAATCGCAACCGGCCATTCTGCAAAGGATGTATACGAAATACTTGATCGTCACGCTGTCGGGTTGGAAGCAAAAAGTTTCGCATTAGGTGTAAGAGCTGAACATCCCCAGGAACTCATTGATTCCATCCAATATCACCATGCACCCCGTGATCCCTACCTTCCGGCAGCTAGTTACAGCCTTGTCAAACAAGTTGAAGGAAGAGGGGTATTTTCTTTCTGCATGTGCCCCGGCGGAATCATAGTTCCGTCTGCCACCGAGACCGGGCAGCTTGTTGTTAATGGAATGAGCAACAGCAAGCGGAATTCACCCTATGCAAATTCCGGCATTGTAGTAGCCATAGAGCCTGCTGACTTTGCCCACCTGAATGAGTTTGGACCTTTTGCAGGACTTGAGTTTCAGCGAAGGATAGAAGATGCTTGCTGGAGAGCCGGCGGGATGACACAAACAGCTCCCGCCCAAAGAATTACAGATTTTGTTGAAGGGCGGGTATCTTCATCCCTTCCAGTGAGTTCCTATTTCCCTGGTTTACGCACATCGGCTCTGCATGAACTTTTGCCACCCCTTGTTGCAGGAAGACTTCAGCAGGCTTTTGTGATGTTCGATAAACAAATGAAAGGATACCTTAGCAATGAAGCTGTCATTCTTGGAACTGAGTCAAGAACTTCTTCACCCATCCGCATTCCGAGAGATCCCGATACATTTGAGCAACTTCAGATAAAACGCCTTTTCCCGTGCGGAGAAGGTGCCGGTTATGCCGGGGGCATTGTCTCTTCAGCCATGGATGGCGTTAATTGTGCAAAGGCAATAGCACTGATCAATAAATCGTAATCAGAGTATTCTATTTAATTCAGTCATTCATAAAACGCTTCCCGCCACCCTCAAAATTTGCCTTCTACCGAATTAATCCACCTGCAGAGCTGATTCCAAACTACTTCATTCTTCATATTCAGAGCCCTGGTTTCCTGAACCTTCTTTTGATTTGCTGCCTTCAGACACTTCCAAATCTATTTTTCTTAGTACTTTTATAAAAATTTTCAGTCACTATGATGGACGTTCTGCCAGGAGATGACCTTTTTGATGGGATCCAGAAAAAGGCATCTTTCAAAAGAGGTATTTACAACATTACCCTTGACACTTTCAGGATGATCAAATCCATCCTGAGCGAAATGGCTCTTGAATACCGTACAAAATACAGGAATGAACCGACAGTAATTCCTTTTGAATTCATTGACAAGGGAGAATTTGAAGCTGAACTTAAGTTTGGTGGAGATGTACTGGTTTTTATCATGCACACCAATGTGTTTGAATTCTCCAGGGAACATGAAGTTATGAAGACTTCTTATGTCAAGGAAGATCCAAACCGGTCCTATTCCGGGCTGATCATGATCTTTAACTTCCTGGCAGACTCATTTAAATACAACCGCGAAAATGACCTGGGATACCTGATAGGTCGAATATTCATCAATAACGAAAGCCATTATTTTATTGAAGGGAAACGGGAGATAGGGCAATTATTCAACAACTTTCAGTCATCCGTTATGAACCGTGAATCTGCCCGAAAGATCATTGAGTCTGCAATCAGGTACACCATTAATTTTGACCTGTTGACTCCACCTTATGAGAATATGAAGGAGGTGACTGTTGCTGATATGCAGATGACACTTGACAATATGAAAATAGTTACGGGAAAACGCCTGGGATTCCGTTTCCAGGGAGATCATGACGAGTTCAAGAGTTAAATCTTCAAAAAAATAAAACTTTTTACTCAAATTGCTATTAACCAATAGGTTTTAACAACTACCTTTCAGGCTTTCCTGAACCAGACCAAACCAATGCCGAGGATTAACGATAACGCTGCATTAACAGTCAGAGAGATTGAATACTCTATCCAGATCAGGGATAAGGATAAATCGCATTCTGAGCTGCGCGATGTGCTGCGTTCTGAATTGACCCGCTTCGACGATAATGTCAGGAGAAAACGATTCGATACAGATAATCCAATCAGGGAATTCCTGAAGACAAACATTGAAAGAAGTATCCTTATTCGCGAAAACACCCGTATCTATTTTCTTGGCTACAGGGAAAAAGAAGGCTCCCTGCATATTGAGTTCAACCTATTGGTGATTACCAGTTACATAAATTTCGGGCCAATCAGGCAAGCGCTTGATTACCTTGTAAAGGATACAATCGCAGACTATTTTGAAGAGCTTCTTGAGCGGCATTTCCCTGTGAGTATTGCTGTACAGGCCAATGATAAAGAAGTCTTCACGGTAACAGATACCTATCCGAATGTTAAACCGGCAGAACCTCCAAAAAGGGATATGCTATCCCGCACCTTTGCTATTATTGCGTTCTCCCTTACGCTTTGCATCATAGGATTCTTTGCATTCAGAGCTATAACCAGGAATTGGCACCAGGAGAATGACACCCTGAAAGAACAGTACCTCAATCTTCTTCTCGAAAAGAAGATAAATGAAGCAGTTGCAAATCAGAAATTCAATATCATTATTGCAGCTCCGCATGATACTATTAAAGCAGTTACTCTTCCTTCCGCAGTTCAGCCGAAGTAAGAATCTAAGCGGAATAATCACTTAAGTCCCTTTCAGCTTTATCAGAAAAGCCATGGCCAACCCAATGGTTATACTTTCTATGTTCAAACATGACAATACATGCTCAACAAGTAATCATGCACTAAAGAAAAACCCTGAAAGAGCTTGTATACTCCTTCAGGGTTATAAATAAGTTTTAAGCGTATTAACCTTGCGTCAATTGCACCTGATCTTGATTATTTGCCAAGGCTTACATCAACTCCAAGAGCAACGATAACATTTCCTTTTCCATAGGTTTCAACTACCGGAACAGCAGTCTTGCCAAGGTAATGGGTATAATGTTTATCACTGCTTACATAGGTTGTATAGAGAGCGCCAACGTTAACCTGGATGCCGGGAGTTACATTGTAACCAAATCCAAACGAACCGGTATTTGAAGAAAGGCTGTTACTGAGGTCACTCTGGTAAGCTTCGGAAACACCTGTCTGAGCGCGAAGGATACCTGCACTTACAAGCAGTTTCTTGGTAATATTATATTCTGCCCCCAGGGCGATTTCGAAATAATTTTTATCCATAATGCCTTTATTGCTTACAGCTACACCTTCACTGTTGGTTTTTCCATAATCTGCTGATTTATCAAAATAACCATGGTAGCCGAGGGCAAGGTTCAACTTGTCGGAAACTTTATATGCAACTCCGATGGATAGCAGGCAAGGCATATCAGAATGAGTCTCGGCCTTATCGGGGAATTCGGTAATAGGTGTGCCATTGGCAGTATATCCAACAAGAAAGTCTTTCTTGGTATTGTTCTTCACCAACATAGGGGTAACGAACTCATACTTTGCACCGATATTGAGTTTCTTATCCAGCAGGCTGATATTCATCCCAAAAATAGGAGTGATCCCAGTACCTTTTTGAGTAACATCGGCTTCCTGGTCTGATAGCAGGGCCTTACGTGCGCCGGCCTGAACTGCAGCATTCGTGAAAATAGCAGTGGCTTGTCCAAAAGTTGTTCCTACAGGTAATCCGGCCTGGGTTGCCATTGCTTCCGGGATAACTGCAGACTGATCTAATGCGGCTCCAAAAGCAGCAGCTGTTTGCTGATATTTCAACTGGGCCCCGGCAAAGAAATCAGCAGCCTTAATTGAAGTAGACTCGCCGAAAACAGGTTGTTCAGAATACAATGTAATATCTTTAAGATGCCCCTGGTATGTGGTGGAAGCCATAATATATCTTGCACCAATGAACAAGGAAACATTATCAGTAAGTTCAGTTGAAACACCTAATTGGGCTCCCCAGTAAACAGAAGTACCCTTGAAATAGAGGTCGGCACTGTAAGCTGAAACAGGAATACCTTGTGCATTAAGGCTGGGAACAAGATCGGAAATTCCAATTTCAAATGAAGGAAGCCCCTTATCAAAGGTGGCGCCACCTCCACCGCCAACTGGAATGAAAGCCGCGGAAAATGCAGTCTTGCCCGTTTTATAAGCTGCATAAATGCTTGGGAAAACAGGAGCAAAAACTTTGCCTTTGTATTCTCCATTATTCAGGTACTTATAATCGTTTTTGATTGACCTATCCTGCCAGATTGTCTGGGTGTTAAGTGAAAAATGAAATCCGTCTTTAATGAGCGTGAGTCCCGCCGGATTGAAATATACAGCATCAAGGTTGTATGAAGCATCGCGAGCCAGCATCCTGACATAGGCTGCACTTTGATTTGAATTGGTAACGATACCCCCCGCCCATAATGTTGAACTTATGGCTGCGAAGGCCATGATCATAAGTACTGTTTTTTTCATTTTGCTTGTTTTAGGTTAACTGATTTTTGAAAATTGAATTTGTTAACTGCCAAAATAAAGACAAATTGAATTTATTCCAAAACATATATCATATCTACATGTATCAATAATGACAACACTTTCAGAACGACATTCCATGATTTTTCTGCCTTCCTGGCCCGAATTTCAATAAATTTTGGACCGATTCTTTAATTTTCAGCTTAAAATCTTGTTATTGAGCAACCTATTTTTCGACCGAAATCAAATATGGGTTGAATTTCATCTATTCCTATATTTGCTGGATTAACTATGGAAAAAGTGCAATTACGACATTCGGCAGAAACACTCAAAAGGAACTCTCCTTGGATCCTATTTATCTTATTTTTTTTGTCTGTATTTCCCAAAGGGCACGGGCAATCAGTTCCGGGCATTGCTTATCATGAAAAGAACAGCACCATAATCAAGGATTCAAATACCGTATTTTCTGCTAAAGTGCTTGCCGATGCCATAATGCAGGAATCGCGGGACCCGGATTCTATCTTGTTCCAGATATATAGTTGGATCGGTAATAACATTGCTTACGACCCGGCACAACTTGACCACCCTACACCCTATTCTTCCACTTCCGACCTCATTCAACAGGTATTGAAGACCAGGGCGGCCATTTGTCAAGGCTATTCAGCTCTTTTTGACGAGCTTTGCCATCTCTGTGGTATCACCTCCTATGTCGTGACAGGCTACACCCAGCATGAAGGGATTATAGACAAGATTCCCCATGCATGGAATGCAGCGAGGATCAATGACAAATGGTATCTCTTCGATCCTACCTGGGGAGCCGGCGGGCTTCAGGAAAATATATTTATCCGGCACTTCTCCCTCGATTATTACAAAATCCCACCATCAATCTCTATTCTGCAAAGAATGCCATTCGATCCCAGCTGGCAGCTCCTGCCATCACCACTGCGATATGAAGATTTTATTACTGGTGGGGAAACGCCAGAGACCGGTGATCATTATAATTTCAACGATTCTATTGAGTTGTTTCTAGCTGCGTCTCCATCCGATAAACTGGCAATTGAAAGCCGCAGGGTGCATGAAAGAGGGCTAGCAAATCCATTGATTATTGAATATTGCAAATTCCTTGACAATTCACTGGAGGTTTATCATGCCAACCAGATGATTGACAAGAAAAATGCAGTTGTTTCTGAGGGGAATGATGCAATCGAAAACTTCAACAAATCCGTCAACACATTCAATCAGTATGTTCATGCTAAAAATAAGCAGTTCAGGAAACCAAATCTTTCGGATTCAGAAATACGACGGATGATTGAAGACACAGACTCTTTGCTGCTCAGCAGCGAACTGGTCGTAAAAAGCCTGCATTCCGAAGACCCGGGACTTAAAAGGAATATTACAGAATTATCACGTAATATTTCAGACCTTCGCAAAGCGGTTGACAAGGAGAAAATATTTGTCAAAAAATATTGCCAAACTCCTGCAGCAAAACGTGTTACACTGTTCAGTGGTCGATAAATATAGTATAACAATTATATAAGACTCCCAGATTCCGTTGACAAATCCATCCAACATACTGATAGCAAGGCTTAGTTCCATAGGTGATATTATCCTCACAACTGCTGTAGTTAGATCAGTGAGGAAAGCATTCCCGGAAGCAAGGATCACTTTCCTGGTCAAAAAAGAATTTTCTGCTTTGCTAATCAATAACCCTAATATTGACAGGGTCATTACCTTCGATAAATCAGGTGGCACTGAAGCATTGAACCAGTTAAAAGATCAGTTGAAGAATGAAAATTATGACTGGTTCATTGACCTGCACAACAATTTGAGAACCAATTACCTGAAGAGGTCAATCAGGTTTCCACAGGTATCCACTTACAGCAAACAATCCTTCCGCCGTTGGCTACTCGTTAAGATTGGCAGGAATATGTTCAGCGAAGCTAAACCTGTTTACCTGAGATATTTTGATGCAGTTCAGAATTACAATATTTCTTATGATGGAAAGGGAACAGACGTCCTTGTTTCTGACGATGAAAAATTAAAGGTGGAACAAATACTATCTTCGGATGGCATCGATGTTTCAAAACCACTTTTCGTGCTCTGCCCGGGTGCTTCATTCAGTAACAAGCAATGGATACCTTCCCGCTTTGGTGAACTGGCGGATCTGTTAATAGAGCAACGTGGCGGACAGTTAATATTCCTGGGCGGGCCTAATGATAAACATTTGTGCGATGACATCATTAATGGAATGAAGCAGAAAGCATTAAACTATGCAGGGCAGCTTTCGTTGCTGGGATCCGCAGCTCTCCTGTCCTATGCGAAAGTTGTAATTACCAATGACAGTGGAATGATGCACCTGGCGCAATCACAGAAAACAGCTGTGGTAGCAATTTTCGGCCCAACAACCAGGCAGTTGGGATTCTTCCCTTTGGAAACCAGGAGCAGGGTTATTGAAAAAGAGGTTGATTGCCGGCCCTGTACTACAAAAGGATTGAACTATTGTCCTAAAAAACATTTCAACTGCATGCAAAATATCAGCACCATGGACGTAATGAAAGCAAGTTTGGAATTGCTATAAATGAGACATTTAGGGGGCTGGATCAAATCAGGTTTCTATTTGGATAACAGGGAAATAAATTTTACATTTAATTAATGATTAGCAGTCTCATTAATATTTAACTTCATTCCAGATATTCAATAGATTCACCCAAAATACTTCTATAGCTTTTTACCTTTCATCCGTGAACACAATTTTAATTGAAACTACTGAAGCAGCAAAACGTAAAAATCTCTTTCACAATAAACCCAAATCTCGAATCTCTAACTGCTCGAAAGATACATGATCCTATTTTATTCATATAAATCCTCTAAATCATGAAAACATTTACATTCAATTTTTTCCTATGCGGACTGATAATACTAGCCTTTACTTCCTGTAAAAAGGATTCAGATTCCTCAAATTCCGAGGGTTTGTCAGGCAATATTCTTAAGGGAAAACTTTATGGCTGGACGCAAGGCAGTGATAAGAAAATTGTAAGTACTTCCTCTACCGCCAATGAAAATACAGGGGAAGCGATCATCGGTTCGGATGGCAGTTTTAGTATTAGTATGACTGCTCCTTCAGTTGCAACGCTGGATGGAATTGTAAGTTATTTTGAAATGCCTCTTGCTATTAGTGACACTACCTCAAAGTGTGCAGACATTTTCTTTGAAATTGGCGATAATAGTGGAACCTCAATTGGATCTATGGAGTTTTCAAATGGAATTGCCGAATTAACAAAAGGATGTGCAGTTGGTGATATCATGTATGTTACAAAGAACACAACCCTCAAAGGATCATTCTCCTATTCCTACTTTGGAATAACTGAGACCGAAATTGTTGATCTTAACTTGAAAACCGGTTGGAATTTAATTACTTCTGAGGTCACAAAATATTCGGAAGATGCCGGGGCGATCACGATTGAAAATAAAATTTCAAACTCAGTCCCTGCAAACATGAACTGGAAATTAACGGTTGGCAAATAACCTGGAGATTTCTGATTATCTGCAGATATCGTTTTACTTTTATACATGGTAGGAGAAGGACATCATGAATGGTCCTTTCATATATCCTGAATTTTGCTTTCGCTTATTTACTTTTCAACCAGTTTGAGATCATTTTATGCCCATATTCGGTCATATAGGACTCCGGATGAAATTGAAGACCTTTCAGGTCCATTGAATCATGGGAAATACCCATAATTATTCCATCTCTGCCAGTTACTGTAACATGCAGACTTGACGGCAGGTTAGAGGGATTTGCTGCCCATGAATGATATAATCCTACATGAAACCGTTTTGGCAGACCCAGAAACAATGGATCAAGCGGTTCTGACAGTTGAATCTGCTGACGTGAACCATGCATTACCTTGTTAAGCCGAAATAATGAACCTCCTAATGATTCAACAATAGCCTGATGCCCAAGGCAAATTCCAAGAATGCTTTTACTTGCACCAAATCTCTCAATAATTTCCCTCATTTGGGGGTACTCTTTGGGAATACCCGGACCAGGTGAAAACAGGATCTTATCACAGGACTTCATCATGCCCATTCGCAGTTGATCGTTGAAACAAACCTTCAACTTGCACAAACCCGATTCTTCCAGTATTCCTGCCAGATTGTAAGTAAATGAATCATGGTTGTCGACCAGTAATACCGAGGGTTTCATAACAGAAATCAGTATGTTTGCATGATGAAGGCACATTCCTTGTCTGACAAAAATACAGCCATCAGGCTTATGAACAGCTATGGTTCCCAAAAGAAACCTTTCCTGTTCATCGTTGATTTCATGGCGGAACATTCCATTATCCAGCCGCTTATAGACCTGGACCCGGAAATGCTCCAGTTTTGTATTCATGGATTTGGGAATGGACAGCCTTTTGATGCAGGAACTGGCAAAAAGATGACCTTCAGTAAATTTCCAGTCACTTTTGAATCCTATGCCTTTCAATATGACAAGGTTGCCAGGGAAATTGAATATGGAAACAGTTACCTGCTTAATCTTACCTGCCCTACTCCTATTGCGGTCAACCTTGACCTGCATGAAATTTTCGACAGAAGCGATGCCCCTTACAAACTATGGTTCAATAACCGCTTCGTGGTTTTTTCTCCTGAAACTTTTATTAGGATCGAAAATGGCAAAATCTCCTCCTTCCCCATGAAAGGGACGATTGATGCCTCATTGCCAGATGCTGAGCAAAAGCTTCTCTCCGATCCAAAAGAACTTGCTGAACATTACACCATTGTGGACCTGATAAGGAATGACCTTGGAGGCGTTGCATCACAGGTGAAGGTAGAAGAATTCAGGTATATCGGCAGGATTGAAACCAATTATGGGGCTTTATTGCAAGCCAGTTCAAGAATAACCGGCATTCTGCCGGATAATTACCGGGAAAATCTAGGCAGCATACTCTTCAGGATCCTGCCTGCAGGATCAATCAGCGGGGCTCCAAAAGAAAGGACATTACAGATCATCCGGGAAACTGAAACGTATGATCGAGGATTCTACACAGGAGTTTTCGGTTATTTTGATGGCAATAACCTGGATAGCGGGGTAATGATACGGTTCATTGAGTCCACACCGGAAGGCATGATATTTAAAAGTGGTGGCGGAATCACCTCCTTCAGTGAAGCAGAAAAGGAATACCGGGAAATGATAGCTAAAGTGTATGTCCCTTTTACTTGAGACCATAAAATTCAGGGATGGCATCCCATGTAACCTGCATCTGCACAAGCAGCGCATGGAATGCTCAATAATGGAAATTCATAAAACAATACTAAATACGCCCCTTGAAAACTTATTGAAGTGTCCGGAAGGTTTGCACTCAGGCATTGTCAAATGTAGGGTCATTTACGATACTTCAATCCGTTCAATTACCTGGGAACCATACAAACCAAGGACGATCAGGACCCTTCGGATAACAGAAGACAATTCTATTGATTATTCACATAAGTACTTAGACAGGAGAGGCTTCACAAAACTTCTCGAAGGTGTGACCGAAGATGATATTCTAATTGTCAAAGATGGTTATATTACCGACACTTCCTTTGCAAACATCATCTTTCGGGATGGAAACCTTTGGGTAACACCAGATACTCCATTGTTGAGAGGAACCAAGAGGCAGGAACTTATTGATAAAGGAGTGATAACCGATAAATCAATCAGAGTGATTGATCTCCCTCATTTTTCAGAAGCCAGGATCATGAATGCCATGCTCGGCCCAATGGATCATCCCCCTATTGCAATATCTGATATCAGGAATCGATTAGCTGGTCACCAATAAGCGGCATCAAACTATGCACCCCATAGTCTTCCTGGCTTTTGAGTGATGCTGGTTTCATAAGGAATACCATGGCAACGAACCGTCTGGCATAGAAGAAAAATACCCTGTTTAAAAATATTACAGGATTTTTGTTTGCCCTCTTGCTGATTTAAAAAATAGTTTTACCTTTGCAGCCTCAAAAAATAACCGGCCGGTTCGTCTAACGGTTAGGACGTCAGGTTTTCATCCTGGTAATAGGGGTTCGATTCCCCTACCGGCTACAAACCCACCACAATACAGCTACAATGGCAAATCACAAATCATCACTCAAGAGAATCAGAAGTAACGAGAAAAAAAGGCTCCATAACCGTTATTACGCCCGTACAATGCGTAACGCAGTTAAGCAATTCCGTGAACTCGCTGATAAAAGTGTAGCCGCTGAAAAGCTTCCTTCAATCATTTCATTGATTGACAAGTTGGCTAAGAAGTCAATTATTCATAAGAATAAGGCTGCCAACCTGAAATCAAAGCTCACCAGGAAAGTGAACGCTCTGTAAAAAGAACGATTTGATACAATTGAGCCCCGGATATTCCGGGGCTTTTTTTTTGAACAAGTCCACCCGGTTGCTCTACTTTGCACTACCTTTAAGGCAGTAATGCAACCATCAGTTATCCAATATCCCCTTTTAACCAAGTTTTAAAGATTCAGTGCGAATACGTAATTGCGATTATTGGACATTTTTTTGATCGAAACAATATATATTATTCATTAATAAGTACTTGTATAATGAAATCAGCTATTGTACTGCTTTTAGCATTTTTCCTGTTTACCAGTAAGCTTTCTGCCCAGGACTACCTGATTGTCAGCGATCCCGCTCTCGGCGGATACCAGATGAACTTCAGCGACACTTCTTTTACGGATCATGAATTCTACTGTTCATCAATAACCCGGGATTTTGACCTTGACCGGGATAGCAGCATGGATGTCAGGTTCTATCTTACGTGTTACTATGGCGGGCAAGGCGATTATGCTGAAATCAAGGTCACATCAATGGGTTCATTTAAAACACTATTTATACCCGACTTTGAAATTCCATCTGTAGTTCTGAATTATGAAACCTATAAATGCGATACAGTAGTTAAGCATTATGCATTGGCTAAAAGATTTGAAAATGGTGATACTATCAACTTACAATTGGAATCCACGAAGGAAACTATTTATATGGTCTGGCAATCGATGGAGCACATGGTTTTCTGCCCGGGGGAATATGCCGCTATGATCAATGACACACCCTGTGCTCTTGCATTTTATAAGGAAGAAGGAAATAAGACATACCTGTATTATGCCATCATAACGGGTGACAAGTACACTGTGGATATTCATTCTGTCTGGTCGAATGATCCAAGAGTAAATTCTATCAACATGTTGAACACTGCTAAGGTTGAATTTCCAAACCCTACCTCAGGGTCACTGCATTTTGAAGGAGACTTTGACCAGGTGCAGTTTCTCACTTCCACAGGAGAAATAGTACTCTCACAGGAACTCAGCGGAAACAGCCGGCAAATTGATATTTCCAAATTCCCAAGAGGGATTTACTTTATGAAGCTGAGAAAAGGCAACAATTGGCAGGCACGGAAAATAATAAAGATCTAATCAGTGACAAGAAATCAGGACAAAGGAATACCGAAACTCTGTTTAATAATTAATAATTAATAATTAACGATCCTGACCCGCATTTTTAAGAGTCTATATCCACAGTAAAAGAGAAATTCTCAATATTAAATATCAACTGAAACAACTATGAAACCTATAATCCTGCTTGCATTCCTGACTCTTTCCTTTATTCGGTTGGCGGCTCAGAACTATTTAATTGTCAATAATCCGGAATATGGAGGATACCAGGTTTACTTCCCGGATACTCTGATCTCTTCCAGCAATCCGCTGACAGGCTCCTGCTACTTCCAGCCAATGAATTACGATTTTGACCTGGATAAGGATACTATCCCTGATATTCATTTTAGCCTTAGCTGCACTCAGAATGGATACGTGAGTTCCGCCAATATTACCGCAACTGCTTTGGGGACTTTCCAAATGCTCGATATTCCTGATTTTCAATATGCCGGAAATACTTTTAATTATGAAACCGGCAACTGTGACCCTGTTATCTTCCAGTTCGATCTGGTGAGGAGATTTGAATACAATGACACCATTGATTTGCTTTCGGCATCTACGCAAAACACACTTACCATTGCCGATGCCGGTTCGGAATCTTATTATGGTTTATGCATTTTCAGCAACCTTAGTATTGTAAATGAAACCCCGTGTGCACTCGCACTTTACAAGCAAAAGGATAATAAAACCTATATCTACTATTTGCTTGTTACAGGATCTAAATATCATCTGCATATTCTTTCAGTCTGGTCTAATGATCCTGAAATTGATTCATTGAACGAGCTGATTGCATTAAACCCTCCCTTCCCAAATCCAACAACGGGAATGATATACCTGGAAGGCGATTTCAGCAAGTTGCAATTCCTTGACATGAATGGAGAAATCCTCTATACCAGTCAACCCGGGGGAATTAATCACCAACTTGACATCCGGCCATTTCCGAAAGGCATGTATCTATTAAAGCTGTGGAGAGGTGATCACTTCACGATGAGGAAGGTAGTGAAAATCTGACCTACAGTAACTCATTCATTTTGTTATATAGCTACATTTCAACCAATTATACAATTTCTATTATTCAATTTAATCTTTACAATTATGAGCGAAATCGGAAAATCCGGCATCAAATGCTGGGCGGAAGATGACCGTCCGCGTGAAAAACTTTTATTGAAAGGCGCCTCTGCCCTGAGTGATGCAGAGTTAATCGCCATCCTTATCGGATCAGGAAACCGGGAAGAGACCGCTGTAGAATTATCCCAACGGGTATTGAAACATTCTTTCGGCAACCTGATCGAATTATCCAAGCTAAGCATCCATGACCTTACACAATTCAAGGGAATAGGCGAAGTTAAGGCCATCAGCATCGTTGCGGCCCTGGAACTAGGAAAACGCAGACGAAGGGCCGATATTCACGATAAGGTCCAGATCACCAAAAGTGAACAGGCCTTCGAAATCCTTCAGGAACAGCTGGGCGCTTCTTCATTCGAGCAATTCGCCGCAGTACTCCTTAACAGGGCCAACCGCGTCATCCGGACCATCATGATCAGCAGTGGTGGAATTACCGGAACGGTTGTCGATCCAAAAAAGGTCTTTAAATTAGCGCTTGAAAATAATGCCACCTCCATGATCCTGGGCCATAACCATCCCTCAGGACAGGTTCAGCCCTCGGAAGCTGACATTTCGCTCACACGCAAGATGAAACAGGCTGGTGATATTCTTGAAATAGCTATCCTTGATCATATAATTATTGGCGACGAAAAGTACTACAGCTTTGCAGATGACGGAAGGATTTGATTAGGACAAGGGGATGGGGGGATGGGGAGACAAGGGGAGGGTGTGAGGGCGTCAGGGCGTGAGGAAGTGAGGGCGTGAGGGCGTGAGGGCGTGAGAGGGAGCAGTAGGCGGTAGACAGTAAGCAGAAGGCAGTAAGCAGAAGGCAGTAGGCAGTAAGCGGTAGGCAGTAAGCATTAGGCAGTAAGCATTAGGCAGTAAGCAGAAGGCAGTAGGCAGTAAGCAGTAGGCAGTAAGCAGTAGGCAGTAAGCAGTAGGCAGTAAGCAGTGGGCAGTAAGCAGTGAGCAGTAAGCAGTAAGCAGTAGGCAGTAAGCAGTAAGCAGTAGGCAGTAAGGAGGAATCTGTAAGCAGTGTGCAGCATTCAGCAAACGTTAAGCAATCAACTTAAAACCAAAAACCAGAAACAATAACCAACAGCCATTAATCAATAACTGATCACAATTATCCAACATGAAAATACTCACCATCGTCGGGGCAAGGCCACAGATCATCAAGGCAGCAGCATTAAGCAGGGCTATAAGGACTCATTTTTCAGGACAGATAAAGGAAACCATACTGCATACCGGCCAGCATTACGATGCCAATATGTCGCAGGTGTTCTTTGATGAACTGGAAATCCCGGCACCGGATATAAATCTCAATATTGGATCTGCAAGCCACGGAAAACAGACAGCCCAAATGATACAAGGTATTGAGGCGGAACTTGAAAAACTCAGGCCTGATTACCTTGTGCTTTACGGTGACACCAATAGCACACTGGCCGGGGCAATATCAGCAGCCAAAATGCGGATTCCAATCGTTCATATTGAAGCCGGATTACGCTCCTTCAACAAAAGCATGCCCGAAGAAGTCAACCGTATTATGTGCGATCACGCCTCTACCCTGCTCTTTGTACCCACGCCTGCAGGCATGAACAACCTTTCGAAAGAAGGATTTAACCTGCATGCCACGGCTCCATTCACTTCCGATAATCCGGGTGTTTTCCATTGCGGAGATATTATGTTCGACAACCTGGTCTATTTTTCAGAACTGGCAGAAAAAAGGTCTGATATAATTTCACGACTGGGATTGACGGATGGTAATTTCGTTCTGTGTACCATCCACCGGGATAATAATACGGATATACCGGAACGCCTTTCAGCGATCTTTAGCGCGATGATCCGGATTGCAGATACTTATGGGCAACAAATCGTAATCCCACTCCATCCCAGGACATCAAAACTATTACCTGAGATGCTGCCTGGCAAGCTTTATGAAAAACTCATGAATCATACTTCCATCCGCATTATTCCGCCTGTTTCCTACCTGGAAATGATACTGCTTGAGAAGCATTGCAGCCAGGTACTAACGGATTCAGGAGGAGTGCAAAAGGAAGCTTACTTTTTCCAAAAGCCATTAATTGTTGCCCGCCCGGAAACCGAATGGATTGAAATTATTCACAACGGTGCCGGTATTATTGCTAATGCTTATGAAGACAAGATCTGTTCAGCATTTGAGCATTTTAGTAGAATAGGGTTAGAATTCCCTTCAATTTTCGGTGATGGAAATGCGGCTCATTTTATATGCAGTCAGCTATTGAACAACTCCGAACGCTATTGAAAGAAGTCTTTATTGCTTTTTTTGAATATTATTACTATTCAACTTTATTATTTTAATATCTAATTTTTCAGATTATGGTTAAACCTTTTAATGACCTATTACCAATTTCCGATGAGACAGAGAGAATTGGAAGATTAGCAGTTGATGCAGCTTACACTGTGCACAAAAATCTTGGACCTGGTTTATTGGAGAAAGTATATGAAATATGCTTTTGTCATGAATTGGACAATAGAAACCTGAAGTATAAGCGGCAACAGCAGGTATTGATCAGGTATGACAATATGGTATTTGAAGATGGATTGCGATTGGATGTGATTATTGAGGATTTAGTCATTTGTGAACTAAAAGCTCTTGAAAATGTCCACCCGGTTTGGGAGGCACAGGTCATAAACTACCTCAAACTCACAAACAAACGATTAGGGTTTCTCATCAATTTTAACGTGTCTAATATTGGAAAAGGAATCCGAAGATTTGTAAGATAACCCACCCATCTCCAGGTAAGTAAACACCTAAAATCTGCCCAAACTCTAATTCCACAAAGCTACTTTTGTGGCCCTTTGTGCTTTAGTGCTTTAGTGTTAAAAAACGTTGAAGCTGGAAGCCTTTATTAAAAAAACATTCAGACAACTTTTATTTACACAAAAACACAAAGACACTAAATTCCATTAAATCCTTTTGTGGCCCTTTGTGCTTTAGAGCTTTAGTGTTAAAAAACGTTGAAGCTGGAAGCCTTTATTAAAGAAACATTACGACAGCTCTTCTTTACACAAAAACACAAAGACACTAAATTCCATTATGTTCTTATTATACCCCTTTGTGCTTTGGTGTTAATAAATCTGGCAGCAAAAGATTTGATTATACAATAAGATTCCATCAACATTTTTACAAATATTTCACTTAGAATCAGAGCACAAGTTGGTAATTAAAAAAGAAATCTTATCTTTGCACTCCATTTTCAAATCCGTCCGATCAAGGACTTTTTGTATAATTAAAACAAAGGAAAACAAATGATTAGACAGTACGAAGCCGTTTTCATTATGACTCCCGTTTTATCTGAAGAACAGATGAAGGAAACGGTAAGCAAATTCACAAAGTTCCTTGTTGACAAAGGAGCTGAAATCCTGTTCGAGGATAACTGGGGCCTCAAGAAGCTGGCCTATCCCATTCAGAAAAAAACTACCGGGTTTTACTGCCTGCTGGCTTTCAAAGCCGAAGGCACAGTAATCGCTGACCTGGAAGTTGCTTTCAAGAGGGATGAGCGCATTCTTCGCTTCCTCACTTTTGTACTCGACAAGCATGCTGTTGCTTACAGTGAAAAACGCCGCGCCAATAAAGCAGCCAGCGCCGAAGTAAAAGCAGAAGCTTAATTCAGAACCTTTAACGATTTAAACAAATGGCCAATCAAGGAAATTCAGAAATTAAATATTTGACCCCGATCACGGTTGATGTCAAAAAGAAGAAATACTGCCGTTTCAAAAAGAGCGGTATTAAGTATATCGATTACAAAGACGCAGACTTCCTGTTGAAATTTATCAACGAACAAGGCAAGATACTGCCACGCCGCATTACCGGTACCAGTACCAAATACCAGCGCAAGGTGGCCCAGGCTATCAAGCGTGCCCGCCACCTGGCTTTATTACCCTACGTTGCTGACTTATTAAAATAGGGAGGAAGATATGGAAATTATACTGAAAAAAGATGTTACCAACCTGGGAGATGCCCACGATGTTGTAACCGTAAAAGACGGCTTTGGCCGCAACTATTTGATTCCCCAGGGATTTGCAATCCTTGCCACTGAACCGAATAAGAAAATGAATGCCGAATCACTCAGGCAGAAATCATATAAGGAACAGAAAAACCGCACCGAAGCTGAAAAGCTCCTGAAATCCCTCGAAAATATTACTGTTAAGATCGGCGCAAAAGCCGGTGCTACCGGTAAGATCTACGGGTCTGTCAATGCTATCCAGATTGCTGAAGCCATCAAGGAACAGTTCAATTATGACATTGACCGCAAGAAGATCCACCTCGACGGTGAATCTATTAAGGAACTGGGCGCCTATAAAGCTACCATCAAGCTTCATAAAGAAGTCCATGCGGTTATCAACTTTGAAGTTGTAGCTGAATAAAACACGCTGTCAACCTAAAAAGTATTAATTTAATCCCGGATATTCCGGGATTTTTTTATGCTCTCAAAGAACTCCATAAAGTACATCAATTCGCTGAAGATCAAGAAGTATCGCCAGCTACACAACGTCTTCATAGCCGAAGGTGAAAAAATTGTTGCTGAACTTTTATCTGGCACGTCTCAACTTATCGCTATCTATGCAACCGAAGCATGGATTCGGGAAAACCAACCCGGCCTTTCAGGTATAACAGCCGAAGTATCAGTCGTCACCGAAGAAGAACTGGAGAAAATAAGCGACTTGTCAACCCCCAATAAAGTACTTGCACTTGTTCATTTACCCGATCAACCTGAACTGCAGCAGGATGACTTCTCAGAAATGATGCTTGCACTTGACGGGATCCGGGATCCTGGTAATATGGGAACCATCCTGCGTACTGCAGACTGGTTCGGTATTCGCAATGTGGCCTGCTCGATCGATTGCGTTGATGTATACAACACGAAAGTGATCCAGTCGACAATGGGATCGTTTACCAGGGTGAACGTCGTTTATATCGACTTAAAAAGCCTAATTGAGATTGCAGGCCCAAATACCCCCATTTATGGTGCATTATTGAACGGACCTTCTCTAACTGACAAAAAATTTCAGAAAGCGGGAATTTTAATGATAGGAAATGAATCAAAAGGCATTTCTCCCGAATTGATTTCACTTATCACCGACCCGATTTTTATTCCTTCATTCACCCCCTCGGTCTCCAAATCGTATCATGCTGAATCCTTGAATGCTTCCATTGCAAATGCAATTATCTGTTACGAAATCAGCAAACAGCTTTCGGAAAATAAATTTTGAGAATCAGGCTTCTAAATGTAGAATTCGGTAAATTATTCGTTAAATTTGTACTTTAATGTCAAACTTAATAAATAATAGCCGTGGCACCTTTATCTAACCTTATTAACTACCACATAGAGGAGTTGAAGAACATCAACAACCTCTCGGAAAGGACGAAGAATGTCTGCCTCGAAGGCTCTCTAGATACCCTCTACAAAATCCTCTATTATTTCCTTGAAAGAGGCACCTTTCGTGATATCCGCAATTGCGGACTCAAAACTGATCTTGAACTCATCCACCTTTCTCAGAAATACCTGGCCCTTTCAGGCCTTACGCTCGATGATCTTCGAATGAATGAACCGCTTCTTGGGTTCGAAGACTTCAAGCTATTCTGTTATGTCAACTTCAAAGTGCCTTCGGAAGTGACTGAAAGCTACAAGGATACCTTTATTGCCAAGACCTTCCCGTATTTTAAATACATGCAGACAGTTGTTCAGTATATTCTTAATGAACGAGAACTCTACATCTTTAAAAACAACTTTGGATTCCTGGCCGATTCACAGAAAAGAACATTGCAGTCGATAGGTGATCATTATGGAATAACCCGGGAACGAGTCAGGCAGATTGCACAGAAAGTTCCCGAAAAAGTATCTATGGCTGTCAACAAAATTTCGCAACGTTTCTTCAATATTGACAAGCAGTTTAATTACGACCTGGATCTAAAGAAAGAATTCCTGATTATCAACGATGAACTGGTTAAAAAAATTAATGCTAAGGAGAAATTAAATTATACCGGGAAGTTCTATTCCCTGATCCTGGCAGGTACTCTTCAACGTTATTTCATTGCCTTTCAGGACCTGGAAAACAACTACAAAAACTATTACCTGATCAGCAGAAAATACCGGGAAGTATTTAACTTCAAATCATTCTTTGCCGATGTTGAAGCAAGGCTTGAAGACAGGGTCGAAAATGACTATGAGATCAATGCTATGGAATACCTGGGTAAATTTACCATGCCAGGCCAGGTTTTGAATGATCGCCTCAAGCAAATCTGCAGAAGGATGCTTACCGATGAATTCAGCCTGGGATTTGACAAGGTTCACATAACCTTCCACAGGAATACGCTTGTGAAACTCTCGGAACACATCCTGAGCATCTTGCAGGATGCCGGAAGACCAATGAAATTGACAGAGATATGCAAAGAGTTAAAAGCCAGGACAACGCGCATCCCGCCAAACATTGAGTCCTTGCGCTCTTCCATTCTGAGCATTGAAGAGGTTGTGGCCATCGGCAAAACGAGTACTTATGCACTTCAAAAGTGGCAAACCGTTAAAACCGGTACTATTAAGCAATTGGTAAGAGAATTCCTGGAAAGTTCTGATGAGCCCAAACATATTGTTGACATTACTGTTTATGTTAATCAGTTCAGAAATACCTCCGATAAGAACATACTATCAAACCTTAAACTGGATAAAACCAACACTTTTGTTTTCTTCAAAAAGAGCTATATTGGCCTGAAGTACAAGCAATACAAGTCTATTCCCGGATCAGGAGATAAGTCCAACCGGGGAAGAAAACCCAGGGTTGAATAATAAGCAGTTATCTCAAAACAAATAAACAAGAAATGCTTAACCAGTTCCTGTTACCTTTTGCCTTATTGTTACTGGCCGCCATCGGGTTAGGCGTTCTGCTTTTACTCACCAGAGGAGCAAGCAGCCGCCAGTTCTGTGATAACGTAGATATTGAAACAGGTCAAAAACTTGTCTGTACCTGTGAAAGGCATGATGATATTAGGTGCAGGAACCTTTAATATTGTCTAAGCAATTTTGACCTGTTGTTTTGTCGAATAATAAATATAACTCCGTTCACCTTACTGAGCGGAGTTTTTTATTTCATCAGATTCCGTATTGCATACTATATGGAACAGCAAGGACGATTCTACTTTTTAAGACTATCTTTGCTATAAGCTTAACTATAATGAAAATTCATATCGCCCGGCCCTATCGCATGCTTCACTTCTGCTCGCTTGTGTTGATTCAACTTGCCATTACGCCTGTTGTGTTTGCCCAGTCAGAAATAACGGATACAAATGCCTATTTCAATGAAAATAGACTTCAATACACTGATCACACATATGTAAATTACATCAAATCCATAGAACTGTTCCGGGTTGGTTTTGAGCTTTCTGATCCAGTCATTCAACTAAATACTGATGAAAAACTCCAGTTGAGATTTGATGATCTTGAAGGAAACATTAAACAGTATTATTACACGCTGGTGCATTGCGATGCAAACTGGCAGCCAACCCAGATCTGGCAAAACGAATACCTGGAAGGGAACCTTGAAAGCCAGATTGAACAGTATGACTTTTCTTTTAACACCAGGCAGTCCTACACACACTACCAGGTGATGATCCCCAACGATCAGATGAAAGTGAAACTCTCGGGAAATTACTTATTGAAAGTATATTTAAAATCTTCTGAGGGGACAGAGATACTATCCTTTACCAGGCGAATCCTTGTTTTTGATCCCCAGGTTTCAATTGATGCTTCAGTTATCAGGGCCACAACCGTGGAAGAAAATGAAACGAACCAGGAGATCGATTTCTCAATTCAGACCAATGGCTATAGGATTGATGCACCATACCAGGATGTGCAGGTCACTATTTTGCAAAACGGGCGTTGGGACAATGCCCTTACTACCTTGAAACCATACATGGTAAAAGGAGATGTCCTGGACTATTCCTTTGATAACGGCACAAATCAATTTCCAGGGGGAAATGAATTCCGCCATTTCGATCTCAAGAGCCTTAAATATTTAACAGATAAGGTCAGAGAGATCATTTATGATAGCGGAGAGTACAAAGTCACCTTATGGAACAGCGAGAGACGCACCTTCAAGGTATATTCGCATGATGATGATATAAACGGCAGGTTCCTTCTTAAAACAGATGATGAAACAACTGTTGAAACAATGGGAGAATATGCCAGGGTTCATTTTTTCCTACCTTACACGGCGCCTATCGTTGAAGGGAGCCTTTACATAGCAGGAGGGTATAATTGCTGGCAATACTTACCAGAGAATAAGATGAAATTCAACTATATTAAACATGGATATGAGGCTGACATCTTTCTGAAACAAGGCTATTATAATTACCTGTACACCTTGCTGCCAAACAACTCAAGTAAGGGAGACATTACATATATTGAAGGCAGCCACTTTGAAACAGAAAACAATTATTGCATCCTGGTATATCACCACGATCGTGGAACCCTGTATGATCAACTGATTGGAGTGGGCAATTTCGACTCCCGCAAATAAGGATTTACTCGTAGCGCAAGGACTCGATAGGATCGAGGTTGGCTGCTTTCGACGCAGGAACAATCCCGGATAACAAAGCAACCAGGAAACATAATGTTACACCAAGAGCAATCCATGCCCAAGGAATAATAAAACTGCTCCCTATAGCCAAGGCTAATGCATTTCCTATTGCAATACCCAGAATAATGCCTAAAAATCCACCTATCTGTGCAATAACAATCGCTTCAACTAAGAACTGGTTACGGATGGTCTTGCGACGGGCACCAATTGCTTTCCGGATGCCTATTTCCCTAGTCCTTTCGGTTACAGAAACCAGCATGATGTTCATCAACCCGATGGCTGCACCAACCAGTGTAATCAATCCAATGATTGTTGCTGCCATCCGAAGATATTTAAGGCTATCGAACAACATAGCGGAAATATTATCGCTTTTGGTAATATCAAAATTATCTTCGTCCCCAAGTCCGGTCTGACGTATGACACGCAAAAGCCCTGTTGCCTCCCCTATTCCGGCTTCAAGCATTTCACCACTTTTTACACATACATTAATGGAATAGCTTGCATTGGGCCTAGGGAATCGCTCCCGCACATTGTTGATGGGCATCAGGCAAATATTGTCGGGGTTAAAACCCAAACTTGAACCTTTTGATTTCAGCACTCCAACAATTAAATACTTTCCTGATCCGATAGTAATACTTTTTCCTACCGGGTCATCCTTAGCCTGGAACAGTTTATCAATGATGGCACTGCCAACAATTACAACACCGCTCCCATAAAAGGTTTCAGCAGCTGTGAAATTTCTCCCTCCTGACAGCTCAAATCCCGAGGTAGTAAGGTATTCAGCATCTGTGCCAATTGCTCCTACGTTTGGGTTCGTTTTTTTTGAACCGTATTTTACAGTCGCATTTCCAGTTGCATAGATATATATGGAAACACTGGACGGGAAATTATATTCATTTTTAAATCGAAGGGCCTCGTCATAGCTAATTTCGCGGAAATTTGTGGCACGGCTGCTTTTATTCCCAATGTGAATCCTCAGGGATCGGTTCCGGATGGTGAATGTATTAGCACCCATCATCTGGAAATTCTGATTGAGGAAATACTTAATTGCATCAATTGATGTTAGAATACCAACCAGAGCCATGATACCGAAAGAGATGATCAATACGGTGAGTATGGTCCGCGTCATATGACTGCGGATGGACAACATAGAAATTTTCAGGTTTTCAGTAGCAACTCCGGGCTTAAGGATTTTCATCGAGCGGTATCTTGGTTCCAGGCATTAATAAACTGGGGAAAAATGGAGATCTCCATCTTATACATAACAAAAATACCTGAAAATATCCTCTATATGGCGATCACTTCTATATTTTATCCCGAAAATTAAAGAATATTAACAGACTCTAAGGCAGGCTGGAATTTACGAAGAGCAAAGGCTGGAAAGTCAGATCAAAAGATCGCTATTGCTGTGGACATAATTAATGACCACATAATTACGGATCCTGAAAGGTAGAGAACAAGGTGACGCTGGCGGGGATAAAAACGAGCTGCCAAAAAAGCCCCGACCGGGATAGACAGAAGTATGGGAGTTAAGATAATGATTCCAAGCAAGCCGTACTTACGCTTGATTCTCACATAAAGTTTGTTACTGAAAGTAAAGACTTTCTTCTTCCTGTTCCTGGTATGATGCAAATGTGCCAGCAGTTTTTTCATTTCGAGTTTTACGGCAATCCAATGGAGTATTTTATGCTGGTAAACACTCAGATAAATGTTGTAAAACTTTATCAGCCACTTGCTGATGTAGAAAAATACCAGCACACCCATAATCCCGCCGGCAGAGGTAGATGCTATGGTCTGAAGAAAGTTCAAACCCAGGCCGAAAGACAAAGGAGGTGCCAGCAGGAATTTAACGCTGCTAAGGGCAAAGACAATGAGTAATTTGAGGAGGGCAGACATAGTACCAGGCAGATCGTTGCAGTATAACGAGATCAGTATGAATTTATTGCTGTTTCCAACTTAAGTAACAGACAAAAGTAGAAAATGTTACATTTTTGTCAGGCTTTTTTACCAAAGGCAAGGTCACCTGCATCTCCAAGCCCGGGAACAATGTAGCCTTGTGCAGTCAATTCGTCATCTATTGCACCAACCCAGATCGTAACTCCTTTTTTAGGCATTACCCTTTTCAGGTATTCAATTCCCTGGATACTTGCAAGAACAGAAACAAGGTGGGTATGAGCCGGCTTTCCTTGAATCAGGAGTTCCTTATAGGAGGAGAACATAGAGTGCCCAGTTGCAAGCATGGGATCGCATAAGATAAGCACCTTGGATTCAAGTTCCGGGCAGGAAGCATATTCAACCTGGACTGCAAATTCATCATCCTTCCGGTGTTCCCTGTAGGCGGTAACAAATGCATTATCAGAATGGTCAAAAAAGTTGAGCATACCCTGGTGAAGCGGCAAACCCGCCCGTAAAATAGTACCAATAATAGGGAATTGCTTGAGAACAGGGACTACGGCAGTCCCAAGGCTGGTAACAAACTCCCTTTCCTCATACTCAAGTTTCTTGCTGATCTCATAGGCAAAGATTTCGCCCAACCTTTCCATATTCCTGCGAAAACGTAAGCTATCAGCCTGAACGCTTGCATCACGCAGCTCAGAAATGAACTGGTTAACTATCGAGTTTTGAGTTCCAAGGTTTATAACCATAATAAAGGATTTTAATACCGGATGGCAATCACTTTTTCGACTATAAGGCAAATATATTCATTCGCAATGGAAAAATGAAACTCAGAATATTTATTTTCGGAAGTAGATGCGAAGATTCCTGTAAATATTTGTTCCAAAATGAAGAAGGATAGATAATTTATTCATTCGAATCCGGGGATAAAATACTTTGGACGAACCAAATCCGGCATAAAACCGACCCAGATTGGGGTCATTTGACCCTTCAAAATCAAGGATAAGTTCACTGCCTGCTTTCTCCCTTATCAATGAATCAATCAGGAAAGGCATAGCACCTTTCTGCTTACCTGAATCTGATACAGCAGAAAACAGGAAGATTATCCTGTTGTTACTGTAAACCCAGGCAACAGCACCCATTAATTTTTGCTTTTCAGGATGATATACACCCCAAATTTCGCAATGGCCTCGTTGAAGTAATTCGGAAAATACTTTACGCAGAACATCATATTGAGAATCTGATAACGCTTTAATTCCATCACCTCTGTTCTTCCTGAACAAAGTGATAATTTCCAGAGGTTCAACATTTCTGCTGATAGACTGAACATACTTATTTGCCCTTTTCAGGTTCCTTTTTAAATTATCGGAATACAGTGCTGAAATCTCCTTGTAAGGAAGGTTAAGCAAGAGTTCATAGTTGATGTTATAACCATGCGATAGTCCGGTAATTTCAATTTTGTTGGCAGAATTAAGATTCATGTCAACATATTTAAATTTGGATGGGATCTTGTACAAGAAGTCCCTGACGTCACGGCTACTAATCTGTTCAGATGAATAAATCCCGAGCTGTTGCGTAAAAAGCGGTTGAACAAGATAGTTTATCCCAAATTTTTTCCAGGCAGGAAGCGGCATGATCCGGATATAGTCATCCTCTACCAGGGCACACCATCCAGGGCAAACCATATTCAAATACCATGAGTAACCATATATATTCCCGTTTATAGAACGGAAGATACAGCTATCCCAGCTTTCCAGATTAATTTGATCGTTTGTCAGAAAACGTATCATTTACGAGTGATTCAGTGGTAATACAAAGAAAGGTGAAATTCAGCAACGGGTAGCATTCTCTACCATCTTCTCAAATAAGGCAAGCCAACCTTTCCACTCATCATGATCATTCAGCGAGTGGTTATGCCAGAGGGGGATGAAAGTTCCTCCTACCGATTTGGTTTCCTTTATTAACGATTCAACTATTTCGACGGATTGAGCGGGAGTCAGGCGTAGATAATCATTCAAAGTTCCATCCATGATAGCAAAAGGATGCAATTTAAGATGGGTTTCCATGTCCATATCCAGGTCATAGAAATAGAACGGATTACATATGGAAGCCCTGAAACCGGGCTCTTCAGAGTAACCCATGGTATAATCATCCGTAATATCATGATTAATGAGGGTACGATAGGTCCTAGGAAATTCAAGTCTCAGGAAATGTTGCCGGCTGCGACTAACATCCTGATGAAGCAGCCGTGACAATCTTGAAATCTCAATTTTCAACTTATCAACATCAACAAAAGAGGCATAGGATGGATGAATACCGACATCTGCATAATCAGAAAGGAGTTTGATCAACCTGTGAAACTGGCGGTTATTGACAGGAATATTTTTATCGCGCGGCCCATAGTCAGCCATTAATACAAAGTAAATGAGCTTCAGCTTAAATTTTGATTGCAGTTGGAACAGGTACTCAAATGTATCAAACGGATCGTTTTGTTTGTGCAACAAAACCCTCAGACGTTCCCGGATCTCGCTATAATTCCCTTTCTGAAGTGCTTTCAGGATTCCTCCTACCGCACGGGTCATTCCTTTATGTTTAAATGCATAAGCAGCATCTATATCAATAGTAAGTTCAAACTTATATTCAGACCGTTTCTGTTTAAGGCTCGGGAAACGAAACGATAAGATATCGCCCAGCTGTATCGCCCAAATATTCACGAGTGGCTTGCGCAGAAACCCATGTTTGAAAGCCTCACTGCCTGATGCCATGAACCGTCCATGTTCATCGCGTATGTGAGGGAGGTATTCCTCATACCTTGAAACCAAGTAGAAAGATGCCGCAAAGATATCAAACGGGAAACATGACCTTTTCTCAAATACGCTGAAGAAAGCCGGGTTACCTTTAAACTCGATATAATTGAGTGTCTTGAGCGAGATCCCTGTTTCAAACAACAATGGGTGAGCGGCAAAATAAAGTTCATCATCCGGCACCAATTCTCCGTACGAAAAACGCGGACCCGTATAACCGAGAAATTCTTCAAGACTAGAAGTAAATCTTGTTTCTATTCCCAGCAAATCGTTTATCAAGAGGTGAAAGATGTACTTTACCCTGTTGGTGGTCTTTTTAGTGTAAATCAGGAGCATACGCCAAATGAAGAATATTGCAACTTCCTGCGAAAGATCCCAGGCCTGCCACCATACGAAGATATTAAAATTTTATAGATTTGAAATAAATTAAGGCAGTAAACTGCACCAAAGTCAGGAAGAACAGAATTTACCTTTTCAAGAATAACTATGATATTCCATTTGTTTACTCTCTGATCCGCTGGCGAAATACCTGGAAATATTTTACACTATTTTCGTTCATTACTCTCCAGGATTAAGTGTTTTATACAAGATATCCTAAAACGGATATAAAATCTGCTGATGTCTTTCTGTAATGGGATTGACTGAAGAAGAATTGTCTTATTTTTGGAAATATTTCTCCGGTCGGAAGTTCCTTGTTACAGCTGAGTTTTTGAATGCCGGTGAATTGATATTCTGAACATTAGAACAACTTATGGATAATTTCATTGTTTCTGCCAGGAAGTACAGGCCAGCTACTTTTGATACGGTTGTGGGGCAGCAATCCATCACCAATACCTTGAAGAATGCAATCCGGAACAACCAGTTGGCGCAAGCGTTTCTTTTTTGCGGTCCAAGAGGTGTTGGGAAAACCACATGTGCTCGTATTCTTGCGAAAACCATTAACTGCGAGCATCCCACCGCCAATATAGAGCCCTGTAATGAATGTACCTCATGTGTAACCTTCAATGAATCATCCTCATTCAATATTCATGAACTTGATGCCGCATCGAACAACTCGGTTGATGATATAAGGAACCTGGTTGACCAGGTCCGGATCCCGCCGCAAATGGGAAGGTACAAGGTATATATAATCGATGAGGTTCATATGTTGTCAACACAAGCTTTCAATGCGTTTCTCAAGACACTGGAAGAACCACCCGCATATGCTAAATTTATTCTTGCAACTACTGAGAAACACAAGATCATTCCCACCATACTTTCAAGATGCCAGATCTTCGACTTCAAACGAATAACCATCCAGGACATTTCATCTCATCTTGTCTATGTTTCCGGGAAAGAGAATGTAATCGCTGATCCTGAAGCATTACATATAATTGCACAAAAAGCTGATGGTGCATTAAGAGATGCATTGTCAATCTTTGATCAAATGGTTAACCTCGGAAACAGGAACATAAGCCGTGAACTTGTAATTGAGAACCTTAATGTCCTGGACTACGATTACTATTTCAGGATCATTGATTATATGCTATCAGGGAATTACAGGGATGTGCTTCTGATACTCAATGAGATATACGAGAAAGGGTTTGAAGGCCAGCATTTCATAAGCGGCCTCGGTGATCACCTTCGAAACCTGCTCATGTGCCAGGATGCCGCAACCGTAATGTTGATCGAAACCAGTGAAAGTGTAAGGACAAAATACCTATTGCAGGCAAAATCATCACCTGTACTTTTCCTAATAAATACACTCGATATTATAAATAAATGTGATGTAACCTACAGGACGGTCAATAATAAAAGGCTTACGCTCGAGGTAGCACTTATCCAGATGTGCCAGATAGTGAATCCATTACAGCAATCCTCTGTGCCACCCGCGATAATTCAACCATCTCCTGCAGCATCAGTTATTTCTGCTCAGCAGGCTCAAACTGTGCCTATATCCACGCCTCAGCAAATTCAATCGGTTCAACCTTCCCAACCTGTTATCCATCCTACACCAGAACCTTTTGTTGAAGCAGTTAAGCAGGATGAAATTCCGGAGAAAAAACCGGAAATTGCAGCAGCATTACCTGAAATGCCAAAAGAAGTCAGCAAGGAAAGTGAAATCCATACCGAGCCCCTTCAGAAATACCAGTCTGCTTCCATGCACTCCATTAAAGACTTAATGTCGCAGGGTGCCAAGGTTGCTCCGAAAGTAGAAGAAGGCAAACAGGCTTCTGATCGGAATGAAGCATTTAGCGAGGATCAATTGATTACTGCATTTGGAAAATATGCTGAAAGTATCAGGGAAAATTCTGCCATGCTCTATTCAGCACTTACTAAACACAAGCCACAACTTCGCGACAACTTTGGTATTCTGATCACACTTGATAACCTGATCCTCCAAAAAGAAATTAACGAGGCATGGATTGAACTGCAGGGTTTCTTAAAAAATGAACTCAGGAATGACCTTATCAGGATGGAAGTTGAGATTACCAAGAATCCAACGGAGAATAAAAAGTTCCTGAGTGATTCAGACAAGTTGGAAGCCATGAAGCAAAAGAATCCTGAAGTAGGTTCTCTTACTGATCAATTGAATTTGGAATTAGATATTTCCTGATCCTTACACAGACCAATAATCGATTTACCACGATGAAACGAACCGTCTATGCATTAGGCGAAGCATTACTTGACATTCTCTTTAAACAAGGTCAGGTCATGCAAGCTGTGCCTGGTGGCTCAGTGTTGAATACAGCAGTTTCACTTGGAAGAATGGGGATTGATGTCCAATTGTTAAGTGAATTCGGATCTGATCAGGCCGGGATGCTCATCAGGTCTTTCCTTCTCGAAAACCGGGTTTCAGTCGACTGGACATATAACTATCCAGAGAACAAAACATCTCTTGCCCTTGCATTTTTGAATGAAAACAAAAATGCCTCCTATTCATTTTATCACGACATACCTGAAACGCTTCATATAAATTCAAAACCTGAGCTTATGCCGGATGACATTCTTCTTTTTGGGTCTTTCTACTCACTCAAGGAGCAGCGCAGGGCTATGGTAAAGGAGATCGTAGATTCTGCCAAAAGATCGGGGTCGCTGATCGTATATGATCCGAATATCAGGCTGAATCATTTGAGCTCGCTTGGAAATTATATGCATCTCATTGTTGAAAACTTTAGTTCAGCGTCTATTGTTAAAGGATCTGATGAAGATTTTTTTAATATTTTCGGAACTGATAATCCGGATGACACTTATGAAAAGGTACAACCATATTGTAAAAACCTGCTGATCTCCCGGGGAAGTAAAAACCTTATTCTGATGACGCCAAGCTATAAAGCTTCTTTTGCAGTTCCGTCCATTGAACCGGTTTCTACAATAGGGGCCGGCGATAACCTAAATGCAGGTTTGATATATGGGATGCTGTTATTGGGTGTGACAAGGAAAAATATTGATTCAATTTCAGCCAGTTCCTGGGAAAGGATATCAAATTATGGTATCGAATTTGCCAAGGCAACGTGTCTTTCTGAAGAGAATTACATTCCGCTCGGATTCAATCCTGAAATTGCCCGACAGGCTTAATTTTTAATACATGAACAAGTCACTGGCTCTTTTTATCCTCAAACTGATGGGTTGGCGAATTGAAGGGACCCTTCCTGGAAATATAAGGAAGGTTATCGTTGTAATGGCGCCACATACAAGCAACTGGGATTTCCTGATGGGTTGGATAGGCTTCAGTGCTTTGGGGTTGAGATCAAAATACCTGATTAAAAAAGAAGCCTTCTTTTTTCCTTTCGGATATCTTATTAAAAAGGTAGGAGGTATACCTGTAAACAGGGGAAAGAATAGTGTTGCTCTCCAGGTCGGGGAACTTTTCAAGAGGAGTGAAAAACTCATCATAACGGTAACTCCCGAAGGAACCCGTTCTCTTAATCATAAATGGAAAAAAGGCTTCTACCTGATAGCACAGAATGCAAATGTACCCCTGGTATTAGGATTCCTTGACTATAAAAGAAAATGCGGAGGCCTGGGCCCCTTGATAAATATTAGTGGGAATTATGAAGAGGATCTGCAGGTCATTGAAAGCTTTTATAAGGACAAAACCGCAAAGCATCCCAAGAATTTCAATCTCAGCCCCGAGAACCTCAGTAAGCGTTAAACCCATATCCTTGTTATCCCGGATCATCTTATTACCTTTGTAAGATTGCGAAATTAACTTGCTAAAAGGTTATCAGGCAATTTGCCTCATTATATAATCCATCAAATAACTATTTATGAACGAACTGAATGTTGCCATAATTGGGCTTGGTTATGTTGGACTTCCACTTGCAGTTGAATTTGGAAAGAAACTCAAGGTAGTAGGCTTTGACATTAATGAAAAACGAATCAGGGAACTTCAAAGCGGAATAGATCACACACTCGAAACATCTTCAGAAGATCTGAAAGCTGCGAAAGATCTTAAATATACCTCCAAACTGGAAGATCTCAGGGAATGCAATTATTTCATTGTTACTGTACCCACTCCTATCGACAGGTTTAAGCGTCCTGATCTCACCCCATTAATAAAAGCTTCTGAAACTGTTGGAAAGGTTCTGACCAAGGGCGGCATCGTTATTTACGAATCAACCGTTTATCCTGGTGCTACAGAAGAAGAATGTGTACCTGTACTTGAAAAATTCAGCAACCTGAAGTTCAATGTAGATTTCTACTGCGGATATTCTCCTGAACGCATAAATCCAGGAGATAAGGTTCATACTGTAACAAAAATCAAAAAAGTAACATCCGGCTCAACACCTGAAGTTTCGAAAAAGGTTGATGATCTTTACAAAATGATTATTACTGCAGGAACACATATGGCATCCAGCATTAAGGTTGCTGAAGCCGCAAAGGTTATTGAGAACTCCCAGCGCGACATCAACATAGCATTTATTAATGAATTAGCTCTCATTTTCAATAAATTAGGGATTGACACTCATGAGGTTCTGGAAGCTGCAGGCACCAAATGGAATTTCCTTCCATTTACTCCGGGACTTGTTGGCGGCCACTGCATAGGTGTTGACCCTTACTACCTCACTCATAAAGCCCAGGAGGTTGGATATAATCCTGAAATTATCCTTGCTGGCCGTCGTTTGAACGACAACATGGGAATCTATGCAGCAAACAGGGTCATCAAACTGATGATCCATAAAGGGCATACGGTTGCAGGAAGCAAGATACTGGTCCTGGGGATTACTTTCAAGGAAAACTGTCCTGATATCAGGAATTCCAGGGTAATTGATGTAATTTCTGAATTGCAGGATTTTGGATGCAGTGTGGATGTTTATGATCCATGGGCAGATGCTTCTGAAGTTAAACATGAGTATGGTGTGGATATGATTCCTTCCCTCGATGGAAAGGTTGAATATGATGCAATCGTATTCGCCGTTTCGCATAATGAATTCAGGGAAATGTCATTCAACCAGCTTAAAAAAACGAATACAGTACTTTTTGACATAAAGGGAGTGGTTGATAAAAACCTGGTCGACGGAAGGCTATAGACCTGACAGATATATTTCGGAAAACAAAAATCTCATCGTATCCGATTGCCTCATCGCTTCTGCTTTATCGAATGTTTTATAATGAAATTTCAAAAGGTATAGGAAGAGTTCATTTCAATTGACTCCGCCCTGTACCTTTTCCTATATTTGTACAATACTTATTGCGATTGGGAATGTACTATTTAGGCTGCCAAAAACATCCAAGGAGAATAATCCCTTTTAGCCGTCATTAAGTTACCTTAACCTTTTCTTAACCTCATTCAAGCTGGAACAATATGCAGCTCCTCACTTCAGACCATTGGAAAGAGTATGAATTAATAGATTCAGGCGGGAAGGAGAAACTTGAACGATTTGGAAAGTATATCCTGATACGTCCCGAACCACAGGCTGTCTGGAACCGTTCATTAAGCGATGAAGAATGGGATAGACGTTCAAACGCCATTTTCAAGATCGAGAAGAGCGATCCGGAAAAAGGAAGGTGGATATTGAAGAAAGGAATGCCTGAACAATGGTGGATTCAATATGATTTTAAAGGCCTCAATCTGAAATTCAGGCTTGGGTTAACTTCTTTCCGGCATATTGGCATATTCCCTGAGCAAGCTGAGAACTGGGACTTTATCTATAACAACCTGAAAAGCTCGCAAGCTGCAAATAAAAGGGTGTTAAACCTCTTTGCCTATACGGGAGGTGCTTCACTTGCTGCAAGATCAGCAGGAGCTGATGTTTCACATGTCGACTCTGTTAAACCAGTCATTACATGGGCAAGGGAGAATATGGAAGGCAGCGATCTCAAGGATATACGATGGGTCGTAGAAGATGCCTTAAAGTATGTGCATCGGGAAGTTCGTCGAGGTAGCCGTTACCAGGGAATCATCCTGGATCCCCCTGCCTACGGACGCGGAGCTGATGGCGAAAAATGGATCCTGGATGACAGCATCAACGAATTGATTCAGTTATGCAGCCAATTGCTGGAACCTAAAAATGCATTCCTTATCCTGAACATGTATTCAATAGGGTTTTCAGCACTGGTTGGTGAAAACCTTATCAACTCTTACTTTTCTGATTTCAAAAGCAAGGAACTAGGCGAATTGTACATCCGGGATTCCTTTGCCAAACGTCTTCCCTTAGGCACATTCGTAAGATTTACGCTATAATTTGCGAACTTGTTCTCTTTTCCTTTGTTGGTATGCATTGTAAGTCGATGAAAATTTTCGGGTAAATTAATCGAAATTAAGAATTCAGGACCTAATATATGAGGACTCTCCAGATTATACTTATATTCATTGTTCTCGGGTTGATTGGCCCTACAGGAAAATTGACCGGGTCTGATTATCACCGAAAAGCTGTTAGTACTTCTACACAAACCAAGTATTCTTTTCAAACTCGGACTGACCCAGAACACGGCAAAATTGCAGGTTTGGAGATACCTGGAATTAAACCGAACGAAAACATTGTTCACCACATGGCATATTCACTTTCATACAATGAAGCGTTTGAACAGCCAAACTGGGTAGCTTATGAATTAACCAGTGAAGAAACACAAGGCAATGTTAAACGAACGAATAAATTCGCAGTAGACCCCCTTGTAAGCACTGGTACAGCGGATAAGGCCGATTACGCCAGATCCGGTTTTGACACCGGGCACCTGGCCCCGGCTGCTGATATGAGTTGGTCACCAATAGCTATGAAGGAATGTTTCTATTACAGCAATATGTCTCCTCAGCGCCCTGGATTTAACAGGGGCATATGGAAACAAGGTGAAGAACTAGTAAGAAATTGGGCAAAGGAATACGGATCCATTTACATTGTTACTGGGCCCATACTCAGCAAGGGACTGCCAACAATTGGTCACGACCATGTTGCAATTCCCGTCTACTTTTACAAAGTCATCCTTGACTATCAGCCTAATAGAATCGAAGGAATCGGTCTTGTAATGAAAAATGAAAGTTCAAAAATGCCTCTCCAGTCCTTTGCCGTAAGTATCGATAATGTTGAAAAGATGACAGGTATTGATTTCTTCCCTTTGCTTCCCGATGACATTGAAAACAAGGTTGAAGGTCAGCTGGATATCAAGGCATGGACATGGTAAACTCAACTATCTTTGTAACAATTCAGGTAAATTGCGGTAAAGGGGGATATCAAGCCCATATTTTAACCCAACTTTGGAATTTTCCGGGATGAAAATGTAAAGAGATTAGCAGGCGGAAATGGCCTTTATACATGGCGGAAATTAGGAAAATATCAATACCGGTAACCGGAATGGCTTGCGCTGCATGCGCAGTAAGTGTCCAATCGATGTTGCAATCCCAGGCCGGAGTTGAATCCGCAAGTGTCAATTATGGGAATAAAACAGTCCGTCTGGAATACAATGATATGCTGGTATCATTACCAGATCTGAAAAAACTTATTCAGGGCATTGGCTATGATTTATTTCTCGATGAAGAAGATCGTGCTGAGAAGATAGAGATACTCGAACATAAGAGATTCAGGCAATTATCATTGAAGCTATTGACTGCGGTAATCTTTGGAATACCAGTATTTGTAATTTCAATGTTCTTTCACCACGCTTTTGCCTTTCAGAACTACATCTTGATGGCACTATCCCTGCCTGTTGTATTGTATTCAGGTTCTGAGTTCACACTACCGGCATACCGGCAGGTAATCCACAAGGTGTTTGCCATGGATGCGCTTGTATCGACAGGCACCGGAGCAGCATTCCTTTTCAGCATATTCAACACGTTGTTCCCATGGGTTCTTGAACAACAGGGGCTTGAAGCACATGTTTACTATGAATCAGCTGTCATTATAATAGCATTTATCCTGTTAGGAAGATACCTCGAAGAGAAAGCAAAAAAGTCTGCTTCCTCAGCAATAAGAAAGCTCACAGGCTTGCAACCGAAAACAGTTCATATTGAACGGGATGAAGAATATTTTGACCTTCCGCCTCTACTCGTTCTCCCTGGCGACATTGCAGATATTAAAGCGGGTGACCGAGTACCGATCGATGGTAAGATACTCAACGGCAGTTCCCTGCTGGATGAAAGCAGTATAACCGGTGAACCGGTTCCCGTTCTTAAATCTGTTTCTGATCCAGTATTCGCGGGTACAATCAATCAACAAGGATTTCTAAAGGTTGAAGCAACCAAAGCCGGGAATGATACTACCCTTTCACAGATCATCAGGCTTGTAGATGAGGCACAGTCTTCAAAACCTCCCATTCAGAAATTGGTCGACAAGATTGCATCCATTTTTGTTCCTGTCATTTTCCTGATGGCCCTACTCACTTTTCTATCCTGGCTTTTCATAGGCCATTCCTTTAGCCATGCTGTTGTAACAACCATAAGTGTGCTGATTATTGCCTGTCCTTGTGCACTTGGGCTTGCTACACCCATGGCTCTTATTGCCGGGATTGGCAGAGGTGCAACTGAGGGGATATTAATAAGAAATGCATCGGCGTTGGAGTCAGCCAGCAAGATAGATACCGTACTTTTTGATAAAACCGGCACACTGACTGTTGGAAAACCAATTGTGAGCAAATGGGATCGAGAAGCCAATGCGACGGCAGAATCTTTAATGATCCTTTATTGGATGGAAGCCCGGTCAAATCATCCTTTAGCCAAAGCTATCAGGGATTTCCTAGGAAACCTATTAAATATCAGCGAGGATCAAAAGAAACCATTTGACAGTTTTGAAGAGATTGCCGGAAAAGGTATTATTGCCAAGAAAGATCTATCTGAATGGAGGGTTGGAAATGAAGAATTCCTTCGCGACTCTGGTTTAACACTAAACCCTTTGCCAAATAAACAAGTTGCAGGAATGTCGAGGGTTTATTTTGCTGTCAACAATGAATTGACGGCTAGCTTTGAACTTCTAGATGAATTGAAATCCAATGCCAGGTCAACTGTTCTTGAATTCCGAAAAATGGGAATTGAACCCGTCATGGTAAGTGGTGATTCTGAAGATGCTGCAATTCAGATGGGAGAAGCAGCAGGTATCTCCAGGATTTTCGGCAGGGTGATGCCTGAAGGAAAAGGAAACCTGGTGAAATCTTTGCAATCAGAAGGGAAAAAAGTAGGGATGATCGGTGATGGCATCAATGACGCGTATGCTCTCGCACAGTCCGATCTTGGCATTGCAATGGGAAATGGAACAGATATAGCAATAGAAAGTGCAGGCATAGTGCTTCTGCAATCAGACCTTGAACATTCTGTAAGAGCCTTGCGCCTGTCCAGGGCTGTTGTGCAGATCATCAAACAAAACTTATTCTGGGCATTCTTTTACAACCTTATTGCTGTCCCTGTTGCTGCAGGACTTCTTTATCCCTTTACCGGTTTTCTTTTAAACCCAATGTTAGCTGGTGCTGCCATGGCAATGAGTTCTGTAACTGTCGTGGTTAACAGCCTGCGCCTTCATAAAATGAAACTTTCATAACTAAAAACGGGAACAGGAAATCAAGTTTATTCCTATCATAAATTACAAATGCACAGTCATTCTCAACATAATCAACATGAACAGACCGAAGGCAACCTCAAACTCGCTTTTTGGCTGAATACTGTTTTTGCAGTTGTGGAAGTGTTTGGAGGTATTGCAACCAACAGCATAGCTGTCCTGTCTGATGCGGTGCATGATGCCGGTGATAGTGTAGCTTTGGGCATCGCCTGGTATTTCCACAGGATCTCTTCGAGGAAACGCGATAAGACTTTTACTTTCGGATACAAGCGTTTTTCTGTGCTTGGAGCTTTGGTGAACTCCCTAATACTGCTGTCTGGTTCAGCCATCATCCTTGTAGAAGCAATTCCGCGTATATTCTCGCCTCAGCATGTTAATGCTCAGGGTATGATGTACCTGGCATTTCTTGGGATCTTTGTTAATGGATTTGCTGCATTCAGGGTGAGAAAGGGTGAAACGCAGAATGAAAAAGTCATTTCACTCCACCTGCTTGAAGATCTCATGGGTTGGATGTCTGTTCTTGTTGTTTCAATTGTTCTGCGCTTTTACGACGTGCCAATTCTTGACCCCCTGCTTTCCATTGCAATCACTTTGTTTATTCTTTACAGGCTTTACGGGAGCCTGAGAAAAACATTCCGGATACTCCTGCAGGGCACCCCAAAACAAATGCAGGCTGAAGAGATCGAGAAACACATTCGTGAAATCCCGGAAATCCTGGCTATTCATGATCTTCACATATGGACCATGGACGGGAGTTTTCATGTTGCCACCTTACACCTGGAAGTTGCTAACGAAATGAACCTTCAGGAAACTGAAGTAATTAAAGAAAAGGTAAGGCATGAACTCCATCATCTTGGGATTGCTCATGCCACCCTCGAAATTGAATTACAGGGACAAACGTGTGATCTGAATGATTGTTGAATAGCGGAAAAGTAATAAGTAAGAACTTAAAAATAAAATCAAAAAACTCAGGATATATGAGTAAGCAACTTTTCAAGACAAGTCTCAAGTGCGGAGGTTGTATAAATGCTATCCGCCCCGGAATGGAATCAATACCAGGCATTACAGAGTGGAATGTTAATCTTGAATCTCCCGACAGGATTTTAGAAGTAGATTCAGAAAAAGATGTAAGCAACCAGGTATTGGAAAACGTAAAAAAAGCCGGCTATGAAATTAGCCGGCTCTGATCAATAGTATCAATATCTTATGGAAGGCGTGATGCTACTAAGTCCCAGTCAACCAGGTTCCAGAAAGCAGCAAGGTAATCAGGACGCCTGTTCTGGTAATCCAGGTAATATGCATGTTCCCATACATCGCAGGTAAGAAGGGGCACCTGTCCTTCACGCAATGGATTTCCGGCATTTCCGGTTTGAACAATTGCGAGGGAATTATCGGGTTTCATTGTAAACCATGCCCAGCCAGACCCAAAAAGGTTAATTGCAGCATCTGCAAACTTTGCTTTGAATTCATCGAATGAGCCAAAATCTCTTTCGATCAAACCCAACAAATCTCCTGTTGGAGCTGTATTCCTCCTGGCAGAAAAACTTTCCCAGAAAAAAGTATGATTCCAAACCTGTGCACCATTGTTAAAAACCCCACCAGTAGCCTGACAAACAATATCTTCCAGGGCAGCATTTTCAAACTGTGTTCCCTGGATCATTCCATTAAGTTTGGTCACATAGGTTTGATGGTGTTTACCGTAGTGAAACTCAATGGTTTTAGCACTGATAAATGGTTCCAGTGCATCAGGAGAATATGGTAGTTTAGGAAGTTCAAATGACATAAGTTAGAATATTAAGGTTAAACACTGCTAATTGGACGCTGTAAAAATAATAGGTTTTGGACAAATATACTGCATCCTTCTCAAAAATGCACTATCCCTGCCATGCTTTGGATTAAAAAAGATCTCTACAAACCTATTATGAATGAGGTATTTACTGCCTGATCAGGGTTGAATAGGAAGACTTGTTCCCTTTTTTATCGATAAGTGTAAGCTTGAAGGTGTTTTTGCCTTTTCTGACCAACTGATCATAATTGTAAACCATTAAGTCATTTTTTGGATCCCATTCAACCAAAGCCCATTTGTGATTTATCTCAGCATAATATTTATCAATCCCTGAAAGATTATCCGAAACATTAAACTTGATGTTCCTGTGGTGTTTATTCCTGTCTCTGATTGGTTTTATCTTCGGCGGGACTGAATCAACTACAATAGCATAGGAATCGAAAAGGTTGGTTTCAGCCTTAACATAACCATCTGAATAACTCCCTCCAGCGGTGCTGAGATGTCCCTGCTGATCTATCCGTGCCAGCAGAGCCATTGATCGCAATCTCGGTGGCAACTTATCAGCCTTTATCGAAACAAGCATTTTTCCTTTTAATGGAACATAGGGCACATGAAGACAATGTCTGGCTGAATAGTATCCTTTGCGGATTGGCATTCTGGAATACTGAAACCCCAGATCATCAAATAAAGTACCTTTTGGAAATTGAAGAGCCAGATCGGAAGTATTGAAATTATTATCCTTCAGATAACTAAACACAACAACAGTATCAGGTGATTCCGGATCAGGAACTTCAACCTTCGAAACCGGCTTCCGTCCATGAAGTGTGCATCTCAAAACAGCTTGTTTACCCGATAGGTCACCAACGATAACGACCAATTCATGGTAATGGTCGTCCTTGATGGAAATTTTTCCATTCCCCGAACCGGAATTGTGCAAACTCAACTCGTCACCAGGTAATTTGACTGATTGCACGATACGTGTTCCGTTCCAATAACTGTCAGAATAATCGAGGCTTGCATTGATAAAACGGGTTTCACTGAAAGCAAAGCTATCCAACTGCATAGAAAAGAATGGCGCTTTATCAAGCAGCATTTTCAGAGAATACCATCCATTTCGGTCAGAATCATTATAGAGATAATCAAAAGCCTGCACACCAATCCCGAATTCTCCAAATACATCAATTGTATCATTCCCTTTCAGCCGATATTCTCCACCCAGTACTTTGGAAACATTGAATTTGAGCGGCTTGTTGCTACCATCCGCAAAGCTCTCCGCACTCTCAGGATAAACAGTTATAAAATCTATATAAGGCGAATAATTGTCTTTTGTTTTCAAGCCAAAAAGTAGCGGATTGATAATCCTTTCAGTTTCTGTGTTTCGCAATTCAAAGTGAAGATGGGCTCCAAAGGATGACCCTGAATTCCCTGCGAAAGCTATAGGTTCCCCTTGTCGCACCCATATCGTATCATGGTCATGAGCAGGAAAAAGATCTACTTCAAATGATTTTTTTTCGTATTGCTTAATGCGGGCATAGGAAGCTATGGAATCATTGTAGTTGTAAAGATGCCCATACACAGATGTAAACCCATTGGGATGATCAATATACAAGGCATTGCCAAATCCAACAGGTGAAATCTTGATCCTCGAAACAAACCCATCCGCAACCGCGTAAACCGGGAGGCCCTCCTTTTTCTGGACCTGGAAATCAGCGCCTGAATGCAGGTGGTTTGGACGAATTTCGCCGAATGCGCCAGTAACTGAAAGGTCAATTCCCAACGGGGAACTAAAATAATTAGTGGGAATTAACTTCTGGGCATTGGCTGAAAAAGTCATGCAAAGCAGATAACCAAGAAGACAACAAGTTCTTTTCATTCTTGCAAACATACTATCCTGAACTGAATAATTCAAGGTTCCGGTCAAATATTATATTACCTATATATAAATAAGTTATTCATATAAACCAGCATATTGGTATCAGTCAATTTACTTATCTGATGATTATAATCGACCTTGTGCATAATCTTCTCGGCTTGGTGGCACTATCAGTGCTATCAGGAATGATTGATTCAAGGTTCGACAGGTCAACTTTGCGCGGCAAACTTCTTCAGGGCACTCTTTTTGGCCTGTTAGTAGTGGCCGCAATGATGTATCCCTATGAATTCCAAAAAGGGGTAATATTTGACGGCAGATCAATCGTGATCAGTCTTTGCTCATTATTCTTCGGACCTGTATCAGGAATTATAACAGCCGTAATAGCCTTGGCATACCGGGTGTCTCTTGGTGGATCAGGTTTGCTTATGGGTAGTCTTATTATATTAAGTTCCCTACTGTTCGGACTGGGCTTTCACTATGCACAGTCAAAGGGCAAGTTAAGAACTTCATACACAAGCCTGTACACTTTTGGCATCCTGGTACATCTTTCCATGCTGATTATGATATTGGCTTTACCTTCGTCAATGCTTAAAGAGACTTATAATAAGGTAACTCTCACAATAATTATAGTGTATCCCCTTATGACATTGGTTATCGGCAAAATGTTGGATTACCAAAAGGTCCATAAAAATTTGATAATCAAAATCAAACAAGATGAATCCTTGCTGAAAGCAACGCTCTACAGTATAGGGGATGCAGTTATCACTACTGATAATCATGGTATTATCAGGAAAATGAACCGTGCAGCTGAGGATTTGACAGGTTGGAGTGAAATTGAAGCATCTGGTAAGACCCTCTCCGAAGTATACCAGCTAGTGGATGACGAAACAGGCAGGAATTCAGAAGACCCGGTTACCAGGGTATTGCGAACCGGAAAGGTAGTAATCGAGACCAACAAGAATATACAGACTTCCAGGAACTTGTTTCCGATCCCAGTAGGTGAAAGTGCATCACCTATTCAAGATGATAAAGGAAATATCATAGGGGTAGTTCTTATTTTCAGGGAACAGGCTGAAGAGCGTGCTACAATTAAAATGCTTTTGGAAACCACTCTTATGTTCAATACTACATTTGAGAACAGCCCTGTCCCGATGATACTATGCGAGGTTGAGAACGGGACTATCACAGATGTGAATTCCGTATTCCTTAGAGAAACAGGTCATATCAGGGAAGAGTTGATTGGCAGAAGTTTCAAGCAAGTTGATTTTTTTGCAGATCCTGTTTTCAGGAATGAAATGATTTTCAGTGTGCTTAAGACCGGGAAAATATATGGAGTTCCTTTCAATGCAAAGACCAGAAATGGGGTTATTCTTCATTGCCTGATGTCTGCGAACATAATCCATATCCGGGATAAACGATATTTTCTTGCCTCTATACTAAATATAACAAAGCAGGAACATTCAGATAAAATCCGCAAAGTGCAGTATGCAATTGCCAATGCAATGGTAAACTGCCAAAACTTGAATGAATTATTTAATTCCATCAAGACAGAATTATCCGTTCTTGTTGACACATCGAATTTCATGATAGCGATGTATGATGAACAGGACGGTACAATGCACTCTCCTTTCAAAGTAGATGAAAAGGATGAAGTCTTACCAACCTGGCCGGCCAGCAAATCACTCAGTGGTTATGTAGTTCGGAATAAAAAGACAGTTCTCCTGGATAGATTGAAAATAGCAGAATTAGCTAATAAAGGCACAATCCAATATATAGGAAGCCCGGCAGAATGTTGGTTAGGAGCTCCGATGATGGCCGGCGATAGGTGTATAGGAGCGATTGTGGTCCAAAGTTATAATGACCCGGATGCCTATAACCTTGAAAATGCTGAATTGCTTGAAATGATTGCCAGCCAGATTAGCATTTATATCGAGAAAAAACGCTCAGAAATCGAAGGAAACAAGCTTTCTAAAGCTATCATACAAAGTCCTGTTTCAATAGTAATTACTGATATTCAAGGAAATATAGAATTTGTAAATCCTAAATTCACAGAAGTTACAGGCTTTACACTGTCAGAAGCAAAAGGACAGAATCCAAGGATTCTCAAAACTGGTAAACAGGATAAAGCATTTTATGAGAATCTATGGAATACTATTCTGTCAGGGAATGAATGGCAAGGAGAATTTCATAACAGGAAAAAGAATGGGGAGGAATACTGGGAGAAAGCAATAATTTCACCAATAACAAATGTAGATGGCACTTTCACTCATTTCATGGCTATGAAAGAGGACATCACCGAAAGCAAAAAACTTCATGATGAACTGATTATTGCCAAAGAGCATGCTGAGGAGAGCGAAAGATTAAAGACGGCCTTTTTACAAAATATATCGCATGAGATCCGAACTCCGTTAAACGGAATTTTGGGATTTGCCTATATGCTGAATAAAGACAATGTTGATGAATCTACCCATAAAAAACTGACAGAAAGCATGCTGATTAGCGGCAAACGCTTATTAGAACTGATCAACAATATTATAGATCTTTCAAAACTGGAGTCAGGCTCATTCGAATTAACAATTTCGGAATTCCCCTTGCACAAATTATTGAACGAGGTATGCAACCAGTTTACACACAGTGCCGATACCAAGGGTATTTCCATTATCAGCCCCTTCGAATACCTGAGCCAGGAATTGATTATCAAAACGGATGAACTCAAACTCCACCAAATCCTGACTAATCTTCTCGACAATGCGATGAAATTTACTAAGGAGGGCCGTATTGAGATTGGATACGTTGCAGTCGAGAATGAATTAATATTCAGTGTACGCGATACCGGATGTGGAATTCCGTTGAAACTACAATCCAGGATTTTCGACCGTTTCTACCAGGCAGATATGTCAATGTCAAGAAATTTCGAAGGATCTGGCCTTGGATTGGCAATCTGCAAAGGATTGGTTGAGATGCTCAGAGGCAAGATATGGTTTGAATCCACAGAAAATGTTGGCACTACTTTCTATTTCAGTATTCCTTGCGAAACCGGCAAAGAACCACAAGAAACAAAAAAGATTGTAACTGCATCCTTTCAAAATAAGTATAAGAAAATCCTGATCGCTGAAGATGATGATTTTAGCTTCACATTCCTTGAAACGGTGCTGGAAAATGAAATGGTTGAAATCATCAGGGCACGAACAGGTGTTCAGGCTGTTGAGGTATGCACCCGCAGGGAAGATATTGACCTCGTACTAATGGATATTAAAATGCCTGAAATGAATGGTGTTGAAGCTACTAAAAAGATCAAGTCATTAAGGCCAAAATTGCCCGTTATTGCTCAAACAGCCTACGCTTTCCTGGGTGAGAAACAGTCTGCAATTGATGCAGGATGCGACGATTACATTACCAAGCCTGTGTCATTGGAGCGGCTTTCGGAAGCACTGAACCGTTGATAGGTGAGTTATTGGTTGTTTGTTATTAGTTATTGGTTATTCGCATCTGAAGGTTGTTTCAAATATCAAATATCAAATATCAAATATTAAACTTCAAATTTCATAGTCAATACGATACCTTTCGAACCACCGATTTTTGGCTACAGGTTCAGCTAAAGGCAAGTTGCTATTTCCAATTTGAATTTTACAATTTGAATTTTGCAATTTACCCTTCACATTTAAAAATTTAAGAATTCCTCATTTTCTGAAGATTACTTATCCTCCTGTCCGCCCCTCAGGAAGTTTGTTTCACAATGCTCCTTCCCTTCAATACAAGTGACATATAAATGGTTGTCAGAGCAACACCGGAGGCAGAGATAATGAACATCCATTGCGGGCCTAGAGAATACCAGAGTAGTCCGGCTAAACTGCTGGCCAGAAGAGCAAAAATGCTGGCAAACCCGGAAAAAAAACCTATGGCGGTTGCTGTATCCTTTTTCTCAACAACATTACTTATCAAGGCTTTGGATATACCTTCTGAAGAGGCTGCATAAAGGGCATAAAAACCAAAAAGAAAAGCGAACTGCCAGAAGGCCAAGGCGAAACCCATGAAAAAGTATACAATAGAAAAAACTGAAAGTCCTGCAATCAATATCTTATGCAATCCTATCCTATCTGCAAGAATACCGATCGGAAAAGCGAATAAGGCATATAGAAGGTTATAAAATATATAGAAGCCGATCATGGCTTCATCTGAAAAGCCTTTGTTTTTAATTGCCAGCAGCAAAAATGCATCCGAACTATTAAAGAGTGTAAAAGCAAGCAAACCTGCTACCAGGAATTTATAATAACTGTTAGAAGTTTTCCAATAAGAAAGATGTGAAAAAAAACCTGGTGATCCTGTGCTTCGCTTTACAGCAGGTTTCTCGTGTAATAATAATGTCAGCATAATTGCAATTATCCCTGGAATTACTGCAATGATGAACATAGTGCGGTAATGAGCAGGATAATAATGGAGATAGATCAAGGCACTAAAAGGTCCTAAAGCCGCTCCTACAGTATCAAGTGCCCTATGAAAGCCGAACACTTTACCCTTGTTTTCGGGTGTGGATTCATCAGAAAGCATGGCATCACGAGCAGCAGTTCGTACACCCTTTCCAAGCCTGTCCATCGTCCTGGCAAGAAATATCCACCACGGAAATGTAAACGCAGCCATCATGGGTTTTGACAGTGCGGATAGTGTATATCCCCACCTGACAAACGGTACCCTTTTAGTAAGCACATCAGAGAATTTACCAAAATATCCTTTACTGAATCCAGCTGTTGCTTCAGCCAAACCTTCAAGAATACCAATGAGAATTACAGAAAAACCAATCGAGCGCAGGTAGACCGGCATAACCGGATACAACATCTCACTTGCTATATCTGTAAACAGGCTTACAAAAGAAACCAGAAGAATGGTCCTGGTAAGGAAAGATTTCATTCCTAAGCAATTAATGTAATATGCAAGCAATGATAAGGTAAATATTAACCGGTTTGACTAATATTTTGCAACTGTTCCTCATTAAGAATCTCAAAGTGATTTCCCTCTACTTTTATAATCCCTTCATCCTTAAAATCTTTCAGGATCCTGATGGCGCTTTCTTTTGACATTCCTGACATATCAGCAAGATCCTGCCTGCTTAGCGTAGTTTGGAAAGGATTGATGGAATAGATTTTCTGCCTCAGGTATATCAACACATCAGCAATTCGGCCTGGCATTTGCTTTTGGGTAAGGCTGATGACCTGCTCAAAGTTAAGTATAGAAAGCATGCTGACTTTCTTAATGAATGCTTCTGCAAAATCAGGATTGGTGCGGATGAGGGATTTAAATATCCCGGCCTCTATCAGGCATGCGGTTGAATCTTCAATGGCCATAGCTGAATAATGATGTTTATTATCAACGTAAATGCCTGGACCCAGAATATATTCAACTGGTTTTACAATTCCAATTATCAGGTTTTTATCATCAAATCCTTCAATGTACAACTTCACCATACCCGAGGTAAGGCATAAGAAATGAAGATGAGGAGTCCCTTGTTTAAAGATCAATTCACCGGCTTTGAAATGCACTTCGATGCGCTGGGTATCGATACTCTCCATTTCAGCTTCACAAAGGCAATCAAAAATATCAGCCCTTGTTCCACAATAATGACATCCCGTTTGCACTCCAGATTTGTAACTCATACTTATGGGAATGAGAAAAGGTTAACTTACTAAAGAAAAAATCACTATCTTACACATCTCTAAGCGGTAAAACATGAGCATATAAAGAACAGAAATCCTATATTTATCTAATATACCCCTGCAAATATAATGACAAATATCAATATGTAGATTGATAAATTATAGAATTTTTGAATTAATAAATCATGCTTGAGTGTGTAAGTCGTTTAAATAAAAGATGTTTTTTTGTTTCGGCAATATATATATAGCTACATATTTCCAAGTCTGAATAAATCATTGAGTTAAAGCTCCTATAAATAAACCAGAACTCATTAAAATGAAACACCTGACATTAAAATTGATCGTGTTTTTTTCCGCCGGTCTCTTATTACTTGCATCCTGCGAGTATGATTACCTAGTAACTCCTCCCCCAGTGCCCAACCTGGTATCCACTGATCCTGTCAACAATGATACAGGGGTATCCTTGAATAAAAAGATCACTGCTACCTTCGACATGGTAATGGAGGAAAATTCCTTGAATTCCAATACATTTACTCTAAGTCAGAACTCAACTCCCGTAACCGGAACCATTGCATTATCCGGCACAACTGCTTCCTTTACTCCTGCATCCCCTCTCACTGCCAACACACTTTATACTTTCACTATTACTAATGGGATTGTCAACAAATCAGGAACTCCAATTACAAAAGGATTGATCCTGTCTTTCAGAACCGGAAGTGATACAACTACCGGAACTGACACCACTATAGTTGTTACGGATACTATAAGTTTCAAGGATGATGTTGTTCCTGTATTTACTAAAAGTTGCGTTGCCTGTCACAAAGGTTCGCAGCCACCTGACTTAAGGGCCTCCATGGCATTTTCTTCATTGACCAATGGAAATTATGTTGTAGCCAACGAACCTCAAAGCAGTCTTCTCTATAACAAATGCAATTCAGGAGGCAGCATGAAGAAATATATATCAACCGCTGATCTCAATCTTATCAAACGGTGGATACTTGCCGGAGCGAAAAACAATTAGTCCTGCAAGGCAGTAAATAACTTAGTATCAAACGAAACGAAATATCATACCCATGAAATTAGTTTACAGCATTCTTATTACAGCAGCCATGCTTGTCAGGTTAAGCGCCTTTGCACAGGATGCCACTGAAGAACCAACAGGCCCGGATAACAGGCCGGCAAAACCTGCTTTTGAAAGCGGCTTGCTATTCGACCAGCAAACATCCAATGTGCAGCAAAAAAACGCCCTGGAATTTGTAATCCAGCATCGGTTTGGTTCCGTAGAATACGGCCTCAAGAAAGATTTATATGGTCTTTGGGGCAGCTCAAATATCAGGATTGGCTTGAATTATACCATACTCAAGAATTTGATGGTTGGCTGGGGTGCCACTAAAATTAAAAAGGCCCAGGATTTCCAGTTAAAATACAACATTGTTGAGCAAACACGTTCAAACAGCATCCCGGTTACATTAACCCTATATACTGATATGCAGATTGACTGTGCATTACCTAAAGATGATACTCTAGCAGTTGGAACAAATTTCAAATTCAGTAACAGGTTCTCGTATTTTACTGAGTTGATCATTTCCCGCAGGTTTAACAATCACCTTTCCATGCAGCTTGCCCCAAGTTTTACCCATTATAACTGGTACAAGGTTGACACTGTCAATATCAAGAGTGCAGATGCGTACTGGCTCCCTTTCAGCACAACCGATGTCAGTGCCTGGGAACATGATAAAATCGGGATCTCTTATGCAGTAAGGTATAAAATCAGCCCACAGACATCCTTCATGTTTGGTGTTGACTGGCCATTGAAAATTAAAGGCATTGCTGAGTACAAGGAGTTTATAAATCCTCCTAAACCGAACTTCACCATTGGTGCAGAGATATCGACAAGCACGCATGCTTTCCATATCTTCTTTGGCACATCGCAGAGTATATTACCACAGGAAACTATGATGAACAACCAGAATGATTTCTTCAACAAGCAATTCCTTCTCGGTCTTAATATTACCCGCCTCTGGAACTTTTAAACCAAAGTGGAATAATTATTGTTAAATTACCAATTCAATTTTAAAACCAATCCAATATGAAAACTAAACAGATGATCAGGCTTGCAGCAATTATGCTCGCCACCGTTCTTTTTGTATTTGCCAACAATGTAATGGCACAGAAGAAACCCGGTCCATGGGAAACCCCAGCCAACTTCAAGACCATGAAGGGCAAGGGTGATGTTGCTGCCGGTAAGGAATTATTTGCCAAACATTGCAAATCATGCCATGGTGCAAAAGGTTTAGGTGATGGTCCAAAGGCTTCAGGTCTGAAAACCACTTGCGGAGATTTCAGCAGCAAGGAATTCCAGGCTTTCACCGATGGTGAACTTTATTACAAGACCACTAAAGGACGTGATGAGATGCCATCCTACGAAAAGAAAATTGCGGATGATGCAGACCGTTGGGCATTGGTAGCCTTCATGCGGACGCTTAAAAAATAGCATGATCCAACCTGATGAATTGGGTGTTTCGCCAACAAGGCAAACACCCAATTCTATTTTATCAAGGTGCTAATTGAATTTTAGTCTAAATAAGAATTATGCGTAACATCTCTCTTTCCTTGTCGAACATCCTTTTCAAAGGGCTGCTATTATGCCTGGTGTTCTGTGCCATTACAGCCTTCCGGCTGGATGATAAAACGAAGAAACAATATAAGAATGCGGAAAGCAACGAGACATGCTTTAAATGTCACGGGCAATCAAAGTACTCTTATAAAAATACTGAATCCGACAAAGAAGTCTTCAAAAGGATGTACTCGGAGATAATTATCAGCCGGGATATGTTCTATGAATCCAATCATAAACAATTCAAATGTACCGATTGCCATTCGGAGGATTACGATTCATTTCCCCACCCCGGCCGTTTGAGGATGGAATCAAAATACCTCTGCATTGATTGCCATGGGGATGACCCCAAGTATGCCAAATTCAAGTTTGAAAAAATTGAATCAGAGTTCCAGGAATCTGTGCATTCAACCAAGCATAGTGAGGATTTCACCTGCTGGATGTGCCATAATCCTCATGAATACAAGATCAGTGCACGCACTGATGATAAAATTAAAGACATTGTTGCATACGACAATGCCATTTGCCTGAACTGCCACGGAGATATCACGAAATATCAACTCCTTACTGATAAAGTAAATCCAAATATCATCAAAAAACATGAATGGCTTCCAAACCAGGCCCTGCACTTCAGGAATATCAGGTGTATCGAATGCCATGCCCGTGTCAATGATTCGCTTCTAGTATCCCATAATATACAACCCAAAGCTAAAGCTGTAAAGCGCTGTGTTGAATGTCATTCAACCAATTCCATTCTTATGGCTTCCTTATACAAATACAAGGTAAAGGAAGGACGCAGCAAATCCGGCTTTTTTAATGGTGTTATTATGAACGAAGCCTATGTAATAGGAGCTAACCGGAATTACTACCTTGGAATCCTTAGCCTCGTAATGTTTGGCTGTGTAATTGCCGGGATTGCTGTTCATGCTACTCTAAGAATTATAAAAAGAAAAAACAATGGCTGAGAAACTCTATCTATATCCTAAATGGGTCCGTCTTTGGCATGCAATCAATGCTATCCTGATCCTCATGCTTATCATTACCGGAGTCAATATGCAGTTTTCGGGGATGAAAGTTGAATTTATCCGGTTCGACAGGGCTGTTTCTATCCATAATATCTCAGGGATGCTGCTCACAGCCAATTATCTTTTTTTCTTCCTTGGCAACTTTTTTACTCCCAATGGTAAGTATTATAAGTTAACTTTCAGTGGAATGTTTGACAGGTTGAAAAAGCAATTCCTTTACTACACTTTTGGTATTTTCAAAAGGGAGAAAGCGCCTTTCCCTGTAACAGTAGAAAAGAAGTTCAACCCTCTTCAGCAATTTACATACGTTGTTGCCATGTATGTGATGGTACCTATTGTATTTCTGACTGGCTGGGCACTTTTGTACCCCGAATTTGTTTTCGTTAAATTCCTTGGAGGAAGTGGCTTGAAGATCAACGACTTCCTGCATGTTATCATTGGATTCCTGCTTTCCTTCTTCATGTTTGTACATATATATTTCTGTACAATCGGTGCCACATTCATAAGCAATTTCAAAAGCATGATCAATGGCTATCATGAATCCCATTGACCTGCCTGGAACCAACTGATCCGCTCAACAATCCGACATCATTCTGACTAAACATAAATCAATGAACGACGAAAAGAACAAAGACGGAAATTCACGTCGCAGATTTCTGAAACTGGGCCTGATAGCTGGCGCAGGGACAGTTGCTACCGGAGCAATCCTTGCAACAGGGAAAAGCCTTGCAGTAGAATCCGGAGATAAAGTCAAGGTTCTTACTACTTCAGGAGAAATGATGGAGGTTGACAAGAACTTCCTCACACTTCCCCCGGTAGATCGAAAGGATTCACACCAGGGAATCCCCGGCCGTAAATTCGTTATGGTGATTGATCTGGCAAAGTGTAAAAACGCCAGGGCATGTGTTGAATCCTGCCAGAAAGGCCATAATCTGCCTCATGGTGAGGAGTTTATGAAAGTTTACCTGCTGCAGGATTCATTAAAATCAGCACCTTATTGGTTCCCGAAACCATGCTATCATTGTGACAATCCACAATGTGTAAGTGTTTGCCCTGTAGGTGCAACATTTAAAAGGAGTGACGGGATAGTGCTTATTGATAATGAAAGATGTATTGGTTGTAAATTCTGCATGACCGGTTGTCCATATTCCACCCGGATTTTTGCATGGAAACATGAAGATGTATACGATTCCCCTCAAAGCTATTCACCTGAAAAAGGTGTTCCGGGTGTTGAAGGAACCGTTTCAAAATGCGATTTCTGCCCGGATATGGCCAGGGAAGGCAAATTGCCATATTGTGCTTCAGCCTGTCCAATGGGAACTATCCTTTTCGGGGATATTGATGAAGATGTAGTGACCAATGGAGTTGATACTTACAAATTCAGTGAATTGATCCGCGACCGCGCCGGTTATCAGTACCTGGAAAACCTGGGTACCCGGCCTAATGTCTATTACCTGCCACCAGTCGACCGGCAGTTCCCGGTTGAGCGTGGTTATGAAAGCCTGGATCCGGAAATCAAGGCGAGATACGACAACACCCCATTTGTTAAGAAACTTAAGGATAAGGAGAAAAAATCATGAGCCAGACTCAAACAGATGAATTACTAAAGGAATTTGCGCCTCAACTGGAGCATACCGGCCTAAAAGGTAAGATCTGGATTGGTTTCCTGATCTTCATGGTTTGTATGGGGTTATTCGCATTATACTGGCAGGTTTCACGGGGGCATATTGTTACTGGCATGCGCGATAATGTAGTATGGGGCGTTTATATCGTAAACTTCATTTTCTTTATGGGAATAAGCTACGCAGGAGCCTTAATTTCAGGGACTCTTCATCTCTTTCATGCCGAATGGAGAAAACCTGTCATTCGTATGGCCGAGTTTATCACAGTTATCTCGCTGTTAATTGGTCCTTTATACATTATGCTCTGTATTGGCAGGCTCGACCGTTTACCTAACCTTATCCTGTTCGGACGTATTCAGTCACCCATTACCTGGGACGTAATTGCGATTTCTACGGATATTATCGGATGCTTTATCTTCCTTTACCTGGCAATTCTCCGTGACCTCAGTAAATTAAGAGATTATGAAGCCCTTAAAGTCCCGGCCTGGCAGAAGAAACTCTATAAGATGCTTGCCCTGGGGTACACAGGTACTCCGGAACAGCAGATCCGCCTGAAAAGAGCAACTGATATTATGGCTGGTATGGTAATCGCCATCGCAATTATTGTGTATTCAGTTTTAGCCTGGATCTTCAGCGTTACATTACAACCCGGTTGGCACAGCACGATTTTCGGACCTTATTTTGTCATAGCAGCTGTTTACTCCGGAACAGGAGTTCTCATACTCGCAATGTTTATATTCCGCAAGGTTTACCACCTCGAAAAACATATAACACAAAAACACTTCGTAAATGTTGGTGTAATTATGCTTGTACTGGCAGCCTTTTTCGGTTATTTTACATTTAGTGAATATCTTACAAAATGGTATGGTTCAGAAAAAAACGATGAAATACTGATCAAGATACTTTTCAAAGATTACTATTTCTTCTTCATTTTCTCTAACTATGTAGGCGTGCTGCTTCCCTTGATCGTTGTAGGATTCAAGAAGCTGAGGACCATCAACAATATTACCATCACTGCTGTGGTTGTAATTATCGCACTATGGATGAACCGTTACCTGATCGTTGTACCCACCCTCGAATCACCTTACCTGCCGATACAAGATGCAAGAGCCGCGTGGTTGCATTATTCTCCCACCTGGGTAGAAATGGTATTAACTGCCGGAGGTGTTGCATCATTCTGCCTCTTCTTTACTATAGCCTCCAAGCTTATTCCCATCGTACAGGTTGCTGAACTCAAGGAAGAGCCTAAGGAATCGGGTGATATTTACCTTCGCTAATCTATCCTGTTAACCATATTTATAAAGCAAGACATGAAAAGAATAGGGATAATACTCGCAACGATCATACTGCTAGTCCTTCCAAGGATGAGTTCGGCACAGGATAACAAGGAAAAAACCGCCCAGGGCCCGGCTGAAACGAGTATGAGCTTTATTTGTACCAGCACTTCTGATGATAGTATTCAGTTGAAAGCTGTTATAAGCGTCAAACACGATAAAGGTCCAACCTTTCTTGCCAATGCGCCTGTAAAATTCACTGCTAAGGCCGGTGATAGTGAATCAGAAGTTGGAATAGCAAAAACAGACTTCAGGGGCTCAGCAGTCCTCAAAGTTCCAGCACATAATAAGTTCAGCCGGAATGCCCAGCAACTGATAGAATTTAAGGCAGCGTTTACCGGTAATGAAAAGTTTGCCTCTGCTAATGGTGAATTTGCAATAAAACCATCCAAAATGGTAGTCACCTTTTATGAAGAGGACTCTGTTCGGCATGTTAAAGTAACAGCAAGCCAGCTTAATTCAGATGGGACAGAATCTCCAATCGGAGCAACCGATGTTACCATTTCTGTGCCTAAAATGCTTAGCATGCTTAAGGTTGCTTCTATTTCGGTAGATTCTACGGGGACCGGCACAGCTGAATTCCCCAGGGATATTATTGGTGATTCACTTGGGAATCTGAATGTAGTTGCAACCATTGATGAAAATGACACCTATGGTAACGTTATGGCCAAAGCTGACATCAAATGGGGATTACCGAAACATCTGATAAGCCCTGACAGGCCAAGTCGTGAGCTTTGGACTCCCGTTGCGCCGCTCTGGATGATCATAACACTAATCATCATGTTAGCCGGGGTATGGGGACATTATTTGTTTGCAGTAATTCAGCTGATCATGATCAAGAAATCAAGTAAAGTCAAAGTAGAAAAAGAAGAGGCAACCAGCTGAACCCAGGTATAAGACACACGTTGATATGTTATATACTTATATGTATTGATTAATCTTCATATGTCAATTAATGATTGATTTTTATCAATGGGAATCGGGAATATAACATCGCTTACAAGTGAAAATATCAACACAACATACATGAAATCGAACATATATAATTACATATTTGCATTCAATCAGGCAGGTATTTAAGGCCTGTAAGAAGCATAAAAATCTTTAGTGCAAGAACCTTTAATACAAACCCTAACAACTAACTAAACCAATTACTTATGAAAAAATTATTATTCATTCTGGCAATCGGTGCAGGTTTGCTGATCACATCCTGTACCAAGGAAGGGCCAATTGGTAAAACCGGACCTGCTGGTGCCAACGGTACAAACGGTACCAATGGAGCCAACGGGAAAGATGGAACCAATGGAATTAACGGAACAAACGGAACAAATGGTGTTGATGCCAATGCTACCTGTACCACTTGTCATGCAAAAGACGTAGTAGACCTTGTTTCAGTTCAGTATGAACTGTCAAAGCACTCCTATGGCGAAACTGCATTTTCAGAAGCTGGAAACACCGGTTGTACTCCATGCCATTGTTCAGAAGCTTTCAAATATGTTTGTGCAAACAACATTCCTTCAACCTTTACGCTGAACGCTGCAACAGGTAAATATGTGAATGATTATGCAACTGTGCCGGATAAAGCTTATGGTGATATCACCTGCTCAACCTGCCACAGCAGCCTGCATAGCACATATACCGTAGCTGACCTTCAGCCGTTCACCAATGTAGCTCCAGTTGCCATGACCATGTGGGGCGGTACAAAAACCATCAACCTTGCCCAGAAAGATGGACAAAGCAACCTTTGTCTCAAATGTCATCAGCCACGTCCTTTCACCGCTTCTGCCGGTGACGGTAATGTTCTTGACTATGCTGCAATTGCCGCAAACCCAACTGCTGTATTCTATGATACAACCGCTGGCGTTACCACCAACAAACTGAAACCAGGTTACAGGACTCACACCCATTATGGAACTGTTGGAGCTATTGTTGCCGGTATGGGCGGTATTGAATTTGCAGGAACAGCTTCTTATGCAAGTTCAGCACACGCAACCCAGGCTACCTGCCAGGATTGTCATATGGGCGCCATCAATGGCAAGGCCGGTGGACACTCCTTCAGCGCTGCAGGTAATTTCAATGGATGTAATGCAACTGGTTGCCACAGTGGAATCAGTTCTTCCGATGTTCTTTGGACAGGAACCCGCACTGAGATCAAGACCTTACTCAACACTTTGGCTGGCAAACTGCAGGAAAGCGGAAGGGATATCCTCAACCGTAACCCTGATGCTACAACCAATCTTTGGGCTGGCTTAACTGCCAATAATTATGATGGTTACCTGAATGTTTACGATCCAGCAAGCAACCCAACAGGCCCAGCTAACAATCCTAACGGTCTCTTCCAGAATCCTAGCCCTGCTAGTTCATGGACTCCAGCTCAGAAAGCTCAGAACCTTACTTATCCTAAGCTTTATCTGACCAATGCCCAGATGGGAGCTATCATCAACTTCCAATTGTGCTTAAGGGAATTCAGTCTTGGTATTCACAACCACGATTATTCCTTCGGCCTTTTAACAAACTCAATCGCTTTATTCCCCTGATAAGTTCACAGGACTTTTCTGAATCACATTTTAGCTGATTCTGGGAAAATTGAAAACCTCCGGAAAATATTCTCCGGAGGTTTTTTTTATAAATAAGTTTACTTTTGATGCTCCGTAATTTTCAACCTATGATACTTAAATCTTCACCTGTAATCTCGTTGCTTATAGCCTTATCCGTTCTAAGTTCAAAATCAATTTTCGGACAGATTGAAAAGGATAGCACAAATGAAAAGTATTCATTTACAAAGCGAATAGAATTGCCATCCAGTCCAGTAAAAGACCAGGCATCATCAGGTACTTGCTGGAGTTACGCCAGCTGTTCTTTCCTTGAGTCTGAAATACTCAGAATGACCCATGATACCCTGGATATTTCTGAGATGTACTTCGTCAGGATGAATTATGCTGAAAAAGCAAAACGTTTTGTAAGGCTTCATGGTACATCAAATTTCGGGGAAGGTGGTCAAGCACATGATGTGATGGATGTTGTTGCAAACTCCGGCCTGTTGCTTAATAGCGACTATACCGGGTTGGCTAACGGGCAGGAAAAGCCTGACCACGCAGAGATGGAAGCTGTGCTCGAAGCGATTGTCAGGACAATTGTCAAGAACCCTTCCGGAAAACTATCACCAAACTGGATGAAAACCATTGAAGCAGTTTTAGATGTTTACCTGGGGCCAAAGCCTGTGACAACCGCCTATAAGGGCCAATCCCTCACTCCTGTGCAGCTTCGGGATAAATTAGGTATTGTCCCTGACAATTACATTGAATTGACCTCATATACCCAGCAGCCATTCTACAGCAGTTTTATGCTGGAAATCCCTGATAACTGGAGGATGGCCAGCTATTATAACGTCCCCCTGGATGAGCTTATACAGGTTATGGATAATTCGCTGGAGAAGGGTTTTACCATTGAATGGGATGGTGATGTAAGTGACCGTGGATTTTCATTCAAAAACCAGCTTGCAATTGTCCCAGATATTACATTGAAGAATGCAACGGCTGAGGAACAGCAAAAATGGGGAAAACTTACCGAAAAAGAGCGAAAAAAGCAATTCTTCAGCTTTGAAAATGTTGTACCGGAAAAACTCGTTACCCAGGAGATTCGTCAGGCAGCATTTGATAATTACTCAGCAACAGATGATCACCTCATGCATATAACAGGTACCGGTACTGATCAATCCGGGAAACGCTATTTCCTTACCAAGAACTCATGGTCTGCTGAAAGCAACGACTACGGAGGATTCATGTATTTATCGGATTCCTACGTTCGAATGAATACCATAGCCATTTTGGTTAACAAGGACAGCCTGCCTAAAGATATCAGAAAAAAACTAAATCTTGAATAATCCGATTATCAAGCATTTTAACTAGTGAATCTTCTGTATCCTTAGAGAATTAACACGCTTTAACAGAGGCTTTAACAATTTTTAACAGGCATTGGGGCAGTTGGTGCAATGCCTGTTTCTATTTTTGTGGTTCTAAATTTAGAGAGGTATGTTAGAAACCAACATTAAGGAATTAAACGAAAAAATCCAACAGGAAAGTGCATTTGTTGATATGCTTACCATGGAGATGCACAGGGTTATTGTTGGACAAAAGCACATGATTGAAAGACTTATTATTGGTCTTTTATCCAATGGACATATTCTTCTTGAAGGTGTTCCGGGTCTGGCAAAGACCCTGGCAATCAAGTCACTGGCAACTACTATTGATCTCAAATTCAGTCGTATTCAGTTCACTCCTGACCTGCTTCCCGCCGACCTGCTTGGAACAATGATTTACAGCCAAAAGAAGGAAGATTTTATTGTAAGAAAAGGACCCGTTTTCGCAAATTTTGTACTTGCTGATGAAATTAACAGGTCACCTGCAAAAGTACAGAGCGCATTGCTGGAAGCTATGCAGGAACGGCAGGTTACCATTGGTGATACAACTTACATCTTACCTGAGCCATTCCTGGTTATGGCTACTCAAAACCCGATTGAACAGGAAGGAACCTACCCTCTTCCCGAAGCACAGGTTGACCGTTTCATGCTTAAGGTGATTATTGATTATCCGCAGAAGCAGGAAGAGAAGCTTATCCTCAGGCAAAATATTTCACAGGAAACATATTCAACGCATAAGATACTTAAGCCTGAAGATATTATGAAAGCCAGGGATGTTGTTAAGCAAGTCTACCTGGATGAAAAAATAGAAAACTATATCACAGATATCGTATTTGCATCGCGATATCCTTCAGAATATAACCTCAAGAAATTCCAGAACCTGATCCGCTATGGTGCGTCACCAAGGGCCAGCATATACCTGGCAATGGCCGCTAAAGCTTTTGCCTTCATCAAAAGGCGTGGTTATGTTATCCCTGAAGATGTGCGTGCTATAGCACATGATGTTCTGCGTCACCGTATTGGGCTCACCTATGAAGCTGAAGCTGAAAACATCAGCAGTGAGGATATCATAAATGAGATACTCAACTCAGTAGTAGTTCCCTAAACATCATTGCCAAATCCCAGCCTAAATCAGGCTGCATAGTTTCTCCCCGGAACAATTCGATAAACCAGATTCATCTGTCAAAATTCCTTTTCAAAAGTGGAAGCTGCTGAAATTCTTAAAAAGGTCAGAAAAATAGAGATAAAGTCGCGAGGGCTGTCACAACAGATATTCTCGGGGCATTATCATTCTGCGTTTAAAGGAAGAGGCATGGCTTTCAGTGAAGTACGCGAATATCAGTACGGTGACGAAATCAGGAGTATTGACTGGAATGTTACAGCCAGGTTCAATCATCCATATGTGAAAGTGTTTGAAGAGGAACGTGAACTTACTGTAATGCTTATGATTGATGTAAGTGGATCCAATGAATTCGGCACAAGAAAGCAGTTCAAAGAGGAACAGATGACTGAGATTGCAGCTGTTCTCGCATTTTCAGCCATCAATAACAATGATAAGGTTGGGGTGATATTTTTCAGCGATAAGGTTGAAAAGTTTATCCCTCCAAAGAAAGGCACTTCACACATTCTCAGGATCATAAGGGAACTTGTAGATTTCAAAGCTGAAAGCCGGAAAACAAATCTCTCGGAAGCTTTGAGATTTTTGACGAACGCTATCAAAAAAAGATGCACAGCATTTATCATTTCCGATTTTATTGACTCTCCCTTTGAGAAATCACTTCAGATTGCATCCGGGAAGCATGACATAGTTGCTTTACGTGTTTATGATCCCAGGGAAACGGAACTGCCAGCTGTGGGCATAATAGAAATATTTGACAGGGAATCAGGCGAAACCCGCTGGATTGATTCCTCTGAGAACAGGGTCAGGAACAGTTACCGTGATTGGTGGATAAATCATTCAAGGAATGTAGAAGCTATCTTTACACGCTGTGGTGTAGATACTACTGCAATCCGAACAGACCAGGATTATGTTAAACCGCTTCTGAAAATCTTTTCTCAGCGCGAACTTCGCTATTAACAGAGTGTACATGATTGAAATTAAACGGCATTGGTTATCTGCTTCCAAACTAAGTTTGGTTATGCTCCTGACATTCCAGGTGTCATTCCATGCGCAAGCTCAGAAAGCTGTTGCCAGTATCGATACAACGTCCATCAGGCTTGGCGAACAAATACTTTTGAAACTGGATGTTACTCTCCCCAAAGGGGCAAAAGTTATCTGGCCGGTATTTAATGACTCTACCTTATCCCCTATCGAAATTGTAAAAACAGGACATGTAGATACTATCGAGACAAGCCGCAATTCTTATCTTCAATACAGGCAATTACTTACTATCACAGCTTTTGATTCCGGGTATAAAACAATTCCTCCTATCACGTTTGAATACATTGTCCCTGGGGATACTTCAAAGTTAAGAGCCGTAACTGATTCCCTGTTACTCCAGGTCCGAACTGTTGAAGTTGACACTACCCGTGCCATCAAGGATATTAAAGCGCCCATGTCAGCTCCTCTGACCCTGGAAGAACTTTGGCCCATATTTGCCGGAGTAGCCGGCCTGGGATTGATTGCAGGTTTTATCTGGTATTACCTGTGGCGTCGCAGGATGCGCAAGCCACTGTTCCCCGTTATCAGAAAGCAACAGCTTCCGGCATGGCAAATTGCATTGGAATCCCTCAATGATTTGGAGAAAAAGAAACTATGGCAGGCTGGAAAAATCAAGGAATTTTATACGGAACTTACTGATATCCTTCGTCAATACCTGGAAAGTGAATTTAAAATTCCTGCCATGGAAATGATATCCTATGATATTATTGAAGCCGTTGAAGGCCACGAAAGGCTAAAACCGGTCAAAGAAAAAATGTTACAGGTTCTGCAATTAGCTGACCTGGTTAAGTTTGCAAAAGAAATACCTTTACCTTCAGAACATGATTCCAGCATTAAAAATACCAGAATTATAGTGATGGAAACCAAACCTGTTGAAACCACAGAAAAAGCAGAAGTACTTCCTGATAAACCAATTGCACAAAACGGATAATGAAAATCATTTTTGCAGACCCAGCCTATTTCTGGTTACTGTTGCTGATTCCTGCAGCAATAGCCTGGTATATCTATAGGCTTCGACATCATCATCCCACTCTGCAGATATCATCCATTAAGGCCTTTATCAACCTTAGCCCAGGCTGGAGATTGTACAGCAGGCATATATTATTCGGATTGCGACTGGCAGCTTCCATTTTCATTATTATTGCTCTCGCCCGACCTCAGACGAATATGAGCAGGCAGGATATCAGCGTGGAAGGAATTGATATAATGATGGCAACTGATATCTCAAGTACCATGCTGGCTGAGGACTTAAAGCCCAACCGCCTGGAGGCTGCCAAGGATGTAGCTGTTGAGTTTATTAACAGCCGCCCAGATGACCGTATAGGATTGGTGATTTTTAGCGGGGAGAGTTTTACTCAATGTCCGCTCACAACCGATCATGCCAAACTGATCAATTTATACAATGATATCAAATTCGGGTTAATTGACGATGGAACCGCTATAGGTGACGGCCTCGCAACAGCTGTTAACAGGCTCAAAGAAAGCAAAGCCCGTTCGAAGGTCATTATCCTTCTAACAGATGGAGTGAATAATATGGGGGCCATCGACCCGCAATCGGCTGCAGAAATTGCTTCCATATACGGTATCAGAATTTATACGATCGGGGCAGGAACTATTGGATATGCACCGGCTCCGGTGAGAACACCCTATGGAATGCAGTATGTGCAGATGGAAGTAAAAATCGATGAACCTTTGCTAAAGAAGATTTCAGCTATGACCAATGGGAAATACTTCAGGGCAACCAATAAGAAAAAACTGGAAGAGATCTATAAGGAAATCGACCGGATGGAAAAATCAAAGATTGATGTTACAGAGTTCAAGCGTAAAAAGGAGGAGTTCATGCTATTTGCCCTAATTGGGCTGATACTGTTTGGTGCTGAAATACTCCTTAGATATACACTTTTGAAAACGCTTCCATAAAATAATAACCTAATTAACTGAGTAACCATTTAGCATGTTTCGACTGGCCCATCCATTTGCCCTTTACCTTCTGCTTGCCATACCGGTATTCATTCTTCTTTACCTGCTGGCTCAACGCATGAAGAAAAAGGCATTTGCCACTTTTGGCGAATGGCCGCTTCTGTTGAGGCTTATGCCTGATTATTCCGGTAGCCGGGGATTACTCAAAATGATCCTTTTACTTGTTGCCTGGACACTTTTAATTTTAGGTGTTGCAGATCCTCAAACAGGCTCCAAACTGGAGAAGATAAAGAGAAAAGGGATCGACCTGGTTTTCGCTCTTGATGTTTCCAATAGTATGCTAGCTCAGGACATAGCCCCTTCCCGGCTTGAAAGGGCAAAGCAAGCTATTGCCAGGCTATTGGATAACCTAGAAAACGACCGCATAGGATTGGTCGTTTTTGCGGGGAATTCCTATGTGCAGATGCCAATAACCACTGATTATTCTGCAGCAAAATTATTCCTTGCAAATATCAATCCTGGCATGCTACCTACGCAGGGTACTGCTATTGGAGATGCCATCGAAACTTCAGTAAGTTGCTTCGGTAAAACCAAGCAGAGTAAGGCAATTATCCTGATTACAGATGGTGAAAATCATGAAGACGATGCTGTTGCTGCCGCACATTCAGCTGCTTCATCCGGAATCAGGGTATACACCATTGGCATGGGATTGCCTGATGGTGCCCCAATTCCTATTTATAACAGCGGCATGCAGATCGGCTATAAAAAAGACAGGCAGGGAAATACGATCATATCGAGACTTGATGACAACCTGTTGAAAGAAATTGCTGATGCCGGAAAGGGAGTTTATATCAGGGCTAACAATTCACAGGCAGGTGTGAAAGAAGTTTTCGACCAGATCAACAATCTTGAGAAAGTAGAATATGATTCGCGTATCTTTTCCGATTATGAAGACCGGTATCAATTTTTCCTTCTAGGCGGACTGTTGTTGCTTATTGTCGAACTTCTGATTTCTGAAAAGAAAAGCAAGCTTGCAGGGAAACTGAACTTATTCCAACCTAACGATAAGGTTTGATATGAGAGTAGTAATAACAATACTGTTTTTGTCATTATCTGGATTTGTTTTAAAAGCCCAGTCATCCCAGAAATATATCCGGGAGGGCAATTCACAATACCAGGATGGTAAGTTTAAGGAAGCAGAAATTGATTACCGGAAGGCACTCAATAAATCCCCAAATTCAGCCAAGGCTATATATAACCTGGGAAATTCACTTTACAGGCAGCAGAATTTCAATGAGGCTTCAAGTTCTTATCTCAAACTTGCATCTGATCCTAAAAACGCTTCCCAATCACAGGTATTCCACAACCTTGGAAATTCCTATCTTCAATCGCAAAAATACCAGGAGAGTGTTGAAGCATATAAGCATGCTTTAAAAATCAATCCAAAAGATGAAGATACCCGATACAACCTCGCTTATGCTTTAGCTAAAATGCAACAGCAACAGAATAAGAACAACCAAAAAAACAAGGATAAGCAGCAGAATAAGCAGCAGCAACAACAGCAACAGCAGCAACAACAGCAACAACAGCAAAAGCAAAACCAGAAAATGTCAAAGAATGAAGCAGAGCGAATGCTGGAGGCTTTGAATAATAACGAGAAACGAACATTGGACAAGGTTAAGAAACAACAAGCAAAGCCTGTTAGTAACCAGCCTGAGAAAGACTGGTAAAAAAGACAGTAAAATTGCATTCCTTTTTCCTCAAGAATCATTAAAAAGAAATTTTTAACCATATCCCCTGAACGCAAGCAGAAACCAGTTAAGAAAATGAAGCACATTCTATCAGTAGTTCTACTTTTCTTTACACTGTCAGGAGTTTTGTCAGCTCAGGATGTATCGTTCAATGCGCAGGCTCCAAGACAAGTGAGTGTCGGTCAACGATTTTACCTTACCTTCAGCATTAACCAGGAAGGAACTGGCTTTATCAGCCCGGGAATTGAGCACTTTGAGGTACAATCCGGCCCAAGTTCACAATCCAGTTCACAAATTCAATTCATCAACGGTAAAGTTTCACAATCGATTTCTTACTCTTACACCTTTGTGCTGCTTGCGACAGAACCTGGAGTTTTTACAATTCCTTCTGCAAGTATTGCGGTCAAAGGAAAAAAGTACTTTTCAAATACGGTCACCATCAATGTCATTGGCCAGGCCATTTCTCCACAGTCTCGCGCACAAGGGCAACACCCATCTCAACAAAAGGCAGATGTCTCCAACCTGGGGAATGATATTTTTCTGAAAGCTGTCCCATCGAAATCGGACCCATATTTAGGTGAGCAGATCATCGTCACTTATAAATTGTATACACCTACCAACAGGCTGCGAATAAATCCATCCGGACAGGCACCTGCTTACCCGGGTTTCTGGTCACAGGACCTGATGAAAGACCTGCAGCAATACCCGCAGTATAACGAAACTGTTAACGGTAAGAAATATATAGTTGCAGAAGTTCGAAAAGTAGCTTTGTTCCCGCAAAAAACCGGGGCTTTAACAATTGCTCCACTTGAACAGGATGTTGTGTACAGCGTCAAGGTAAAAAGCAAAAGTCCTTTTGCTGATGATCCTTTTTTCTCAAATGATCCATTTTTCAAAAATTTCTTTGATGATTCAAATTTAGGTTTTGATTATCAAAATGTTGAAAAATCACTCAAATCCAACTCTGTAACAGTGCAGGTAAAGCCCTTGCCTGCTCAAAACCGGCCCATTGATTTCACAGGTGCAATAGGGCAATTCAATTTTAAGCCCTCACTTGATAAAAGTCAGTTGAAAGCTAATGAAGCTGTCACCTTGAAGTTAACAGTAGCCGGTTCCGGGAACCTGAACCTGATAGAAAAACCTTCCGTTGTTTTCCCTCCTGATTTTGAAGTTTACGACCCTAAGATCACAGACAATATTCACTCTTCAAATTCGGGCATATCAGGCTCACGGACCTTTGAATATCTGGTAATACCCAGGACAGCAGGAGATTTTAAGATAGCACCCGTTCAGTTTTCCTATTTTGACCTGGCAAAAAAAGAATATGTTAATCTCTCTTCGCCTGAGTATAATATCAAAGTTTTAAAAGGTGATGGGACTGCAGCAGCCATGACTCCTGTTGACAGGGAAGATGTTAAGTATATTGGCAATGACATTCGCTACCTCATGGATGCCCCAATTGCATTGCATCCTATTGGAAAACACTTTTACGGGAGCTGGCTTTTTTGGCTGTTGTTGAGCCTTCCGGTCCTGGTATTTCTTGCATTCGTTATTATATGGAGGAATCACATCCGCTCAAATTCGGATATTGGAAATGTAAGACGCCGGAAAGCTACCAGGATTGCGACGCTAAGGCTTAAAAAGGCTAAATCGCTATTGGCAGCAGAGAGCCAGGAAGCATTTCACATTGAAATATCACAGGCTTTATGGGGTTATATTAGTGACAAATTCAATATCCCATTGTCTGAGTTATCCATGGACACTGCATTTGAGAGACTTAACGACAGAAATGTCGATGCGGATCTCATCCAGAGGTTCATAGACACACTTCAACATTCAGAATTTGCCCGATTTGCTCCGGGTGATAAGACCAGGAATATGGAGCTACTTTACAATGAAGCTATTGAAGTTATAACACATACTGAAGAGCAGTTAAAATAAAACCAGGCAATTATTCAATTGATCATGTTGTCAGAAATGAATACCCGAAGAAACCCCATGATGAAAACGGCATTTATCCTTCTCATCATCATCTGTGCTGGTCTGCAGGGCATGAGTCAAAGCAATGATGAATTGGCTGGCCAGGCAAGAAAAGCCTACACTGCCGGGCATTATCCTGAGGCCATCCAACTTTATGAAAAGATATTAAAGAGTGATAATGAATCTGCAGTTCTCTATTATAACCTGGGTAATGCATATTTCAGGAATAACGAGATACCATCTTCTATCCTTTATTATGAAAAGGCTCTTAAACTAGAGCCTAACCAGGAAGACATAAGGCATAACCTGAATGTGGCCAACAGCAGGATCACAGATAAGGTTGAGGTTGTCCCGGAGTTATTTTACAAACGGTGGTGGAAAGCATTTATGGATACCCTGAGTATTGACACTATCGGGATTGTGCTAATACTCCTGGTTACTCTTGCTTTATTATCCACATCCATCTACCTGTTTTCAAAATCACTTCCTGTTAGAAAAATTGCATTCTGGTGTGGAGTTTTCCTGTATTCATTTTTGCTGATTTCGTTTCTTGCAGCCCGACAGAAAGAACATCACCTCAAGTTTCACCACGAAGCCATTGTTTTCACGCCGACAGTTACTGTTAAGAGTTCGCCGGATGTTTCCAGCGCTGACTTATTCGTCATTCATGAAGGCATCAAAGTGGTGTTACTGGATCAGATTGGCGACTGGCAAGAAATCCGCATCGCCAACGGAAGTGTTGGATGGCTTAAAAACTCGGATATACGGCTTATTTGATATTTCATTCTGCAACAGTATCTCCAATGAAGAATGCTTTAGGTTTTGAGTGATACTTTACTAAACAAGTAATTAAGTGTTTGGATACCTTTTTTGCATTTCCTTAATTTCTTTCATAACTTAGCTGGACTTCTTCTCCTGAATCAGACGAAATCTGTATGATGAAGCGATGTAACTTTGGAATATTTCTCATTTTAAGCAGTTTCCTTTACCCTGTTACATCATGGGCCCAGGAAATGATCCCGGCACAACCCAGAGGTGGAGAATGGTGGGCAAGGCAATTTATTGACGATGAAATGTTATACCCGGCTGGAGCCCTGAAGAATTCTATTGAAGGAACTGTAGTATTTAGTTTTATAGTAACTGATCAGGGAGTAGTAAAGGATCTCAATCAAATTTCAAAAACTGATCCCATTCTGAACACAGAAGCAATGCGGATATTCAGGATGATGATCTGGCAACCTGCACAATACAGGGGAAAAGCCGTTGAAAGCAAGGTAAACTTTGAGATCCCGTTTACCATAAAGCATTACAAAAGAGCCTGTCGCGAAAGAGGATATCAGACCATTGATTTTCCCAATATTCCTTTGGATACAAGCGGAATTGTATACCAGTATAAATATGCTGATCTGCCGCCCAGCCCTCTTTTTGAATCGAAAGAAATGAACATGCAGCAATTCCTGGCTGAAAATTTCAGGTACCCCGAGCAGGCATTGAGAACGAACATTTCCGGCGTTGTCAGGTTAAACCTAATAGTAGAGCCTCACGGACATATATCCAACCTCATGGTTGTTGAACACCTGGGAGCAGGCTGCACGGAAGAAGCTATCCGGCTGGTGAGGCTAATAAAATGGAAACCTGGCATTAAAGATGGCTTTGCTGTAAGGGTAAGCATAAATATTCCGATAAAGTTTGGCTTGTCAGATGATGGAAATTACAAGGTGACGCCTGCTTTGGGAGGCACTACATTTCAATAAAGAATCACAAATCCAACCAATAAACATTAAATTTAAACCAATGAAACAGCTTAGCTTACTATTTATTGCTACAATTCTCACACTTTCATCTTTTGCATTTGAAACAGGAACCGATACGGTTAAGTATTGGAAATCAAAGTATGAATCCGCTATTGGCTTTTCGCAAACTTCTCTCACCAACTGGACAAAAGGAGGTGAAAATTCTGTTTCCGTTAAGGCCATGATTAACATCTTTGAGGATTACTCCAAGGGGAAATTCACCTGGAATAATTACCTGGGTGCTGCCTACATGATCCAGAAACAACAAAGCACCAACTGGCGTAAAGCAGACGACAAACTGAATCTATTCACCAAGGCAGGCATATATGCCTGGAAACATTGGGATTATACTGGATTATTGGAATTCAAATCACAGTTTTCCAATGGATATAATTATCCGAACGATTCCGTTTACACCTCAAAATTCATGGCTCCGGGTTACTTCCAGCTATCTATAGGTCTAAGCTATAAGCCTGTAGATTATTTCTCAGTTTTGCTCTCACCGATAGGAGCCAGGCTTACAGTGGTGAATGATCAAACCTTAAGTGACCAGGAAGCATATGGTGTAAAAAAGGGTGAAAAAAGCCTGCTTCAAGCGGGAGCATCTGTGAATGCCATTATTAAAAAGGATCTATTCAAGAACGTTAGTTTGCTTTCAAAACTTGATCTCTTTAACAATTACCTCAAAAACCCCCAGAATATTATTGTCAGCTGGGAAAATAACCTTCTCCTGAAGTTCACCAAGTATATTTCAGTGAACCTTGCAACGATGTTGATATATGATGACAATATTCTTTACAAGGATCCGAAAGATACCTCTACAGACAAAGGTTCACCAAAAACACAGTTTATGGAAACCTTATCTGTTGGATTTACCTATACATTGAGCCGTTAATTATTTTCACATTTCAATCCATTCAATTAACCAATAAAATCTAAAATTATGGGACTAGTTAAAGAATTCAAGGATTTTGCCATGAAAGGCAACGTAGTCGATCTGGCAGTCGGGGTGATCATTGGCGGAGCTTTTGGTAAAATAGTGTCATCCTTTGTAAATGATGTTCTCATGCCACCAATTGGCGTACTGCTCGGCGGGTTGGATTTTAAGGAATTTAAGGCCACACTGGTTGCTGCTGCCGGAAATAAAGCTGCAGTAACACTCAACTATGGCATGTTCCTTCAAAATGTAATTGATTTTGTCATCATTGCTGCAGTCATTTTTATGTTTATAAAGGCTATTAATTCAACAAAGAAAAAGGAAGAAGAGGCACCATCAGCTCCTCCTGTTCCATCGAATGAAGAGGTACTGCTTACCCAGATCAGGGATCTGCTTAAAGAAAAGAAATAATCGATCTTCTATTCTTAGTAAACCAGCCCAAACGGCTGGTTTCTTTTTGTATTTTCACCTTATGAAAGGAACTTCACTTATAAAAGGAATGAAAACGCATCCATCACCAAGGCTTAGCCGAAAGGCAGGAATGCCTCCTGAAAGCCTGGTATACACAGGAACTAAGACTTTCGCGACACAGATCGACCTGATCAGGTATGACAACGAAACGTATTCTGTAACCGAAGATGTGTCAGTTCAGAAAGCGATTAAATCCATTGGAGACAGTACCTGCAATTGGCTTGTAATTTCAGGATTCGGGGATATTCCCGGGCTGGAACTATTGGGTGAACATTTTGGAATAAATCCATTAATACTGGAGGATATCCTGAATGTACAGCATATGCCAAAAGTGGAAGACACCGGTAGTTCTTTATTTATTACATTGAAAAGCCTGGTTTTCAGCAAACCGGGCCAATCTATTGAAACCGAGCAGATCAGCATGTTCCTTGGGCCTAATATCCTGATAACATTCCAGGAACAGCCCAGCGACCTGTTCGAGCCTATCAAGGATCGGTTAAAATCTGGTAAAGGGAAAGGCAGGCAGAAACAGGAAGATTACCTGGCTTACCTACTGATTGACCATATTGTCGACAATTATTACCTGCTGCTCGATTACTGTGAGGACCAGATTGAAATTATGGAAAAAGACCTTCTGTCCAGTCCGTCGGACAACCTGGCCTTTGATTTCCTGAATTTCAAGAAAAGCCTTGTGGTGATGAGAAGGACCATATATCCGTTAAAAGATGAAATCCGATACATTTCCAGGGAAGAATCAGAAATAATCAACGAATCCACCCGGCAGTATTTAAGCGATATTCACGATCATCTCAATCACATCATCCAATCGTTGGACAACTACAGGGAAACCATTTCGTCGATGATGGATCTGCTCCTAGCCAATAATTCAAACAGGATGAACAGTATCATGAAAACCCTGACACTGGTTTCAACCATCTTTATCCCACTTACTTTTTTGGTAGGAGTTTATGGAATGAATTTCAAATTCATGCCTGAATTGGAATGGAGATTCGGGTACTTTGCACTTGTCGGAATCATGGCTGTAATAGGTTTTGGGATGTACTTTTACATGAAACGAAAGAAATGGTTTTAGTGAAATTTATCTATACCAGGAGATGAAGAGAATTGGGCTTTTAAGTGATACACATGGATACCTGCATCCAAAGATTTTTAATTTCTTTTCTGAATGTGATGAGATCTGGCATGCCGGCGATATTGGCAATTTTGAAACATCTGCTAAGCTTTCAGAATTCAAAATCCTAAGGGCTGTTTATGGCAACATCGATGGAACGGAAATAAGGGCAACTCATCCCCGGATTCAACGATTTTATTGTGAAGAAGTATCGGTTATGATGACCCATATCGGAGGATACCCAGGCCGGTATGAGAAAGATATCAAGCCTTTACTGCAGGCTGAAAAACCGAAATTATTCATTGCCGGCCATTCGCATATCCTTAAAGTCATTTATGATCAGAAACTCGGGCTATTGCACATGAACCCCGGAGCTGCCGGGAAGTCAGGACTTCACAAAGTTATTACTTTCGTCAGGTTTGTTATTGACGGGCAAAACATCCGGGATCTCGAAGTATTCGAGGCGGAGAGACTCAATAAAGAAATGGGGTACTAAATTTACCGGAGCCTGTCGCTGGAACGGACAAGTTTTTCATCCCGCTTAATAGCCATATTTGCCAGAACCAGGAAAAGCAGAGATATTACAGGAAGGTAAATCCCTAAATATCCATAATCTGGCTTTACGCCTGTTTTCCTTTCAATAATTGGCACATACACAAACAAAATAGCAAGTATGGCCAGGATATTCAGCATAACGGCAATGCTGGTAAACTTTATCTGGCGCGGACGATTTTTATACTGCAGAAGGCTCATAACCGAGATAAAGAGCACAGCTATAACGAGGAGAACAAGCGGCAGGACATACATCATACTCAGAGGAACATCCCCACCAGGCGCCATATTTTTAACACCTGTAATGTAAAACTTCAGGTACGACAAATCAGAGAGGAAGGATGCCAAGGGGAAAAAGAATAAGATTCCCAGAGCTATGATTGCAAGTGAAAGATAAATTGTTTGGATACGCTGGATCATGGTTGTAAATTTGAGAGATGCAAATATACATAATTCAGTTTGTGGAACAGACGCGCAGTGTCGTTGAGATTATTCCACAGAGCAAAATCCTGAATTCAGATTACTTTGAACTCTTAGCATCTTTACAACCGTTATTTATTACGAAAGAAAGAATTAGGAATGGACAAGAAAGAAACGATCATATGGGATTGGAACGGGACCTTGCTGGATGATGTTGAGGTTAGTATCCAGGCAATGAACAAAATGCTGAAGAACAGGCATCTGCCATTATTGAACCTCGATGGATACCGAAAAGTATTTACCTTTCCTGTGATGGATTATTACACTGCCATAGGTTTCGATTTTACAAGGGAACCATGGGATGAAGCCGCCCTTGAATTTATCGAATTATACCTGCAGGAGTTACCCAAATGCGAGCTGAGTTCAGGGGCAAGGGAAGCTCTGACATTTTTCAAATCCAGGGAGTATAACCAGGCCATTATATCTGCAATGCAACATAATGCATTGATCCGCTCAGTTGAATCACTTGGCATCAGTGACTTCATCGACTATATTGGCGGTATTGGTGATCATTTTGCCGGGGGAAAAATTGAAAACGCCTTACAATTCTTTAAGGAGTTCAATCTTACGCCGGGGCAGGTGACTCTAATAGGAGACTCCCTGCATGATTCGGAAGTTGCAAATGAACTGGGCTGCAAGTGCCTGCTGGTTGCCTGCGGCCATCAATCTGCTTCAAGATTATTGTCTTCCGGTCACCCGGTAATTTCCAATTTAAACGAGATCAATAGTATCTTTAAAGCCTAACTCCATCAAATAATGAAAAAACACTCATATTTAACAATCCTGTTATCTGTCCTGATCCTATTCATCGTTTACTCATGCTGCAGAAAGGCTGATGGCAGGTATAATTCCGACGAACTCAAGGCAACCGACAGGCATTATTCTGAAATGTCAGCTGAAAAAGGGATGAATGCTGCCTTCCTTGCAATGTTCGATAGCAGTGGGGTCAAGTTTAACAACAATGAGATGCCTATCGAAGGATACAAACAGATAAGCGCTTCCCTGCTGAAGAGCCCTGACACTTCATTTGTCCTTACCTGGGAACCCATAAAAGCATTTATGTCAAAATCAGGTGATATGGGTTACACCTATGGCACCTACCTGGTCCGGAATAAAAGAGATGGGAAGAAAAATGGGGACGGGACTTATCTCACAATATGGAAGCGGGTAGGAAACGATTGGAAAGCTGTGGCAGATGTAGGGACTGAAGGGTTAATGAAGGCGGATTCTACCGTCAAATAAAAGTTAATCAATCCAGGTTTCTAGTTTGTTTTCAATTCAGGTTCAGCTTCCTGCATCTCTTTTTCTTTTGCCTTATCCAGGTAGGTTTCCTTAACAATCTCACCTTTGAAGTACTCAAAAACACTTTCAATACTGCCATTCTCCTTGTAATTGGTCCATTTGCCGTCCTTCAGGCCGTTGTCATAAACTCCTTTTGACATAACATTACCTCCGGGGAAATAATATACAGCCGGGCCCTGCAGCATTCCACTAGAATAAGATGCGTCCAGCTTAATATTCCCATCAGAAAAATATTGTTTCCAGGGGCCATCTTTCATGCCATTTATATATGAGTACTCCTCGATTACCTTTTTATCTTCTGTGAAAACTTTCCATGTACCAATTGGCACACCTTTAGAATAATACTCTTCTGATGCGTGTTCACCGGCATCATTGTAATAGATCCATTTCCCGTCTTTTTGCTTATCATTGTACATCCCTTCAGCCATTTTCATAGCATTGGGATGAAAACTGACGGAAAAAGCAGTTTTTCCATCCTCCGAATACTTCAGAGTCGATCTCAGTTTCCCATCAGGGTAATAATACTTGAATTCTCCAAAGGGCTGATCGTCCCTGAACTGGCCCTGGTAAAGCAATTGGCCCTCAGGGTTTCTTTTTGACCAAAATCCTTGCTTCCTGCCTTTTGAATCCAATTGATTAACAGATGCCGGATCCTGCTGCGAATAAACTGACAAGGTGCATAAAAAGAGTGCTGTGGCAGCAATGAATAACGATAAGGGTCTGTACAATTTCATCAGCGATTTGATGTTACAATGGATTGAACTTTTGTTCTGCTTCTGGAAGCACCCGAATTTACGTACTTTTGATTGACAAAAATACAGAAGATTAGACCATCAATGGAAGCAACATACTCCTCAGCCTTATTACAAAATGTGGTCCAGGAACTCACGAGACTGCCCGGTATTGGCAGGAAGTCTGCCCTGAGACTCGCCTTGCACCTGCTTCGGCAACCGGCTGAAGTAGGAACCGCCCTCGGGGAATCTATCATTAAACTGCGCAACGAGGTACAATATTGTAAGAGGTGCCACACTATTTCTGATGGTGAGAAGTGCATGATCTGCTCAAATCCGAAGCGGGAGCAATCCATAGTATGCGTAGTTGAGGATATACGGGATCTGATGGCTATCGAAAACACTTCTCAATACAATGGGGTTTATCATGTATTGGGAGGAATCATTTCTCCCATGGAAGGCATTGGCCCGGCTGATCTTGAAATTGCCTCCCTCTTTGAAAAGGTGCTGGAAGGGACCGTGACAGAGATCATTCTTGCCTTGCCTTCAACAGTGGAAGGTGATACCACAAACTTTTACCTTTATAAAACGTTAAAGGAAACCCCGGTGACAATAACTACCATAGCAAGGGGAATCCCTGTTGGCGACGAACTGGATTATACCGATGAGATAACACTTGGCAGGTCGATTCTCAACAGGCAGGTGTACCAGGGGATGGGGAAGTGATTGTGGGACAAGGAGATGGGGGGACTGGGAGATTGGGGGATTGAAGTC
>JACAAZ010000011.1:4674-7231 GCA_013376995.1 Bacteroidota bacterium | reverse complement strand
CACAATGAAAACCGAACTTCATCCGGCATCAGGCAGAGGGCATGCCAATCATGGCTGGCTCGATACATATCACAATTTCAGCTTCGCTGATTATTTCAACCCGGTCAGGGAGAGTTTTGGTGCCTTGAGAGTTTTGAATGATGATATTATTTTGGGTGGTACCGGCTTTGGTGAACACCCGCATAATAATATGGAGATCATTTCCATTCCTTTGTCAGGCGAGCTGGAACATCGCGACAGCATGGGCCATGTGGAAGTGATCAGCCCGGGAATGGTCCAGGTGATGTCAGCAGGAACAGGTATAAGGCATTCGGAATACAATCACTCAAAAGATAAACCTACCAACTTCCTGCAAATTTGGATTTATACCCGCACAAGAGGGCTCATTCCCAGGTATGACCAGAAATCCTTTGATCCTGCAGATTGCATAAATAAGATACAAAATCTTGTTAGCCCTGATGATAAGCCTGTCCAGGGAAGTCTTTGGATTCACCAGGATGGATGGATATCCATCACCCGTCTTCCTTCAGGTTCAGAAATTGAGTATAATCTGTTCAAGCCGGGAAACCTGGCCTTTGTCTTCATGATTAATGGCAAGGCAGGTATTTCAGGCCAGGTTGCCGGAAAAAGAGATGCAGTCGGGGTAAGTGATGCAAATAGCTTCACTATCAGCAGCATAGCTGAATCTGAAGTGCTGATCATAGAAATCCCGGAAAACTGATCCTTTAATTAGTCTTGAGAGTGGTATCTTCCAGCAGGTCAAAAATTGACATCTGGTTAGGTGCAACCTGCATATCGTAATGCTCCTGGTGAAAATGATTCTTCTCAAGGAATTCCCGCAAAGCCCTGCGAAAAACTTTATTTTCAGTGACGTTATGTTTTTTGCAAAAACCCCTCAACCTCTTTTTCGTTGATTCAGGAATTTTAAACTCTGCCTTGTAATATTTGACCTTCTTGGTCCTTTTCTTTTTCTTAGGCATCGGGAAAGTTCTTTAGCAGGCTGGAAGCCATAAAGTAAAGAAATATTCCAATAAGGGAGGAAGCTTTTGGAAAAGATTTTTCATCCGTTCTGTTAAAACCTCAGGAGGCCGCAATTGCCCGGATATCATCCATGATCTTATTGGCCAAAGCATTGGCACGCAGTTCATCATGGCTTTCAGAATAGATCCGTATAATAGGTTCTGTGTTAGATTTCCGAAGGTGAACCCATTCCTTGTCAAATTCGATCTTCACCCCATCAAAAGTATTCACAGGTTGATCCCTGTATTTAGCTGCCATAACTTCCAATATCTTATCCACATCCATCGAAGGATCAAGAGCAATTTTATTCTTTGAAATAACATACTCCGGATAGGTTGCTCGCAATTGCGAACAGCTGAGGCCCGATTTGGCAAGGTGTGAAAGGAATAAGGCAATACCAGCAAGAGCATCGCGACCATAATGAAGTGGCGGATAAATAACCCCTCCATTGCCTTCGCCACCAATAACAGCATTCGTCTCCTTCATCCTTGAAACAACATTCACTTCACCAACAGCCGCTGCAGAATAGGATCCTCCTGCCTTTTCGGTTACATCACGCAATGCACGGGTAGAGGAAAGGTTGGATACTGTATTTCCTTTTTTACTTTTAAGAACATAATCGGAAACTGCCACCAGGGTATATTCTTCCCCAAACATTGATCCGTCTTCATTTATAATGGCCAGCCTGTCGACATCCGGATCAACTGCAAATCCCAGCTGAGCTTTGCTTTGAACCACTGCGGCCGAAAGATCGCGAAGGTTGTCAGGCAAAGGTTCAGGATTATGCGGGAATCTGCCATCCGGCTCACAGAATATTTCTACTACCTCTTTAACACCAAGAGCCTTAAGAAGGGAAGGAAGAACCAACCCACCTGTTGAATTCACACAATCTATGGCCACCTTGAACCCGGCAGCACTGATAGCCTTCACATCTACCAAGGGCATAGCCAGAACCTGGGCAATATGATAATCAATGAAATGAGAATTTGTAGTGTACGTTCCAAGGTTTTCAACCTCGCTATACAGGAATTCTCCTTTTTCCGCCAACCTAAGGATTTCTTTTCCTTCTTCATCGTTAAGGAATTCGCCATCACTATTCAGCAGTTTCAATGCATTCCAGTTTCCGGGATTATGACTGGCAGTAATAATGATACCTCCATCCGCACCAAAACCTGTAACAGCCATTTCTACGGTCGGAGTGGTACTGAGCTCAATATCCGTAACATCTGCTCCCATTCCATTCAGCGTACCTGCAACCAGTTGGCTGACCATAGGCCCTGAAATGCGTGCATCACGGCCAATAACAATATGAATTATCTCTTTCTTGCTGCGCAGCTTTATAAACGTTGCATATGCCGAGACAAACAAAACTACATCCTGGGGCGTAAGCCCTTCACCTGGCTTGCCACCAAGTGTTCCACGAATTCCTGAAATGCTTTTTATTAATGACATATAAGGTTATTGGAAATTAGTTATAGGTAATTTGGGTTAAGGCATGAGGTGGCAGGCAGTAAGCGCGAAGCAGCAAGTGGTAGGC
>JACAAZ010000011.1:0-4574 GCA_013376995.1 Bacteroidota bacterium | reverse complement strand
GTAGGCAGTAAATAGTTGGCGGTAAGTGGTATGTAGTAGGTAGTAGGTGGAAAGCAATAGGCCGTAAACAGTGAGCAGAAAATGGTAAGCAAAAAATGGATTTTCCATGGTCCAAATAAGAACCTGCTGATTTACTAATAACTCGTAACCATTAACAGATAACTTTTTGCAATTTGATATCTGACATTTGAACTTTACAATAATCCATTTGCTACTGCAAAGATAAAGACATACGCAATTCACGGTACTTCTGTATTGGAATAAGCTTAAATTGAATTATTTTATAACAGGAGTAAGCGCATACTGAATATAAGCCCCTACCCTCTTCCTTAATGAAAATGATTACTTTTGCAGCATCAAGAATCGGGTTCAACAGGATGAAGCAAGGTCAAGACGAAGACGAGGAATATATCAGGGAATTGCTGGAAAGATTTGAAGCAGGCCTTCATGAAGGTGGTTTTTCATTTTTTGACAGCAGTGAACTGGAGGATATTATTTACCACTATTTTTCTGAAGCCGATTTTATCAAGGCCAATCAGGCCATTCGTTATGCATTGGACCGATTCCCGGCTGACATTACGTTCGAAGTCTTCCAGGCCCAATACCTCATGAATACCGGGGATGCCCAAAAGGCACTTACCATGCTTGATCAACTTCGAAAGCGCGACCCGCGGAACCCGGACATTCTTTTGACCCGGGCTTCAGTACTGGGCAACATGAACAAGCATGAAGAGGCTATCAAGGAGTATATCAAGGCGTTGGCACACGTGCAGGATGACAAGGAGGAGATTTATACCGGGATCGCCTTTGAATACGAGAACATCGGCAATTACGATAAAGCTGCTGAATACCTGAAACAGGCGTTAGATGCAGATCCTGATAATGAAGGATTGCTCTATGAGATAGGCTATTGCTATGACCTTGGAGCCATGAGCGAAAATGCCATTGAGTTTTTCGAACAGATTGTTGATAAGCGGCCTTATTCTCATGTTGGCTGGTACAACCTTGGGCTAGCGTATGCCTCTCTGGATCTTTTTGAAAAAGCAATAGATGCTTTTGATTTCGCAATCGCCATTGATCCCAGGTTCACACCTGCATATTTCAACAAGGCTCAATCCTATGAGCAGATGGAAATGTATGTGGATGCCATAGCGATATACAAGCAGACGTTTGAATTTGAAAAACCGGATGCAATGACCTGGTATTACCTGGGTGACTGCTACGAAAGGCTTGAAAAATACGATACAGCTATTGAAAATTACAGGAAATCCGTACACCTGGAGAAGCAGTTTTCGGATGCCTGGATGGGGATGGGAATATGTTTCGGTGAGTTAGGTCAGCGCGCCGAATCGATCACTCATATGAAGCAGGCCGTTAAGCTCGAACCTGAAAACCCTGAATACTGGTTCATACTTGCAGATGCATTGTTAGGCGCAGGCCATGAGGAGGAGGCAGGGGCAGCTTATTTAAAGGTAACTGAACTTGACCCCTATCACCCCGAAGTTTGGCTGGATTATTCAGAATACTTCATTACTGCCAAGAAGGATTATGAAAAAGCACTCGAAGTGATAGAAGATGGTACTTATTTCCAGCCCCAAAATTCAGCTCTTGCCTTCCGCAGGGTCGCCTATCTTATTGATTCCGGTAAGGAGAAAGAAGCAATACGGGAACTCTATATTGCATTATCTGCTGAATATGACGGGTTTAAAGGCTTACTGGAATATTCCGAAAAAGCGCGCCTTTCATCAGCAGTAATGGATGCAATTACGAATTTTAAGGAGTAATGGAAAGTTATAAGATAAAAGATAAAAGATAAAAGATAAAAGATAAAAGATAAGAGATAAAAGATAAATGTAAAATCCGCCTCAGGCGGAAAAGTAAATAGTTAATAGATAAAAGTAAAAGGATAAATCGTTTGATTGCGAAGCCTTTGACTCAATAGTTAAATAGCCTGATATAGAGAATTGCTCAAACCAGAAGCCTAAAGCATTCTATTCACTACTAACCCCTCACAGCCAACCGCCTACTGCTTTATGCTTACCTCCATCTGCCTACCGCCAACTGCCTACAGCCTACTTCTCCCCTCCTACTTCTGACTTCCGACTTCCGACTTCCGACTTCCGACTTCCTACTAACAACAATCAAACGCAAACCCTCAACTAAAAACAACCTATGGGAATTACTGAATGGATCGCAACCTCTGCCACCGCTCTTTTGGGAGCCACAGGATATACAGGCATTGTTATATTAATGGCCATGGAGAGCATGGTATTCCCTGTCCCAAGTGAAGCAGTTATGCCATTTGCAGGATTTCTCATCGTCCAGGGACAATTCACCTTTACAGGAGTTATTATTGCCAGTACATTCGGAAGTATTATTGGATCGCTGTTATCCTATGCAATTGGTTTTTATGGAGGAAAACCATTCATCCACAGGTTTGGAAAGTATTTGCTCCTCAACCCGCATCATCTTGAAGTTTCAGAACGTTTTTTCGCTAAACGCGGTGATATAACCATTTTTGTTGCCAGGTTCATTCCTATAGTGAGGCACCTTATCAGCATACCTGCCGGTTTCGGAAAAATGAACATCTGGAAATTTTCAATCTATACCATTATTGGAGCAGGTTGTTGGAATGCTTTCCTTACTTACGTTGGTTATTCACTGAAAAACAATTGGTCGGAAGTCATGAAATACAGTCACACCATCGACCTTTTCGTTGTCGGCATTCTTGGCATTGCCGGCATCTACTACATTTACAAGGTTATCCAATCCTTATCCAAAGCAAAAACCAACTAATTTTGTTATGGTCATGGTTTCACTTTTCAGGACCGGATAATTTCAAGTTGACAGAACAGGTTACAGGCCTGATCAAATTAGCTTTCATTCTTAATAAAGGAACTCATGAAACTGTTTGGGTTGATAGGCTATCCCCTGAGCCATTCCTGGTCAGCCCAGTATTTCAGGCAGAAATTTGAAGAACTCCAGCTCGAAGATCATGAGTACCGTTTATTCCCTCTTGAAAAAATTGAGAATTTCCCGGGATTATTGTCTGATCATCCTGGAATCCTGGGCCTCAATGTTACAATTCCCCATAAAGTAACTATTATCGATTACCTGGATGGCTTAAGTAAGGAAGCCAGGGAGATCGGAGCGGTGAACTGCATAAGGCTAAGGGAGTCCGCCGGTAGCATTGAAACTATGGGGTTCAATACCGATTGCTATGGATTCAGACGCTCTTTGGAACCTTTGCTAGAAAAATATCACAGGAATGCCCTGATACTTGGAACTGGCGGAGCATCCAAAGCTGTTGCCCATGTGTTGAACGAACTGGGAATCCAATTCAGGTTTGTTTCAAGAAATCCCGAATCACCACTTATATTGAAATATGAAGAGCTAAGAAAGGAAATCCTGGAACAAAACACGCTGATCATTAATACTACTCCATTAGGCATGTTCCCCGATATAAAAAGCTACCCGGATATCCCCTACCAATTTCTCAACAAAAAGCACCTTCTTTATGACCTGGTTTACAATCCTTCTGAAACTCAGTTCTTAAGAAAAGGCCGCCAGGCCGGGGCAATGATCAAGAAAGGGATTGAAATGCTTCAACTTCAGGCTGAGGAATCATGGAGAATCTGGAATTCATTCCAATAAATCAATAACGTTCTCTAAAAACTATACTATGTCAGTACTGATGCAATTTGCCATGTTCCCAACTGATAAGGGAGCCAGCGCAAGTCCATGGGTTAGCAGGATCATTATGCTCGTTAGAGACAGCGGGTATGATTACCAGTTAACCTCTATGGCAACAATAGTAGAAACTAATACCCTGCAGGAAGCACAACAACTCGTAGATAAGGCCTACAAAGTATTGGAAACGGATTGTGAAAGGGTATACTGCACCATAACCTATGATATCAGGAAAGGGCCTATGGGAAGGTTGAAAGGAAAAGTTGAATCGATTGAGAAGAAGATTGGGGAAGTGAGGAAGTAGGAAGTAGAAGGCAGGAAGCAGGAGGCAGAAAGCAGGAAGCAGGAAGCAGGAGGCAGGAAGCAGGAGGCAGGAGGCAGGAGGCAGGAAGCAGGGAACAGGAGGCAGGAGGCAGGAAGCAGGAGGCAGGAAGCAGGAGGCAGGTGGCTGGAAGTAGAGACAAAGTCTTCCCTTTGGGAGAAGAAGGAAGCTTTTAAAGATATAATAGTGACTATCCGGGCTTTCCGCTTATCACCAAATCACCCCTACCTTTTGTCTGGAAGGAAGCTGGTAGCACGTAATTTGAAAATTGATAAATGAGTTGGGCTTGATTCTTATTGAATTTTAATAGAACTCCAGGAAGGGAATCCTTCCTGGTACCCTGAAAAGCGAATTTCTTTCCAGCGTATTCGGGAGTGTACACTCCCACAGAATTTTGGACACTCCCGTGTATTCCCTTTCCCCCAGTCTTCATTCATTTCTCTTCAGTCTTCATTCATTTCTCTTAAGTCTTCATTCATTTCTCTTCAGTCTTCAACCATTTCTCTCCAGTCTTCATTCATTTCTCTTCAGTCTTCAACCATTTCTCTTCAGTCTTCAACCA
>JACAAZ010000010.1 GCA_013376995.1 Bacteroidota bacterium | reverse complement strand
ACCAAAGTATAGTTTGCTTAATAAAATAGCCATTGTACAGGTCTGTAGCCTATCCATCAGGCAACTGGCGCTGGATTTTCATTTAAATTAATCCTCTATGTCATTTCCAAATATCATTTACAGTTACATTCTGACCACCCTTTTATTCCTGGCTATTGATATGGCCTGGCTTGGTTTTATTGCAAAGAATATCTACAGGAAATACCTTGGTTCTTTTTTGAGTGATACGGTAAAGTGGCCAGCGGCCTTCATCTTCTACCTGCTTTTCATTGCGGGTATTTTCATCTTTGTCATCAACCCTGCAATAGAAAAACAATCAGCCCAAAGAGCTATTATCCTGGGTGCCGTTTTCGGATTTATCACCTATGCTACCTATGATCTGACCAATTACGCTTCCATGAAAGGCTTCCCCTTACCCATTGTCTTCATTGACCTTGCCTGGGGAGCCTTATTAACCTCCATTGTTAGTTTTGCCGGTTATTATATTGTTAAATTCATTGGATAATACTCCTAAAGCTTATGAAAAAGCCTTTTTCAGCAATTCTAACCGTTGTTCTCCTAATCTTTGCGAAGAAAAACCGCGTCCAAGCATAGCGAATATCATTCAAATGATATACAAAAACAAATCTAAAATAAATATAAAAAATTCTTGTATGCATGCCAAATGATGAAAATAAGGGACATCAAATTAAATAGGAAAGTGCCACAATGGCCCATGCAAATGATTTAGACAAATCTCCGTAAAACTGTAGATTGTCGTTATTAATATTGCCCCATACAAAATATTAATGGTAGTTAATAGCACTATGCATTTAGGAGACAACTCAATGTTTTTTGTTGCTATGGCATGCGTTACTATTAATATAATTAGCCCAGGTAACATGAAGGTCGTTTTCATACTTGAGAAATATGGATATCTTATAGTTTGCAAAATTGGCACCATCACAAATAGAAGACCAACTATTACAGGAACAAGCAAAGCAAGATGTTCCCATCTTAGTGAACTGAATATTTTATTTTTTTCGCTGGCCACATTGACTATCATGAAAAGGAAATAAATTAACCAAGTGAATCCAAGGATATAAGCGATTCTTCCAACGATATTTGCTATAGGGATCTTAGGACTTAAAAATCTCCATTCATAATCGAAAAAGGTTCTGGCAAAAATTTCTGTTGGAAAAGAAGCAGAAGTTTTATCAGAAATAAACGGGTCTTGAAATAAAGCTACATAGCGAAAAGAAGTAAATTCCACCCGGTCTAAGGATCCAGGGAATTGATTTTTAGCATAATCGAAATAGTGTTGATTGCTCACAAGAATCTTTCCTGTTTCTTTATATTTCCATAATTCGTTAGAGGCAGAAATTAAAACACAAATAGATAATAGGGGTAATAGAATTGTATATGCAAACCGTTTGTGATGCTTCAGATGCGCACATAAAATCAACGTCGGAAAAATTATTAATATTAATCCATGTTGCTTTGATAAACTTCCTGTTATAGCAAATAAGGACAAAAGGATAAATTTGCCAACTGGTATCTTTTTCCGTTTGTATAAATACTCTAGACACCTTAAGTAATAGAAAAGGGAAGCCACTGCAGAGAATACAAGCAGGTAATCATTTCCTATCATAGAAGATGTAAGTATATCGACTGGTAAAACAGCAATAAAAGACATATAAAGGATTGTTTTCCTAACAGATATATTAAATCTACAAAGGATTTTATAAAACAAAAGCAACACAAGTATAGATAGAATGGGATTGATTAGTTGAACACATTTCCAAATAATAGTAATGTGGGCATTAAAAGACTTAGCTGTTCTAAATATCACAGCACTTAATACATAATAAAGAGGTGGTTGATAGCATTCCCAGCATTGGGAAGGGGATGGTAGTTTTGATGACTGAGCGTATATATTAATTACTTCCAGGTGATCATCATAAGTATTATTTGGGGGACTCACGCTAAATAGAACCAACCTGAAAATTGCCCCTAATACTATTATTGAATAAATGATATATTTATTGAATATTTTTTTTTGCATATCTACTAGTTAATATACTTCCTAAAAATGCAAGCATTAGTAGAATAATTGTTATTACCTTTTCACTTCTTGTGGTTTTCCATTGAAAAATTCGAACCCACCAAAAGTTAATAGAATTATTTTCTATAGAATTATTCAAATCATCGTGGCTAGAGGCCATCCGGATTTCTTTTTTCCATGGAGAATTTGGGAAATAATTTTCTAATTTGCCAGATACATTTTTAGGCAAAATTATCACTAATTGTTTAAATTGAATTAAATAAGGTATATTCCCAATCCCGTAAATATATTGTTGTTCATCAATCCCATTATAACTAATATATTGTTCGAGTAAATCTCTCTTATAATTAACTGATATTAATAAGATCTGCCCTAAGGCTGATAAAATGAGAAGTGAATAAATCCACTTTTTTATATTTACCTCAATTATGGGAATGTATAATAGAGGTACAATTGGAAGAATATACCTTGGTCCAAAAGACCAGATGCTTCCATGCCATGCAAAATTCATGGAATACAATAACAAATAAAAGGCACAAATTGCTACGATGGAAAGTGTAAATCTCCTGTATTTATTCCAAAACTTTGTTATTCCCCACAAACTAATCACTATTGTAGGTGAAAAGATTAACAAACCTTTTGCTGGCGAAAGGATAAATCCAAATAGAGATCGAGGGATCCTTTCTAATGACCAGAAAACTATACTTTCTCTATGTGCAATATGCCATGCAATGGTATAACCTGATTCAAGCGGATTGCCAAAACGATAATAATTATATATCAAGATACTCAACATTCCCGGTAAACAAAATAATGTAAAATAAATGCGCTGTTTATTATTATCAGCAAGAAATAAAATTCCTGGAATAGCAAGAATGGTTGTATTTCGAAATATTAAACCAAGAGTAATTGAAATTCCAGCGAATACTGCTTTGCTGTTATTATTAGTTGAAATAATAAAATAATACCCTAATAAGATAAAGAGCATTTCAAAATGATGCTCATATGTACATTGTGCGAAAGAAAACGAATAAGAAGTGAAACAAAAGACAACAGAAAGAAAATAGGACTTTCGTGTTGTTGCGCCCAAAGCTTGAGCTATTTTAAACAAAATGAAGGCGCATAGTGCATGAATAAAGAAATTAATAAAAGAGACAAAGAAGGCCGCTTTATAATAACATTCGCCATCACTAATTGTCAGAAATTTGGCTAAATAATAAATAGGTACAAAAAAAAGAGTTTGACCTGGGTTATATGCCATAAACCTTTTACCTGCATTATTGATAGCTATATTCCCATGAGTAACCTCACCGACATCATTTGGTAGTCCAAACTTAAATGTTTCAAATAAAATTCTTGTTTGGGTCAACCGCAGGTGAGTATCTGGATTTTCTATTTGGCCAGAAGAAAATAGAATACTCATTATTACTCCAATAACTAAGAATAGAAAGAATGGTTTTATATTATTCATATAAAAAGACTCCAACAAATGGAACTAATTTAAGTTTAGCTTGTTCAACATTATTAAGGTGACCTTCGGAATACTTATCGCCTAAGACTTCATCAACATAGATTATCTTTTTTGAAGGATCTATCGATTGGCTATATTGGGCGGAAATGATTCTGAAATTATTTTTTAAATAATAAGAAAGCCCCCAAATTACAGGGCCACCAGGTTCTACAACTATCACCGTGTTCTTTGCATCATGTTTTGTATCTATATAGCCAGCTAGTTGTTTATACATTTGCTTTGGGGCTAAAGTAAAGGAATTTATTTGATAGATTGCAAAACCTCCTATAAGACAATAGCTTGACACAATAATCATCCCAATCAGTTTAGGGCAAGTTTGAATAGCTTTAGCAAGTGACCAATAAAATAGTATGAGAATGAAAATGTAATAACGTGGTACAACAATTGTATGGTGGTTTAATATTTTGTCAAACAAAAATATTTGTAAAAAGTAGAGAATAATAATACACAAAAATAGGAACCGTTTTTTCCAAGAGTTACCTAGAAAATAGAATAATAGTATACTAATAGCAATTGAAAATATGACCTCATATTTTTTTGCATTCGACATAGGTGAAAAGAATAAGCTAATCAGGCCATTCCCAAATCCAATGATGGAATTATATAAAGAGTATGAACCATCTGTCCAATGAATGTGGTGCAATTCTGTTTGTATTTTTATTACCAAAGTCCAAGGCGAGAAAATCAAAATAGGTATGGCATAGTATATTAATTTAATAGTAAATCCATTTTTAAGTGTATCCCAAAATGCTAATACTAAAAAGAAAAACAAACCGTAATAATGGGTATATAACAAAGCTGAAGAAAAAACTATGAACCACAATAAATCAAAAGATTTGATTCTTTTATGCTTCATGTATTTTATCCAATACTTGTAGCTAATAGTCGCTAAAAGGAATGCAAATGCATACATTCTTGCTTCAGTAAAATAATAAAATAAAAAAGGATTGAATATGACAAGGAGTAAAATGGCCCATGCTAAGTATTTTCCTTTATAGTTATCTTTAACAAGTGCATATAACATTATGATTGACAACAAACCACATAGTAATGAAAAACTTCTTAAAGCTAATTCGGAATAACCAAAACAAAGTGCCCATACTTTGAGTAAAATGAAATATAAAGGCGGATGACCTTCATGTAGTATTTGAATATTGAAGTTTCTCAAAAAATTGTCAGATTGTAGAATATCCTTACAGTATTGTATTGGAAATGCTTGTGTCATTGAAGACAGTGTGCTTCCCTTGAATGTATATGCGCTAATTCCTTTTAAAAATGTGAACGTATAGATTTCATCATGCCAAAAACCTTGATTATTCGAGTAATAACAACCAAGAATGGCATAAACTACTAACAAGAGACACAAAGTCAATTTTTCGCTATTCCTTTGCACTAATGGATTTTATTAAAGTGTTTAAATATAAACTAGTGTTCTTTCTTAAATTGAGTTTTGATTTTCCCGCCGTTCTTTGTCTCCACGAAATAGGGATAATTTCAATTTTTAGTTGCTTTGAAAATGCTTTCAGACTCATTTCAAGCCCTATACTAAATCCAGTCGATTCAAGAGGTTGAATTGCTTCAATTGCAGTCCTTTGATATACTTTAAATATATTAGTAAAATCATTATATTTATTTGAAGAAATAATTTTAACCAAAAAGTTAAAGATTCTATTGAGTATTAGTTTCGCAATGGGATATCCCTCTATTTTACTCCCTTTAATAAACCTTGAGCCAAAAACGCAGGAAACTTGCCTAGAGCATATTTTATTATAGGATGTTAAAATATCAAATGGCGAGTCAGATCCATCAGCCATACAAATAGCTACAATATCTCCCTTCCACACCTCCAGACCATATCTGATGGCGTTCCCTACTCCTCCTTCGAAATTATTATCAACAAAAAATAAATTGCTATATTTATTGCTGAGTTCATGCAAAACTTCTGATGAATCATCATCGGAATGATCATTGATGATCAAAAAGTTGAATGGAATCCTAGAATTTAAAGTATCCCAATAATGGGAGAGAGTTGAAGGCAACGAGGAGGCCTCATTTTTTGCCGGTATAAGTAGACAAAGCTCCATAATAATTATTTGGTTATCTTTAAATTTTCAGTCTTCCAAATCTTGAACTCAGGCTTCGGAGTCCCATCTGAATAAAGCAAACCTATTTTATCATGCCAATTTTTAGTCCTTGGGTCATCTATAATAGAGCCCCAAATTATAAATTTAAGATTCAGATCTTGAAATTTCTGATATATCTCCGTAATGTAATCAGCTCGTTGTTTGTCATTAAATTTAATAGTACTAATCCCTGTTTCCGATATGCCGATTGGTTTTTTATAGATAAATGAAAGACTGTCTAAAAAATTAGTCGAGTATAAAGATGCGGTTTTATTTAAAATCTGCATATCTGGATACATTGAAACTCCAATATAATCTAGATTTTCCACTACTGCATTCAATGCATTAAGTGAATTATTTGGCTCCCAACCTGAATGCACACCATATAAAAGATCTAATTGAAAGGATAATCCAATTTTTAATTTTGGATTTTGCTCACTTAAAGATGCCTTTAATTCATTAAAAGTGCCTATAAATTTCTTATAACCTTTAGGAGTTGTTAGAGCATAGTAATTGACCTCGATTCCTAAAGTTAGGTAGTTGGGACTATAATTTGAAACTAATTTTTTGATATCGTATTTAAACTTCTGTCTAACCTGCTCGTTTTCAAAACTCCATCCACCTCGAGTCCCTGAACGATCATTATCTAACCAATCAATGTTCAACATAAAAGCTTTATCATTATTTTTGGCTAAGGTATAATACCAGGCTGTATTTTGATAAAATACACTATCAGTGGGTGACCACGATACTTGTGCTACTATAATAGAGGAATTCTCAAGTACCTCACGAACTGCATTTTTAATTGATTCATCAGAATGTGACTCATTAACCCATAGAAGTGAGCCAGCTTCTGCAAAATACCACTGGTTCCGATAGCCCTTACATGAGTAAAGACATAAAACAGCAATAATTATTAATCCTGAAGCTATTTTGGAACCTATGAATTTATACATTATCAGTTATTTGAACATTCTCATAAATTTCCGTAATCATTTCATCCAAAGTAATTGTAATTGACCAATTCGGAAAATGTTTCATAAACTTACTATTATCACTAATCCACCAAATATGATCTCCAACTCTTGGCTTGTCTAAAATTGTGTATTCTACTTTCTTTCCCACAACATCCTGAACGAGTTCAATTGCTTCGAGTATAGAACAACTGTTTGTTCTTCCTCCACCCAGGTTATAAACTTCTGCAGGCCTGGGGTTTTTATAGAATTCATAAAAAGCTTTGACTAAGTCTCGAGCATGAATATTATCTCTAACTTGTTTTCCTTTATAGCCAATTATTTTATATTTTGTATCACATTTTACTAAATATGAAAGGAATCCATGTAATTCAACTCCAGAATGTGGGCCTCCAGTTATACAGTTAGGCCTAAAAATGCCAATTTTCAGATTATAATAGCGAGCGTATTCTTGAGACATTATATCAGATGCAAATTTTGAAGCACCATAAGGAGAATGCAAAGATTGATCAATTATAAGACTTTCATTAAAGCCGTTGTAGAATTTATGGTTAGGAGAAAGATCATATCTTGTGTCATGTTCAATATAATCATTAAGGTTAATGGAATCGCCATAAACTTTGCTAGATGAGAGTTGGATGAAAATCGATTCAGGACAATTTATTCTCATTTCTTCTAAAAGATTAACAGTCCCTAAGGCATTAATTTCGAAATCTTCATGAGGATGCCTTCCCGACCAATCATGACTAGGTTGAGCAGCAGCATTAATTATAAGTCTAATGCTATTATTATGCTTTTTAAAGAGGTTGTTGATTCGAGTACGATCTCTGATATCAACGGGATAATGTTCGTAATTTTTTATCTCCTTGGATAACATTTCGATATTTTTAGCAACTGAACCGGCAGCGCCAAAAAAGTATCCCCGAGAATCATTATCAATTCCGATTATTAAATCAAAATGCTTTGAAAAAAACTTAACAGATTCTACCCCTAACAGTCCTCCAGAACCGGTAATTACAGCTATAGTCATAATAAAAAAATTATTATGCAAGATAACAGATATTTTCGATTTCATTTATAATTTTTAGCCTTTCCAAAAGATGAAATGTCAATTTTGATCCCCTCAGTGAATTAGTGCAATTCCAAAGTGGAGAAATAGGGGTATATCGCAAGATAAACTTCTGCCTTTTTGGACGGTAATTCTTACAAAGAATATTCTGGTCAATTGGCGCTATGACCAGGATGCAAAAACTTGACCTAACTATAAGTATTCGCACGTTAAAAAAAATAATAATTCAGAAATGGAATCTCGAACAGAAATAAGTCATTATAATTTAAGAATAATTGTATTTGATATTGAATAATTTGTATAAATTAATATAATTAAATAAATAAGACCACAATAAGCAATACAATAATAGATATATTGAATTTGCATAATAGTATTCGATGTATATACTTAAATATCAATTATATAAAATACAATAATACAATATTTCAAAATAATTCATACCTTTATTTCACCAAAAATCATTAAGAAAACGTATCTTTGAAAACCTGAAATGTAGCGCTGGTCGCGCTTGCAGAAAATCCATTTCCCTTATTCATCCCCTCGTTTTTAAAAGCCTTGTAAGTAGTTGATATATAGCTATGATAGTAGCGGTAATCCAGCTCTGCCCCAACTTCACTCAATTTGAGCACGAACTATGTTTGTTAGAATAGAAGATTGAATGGGATTAGCCTGGAAGGAATTTTCTCCTAAGTATGAGACCATTGGCACACATTCTATTCTGATCAGAACTGTTTTTAGTCTTTTATCGCTCAAAGAAAAGTAAAACATGCGTAATGAAACAGCTGTGAAGTGCTTCCTGGAAAACCCTTACAGGCTGTACGCGAAAATGTTACTCAATGAATAATTGACCCTTTTGAATTCACTGTAATCCAATTATCCCCTATTTGGCAGCTGAAAAGAGTATTTGAAAGTGCCAGAACCTGATCATAAATGGCCTTCACCAAGACTTTCCCGTTTTTATCCAGTATTCCCCAATGAGTATGGACCCTGTAAGCAATAAAATCACTCTTAACATAAATAGCATTTCCGTCTTCATCCACATTGCCGGAATCATATTCCAGTAAATTTGTCTGATCATAACTAAAAGCTTGAATAACTGTTTTTTTATCCCAGGCAATTAATTGCTGGCTCCCTTCTTTTGAAAGGCTGAATCCATCTTCCCGGATTGCAATAAAGTCATAATTTATAAGAAAATTCCAATTTAGGGTGCTATCAAGCATCCCATATTGATCACCTAGTTTAATAGTGCGATATCCATGGTTTGGAGTATTAATATAATCGTACCTGGGGGGAATTACCCAGGCACCATTCTTATTGATCAGTCCAAATTTTCCATTTGAATCAATGGCACTGCAATACCCATTTCTAAAGACAAAATCTGCTCTTTTATCTTCGTCATTGAAATAATAGAATTTGAAGGGAATAACAGTTTGTCCTTTTCCATTAATAAATCCTAACCTGGAATTAATAACAACAGCTCCCAAGCCCTCCGAAAATTTCCAGGCCCGGCTATATTGAGCTGGAATAGTTATTTCCCCGCTGAATTTGTTGAGGTAACCTCGCCTTCCTTTCATTGAAAATACAGTTGTTGTATCCCATATTCCTGGTTCAGATATCCAATCCATCCTTGGCGTAGTAACCTTTCCAGTGAAAACATTCAATAATTTTACATTTCCATTGTAGTACTCTATCTCTCTGCAATTTTCACTTATATAAGCGTTGGTTCTGTAACTCCCATACTTTCGTTCATATATTCTTGCCCCAAGCAGAAATAGTATTATGCAACTAGTTGTTGTTAAAAGCAACAAAATAATTTTCCAAAAAAGACCGATCTTTTTCATAACAATGATTTTTTGGTGTTTGATTTCTTCATTAGAGTATTCAGACAGAAGAAATCTTTCATCAACACCAAAAAAATTGCTATGTAATCGTGTGCCCCAGAGAAATGACCATTTTAAGTGTTTTGATCGCGGTTAAACGATCATACTCCTTCTCCACTTCCTGCAAATCCTCAAAAGGAATTAAACCGGGATGCAATTTGTTATTGTCATCCCGAACAGGCCCATATTTCCAACCTTCTTTCATTCTTTTAATGGCCCATTCCTCATGAACATTTTGGGCAATAAGCTCCAATTCATTCAATATTTTTTCAGGAAGTTCGATATGCTCTGTATATTTAGGATTTGGCGTATACGAATTATTATTTCCCATATTTACACTGCTATATCTGATTACAATTTTCACTCATACAAATCTTTAATTGAGCACAAGGTAGTTTCATATTAGTTGGAATAAGAATTGATCAAATCTCTTAGCTGAGAAGCAACTTTATAGCCAGTCCTTTATTAAGTTATAAGTCCTTTTAACAACCTCTCTATCGTATTCATAGAAATCTTTGCCAATAAATTTCTTATTAATCAAAGCGAGATCTTCCCAACTTACCAGACAAGCGTGCAATTTTCGATCTTTGATCTTATTATTAATTGCATTTTCAGGTATATCAGCTATTTCCAGGGTATCCCAACCATTTAAAAATTGATGAACATTCCATCGGAGGTGCTCTGTTTTAGCCAAATTTTCTAGTGTTTCAGGATTTAGCTTTTTGATAAATTGTTCTTCCGTTTCAAAATTTCTAACATCCTTTTTTTCTAAGCCGATAAGATAAAGCAGGGTATCTATGTGTTCAGCAACTGATATATTTGATAATTGTTCGATCCTGAGCAGATGGCTCCAGGCTCTGAACTGATCGGGTGGATTCTGGGCGTTATAATAATCATGAACTGCTTTTGCCTGCTTTTCCAAGATTTCACCTATTACAATATCCTCTGTAAATACTTTTATCTCTCTCCCAAATAAGCGAATTATCCCCTTATCTCCCGATGGTAATAAATTATCATATGCAAAACTATCCTTTACCTGGACTAAAATTTCAATTTCCTTTGTTGATAGTCGCTTAACCAACTGCTGAATATCAAATGCTGTCTGAATATTTAATGCATCACTTCCCAGTGTAATTACAATACAATTTAACTCATTCAATTGATTTTTGATAATTTCATAAAACCCATTGCTGCCAGCTGACAATTCATGAAATTCAATTTCGTAATTCGTTGACAAACCAGGATACCTATTCTTGAAAGTGCCTTCAATAGTATTCATCGCTTTGTCAATCGCTATAGCTTTAAAACGGGATCCTACAAACTGACCCTGTTCGAGCAGGACTTTGAAAGCTGCAATTCCCATCTGTCCAAACCCGATGACCATACAAGTAAAATCGGAAGTCGCAATTCCCTTATTAATATCCCTATCGACATGCTCAACCGGTTTATAGTTAGTGAGTAAATCCCTGGAAGCTAAATAGGAATAGTTGAGTAAACGAATGGTAATGCGAAAGGAAGGTATAAGACTATCGAAGAATATATCATCCAACTCCGCCGATAATGTTAATATATGAAATGTGATTTCTTTCTGTAAGAGTGATTTGCTATTCCCCAATTCATTTATCACGGAACGTGTAATCCTGATATTAACATCCTCATTTTCACTCAAGAGTAAAAAATGTGTTCTACATGAGGTTACTTTTTTGGAAAGATTGAATTTTTCAAGATAATTCTCCCGTATGGTAATCTTTCTCATTTCAGGCTGTGCTTCCATATTGGTATGAACGATACTTTCTTCATTCTTAACGAATAAATTGTCGATCAAAGATTCACCACCCACCAGGAAAGCGCCCATCTCTTCAATTTGCTTATATAATGAATCACTTTCATGGGCATCAAGATTTTTGATAAACAGAATGAAACCGGAAGTGGACTTACTTCGTATATCCCGGGCCAGAGTGATGGAAGCCTCATTAACCCCGAAGAAAACATAGACCTTTTCAGGGTGGCTGAGCTTAATTTTAATCCACATGAGCAGGTTTGTACCAAAGATATTGATCAGTAAGGAAGAGAATATTACGGCCGCTGAAGCCGCTATTATGGCAAACCAAAGCATAAAGTACGGGCTTTCCCTGACGGTTTCTTTTATTTCAATTAAGTCGTTCCCCAGAATGAAAAAGCGGCTGGCCGAAAAGAAAGCCTTTAATAAGTTGGTAACTGGATGATCAAAGAGATTAGTTTCAGCATAACCAACATAGTAAACGATAATGCCACCTACAAAGGTTGCAGGTGCCAGGGTATATTTTACAAATTGAATAAACCCTTTACCTTTACGATAAAAAAGAAAATAATATGTTGCTAATAAAATAGCCAGGTATATTGCCGGGGAAAAATAGAGTACATCTAAATAATATTTGTTCATGATTTTAGAAATAATTGGTTATACCATTGCTCATTCATCCTTTTTCTATTATGATCAATTACATTCGCATGAAATTTTGCTCATAGAGGTAATTCTCTTCATCCCCTTTCTGGTGCCAGTGTTTCTTCCAACAAATCCTCAACTTCCGTGCTGGTAGTAAAATGTTGATCCTGATACGATCGAATCAGTTCAATTTTCTCAAAATCGGTATGCCTCTTAAACATATCATGTACACGGGATTATTCAATATTGCTCGTGCGCAATTATAAACGTTCTTTCTGCTATTACAATCTAACATCAGCCCCAGCAGCTTAAACGAGGAGTGTAAATCAGGAATTACTTCCATATTTTGCAGGGAGTCAGTGCCTTCGGGGTGGATGAAGTTGTGGGGGGGGAGCATTATTTATTCTTTTGTTTCCAATATTTATAATCATCAATCAATTTTCGCTTCTCCTCGATCGGAACATTGACAGTTTTAATAGATATCCCGATTCTTCCCGGCTCAAAACTATATGAAGAAATTTTACCTTCTTTCATTAGGGTTAACGATTTATTTACATTAATAATCGTTTTGTAATATGAGAAAAGTTCATTGTTCCCATCGATAGTAAAGTCTCCATAACTAAGGATATAATATGTCCCTCTTAATCCTTTATTATATGCGGGATGATCACCTTCAACCACAGAGGCTGTATAAACTACATTTTCCAATTGTTTTTCCAATAAGGCTGTAAATGCATTTAATTTTGTTGTATCATTATTTTCAATGCAGTCATTAATCTTTTGATTTATAGCGAATAATATATAGTCTTTTACAATAAGACCATCATTTTCATTTTTTAAATTGACATCAATTACATTTTCATTAACCTGCTTTAAAACTTCATCCAAATATCCAATATTCAGAAGATCAAATGGAGATATTTGTGGATTCTTTAAAAATTTAACTGTTTCTGTTGAATTATTGCTCATGGCCAAATCCAGGGCCGTATTCCCCTCCAGATTCTTTAATGACGCATCAGCATGGTTGTAGATGAGTAATTTTACAGATAAGGTATTGTTATTTTTGGCAGCTATCATCAGAGGCGTATATCCACCCTGTTGTTGAGCATTTATATTTGCGCCCTTACTTATAAGCAGTTTCATCATTTTAAAGTTTCCTGATTTTGCCGCATAATGCAAAGGACGCCAACCTTCAGTCGAAGGTAAATTCAAATCAGTTACATCCGCTAAAAGCTCTACTACCTTGTATTTTCCTTTTCTTATTGCATAGCAAATAGCTGATCCGCCCGAACCAATCATATTGGCATCAGCACCCTTGCTGATCAGGGCTTTTACAACCTTAGTCTGACCAAAGTAGGAAGCAGTTTGCAATAATGTAGTGCTATCAGAATAAATCTTGTTTATATTTTGAATTCCACTTGTTATAATTTTGATAACATCGTCTTCATACCCCAGTTCAATTAAATCCATGGGAGTAATTTGAGGAGCCTTAAAGAAATCAATTAACCTGCCGGCTTCATAGATCCTGGCCATATCCATAACTGTCTGCCCAACCTTGTTCTTTATTGACAAATCAGCATGGTTATAAACAAGTATTTTTACTATAGAAAAATAGTTATTAAATGTCGCTAACATCAAGGGTGTATAACCATCTTGCTCTTGTACGTTTATATCAGCTCCTTTCGCGATCAGAAGTTTCAGAACTTCCTCACTCCCACTTTTCACAGCGAAATGGATTGGATACCAATTTTCATCATCTGGAACATTAACATTCTGTTCAATTTTAAGAGCTTCAACAACATCATCTAATTCGCCCCATTCAACAATATCTGACAAGGAATATTTCTGACTAACTAAAAACCTCTGCAGTTCTGCATTTTTGTTCTCTGTTACTATATCGAGAACAGTTTCTCCATTGCTATTTTTTATTTTCAGATCAGCCTTGTTATAAGTTAATAATTTTACTACATTAAGATTATTGTTCTCAGCTGCGAGCATCAAGGGAGTCGAACCATCCTTTGAAGATTCATTTATTTTAGCGCCAGACTTTAACAAATACTTGGTAATATAAATAAAACCTTTCTCTGCTGAATAATGTAATGGGGTATTACCTGTATCATCCTTTAGATTTGGGTTTGCGTCATTGTTAATTAATTTGATCGCAATGGGAAGATATCCCTCTTCAACTGCAAAATGAAGAGCTGTTTTCCCCCTGTTATAATTCTGTTCTTGTATTTGGTAATCAACATTAGCCCCATGATTAATCAGTGTCTCTAATGCTTCCTGCTTATCATAGTAGGAAGCATTCATTAACGGGGTCATTCCAACATAACCTATTGAATTAATATTTTCTCCTTTTGATAATAATAATTCAATTAAATCAGTTTTATTCTTGATTGCTGCTACGTCAAGAAGAGAATAATCCTGTACATATTTTTTGTTTGGAATAAACCTATCACTATTAACATAGTCGTAAACTTCTTTTTCCCTATTAAAAAGAAACAATACCGCATAATCCAAATCAGGATTCCGGACATAGGAGACAACACTACTATCTGCCTCAAGCTCTGCCAGTTTAATAACATCTTCTCCCTTAGAATTTTTGATAGAGAAATCTGCACCGGCTGTAAATAATATCCGCAGAGTTGTTATCCTGTCATAGACATTTGAATTTGTAGCGGAAACGCAAAACATGGACGGGGTATATCCTTCATTGTTTTGTACATTTACATCTCCCTTTTTTTGTAATATCTGAAGAATAATAGCATATTTGGAATTCATTGCAGCCAAATGCATTGCGGTATTCCCATCACTATTTCTTTTTGAGACTTCTGCATCATTATTTAAAAGAACTTGTACAATATTATCTTTGCCACTAAGTATTGCCAGCAAGAGAGGGGTATTTTGCTCTTCAGACTGGTTATAATTTAAGTTAGCGTTATTGTCAATTAAGTAATCTACAACTTCTTCATTTACTTTAGCATAGTTCTTTTCTATATCTTCTGGATTATCAAAATCAGACACTCCATAGGGCCTGGAATTAACGCACGCCCATTGCAATGCCGTCCAACCTGGCGCTTTAGGATTGGTGGGATTCACTTCCTGGTCATCAACAGGAATCTTACAATCTTCATGAAGAAATTTTAAAATGTCCAATTTCCCTTCCCCGGCTGCAATACAAATCGGACTTCCATAATAAACCGATTTGTCGTCGTCTAAATAGATGACCCCCTTTTTAGTAACAACAGCACCATGCGTTACCAAATATTTAACAGTTTTCAGATCGGATTTAAAGATGGCCCACATTAAGGCTGTTGCTCCATTCTCATCGGCTATATTTGTATTAGCTCCCTTATTAATTAGATTTACTATATCAGGATAGGAATTATATTTGATAGCTTCCAACAGGTCACTATTCATATCCTGGGCGTATGTTTTAAAAACTGATACCACCAACAATAAAGAAATAATCAAGGTTTTTTTCATAATATAATTCTATTTTGATCTTACAAGTTTTAAATCAAAGGTCCCATATTGATCACCTGATTGATTACCGACAATTCCCAGGTGATATACACCTTTCACTACTCCAGCGGGCGTAAGAGCTATCTGTATTGTACATTTTGCGTTTGATCCCGGTTCAAAAGTAGAGTGTTCCCCAGTCTTGCCAGAATATTCATACCCCTCAAATTGAAACATCCTGTTGTTACCAAAAGAAGTATTTTCAGTGCCTTTTACACTTTTAAATTGTCCAACCAGTTTGTTCCCATCATATTTCACCTCACAATAATAATTTACACTGTCAATTTTTATAATACTCATGTCGCAGCCATCCTCACTAAAGCCAGCATAATTAACGGCTTTACCCCGAAGTTCCAGTTTTTCCCTGAACATAAATTGGTTTTGGTCTTTAGCTTTATGCTCAATAAGGAATTTTGAAATTTGAATATTTTTAAATTCAAGGGCATAATCAGATGCCGTCATCTCATATCTATCTTTATGATTAATGTTTGCACCATTGGTAACCAACAATCTGACGATATCAATATAGTCGTTGATTGCTGCAAACATCAGGGGACTGGTACCAAAGCTATCACAAGCATTTACATTCGCATTTGACTCCAATAATAATCGGCAGCCCTCGAAATTACCCTCTATGCAAGCTATTATTAAGGGAGTTCTGCCATATATGAAATTTGCAATCTCCTGTTTTGCGTTTGCTTCCAATAACAGGTTCAATATTTCATTATTTCCATTTTCAGCAGCTGTAAAAATGGCCGAAGACCCAGTATAATCCTGCTCATTCAAATTAACTTTTCTTTCAATTAATTCTTCAACTATGGAAGTATATCCCCTGTAAGCAGCAGCCAGAATTTCTGTCCACCCCCACACTTCCTCCTGTTTGCCTAATATCGGATCCTTTGAGAGTAAATAAGAAGCCACGTCTTCACTTTGACTCTTTAAAGCATACATTAATGGAGTTTCATTCCTTACAGTACATGCATTAAGGTTTGCGCCATATTTTTCAACAAGTACTTTAACTATTTCCAGGTTTCCAATTTTCGCTGCCATATGTAAAGCTGTTTCTCCATATGAATTAGCGTAGTTAACATCAACTCCGTTATTCAGGTACCTGTTAAAATACTTTGTATCATTTAAAGAAAGCAAAAACAAAAAATCTTCTGAGAAAGATCTGTTCTTCAGTGAATTAATCAAATCTGAATTGTTTTGAATAATTGCATACATCAGAGGGCTGTAGCCTTTTGCATTCCTTATATTTTTACATCCAGGGGTTTCAGAGATTAGTTTCTTTGCCATGTCCCAACGGCCATACCTGATATGTCTCATCAAAAGAGGGTCATTCTCAATATCAACTTCAGATTGATTTTTTATGGCTTTAGGTAACCAGTTAACATGCGTGTTTAGTTTTCTTTCATATAATAAACTATCCTCATTCATTTCTGAAAAGCCTAAACTATCCATTTTAAATACCGAACCCAACTTGCATGCATTTTCCAGATTAATTTTATAGTTATCGCCATATTTTGGCTCTATACTCCAAATGCGAACATCTCCTTTATCATCAGCAGAAGCCAGAATACTTCCATCATAAGAAAATGTACTTCTGATCACAGCCCTTGTTTCGTGACTGTTCATTTTCGCTCTTTTTTTCTGATCAGCCAGGTTACTTAAATCATATAAATACATTGGATAACACTTATTATCTATATTATGATATATATATGAAAGCAAATTTTTCTCAGAGTTTAATGCAATTTTTTCGACAATACCAGGGTCGCTGATAATATTTGTAACAACATTATTTGTTATATCATAAACGCCGATTGAACCGAGACCGATATTAGCAGTATAAACCAAATAACGTCCGCCCTCATCAATTTCCACATCTTTAACCTTACTTGCAAAAGCTCTTATAAACCGGACTTCTTCTTTATCAATATCAGAGATATCATTGATCCTTACACTCCCATCCTCTTCTTTGGCCGAGGCTGAAACGATTATATGTTTCTTAGAACTGTAGCTGAATGAGCTGATATCGTTTTTATGCCCCTGAATAACGACTAGTTTTTTATTCTTGTCCAAAGAATAGATAAACAGGTTCTTTCTATAAGCCATGATATAAAAGTTCAGATCTATATCAAAAGCGATTTCGTTTAGTACATCATCTTCGTATAAATAATGTCTCCATTTCCCAATTTCAATCCCATTCTTTAAATCCCAGAACCGGATACTCCCATCTTTTGAGTAGGACATCAATATGTCAGGATCTGAACTAAAAGCCAAAGCTGTAACCTCCCCGGTATGACCCCTGAGAATATACTCATCACTAAAGGTTTCCATATTAAACACCTGTATGGTTTTACCCGATGCAGTAACCAGGTATTTTCCGGAAGGGTTAAATAATATATCATTTATTAGGTTGGAACGCTTGAATACTGTTATTTCCGGAATAAAACCAGCTAATGCTTTCTTTGCATTAGCCTCAATATTTGCATTTTCCGGATACTTATCGTAAGCCTGCTTATAATATAGTAGTGCATCTCCCCAGTTATAATCACTACAGGCCAGATCTCCCTGAATTTTAAAAATATCTGAAATCTTCTGAATATTTTTTACATTGAGATCTTTAGCTTCCTTTTCGTCAGATTTAGCTTTATTCAATGTGCTATTGAGTTTTTCCGTGCAAGTGTAGATCCGGTTCGCTAAGTCATTATCTGCAGGTTTATCCCACGCAGTATTAGCAGTATTGAACATTTGAATAGCATCATAATACTTTTCCTTATTTTCAAATTCGATTGCTTTTTCGTAAGCAATTTTATATTGAGCGAATAAACTGCCATACAACAGAACAGCAAAAAGTAAGGATATATACTTTTTCATTTCTTTATTTTCTTTAACAGGTTATGAGCTTCAGCGTTATTCTTCTGCAACTTTAAAATATTTTGCAAGGTCTCTAATGCAGCCATGTTCATATTGTAATTAATCAAAGTACCAGCAATAATAATGTTATCATCACAGAATTTTATTACTTGTCTTCTATGCAGCTCCAATTCGGCAGTCAGTCGTTGTATTCCGGAAGGATAATTTAGTCGTATGGTGTTATTAAATATACTGTCAGCTTTCAGGAGATCTTCGGTCTTGCCACTTGCACTTAGTATCCTGGCATTATTGATGTTTGAATCAAATATTTTTTTCACACTGTCCAAATATTCGCATTCAACTATTTTTTTACTGATACTTCTTCCCTGGTTTAAGCTGGTATTTATCAAATCAGCATATTCTGACTTAGCTTGCGAGAATTTTTCCTCTTTGAAATAACTTTCAGCATTATTTTTGCGCAGTTCGAGGTAATTTTGATCGGCTTCCCTTTTCTGGAAGAGTGCATACATCCCAAAAAACAGGGATATAACAGATGCACCTACGTAAATCATCTGAATTCGCCTGTGCCTTTTCCTGGTTTGTTTTCTTTCTTTTTCAGCTGCGATATAACTTTGTTCAATCAGTTCTTTCTCTGTAATCGTTAATTGTAAATGTGTAAGATAAGGCTCAATAAATGCAAGTTGTTTTGCAGACAGAAGTTCTCTTGCATTGTCTTTTAAATTACTTTGGTATTTGATTAGTCTCGATACTTCCAAAACTGCAATCTCCTCATTGCTTCGCCTGGTGCTTATCTGGTTTGCCAGAGAATCGTGGGCAATTTCAAACATCTGCTCTTTTTCCGAAAAACGAATAATCCTCCTGTTCTCAAAGTACTGAATGGCATTAAATATTATTGATTGATTGATATCCGACAACCGACTATAAATTTCATTAATTGATAAAGGCTCTTTAGTCCCATCGAGGGTTACAAACGATGAAAGAATTTTCCAAATTACCTCTCTTTCAAAATTAAACTCTCTGGCAGCTGAAGAAACCTGCTCATCCAGAAAATCCTGGAGAACGTCGCCAATATCTCCAAGTTTATTTAATGATTCTACATTAAAAACTGCTTCAGTTTCCCTCTTTTCATCACCTGTAATGTCGAGATAGAGTTTATCAAGGAACACCTGCAAATAGGGTAGTTCTATACTTATTTTATTTTCGCTTCCTTTGATCTTTTGAAAAACCTTCACACAAAACTCTTCCTCACATCCATTTTCCAGTTTTACAATACTTTGCTTTAAGTTTCCAATTCCTTGTATTATATCATTGATTTTTTCAAACGTCATTGATTCTACCCTGAGCTTTTTGCGCAACAGTTCTGGAACTCGTCTCTCAAACTCATACAAGTGACCTAAATACTCCTCCCTGACAGAAAAAATAACCTTAACAGGTTGTTCGATTTGTAGGATCTCTTTAATGGTCTGAAAGAATTTCTGTTGCTCCTGCTTAGATCCCAATATGTATAATTCTTCGAACTGATCAAAAATGAGATAAATAGGTTTAAAACTTTTCAGATAAATTGACCGGAATAACTTTGCCAGGGATGATAAGTTGCTCTGGATATTTTCCACCTCAGATGTCCAGTCCTGGTCAAGCCAGTCCAGATCCTGGCTGTCTGATTCAATGTCACCTCCATTTTCAATCAAAACTTTTTCGAATGACTGATTTATGTCAGTTCCTCTCCTGATAAATAGAGGCAACCACTCATGAGTTGCAAATTTTGAAGCCAGGCCACATTGGATCAAACTTGTCTTGCCTGTTCCAGAAGCCCCGTATACAAGCAAAAGATCGGATTGGAAGACCATATTGTATAAGGCTTCAACCTCTTCGTTTCTTCCAAAGAACAATTGACTGTCATCCAGCGTGTAAGCATCAAGAAATTTGAAAGGATATATTTTTTGCATTTCTTACTATATTATTACAAGTCATTAAAATCAATTTCTTTTAATATAGATCGCCTGGCTTCAAAGAATCTATCAACACAACATTGAATATTGAGGATTCTCAAATTCTCTTCATTTAACAATAGTTCATTTATGTTCCTGTTATCATCCGGGAATCCTTTCTTTTCAAATTGAATAATGTTGTTATCATCTATAAAAAGATATTCCAGGGTATCTCTTTCAACTGGTAATGATCTGTAGAAACAGATCTTTGATCCTTGTTCCAGCGTAATGGCATTATAGTCCAGGATAAATGGGAAAAGATTGATGCTCTTTCTGAAATCATCTCCTTTGAACAGCAGTACTGAATCACTATAGGTTGCATTTTCTTCGTAATCAACTTTTTCAGCATCGACATTAGCTTTATTATCAATACCCAAAGCAATATATCTGTGAACGAATCCTGGTTTATAATTTTTGATTTGCCTGTAACCAATCTTTTTTATTGATGCCATTTGATACGAAGTCAGAAAACTAAAATATTTAAAGAAATCTGCTACAATCTCCTCGGCTTTCCAGCAGTCTATAACATTATATTTTTTATTCTGAAAGTTATGTATCTTTTGACAAACATTTTTCAATGAGGCTTTGTCTTCCTCAGCCTTATATATTCTTTCAAGTTCAGGAATAGGAAGGAGCAAATTATTTTTTGGATTCTCGAATATATCCGTCAACATATATAGAAGTTCGATTTGTTCCAGCATATCAGGTTCGAAGGGTGAATCAAATTTTTGAGTTAATACCTTTCTTTCGTGTTCACTAAAAATAATTTCTTTATCCTGGGAAGAGTCCCATAATATAGACAGCAGAGCGTAATTGACCAGGTCTAACGTTCGTTTAACTATACTTACGCATTTCTCAACGTATTTTTGCGGCTTAACGACTGAATAATCTTCCTTCCCGATTGCCATAAGCTTACCCAGTTCTTTTCCAATGATTCCGGCAAAACTATAGGCAATGATTTCCTTAGCCTTATCACTAATTCTGGTTTCTTCTTCCCAGGATTTAATATTTTCAACCTTTTCGCCAAATCGCTTAGAAGCAAGGCAGTCATTTTTAGTACTTTCAATTAAGGATCGTGTAAGAAATTGATTATAGCTAATTGTACCTGTAAGCAGTCCTAATGTATAGTCATTTAATTCACCAATATTATATACCACATTATTATACGAAAAAAGTTCAACATGATGATCCGTCAAAAGTGATTGAAATTCTGCAAAAGAATTTGAAATTTTGAATTCTTTATTATCAATTTTAAGAATAATAGTTTTTGTATCTGCAAAATGCAGAATAGTACCAGTGCTACTTTCAGGTCCATCATATATTATCACCTTCCTGCAATTCTGCAGAAGTGCATTAAAAGAATCCTGGTATTTTTCACCAGCATTTAACCAATGCAAACTATTCAGATAGTATCCCAGGGTATCGCTAATATCGAAGTTGCCAATCTTAAATGTGATTATGATTTTATTATTGCTGAAAGCACAATCAACTTCACTGGCTACATGTTTAGAATTATTTGAATTCGTGGATAATATTAATAGAAACATTTCCTGGGATTTAATCGCAGATACAATCTCAGCCCCAAAATTATTTCCGGCTTTAACATCTCTCGGTGCAATCCAGCAATTCAATCCGTAATTTTCAAGGTATGTGCATAACTCAAAAGCAATATTCCGGTCCTTATTTGAATAGCTAATAAAAATGTCTCTTTTCATAATATCTTGTCATTTGGTTTATTGCTCCAATCATACTAACTATGCCGATAGATTCACTATCCTCTGAAAAAAAGGATATACATTTACGGCTTCCTGAGTTTTCATTAACAATGGATGAATAGTTCTACTGTAACTTCAAACTCAATGCTCTGAAATTTGCTTTTTTACGACTAATAATCAATTCTACCTATTCTTTTTCAGTATACAAGTGTGCTGACGACGCCAGGAAACTGTTACTAGTTTTTCAAATAGTTCCTTCTCTTATCATTACCATGTAATTATCCGAATCCTTCCAGGCATCCATAAATTGAGAAAATGGAATTATGTAGTTAACAGGCTGCTCATTTTCAAAATTGATGACACTTACACTATCAGCTGAATCTGCTTTCATTTGAACCCCTGTGACAATTAATGCATGATCTGGTCTCTTTTCAATCCAGTCTTCTATGATTTCGTAAATTCGTTCAAGTTTTGAATGTAAGAATAATTCTCCTTTATCAACACCTACTATAATCTTGTAGCCTTGTTCAATTGCTTCATTAATATCTTTTGGAAGGGCATTTGTCTTTCGTTCTACTTTAAAACCAAAGAATTCCAACAATTTGCCAATATTCTTAAATTGTACCCCTCCCTTAGAAAGCCAACCATATTTATCGGATAATTCCAGCAATGTGATCAAGTCAACCTTGAATTTGAATAATTGAAGAATGTACATCTCAGCATGTAAAACACAAAGATTCCGCTTACTTAGCGCTGCAATCTTTTGAGAGGCTGGGTCTTCCATGAGCAGGTTATTCTGTTCCTCAATCACTACATCAAATTCCATGGCTAGTTTTACCATATCATTACATAGACTGCATGAATCAAGATGTTCTTTTATCCGAGTCAATCGATGTCCAGTCAAATTGCCTTCAATAAACTTTGCCAATTCGTTTTCGTCAGGGCACATTGGGTTATTTAGCATCTTATCCATTGAGCAGATTCTTAAGGTTTTTTATTGCTCTTGATCTAAGTACATAAACATTATTTGTGCTTATGCCTAGTTGATCTGCTATTTCTTTAGATTCAAATCCTTGTAAATCCAGCAACAAGATTAACTTTGACCTTTTATCATTCAAATAACTGATCGCTTCAAGAACTTCAGACCGAACTAATCTTTCATCAGCGTCTTCACAAACAAATGAAAGGATGCTGTCTATTGGAGGACAATCTCGGCTGGTTTCTTTCAACTCTCTGGAATATTTCTTAAGAAAATACCTTGAAGCTACCACGTTAATCCAGGTTTGCAGTTTGGATTCAAAGCGGAACTGTCGGAGTTTTTCCCAGTTGTCTTCCTGTAAAAAAAGATAGAAATCATTGACAAGATCATCTGTCTGAAGATTCAGACCTTTTAGACGAGTCTTATTGAGATATTCAAAAATCCATTTACATTTTTGAACAAAGAAACTCGTGACAACTTTATTATTCCCCTCAAGAATGAGGGTAACAAGTTGCCTATCCCCTATATCTAAATAGCTATTAGTTTTCTTTTCGTCCTCTAGGTGTTTGAGCATACAAATTCCAATAAATCGATAAAACGCCATATATCAGACTATAAGCTTAAATAAATAGTCTAATTATCGCATATCAGGAGGTAGATAGAGTTTTATTCCAATAAGAATAAATATAGTTAAATGTGCATCTTTTAGATGTGACAATAAGCAAACATATTAAAAATGCTTGAATTAATAAAAGTATTTTCGCTAAGTTATTATGAATAATTTCGGTCTATTAGTCCATAATTAGTAATACATTGATTCAATATTAATTACACTTTCATCAGGCTACAATTTCTTGTCTCTGACAGACAAAACTTCATAAACTAAAACTATATTTCCTAAACAGCCATGGAGTTTATGCAATGATTGATTGGTTAATGTGTAATAGCCTGTATTTCAGCCCTGAATTGAGCCAGGTCTGGTTTGGACTCCTCTTTGGAAGTTTGTTTACATGAAGTGGCTAACAATGAAACAACTGCAAAAGCAGCAAAAAGGTGACCGAAACGTATTGTGTTTTTCATAATTGTTTGTTTTGGTTAGTAGTTTGAATTAGTGAATTAATTTATCCATGATGCTTTTCGTGATATGATAAGCAAAAGAGCTAACTGCATTGATATGAAGAAGGTTCCTGAAGCTAAGGGTAGTTGCCCCATAATGGAATCTGGGTTTATATTTTCCTCATCGCCAAAAAAATGAAAACAGTTTAATCAGAAAGAAACCGGATAATAAAAGCCAGGAAGTAAGGAGATGACGATCGAAAAAGTTGCAAGACTGACCAGGAGAATCTAATAACAATGTGAGGGTGCAAATAGTTCATTGTCCATAAAATCAAACAGTTTCACGCTTTCAGCTCTAAATGAAAAGGTAGATTATTAGTAGAGATGATCTATGATGACGCCCAGGTCCGAAGTCCTGTGGGCTTAGTTAAGGGCGCTAGGCAAATAGTTTACTTGAAATCAGGGAATGAAATACTTAGACCAGAAACCGCTGGAAACAAAAGGTTTCTATGTTGGTTCCACCCTTTCCGGACCATTTTGATTTCTTGGCCCCACTGCTCGTTCACGGTTAATAGAGTACCTTGGATTTTGTTCCGGCATACAATGGATTAGGTGAATAGAGAGTTAAAGAAGACTTGTGAATTACTTTATTACCCATTTTAAGACTCAATACTTTTATTCCTAATCCAATAATCCCGGAGTATTTACGCCAGCGAAGATTCCTCTTTCTTCAACTTTGTGAATGCAATAATCAGGAAACTTATAATAAAGAATGAAGACAACAGCAATGTGCTGTTCCTCATACTGCCGGTTACTTGTTCAATTATTCCAAAACCAAGCATACCGATTACTATGGCTAATTTTTCGGTACTGTCGTAAAAACTAAAATAGGAAGCCGTATCAGCTGTGTTCGAGGGTATTAATTTCGACCAGGTTGAACGAGCCTGTGACTGGATTCCTCCCATCACAAGTCCAACCAGGGCCGATAATACATAGAACTGATATTCATCATGCACATTGTAAGCAGAGAAACACACAAATACCCATATAGCAAGCATCCAGAGCAAGGAGGTTCGGTTTCCAAACCGGCTTGAAACTCTTCCGAATACATAAGCTCCCAGGATGGCTACTACCTGGATGATCAGGATGGTCATAATCAGCTTGGTATCCGTAATTCCAAGTTCTGCTTTGCCAAAAAGGGATGCGACAATGATGATGGTCTGAACGCCCATGCTGAAAAAGAAAAAGGAAAGGAGAAAGCGGTACATGGCCTTGTGCTTTTTGATATAGCCGAATACCTTATAAACCTCGTGAAATCCCCGGGTAAAAATGCTTACATCCCATTGGACGACTTTTCGCTCTTCCCGCAAATAATAAAAAGCAATTTGTGATACGACCAGCCACCATATTCCTACTTCAATGAAAGAAAACCGCACGGCTTCCAGACTGTCGGAAAACCCGAACAGCTGGTATTTTTGCAATGAGAATATATTGAAGATCAGCAACAGCATACTCCCGGCATATCCGAATGAAAATCCCCTGGCACTGATGCGGTCGTGCAGATCGGGGGTAGCAATGATGGGCAAAAACGAATTATAATAGACCAGCGAACCGGCAAAGCCAAGAACAGCAAGCATCGGAAGGACGAGTCCCAGGCCGATATTCTCCCCTTTAAAAAAGAACAATCCCATACAAGCAAAAGACCCAAGCGCTGTAAAAAATTGCATGAACCGCTTGCGGTATCCACCCAGGTCTGCAATGCCGGATAATGATAAAGTCATCAGGATGACTAAAAAATAACCCAGGGCAATGGCGTATTCATACAAAACTGTATTCTTAACATGCATTCCAAGGAATGATACCATTTCAGACCCAAAAGCTTTCCTGGTTACTTCCTGGTAGAATATTGGATATAAAACGGTATTTACACTCAGAATATAAGCGGAATTGGCAATATCGTAGGAACACCACGCATTGATAACCTTAGGGGAGTTTATTGGCAGGACCGGTTTTCTCATGTTATTCATATATATATGTAATTATAAAACTAACAATTTTTTTTGATACTGTATTGACATAGCGTTGAATATGCATACCGGAGAATACTTGTCTTTAACGGATTCTCATCATTCATATTTAATATTTGCTATATTTGATTTATTAAGTTAATGTTCAAATGAAGAAAGCAAATTCTTTCATTATTCTCTTTTCGAAGATTTTGGCTTTTATAATCAGGCTGTTGCTTCGTTTCAGGTACAAGGTTTCAGTTAATGGATCCGAAGTTGTTCGGAAGAATTCACCTGTACTATTTTTACCGAACCACCAGGCTCTGATGGATCCGATTATCCTACTCAGCCAGATATACCGGTTCTCAACAGCTACTCCGGTTGTTTCGGAAAAATATTACGACATTCCTTTAGTTAATTGGTATCTTAAACGATTAATGGCAGTTCGGGTCAGTGATCTTGAAACAGGCAGCCGCGACATTCATGTATTAAAATCCATAACGCGTTCAGTATATAAAGGCTTGCGCCGGAACCAAAACATTTTGATTTACCCAAGCGGGCAAATTGCCGGGCAAGGCTATGAAAAAATTTTCAATAAGAAATCTGCATACCAGGTTGTAAGAACGATCCCCGATGATGTTCAGATTATCGGTGTGCGAATAAATGGCTTATGGGGAAGCATGTTTTCAAAAGCCAATACAGGGAAATCGCCGGATTTTTTCATGCAATTATTGAAAGGGATGCTTTATGTACTGGCAAACCTGCTATTCTTTGTGCCCAAACGCGCTGTCAGCATAGAATTTGAAGATCTTACCACTGTCGCGAAAGAAAATGTTACCCTTGGGCAGAAGCCATTCAACACATACCTGGAAGATTTTTACAACTTGCGCGGTGAGGAGAAGGTCCTTTTCCTGAAACACATTTTTTATTTGCCAGACTTTAGAAGGAACGTAGCTGAAAGGATTTCCGGTTCTGCAGAAGAAATCCAGGACCTGGCATTGCCCACAGATGCTGAAACAATTCCTGAGGATACATTAGAAAAGGTAAAAAGTATTGTTTCTTCAATTCTAAACGTTGCTCCGGCTGAATTATCGCTCAATTCAAACCTGGTTTTGGATTTGGGTGCTGACTCACTAACTATTGTAGAAATTGTCTCTGAACTTGAGAACCAGTTTAAGGGTTTTTCTACTCCTGAAATCAATGATCTAAAGACCATTGGCGATTTATGCCTGCTGGTTTTGGGTCAATTCATTACGAATTCTGATCTGAAACCCTCTTATCTTGATCCGGCATTATCAAGGGAAGGGTATATCCATGTGGACCCTGATAAAAACATTCTCTGGCAATTCCTGGATACTTTCACCACCAATCAGAAAGAGTATTTTGTTTATGATGCCATGCTGGGATCAACCAACCGCAAAACATTCCTGTTAAAAGCTGCTGTTATCTCAGAACTTATCAAAAAGAAGGTGAAAGATCAGTATGTTGGAATAATGTTACCAGCCTTGCAAAGTACTACCTTGTTAATTATAGCCACCTACATGGCCGGGAAAATCCCTGTAATGCTCAACTGGACTGTGGGGAAAAAGGTGCTGGAGCATTGCACGGAAACTGCAGGTGTCAACGTGATACTTTCAGCCGATGGCTTTCTCAAAAAAATTGAGGACCAACTTCCTGAAAGTATCAAATCAAAACTACTGTTGCTGGAAAAGGAGGTTCCTAAAATCGGTATAAGCTCAAAAATAAAAGGATTAATTGTCTCCAAATTTCCAAAACAATTCATTGATTACAAGCAGATCAACAGCACCGCTGTTATCCTGTTTACATCCGGGAGCGAAGCGTTGCCCAAGGCAGTACCCTTAACGCATGTGAACATATGCAGTGATCTACACAATGTTTTCAAGATGCTTAGCATCGAAAGCAAGACCATCTTTCTGGGATTTCTTCCCCCGTTTCACAGTTTTGGATTTACCGCATTATGCGCCTTGCCGCTGGTTTCAGGAATAAGGATTGCATATACCCCGAACCCAACGGATGCCAGGGAAGTATTGAAAATTTTAAAACATACCCAATCAAATTTGCTTGTTGGAACTCCGGGCTTCCTGAAAATATTGATGTCAGCGGGATCTGCATATTATTTTAAGTCCGTTCGATATGTAATTTCTGGCGCTGAAGCTATGACCCTGGCTGTGAAGGAGCTTTTTGACAGCTTAACCAATGAGGCCAAACTACTCGAAGGCTATGGAATTACTGAATGTGCCCCAATACTTTCAGCCAATCCGATAGAAAAGCAAAAAATGAATAGTGTCGGCAAATTCATTCCTGGTATAGAATACCAGATTATTGACCTGGAGACAGGGAAGCCGGTACTGCCCGGACAGGCAGGAATGATTTATGTGCAGGGTAAGAATGTATTTCATGGATATTTAGGAGAAGAAAAAAATAATCCTTTTGAAGAGATCAATGGTAAATCCTACTATAAAACCGGGGATCTTGGATACCTGGATGAAGAAGGATACCTGTTCATTACAGGCAGGCTTAAGCGGTTTATTAAGATTGCAGGGGAAATGATAAGCCTTCCTTTTATTGAAAAAATATTGTTGGAGCAATATGGTGAGCAGGAGAAACAAGTACTTGCAGTGGAAGGATCTGACAATACAACACCTGCTCAAATTGTGCTTTTTACCACCATTCCTATCAGTCTTGATGAGACAAATAACTATCTATTAAAGAATGGGGTAGCTCCTATAGCTAAAATCAAACGCATCATTGAATTGGATGAAATTCCAGTTTTAGGAACCGGGAAAACCGACTATAAGGTATTAAGGAGGATGCTTGAAGAGCAATAGAACTTGACTGGATTTTGTATTGCTGGTTTCATGACTTATATTGTATTTTTAATTCACTTATTGCACCTGGCTTTGGTTGATTTCATCCTGCCATTCTGCTGAAAAGGATACTGGGTTTGCTCAGGAGCATTATACTTGTAATTTTATAAACTATCCCTTTCAATTAAAGGGAAATTATATAATCGGGTTTAGGTTGTTAATTTCTAAGGCAACGAACAGTGAAGCCATAAGATTTATCAGCACTGTTGAGAAAACTGAAGCCACTATCGAAATATAGATTCCATGCTTGAAGGGAACTGGATTGTACATTGCTCCAATAAACTCCATGTGAGCCCCTATATTGAAGTGACCCTGTACCTCCCTCTAAATTTCCTGCAGCATGTAATTTTAATGCAGAGTTCCACGGCCCATTCCAGTTTGACCAGTTCCCTCCGCCGGCAGCATCAACATTAAACCATTCAGTATTCGTGGGGATACGCCATCCACCTCCAAGTTGCAGAGCACATGGATCAATAACTGGATTCCAATCTGAGTTTTCACTGATGGGACTTATCCAGGCGATAGCAGGGGTTAATGATGTTCCATCCTGCTGAAATCCTTGCTTACGATTAAACTGCCAATACCATCCTGCAGAAGCTTCAGTAGCATCTGTTAGTGCAGTTGCTTGTTGACTGGCACCCAGGTTTCTGGTAATCCAGCATTTGGATGATTCCCCGGGAATATTTGTAATTGTATTATAGGTAACAGTTTTGGTGACTGGAGCAACGCTTCCAGCTGTATGATAAACTGTAAAAGGAGAACCGCAGGTATAAGGAAGAGTTGTAAAAAGCACTTCATTTCCATATGCAACACCAGTACTATTAATGGCATAGGCCCTCACATGATATATTGAATCGAATGATAATCCGTTTAACCTGCTACTAAAATTACCAGAGCCGATACTGTCAAAAGTAAGATTGTCGTTAATTGTAGGATTTGATGAGGTTCTCCAACACACCCCACGTTGTGTTATTGGGGCACCTCCATTTTCAGTTATGGTTCCACCGCATAGCGCCGAAAAATAACTGGGACTTACTGTTGAGGTAGTTATGACTGGAGCGCCAGCAACTATAAGAGTTTGCCAGGTAAATCCATTGAAGATTTGTAATCCGCTACAATCGCTGCACCAGATGATCAGTCCTGCAGCCGGATTTACAATGGCATTACGCTGAGCCATGGTCATCCTGGGAGGTAATAATCCTTTGCTTGTTGATTTGATATCCAACATTGCTGAATTTTCAGGAACACTGCCATCTGAATTAATTCCAACCTGGGAATAAGTTGAAAGAGAGGTTATAATAAATAAAACTGATAAGAATAGATTTAAAATAATTGATTTCATATTTCATAGCTTAGGAATAACTGATAAGAACCACTTAATAATATTATTGTTCATTCTATATTTAAAGTTGGTTCTCCATTCAGATTGCCTGCATGGAAAGTTTCTTTTTGTCATAAGTATACGATTCAATTACATAGGACCTAATACGATCTAATTTTTAGTAGCCTGCATTCCTTGGCCTAATTGCAGCAAGCATCACTTTATGTAAATTATCAGGCCTTTCCATTTTGACGTCCCTGGTTGGATCGCCCTCATATTTTCATAGCTTTGCCTGTTATATCAAGCGATAAGCAATAATCACATGGTAGTTTAGCCCGACCAATTCAGATAACCAGAAGATTAAAGCCATGCGCTAAGCTCTAAGCCCTTCGCCCTATGCGCTCCGCCCTTTGCGCTTCGCCTTTCACCCTTCACCCCAAACCCCGATACACGTGTCACACAAATCCGGCTTCGTAAATATAATCGGTCACCCCAACGTGGGGAAATCCACCCTGATGAATATCCTTACGGGAGAGAAATTGTCAATCATTACTCCCAAGGCGCAGACAACCCGGCACCGCATACTGGGGATTGTGAACGGTGAGGATTACCAGATCGTCTATTCGGATACGCCAGGGATCGTGAAGCCTCATTATAAGTTGCATGAATCGATGATGAAGTTCGTGCAATCGGCTTTGCAGGATGCGGATATCTTTATTTACCTGACAGAAGTCGGGGAGAATGATTTCGATGAGGAGGTTGTTGAGAAGATCCGGAAATCGGGGAAGCCGCTGATCTTTGTGATCAATAAAGTTGACCTGGTATCACCGGAAGAGGTGCAGTCAAAAATAGCTGGCTGGCAACTTAAATTGCCGGATGCACTCATCATTCCAACGTCTGCTAAATTGAACTTCAATGTCGATAAGATAATAGGGGAGGTGATCAACCTGCTGCCTGAAAGCCCGCCTTATTTTCCAAAGGATGATGAACTTTCTGACCGCCCTCTTCGTTTCTTTATTTCGGAAATGATCCGTGAAAAGATCTTCCTGCAATTTCAGAAGGAAGTGCCCTATTCAGCTGAAGTTGTTGTGGAGTCGTTCAAGGAAACGCCAAAGATCACGGTGATCACGGCAATGATCTACGTGGAAAGGGAAACGCAAAAGGCAATCATCCTTGGCCACCAGGGAGCTGCAATTAAACGGCTGGGGACTTCTGCAAGGAAGGATATTGAAGCATTCATTGGGGCTAAGGTTTATCTTGAACTGAGTGTTAAGGTTAGTGATGACTGGAGACAGGATGAGCTGAAGCTTAAGAGATTCGGTTACGAATTTTAAGATGATAAACTGTTGAGAATGTCAAATGTTGAAACACAATCCGCTTTAGGCGGACAATAGATAACAACATAGGTTAGTGTGTTGTTGTTTGAGTCTTGAAATGGTTATACTCTTGCCTGAAACTGGTATTATTTCTAAAGAAAATGGATAAGATCTCGTTCAAGACAGCTGATGGAACAGTTGAGGCTTTTCTATTCAAAACTAAGACTGATTCTGCATCACCATTGGTTATATTATATATGGATGCTTTCGGGCCGAGGGCTTCTCTATTTGAAGTGGCTGAGCGGCTTAATGCTATTGGGTTGTCAGTTGTAATTCCAAATTTGTATTACCGCTTCGGGGATTATGCTCCTTTTGATCCCAAAACAGCATTTGTTGAGCCTGGAGAGCGGGGGCGCGTCATGGGTATGATCCAGTCACTGAAGATTGAAAGTGTTATATCAGATACCAGGAAGCTATTAGCTGCTCTGTCAAATGAACCGGGGCTGGATCTTAGTCGGATAGGTGTACTTGGTTATTGTATGGGTGGGAAATTTGCTCTGGCAGCTGCCTCATACTTCCCTGAACTGGTTAAGGCTGCAGCTTCTATTCATGGTGGGGGCCTGGTTACAGATCAGGAGGATAGTCCTCACAAAAATGTCTCGGCAATCAAAGGGAAAGTATATGTTGGGATTGCTGTTAATGACCGAAGTTTTACGGAAGAACAGCATGCTGTTTTGGAAAGAGCATTCGAAGAATCCCTGGTTGCATCCAGGATGGAGGTATACGAAGGTGCATTACATGGCTTTGCCATTCGGGACATGGGAACTTACAATGAGGAAGCTTCTGAGATTCACTACTCAAGAATTACTGATCTTTTTTCTTCAACCTTATGAGACTAATTTTAGGAAATGGTTCACTTGTTCTGCAATGCAGGATTTCAAGGTATATGGAAGTAATTATTATGCCACGAATGCACGAATGGCTTTCATTGAAACGCTAATCAATTATGCAAATTTATAGGAAGATTGAGGTAATGGATTATAAGTAAACGCTATTCAATTTTGTTGCTTTTTCCCTCAATATAGGTCTTGAATTCTTCAGGTGATTGAGGAGATGCTATGGCAAAAATTATGTTTACTTTTTTCTCACCCAGTTTCTGATACTTCAACTGGAACCTTGGGAGATTAGGAATCGCTTCACTGGTGAAAACTATTTCATTTTCAGTATAGACAATCGCATAATGGATCGTGTGTCCCTCATTGTCGAAGTAGATCGATTGATTGGGATTCCCATTGAAATCAAGTGATACAATCATCAGATCATCATGATTATAGCCAGCTTCCAGTCCTATTGGAGGAAATTCAGTATGCCCTTTCTTTACCAGTATCTTATCGGAAAGGTCTTTATTTATGCTGAATGTCCCTATTCCTTCACCAGGCTTTCCTGTTCCTTCCCCTTTCCATTCTCCAACCAGGTATTCCCATTTTTCCCAGCGGTTCGCTGAATTCTGTGAAATTACAGGACCAGTGAATAATGAGAACAATATAGTTGCAGTAAATATTACCTGTTTCATGATGAATGAGTATTTGGCATGATGGGGAAGAAATATTCTTTATCAAATCGGATTAGCCCTATTTCTCCTGGTATACAGTAGTCAGGATGGTTTCCCCAACAGCCCGTAAGGTTTGTTTATCGATTCCGGCAAGATTGTCGTTTACGGTATGCCAATATTTATAGAAACCACTCTCCGTTGAGGGGTCGTTCTGGATAATGTCGATGGTTGGAACCTTCCTGACCTCATTGATGTAAACATGGTCGTCTGTAACGCCATTGCTGTTCTCTGCCAGGAAGTAACTGCTGTATCCTATGCTGGCAGCTACCCTCCATACTTTATTCATAATGTCAGGAGCATAATACATGGAAGAGGCTTCAAGGCGGAAAGTTGCATTTTCAGCACCAACCATGTCCAACAGGATTCCGAATTTAGCGGTATAACCAGCTTTATGCGGATTCTTTGACCAATATTGTGATCCAAGAGCCCAATCATCTTCTGTCCCGGAATTCTTTTCATCCTGGGGAGCACCGTAATCTTCTCCATCAAGTAAAATGAGGTCGACTCCAACTGCAGGAGCTTTTATGCTCAACTGTCTTGCAGCCTCAAGCAAGATTCCGATTCCGCTGGCTCCATCATTAACACCATCAACCGGTGTGCGATGTTTTGATACATCCGGGTCATTGTCTGCGTAAGGGCGTGAATCCCAGTGGGAGCAAAGCAGGATACGATCCTTTGCATCCGGGTTAAAAATACCTATGATATTCTTCAGGTTGAGCGTTATTCCGTTGTATGTTTTCATCTGGAACGACTGAACTACCACATCTTTTGTATACTTGCGCATGGTTGTTTCCAGCCATTTTGCACATTCCTTATGTTGCGGGGAGTTTGGAACACGGGGGCCAAAAGCTGCCTGCTTCTTAACGAATGCAAAGGCAGTATCTGCGTTAAATGCAGCTGCTGTTACAGTGATTTCTTTTTCCGTTGAAGTGCTTACAGCAGGTTTCTGCTTTGAGGAATTGCAGGAAATCAGCAATGCCAGAGATCCCGCAGCTATTAATAAAAGATTAAAACGCATAGAAATAAGTATCTGCATCAAAGGTAATAACAAGTTGAATTACAACCGACATTCGACCCATTTTGTGTTTTCCATTGGCTGAGCAGGTCTGATATTCCTGAATTCGTGGCAATTTCAATTCATTTGCTGACCTTACTGCCTTAATGTCTGTACCAAAAGTATAATAGTTGCTTTTGGAATATCAACTTTAACTCCCGCATCCATCAAGCTAAGCAACAATCATTGTCAAATAAAAATAGTTTAAGCACTATCCAATTTAGTTACATTATTATATAAATAGCAATCCAACTTAATTGGAATGAAAAAAAATGCAATATCCGTTTTGATTTACTTAATTTTGTTTGTTCAATCTGTAGCAAGCCATGAAGAATAAATACCTTGACCTGATCGGGCAAACCTTTGACTTCCCAAATGAGGAATTCAAAGTTGAAGAAGGTGAACTGCTTTTCAACAACCTTCCATTAATGGAGGTGATCAAGCAGTACGGTACGCCCTTGAGAATAACATATCTTCCCAAGATTGGCAAGCAGATCCAGAAAGCCAAACGATTATTCAATGTGGCTATGGCAAAGGCTTCGTACAAAGGGGCTTACCAATATTGCTATTGTACCAAGAGCTCCCATTTCTCCTTTGTTCTTGAAGAAGCATTAAAGAACGAAGTACATATTGAGACCTCTTCAGCATTTGATATTCCTATTATTGAAAACCTTTTCGAAGCCGGGAAATTGTCGAAAAGTACTTTCATTGTCTGCAATGGATTTAAGCGTCCCTTATACATTGAGGGTATTTGCAACCTTATCGAAGAGGGATTTGAGAATGTTATTCCCATCCTCGATAATAAGTTCGAGCTGGATGAATATGACCGCAACATTACGAAGAAGATTCGCATCGGGATCAGGATTGCGTCGGAGGAAGAGCCCAAGTTCGACTTCTATACATCCCGCCTGGGAATCCGGTATAACGACATCGTTCCCTATTATGAAGAAGAGATAAAGAATAACCCGAAGTTTGAACTGAAAATGCTGCATTTCTTCATCAATACCGGTATTCGCGACTCTGCCTATTACTGGAATGAATTGTCGAAGTGTGTCAATGTTTATTGTGAACTGAAGGCTGTTTGTCCTCAACTGACTGCATTGAACATTGGCGGAGGCTTCCCTATTAAGAATTCCCTTAACTTCGACTATGATTATGAATACATGGCGGAAGAGATCATTGCACAGATTAAAAGCATATGCGAGCGCAACGGTACACCTGAGCCAGACATCTTCACCGAGTTCGGATCATTCACTGTTGGTGAGAGCGGGGCTATCCTGTTCTCCATCATTGACCAGAAGCGTCAGAATGACCGGGAGGTATGGAACATGATTGATAGTTCTTTCATTACTACTTTGCCGGATACCTGGGCTATTAACCAGAAATTTATCCTGCTTGCTGTTAACCATTGGGACAAGGAATATGAAAGGGTGTTTCTTGGCGGACTTACCTGCGACAGCGAGGATTATTACAATGCTGAAGCGCATACCAATGCGATATTTCTCCCGAAGTTGGAGGATGATGAACCTCTTTATATCGGATTATTCCATACAGGTGCATACCAGGATTCTCTCGCAGGATACGGAGGCATACAGCATTGCCTGATCCCGGCACCAAAGCATATCATCATCGATCTTGATGAAGATGGTGAGTATTTCACCAAGCTTTTTGCCAAGGAGCAGAGCCACAAGAGTATGCTGAAGATACTAGGGTACTAGGGCTTAGGGCATAGCGCATAGGGCGAGGGACTTATTGCAAGAAGGGGTCAATCAGTTGTCATTCGTTGTCATCCAGTAGTCATTTCCGTCAGCTGACGGATCATTCGTTGTCATTCAGTAGTCATTCGATAGTGATTCGATAGTCATTCGGTTGATTTGATGTAGTTAAACAATTGAATGACTATTGAATGACCATCGTATGACCATTGTATGACCACCGAGTGACAATTGTATGACCACCGAGTGACCATTGAGTGACCATTGTATGACCACCGAGTGACCATTGAATGACCCTCCTTTTCCTCTGCGCTCTTTGCGCTCCGCCTTCGTTCAGTATCCGGGAATTATCGTAATTTAGCAACTGTAAGATTTTATTCATTACAACCTTAATATAGGATTGCATGAAGCAATATGGAGATTTACCCAAGAAGTATACAGATTTTGAGAATTCAAAAGTTGTAATTGTCCCTGTTCCTTATGATGGTACAAGTACTTGGCTAAAAGGTGCCGATAAAGGCCCGCAGGCTTTGCTGGAGGCTTCAGCCAATATGGAAGTTTATGATGTTGAAACGGACAGTGAGGTTCACAAAGTTGGAATACATACTATGTCGTCCGTTACTGAGAACAGTTCGCCTGAAGCCATGGTGGAAGCTGTAAATGAAAGGGTAAAAGAGTTACTGAAAAAAAAGAAATTTCCCATCGTAATTGGGGGGGAGCATTCTGTAAGTATTGGTGCTATAAAAGCAATGGCTGCTAATTTCAATGATCTTACCATTCTTCAGTTGGATGCACATGCGGATATGCGGCAGGAGTATGAAGGCTCGAAGAATAATCATGCCTGTGTTATGGCGCGGGCAAAGGAAGTGGCTCCTGTAGTCCAGGTTGGAATTCGTAGTATGAGTGTTGAAGAGAGGGAAGATATTCAGCCGGACCGGGTATTCTATGCTTCACATATTCACGAGCAGCGGACCTGGATGTTTGAGTTCCTGAATAAACTTACAAGGAATGTGTATATCACCATCGACCTGGATGTATTCGATCCATCTATCATGCCATCTACCGGTACTCCTGAACCTGGTGGATTACTCTGGTACCAGGTACTGGATATCCTAAAGGCGGTTTCTGAGAAGGTAAATATTGTAGGTTTTGATGTTGTAGAACTCAAACCTGGAAAAGAAAACAGGTCGCCAGATTTCTTAGCGTCTAAATTAATTTATACGTTATTGACATATAAGTATATAACGGGAATAAAATAGTGAAGACAGGAAAAGCAGACGCTTCTGCCTGATCGTCTGCCTGTCGGCAGACAGGGCAGACATGGATTGCGCTGAAAAGCATTGAATTACTGGTCTTATCCAGGATAAAATCTCATGCATGAAAAAGAGCAGACGCATCTGGCTGATCGCCTGCCTGTCGGCAGACAGGGCAGACAGGGATTACACTGAAAAGCGCTGATTAGGCGAAAGGTTAGACGCTGATTACGCAGAAAGGCACTGATCTGTATAAGGTGCAATGATTAATCGTCAAGAAAATTACCAATCCAACAACCAGGCGAAGATCAGGGGTGCGACGATGGTTGCATCGCTTTCGATGATGAATTTGGGTGTGTGGATATCCAATTTACCCCAGGTGATCTTTTCATTGGGGACAGCCCCGGAATAAGAACCGTAGGATGTTGTAGAATCGGATATCTGGCAGAAATAGCTCCAGAAAGGAACATCATGCCATTCAAGATCCTGGTACATCATCGGGACAACACAAATCGGGAAATCGCCGGCGATACCACCACCAATCTGGAAGAACCCAACGCCCTTTCCGCCTGAATTTTTACGATACCAGTCAGAAAGCCACATCATGTATTCTATACCTCCCTTAACGGTTGTGGGTTTCATCTCACCTTTAATACAATAAGATGCGAAGATGTTGCCCATTGTGCTGTCTTCCCAGCCGGGAACAATAATTGGCAGGTTTTTTTCTGCCGCAGCAAGCATCCAGGAATATTTGGGATCAATTTCATAATCTGGTTCCATGACCCTGCTTTTTAAAAGCTTGTACATGAATTCATGTGGGAAGTGGCGTTCACCACGGGCATTTGCATCTTTCCATATGATCTCGATATGGTGCTGTATCCTTCGGAAAGCTTCTTCCTCGGGAATGCAGGTATCAGTTACCCTGTTAAGCCCTTTTTCCAGGAGTTCGAATTCCTGTTCCGGAGTAAGGTCGCGGTAATTAGGAACCCGGCGATAATGCGAATGAGCAACCAGGTTCATGATGTCCTCTTCGAGGTTTGCCCCTGTACAGGTAATGATCTGAACTTTATCCTGGCGAATCATTTCAGCCAGTGAAACTCCAAGTTCCGCAGTGCTCATAGCCCCTGCAAGGGTAATCATCATTTTACCACCTTCCTTCAGGTGCGTTTCATAGGCTTGAGCAGCATCCACTACAGTAGCAGCATTAAAATGCCTGTAATGATGTTGCATGAACTGTGAAATAGGGCCTTTGGTCATAGCTGATATCTTTTGATGCAAATATATGGCTTTGTTCGAACTGTGAATCTACTAAAAATCCTTAAAAAATGACTATAAGAGGTGAAGAAATTTGCAACTGAATGTTCGTAAAATTACATCATGATTAAAATTGTTCTCATTCATTCTTCCCTACCTTTGATCCATCTTAATCGTTTAATCTTGAAATCAGCATGCCGCTTTGGCGGGGAAAAAACGGATGTAAAAACTTTCATGCGAGTTCCTTCCGGCCTTAATCTTATAAATCTTTAAGGATGAAAAAAATTTCAATTATTGCCGTTATGGCTGTTCTTGTTGCCCTTGTGGCATGCAAGAATAATCAGCAGAGTCAGAATGCCAACCAGCCGAAGGATGATTCGGTTCTCACCATGGCTAAGAATTACTTCCAGGCTTTGCCTAAAGAGGCTGTAAATCCCGAAAACCTGGTCACACCTGAGAAAGTTGCTCTCGGGAAAACGCTTTATTTCGACAACCGTTTGTCGATGCACAACACACAAAGTTGCAATACCTGTCATAATGTTGCATCTTTCGGTGTTGACAATAATTCAACCAGCAAAGGAGATTTAGGTAAAAACGGGAACAGGAACAGCCCGACAACATTCAATGCAGCGCTGCATTTCCTCCAGTTCTGGGATGGAAGGATGAAAAACGTTGAAGAACAGGCTGGCGGGCCGGTTATGAACCCGGCAGAGATGAACATGCCCGCTGAGAAAGAAGTTATTGCCCGACTGTCGAAGTCGGAAGGTTACAAAAAGATGTTTGCCTCTGCCTATCCTAAGGACAAGGATCCCATAACTTTTGATAATATGAAAAAGGCTATTGCTGCCTATGAACGCACCTTGCTAACTCCAGGGAAATTTGACAAATACCTGGATGGAGATGCCACCGCTTTAAATGACCAGGAAAAGAAGGGATTGCATACATTTATTACAACCGGCTGTATCGCCTGCCATACCGGAGCATTGCTAGGTGCTACCATGTTCCAGAAGTTCCCGCTGATTGGCACGGATTATAAATCTTTGACCGGGAGTGTCAAAGATGATAAGGGAAAAATGGAAGTCACCAAGAACGAGGCAGATAAGTATATGTTCAAAGTTCCTTCGCTTAGGAATATTGAGAAAACCTATCCTTATTTCCACGATGGTAGTGTTAAGGAATTGGACAAAGCCATCACTATTATGGCCAAGTTGGAACTCGGGAAAGATATAACTCCCGAACAGGCTTCAGATATGGCGACCTTTATGAAAACCCTGACAGCGGATGTACCAGAGGATGCAAAAAAAGCACCAACAATGCCATAGTTTTTCATAATTTGACACCTGATTCTTATCTCAGGAGCGATTGTTAAGGCCTGTTCTACCCCGGAACAGGCCTTATTCAGTTTTGAAATTTGATAAACAACAATAAATATTTAAGATTCTACATATGCTGTCAATCAACGTATTCCTGAGTTATAAGTGCGCATGAAATCCAATTGGAGTGAGCTTAAGCCAAATTAGAATTGCATTTTTATTAAGATTAAGTTTTAAAACCCTACCTTTGCACCCCTGTTTCCCGGAGGTAGATGGTTAATTCTTTTTACTGATATTCAAACTATTACCGAACCTTCTTCCTCATTTGCATGTTAATTTACATGTACATTATTGTCCGCAAACACTGAAAAGCTATTATGCAAAGTATCCGAAATATTGCCATCATCGCCCATGTTGACCATGGAAAAACTACGCTAGTCGACAAGATTTTACATGCTTGTAAGCTTTTCCGTGATAACGAGGAAACAGGTGACCTTATCCTTGACAGTAATGACCTGGAACGTGAAAGAGGTATTACCATTACATCCAAGAATGTTTCAGTAGAGTACAAAGGGGTAAAGATCAATATTATTGATACCCCTGGCCACGCCGACTTTGGCGGGGAAGTGGAACGTGTGCTTAAAATGGCTGACGGCGTACTATTGCTTGTTGACGCTTTTGAAGGCCCCATGCCGCAAACCCGCTTTGTTACCCAAAAAGCATTGTCATTGGGATTGAAGCCCATTGTTGTTATCAACAAAGTTGATAAAGAGAACTGCCGGCCCGATGAGGTTGAAGAACATGTATTTGAGCTTTTTTTCAATCTTGAGGCTACTGAGGATCAACTTAATTTCCCAACCATTTATGGATCCGGGAAAAACGGTTGGATGAGTACTGATTGGACCAAGCAAACCGAAGATATTACAGCTTTGCTGGATGCCATCCTTCAGTATATACCAGAAGCTCCTGAGCCTGAAGGCGCACTTCAGATGCAGATTACATCGCTCGATTATAGTTCCTATGTTGGACGCATTGCCATTGGCAGGGTATCACGTGGAGAGATCAAGGCAGGAATGTTTGTCAACCTTATGAAAAGGGATGGCTCAATGGTCAAATCAAGGGTGAAAGAGTTATATACTTTCCAGGGATTAGGCCGTTTGAAGGCTGATTCGGTCCACTCAGGTGATATTTGTGCTGTTGTCGGGCTGGATGGCTTTGAGATTGGAGATACGATCGCTGATCCTGAAAACCCTGAAGCACTTCCTGATATCCATATTGACGAGCCTACCATGAGTATGCTCTTCACGATCAATAATTCACCGTTCTTCGGGAAGGAAGGAAAATTTGTTACCTCGCGACACCTCAGCGAAAGGCTGATGAAGGAAACAGAAAAGAACCTGGCGCTGCGTGTTGAAGAAACCGGTTCACCTGACCAGTTCCTGGTATTTGGCCGCGGGATACTCCACCTGAGCATTCTTATTGAAACCATGCGTCGCGAAGGATATGAGTTGCAGGTTGGACAACCACAGATCATTGTCAAGGAAATTGACGGTGAAAAGCATGAACCAGTTGAATCATTGATTATTGATGTTCCGGAAAGCGTGGCAGGAAAGGCAATTGAACTTGTCACCCAGAGAAGGGGAGAACTTGTCTCAATCAATCCTAAGGGAGACCTTCAGCATATGGAATTCTACATCCCTTCACGTGGTATTATCGGCCTGAGAAATGCAGTTATGACAGCTACAGCCGGAGAAGCCATTGTTGCACATCGCTTCAAAGCCTTCGAACCCTGGAAAGGTTCTTTGCCTCAACGTCTCGTAGGAGTTCTTGTTTCAATTGAAACAGGTATGGCAACAGCCTATTCCATTGATAAACTAGCTGATCGCGGAAGATTTTTCATTGAACCATTCGAAGATATTTATGAGGGTCAGATTGTAGGTGAAAACACAAGGGATAATGACCTTGGTGTGAATATCGTAAAAGCAAAACAGATGACCAACTTCCGCACCACCGCCAAGGACGAGGCAGTCCGTATGGCACCTGTTGTAAAGTTCTCATTGGAAGAAGCACTGGAATATATCCAGGTTGATGAAATGGTGGAAATCACTCCCAAATCAATGCGTCTTAGGAAGATCCTTCTGAAGGAACATGAGCGGAAGCGTGCTTCGAAGGCTTAGGTTATTGGTAAATAGTTATTCGTAATTAGTTTAGAAAGAGCAATTAAATCCGTGATCCTTCGCGTCCGTCAGCTGGCGGATCCGCGTCATCTGCGTTCCATTTGTTACTGAATTATTGGTCAACATTGATTGTAGAGTTTCTGTATTCTGAGGATTCCGTATAAATCATTTAAATAGAATAAAATGAACCAGTTATCGTTCTGTTATTTTGTTGAATAGCAGGACTATTTTTTGTTGGAGCCTAATCAACGAAAATTCGATAATTTAATCTCCCGGAAATAATCTTTCATTTAATTCATAATCCCATGAAGAACAAAGTATTGGCTATCCTGTTAGCGTTTGTTTTATTATCTGTTTCCAATCTTTTCGCTGATGAAGGAATGTGGCTCCCCATGCTTATCAGCAGATTCAACATTGCCGATATGCAGAAAATGGGATGCAAACTTACTGCTGACCAGATATACAGTGTAAACCAGGCTTGTATCAAAGATGCAATTGTTGCCCTGGACCATGGTGGATGCTCCGGGTCAATTATATCCGGGAAAGGCCTGCTGATCACCAATCACCATTGCGGTTATGAGGCTATTGCTGGACAAAGCACGGTGGACCACGATTACCTTACTGATGGGTATTGGGCCATGCGACCAGAAGAGGAACTGCCCATTCCTGGCAAAACAGTATCTTTCCTTGTAAGGATGGAAGATGTTACTTCAACAGTGTTGTCGGGTGTTAATGAAACAATGAAAGAGGAAGACCGGAACAAGATAATTGAACATGCCATTGACAGCCTTACAAAGGAAGTAGAAGGTAACACTCAACTTGAAGCAAGCGTGGAAAGCATGTTTGCGGGAAATGAGTATTACCTGTTTGTCTACCAGACTTATAGAGATATCCGCCTTGTAGGAGCACCAGCATCCGGGATCGGAAAATTCGGTGGTGAAACGGATAACTGGATGTGGCCCCGGCATACCGGTGACTTTTGTATTCTTAGGGTATATTCTGGAGCCGATGGAAATCCATCTGAATATTCCAAAGAAAATATTCCATATCATGGTAAGTATTTCCTGCCTATCTCAATGGCTGGAGTTAAAGAAGGCGATTTCTCAATAATTATGGGCTACCCGGGATCTACGGACCGGTACCTGACTTCTTACGGTATCCAGGAAAAGATCAATCTTACAAATCCTGCGGATATACTCTTGAAAACAGCAAAGATGGATATCATCAAGTCCTTTATGGATAAAAGTGACGCTTTGCGGATTTCCTATGCAAGTGATTATGCTTACCTGGCTAATTTTCAGAAGAAATCTATCCAGGAAACTAAGGCATTGACGCGTTTGAAAGTATTTGATGATAAGAAGAAGCAGGAGGATGCTTTTGAAGCCTGGGCCAGGCAAAACCAGGACAGGGCTGATAAATATGGAACCGTGATCAGTGAATTTGCCGATATCTACAAAACCAAGGAAGAAGATAAATCGGATGTTGCAGAAACCTACCTCCAGGAAATGCTGATGGGAGCAAAAGTCCTTCTGTTTGCCTATAAGGCGAATGAACTTGCCAGTGTACTTGAAGAGAAGGGTGATTTTTCTGCTACTGTCGCTGACTACAGGCAAAGGGCGGAAGAGTTTTACAAGGATTATAATCCTGAAGTAGATAAACAGATCCTTGAGAAGATGATGGAATTATACAAGAAGAACCTGCCTGAACAATACTATCCTGAAACTTTTAAACTTGTTGACAGGAAATTCAAAGGGGATTTTGGTAAGTATGCAGACTATCTTTATAAAAAGTCAATTCTTGCTTCGAAGGAGAAATTCAATTCATTCCTTGATCATCCCAGGGCTAAGAAATTACAGAAAGATCCAGCCTTTATGGCTTCCAATTCATTCCTGGCTTCTTATATCCTTGTGAGAGTAATTCAAATGGGTTATGAAGACCGCTTTAATATTGCAAGGCGGAAATATATCGCCGGACTCAAGGAAATGGATCCCGGGATGAAGTATTATCCCGATGCAAACAGTACATTGCGTCTTACTTATGGACAGGTTAAACCATATGAAGCTGCAGATGCCGTTAGTTTTGACTATCGAACAACCTATAAGGGAATTTTAGAAAAGGATGATCCATCAAACCCGGAGTTTACCGTTCCCAAAAAGCTGGAGAATCTTCTTGCTTCGAAGGATTTCGGCGATTATGCTGAAAACGGGGTTTTACCAGTATGTTTCCTTACCACCCATGATATAACAGGCGGTAATTCCGGAAGCCCGGTATTGAATGCCAATGGCGAACTGATTGGGCTTGCATTCGACGGTAATTCCGAATCTATGAGTTCTGATATCAAGTACGACGAAAATCTTCAACGTACTATATGTGTTGATATCCGTTATGTCCTTTTTGTAATCGATAAGTTTGCGGGAGCAGGTTACCTGTTAAATGAGATGAAATTGCAGAAATAGGTTCAGAATTTCATGCATTTTACCTTTTTCTCATAGAACCTGATTCCTTCTGTCGTGCTGATCCCTCTTATAAATGTGTCGAACATCACATCGAAGAGAGTGCTGAATGAAATCTCATCATTAGGGAAGAAATCTGGGTTATGCAAGTCAATGAGGCGGCTTATATAGATACGGGAAACCAGTTCCGGGCTGAGGTCTTCGCGATAAAGCCCCTGGTGGATACCTTGTTCAATATTTTTCCGGATTTTATCGTTTACAAAATTTATCCTCTTGTCGACAAAGGATTGCCTGATTTCCGGGTAGTATTTCCTGAGGTCGAAGGAAATGGCGGGCAGGATATCGCTGAATTTCTGGCTGATCTTTTTACTGACAAGTAATAAACCATCAATGGCATTGCCATTCCCCATATCCATGTTCACGAAGATGGATTCAAGACTTTTTTGCTCATAATCCAGGATTTCCTCTACTAAACCTGCTTCATTGCCAAAAGATTCAATTAGTTTCTCTAATGGCTGGTTTAGGTCGCGAGCCAGGGATATTAGATTGAATTCTTCAGGCTGGTAACCTGAAAGATGTTTCCGGATATCTTCGACCAGCGGGGTAACAGAGGAATTCATAAAAGTCAAATGGGTTGAAAAAAGTCGGTAAATCTACTCAAAATTTGCTTTGAGCTAGCTGATACACCAAGGCTATTTAATTTTGCGATCGGTCAACTGACGGACAACTTATACTGCACGGCATAGCTGAAACTAAACTCAAATCCGTCAGCAGACGGATCACATTTTGATTAAGATTCATTATAATTAGCCACTTATTCTCTAAAATTGGGGGAGGATCAAATTACTTCTGGTAGATCATCTTTCGTTGCCTGTTAATACCATTTCCCTTCAAAGAGAAATAATACACGCCTGATGGAAGGTTCTGTACAGCAGGATTAAAGGATTTAACATATTTTCCTCTTTCCATCCATTTATTGTCGATAATAAGGGCAACCGTTTTTCCAAAAATATCATTTACCGTGAGTGTGATGTTGCCTGAATTACGAAGTTTGAAAGAGAAGATGGTACTTTCATGGAAAGGGTTAGGATAATTCTGCTCAACTGCGAAGGGGATAGCTTCCTCAACCTGAGAACTCAGCAATAACGTATCAACAATTGCGGTATAAATAGAGAGGTCCAGATCATCCAGGCGGGTCCAGATAGGGCGAATCTTGTTGTTATGAGCTGTAATGCAGGTGTAATCACCAAAAAATACAGTCTGGCTTGGAAGGAAAGGCGTTTCACTCACCTTAAAATTGGAGAATGTATTTCCTCCATCCGTAGAACATGCCAGGAAAACATCAGTCCGGTTATCATTATAATTTCTCCTGTCATAGAAAACTATCCAGATATATCCAGTTGACTGGTCTATTGTCATCCAGTTAAAAAACTGTTGCTTTCCCGGTGGATCATTATTCACCCTGAGTGGTGGGCTCCAGGTGTTCCCTCCATCTGTTGATTTGGACAACCATATATCTGTATCGAAAGTACCATTCCGCTGGTCGCTCCAATTGATGTATATCGTTCCGTTGTGAGGGCCCTTGCTAAGGTCGCAGCAGGTAACAGGCATTCCATTCACCCTGAAAATGCCGGGAACCTGGAAGTCCCAACCACCAGGCATATCACTAACCGTGATATCATGATCCAACCACGTAATACCACCATCAAGTGAACGGTCAAACACTATACCGGCAGGTCCGGCCCAACTTGTGTAGATTTCTCCTTCGGGTCCAACTGCCGGGACTGCTCCCTCAACTGTGCTATCGCTGTCAACACAGTTACCACTGATCTCATTCAGCCTGATTGCAGGAGTCCAGCTTATCCCATTATCGGAAGAACTTGAAAAATGGATATTTGAATGTTTAGTAGTATCAGATACACCGTATAAATCAAATTGTGTCCACGTGACATAAAGCTCATTATTGTAAGGGTTAACGATGACCCACGGTTTATCTTGCTGGGCAGGGGAGTTCTTTCCAATTCCAGAGCCGTCATTCCAACTCAGTCCGCTGTTAGTTGAACGCTGGCAGACTATCTGATCCAACCACCCGCCGGGATTGTTAACCGGATTTGACAGATGGAAATAATAAAAATAGCCATTCGTGTCAATTACCAATACCGGATCTCCATAAACGCCCAACGTTGATTGCATCTTGCTGTTTCCCCATGTATAACCACCATCGTTTGAATAATAAGCAGCCGTTAAATTGGCCCCGGCCACCAGTTGATTGGTGTTTTTGGGATTCATATAGATTGAGGTTTCATTCGGCCAGTCCTGGTTACTGATCATCACATTGGTATACTGACCGGCGGCCTGAAAATGAATTGCCAGTATAAAGATAGTAATGGTAAGTGCGGTAATGCAGCGTTTCATAGTGTAGGTTTCTCCCAAGAATAGAGACAATTGGATTTGATGACAATAGGCTGATACAAAGGTACTTCAATTTGGATGATGTTCCCAATATTAAATTTTTATGTAAAATGCTGAATTCGACATTTTTGAATTGCAAATAGATAAATTTGCATAGGTTGTAGAACTGCAGTTAAAATTAATAGTGGCTTATATCATGCTTTATTTTGATTAGAATCCAATTTCCCTACAACGTATTAAAGATTTCAGCTGATGGCAAAAGATACAAAAGGAATGAAGATCGGTATTCTCACTGCAGGTGGGGATTGTCCCGGAATTAATGCTGCTATCAGAGGCGTCGGGAAAACCGCCATCTATGAATATGGAATGAATGTATTCGGCATTTCATCCGGATTTAGGGGACTGGCAGAGAACCTTTATTCAGAGCTTGATGAAGGTCAGTTATCCGGGATACTTACCCTGGGTGGAACTATTTTGGGAACGTCAAGAGATAAGCCCTATAAAGGTGATGCTGCTGCTGAAAATAAGATTCCGAAGCAAATTAAAAAGAACTACCTGGATTTGGGTTTGGATGCCCTTGTCGTGATTGGGGGGAATGGCACGATGAAAACAGCAAGCCGATTGTTTGACGAAGGATTAAATGTTGTTGGGATACCTAAGACCATTGACAACGATGTATGGGGTACTGATGTGAGCTTTGGTTTTGACTCTGCCGTTTGGATTGCAACTGAGGCTATTGACCGACTGCACTCAACTGCAAATTCTCATAAAAGGATCATGGTGATTGAACTGATGGGCCATAAAGCCGGTTGGTTGACATTATATGCTGGTGTTGCAGGTGGAGGTGATGTTATCCTTATTCCCGAAATTGATTTTGACATGGAATATGTGGCCAAGTATCTTGAAAAGAGATCCAGGAACCTGAAGCCATATTCGATTGTTGCTGTTGCAGAAGGCATTAAGAAACCTAAGGGCATATCCGCAGCCACCTATGTTTCACAGGCAATACGTGATATGACCAAACTTGAAACACGCGAAACCATCCTGGGTTACATTCAGCGGGGGGGCACTCCAACTCCTATTGACAGAGTAATAGCAACCCAGTTTGGAGCAAAGGCTGTTGAATTGATCGCAGAGGGTACATTTGGTGTGATGGTTTCCAAGAATGGTGAGCGCTTCGTACCAATGCCGCTTTCAGAAGTAGGAGGGAAAGTGAAGCTTGTACCGGGTGATCATTCCCTCATCCGTAAATCACGAAAAATGGGGATTAGTTTCGGGGATAGGAAGATGTGAAGGGGAGTTGAGGGTCATTCGGTGGTCATTCGATAGTCATTCCATAGTCATTCAGTAGTTATTCGATGGTCATACAATAGTCCTCAGTAGTCATTCAGTTGTCTAATACTAAATGGTAATCATCTAACTGACAATTGTGTAACAATTGAGTGATTCACCATAGGCGGAAATGACAATCGAATAACAATTGATTGACCATAGAGTGACCATTGAATTTCTAGAACCCATCCCCCTCACCATTCTCATTCGAGCCCTGGTCTTTGGGTATTTTCTTATTGTAGTTGTTGATCTTTAGCTGGAAGCCAATGTATAAAACACGGGACTCACGATAGCGTCTGCTTTCGGTAGTAAATCCATTGCCATAAGTGGTTTCGCTGAATTTACGCGTATTGAAAATATCTGTGAGCCGCAGAGTGAGTGATAATTTGTTTTTAAGAAAGTCTTGCCGGAAAGAAGCATCAGCATAATACTGCTCCTTATGAAACTCCTGACTTGAACGCGTGGGGGAGCTGTAATTCGCAATGAGTTGCAGTGTGCCATCTTTCCATGGATTGAAAGTAGTATTTAACTTAGAACTCCAGGATATCCGGTCTGAACCTGGAATATTCTGATCAGGGATAGCACCGGTTATTTCACGAAATACAGATAAATTGGCGTTAATCCTGATCCATTTAGCTGGATTGGATGATCCAACGAGTTCCACTCCATAGGATTGATTTTTGCCAATATTCATTGGCATAGTGATAGTTATGTTATTGCTTCCGATTCTGCTGATATCTTCTACACTATTATGTGTATTATCATAAAAGAGACTACTGCTGAGTGAACTTTTATCCCAGTATTTTTCCACTCCCAATTCAATTGAATTTGAATATTCAGGTTTCAGGGCGGGGTTACCAGTTTCAATATTCAATGAATCAGAATAATCGATATATGGGTTTAGCTCACGTGGTGAAGGGCGCTCAACACGCCTGCTATAACTGAATTGCAGTTCCCATTCGTTTCCTAGTTTGTATTGCGTATGCAAGGAAGGATAAAAGCTGGAATAGCTGCTATTGTATTCTTTATTATCGAGGGCGACCTTTGAACGGGTCCACACCTGCTCAAAACGCAGCCCGGCCTGGTATTCAAATTCACCTATTGAATTGCCATAAAGCCCATAAATTGCATAGATCTGGTCCTTATAATCATAATGATTTTTCAAATCTTCGCGAGTAACGAATGAACCAGTGGAATCATTAAAGTTGCTGTAATCGTATCTCATCTTCATGTCACGGATTGCAGCCTTGTAACCTGCTTCTATCCGGCCGGCTTCTTCTTTTGGATATACATAGTTCCCCTGCAAAGTGAGCAAGTTGTTATCATTCAGAGCTGTATTATTTTGAAGTAATGGTATACCAATGCTGGTTCCACCATCAGAAGAATAGTCTTGCTGGCGGATATCACTTCCATTATCCATTTGGTTGGTATTGAAGATGATATCATTTGTAAACTCACGTCCTTTTTGGGGGAAAAGATGTTTGTATGAAAGGGTATAATCGTTTGATTTCACGCTGCGGGTATTATCGGTATATCTCTCGAAGTACCTCTGCAAGATTTCATTTCCGTCATAATCGCTGTTGTGCATATTCCCTTGCGATCCGAATGACATGTTTCTGTGCTGGATACTAATCGTCAGCGTATTCCTGGTGTTTACGAAGTAATCAAAACCTCCGTTCAGGTTATACATATCCCTTCTCATATTCCCTGATTGGGATTGTAGCAGCACACTTTTGATTTCGTTGTAATCTGATGTCCTTTTATTGTCAAGCGAAGTTTTCATGTGGTTCATCCTGCCATCTGCCCCAAGGAATATATTAAATTTTTCCTGCCGGAAGTTCAGGTTCAATGATCCATTGTATTTGTCGCCAGTGCCTGCATTTCCTGAAATCATCCCATTAAATCCCTGCAGGGCTTTTTTCTTCATTACGATGTTGATAATCCCTGAGGTGCCATCAGGATCATACCTGACGGATGGATTTGTTATTACTTCAATACTCTCAATGGCATTTGCCGGGATCTGGTTCAGGACATCACTGGTTGCTATTCCTGCCTGGCTTGAAGGTTTCCCATCGATCAAAAGTGTAATATTTGTATTTCCTCTCAGGCTTACATTCCCATCTGCATCAACTGATACTGAAGGAATATTCTCCATGATATCGGTAGCTGTCCCACCCCCAACTGCCATATTCTTATCTACAGTGATCACCTTTTTGTCAAGGTTGTTGGTTATCATGGATCGTTGGGACGTAATTTCGACTTCTGACAGGGAAGCAACTTTGGCTTGCAATTTTATTTCTCCCAATTGAATATCTGCATTGGAGGCGGAGATATTAATCGAAGGGATAAATGTTGTTTTATATCCGATGAATCTTAGTTTGAGTATGTAATTTCCGGCAGGCAATTTATCAAGGGTGAACCTGCCCCTGGTATCAGATATGGCTCCTGTAACCATACTGCTGTCAGGAATTCTCAGCAGGAAGATATTCCCGTAAGCTATTGGTTCTGCGGTGGTGGCATCATGAAGAGTCCCTGTAATTACTCCAAAACCTTCAGCGGGCTTACCAGGTCCGTTTCCGGATTTTCCTTTAGATGATTGGGCTTTGATTGTTACAGCAGAGAATAATAATCCAATTATTAATATGCATACTAAATTTCGGGTAAGGGCCATTATTCTCAAATTGATATTTTCAAACTTAGAAGGTCGGTTGAATTTTGATTTTGACAGAGCCAAAAAAGTATTTAGGATTGAAATTAATAGCTGTTAAATCATTTCATGATGAATGATTCCTGTCAGGATCGACAAAATTAGTTGATTTATCATGCAGCCACAGGACTTAACAACTTTTTAACTTAATACTGCAGCTCATTCAGGCCTATCCAACAGATAAATGCAATTCACCTCTCCGGTTAATTGGATTTCGAGAAGTAAAAAATAGCAAAATATAAAAGAGTTTAAATTTCCCTTGGCAGTGAGAAGTAGAAGGTTGCCCCTTCATTAAGTTTAGAGTCTGCCCATGTCCTGCCTCCATGGCGGGCAATAATTCGCCTGACATTAGCCAGGCCAATGCCGGTCCCTTCAAATTGCTCAACTGAATGTAATCTCTGAAAAACCCCGAAGAGCTTATCAGCATACTTCATTTCAAAACCAACTCCATTATCGGCAATAAAAAACACATTTTCATCCTGCTTTTTAATGCAGCCAATCCTGATTTTGGCAGGTGAGCGGTCACGGGAATACTTTACGGCATTTGACAAGAGGTTTGACCAGACTTGTTTAAGTAGATTGTAGTCACCATTTATTTTGGGAAGACTTTGAATATCCCATTCTATATTCCTGTCCTCCAGTGCCTGGATAATAGGAGTCATGGCTTCGTTCAGCAACTGATCCATGCTGAATACTAACTTTTTTAGTTCTGTTCTACCGGTCCTTGAAAATTGTAATAAATCATCTATTAGGGTACTCATGGTTTTTACTACCTGAACGATAGTTGACAGATAATTCTGGGCTTTTTCGGGTAAGTCGGCTTTGAAATCGTTGGTAAGTATCTGGGAGTAGCCCGCTATATGGCGCAATGGAGCGCGCAGGTCGTGGGAAACCGAGTATGAAAAAGATTCAAGTTCCTGATTGGCACTTTCCAATTGAATCGTTCTTTCTTTCACCCTGTTATCGAGTTCTTTATTCATCAGCCTAAGTTCCTCCTGAGCCAACCGCCTTTCAGATACATCCAGTGAAAGAATGAAAATGCCTTCAGGTACAGGTTGGATGCTAAAGTCAAACCATGCATCAGAGCCATCAGGATGCTTGAAGTAGAATTCCTGGCGCAAGGAAATCCTTTCGTTCATGCACTTTTTGAGCGCCTTGAACATGTCTGTAGATTCGAAATCAGGATAGAAATCCGTTACCTTTTTACCGATCATTTCGCCTTTACGGAGTTTTCCGAAGTTGGCTGCAGCAGTATTCATGTAGAAGTATTTCCAGTCAAAATCTATGATCTGGCAGCCTTCCATCATATTGTCAAGTGTAGACCTGAACCTGTTTTCACTTTCGATCAGCGCCTGCTCAGTTTTTTTGCGTTCTGTAATGACATCAAATATGACAACAAAGTAGTCTTTCCTGTGAGAATAAACAGTGAATACGAACCATTGGCCCATCGAATTCATGAAATATTCAAATCTTGCAGGCTCGTTATTGGCGATAAACGCTTTATAGAAGTCAAACAGTTCGGGATCAGATTCTCTAAGGGTAGGCAAGAACTCAGAAATCTTATGACCTTCTACATCCTTAATTCCTGTAAGTGTCTCGAGTGCCTTGTTGACTTTAAGGAATTCAAAATCAACCGGGATGCCATCTTCGTAAATGGCATGACAATAGGCATATCCGTTCAGCATGCTTTCAAAAAGACTGCGATACTGCTCTTCTCTGTCTTTCAGGGCTGATTCAGCTAACCATTGATCCGTGATATCCTGGATTCTTCCAACAACATATTTTTCATGATGGAAATCAATTTTCCTGGTTGTTATCATGCCTTTCCGCAATTCGCCTGATTTTAGTCTAAAATCAAACTCCAAATTGTCAATATTCTCCTGGTTTTGTAATCGATCCAAGAACTCTGATTGTTTCAATGGGTCATTCCATCTACCAATTTCGAGAATTGATTTGCCAATAATCTCATCCTTGGAAAAACCATATAATTCCGTATAACTCAGGTTTACATCCATTATCTTTTGGTCGGATAATCGTACCAATGCAGTTGGGAATGGCCCAAGTTGGAAAAGATTGCTGAGCATTTCTTCAGAGTATTTTAGCTTGAGTTCAGCTTCATATTCATCAGTTTCATCCCTAAAGACAATCATATATCCCTTGTGTTCCCTGTCAAAGTCTGAAAGTGATGCTATGCTTAATGATACGGGAATTTCCTCATTCCTGTTTGAAACCATGACCAGCTGGTCCGAAAGGTTGCCGGATTTTTTCCTGTTTAGCAACTCATCGATAACGTTTTCTACGCTAAGCCTGTTCTCTCCGTTAATCAGGTGGAATACTTCATTGATAGGTTTTCCAATTGCTTCTTTCTCTTCCCATCCAGTTAGTTTTTCGGCCATTGGATTCATGCTTTGGATCTTGTTTTCCAGGGAACTGGAAATGACTGCATCGCCAATATTCAATAAAGTAGCCTGAAGTTCTTTTTCTGTTTGTCGTAATTCACTTTCGGCTTTGTTTAATTCACTGTAAATATTATGCTGCCTGAACCGGAAGATCATGGTAAGACCTGCAGCAAGCAGGAGCAAGATAATCACTAAGAAGAGGATCATCATAGAGGTCATGGTATTCAGATCCTTGAATAATTCCGATTTGTCCATTTTGGTTATCATGAACCAATTAGTGCCTGGAATAGACCGGAGATCTGCAATAACCTTAATTCCCCTGTAATCTTCACTTTCCGAAACGCCTCTTTTCCCTAGTATGGCTTGCACACCAGCTATCTTAGTTGTAGTCAAGGGTATTCGTAAACGCAACGCAGTGTTTTTAACATGCCTTACATCATTAATGAATAGCAGGTCGTCCCCATCTCGCTTTATCAGCACAGTTTCTGCAGTTTTACTAGGAGTAGGCCATGATTGAACCAAAGGGAAGAGGAAGCTTTCAGGATTGTTCTGCAATACCATAAATGCTACCAAATCTGTATTCTTGTATACAGGAGTAACTATTTCAATGAGTGCTTTCTTGCGTTCACTATTATAATAAATATCGGAGCAAATGGTTTTCCTTATTTCTGCAGCTTGTATACAATTCTGTAAAGTGTTTTTATCCAGATTGGTCAATTCATAGTCTGCAGTTAAGAGCATCTTCATGTTTTTATCCAGAAGAAATGCATCCTCATATTTATATTGTTTCTCATATTGCAATAGCCTGAGAAGAAGATTCTTCTCCAATATCTTGTCGGAATTATCAAGAGCATATTCAGTGATTGCCTTGCCAAAGAAAACGGACTGTGCGCTATTGGCATCCTGGATCCGGTCGACCCGCCATTGGAGGATCTGGCTTATTTTAAGATCAGCAATCGCCTTGAGTTCCTCATACTTTTCATTCCGGATATTTTTGAGCTCAGTTTGGTAATAGATATAACAACTTCCAACAATCAGGAATGCCAGGATGCCAACCAGTACAACCAGATGCCAGCGATTGATGAGATTTTTTCTTTCTTTGGTCTTCATGAAAAAGGCATTTTTTGAATGAAGAGAAAATTATACTGAGCATATGAGAAAAAATAATAGAAAAGCAGACCAAGTATAAAGTTAATCAATAATTTGCGAATTGGTGTTCTCTAAGATATTATTGATTAATCCACTTGTTACATCCATGTAATGCATTGACTAACAATGTTCATGATTCAAGGTTCATCCTGGTTTAGGTTACCTGAGACTTGCCCATTTGATAACTAAATCTCAGCATTGATTGCTCCTTTTCCATAATATTCCTTGTTAAGCCGAACAGCTTTTCTATAGTTTGTGGTTAACAACTATCTTTTTAGTCACAGGCCAACTATTTCCATTTATTATTGAAAGAATATACACGCCTTCAGGCAATTGACTGGTGTTGATTTCTGCGGAGTTCGTCTTATTTACGAGGGTACCAGTTATGGAATACAATTCAACAATAGAATTTTCAATTAAAGAACCCAGGTGAAGGATATTATTGCAGGGATTTGGGTAAAATGACGGGGCATCTATTGTTAAATGTTCAACTGGCTCAATGGCAGAGCTTTTTTGCGGATCAGGGTATCCATATACAGCTATTTCATTCACCGCCGCGTATACCGAAGTGGTCATTGAAAGGCAGATATAACGGGTGGAAATATTTGTTTCGTGCAACTTCCAGGCATTGTATGAGTTACAGGGTTCAGTAAACAGGCTTATCCATTGGCCTGGAGTGCCGTAAGAGACGAAGAGATCTGCAACAGCATTCATGTCGTGCAGATAAATCTTTTTTATAATATAATCGTCTCCAAGATTGAAATAAACCAGGTATGGTGCTGCCGTAAGATTAAAGTATGGCTTCCAGGAGAGGCTTACAGCATGTTGGTTGGTCATGGGATTAAGTCCTTGTTCATCTACCAGGTAATTGGGGGAGTTTGTGCTGCCGTAAGGTGGACGAACAAGATCAGTAATCATGGATGAATTCAGGGGTATCCGAACGATCTCAGGAACATCTACTACAACCAGGTGCAGTATATCTGAATCGGTGGCGCCATAGGTATCACTTACCGTGACAAGGATATCATAACTGCCGGAGTTGTTGAAGCCGGGATTGATCAGGAACTTCCCAAAGCCATTTCCATTTGGCTGGTACTGAACAAAAGAAGGCAACGAAGAAAAACTAAAGGTAAGAGTTTGATTATCTGCATCTGTTGCACTGAAGGGATAGGTTAATGAAACTCCTTCATTTAGGGATACCGGAGAAAGTCCTGAAAGTACAGGTGGGGTGTTTATAAATACATCAGATATCACAGCATTAAAAGAGAGGGTCCTGCTAAGGCATCCGTCAGTGGCTGAAAGAATTATGGTATTGTACATTCCTGCATCTGCATATCCGGGTGTTGAAACTAGTTTCCAGTTGTTGTTTATCTGTTGCAGCGCGATAAAAGCCGGTGCATTCTGCAGGCTGACATTCAGGTTATCACAGTTGATGAAATGATCATCTGTGATTATGAGAGGCATTTCAAGTGTGTTGCCCTCCGGCATCTCGATATTTCCTAAACCCTGGATGGATGGAGGGTTGTTGTACTTTTCCAGCAGGCTGATCTCAAAGCCATTGATCTTGGCATCATTGAGAATTGGAATGAATTGAATATCGATGGCATCATCATAAACATTAATATCGAATTGCCTGGAGCAGGCTGCATACCCGGAAGAATTGTAGATATTGAATGCATGCAGGACCGTGCTGTCTTCAATGGAAACATCAAAGGTTCCCGTCGTATTATTATTCACCTCCGTAGAACGTTCGGAAAAGAAGAGTTTTACCCGGTATTTCCCATTCGTGGGTATAGGGAATGACCAGCCCATGGTACGTGGCGCAGGGCCATAATGCCTGAAGGGCCCGAAAAGATTATTCGGGGCACCAGTCTGGTTGATACCACTCCAGGAATGACTTCCTGTTCCGTTGCTTACAGACGTGGCGTATACTGGTACGGGTATTCCATCGGACTGCCAATTTATCGGCTGGTCTTCAAGTTCCGGTCCGGCGCAATTCACACGGTAGAGAATCTTTCCAGGGACGAGTGTAGCGGGGTTCACTACCAGGTGAATCACAGCTGAGTTTGGGAAACCAAACCCGTCATCTGCCATTATGGTGAAATCATATAAACCTTGATCCGCAAGTAACGGCTTGATTTCCAACCAAGCAGAATCAGTGGTTGAATTAAAGGTGATAAACCCGGGTAAATTGGTAAAAGTATAGGTTATAGGATCATGATCCGGATCGGATGCTGTAACATTCAGGTGTCGTTTTGATACACTCTCCATGGTAATTGAACCTGGAAGGGAAAGCTGGGGGTTGTGGTTTAACGGGTTTTTAATGGCAAGTTTGAAGGTTTCTCTTGCATATTGCGTGTTACTTGAATCATGCACCAGCAAAGTTGGATAATAAACGCCCATGTTTTGCTGACTTCCCAGCAGGGATAATACAGCCTGACCATTCCCGGTAATATTGAATTGAGCGAATGAAGGAAGATTGATCATTGTAAAGATGAGAGCATCATTATCGGCTGTTGAAGCTATAATAGGTTTTGACAGGGTATCTCCAAATTGCACTATAACAGGGCCGATGGAGTCGATTACCGGAGTGCAGTTCATCTGGTGTGAGAGCCCCGGAACTGGTCCCAGTCCATTATAATATGAAGGATTTCCAGTGCCTGGAATAAATATTCCATTGGAAATAGTGTACCTGATTGAGTCCAGTGGCTGATAGGTATTCCCGCTTATGTCCCAGACAGCTGGACTAGGTTTGCCACGTTGAGCAAATAGTATGTCGGTATTGTAAAAGTTATTTCTTATATGGAAATCGTTTAATTGGTTGGCATTCATGATTACCTCGTTACCAGTAGTATTCCTGAAATAATTGCCTTTGAAACTGATCGAAGAGTATGGAGTATTAAATTCTCTGTTATCACAATAAATTCCATCATTGTCGGAGACATAATTATTGAATACTTCGATATCTCCTGAACCCAGGCATATCAGACCATTTTCCTTGGCATGTATCAGGATATTATTGTAATAACGCCCAATAGTATTTCCACCTACCTGTAAATTGTTAGACTGGGCATAAATACCTGCAAGCCCTGCATAGGAACAGAAATTATTATAGACCTCAACGTCTTCAACGCAATTGGCAAGTTGAATGGCTTCCCTTCCAGTTTGCGTCACTAAATTGTTGTATAGGCGCACATGATGGAATTCCATTCCCGGTGACTTGGTTTCACCCACGTACATACCTTCCTCGACGTTGTGGATATATACATCATGAATGACAAGGTTGTTAAAACGTGGGTATGGAAAAGGAGGGTTCCCGCCGAAATCTTTCTTTGCATAGATTCCGAAGAAGAGAGTATGATAGATTTCAATGTTCTCAGCTTCGCAGTCACTGCTAAATTCGGCGAAGCTCAAACCGCAATAATGAGCGCTGAGTTTGAAGCCATAATAACAGGAAGAAGAACCTCTTCCTGAAACCTTGATATACTTGCAGTTATCAAATGTCAGGGCACCCCACACAATGGAATCATTAATACAGACCTGCCCACCTGAATTGATGATGACAATAGGGCTATTTGCCGAACCTGTCAGATTGGTAAACTTAATAGTTTGAGTGCGTGTAGAAAGGATTTTAATGGTATCTCCAGCAGTGGGAATTTGACTGAACCAGGTTACCGGAATCGTAATTGGAGCTGTAGGCCCGATGGTAAATACCTTGCTGTTAGCCAGAGAATTATTTTGAATAAAAATAGTCATTGCCAGCAGGAAAATGCCTGCCACAGCATCAAAAAAATAATGGGTTTTCATTTAGGAGGATTTGAGAGTGAAAGTCTAATGGACTAAAGTTTAAATAGTTAGAAACAGAAATGATCCTGGAACAATTTTCCCGGAAATAGAAAACGAGATGTGGCAGATTTGAATCCTCCAAAACACTCCTGCCAAAGTAAAATTATAGCATTTTAGGCTTCTGAGTCTACTCATTAACAGAAAAATTTAGCAAGTTATTAACATTGCTGCGGTGACTTTTGGCCCCCGTAACTGTCGGGAAAAACTATTAGGTTTGTAAATTCATTTGAAATTGATAAATATGAAAACTGCAATCATTCTTGTTGCTATTATATGCCTGACATGGTGTGCCCGGGCACAGTCGCTGGAAACCTATTTTGAGAATTCAGGTGGCATGCGCACACCCAGGTATGCAGAAACCGTGGAATATTGTCAAAAATTAGCCAGGACCTTTCCACAGGTGCATTATCTCTCTTTCGGCTTGAGTCCGCAGGGAAGAGATTTGCCATTGCTGATTGTGGACAAGGGAGGGAATTCTACACCTGCATCCGTTGCTGCTTCAGGGAATGCTGTATTACTGGTTCAGGCTTGTATCCATTCAGGTGAATGTGATGGTAAGGATGCAGGATTGATGCTCCTTCGTGATATACTAACCAAAAAGGAGCTCAACAGTTTGTTGGATCATGTCACAATCTTATTCATTCCCATCTTCAATGTTGACGGGCATGAAAGGTTTGGCCCCTATAATCGGATAAACCAGAATGGCCCAGAAGAAATGGGTTGGAGGGTCACTGCCCAGAACCTGAACCTTAACAGGGATTACATGAAGGCAGATGCCCCCGAAATGCAGGCCTGGCTGAAATTGTACAACTCATGGCTGCCTGATTTTTTTGTTGATTGCCATGTGACGGATGGTGCCGATTACCAATATGTGCTTACCTATGCACTGGAAACGCAGGGTAATATGGAGAAAAACCTTTCCAACTGGACTGCCAATGTTTGCGACAATTACTTGCGCAAGGAGATGGAATCAAGAGGTTATCCCATTTTTCCCTATGTTCAGTTCAGAAACTGGCATGACCCTAGATCGGGACTTGTGTCAAGGCCTGCTCCCCCGATGCTCAGCCAGGGCTATACGCTGGTCCAGAACAGGCCCGGACTGCTGATTGAAACCCACATGCTAAAGCCTTACAAAACACGCGTAGAATCAACCTATTCCATGCTGGAACTTGTAATTCGCCTGCTTGATAAAGAATATACTAATTTGAAAAAGCTTGAAAAAGCAGCTGATGAATATACATCCGGTAAAGAATTCAGGAGTGAACCTTTCCCTGTTAACTGGGAGGAATCATTCGCTGACTGTGTCATGTCCGATTTTAAAGGATTCGAATATACCATGGACACCAGTGATCTGTCAGGGGGATTATGGTTCAAGTATGACCGCAGCAAACCGGCTACCTGGAAGATCCCGACATTCGATAAAGCAAGAATAGATGCAACCGTTAACCTTCCTGAAGCCTATATCATACCTCCTGAATGGGGTGTGGTGATAGATCGACTCAAACTACATGGTGTCAGGATGGAGCCTTTGAAAAAAGAAGCCTCAATCCAGGTTAGGATGTCGCGTTTTAACAATGTAAAATGGCGTGAAGGATCATACGAAGGCCGGCATAAGGTTTCTTACCAGGTTACAGACTCTGTTCAGGCTTTCACCTTCCCTGCCGGCTCCATGTTGGTCGATATGAATCAGAGGTCTGCTAGGGTTGTCGCCCATCTGCTTGAACCGAAATCTCCTGATTCATTTGCTTCCTGGGGCTTTTTTGATGCAACCATGGAACAAAAGGAATACTTTGAATCCTATGTGATGGAAACCGAGGCCAGGCGAATGCTTGCTGCGGATCCAATTTTGAAGAAAGAGTTTGAATCTCTGAAAGCCACTGACAAGAAATTTGCTTCAGATCCGGAGGCTATACTATATTGGTTTTACAGCAAAACGCCCTGGCTGGACTCGCACTTTGATCTCTACCCTGTTGGAAGGATCATTGACAGGAAGACGATGGATGGATTAGAGAGGTAGGTTGAATATTTTAAGGCATTAGTGAAAGAGAATGAGAAATTTAAAATTTAAATTTCAAAATTCAAATCGCCCCGAAGTTGAGCCTGTGTCAGGATGTAAAATGCATTAAGATGAGAATATTAGTATTAGAGATTTTAATATCAGGTGATTCTGATGTTTTCAAGAAATATCTCCAATGCTCCTAATTCGAAAGGGCTACTTAGCAAGTCTACTCAAATGTAATTTTGATACAGACTAGTTCCGGACGGTTACCCAGTCGCACGGGAGGGCCCCAGCCTCCATACCCGGAAGAGACATAAAACTGTGAATTCCCTTTCTGCTTGTATCCCCAGCTTAGTTCGTAGATAGCGCTGGTAATGTAATTGAAAGGCCAGAGTTGCCCATGGTGGGTATGCCCTGAAAGTTGCAGGTCAACACCTGCAGCCTGTACTTCATCCAGTTTGAACGGTTGGTGATCCATCATGATAATGGGGCGGGTTTTATCAACTCCTTCCAGGACTTCACTCAGTGATTTTCTTTGTTTTCCGCTGAAACGGGATTTATCCTTATCATCGCGGCCTGCCAGGTAAAAACTGTTATCGACCAGTATTGATGTATCTCTCAGGAATGTAATTCCATGTTCCTGGAGGTATTTTACAGCTTTTTCAGCACCACCAATGTATTCATGATTGCCGGTAATAGCGTAGACGCCCAGTGGTGCCTGCAACTTCTTGAGAGACCTTCCGAGATCGTGCCTGATTACCGGTGCAAGATCTTCATCTACCATGTCGCCGGCGAACAGGATCAAATCCGGTTTTAATGAATTGATCTGTTTTACAAGGCGAGCTGTCCTACTGGGACCAACAAGCGTTCCCATATGAATATCAGAGGCCAATACAATCTTTAATTCCTTATGTCTTTCTGACTTTTTCCTGATTTTCAGGTCAAGGTTGCGAATAACAGGATTCATAGCATTTATGTAACCGGCAAATACCACAAGGCCGGCTAGGATGATAGCCCCTTTGAACAGCCAGAAACGGGCAGTTGAAGGAGCAGATCCGAATATCCGTGGATACACGGGAAGTACCAGGTGAATAAGCCGGATAATATCAATGGCAATTACTGCCAGTAACAGGTAAATCATCAGTCCCAGCCAGAATGAGCCTATCCAGGTAAAAACATCGCTTACAGGAGAAAGCCACATCCTTTCAAGGAAACGGGCAATGATATAGGAACCGGAGAGGAAAAGGTACAGCCATGGATACCATGGCCGAAACGAGGAATCGGCTGGAATGGCCATCAATCCCCTGCTATAGATATAATAATTTACTGCACTATAGATGCTTAAAACAACAGTAAGGAAAACAATCATTTGAATTGGGCGCATGTATCCGTATTATGCCTGAAGGCAAGTAAATCAATTGGAACAAACAAAGTTGAACAGTTTATAAGAAAGCTGTGCAAAATTATCTGAAGTTTTATAATCTCTTAACATAACCCGGCTCATATACTTTTGTTCGTCAGGCTAACCCAAGCAAATGAATTCGTAAATTTGCCCGGTTGCTTACTGAAAGTTCCTTTTTAGGTGCTTTTTGCATCACCAAAATGAATGCTTCTCTTGATAGTTATTTATAAAACATTGCCATGCATTACAAACTGAGTTCATTTATAGCTTTGATCATTCTCTTTTCCTGTTTTTCAGGAAGAACTTATAGCCAGGCAGTGTTGTACCATCAAAACTTTGAAGATACAGCCCACCTTTTCCAGGGTTATGTATTGGCCAATTTTGACAAGGGTATTCCTGCGAAAGCAGCTGATTCCACATTGGCTGACAGTGCCTGGTTAGTAAGGTATTTGGCCGGTGAAAATACCCATGCTGCCATCGCTACATCAAACTATGACCCGGCTATACCAGCTAATGACTGGTTTGTAACACCTGCCATCTTTCTTGGGAAAGCTTCTCATTTATCATTCAAGTCTATGTCACTGACAAATGGAAAACCAGATGATTTTGAAGTTTATATTTCAACATCTACTCAATCTCCCTATGGTTGCCTTGTAAATGTGCCAGTATTGACAATCCATGGGGAGCAGTCAGGTGCCTTCCAGGAACATGAAATATCCCTGAAAGATGCAGGATATGCCAATCAGCAGGTTTATGTTGGTTTCAGGCTTAATACTGTCTCCGATGGTGATTATCTTGCCATCGATGATATCCAGGTTATGGATGATTCTGTTCAATCTCTTGCCAGCCTTACCTTTAAAGTTAATATGTCAAAATATATTACAGCCGGTAATTTCCACCCAAGGACTGATACAGTCGATATTGCAGGAGATTTTAATGGCTGGGATGGAACATTGAATATTATGAGCCTGGTTCCCAATTCCGATTCAAGCATTTATTCCACTACCATTCCAGGTTTTATTGATGGACGTGAAATCCAATTCAAATTCCGCATCAACAGCAGCTGGAGTGATACAGCACTTGAGTTTCCTTACGGTGGCCCGAACCGTATCTGGCTTATTGAACATGATAAATATACATACTCGGCCTTTTACAACGAGGAAGGTGTTGTATCCGCTATCCCTGAACCCAACCTACTGAATTCGGGTGTTTCCGTATTTCCAAACCCTTTCATGTCAGAACTGACAGTCATTCCTGAAAGGGGAATTATGAATATCAAGCTGGTTGACATGCACGGGAGGGTAATAAGTGAATATCTTAACCCAACAGGCAGGTTCACAGTTGAAACCAGCAATTTGCCTGTAGGAATGTATGTGTTGCTCTGCTATGACCGTTTTGGATCGTTGAGCGTTAAAAAGGTCATCAAGAAATAAGTAGGTCACTTCATCCATTCAAAAACCTTGTAATGTTCTCCATCCATTCCCAACTGATGGTAAACTTTTTGTGCAAGCAGGTTTGTTTTATCCACATAAAGCCGGATACCCCCTACAGTTTCATCTTCCATGACTTCTTTAAGCAGATTTTTGTACAGTGCTTTAAATATGCCTTGCTTCCTGTACTCCGGAAGTACAAAAACGGATTGTATCCAAAGGATCTGACGGTTTCTCCAGTCGCTCCATTCCGGAGTTACAAGGAGGGAGCCGGCAATTGTTTTTTGGATCATGGCTATGTAATACCGGCCCTTTGAAGGATCTGCAAATACTGCATGCACACCTTTCAATGTTATTTCACCATCAAGCCTGATCTTTTCTGTTTCCCAGGCCATTTCAAGCTGAAAATCCCTGATCAGGAGCGCATCTTCTGGTTTTGCCGGTCTGATAGCCGGAATGGTTGAATTGTTCATTGTACAAAAAAGGTTAATGCCGGAAATTAAGAATAAAAAGGGCCCTTAGCGGGAAATGCTTACTTTTGCATACTCATTTACGGGAATTCAAAAGTAGGTAATCCTCAGTAAACCGTTTCTTCAATGAGTGAACAAATCAAGCATGAATGCGGTATTGCCCTGATACGGCTCCTCAAACCCCTCGAATACTATTACACACGCTATGGTACCAACCTCTATGGTATCAATAAGCTGCATCTGCTAATGGAAAAGCAGCATAACCGTGGTCAGGATGGTGCCGGGGTAGCTGCAATCAAACTCGATGTAGAACCCGGGAATAAATACATCTTCCGGCTTAGGTCAAATGCGTCTGCTCCTATTGACGATATTTTCAAACAGATATACAAGCCTTTCCAGGAACTTGCTGAAAAGAAATCCGACAGGCTTGATGATTCTGTTTGGCTCAAAAAGCATGTTGATTTTGCAGGAGAGCTTTTCCTCGGGCATTTACGGTATGGCACATTCGGAAGGAACAGTATTGAGAACCTTCACCCGGTTGTGCGCTTCAATAACTGGATGACTCGTAACCTGGTACTTGCAGGTAATTTCAATATGACCAATGTTGATGAACTCTTTCGCAAACTTGTTGAGTATGGACAATATCCTGTTGAAACGAGTGATACTGTGACTATCCTGGAGAAGATCGGGCATGTGCTTGATCAGACCAATGAAGACCTCTACCGTAAGTTCAAGGAGCAAGGATTCACCAAAGAACAGAGCACCAAATTAATTGCTGATAACCTGGATGTACAGAATATACTCTCAAAAGCTTCGGTTAATTGGGATGGAGGCTATGCCATTGCAGGCATGTTTGGTCATGGGGATGCTTTCGTGATGCGCGATCCAAATGGTATCCGTCCAGCATATTGGTACCAGGACGATGAAATTGTAATAGCTGCATCGGAACGGCCGGTTATCCAAACTGCTTTTAATGTGCCTTTCTCAAGCATTAAGGAAGTAAAACCTGGATATGCCTTAATAGTAAGGAAAAACGGAAAGGTGAGTGAAGAGCAGATCCGGGAGCCCAAAGCGAGGAAAGCTTGTTCCTTTGAGCGAATCTACTTCAGCCGCGGTACGGATACTGAAATTTACCAGGAACGCAAAAAACTTGGTAAATTGTTAGCCAAGGGGATTTTACGAGAGGTAGACCATGACCTTAAAAACACAGTTTTCTCTTATATTCCTAATACTGCTACATCCGCATTTTATGGATTGGTAGAGGAACTGACCAGGGTTTGTGATAATGTTATGAAAGATAAGTTGCTGGAGGCTAAGGGTTCGCTAACTCCTGAATTACTTGAAGAAATATTTTCCTTAAAGCCAAGGATGGAAAAGGTGGCTGTGAAGGACATTAAGCTTCGGACTTTCATTACACAGGATTCTCAAAGGGATGACCTGGTCGGACATGTTTATGATGTAACCTATGGCACAGTAAGGCCAGGAGTTGACAACCTGGTGGTAATTGATGATTCCATAGTCAGGGGAACAACACTTAAGCGAAGTATTATTCGAATTCTCGATAGGCTTGGTCCAAAGAAGATTGTGGTGGCTTCATCTGCACCTCAAATCCGCTATCCTGACTGTTATGGAATTGATATGGCAAAAATAACCGATTTTATAGCTTTTAATGCAGCTATAGAACTTTTGAAGGATAGCAAGCAAACGCATATTCTCAACGAAGTTTATCGTGAATGTAAAGCGCAGGAACATTTGCCTAAGGAGGATGTAAGGAATTCCGTCAAACAAATCTATGCTCCCTTTTCCGCCTTGCAAATTGCCGATAAAATTTCGGAACTGGTAACTCCGCAGAATTGCCATGCTAAGGTAGCTGTGGTATTCCAAACAATAGAGGACCTGCACGAAGCAATTCCTAATCATACCGGTGACTGGTATTTTACCGGTGATTACCCAACTCCTGGTGGAAACAAGGTAGTAAACAGATCGTTCATGAATTTTATTGAAGGCAGGAACGAAAGGGCCTATTAACAAAATGCCGGAAATAATTCCGGCATTCATGAGCATTCTATAATTGCTATAATTTCTCACTTATAGCCTTTGCAACTTTCAACATTTCATCATCAGGGAATTTCAGCTTTGGCCTGCTGAAGTTAATATCCTCCATAGAATTCATAGGGACCAGGTGAATATGGGCATGAGGGACTTCTAGCCCTATTACTGCTACTCCGATTTTAACACAAGGTACGACCTGTTTGAGAGCTTTCGCTATTTTCATGGCAAAATCCCAGAACTCCATATGCAGTGATTCATCCATATCAAAGATATAATCCACTTCCTGTTTTGGGATCACTAAAGTATGACCGAACGACAGCGGGCTGATATCGAGGAAGGCAAAAAATTTCTCATTTTCTGCTACCTTGAATGAGGGGATTTCTCCTGATGCAATTCGAGAAAAAATGGTTGCCATTTTTTTGAATTATTTGGGGTTATCGAATTAATATTTCTACGATTTCAAATGTAATTTTCCCTGCGGGGATAGATATTTCGACAGTTTCGCCGACGCTTTTTCCAAGGAGTCCTTGTGCTATTGGAGAATTGACTGAAAGTTTCGCTGCTTTCAAATCAGCTTCGTTCTCTGGAACCAGCATATAGGTCATTACCGCATTGGTCTTGAGGTTCTTCAACTTAACAGTCGAAAGAATCAACACCCTTGAATTATCGAGTTTTGACTCATCAATCAACCGAGCATTACGAATGAGTTCCTGGACTTTAGAGATTCTCATTTCGAGCATCCCCTGAGCGTTTTTTGCAGCATCGTATTCTGCGTTTTCTGAAAGGTCACCCTTATCTCGGGCTTCAGCAATCTGCTGTGAAATATTTGGACGCTCTATGTGGACCAGTTGTTCAAGTTCTGATTTCAATTTTTCCAGTCCTTCTTTCGTATAGTACTTGATTTCATTCATAATAATCTGGTTGTGTGGTTCAAAATAAGAGAAAAAGACCCTTTGGATAAAGGGTCCTTTGTCAGTATGTAATTTGGTTCTTCGGCGCTTAGAAGCTCAAGCGGGCAGCAAGGGTCTGTGATCCGCTGAAAGGATCAGTAGCCCTGTAGGAGTAGTCAATCGAGAATATTGATCCTTTTTCCTTATTAAGTGGCACCTGGATAGAAAATCCGGCACTTGGACCAGTAAAAACAGTAGTTCTTTTAGTATTATCTGTGATTCCGTCTTCGTAAACATAACCGGCCCGAAGCATAAGGTAGTTTTTCAATTCGTATTCAGCTCCCAGGGCATATTGATCTTTGTAGAAAGAATTCGAAATAAAGGCTCCCGCTAAGGTAAGACTATGTACTTCACTCATGATAAACCGATAGGACATCCCAATGTTCAATTGTGAAGGAAGTTCGAAATCAGCTGCACGGTGTTCAAGAGTAAATTTACCATTATCATTCCCTGGAAGGAAGCTGCTAACAGAATAACCATCTCCACGGAACTTCATTGTGGGCCCGATATTTTTAAGGGAAATTCCGAATTTAACGTTTTCCTTTTCACCTGTTACATATTGAATACCTGCATCAATGGCAACACCTGTAGCGCTTAGGTTACTGATTGATTCGGAGATAACCTTGAAATTGAATCCTCCATAAATACTGTTGGAGAATGCTTTTGCATAGGCTAGGTTGATATTCAGGTAGTTAGGAGTGAAATTACCAATTCCGCCATCAGGCAAATTGGTTGTAGTGATTGGAATATCACCGAATCTCAATGACATAACTCCAATCCCAAGTACCCCTGCATCACCAGCCTTTTGAGCAAGGCCAAAGGTATTGATGTTGATATCGGAGCCTTTGAGCCATTGCGTATGGCTAAAGATAAGTTCTGTTTTTTGTGTGAAGGCAAGGCCTGCAATATTGGTATACATTGATTCCAATCCTGTGCTGTTGGAGATGTTAACACCGCCCCATCCGGAACTTCTTGCCCAGGGATTTATTAGTAATTCAGATGCACCAGCTTGCCCTGAACGATCCTTGTTTCCTGCAAACGATACAACAGGAAGCACCAGTATCGCGGATAACAGTATTGCAAAAAAGGATTTATATATATTTTTCATGTTCAGTCTAGTTTAAAATTTGTTACCATTTCTACGATTACAGGTTAGAAGTTGTTTAGGTCAACTGGTCGGAGTGCACCGAACCATTTGACAATTTTTTCTCCTACCCCGGGGACTTTAACATGAATGATGTAAACTCCACCTGCTATTGGAATCCCTGCGAAATTCTTAAGATCCCAATCGATATAGGTCTTAGCCTCAGCCTTGTTAAAGGTCCTGATGAGAGAACCTCCGGTTGAATAAATAGTAATAGTACAAGTCTGAGGTAAGTTAGTGATCTTTACCAAATTGTCCGTAGGTAAATTCTCGTAATCTGAATAACCGTTATATGGATTTGGGACAACATTGATCTTGTCAAGGTCACTAACAGCCTTAGCAGTTGAATCCTTCACTGTAGCTACTCCACTGGTGCTGAACGAGTATTGAGGCCAGAAGTTATTTATGTTATGTGTTGTGACTGTACCATCAGGTATAGGCGTTGAAAAGTACCGCCTTATTGGTTTGGTAACTCTCAACTTGATCTTGATATCTTCTGAAAGCCATTGAGCTGTTGGATTAGCCAAAGGAATACCAACCCACATTGTATTTGCATACATAAAACTGCGCGCAAGTTTGTAGCTTAATCCGCTGAACGGTTTATTCAGTAATGTAGTGGCAAATAAGCCGGCATCATAGGCAGGGAAATCAAGTTCTTTTGCTGATACCTGTTGAGTTGGGGTTGAAATCCTGGCTTTCTTGTTTTCGGTATGTGCCATTACATAGATATAGTGCTTTCCTCCGAAGACCCACTCTCTGGTGCTGTTATTCCTGATTCGTGATGAAGGATTGAAAAGCATATCAGCCCCGTTGTCATCCTTCAGATGGGAATCTTCTCCAAAAATGATATTCAGCCTTTCTCCAGTTTCTAGATTGATTGCATATCCAGGGAACCATCCCATTCCATATTTTGAAATATAATCTGAGTTCAGGGTCGGATCTGAGTTTTCAACGGCTGTATCACCATTGATATTTACTGAACGATGTTTCCTCAACTCAAACGCAGCTGCGTTTCCTTCAGCCAGTTCAGGCTTGTTGGACATTTCAATAATTGGAGACCTTGTCCATTTAGATTTATCCGAGGTGAAAACGATATCAATGCTGGCCAGATCTGAGAAGAAATTGCAGTTCTTGGTCAGTTTATTGATTGGTTCGCCGTAAGTAATACCGGCAACAGGGTCTTGTTGTTTCCTGGATGAGCAAAGCATATAAGGTGCCCATGTGCCATCAAGAACTTTTTCGAAATCCTGGTTCGGGTCATATGGTTTACCAGGTGCATCCCAGTCATGGGTATACAGATCTGCCTGAACAGTATCGCCAACAGAAGGCACCTGCGAACCAGATCGTATCCAGTTCCTGGCATCCGTACCATCAACATCTGCAACGAATCCTAACCAGGATGTTCCACCTTTGAATTCCATACCGCTTCCTAATACTCCGTTATTGGCCAGTACCGGGGTGTATATAGGAACCCATTTATTATTTTGCGAATCCCAACGTTCACTGGTTTTGTAAACGCCCGGATATAGAGTTTGATTCAATTGTACTGACAGCCCAAGGTCAAGGAACATTTGTTCATTTTGCTGATCGATGGTAGTATCGGATTTGTATACAATCTGCGTTTCATTGTCGATCAATTTCCAACGGGTAGTTGGCATGATAGTATCAAAATCACCCACCGGAACATGAATATTATACATGGAATCAAGGACTACAGTATAATTACCATCCTTTACATTCAATGGGTCAATAACTTTTACATTTATTGGTCCATGGCCTGCAGTATAGGTTGCATTGTATGCAATTGGATAGTTATCATTGCCCAACAAATTGGTTGAATCCGTAGGCTTTTTGGAAAGGATGTCATTAACAGTTTCGTCAGTAAAATCAAGGAAGTTTCCGCTGTTACCTTGTCCGGCAACCCTGGTAACGATAATTCCATCACCATAGTTAACTTTTCCGGCTATCAAACCGATAGTAGGGTGAGGAATACCGGTATAAACCTTAATATTATTCCTGCCTTGCAGGTATTGCTGCTTCTGGCCATTCAGGTTTTCTGCAACAGTTGGAATGTAAGTTTTGTAATTGTTGTAAGCATAGGCAACAGCAAGGAAATAATACTGCTTGTTGTTTACTATTTGTGCTGAGGTGAATGGATCTATTGTCAGTGAGAATGAATGCTGTATCCCGGCATTCTTTCCATTGACTTCTTCTCTTGGTACACTGGCACCCAGAGTTTGGTCAAAATTGTAATTAACAATCCTGGAAACATCGTTCTTGATGTCGGATTGGTAAACCAGACGGGCAAGATCACTATTGTGGATATCAGCGATCGTAACATTTGAGTTTTTCAGCATGTAAACCTGGTATCCTTCAAAATGATAGTACTGATCCCATGTTTCACCTGGAGGTGGCTGGATACGGGGATCGTATTCGGTATATGCTTCATGGTAATTATTCCCGGCATCGTTAGTCTTGCGGTTTGTCAGATAGATCAGGAATTCATTGTTAAGTTCCCTGATTGTCAGGTCAGGTGCATTTGGACCAGCAATTACTTTGAAACAGTTGTCGAAGAGTTGTTGACATTTATCATCAACAGACTGGAGTAAGCGAACAGAGGCTTCGGGTCCACCTGAAGTAGCCCTTGCCCATGGAATACCTACCGTGATATAATTTACTGAACCAGGTTCAAGTGTGAACGGGCCAGCTGACTCCATAAACCTTCTGTCTTCAGGAGCATTATTAGCGGTTACTTCAGTCCATTTTTTTGGATTAGGAACCACACCATCGGTACCCCAGTTACAAATATCTGTTTCGTTAGGAAACATGAAAGCGCATACCGGACCTGTTCCACCTGACAATGGGTGTGCATTTCCGTAGTATTTCATTTTGGCTCCGTCTTTCCAGATACCTCTCAGATAGTTGTAATACTCAATGGCAATACTGGGGTCACTTGTAGCATCAGGACCACCATTATTATGGTATACAAAGCGGCGCATACCAAAACGTTCATCATCAATGATCCCGTTACCGAAGTTAACGCCATTGATTGCTGCTGCATTAACCAAAACAGTTGAAGTTACGCCGAAACCATTTGGCAGGGTTTGCATTGTTGAGTCCTGGGCAACGATATCACAACTTTCGTTGTAAGAAGGTCCCAGCTTGTTAATATCCATTTTAAAGGAAGGATTGTCATATCCGTCAGGGTCAATATAAGGACCCTGGAAGAAGTCAACACCGATTGCAGGTGGTTGGTCACCATAAGCCCAGCTCTGGCCATTCCCATCTTTTGGTAAGCCGTTATAACAATATCCAAGACCACGCATAACATCACAACCAACATAGTCGTCACCGGCATATCCCAGGTCAGTATCAACCCACTGGCTGAAATAGGTACCTGTCAGGCGATAAGTAGAACGGTTGATGATTTCATAACTGTAGAAGGTCATGTCATTTACTTCATCATTGGTAGTAAAGGCGAAAGCTTGTCCCCTGATTTCCATTCCGATAGGCTGGCCTTTGGTTTCAGTATGGATATTACCTTTGTCATTGAATACCCACCAAAGAGTTGCATCTCCTTTAATAACCTGGTCAACGAGCGATGTATTATCGATCCATTGGTGCGAGGTGGGAGGAGTAAACTGTTCATTTCCCTCCATGGTAGGAGTTTTGGTATGGCAAAGGTCATTGCTGATATCATAATAAGGGTAGTCTCCAGATCCTTTTGGATCGTAAACGCCATCGTTATCCCTATCAAAGAATGGGGCAAGGTAGTAGCTTTGTCCAAGTGAGACATCACCTTTTGCAGGCCAGTCAATAATAGACTGGGGTGGAACATAATCCGGGTAACTTGCAGGATCTTCCCATGCTGCGTTGAAATCATTTACTTCGCTGCGTGTGATATAGAACATTTTGTCATAAGCAGCACAAGTAGAAGGATCGATAGCTGCTTTTCCTTCGATGGAAAGTGGACCCGGGAAAAAGTCAACTCCTACCTGGCGATACCTCTGCGCTGCAAGCTTTAACTGACCGTTAGCGTCAATACCACCAATCCAGAGAGCTGCACTAAACATAGACATCTTTTTTGAACCTTTAGGGATTTCGTACTGTGCTGTTTCAAAATCCCACCACATATCACCGCCCGTGTTGATACGGGTTCTGACATTATTAAGTTCGAGGTATTTATAATTGGCTCCGGGCAGGCATCCTGCTGCGGTTGATTTTATGGTGGAAGTCCCGCCAGATTTCATGTGTACCTGTTCAGCACCTGCTGAAAGTACAAGCAAAAAGCCTGGAACGATTACCATTAATATACGGAGAATATTTTTCATTGGATTGTATATTTATTCGTTTCTAAACTCGCTACACTTGAGATGATTAAAAGTTTATGCCGATTCCTAAGCGGATCATACGAGGAGAGCTATAAAAGTATGGGTTATTGACCCTGATCTTGTATAGGTCGATAAACGCCTGAGTGTCATCCCATGCCTGAATTTCTGATTGCCATTCAGCAGCAGCCAGATAACCATCATCATCAGGATTTCCAGTTGCAGCATACACTGCTTGTACGTTGCGAGTGTTAAGAATATTAAGAACCTGGAGGTAAACATTCAGGTAGATTTCCCTGGCATTTCCCTTTGAGTCTTTTTTGGTAGCAACTGTGAAATCTTTATCAACCCTGCCGTCGAACCTGAAGAAGGCCGGAAGACGTGAACCGTTGATTGATCCAGCAATTTGCCTTTGATTTCCCAACTTGTAAACTTTGCTCGAGCGTGTGTAGGGTGTACCTGATCCACCATCAAGAGTGATGTTGAAGCCTGCATTTTTAAGTATCTGCTTACCAGCGATGATCGGGCCATTGTAATCTTTTCCTTCTGCATACCTGAAGTCGACGTCAAGTTTGAACTGGTGCCTCTGATCATAATCGTAAGGAATCAGGGTACGAAGGTTAGGTTGTCCGGAAAGGATCAGACCTTTTGCAGTAGATGCATCAGAACCTGTACCATTGGCAAATTGCAGGGTATAGCTTGCACGTACACGTATGTTGGTAGTTCTTCTGAGGTCATAGGAGATAGACAAACCTTTAACAGTACCAAAGTCAATGTTGTTGAAGGAATAATAGTATCCAAGAGGATAAGCACCCGTAAATCTGAAGCTCTGGATCTGATCACGGAATTCACGATAGAATCCGGAAATATTTATTGAGGAAGTATTGGAAACCTTTTGCTGGAAACCTAATTCATAATCAACGGTCTTTTCTGGTTTCAGGTTGGGGTTATTAATACTGTTGGTGCCAATAACATTTTTCTGCCACTGGAGATATTGTACCGGGTTAGCTTCAGCTGCGGTTTTCGGACGCTGGGTAAGTACGTCGTAGTGAGCATAAAACAATGCAACATCTGAGATCGGGAATGAGAATGAAATACGTGGCATTACCGACCATTGAGGATTGTAGTCAACAAAAGATTCTTCTGTTATTTTAGGATCAGTCCTGTCCTGGAGATAAGGGATAACGCCATTTCCAGCATTCAGCTTGATAGAAGGATCCTGTACGACAGAACCATTGGCATCAAACCATGTGGAGCCGGAGCGGTAACCCATAATTGCACTGGGGTTATTGATATCATTAATATATACTATATAGTCATCGCCCATGCTTGTAGGAATATTTCCAAGGTCAATTCCTTCCTTCTTTACCTCGGCTACAGTTTTTGCCGGATACAGGCTGTAGGGATCCTTGAGGACACTCTGGTTAGCATCAAAACGATCGAAACGTAAACCAACGTTAAATACGAGGTCATCGAAAGCGAACTTATCCTGGATGTAACCGGCCATGTATATTGGTTCGAATGGAGCAACCTCACGGGTGAGATCTCCTTCGGAATTTGTTTTGTTGAAATAGTCGGCCATGCTGGGACGATAGTTCCTGGAGAATTTGTTGCCATAGTAATCATAACCGCGAGCGGAAGCAACAGGGTAACCACCATTCAACAGGTCTTCTGCACCAAACAGATCAACTGACAAGGGTTTTGAAAGGTTAACTGTACGCATTACGTTATTCTTGTCATAATAGTTGATTGTTTGAGCATCAATATCATAAGAATTAATGTCAATCCAGTCAGTTCCGTCTTTAGCTAGACCCATCAAGGTGCGGAGATTGCGGTCAAAAGTCCTTTGTGAAGCAGCATCATATAACCTGTAGTAATCCGTAACGCTTACATCGACCGAATCGTTAAGCGGCGTTGTATAATTAATAGGATTTGCTTTATCCAGCTGTTCAATGTGCGAATTGGTGAACTGCCTCATAATAGACCAGAAGTTAACCGGGCTGTAACCATAACTGCTGAGCGTGTATTTTTCGAAGGAGAAACCAAGTTTGATTTCGTGGTTGCCTATATCTGCCGAGAGGTTAAGGTTAGCAGTAACCTGCTCCTGTCCGCTAACTCCATAACCGGACTGTGGATCTCCCGGAGCTGACCATAACCCGAAAACGCCTCCGCGGGTGTTTGAAGGTGTAAACCCGCTGAGCAAAGCTCCACCTGCGAGAAGCATGTCCGTATTCCTGAAGCGGAATGAAGGATCATCAGCAAATAGGTCATAATAATTGGAAGTATAATTGGCCATGATAGGGTTATACTCCTCGCGTTGGAAAGTTACCAAAGTGTCGCCAAAAAGCTGCAGTTCCCTGCGGAAACCAGCGGCGCTGTTTGTATCCTCAACATTCTCATATATTTTAGACTTATAGGTTGTAAATTTTCCTACATAACCATAAGCAAAGAGATTGTCTTTCAGATCAGCATCCTGGCTCCTTTGGTAAATATTGGTATAGTCACCCTGGATACTGTAATATACATTCTTAATAAGGGATGCGCTTTCCTTGTCAACCGGGAAACGCTGGGTGAATCTTCCGAATACCCTATAGGTTTTTCCATCTGAAATGGAATTGCGGTCATAATTGAAAAGGGAACTTGTCCAGTTAAAATCATGGGTATTATAAGAGTTGTAAGAACCACCTATGGTAAGATTGGTGTTTTTACCGGTCTTGATGTCAAATTTGATTGAGGAGTTTACATTGAACTCATTGTCGTTTAGGTTGGAGTTCAGTTTCTCAATGTCATTGGCATGGATATACTCAGCATTCTGAACTGTACCAAAACCTGTAGTTGAAACCCGGAGGGGGTTTTTTTCAAGTTCAGCAAGTACATCATCCTTTACCTTATACATCCCGAGAGCTAATGGGCTGCCATCTTTTTTGTATTCGAAGTCGACGGCTGCAAAATATCCAAGGATTGAATAAGTTTTGTCTTTGTTCCAGAAGATAGGGCCGGTAAGGTTAATACCTGCACGATTATATCCGAAATGATCCAAACCTTCGGAAGTCTGTAATTCAAGTCCGCCGCCAAAAGTCCTTGATGGTCCTTTGGTGGTAACGTTGATAACTCCACCGGTAGCATCACCATACTGGGCAGGTAAGCCGCCAAGGATAACTGACACCTGTTCAATGGCTGATTCAGGCAGGCTGGATGTACCGCGCACCCTGATACCGTCAATGTACATAACATTGCCTTCAGAGCGCTGCCCACGCATACTGCCGATCTCACCATCACGAGAAAATACCCCTGCAACCGATGCTGTAACAGCATTGACGTTGCGCTGAGGCATCTTGGCAATTTCCTCAGCTGTGATACTTTGACCGGAAGCTGTGTTATCCTTGCTGATAAGAGGAACCTTATAGTCGATTACCTCGTAGGTCTGCAGCTCAGTAGCTGTAGGTTCCATCTCAATATTCTGGAATTCAATTTTCTCAGAATGGATAACCAATCCCCGGATCAATACCGGCTTATACCCTACGAAGGTAGCTTTAACTGAATAGGTGCCTGGATTCAACGGTTTAATGGTATACTCACCATTAATGTCGGATGTTGTTCCTCCGGCCTGGGTTCCATTGTTTTCAACAATGATGCTGGCAAATGGAATGGGCTCTTTGTTGGATTTGTCCAGGATCTTCCCTTTCAGCGCTCCCTGTTGGGCAATAACCGCCATGTTTGCTGTAAATAGCAAAACAAGGACAATGAGTAAATTTTTTACCATAAACTAGTGGTTTAATGATGCATTAAAGTATATGAATGAGCATGCCTGAAAAAGCAGGTAAAAGTAGAAAGAAAAAATTTTTCAGTAACAAAGTTTTTCTCCTGCTACTAAAAAAATTAAAATTTGTTAAATATGTTGATTTAAGAAAAATTATCGTAAATAGCGTTTAGGCAGGAAATTTACAATATCCACTATTAGAGCGCATTAGTGGATTGCCATAAGCAATAATTCTCCTTTAATGTATACAAAGATACTTGAAAAATCTGACTCTTATGGCAGTTATTCGGTAAAACAGAGGGTTTAAAGGCTGAAATGACTCTTTCCATAAGCCAAAATAGAGGCATTTATGAGGATAATTGAAATATATTAAATGAACAAATGGAAACAGAAGATTGTTATCTGCACTTTTTACTACTCAGAAAGCTTCTCTTTTTGGGACTGTTTACCCTGTCAGCCCTTTTTTTAGTTTTTTTCATCATACGCAGCGTTTCTTTCTTCTGATGTTTCATGTGCTGCTTCTTGGCCTTCTCATATTCCAGGTCAGCCTTCTTGTTTTCCTTTTCAACCTTCTTCTCTACTTTATCCTTCCTGCTTGGATGAAGCAGGCTGCATGATGAGGAGGTAAATAGCAGAATGCCAAGCATCAGGATAAATGCCGGAAGCAGGAATAATCGGGAATTCTCATGCATAGAGTAACAGTATGAATTGAAAAGGACACAAAATAAGACTATTTTTACAACGTTATTCAAATTGGTTAATTGCCCACTGATGAAAATCCTTAAACTGGCTTTCGTATTTGTTTTACTTGTTTCTTACTCTTCCTGTAAAAAGGATAACCAAACAAAGGTGCCTTATGTATATGTGTATGAAACGTTGTATCCAAATACGCTCGACTATATTAATATTTCTGGCTATAAGTACCTGAATTCAGGTTATAGGGGAATCATAGTTTACCGGATGTCGACTGACGAATTCAGGGTATATGAACGATGCTGCCCATGGGATCCTGAGAATGTCAATGCCAGGGTGAGTGTTGAGTCAAATGGCCTGAGTGTTATTGATACCGTTTGTAAATCACGTTTCAGTCTTATTGACGGTGTGGTATTCCAAGGGCCATCACACTATCCTTTAGTAAACTATAATTATTCGTATGACGGGGAAAAGCTGCTGATTTTCAATTGATCACCAAAAGAGCTTTTCTTCGATACTTTCGACTTTTCACACTTATTAAATCTGCTATAATAGAAGAAGGCCAGGTATATCCCGGCCTCCTTTGCAGATGTTGTTTGCCTTTACAAAGGCTGTGTTGTTTTTAATACCTGTAATGATCAGCTTTATAAGGGCCTTCCACTGCCACTGAAATATAGGAGGCCTGTTCAGGTGTCAGTTTTGTAAGCTTAACGCCAAGTTGATCAAGGTGAAGGCGTGCAACTTCCTCATCAAGGTATTTCGGAAGGCGGTAAACGCCAACCTCATAATTGTTCTTCCAGAGGTCAAGCTGAGCGAGGGTCTGGTTAGAGAAAGAATTGCTCATAACAAATGATGGGTGTCCGGTGGCACAACCCAGGTTTACCAGGCGGCCTTCAGCAAGCATGTATATAGCATGCCCGTCAGGGAACAGGTATTTGTCAACCTGTGGTTTGATCTCGATCTTTTCAATGCCAGTAAGGACATTGAGCTTATCAACCTGGATCTCATTATCGAAATGGCCAATGTTGCATACGATAGCCTGATCCTTCATTTTCGACATATGTTCAACTGTGATGACATCCTTGTTACCGGTGGTAGTCACATAAATATTTCCTTCAGCAAGGGCATCTTCTACGGTAGTAATTTCAAAACCTTCCATTGCGGCTTGTAATGCACAAATCGGGTCGATTTCAGTAACAATAACACGTGCTCCATAGGCACGCATTGATTTAGCACATCCTTTGCCTACATCACCATATCCGCATACTACTACAACTTTACCTGCAAGCATAACATCGGTGGCGCGCTTGATACCATCGGCCAGAGATTCACGGCATCCGTAGAGGTTGTCGAATTTCGACTTGGTTACAGAATCGTTCACATTAATGGCAGGAATCAGCAGTTCGCCTTTTTCCATCATTTGATAGAGACGGTGAACACCGGTGGTAGTTTCTTCCGAAACACCTTTCCATTCTGAAACTACGCCATGCCATTTTTTAGGAGTTTCGACGTAACATTCTCTTAAGATCTTCATTACGCTTTCTTCTTCCAGGCTTGATGCTTTTGCTTCAAGCAGGCTGGCGTCTTTCTCTGCTGCAAATCCCTTGTGGATAAGGAGAGTGGCATCACCTCCGTCATCAACTATAAGGTTAGGGCCTTTTCCTCCCGGGAAGCTTAATGCCATAAAAGTACACCACCAATATTCATCGAGGGTTTCGCCCTTCCAGGCAAATACCGGAACACCGGCAGCTGCGATTGCTGCTGCAGCATGATCCTGCGTGGAGAATATATTGCAGCTTGCCCAGCGGACATCTGCCCCAAGGTCAACCAGGGTTTCAATCAGCACAGCCGTTTGTATGGTCATATGCAGAGATCCTGTAATCCTGGCTCCTTTCAGCGGTTTTTCTGCTGAATATTTACGCCTGATGGACATGAGCCCGGGCATTTCCTTTTCAGCAACTTCAATTTCCTTGCGGCCCCATTCGGCCAGCTTGATGTCTTTAACCTTATAGACAAGGTTTGTATCGATAAGTATCTGTTCCATATGCATTTATTTCAAAAGTGCGCAAAGGTAAGCAAATGTTGGATGCTAATTTTTTCGAATTCAATAATTCACGTGCAGAAAGAACAGAAACTCTGGGTCCTGAAAGCCAAACAGCTGATCATACCAACAAAACCCTGAATCTGCTGTTTTTTAAGTATTATGCTTATCTTTGCAGCTTCAAACGGTTCCTTTCACAGAATTTTGGTGACTTTTTCGGTTAAATCCATGCTGAAATCGTTCTTCACCTATTACAAAAAGGTGTTTGAATTATAAAGAAGAGGGGAGAGACCAGGCTCAGGGATCCTCTGGCAACCTCAGCACAAAAGCTTGAAAGGTGCCAAAACCTGTTCCCATAGCGGGAAACTTATAATTGGAGCACGCTTATAATTCGATTTTCGGAAGATAGGTTGTGTTATTTTGGTAACTGCCTGCATATATTCAATATGATTATATTTGAATATGCAGGAGAAAATTTATTTTGATGAGAACCGAACGGAATATTTATAGGGAAATTGAGCATAGGGTCCTGGTTATGGATGGTGCCATGGGTACCATGATCCAGCAATATGGTCTCAAGGAAAAGGATTACAGGGGTGAAAAGTTTGCTGATCACCCATCCGACCTTATTGGCAACAATGATTTGCTGAGCCTTACCCGTCCGGATATAATACGGGAGATCCATAAAAAATATCTTGCTGCCGGAGCTGATATCATCGAAACCAATACCTTCAATGCCAACCGCATCTCCATGGCCGATTACCATATGGAGCCCCGGGTGTTTGAAATGAATAAGGTTTCTGCACAAATTGCACGTGAAATAGCAGATGAATTTACCCTTGCCAATCCTCAAAAACCCAGGTTCGTTGCAGGCTCTATAGGTCCTACCAACAAAACGGCTTCAATGTCACCTGATGTGAATGACCCGGGTTTTCGGGCAGTTCACTTCGACGACCTGGTTTCTGCCTACAGCGAGCAGATTGAAGGTTTACTGGAGGGTAATGTCGACCTCCTTCTTGTTGAGACTATATTTGATACATTAAATGCCAAAGCAGCCCTTTTTGCAATCAATAATGTCCTCACCGCTAAAGGGAAAAGAATTCCGGTAATGGTTTCAGGTACTATCACTGACCTGAGCGGAAGGACCTTATCAGGCCAGACCGTTGAGGCATTCCTGAATTCCATATCCCACCTCGATTTACTGAGCGTGGGTTTTAATTGTTCTCTTGGAGCCAAGCAACTAAAACCTTTCATCGAAGAACTTTCCCAGAAAGCTCCATTTTACGTCAGCGCCTATCCGAATGCCGGACTCCCGAACCAGTTCGGGCAATATGATGAAACTCCTCTTCAGATGGCAGGCCATGTTAATGAGATACTTCTCAACAGTTCTGTGAATATCATCGGGGGATGTTGCGGAACCACTCCGGAGCATATTCACGAATTATGCCTGCTTGCTGAAAAGGCATCCGTTCGGAAAATTCCGGCTGATGACCATCATCTGAAACTTAGCGGACTTGAGCCCCTGCTGGTTTTTCCCGGCAGCAATTTTATCAATATCGGGGAACGTACCAATGTTTCGGGTTCAAGAAAATTCGCCAGGCTTATCATTGAAGAGAAATACGAAGAAGCCCTTACAGTTGCTCGTCAACAGGTGGAAGCCGGTGCACAGGTGATCGATGTCAATATGGATGATGCGATGCTTGATGCCGAGAAAGCAATGGTCCGTTTCCTCAATATGGTAATGTCAGAGCCTGAAATTGCTTCTGTGCCCATCATGATCGATTCTTCCAAATGGTCAGTGATTGAAGCAGGATTGAAATGCCTCCAGGGTAAGGCTATCGTAAATTCAATAAGCCTGAAGGAGGGTGAGCAGGCTTTCAGGGAGCGGGCACGGCTCGTCAGGAGTTACGGGGCTGCTACAGTAGTTATGGCTTTTGATGAAGAAGGCCAGGCTTCGACCTTCGAACGGCGTATTCAAATATGCAGAAGAGCGTATGATATACTGGTTAATGAGGTAGGATTTCCACCCGAAGAGATCATCTTCGACCCAAATGTCCTTGCCATTGCTACCGGCATTGAAGAGCATGCAAATTATGCAGTTGATTTCATTCACACTATTGAATGGATTAAGGCAAATCTCCCGTATGCCAAGGTTAGTGGTGGCATCAGTAACCTCTCATTTTCGTTCAGGGGAAATGATGCCTTGCGGGAAGCCATGCATTCCATTTTCCTGTATTACGCCATAAAAGCAGGGCTTGATATGGGCATTGTAAATGCCGGTAATCTCCCTGTTTATAATGATATTCCCCAGGAATTACTTGAAAGGATTGAAGATGTACTTTTCAATAAGAGGGAGGATGCAACGGAGCGGCTGATTGAATATGCTTCCCGGATGACTGCCAGTGGAAAGAAAGAAGAAAAAACAGAAGCATGGCGCGAATTACCTGTTAAGGAACGGCTGAGTTATTCACTAGTTCACGGAATAGATGCTCATATTGCAGAAGATGTGGAAGAAGCCAGGGTGCTGTTTTCCAGGTCGCTTGAGGTAATTGAAGGCCCCCTGATGGCCGGCATGAATGTAGTTGGAGACCTGTTTGGTGAAGGAAAAATGTTCCTTCCCCAGGTGGTTAAGAGTGCCAGGGTGATGAAAAAAGCTGTTGCAGTTTTGCTTCCGTACCTTGAGGCTGAAAAAGTAGAAGGCGAAAGCCGGTCGGCGGGGAAAGTACTGCTGGCAACAGTAAAAGGAGACGTGCATGATATAGGAAAGAATATTGTGGGTGTTGTGCTTGCCTGTAACAATTACGAGGTAGTTGACCTGGGCGTTATGGTTCCGACCGCATCCATTATTGAAGCTGTTAAAAGAGAAAAAGTCGATATACTTGGGCTGAGTGGCCTTATTACACCCTCACTGGAAGAGATGGTCCATGTAGCATCAGAAATGGAGCGTGAAGGCCTTAAAATACCCCTTCTTATCGGCGGTGCTACAACCAGCGAAATGCATACTGCTGTGAAGATTGCGCCTGCATATTCGCAGACAGTTGTGCATGTAAAAGATGCATCTCGGGCTACCGGAGTTGTTGCCAGCCTGCTTTCAGCAGATCAGCGGCCCGCATTCCAGGCTTCAGTGCTTGAAAAGTACTCTGCACTGCGCCACCGCCATGAAAACACACGTGCCGGGGTTACGTATGTTACGCTTGAACAGGCAAGGGCAAACAAGCCTGTTATCGATTGGACCACTGTTATGCCCGTCTGCCCTCAAAAACTTGGACGTGAAATACTCAAATCCTATTCATTGGAAGAAATAAGCCAGTACATCGACTGGACATTCTTTTTCCAGGCATGGAAGATCAGTGGGCGGTACCCTCAGATTTTTGAAGATAAGGCCAAGGGTGCCGAGGCATGGAAGTTATTCAATGATGCCCAGGAGATGCTTAAGAAGATGATCTCTGAACGCCATGTTACGGCCAATGCTGTTTATGGATTTTATCCGGCAAGGTCAGAAGGTGATAGTGTGGAATTGTATGATGAGACTTCGGGAAAGACTTTTAAATCCTTCCATTTCCTGAGGAACCAGGAAGCCAAGGAGGAAGGGATTCCCAACCTCTGTCTTTCTGACTTCGTTGCACCTGTCGGTTCTGGTGTCAAAGATTACCTCGGATTCTTTGTTGTAACAGCCGGACTTGGCGTAGAAAAACTGGCTGATCGCTATGTTGCTGAGAATGACGATTACAATGCCATAATGGTAAAAGTACTGGCCGACCGGCTTGCCGAGGCATTTACGGAATTGCTACATAAGCGAGTCAGGCGCGAGTTCTGGGGGTATAATTCTTCTGAATCCTTAGAGATTGAACAAATGCTTGCGGAAGAATACAATGGGATACGGCCTGCTCCCGGGTATCCTGCCTGCCCCGAGCATAGTGAGAAAGAATCCATTTTCAATTTGCTTAATGCTTCTGAGGCAGGTATCAGCCTTACGGAGAACTTTGCCATGTATCCTGCAGCTTCGGTTAGTGGATATTTCTTTGCGCATCCGCTCTCACAATACTTTAATGTTGGAAGGGTAGGGCAAGAGCAGGCTGCAGATTATGCCAAGCGGAAAGGAATAACACTTGCACAGGCTGAAAGACTTTTAGCTCAAAATCTTAATTATTGATCGCTCTAACTTAAAGGCGAGATCAAAGGACTCTTATACAAGCTATTAAATGAAAGTAACAGATCATATTGCAAATCGAAAAGGACGAACGTTGTTCACCCTCGAGTTGCTTCCTCCCCTTAAAGGAGAAAACATTGAAGCAATCAACCAGACTATAGATCCCCTGGTTGAATTTTGCCCGTCGTTTATCGATGTAACTTATCATCGGGAAGAAATCATTTACAAACAGCGGGAGGATGGCCTTCTTGAGCGCAAGACCATCAGGAAAAGGCCCGGAACCGTAGGGATATCGGCTGCAATTAAGTATAAATACAATATTGATGTAGTCCCTCATATCATCTGCGGAGGTTTTTCGAGGGAGGAAACCGAAAATGCCCTTATCGATCTGTATTTTTTAGGTATTGATAACCTGCTTCTGCTAAGGGGTGATAATCCCGCAGGTGAAAAGACCTTCAAACCTGAAAAGGATGGAAATGCTTTTGCCATTGACCTGGTCAAACAGGTAATGGATCTCAACCATGGCAAATACCTCGAGGAAGAGATGATCAATGCCATACCTACCAATTTCTGTATTGGCGTAGCCGGATACCCTGAAAAGCATGTTGAGGCTCCGAATATGATCACCGACCTTGCACATCTGAAGGAAAAAGTAGATGCCGGTGCCAATTATATTGTGACACAGATGTTTTTCGATAATAAGAAGTTTTTCAGCTTTGAAAAGGCATGCAGGGACGCAGGGATTACAGTTCCTATAATTCCGGGATTAAAACCAATCTCCGTTAAGTCGCAGTTGACAGCTTTACCCAAAACATTCACAATCGATCTTCCAGAGGAACTGGTTATTGAAATTGAGAAATGCACAGATAAGGAACAGATAAGACAGGTTGGAGTAGAATGGGCCATTCATCAAAGCAAGGAACTTATTAATTTTGGAGTTCCTGTGTTGCATTTCTATACGATGGGCAAGAGCGACAACATCCGTAAGATTATTAAAGAAGTATTTTGATTATCATAATGATTTGTAATTGCAATTGATCAAGAGTTATGTCCATTTATTCTAATATTCTAGATAAGGTAGCGTCCGGGCAGAAGCAATTGGTCGTCCTTGTAGATCCCGATAAACTGGGAACCAGGGAAATCTCTGAACTGGCAAAGCTTTCAGCAGATTCTGGTGTTGATTATTTTTTTGTCGGCGGAAGCCTTTTGATCAATAACCAACTGGATGCATGCATTAAAATCCTGAAAGAGACTACTGATATCCCTGTGATCCTTTTTCCCGGCAACACCATGCAGATGAGCTGGAAAGCCGATGGTATCCTTTTCCTTTCACTGATTTCAGGACGAAACGCTGAAATGCTCATCGGGCGCCATGTTATTTCAGCACCCTATATCAAAATGAGCCCGCTTGAAGTTATTTCCTGTGGTTATATGTTGATTGAAAGCGGTAAGCAAACTGCAGTTCAATACATGAGCAATACATCACCTATTCCTTCCGACAAAAACGACATTGCCATCTGCACGGCTTTAGCCGGTGAAATGCTTGGCCTTAAACTCATTTATCTGGAAGCAGGCAGCGGTGCCAAAGAACCTGTCCCGGTCAGTATGGTTGAGCATGTAAAAGGAAGCCTGTCAATCCCGCTTATCGTTGGAGGTGGAATCCGTTCTGCCGGACAAGCCTCTGAAATCTGTAAAGCCGGAGCTGACATTTTAGTTATCGGAACTGCTTTTGAGAACAATCCGGCGCTCATAAAAGAGATTGCCTCTGTGATTCATTCGTGAGGTTAGGCGTTCGGTGTTTGAAGGGCAGAAATGTTTGAAGGGTTTGACGTTCGGCGTTTCAAGGGTTTGAAGGGTTCGGCGTTCGGCGTTTGAAGGGTTAAAGGGTTGAAAGGGTTAAAGGGTTTGAAGGGTTTGAAGGGTTCGGCGTTCGGCGTTCGGCGTTTGAAGGGTTAAAGGGTTGAAAGGTTAGAAGGGTTAAAGGGTTTGAAGGGTTCGGCGTTCGGCATTAATTTCACTTTTGTTTTTTTCTTTTGACTTTTATTTTTTCTGTACTCCGCGCTTATCAGCGGGATCATCCGCGTCCGCCAGCTGGCGGATCCGCGTTCCATTCTCCTCTTCATTCTAAAAGTTGTTTGTCAATCCACATTCTGAGTGGTGATTCACAGCTCTCCTTTGGTGCAATTTACAATTTGCATTTTGAAGTATTCTTAATTCATGTACATTTGCTGCCGATATGAAAATCCATTCTAAACGAAACCATAAACTTTTTCCAAATGAAAAATCTTTCTATTTTATTCAGCATCATGCTACTGGCGGGAATGATGATCTATTCAGGATGTAAAAAAGACGACGGCCCAACTCCGCCTACTTTGACTTTTAAATCAGGAACTGGATACATCACTGCAAATACTTCAGCCAAGTACGGCGATACCTTATGGTTTGATGTTGCAGCTAAATCGAACGGCACTGATAAACTTGTTAAGTTCCAGGTTTATGCTAATGAAACACTTGTAATTGATTCCACCATTGGAACCCAGGAATTCGAAGGAGTCTATTATTCCTTGAAATCGATCCTTGACAAGGAAGTATGGAAATTCGTTACCACTGATATTGCAGGTAACAAGGCTACTGATTCGATTGTAATCACAGGAAGTTTCGGTGAGATCAACTCCTATGGCCCGATTACACTGGGTGCGCAGAATAATACAACGGATAAGGGTTTTATTTCCTTCAGCAATTCTACATCCACTACTTATACTATGGATGAAGCATTCCATCACCAGGCAGATATTGACATGTTCCTGTTTTATGAAAATACTGCATCTCACCAAAATATGCATACGCTGGCAGCGCCTGGTTCCAATATTACCGGTATCTTTACAGGTGATTCATCTCCTGTTAATTATATCACCAAGAACGTAACCTATTTTGTTAAAACCACCCTGACTGCAGCTCAATTCGATGCAGTTGCCAACGATGCAGTTATCCTGTATTCCTTTGATCCGAATAACAAATTCAAGAAGGCCAAAGTGCTTACTGCCGGCGATGTCTATGCATTCATGCTGCAATCAGGCAAGTATGGATTGCTGAAAGTGATTTCTACTACCGGGGTTGAAGATGGCTCCGCCCAGTTCTCAGTTAAGATCCAGAAATAACAACAATGTTCTGTTTATTATTCAGGAAAACACAAAAGCCACAAAGCTTCCTGAAAGCTTCGTGGCTTTCTGTTTTTTTGGGCTTTCTGATTTTTGTATCCTGTTCAAAAGAAACTTCCGAACATAAAACTACATTGTTCCTGAAAACAGGTACCGGTTTTACTGCTGATGGCGCCAGTATCCCGGTTGGAGGTACAATAAGGATAGGAGTCCAGGCTTCCGGTTCGGGATCTGCTCTAACCTATATACGGATCGACAGGATAACAGCGTATGATACACTGGTTCAGCTTGACAGGGGTATTTATGCCGGAAGCGATGGATATGAAGCTGATTTTGTGTTTTCAAAGGATACATCGGAAGTTGAAACCTGGGTAATAACTGTCATGAATGCTGACAGGGTGCTTGCAAGTAAATCCCTGGTCATAAAGCGGGGCACCGGCACCGCTTATGGTGATATAAACTACTTCCCCTCCATCTCGCTGGGGATGCAGTCAAATTCAGCTACAGAACAATTCCTGGACGTGGATAAAGGTATTGCCTATACTGTTGGAAACCTCAACGGCCATGAAGCTGATATCGATATGATCTGTTATTATTATATTACTTCAGGCCTTTCTTCACCAACATTTACCTGCCCCGGTTATACCGCTGCAGTTGCTTATTATCCGATGCTCAATAGCTGGCAAACCAAATGCACAACATTATACGATTACAGGTCGACAGATAATAACCTTATTTCCATTGACCAGTTTGATGCCGCTCAGAACGACAGCCTTCTGGTAACTGCTTATAAACCGGATAAGGTGAGCGGGAATTGCAAGTATTGCTATACGGGTAAGGTAGTTCCTTTCAAGACCCAGGCCGGGAAATATGGTTTGATTAAGGTACTGAGAGCCGATGAAACAGAAACAGGAAGTTTGGAGGTTTCAGTTAAGGTCCAGAAATAGTATGAAACGAGTATTGTATTTTTTGATCATACCAGGGCATTTAAAAGCTGTCGTTGCAAGCGGTATACTCGCTTTGTTTGTTTTATCAACCAGCGCCCAGGACTGTATCCGGGGCCGGGTTCTTGATGCATCGAACGGGCAGATCCTTCCCGGTGCAAGCGTCAATGTAATAAATTATGGCCTTGTCAGTACTGATGCCAACGGGAACTTTAAAGTTTGCTCCCTTCATTCGGATACCTTAACCATGCTGATTAGTTTCGTTGGATACCAATCAAAAGAGGAGCATGTCAACCTAAGACAGAAGGCCTCTGATTATTCCTTTTCTCTTGAGCCGAAATCAGTCCTGATAAATGATCTTGTTGTTACAGCAACCAGGACAGATAACCGGGTATTGAATACACCGGTAAGGGTTAATCTCATTACGCCCAAACTTATTGAATCTACAGCATTACAGAACGTTGATGATGTCCTGAAGCTTGCGCCTGGTATCAATTACAGCAGGCCTTTTGGGATATTCAGCTCTAAAGCGATTGTAACCATGCGCGGTTTAAGCGGTAAGGAACAGGGAAGGGTGCTTGTGCTTCTGGATGGAGTACCCATCAACAAATCCGATGGTGGTACCGTCGACTGGAATATGGTTGACATTGGTAGTGTACAGAAAATTGAGATAACAAAAGGGCCAGGATCGGCTATTTATGGACAGAATGCCATGGGAGGCATTATCAATATCATCACCCGGGCTCCTTCTGAAGCCATTAAGATCAGGGCTTCCGTTGAAGCAGGTTCATTCTGGACCTTTGGTGAAAAGATAAATGCCGGGGGAACCAAAAAGCTGGGAAACAGCGGGAATTCCTTTTTCTGGGTAGCCAATTTGTTCAATAAGAGTAGTAAGGGTTATATTACTCAATCTCCGGCTGACAGGGCTGCGAATCCCTATATCATCAAATCAAGCATGAAGGAGGAAGGCGTAAATGTTAAGGCTGGACTAAATTTTAAATCAGGGAATACACTCTCGGCGATGGTTAATTATTACAATGACCACCGGGGCACAGGAGAAAAAGAATTTCAGCCGGATGGGAATGTTACAGATCATGATTCCTACGGTATGACCCTGAATTACAAGGGGAACAGCGGCAAAACAAAGGTCAATTCTTCCCTGTATAATTTCACCGAAAATTATAAAAAGGTTAATGAATACATAAAGGATGATTATACCTGGTACAATGTGCTTTCGGTAAGAAGGGACATTGGCTGGAATACTGCAATGACACGTACTTACGGCAGGCAGGAATTTACAGGTGGATTTGACTTCAGGAATGGTTCCGTGGATGCCTATGATAAATACTATACATCAACGGATATTGTTTATAACAAAGGGAAGATGAATACCTATGCCCTGTTCCTCCAGGATGAGATCGGGTTAAGTGAAAAGTTCAGGCTGATTGCAGGTTTGCGTTATGATATGGCTGATTTCTACGATGGTGCTTTCTATATCACAAATCCAACCATGGAGACTGCCTTTATGAAGGATTACCAGGTTCCGGACATGCCGGTTCAGCATTGGCAGGCTCTGAGCCCGAGGATTTCTTTGCAGTATAAATGGAATGAAACTGACAGGATATATCTGTTGTATTCAAAAGGCTTCCGCCCATCTGTACTGGATGACCTTTGCCGTTCAGGCAGGATTAAGGGAGGGTTCAAGATCGCTAATCCAGCCCTTAAACCTGAGTATATTGACAATTATGAAGCCGGCATTGATCTGCAAGCCATTGAGAAACTCAACTTCAGCACTTCGCTGTTCTATTCGCCAGGTAAGGATTTCCAATACTATGTCAGCAATGGGCAAACCATTGATATGGGTTTCGGCGACAGGCCCATTTTCATTCGGGCCAACATCAGCAAGGTCGAGATCTATGGGATAGAAACCGAATTCAGGTATGAAGCCTCTTCTGACTTGTCGTTTTACGCCAATTACTCCTATACCCATTCATTGATCCGTGATTACAAAAAGATAGCGAGTAATGATACCATCAACCTGTCAGGGAAGTACCTCACGGATGTTCCGGCCCATATCTTCACAGCGGGTGGCAACTGGAATAACAAGCTTGTAAATGCCGGACTGGCAGTGCATTATAACGGCCCAATGTATATCAATGATCAGAATATTAAGGATGATATTTTACAGTCGGTTCAGTATGAAGGCTATACGACGGTTGACCTGAAATTATGGAGAGTTTTCAAAGATCATTACCGGCTCTCGCTGAATGTGATGAACCTTCTCGATAAGAAGTATTACGACAGCAAGGATGCCGTTTGTCCGGGTAGGTTTATTACCGGAAGTTTTGAAGTAAATTTTTAATCCATTCAGTATGAAAAAAATGATCGCAATTACCTTGCTATTGGCAGGGTTTGGATACACGGCCGCTTATTGCCAGACGAATGATTTTTATGATGATGCTGAAAATGTGAAGCTTTCAGTGCCTTCAATTACTATTGGTGGTGAGATTGCCAATCCCGGAGCCGTTGAACTCAATTCCCTGCCGCTTCGTTCAGTGGTGGTAAAGGAAACCCTGTTACAAGAAGGGAAGGATCATTTTGTCGGTGCTTACCGTTACGATGGATATTCATTGTACGACATTCTTAACCTTGTGGTTTTAAAGAAAAAGAACCAGGATAAGTTTCCTCCGATTATTGATTTGTATGTGGAAGTAAGCAACGACAGGAATGAAAAGGTGGTTTTCAGCTGGGGGGAGATTTATTATGCCATACACAGGCATGAAATACTGGTAGCTACGCAGGTGGCACGGATTGTCCCTTCCAAAACGAAGGATCTATGGCCTCTGCCAACCGAATCAAGACTGATTGTGGCTTCTGACCTGCTCACCCATCGTAATATCAGCAACCCGACTATAATTAACATCCGCTCGTATGCCGGGGATTTTGTGATCAACAAAGGGATGAAACCTATGTATGCTGAAAGTTTCACTGTTTCTGATAAATCAGGCAAGTTGAAGGAATTTAATAGCCTGTCCTCCCAACTGACCAGCTATACCTATCCGGATGTATTCTATGGTAGGGGAACCGGGATCCATGGGACTACGCCTTTTACGGGAGTTCTTTTGAAGGATGTACTCAAGGACTTAGTAAAGGTGGATGCTGAATACCTGGAGAAGGGGTTGATAGTGATTGCAGCGAAGGATGGATACCATGCTGCCTATTCGTTCAGCGAAGTGATGAATCGAAATGACCAGGCTGAATTCCTGGTGGTTCCGACGGAAAAGAATGAAGATGGCGGAGCTTTCAAGATTTTCCCTTCTGCCGATTTCTTCTCTGACCGTGCGATCAAGTCAGTAGAATCCATTCTGTTTGTCCTGGATGATTAATCAGCAGCTCTTTAATCCCGGGTAATTTTTCCGTGTTAATCCGTCAGCCAGCTGACTGATCCGCGTCATCAGCGTTCCATTTTCCGGATTTAGAACACAGATAACACAGATTCAACGGATTAACACATATAAGAAGGCAATTACACATTGAAAATCGTCTCAACCGTATTGTAGATTCGAATCTTTTACTATTTTTGCACTCCCAAATCTCTCCGTAGCTCAGTTTGTAGAGCATCCCGTCATAAATGACGGGAGGGTCACAGCACAGGCACAGAGAATAAAATAACCTCTCCGTAGCTCAGTTGGTAGAGCAATTGACTCTTAATCAATGGGTCATAGGTTCGAGTCCTATCGGGGAGACTGAAATCAAGACTGTTCCATTGGGACAGTCTTTTTTTTCTTTATCCCCCGACTCTTAATCAATGAGTCATCCCGCATGTGCGGGATCGGGGAGACTGCAAAAGGCTGTTCATCATGGGCAGCCTTTTTTTATTCACCCGGCCGCTATAGTCACTCCGACAATATAAATCAAGTTTATTCAGTAATAATTACCTGCTGGAACTGGTACTTAGCGCGCCCCTTGGGTGTTAACAATCCATACATAATTGAATTGCCAGGCACGGCTAATGCATTATTCAGCACAGGGATTGGCATCTTATCCTCTCCTTTTTTCTTAATAATACCTTTGGCTTGTTTCCCGTTTACATCCAGCCTGGTAATGAATGAGTCCCCAATTTCGATTTTCTTAAAGAAAGCATCTTTCTGCTCAAAAGTGTTGTAAAGAAAATAGAGAGTATTATTTTTTTCGAGGACAGCATACGAGTTGAATTTGTTTTCATCCAGCCAGAATTGCCTTTTGGTAATCTTGTCATTTCTTTTTATGGTATTGTCCATATTCATGTTTACCACAAAAAGGTCATTTGTCACATATATAGGTGTAACCGTGGTCACTACACCAGAACCGGTACTTGAAGTAGTTGTTCTTAATCCTTCGATATGCTGTTCAGCAATAAAATATTTTTCCCCGTTTCGCCGGGTTTTTATTTCACTCAGGGCATAATCATAAGGGTCCCATTCCTGCTTGTTGTCAATGCTTCGTCTGAATCGCCTCATCTCATCAGGACCCAGGTCGCGAGTGATTAGATCATTGCCTAAATCAATTGTACTCAGGTTGACAATGGATTTTGAATTGATATCCAGGTTAAAACTAAAACTTCCGGTAACACTGATTTTACCTGGTTCCGAATACAATCCTGCGCAAAAAACTGAACCATTGTCCTGAAGAAGGAAATTCATACTCCTGATAAACTTTTTAGACAATGTAAGTGAATAATGATCGCTGCCAGCCTGGTTTTGCGCATACCTGTACATTTCGAAAGTATAGTTTGGCATGTCGGTAAAGTAGGTGTCATTCGAGAAGAAACCACGGGATTTGAATTTGGCAAAATCATAATAGTTTGATTTATCCTCATAATGCTGGCCAAGCAGATAAACTACACCTTTATTGTCAACTTTAAACCTGGAAAATCCAAATATGCCTTTTGTAAATTCAGAAGTCACATTATCATTCTTCCATAACAAATTAATGTCGCTGTCGTATACATTGATACCCGAACGAAGTTCCTCGGATTTCTTATTCATAAGGGAATAGAAGATTAACACTTTGCTGCTGTCAGGCGAAGCTTGAATATGAAAGAGCGTACCATTGAATTTGCTAAACCCCGAGTAATCAAGTTCATCTGCAAGTTTACTATTATCAACCAGTTCAAGAGTAGTTGGATTAAAGTTCTGAACAAACAGGTAATGCTTTTTGTCCTTTGAGTTTTGAAAAGATGAAAACACAAAAATCTTATCCTTCAATATCAGAATGCCCTCGAGTTGCAGTTCTTTCTTGCCATTTTTTAATTCTACTTCTGTCTTTTTGACAATAGCATTGTTGAGGTCACATTTATAAATAAATGGATTTTTCCCGGCCAGGTTGATCTCCAAAGCATTGCCGGTTTCAAAGGGAAGGAATAAAAAGTAGGCGTAGTTGCCAATAGTCCCGAGTTGCCGGATATCCGATCCATAATCAGACATTCTGAAATTAGTGATCTCTCCTGATTTTACTGAAAATCCTACATTCTGCGATTGTGCAATCAAAATATACAGGGAAAGACAAATGAGAATAAATGCTTTTTTCATAGCTGTCGGCAAATTAAAGTGGATAATGTTTTAAAGATTATGTTTTCAGATAAGAAAGCTGATGTTGAAAGTAAGTGGAATATGAGGTTTCCATATTATATAGGATTGATCTTCAAGGAATTCCTGCGAGGGGTCCCTGTAAATTCTGAAGCCAAACCCGGTTTCAGCTCCAATAATCAGCTTATTCACTATAATCCTCTGGTAACCAATATTAAGAACTGCAGCATCAATATAGATTTTATGATCCAACCAGTTGAGCTTCGGATAGATCGTAATATATGCCCTTTCAGGAAAGTTCCCGAAATATAATTTTGCTTTAATAAAAGCTGAGAATCCTAAACCTCTTTCTTTTATCGGAAGGGGGTCGTCGAAAACCAGCCAATTCTGTCTTGAAAGCCAGACCGGCCCTCCTCCAACCTCGTACGAAAACTTACGTAATACTGAATGTTCAAATTTGAAAGGTAATTCGCCATTGAGCGGGTCATAACCAATACTTATAATGTTTTTACATCCTGATACATTGCCGTCGTCAAGGTACCTTGATATGTCCTGCGAAAAAACTTTTGTGCTTAAAAGCATTAAGAAAGCAATGAAATAGTGATAAGTAAAGAATTTCAAAATATCTGAGTTATAATTAGTGATTCATGAATTAATGATACTTCTTATAATGAATATGTTACATACATCTGAACTTTTTTGTATACGGAATACCAGAACAAATATGATAAAATTATTGAAGGGCAACCCCTAAAACCAAAAAATTCGGTAAAACAATTATTTTGGCCTGTTTATGCCGGAGATAGATGAAAATTTCATGTATCGAATGTCAATAGGTGTGAAGAGTGAAGCTAAATAGAAGAGAAGTGAATTGAACCTATTTTGATTTGAGGGAGTCAAACTATTTTCGGACCAACCAGGAAAGCCAGGCCACATTCACATCAGGGGTTGAATTACTCATTTTAATGCTGACCCCGCATTGACTGATCCTGGCCTGCATGGCAGGGATTAAAACCTTAACAAGTTCTGCATTGTAGGTGGTTGAGCCAGGTGGATTCGGTGACTCGCTAGTTCCGCAGACCTGGTTCGATGCAATGGTATAGGAGCGGGAAACAGAGGCTAAGGATCCTTTTTCAGCAATAGGCTATTACGATAACTTTCAGGATCATCAGATTCTTCCATTTCCTTTTTTACAGTTGTTCCATCAAAAGGCTTAAGTTTTCATAGATTATAATACATAGATATTTAGTATTATATATAATTGAGTGTTTTTGTAGGGTGGTATGTTGGTTTTTGTAAGGTGTTAAATATAAGGTACTTGTAAAACCTGCAATAATTTTACCGGGCTTTTCAGCTTGATCCACCTTAGCAGCTGAAAATCCAATTATGAAACCGACTCTAAAACTCTTATTATCCATTTCAATCCTTTTACTTTTTTTTTCGTGCAAAAAGGAAAACGACAATAATCCTCCATCAGCTTCATCCGGAATAGAATGGATCAGCCATGCCGATTCACCCTCATTCAGCATGGCTGTGGCCCAGGACATTGAAACCGATGCCTCAGGCAACATTTTTATCGTAGGCTATGCTGATAAACCAGTAATTTTTGGGACAATCACCATGAATGACTTCACTTATGGATCTTCATTCCTGGCGAAGATGAATCCTCAGGGACAGTTTGTTTGGGTTAAGGATATTGCCAGGAGCTATACTCCTAAAATACTTCTCGAGCTCGACTCGCGCGGTAACCCGGTAATATGTTTTCATTACAGTGATCTCCCGGTCAATAACAATCTCCAGGATATTCTGCCTTCGACAGATAATAATATAGGGCTTGCTAAATTCAGTTCTGACGGACTTCATATGTGGTCGGTGGGAGGTGGGTCTACTAACAATGGTGATTACCCTTTTTGCATGGCTATCGATCCCAATGACAATGTGTTTCTTGCCGGTTCATTCTTTCAATACACCACATTTCAGGATAAAACACTAACCGAGAAATTTGCAGTAAAAGGTACATTCATTGCAAAATTCGATGGTGGGGGGAAATGCGGCTGGATCCGTGAATCCAACGAGTATAATTACGAGCATAAAGCTGATTACAATGAAGCTGCAGTATATGCCATGGCTTGCGACTCAAAAGGCAATTGTTATGTTTCAGGCCGTTACACCAGTCAAATGAACTTCCTCGGTTACAACATCGAAACAGATAATATGAGTGGCTTTATCGGAAGGATTAATATAAATGGGAATTGTGACTGGATAACTCCTCAGCACATAGTTTTTCCAACTTTCAAGTCACTCATAGTTGATAAGGATGACAACCTGGTTTGCGGAGGTGCCTCCGCCGAGAATGTACAGTTAACGGGAGCTTCGGCACTATTTACTTCTAATAATAAACTTCTTTTCAGCAAACTATCCGCTTCGCAGAACTGGCTATGGGCAAAGGAAATAGTCGAGACTGACCGTGCCATACCTGAAATGGGCAGTAGTTGCAATGATATGGATTGTGATCTTGACGGCAATATCTATTTCACCGGCAACAGCAATGGCACCACCAGGATAGGGATTAACAGCTTCAACACTTCGTCCACATTAGAGGAAATGATTTATGTTGCCAAGCTTTCTTCAGATGGGAATGTGTTATGGGTAAGGAGCAACAATCTCTCAGATGCGGCATCTGCATCAGAATCAATTGCGGTTGATGGTAATAACAACTGTTTTATCGCAGGCTATCGCAACCGTGCATTCTCAATGGATGATAAGCAACTTCAGGATGGAAGGGGCGTATTTGTTGCAAAAATCAAACAATAGCTAATGAAAACCTCTTTTCAAATATCCATGCTTCTCCTGGTATCTCTGATTAGCAGTTGTTCAGCGGTGAACCGGGATGAGGCAGAGTTGGTAAAGAATGACAATGCCAAAACCCCTGCCTTGATTTTTCACAAAACAACTGAGCCAAATGAGCAAGCTTTCACTTTCCTGTTGCCTGAAAACTGGTCCATAAGTGGAGGCATTACCCGCGTCGACCCTAATACTGCAGGTGGGAGCGGGAATGCAATTGAAGCCAAGTTGTATATGAAGATCAGTTCAGCCGATAACAAAGCTGAAATGGGCTGGTTGCCTGATACACGGTTTTTTGATATGCGGAGGTATCCTGGAACCAATTCCGCTGCATCCATGTTTCCTGATGGAAGCAATTACAATGGGATGCTTGTGATGAAATTCCCTTCACCGGAAGATTTCGCCATCAGAGTTGCTGTTCCTTTTGCACATCCTCATGCTATTGATTTATTAATTGTTTCAGTGAATCCACTCGCTGGACTTGCTGCAGAGTATTCTTCCCTGTCAGCCAAATTGCTAAAAGGATCCATTTCTTCCTACCAGGCTTCAATCACTACACTGGAATACTCAGAAAACGGTATTCAATACCTGGAGAAAATGATTGTCATGATTGAAGATTATGGTAAAACTGGTGCCGGGCTATGGGGTAATAAGGAAACATGGTATGTTAGGGCTGAGAAGAAGGAATTCAATCTGCTTGCTCCAATTTTTGCCACCATTGGGCAATCGGTCCGGCTGAATCCGGATTGGATAAGCAAAGAGTTTCTCAGTCAGCAAATGAACAGCAATATCGCCTTACAGACTCAGCAGGCCGTTGAACAAATTGAACGTGAAATCACTGAAAACCGGGCCAGGACCAACTCAGAGATCAACAATGCAATGTACCTAAACATCACTGGACAGGAGGATTTTACCAACCCATTCACCGGAGAGATCGAGAGAGGTACAAATGAGTGGAATTATCGTTGGGAGAATGAACAGGGAGACATTGTATTCTCAGACAATCAAAATTATCAACCCAATGAAGATGTAAACATTCATATCAAAGGGTTTAAACGGTCCGAAAGCCGGAAGAAATAGTTCATTGTAATATTATTTATTATCTAAATCCAATCAGGAAACCATGAATTACTATTTAAAGATTTTAGCCATCAGTTTCATTTCCATTCAATTGCTGAGCAGTTGTGAAAAGAAAACAGATATGGTAACAGAATCAGATCCCGGCGTTGCATTTTGTGCCGGTTCTTATACAAATGAAAACGGGTACCAGGTTCCATGTTATTGGTCCGGAACCAGTCGTGTTGAACTCAAGGGGGAAGGATTAATAACAGGGGTAGTTAACGCAATTTATGTTGTTAATGGGATAGTATATTGTGCCGGAACCTATTCTTCTGCAAAGAAGAGTGGAATACCCTGTTATTGGGAAGGAAGCCTGTTGCACGTCCTGGATGCCGCCGGATATGCTGTTCCATCCTGCATAACACATGCAGGTGGTATCACATATACAGGAGGTGAATATCTCGACGAAACCAACAAGGTGCAGAGCTGCTACTGGAAGGGAAGTGCCATTCATAAACTCTCTGACCAGGGGTATAACTCAAAAGTGATATGTATCGGAGTCACATCATCCGGAAATGTATTTTGCGCCGGGTCAAACTCTTCAACATATACAGGGTCACCTTATTATTATAAAAATGATGAATATCACCATTTATCTGTAAATGATATTCTTAATCCCTTTTCACATGCTTACGATTATCATTCCGGAGAGGTTAAAGGTCTTGATATTGTTGGTGAGGAGGTCTTTTTTGGAGGAAGCGGCGAAGGTGTCTACTCTGCATGGGCAGGTGGCACCCAGCCACAGCCTGGTAAATGGAAAGAGGATGATGTAGCATTCACTGCATTATCAATTGATTACGATGGAAGTTGCCAATCGGTCTGTGCTGCAAACGGTACAGTCTATTATGGTGGCAACCTTGACCCGGACGGGCCAAATAACAATAATAAGGAGTTAACAGCCTGTTATTGGCAGGAAGGAACGGATGTAACGTTTTTGCCCGATGGACAGCTTGTGCAGGCAATTGGTTACTATAAATCCACACTATTCTGCGTTGTGACCGGAATATCAGGCAAATCAAATCCTGTCTATTGGGATGGTGCGCAATGGTATGAGCTGGTAGGTTCAACCGATATAGGCAAAGCTCAGCTCCGTTGCTATGCTATTGCCAGGTAAAATATAAGATTCATAACTAAAGCACAAATAGTATGAAACTTCGCGTGATTTTCCTTTTAGCTCTCATCCCGCTGGTTAATGGACTTTATAGCCAGAATCCGGAATGGAAGGTTTATAATACAGCCAACTCAGGACTGGGTGATAATGATCTCCGTTCAATTTCCATCGATAATAACGATGAAAAATGGGTGGGAACTGTTAACGACGCAGTGTATTCCTATGATGACAATACCTGGGATCACTACAATTCTTCAAATTCTTATGTTTATGATGATTACGTCCTTTGTATTTCCACAGATAGCCTGAACCACAAATGGATCGGTACACGAAGCGGCGGGATGTCGAAATATGATGGCTCGCAATGGTATTTCTGGGATGAAACCCATTCAGCTATACCTGACAATAAAGTATATGATATACAATTTGAAGGCCCATTAACCTGGGTTGCGACCATGCATGGATTGGCCAGTTTCGATGGTAGCACCTGGACCACCTGGAATACTGCTAACTCCGGAATTCCTGCTGAGGAAGTGAGGGCAATAGCCTTTGATGGATCAGGAAACAAATGGATTGCAACCTGGGGTGGAGGAATAGCAAAATTCGATGGCTCGGGATGGACTGTCTACAATAAGTCAAATTCACCTCTTCCGGATAATTATTGTATCTCGCTCTTTTATGATGGGAATTTCTTCTGGATTGGAACCAGCGGTAACGGGCTGGCGAGGTTCGATGGGACAAGCTGGACCATTTTTACCACTTCGAATTCAGGCATTCCCTCCGACTTTGTATTCAATTCAAAAAAGGAGGGGAATAAGCTATGGTTTGCAACCGGTGCCGGCATGGCATTGCTGGAAGGGACAACCTGGACTGTCTATAACCCTTCCAATTCCGGACTACCTGGACAATATACCAAAGATATTGAGATAGATGCTTCCGGGAATAAATGGATCGCCACTGACCAGGGTCTGGCAGAATTCAGGCAGGGTGGGGTGCTTGGTTTAGCTGATCCGGTAATGGCCTGTAATGAGCAGCTAAATATTACAATTGCGCCAAATCCGGTCACAACTTTTGCAAAAGTAAGCTGGGAGGATCCTCTAAGAGGAGAAGCTCATTTCAGTTTAATCAACCCGCTTGGACAGATACTGCCCCTGGAAACTATTCCTGCTGTAAACCATGGCAGGGTTAGTATTACTCTCGACCTCTCGGGTCAGAAACCTGGTTTTTATTTTCTTAAGTGCCAGGTAAACAATAAATTGATTACGAAAAAAATCGTCTTAATCAATTAATGCCTATCCCATCTCATAACAGAAAATAGTAATACAGGATAATATTCATTTCTGGCTAAAAAACTGAAATATAAATTAAGTAAAACACCTGATGATGAAAACAAAAACCAACCCATGGATGATTTTACTGGCAGCAACAAGCATTGCCATTATGATGGCTGCAGTTAGCAGTTGTACTAAAAGTGATGATGACAACAATAACAAAATTACTGCCGGTACCTTTACCGATCCCCGCGATGGCAGGGTTTACAAAACTCTAACACTAGGTAATCAAACATGGATAGCAGAAAACCTGAAATATTTACCGGCTGTTGTTGGCCCTGCTACCGGTTCACAAACAGAGCCCTGCTATTATGTATTTGGATATGATGGCACCAGCATAGATGAAGCTAAAGCTATAGCCAATTTTACTACATACGGCGTTTTGTACAACTGGGCTGCGGCGATGAGTGCATGCCCAGCAGGCTGGCATTTGCCTGACGATGCAGAATGGAGCCAATTAATCGTCCATTTGGGAGGAGAAAGCGTAGCAGGTGGCAAATTAAAAGAAACCGGAACCACACATTGGAATGATCCGAACACTGGGGCTACCAACGAAACCGGCTATACAGCCCTTCCCGGTGGCCGCAGAAATGACGATGGTACATTCCTGTACTCCGGATATAATGGTTACTGGTGGAGTTCAACTGTTTTCAGTTCCGGTACCGCCTGGGGCCGCTGGATGTATTACAAAAGCAACGGTGTTTCCAGGGATGCCTGTAATAAAGAATATGGCTTCTCTGTCATTTGCGTGAAGAATTAATTATCATTGACTTGCTGGATTAGCAAGGAGGAGTATTATGTCTTAACATGCAGTTAGCTGATTGATCGATAGATTGTTAATAGTAGTATATGTAAAGGGCTGAAAACTTATTTCTATTAATTTATCTGCTGTGGATAGTATATTGCCGCACCAGAAGCAGCTTTATCTTTTCTGCTATAGCCGGCTTTTTCTTATGCCCCGACTGAACAGGATGCTATTTGCCTTTTCCGCATGAGGTGAATTTGAATATTGTCTTTATTCATTTATCTTTATTCCATATTTCTTCTTATGAGGACTTTTCTATCAGATTTAATAAAATCTATAAGATTTATTTTGCTTTTGCTTCCCTTCTTGTTTTGCCAGGAGAAGGTTTTATCTCAATCAGGCAAAGCCGGCTGTGATTCTGCCAGTATTACCAGAATTATAGGACAGGCAAAAAGGACTTCTTCTGATACTGCAGAAAGCCTTTATAAGAAGGCTATTCAAAAAGCCAAAGATTGCCTGGGCAGTGGAAGCAGAAATGGTAAAAAAGGTATCACCAAAACCTTGATAAAGGCTTACCTTGGCCTGGGGCTGAACTACTACCAGGGCCTTGCCTATGACAAGGCACTGCAAAACTATGATGCAGCGCTTCTCCTGGCCAAATCACTGGATGATCCTTACGAGATAGCAGAGTGTATTTTCAATTTTGCAGAAGTTTTCCTCGAACAGAGTCATTATAAAGAAGCCATGGAGAAATACCAGGAATCCATGGAGTATTACGTAAAAGCAAATGATAAATCAGGAAGTTTCTGGTGCTATACCGGGATGGGAATTGTGCAGAAACAGATTGGAAACCTGAAAGATGCAATTATCTGTTACAATAAGGCATTGGATGTTGCCATTAAATCAGGTCAGAAGGATGAAACGGCAATTTGTTATAACAACCTTGGAAATGTCTACCGGAAAAGAGGCGATTTCTCCAAAGCGATGGAATCGTATCAAAAAGCTATTACTCAATTCAGGGATCTGAAAGATGATGTGGCAGCCTCTGATTGTATGAATAATATTGGAAATCTTTATCTTGATAACGGCGATCCTTTTCGTGCCCTTGATTACTATAACCAATCCTTAAAGATCGTTAAGGCAAAAAATGATGAATACAGGCTGATTATCAGGTATAAAAACCTGGCAGATGCCTATGCAGACCTAAAGGATTACGAAAATGCCGAGCAATTCCTGAAAGATGCTCTTAAATTGGCTGAGAAATCTGGTGATAAGTCATTCCTTGCTTCATGCTATATGCAAACAGGGAAATTATATTCTATTAAGAATGATCGGGACATTGCAATAGCATATTATAATAAGTCATACAAGCTATTTGAGCAAATTGGCGCTAAAGCTGAACAAGCGGATGCTCTTGTCGAAATAGCAAATCTTGAACTCTCCGGTGGCGAAATAAACAGCGCAATCAGGTATGCAAAAGATGCTCTTAGCCTGGCAAAACAAACCGGAACATTGAAAGCCCAGCTTGAAGCAAATGATTGCCTTTCAAATTGTTATGAAAAGAATGGGGATGCGAAACAAGCCTTGTCTTTCCTTAAAGAGGTCATTACCTATAAGGATAGTATTTATTCATCTGACAAGTACCGGACTATTGAAGAAATTGAAGCAGGATTTGTGCAGCATGAACTGAAAAAAGAGAATACTGCACTAACCCAGAACAGCCTGCTGCAAAAACAAGCGATCCGCACCAGGAACAGTATACTCTTCCTGCTTTTGCTTTGCCTTATACTGAGTATTGCATTGGTATGGCTGGTATACAAAAGGCAGAAGGAAGCAAAGCGCAAGTCCGGGATCATTAAGCAGCAGCATGAGCAGAAAATTGAGAAACTGAACGAAGATCTTACAACCAAGGAAAGGGAGCTCACTTCAAAAACAGTATTTATTAACCAGAAAAACCAACTGCTTGAAAGACTGATCAATGAGTTGGAAGAACTGAAAAAAAACGAAATTTCTGGTGCAGCAATCCAGCATTTGCAGGTTCAGCTGAAACAGGAATTAGCGCCAAATGCCTGGAAAGAATTTGAAGTCCAATTTAATGAAGTACATCCGGGATTCCAGACCAGGCTAATAGAACAATATCCAGAGCTGACTCCTGCCGAACGTCGCTTATGTTCTTTTATTCGCCTGGATATGAATACACGTGAGATCTCTTCCCTTACAGGTCATTCGATAAAAAGCATTGAAGTAGCCCGCACACGGGTAAGGAAGAAGCTCTCCGTCCCGCACGAGCATAACCTTAATAATTCTATTTCTTTGATTTGATCTTTTCTGTAATTCGTTTCTCACACTCCGGACAAAAAGTAATAATTCCCGTAATTATTCGCTCCTAGTGGCTGGATCGTACATTAGTTACTATCCTTTTCAGGCATTGCTTTAATCAAGTATTAATGTCTTCCTCAGAGCCGATTCCATAAATAGGCGTGATAAATCCCGGTTCAGGATACAAAAATTCCATTTCATCCTCATTATTTAGAATTTTTCTAAATAACGCTTTTACTTTGTATCATCAATTAACCAAAAACCCAAAGTACATACATATGAAAGCACTGCTTCTTTTACCCGTCCTGGCTATCCTTAATGCCTCCTGTTCCAAAAAATGATTCAACATCTGACCTGGTTGCTGATCTTGCTGCCAAGTCGAAAATAGTTTCAAGTGGAGAGTAGTTGGTGACGCAGTATTCCGAACCCGGAACCGATCAATCTGCTGTTTATTCAGCTTACAGGTTTCAATTTAACAGCGATTGTACATTTGTTGCCACTTCTGCCGACACCTCATTCATTGGCAGCCGGAAACTGGCGAAAGGAACTACAAAGATTGATGAAAGCGGAAGCGTTTCCGCATACGACATGTTGAATAAATTCAAGATCTCGGTGAACGGGGATAAACTGATGAATAAGCTGAGCCACAAATGGCTTACAGACAAGATTACCACTACTGAGATCCGGCTTCGTGATGATAATGCTGCATCAAATGAAATACTCAGGTTCGACAAATAATTAGCCGGATTAACTCGAATTATTGAATCTCAATCCAAACTATATATAGTCAAACTAAAGGCTATCATCTGAAAACTCTGGTGATTTTTAGCTGGCAGCATTAGTGAGATTCTCCAAAACCACTGGTAAATCGTAAGAATTACCGGTGGTTTTCTTTAATGTAGGCAGGTTTACTTCAAAAACGATCCGGAAAACCTGGTAAAATTTCGTTCAATGAAAATATTGGAAAGTGGTGAATGCATTATATCTCGTTTTTCTATATTTGTACTATTCATAAGAGCAATGTTCAACTGTGTGTTGGCTCTTGAAAGTTGATCATTCAAGCATTCACTATGTTTTTTCTATATACCCTCTCCCATGAAAAAATCTTTCCTCTGTTTAGCCTTGATTCTCTCTTTGTTATCGATGTTGAATGCTCAATGTCTTATCTCAGTTCCTGATACCCTCTATATCCATTGTGGAGAGTCAAAACAGCTGCAAGCTAGTACGAACCCGGGTTCAGTCGCTAGCCATACTACAAATAGCCTGAACCAGATAAATTTCTATGACCCGGATCATGGATTTATTGTCGGTGATAGCGGCACCATCCTGAGGTCGACTGACAATGGGCAAAACTGGGCCCTGACAACTTTTCTTAACGATGAAAACTGGGAATCCGTAAACTTTAGTTCTCCCGGCATAGGTTATATTGTATCGGGCAGTGGTAAAATAGCCAAAACAATTGATGGTGGGGTTAACTGGAGTATTATCTATGATAACCCGGCAGAGCACTTCAACCGTGTAAAGTTTATCAATCCTTTCACGGGTTTTGTTATTGGCAGATACGGACGCATCCTGAAAACCACAGATGGAGGAATTAACTGGAACCCTGTTGAAAGTGGAACCTTTTCATCATTAAATGATATTGTATTCGTTAATGGTGTAAAGGGATTTATTGCAGGGGATCATGATATTATGCAGAATATGGGCATTCTCTTAATAACGCTGGATGGGGGAGATACTTGGACGAATTCGCCAGCTGCACAATCCTCTTATCCATTTAATCTCAGACTAGCCTTTGCAAATGAAAATACCGGTTATCTTCAAACTGATAGTTACTTGTTTAAAACACTAGACGGCGGTGCAACATGGAATCAAACCTCAATCTTCGGAAGTAATGGCTTTGCTCTTTGGAATGATTCTACTGGTTTTTTATGTGATTATTCAGGACTTGCAAAATTTACGCATTATGGAGATGACCTGGAATTTATCGGGGATAATTGGATGGATAAATATACTGATGTAGCTTGTCCTGATAACAAAACCGTTCTTTATATAAGCGATGAGGGGAAAATCTATGCTTACCGTCCTGTTTTCGAATCCTACCACTGGGAACCTTCTACCGGGCTAAATGCTGACAATATTGCTAATCCTGTTGCTTCTCCCGATAAAACCACAACCTATGAAGTTACTGCGCAACTTGCGAATGGCAGTACATGCAGCGATTCCGTTACGGTCATGATCACCCCGAATTTCTATTGGCCTGAACTATGTATCGTTACTGTTGATTCGGCAACATCGCACAACAGGATCATCTGGAATAAACCCTTGTTAAACACTGCTGACTCTGTTTACCTGTTAAAAGAAGGTAATGTTTCCGGGCAGTTCACCCGGCTTGGTTCCTTCCCGGCTTCTTTGCCAGGCGAATATATTGATGATCAGTCGGATCCTATAATTAAATCGGAATCATATGCCATTTCAGTACTTGATAAATGTTCACAAGAATATCAGGGAGACAGCCACAGCACTATGCATTTATCTATCAACCAGGGTGTAGGCACAACCTGGAACCTGATATGGCAGGAGTATTCGGGAACTTTGGTTTATACTTATAATATCTACAGGGGAATAAATGCAGGCAGTCTTCAGCTGATAGCCTCCGTATCCGGCAGTGTCAACCAATATTCCGATCTGAATGCTCCTCCAGGGGATGTTTATTACCTTATAGAAGCTATCCTGGATGCTGATTGCAGCGGCTCAAAATCTCAGGCTTCCTCTTTTTCCAATATTGCCCGCAACCAGGCATCACCTCATGGAATTGCTGATGATAATTTAGCAGTATTTAGTATTGGCAATAACCCTGTAAACGAGGTATTCACACTCCAAACAGACAAGTCTTGCGAGATCAGAAAAGTTAGCCTGATGTCAGTGAACTGTAAAATTATTTCAGAATGGGGGAATCCTGGCGAGCTCACATTTGACATCTCATCCGTTCCATCCGGGATCTACTTGCTGAAAATTGATACAAAAGGCAATCAAAGTTTCATGCGAAAACTGGTGAAGCTTTAGGTAGCCGGGTATCCATTAATCTGCTGAATTTGTTGTTATAGCCTGATCAACACCTCGAAGAGTTCCATTTCGCGCAAGCCACACCTGAACAATGTTGCTTAATTGCCCATTCTCAAAGGGTATTAAACCCTCCGTCGCGTCAAAGACGTGACGGAGGGTTTAATACCCCGCCCCTTGGGGCGGAAAATGGGTCCAGTCTCGTCACGAAAGAGAAATTTATCAACGTAGCATCAATCTTTCTCGTGACGAGAGCCCTGGGGTTCATACCCGTGATTATCTTTTTTTTCCTGATTGACTTATAAAACAGTTAGTTATGAGTTGTCCTGTAATCTATTGGGCCTGATACTTGTTATACTAGTACCAGGGCATTCATCCTTCCTGAATTTAGCTTGCTCTCTAAACCATTAATGCCATGCCATGAATCATGAACTCTTAATCAAGGAACCAGTCGATACCAGCCTACCTGGCAAAATCGACGGATTTGATTCACTATCTGAACTTGCACTTGACCTGCGCTGGTCATGGGATCATTCAGCTGATGAAATATGGAGAATCTTTGATTCTGAACTTTGGGATCTTACTCATAACCCGTGGGTTGTATTACAGACAGTTTCGCGCGATCGGTTTCAAACAGTGATGAATGAACCCAGGATTCATAAGAAGATAGATGAACTTGTTAAAATCAGGATCGAGGCTAACAAATCAGATGCCTGGTTTAAGATAACCCATCCGGATGCTTTGTTAACAGCTGTAGCTTATTTCAGCATGGAATTCATGTTAAGTGAAGCACTGCCAATATATTCAGGCGGATTAGGTAACGTAGCCGGGGATCAGCTTAAAACCGCCAGTGATCTGGGCGTTCCTGTTGCGGCTGTCGGGCTTCTTTATCAGCAAGGATACTTCCGGCAGCAAATTGACAATAACGGCAATCAGCTAGAGCTCTATCCATATAATGACCCGGGACAATTACCCATCTCACCATTACGAAATGCAAATGGGGAGTGGCTGCGCCTGGAGATTGCATTTCCCGGATTTTCTGTCTGGTTACGGGCATGGAAGGCACAGGTTGGCAGGGTAAATCTTTATTTGCTTGATAGCAATGACACAGCCAACCTGCCCGTTCACCGTGGCATTACCAGTGAATTATATGGCGGGGGGGCCGAACTTAGGCTCAAACAGGAAATGGTGCTTGGAATTGGTGGCTGGCGACTGTTAAAAGAACTTGGTATTGAACCCCAGGTATGTCATCTCAACGAAGGCCATGCAGCTTTTGCGATCCTGGAACGCGCATATTGCTTTATGAAAGACAATGACCAGCCATTTGGTGTGGCCCTGGCTGCTACAAGAGCAGGGAATCTTTTTACCACACACACTGCAGTAAGGGCAGGGTTCGACCAGTTTCCATCAGAACTTGTCAAACAATACCTCGGAACATATGCTGAAAACAAGCTGGGGATAAGCATGCAGCAATTGCTGGGTTTAGGTCGTCAAAATCCCTTGGATGAATCTGAAATGTTCAATATGGCCTACCTGGCAATAAGGGGAAGTGGCGCAATTAACGGTGTTAGTCGATTGCATGGTGAAGTCAGCCGTCACATTTTCGAACCACTTTTTCCTTCATGGCCAACAAACGAAGTTCCTGTCGGATATGTGACCAATGGAGTGCATATGCCAACATGGGACTCCAAAGAGGCCGATGAAGTATGGACGAAAGCATGTGGTAAAGACCGCTGGCAGGGAATGAATAAATCCCTTGAAGCGAATATCCGGCTTGTTTCCGATGAAAAGCTATGGAAAATGCGGACTAATGCCAATCAATCACTGATCAGGTTTGCGAGGGAAAATTTCACAAGGCAATTAGCAGGTTCAGGAGCTTCTCCAGATTTAATTGAACAGGCCAGGCATTTATTTGATCCCGAAGTATTAACTCTCGGCTTTGCAAGGCGTTTTGCCACATATAAAAGGCCAAATTTACTGTTGCACGATCCGCAACGATTATTTCGATTGTTGACAAACCAAAAGTTTCCTGTGCAGCTTATCCTGACTGGAAAGGCTCATCCATCGGACCATGAAGGAAAGAGTTTAATTAATGATTGGGTACAATTTATCAGGCAATATGCTATTCACCCACCTGTAATATTCCTGGCTGATTATGATATGCAAATTGCCGAAAACCTAGTGCAGGGAGTGGATGTATGGATCAATACACCCCGGCGCCCATGGGAAGCTAGTGGAACCAGCGGCATGAAGGTATTGGTAAACGGAGGTATTAACATCTCTGAATTAGATGGATGGTGGGCAGAAGCTTACTCACCGGAGCTAGGCTGGTCCTTGGGAGATGGTAATGAACATGGAGATGATCCGGATTGGGATTCCAGGGATGCTGAACAACTTTATTCAATCCTTGAGCAAGAGGTTATACCTGAGTTCTATAACTGCAGCGAAAAGGGAATCCCTAAAGCCTGGATAGGCAGGATGCGCGAAAGTATGGCAAAATTGACCCCGCGATTTTCTGCTGACCGGACAGTTCGTGAATATACGGAACAACACTATCTGCCTGCTGCAGAAGCATATCTTAAGCGTGCAAAAAATAAAGGTGAATATGCAAAAGCCATATGCGAACAATTGAAAAATCTTGAGAATAGTTGGGATTCTATCCGGTTTGGCCAAATAAAAGCAGAAACAGTTGGTACGCAGATTAATTTTGAAGTCCCGTTGTTTCTTGAGGGGATTGACCCTGGTATAGTGCAGGTCGAATTGTATGCAGACGGTTTAAATGGAGATGGCCCAAGTGTACAAATAATGAAACCTGACTCAAAACCAGGAGGTTCAGCTGCAAATTTCAATTATCAGGCGGCGATAACAACGTCACGCCCGGCATCAGATTATACCGCCAGAGTTGTGCCTTGCCTGAAGGATATAACAGTACCCCTTGAGATTTCGAAAATATTGTGGCAGCATTAATTTATTCGTGAAACACTGTTTTCAAAAACGAAATGCATTGAAAACAGATGTTGAACAATCCCGTCGCGTCAAAGTCGTGACGGAGGGTTTAATACCCCGCCCATTGGGGCGGAAAATGGGTTCAGTCTCGTCACGAAAGAGAAATTTATCAACGTAGCATCAATCTTTCTCGTGACGAGAGCCCCGGGGTTCATAACCGTGATTTTCAGAATAATTTTTGCTCATTCATTCTTTGGGAAAAGCAAATCAGAACCGTTTTCTTAATAGGTTAATTCAAGGATTAGGTTGAAGTAATCATGGAAAATGAATCAGGAAATCCTACTGGTTTTTCAACTAGCATTGATATAATGCAAGGTTGGTGACTAACAGGTAATCAGCTAATGTGTGAACTATATAAAACACTGCAGGAATTATGTAATGTGTTTCATCTTTTACCAAATTACTTTTAATCCCTACTTAACCGGATTAATAAATAATGAAGAATAAATGAATGAAATCCTCACTCCTGATCAATGGGTTGAACTCCAGGGCAGAATCAGGAAACAGCATCCAGAACTAAGAGATGAAGACATGCTATATCATGAAGCCGCAGAGCAGGATATGCTATCCATGGTAGCCTGCTGTATCCGGAAAGCAAAAAAAGAACTCCGGGGGAAAGTGGTAAAGTTTTATCGCATTTCAACGCTCAAAAACAATTGGAATTATAGCAGGAAGATTCGAATAGTGCAATAAAGTTGGATGATATCAAAATTTGTTTATCCATGTCTCGGTCAACTATTAGAAATGTTGCTGTAATTGTTGCTCATCCTGATGATGAAACGCTCTGGGCGGGAGGAACTCTACTCAGTCATCCATTGTGGAAGTGTTATATTATTTGCACTTGCCGGCAAAGCGATACAGAACGGGCATCTAAGTTCAATAAAGCAGTTGAAATTTTTAAATCGAAAGGATTTATGGGTGATCTTGATGATGGACCTGGTCAAACGCCTGTAGAAGAAAAGGAAGTTCAACGTGTAATTCTCGAGTTATTACCGAAAAGGCATTACGATTTGATTATTTCACACAATCCTTCAGGGGAATATACCAGGCATTTAAGGCATGAAGAAGTAGGCAAAGCAGTAATAAAACTATGGCAAACAGGCAGAATATCTGCTAATGAACTTTGGAGTTTTGCTTATCAGGATGGCAATAAAACGTATTATCCAAGGGCTGTTGGGAAAGCCACCATCTACAATGCCCTTGCAAAAAAGACCTGGTTAAGGAAATACAGTTTGATTCATGATGTCTACGGATTTGACAAAAATAGCTGGGAGGCCGAAACAACGCCAAAAGCAGAAGCTTTCTGGAAGTTTATTGATCCGAATGATGCAAAACGCTGGCTTGATCATTTGACAATTTGACAATTTGAAAATGAGATAATTTGAAAATTATTTTTTGGAAGGAAATCCTCTCATTGCTTTACTCAACCATCATCAAACAAGCACATTACTGCATTGTCATCCGTCAGCTGACGGACCAAATTAACACATTAGCACACTTATAAATTAATAACAATGAAAGTACTCGTATTATATGATTATCCACCTACGCCAGGTGGACTTGCAACACAGGGGGATCTTCTTTACAAAGGACTTCTTGAACTGGGGATTGATGCACATGCTGTTCATTACGAATCGCCGCAGGAAAAAGAATGGTATTATCGATGGTTTAAACCGGACATTGTTGTTGGTGTTGGTTACTGGGGATATACACCACAATTGATTCTACATCCGCAACGATATGGAGTTCAGCCGGTTCCGTGGCTAGTGGCTGACGGCTATATTGCAAATTACCAGGAGATACTGAATGAGTTGCCACTTATATTGGTAACTTCTAATTGGGTTAAGGAAATGTATGTGCGCGACGGTATTAAAGATGAAATTATTGAAGTATTACCTGTTGGCTGCAACACGGATACTTTTCAACCATACAGCAAGGATGACCCGAAAATCCAGGCTGTTCGCGAAGCTTTGGGCGTAACGCCGGAACAACTTATGATTCTTACTGTCGGAGGTGATGCCGCTTCCAAAGGGGCGCAGGAAGTAATGGAAGCATTGTCAATCATTGATAAGAAAGCACCTGCATGGAAATATGTCTGCAAAGTCTGGCCTCAACCCCGCACCAAGCTTCAAAACCTTGCCGACCTGGAATTGGCAACAAAGCTCGGGATCGAAAAAAATGTCACCTATACTACCAATACCATATCACGCAATTTTATGCCTTACCTGGTTGGCGCCTGCGATATCTATGCAGCCCCTTCGCGGCTCGAAGGGTTTGGAATGCCACAAGTGGAAGCGGGGGCTTGCGGGAAGCCTGTCATTAGCCTGAAAGCTATGGGGATGCTTGATACCCTGGTACATGGCGAAACAGCCTTCCTGGCTGAGGTTGCAAGAAAAATTGTTGTGAATGAAGTGATGGTAGGTGGTGAATCGGGTTTTGAAGATAAACACCGAGTTGTATTCAATTCACCAAGAACCGTTGATTATCGAGCTAATGTTCAGGATATTGCCAAATATCTGTTAAGGCTTATGACGGATGCAGCCCTGCGCGAAAAAATGGGGAAATCAGCGAGGACCCATGTGGTTGAAAAATTTGATTACCGGGTTGTCGCAAAACGCTTTGTTCAGATTATGAATGATAGGTTGGGGATTAGTTAATTCGACAATTCGACAATTTGGAAATGATTCTATGCAATCTAATCGAGATGTTAAATAAAGAATTAAGTATTGCCAAAAATTTCTGTCATTTTCAAATTTTCATCCCTCAGTTAACGGACTGAATTTTCAAATTAATATTTAGGGAAATAGCCCTGCTTAAACAACAAACCCCATGCATCCTGACCATTCAAAAGAAATTGAAGAAGCAAAGCAAGCCGCTTTAGAAGTCTTGCTTCATAATTCGCATGGGCCCTTCCATGGCCTGCCCCGGACTGCAGGGTGGGGATATCCTGAGCCATACACAAGGGATTTGATGTTTTCCATCCTGGGGATAGCTGTTTCAGGTAATCAGAAATTATTGGACAGCATTCGGAAAGTGTTGGAAACTCTGGCAAAAAACCAGACAGAACATGGCCATATCCCTTCCCTCGTCCACGACAAAGATGACCGGGGAGCCAGTGATACGACTCCATTATTTTTAATGGGTGTCGGTATATTCAGAAAAGTAACAGGTGAAACGGAATTCCTGAAAGAAGCCGTTGAAAAATCGCTGCTGTGGATGGAATTTCAAAGTCCTTCCGACCGGTTCCTGGCAGCCCAGCAACCTACCAGCGACTGGCGAGATGAACAATGGGTTACAGGATATGGATTGTTTGTAAATACTTTGGTTTACAGCTATCTCAGGCTCCTTGGCCTTGATAGTAGAGCAGAAAGTGTCTACCATGAGATGAAACGGTTTACAATTACTCAAGGGACCACTCACCACCATGTGCCAGCTGGCCTGGTGGTTAAACATAAACCCTACTTTGCATTCTGGGCATATAAAATATACAGCAGTGAACGCTTCGATTTGTTGGGCAACAGCCTGGCAATACTCTCTGGACTGGCGTCACCTTCCAGGGCTGATGAAATGGTTTCATGGATTGAAGAAGAATGTGCAGAGATGAGAGAAAGGGGTGAACTTTCAGTTGATCTGCCACCTAATTTCTTTCCCTATATTAAACCTGAAGATGCTGACTGGCTCCCGCGATATAAAATTTATAACAATCCCGGCGATTACCATAATGGCGGCATATGGCCATTTATCTGCGGGTTTTATGTAGCTGCTCTTGTAGCCGCAAAGAGATATACTCTTGCCCGGGAGAAACTTATTGTACTTACTCAGCTTATCAAAGAATCAGCAACAGGAACCGTAAGTTTTGGTTTCAATGAATGGATAAAAGCCCAGGATGGCAAGCCTATGGGGCAGGATTGGCAGACCTGGAGCGCAGCACTATACCTGTACGCAGCAAAATGTGTTGAGGAAAAAAAGACACCATTTTTTGATGCAATTCGTCTTGGTCAGGATGAACAGAATATGGTGAAATGAGATATTGATTGAAGTTGATAGATTCGTAAACAATATAACACTTACTGGGAATGTGAAACCCAGGTAAACTAAGGATGAATCAGGCCGAATAGCCTGCAATACTCCTGGAATCAAGTATTCGCGAGTAGTTTGAAGTTACTATTGGTGGTACTTCTCAAAAAGGGAGGTGATCAGGCTTCTTCACCCACATCTTAAAGGAAAAGCTTTAAATGGCATTAAAGGATTGGAGGTCGGATAAAAAAATTAATGTATATCTGACTTATCTCAATGTGGAATTCGGATATATGGATCGTGAAAGGGTTCAGTGTTATTTGGTATCAGCCGGCTTCTTATTCACAGATCAAATTAACCTTTTCAAAGACTATTTTAGGCATGTCCCCTAAAAAAACGGAGATTTCAGTTTATTTGGCGGACAAGTTCAATCGCTCATCGAATTTATTTCTCTTTCATATTCTTGCGATTTAGATTTGTCGACCAAATATTTCGCAATATGCAATTGAACTTTTTTACTATCCTGACCATCATCAGTGTTTTTATCACGGCTGTCCTGTCGTTGTTTTTCTTCGTAAATAAAAAAGGATTTATCCTTGAAAACAGGTTATTTGCAATCCTTCTGATGATCTTTAATCTTCAGATCTTCTATTCCTTCGCGACAAGCAATTATGCTTTTCAGTATTTCATGGATTGGCACAGGCCATTATTCATAATCAGGCAGACTTCATTCCTCATTGGCCCACTTATTTACTTGTATATTAACACATTCCGCAAAAAGTTGGATATTCATAATTTTAATTACCTGGCCCATTTTCTGCCTTTTGCAGGTTCTCTGTTATTTTTAATGATATACTACCTGAATACTGACCGTTTTGTCATCTGGAAATCATATATCGACTTGTATGATACCATTCTTATCCTTGCACACAACTTTATATATATCGTATTTTCTTTATTGAGCCTCAAATCTGTCACCCCAACACTGAAGGGTTTTTATAAAAGCATTTTTATTTCATCAAGCAACACCTGGATCCAGATGCTGCTGATCGGGTTCATCCTGGTGTGGATTGTCAACCTGAATTCGTTTGCGCTTTATATGATAATCCAAAGACCAGTTTGGTGTGCTTATACAGCAAGTATCTATGCGCTAACTGCTTTCCTGTTCATCAATACCATTATGTTTGTATTGCTTTGGAAGCCAGATGCTTATTATGTAATAGCAAAATATAAAAACACGAAACTCCAGGAACCTGATAAAATGGGTTACATTGAAAGGTTATCTTCCTATATGGAAACCGAAAAGCCTTATCTTAATCCGGATATTACACTGGAAAACCTGGCGACTGAGCTTTCAGTCAACCCAAGGATACTATCACAGATCATTAACGAAACATATAAGAAGAATTTCAAAAGCTATATCCTCGAATACCGGCTTAAAGAAAGCATGAAAATCCTGGCAGATTCAAGGTGTTCCAAGCTTACTGTACTGGAAATTCTCTACCAGGTGGGGTTCAATTCCAAGTCCGCCTTCAATAACCAGTTTAAGCTGTTCACCAATTTAACACCCCTCGAATACCGGGCAAAATGCCTTGAATTACAGAATAGTCCGGACTTTTACATGGCGAGTGTTAGCCTTAGTGTTGCTTAGGTCTGCGTTAATTATCCAGGGGATTATGATGACGGCAATCCATAGATAATGCATTTGAATCAGAAATGTATTGATCCCTTTAAAAATTGATTTTGAAATTTAAATTTATCTGAAATACGAAACTTCTCATGAAATTATTTAATGTATTATGCTATTCTTAATGCTTAAGTTAGCCGGAGTCCTGGCGATATTTCAAATGGTTCTTTTGATGCTGTTCTTTAATTCCCGGAAGAACAGGAACTCAAGTAATAAAATACTATCCCTGATATTGCTGGTTTATTCCATGCAGATATGCTCAATTGTTTTTATGTCGGTATTTCCTCAGGATTTCCTGGAGCATTATAATTTATTTCCTGCTGTTTGTAACCAATTTGCACTGCTGTTTGGCCCCTTGTTATTTTTCTACTCCAAGGCAATAATTAATATCCAACTCAAAAGATGGGATTTACTGCATTTCGCTCCATTTGTTATGATGATACTTTATATGACCGTTCGGGAAATTCTGGATCCGGGCTATTTGTTCTGGTTTTCTCCATTCAGGTTATATAGTAGTGGACTGATCCTGGTTCATGGATTGATCTACATATTAATAACCCTTGTTGGTATAGCAAGGAAGGCAAGCATTTACCGGGAATATATTTCTCAAACCAGGGATCTCAAAATTCTGTATGGCTTATTATTGGTCGGATTTATTTCACTTTGGGTTTTGAAGTTCAACACATTTCTCTTTATGGATATTTGGAGGAGGTATAAATTATGTCCTTTCACGATGAGCTTATACTTTATCGCCGGTTTCCTGTTTTTTAACATACTGGTTTACTTTGCGCTTATTAAGCCTGAATTGTTTAACTGGAAAAAGAAATACCGTAATACGAATATAGCCCAGGGGAAAAGGCAACAAATTATTGATGAACTAAAAAGATTATTGGAAATTGAAAAAGTGTATTCTGATTCTTCCGTAACCTTGACTGTGCTTGCAAATAGAGCAGGAATATCAGTTCCCTATTTATCCCAGATAATTAATGAAGAGTTTAAGGTAAGTTTTTCTGATTTTATAAATTCCTACAGAATAAAAGAAGCAGAAACATTGCTTTCGGAAACGCACCATAAATTCACTATCCAGCAAATAATGTACGATGTGGGCTTCAATTCAAAATCAGCGTTTAACAATGCTTTCAGGAAATATTGTGGGTGCACGCCTACGGAATTAAAAGAACGCGTACTCAGTAATTAGAATATTTATTTGAGTTTGTCATATTAGAATTTATCTCGTTCAAATCAATTTTATTCTTGCCTTATTCAGGTTATTAGTGGCAAGAATTCTACCTCCTATAGTCATTCGATCTGAGTTTTCCCCCATACAAAGAACTCAAGTATAATGCGACTTTGGTTGTCAGGGATCTTAATAAACCGAACTTGAAATTTTTCCGAAAAAAGGGTTCTGATTTATAATAAAGGACCGTCAAGCCTATATTTCGCGCTAATGTTGCATGATTTTCAACCAAAAATTATGCAACATGAATTCAATCCTATTTTCTTTCGCTCTGCTGTTAGTGACCATTCCCCTGAGCATAAAAGCATGTAGTCCTGATAGCACATACCTGGGTCAACCACCCCCGGGCCGTATTCCTGAAATATTTGCTCCGGGAATTATCTCACTTGATAACAGGTTTGAAACCTACCCCACTTTCTCTCCTGATGGTAATGAACTTTATTTTTCCGTGGTAAATGCAAGCTGGACCAGGGGGAAAATATTACACACCCGCGATATTGATGGTGTTTGGACAGCTGTTGATACTGCAGCTTTTTCCAACAACAATTATATCAATTGGGAGTCATTTATTTCACCCGATGGGAACAGGCAGTTTTTCACTTCCAATCGCCCGCCCTCAGCTAGTACAGATATATGGGTGGTTGAACGGGTATCTGATTCAAGCTGGTCTAACCCGGTTCAGATGAATACACCTGTAAATTCAGGTTCTATAGATGGTTCGGCATGTATAACAAACAATGGATCCATTTATTTCAAATCATTGCGCGGAGGAGGTGCCGGGGGGTCGATCCTTTACAGGTCTCCACTCATCAATGGCGCATATTCAGAAGTAGAAAACCTGGGAGATATCATCCCGACAGGCCCGGGAGAATCAGAGCCCTTTATGGCACCCGATGAAAGCTATTTGATATTTATTTCCGAAACCAGGACTCCTGGCATGGGAGGCTGGGATTTATGGATTTCTTTCAGGAAACAGGATAGCTCCTGGTCTGATCCAGCAAATATGGGTGCGGATATTAATACAACGGATGATGAATACGGCCCAAGGGTTACTATTGATGGAAAGTACCTGTTTTTTACGAGGGAAAAACCAGGCAGCACAATGGATATTTACTGGGTTTCATCGGGTATAATCGATAGCCTCAAAGGGTTATTATTAAGCACACCTCCCTCGCCGATTGAGCATAATATTCAAATCGACCCCAACCCAGTATTGGATTATTTGAAAATACATTTTGGCACAGGGTTATACAAAAAGGCCAACATCAGGATGGTGAACCTGGCCGGAAAAACTATCCTTTCAAATTCCTTTCTTGATCCGGTTGAGGTGGGTATTGATCTTAGCTGGTATCCAAAAGGGATTTACCTTCTTGTCCTGGAAGTTGATGGTGAAATTCTTACAAAGAAAATAGTCTACTAACAATCCAAAATTCTGATAAATGAAGAATTTAGTTTTAACCAGTGTAATGTTATTGGTGATTGGACAGTTTGTTTTTTCTCAAAACATACCAAACGATAGTTTGTATTTAGGTCAGACTCCACCGGGAGATTCAGCCATTGTGTTTGGAGCGGGAACAATTTGCCTTCCTGACAGGAGAGAAACGAAAATCGTTTTTTCACCAAATGAACAGGAATGTTTGATGGGTGTCGGGATGAACAATACATTCAAAATCCTGTACACTGACTTCTACAGTGGATGTTGGAAGACTGCGGTTCCAGCGTATTTTATTAACAACGGCCGTCCAATCGAACCTTTTTATACACCTGACAGTCTCCATGTATTTTTTACCAGTTATGCTGATATTTATAGGTCGACAGATACAAATCAAATATGGCAAACGCCTGTTATGCTTGCATCTCCTGTCAATTCAGCGTATGAAGAGTACCATCCCGCAACTTCTCTCAATGGAACCTTGTATTTCTGTTCCATGCGTGAAAATCCAAACGGATTCCTGTATCGTTCAGTACTTGAAAATGGCGCATATCCTACCCTCGAAAAACTTGATATTGCAATTAACCGCCATGATTCCGATCAGAATGGTGCTTATGATCCATTTATTGCCCCGGATGAGAGTTACCTCATTTTTTCATCGGTCAAGACAGGTGGATACGGGCAAGATGATCAGTACGTCAGTTATTACAAAAACGGGAGATGGACAAATCCCAAGAACCTTGGACCTTCGATAAATACTGATGCTATTGAGTATGGATCGTATGTAAGTCCTGACGGGAAATATTATTTCTTCAGCAGGCCTGCTGGCTGGGGCCCTAATGCTGCTGCTGATATTTATTGGATCAAAATAGATGACCTGATTGATAGCCTCAGCAATACGAATTTTATTCCGTATGTGAGAAACCTGGTTCCCTGGCAGAATGCATTTGTTGGACAACTGTTCACTTATACAATTCCTGACTCTACATTTTTTGATGATGATGGCATTAACACGCTAACCTACGATGCTAGTCTCAGTGATGGGGATCCATTGCCAGGCTGGCTAACCTTCGATTCTCTTACAGCTAGCTTTTCAGGTTTTCCTCCTGCCATCGGTATTTTAAATATCCGGGTAACTGCAGCTGATTTTGCCGGGGCAACAACCTTCACAACTTTTAATCTTACCATAACAACCCCATCTTCAATTGATCAAAAAAACGGGCAAATCAATAGTTTCAGGATTTTTCCAAACCCATCATCCGGTATGCTGAAAATAGTTTCAGATGAACTAACCGGCAAGTCGGTACAATTAGAAATCAGGGATATAACCGGTAATCTTATCCTGGAGGATTCATTTATAAGCGATACACAAAAAGACCTGTCTTCCAAGCCGAAGGGAGTCTATACCATAATATTGAAAACTGATGATAGAGTAGTCACAAGCCTTATCTGCATCAGGTAAGGAAAAACTCTGAGGTTGGAAATTAGGGCCAACCTCATCTTACTATTCCCCCAAAAATGGTGGAAGTCAATTAATCTAATTCTAAACAATAGTAAAAAATAAATTATGAAAAACAGATTGAAATTGAAACGCAACGTTTTAACATTCGTATTTGCATTGTCGGTCACATTGGCTTTCAGCCAGGATCTTGTCAAAAAGGATTCAGTGTCACTTCAGCCAGAAAAGCAAAGTAGTTTCCGGCGCCATTTCCTGGGAAGTTCGCTTTTCAGTTTGCTAAACCTGGCCCCTGACCCGGGTGATTTTTATCAACTTGAATACGGATATTTTCTTACACCTAAGGATGCTATCATTCTTGAAGCCATAACATGGAAATATCATGCTCCACTGGGTAATTCTAAAGCTGAATCTTACCCCGGATTTGTCAGGGCCTATGGCATAAGTGCCGGCTACCAGCGCTTCTATTGGAAGAACCTCTATACATCAGCATTAGCTTCCTCTTTTCTCCAGCAATTTTACGATCTGGATCATACTAAAATCCAGAAAGGCTATCAGTTATATCTTGAACTGATTCTTGGCTATCGCTTTGAGTTTTGTAAAAAACGCCTGTTCGTGGAACCAGCTTATGCCCTCAAGTATTGGCCGGTAAATACCAACTTCCCTGCTTCCTTTTCCGAAATTGAGCATGGGAATAATAATTACAAGTTTGAGCCAAGCCTGAATTTTGGTATCAGGTTTTGATTGGTTGACATGAATACAGATTGAAATATTGAAATAAACTGTAATTGATAATTCTTGAAAAACAATAAAAATGAAAATTGAAAATATTAAAAAGTACGGATTTGGCATTTCGCTAATTCTGTTTCCTGTTATGCTTCTCCTGGGGTTCTTAATGCATCCTCATCTCTTAAAACTGGAAGCGCTTCAAACTGTAGAACAGCTGGTTGCACGTTTTCACAATCAGCCACTGTATCATATCGGGCACTTAATAGTTATGTTTGATGTCCCGGTTATCATGATATTCATTATCAGTGTTATGAATGTATTGAAAGGCCAAGGCAAGCAACTGGGTTTCTGGGGCGGGATCATTGGCCTGTTCGGAGCATTCATCCTTGCTGTAGATAAAGGATCCCTTTGCCTGGTGCTATCTGCATTTGACACTTTACCTGAGGATCAATTTCAGAAGTTTGTCCCTTTTCTAAGTGTAATTGTAAACAAAGCCGGTTTGCTTTGGGTGGTCTGGTTATTGCCTTTGCTGACGATTGGCGCATCTATCCAGGCATTGGGACTACGAAAAGAACGGTTTATCAGCAAATGGCAAACTGCCTGTATAATAACAGGGCTCCTTCTTTTAAATAATCCCGATATTGAATTTATTAGCTCTATCGGTGCCTCGCTGATGTGTGCAGGTTATATCCCATGGGGAGTGCGGATTCTCCAGGGAAGAATGCGCTGCACTTCAATCACCTGCCCGATTTTTGAATCAAAAAAGGATAAGGACTTTAAATGTAAAATCGCCTGTTAAACAGGCTATCTTTTACCTGGTTTTTCATTGGTTGTATGGCCTGGTACAGCTATTCGGGTTAAACCGGTCCTGCAACTAAAAAATAAATAGTCCATTTACCTGCATATGGACGATTGTACCGCTTTTTAATGATTCCTTTGCCCCGGGTTCTAAAAAGGAATGCTAAGAAAATAATAAAGCTGGTCACTATGCCGGAAAGTGTTACAAGCTGAATAAGTAATAAAACAAATGAAAGCAATCGTATATAGAAAGTATGGATCTCCAATTGTTCTTGAGCCAGTAGAGGTTGAGAAACCAATCCCCGGACCAAAAGAAATCTTGATCAGGGTATGCGCAACTACCGTGACTTCAGCGGATTGTATGATGCGAAGGGGGGATACTGTCCTAAGCAGGATATTGTTGGGACTCAGAAAGCCAATGCAGAAATATCAAATTCTGGGAACCGAGTTTTCAGGTGTGATTGAAGCTGTTGGCTCCCATGTAAAAACGTTTAAAATAGCTGATGAGGTTTATGGTTTCAGAGGTTTTGGGACCGGATGTTATGCTGAATACAAATGCATGCCGGAGAATGGCTCGCTTGCAAAAAAACCGGTGAACATGTCATTTGAAGAAGCTGCATCCTTAGTGGATGGAGCAACTACGGCCTTGTTTTTCCTCAAAGATAAGGCCCACATTCAAAAAGGACAGAAAGTCCTGATAAACGGGGCATCCGGAAGCATTGGAACATTTGCTGTGCAACTGGCAAAATATTTCGGCGCAGAGGTTACTGCTGTTTGCAGTAATGAAAATATAGAATTGGCCAGGTTATTGGGCGCGGACTATGTTGTAGATTACACTAAGAAAGATTTCACCCGGGGAGCAGACACCTACGATATCATTTTTGATACGGTTGGTAAAAGCTCATTCCGGAAATGCAGGAACGTCCTTACCAAAAAGGGTAAATATGTAGTGACCGTATTGACATTTAAGCATCTTATACTTTCATTTCTTACAAAAATCGGGAATAAAAAAAGAGTAGTTTTCTCAATGTCAATTAATAAAACTGAAGCATTGGAATTCATCCGCAAACTTACCGTAGAAGGTAAACTGATAACGATTATTGATAAGCAATTTCCATTTGATAAATTGCCTGAAGCCCATGCTTATGTTGAGAAAGGTCATAAAAAGGGAAATGTTGTAATAGATCTTGGGAGTTAAGTACTCATAATTCAAACAGATCAAAGCCATTAATAAATATTGAAATGAAAAAATACATAATTCTAACTTCATTGCTGATTTCTGTTTTCTTAAGCGCAAAGGCTCAAACTGATTCTGCCATAAATAAGCTACTGGATCAATACATTCTGTTATCAGGCAGCAAGGATGCCGGAATACTCGTTGGGGTCATGGATACCCATACAGGTATATTAAAAACATTCTCGAAAGGTTCAATTGACAAGGAAAATGATTTGAGGTTAATGTGCCCGGCTTCAAAACCTGCTATCAGCTATTTAATTTTAAAGAATGGATTGAATATAGAATCCACGATTGATAAGTGGTTCCCGATAGATCAAGGGTATAAGAAGGCTGACAAGATCACTATTAAAATGTTGTTATCGAACACCAGCGGGATCAATGATTATGTTGGGCTCCTGTTTAATTGCAAAGAAGCAGAAAATGTTCAATTTACTGTTGACACGGCTTATCGGAATAAAGAATTGGCATTTAACCCCGGTGAGTCTGTTTTATATTCAAATACAGGATTTAATATGTCAGGGATGATTTTGGAAAAGGAAACTAAAAAATCCATCAATGAATTATTGAAAGAACAGTTCAATAAAACTGCACCATCTATCCGATTGGATGATGGAAACGGGAATTACCCGAAAGGTTACATGAATCCATGGCCATACCATTACAGCCTTTCAGGATACTCAGGCGGACTGATCGGGACCATCGGAGATTACTTGAGAATGATGGCCTTTATAAGCCGGCAACCTGAATTCAGGATTATGACCGATTGGGTTAAAGTGGTAAATGGGTGGAAATATGGACTTGGGATTGAAGGTGAAGGAAATGCAATTATCTATCCGGGCAATTCCGGGGCAAACTTATCCTGGTTAACCATAATTGATTCAAAAATTATTTATGTGCATTCGGCAAATGATTTAGATAATGCTAAATTTCAGAACTTTTTAAATAATATAATTCCAATCCTTTCAAAACAATAAAGATGAAAAAAGTTATCAATTTCGGTGAAGAAGTCGAAGGTTATTCAATCCCTGTCCTTAATGAGCGCGAAATCAGGGCCGCTGCAGGAATCCTCTTCCTGGCCACCTTTCTTTCATTAATGTTCATCCTGTTTAAAGGGAACTTTGTACCCATAAAATATGTGATTGTATTATTCCTGACGGATTTTCTGATCCGGGTTTTTATCAACCCTAAATTTTCACCGACCCTTATTCTGGCGCGCCTGATTGTAAGTAAGCAAACACCGGAGTATGTGGGGGCTGCCCCAAAGAAGTTTGCCTGGGTTATAGGCGTTGTGCTGTCAGGTCTCATGTTCTTTTCCTTCATTATCGTCAATGCCTATAGTGTAATTACAGGTTTGACCTGTCTTATTTGCCTCATCTTCCTGTTCTTTGAATCCGTTTTTGGGATTTGCTTAGGCTGCCTGTTTTACCCGCTCTTCTATAAAGACAAGGTTCAACTATGCCCCGGCGATATATGTGAGGTGAAACAAAAACATGATATTCAAAAAACCTCATTCAGCCAGATCCTTATTTTGCTGGCTTTCGTTGCTTTTGTTTTTGTCCTGGCTTTTACTTTGAATGACAGGTTTACTGAGAAACCCTATGCTTTGTTTGGCAAGAATACTACTGAGAGCCCCAAATAGATAGTAAGAATTATTTTTTTGTCGAAGGCGGTTAAGAGTAGCAATTTTTACTCTGACTGCCTTCGCTTGTTTAATGCAATTATTTTCATTTTTATCGATAAAACATCATTAACCGGGTAAAAATCAGCTGTTAACCCAGTTTGAAATTCCGCCAAAAATTAGTGGCTAACCTACCTGCTGTTTCTAAAAAAATAATGAGTCCATTAACGTGTTAAAGGACTCCTAAGTTATTGTTTATTAATTTTTTTGTGTCGGATTTAAGTTTGGGTAACCGCTCTCACTTTAGCATAAATTAAATTATAGAATCAAATAATTAATGAATCAAACAATGAAAAAAATCACATTAGCCACGCTAATTTTTGTACTGATTTCAACATTAGCATTTAGTCAGAAACTAACACAAACAATCCGTGGTACCGTTAAGGATAACGACAGTAAACAGCCATTAATAGGTGCCACCGTTGTAATTAAGGATAAAGACTTTTTTACCGGTGCCACCACCGACCTGGATGGTGTTTTCAGGTTGGAGAATGTACCGATTGGAAGGACATCCGTTCAATTCTCCTATATGGGTTACGAAGCCTTTACAATTCCCAATATCGAAGTGAATTCCGGGAAGGAGGTTGTTTTGGATGTCAGCATGCAGGAATCGGCAGTTAAACTAAATGAAGTTGTCGTCACCTCTGACCTGAGAAAAGGGGAGGCCCAGAACGATATGGCACAGCTAAGTTCTCATTCCATTACCCTTGAAGAAACAAAGCGTTTCACAGGAGGCATGGACGACCCTGCCAGGGTGGTTGCCAGTTTCGCCGGTGTTGCCAGCACTCCGGATGGAAGCAGTGATATCATCGTCAGGGGTAACTCACCCAAATATCTTCAATGGCGTTTGGATGGTGCCGAAATTTCAAGCCCTTACCATATGGATGATCAAAATTCTTCCTTTGGAGCGCTTACTGCTTTGAATAATAATCTATTGGCTACATCAGATTTTTATACAGGAGCTTATTCTTCTGAATACGGTGATGTAATATCCGGCGTTTATGATGTAAAGCTCAGGAATGGGAACAATGAAAAGTTCGAAGCAACAACAGGCTTAGGTATGATGGGTACCGAACTGACAGTTGAAGGCCCGTTTAAAAAAGGCTATTCCGGTTCATACCTTTTCAATTACAGGTATTCAACCATTACGCTCATTAAAAAGCTGGGGATTGTGGATGTGCCTGGCGGTGTGAATTACCAGGATGCAACATTCAAAGTTATCCTGCCGACTAGAAAAGCAGGTGTTTTCTCGTTTTACGGGCTTGGAGGTTTAAGCGGGGTCACAATGGAGAATATGGGGCCATCAGGCCTGTCAACACCAGGGCTGGCAACATCGAGTGCGCTGATCAGTAAGGATTATTACAAGTCTAATTACCTGGCTAATCTTGGAATGAACCATGTATTTATGCTGAATTCTAAAAGTTATTTGAAAACCTCGGTAAATTATTCCGCAACGGGTGCTGATGATGATATTTATGAAAGAGACTCCTTGCTAACTTACACCAATGAAGTCGAATATATAAGTGATTCGATCTCGGAACGAATGCATATGGTAAAGAGCAGGATCGTAAATTCGGCAATCAGGGGATCAATTACATACAGCAATAAGATCAATTCAAAAAACAAAATTCAGATTGGCGCCAAATACACGCTGAGTAGCTTCAACAACTACCAGGACATGTACAGTAGGGATGCCGGGGTTATTATCAATCTCAATGACTTTAAAACTGACCTGGGTGCCTTAAATAATTTTATCAGCTGGAAGCATAGTTTCAATGACCAGCTTAATATGGTGACAGGCCTGCATAATATGAATGTTTTAAGTAATCATAAAAGCACACTGGAACCAAGATTCAGTATTAGCTGGAACCTGGATGAAAGTAATTCACTTCACGCAGGATACGGTATGCACAGCACCATGGAGAAGATCCATAACTATTATACAAGGATTCTGCAGGATGATGGCAGCTATACGGAGCTCAACCGGAACCTGGGATTGCTGAAAGCGCATCATTTTGTACTTGGGTATGAAAAACGGTTTTCAAAAAATTTAGTGGCAAAAATTGAAGGATACTATCATTATCTCTATGATTTACCTGTCGAAAACAATCCGGCCAGCTACTATTGCACAATTAATGAGGGTATTGACTACAATTATGTTGAATTGGTAAATAAAGGCGTAGGCAAAAACTATGGGGTGGAAATTTCCGTTGAACGCTACTTTGATAAAGGTTACTACTTCCTGGTTAACGGATCCCTTTTCGATTCGAAATATAAATCACTGGAAGGCGTATGGCGTAACACACGTTACAATAACAATTACATAGTCAATATTTTAGGTGGAAAGGAATTCAAGAATATTGGCAGGAAGCATAACCAGACCCTGGCTGTGAACACAAAAATATTCTTTGAAGGCGGGGAAAGATACATCCCGCTATTGAGGGATGCCCAGGGAAATGTAGCTGTCGACACCGAGCATGGCAACTACTTCGATTATAGTAATGCTTATAACAACCAGTTGGACAACCTTTTCTATATGAATTTGTCAGCCAGTTATAAGTTCAACAGGCCTAAAGCAACTCATGAAATATTCCTCGACCTCATGAATCTTACCAACTCCAGGGGTAAAATGGCAGAATACTTTGATGCCAGTAAACCGGGTAAGGTCGGCTATATCACTCAGTTTTCCTTTTTCCCAAACCTGATGTACCGGATTTATTTTTAGAGATCAGGCCAGGGGATTTATAACAATTAAGGCAAAATTTAGTTAAATGATTGAACTAGTAACGTTGGTGCATAAAGAAGCAAGGTTTGTTAAACGGATTTTGATCAGGACACAAGCTGCAGGATTTTTGCCTCATGTTTAACAACAAATTCTCAATACAATGAAGTTAATGAACCTCCTGTCCCTGCTTCTCATAGCACAACTTTCTTTCGCCCAACCCGATACAAAGACTAAAGTCTTCATAGAATGTACACGTTCCTGGCTATGTGATTTTGATTATTTGCATACAGAATTAAGCATGGTTGATTTTGTCCGCGACAGGTTTATCGCTGATGTCCATATTCAGGTTAACACTCAGTTTAGCAGTTCAGGGAATGAACAGAATACCGTTGTGTTCAAAGGGCAGAATGCATTTATTAACCATGATGACACGCTTTCTTTCTTTAATGAATCCACTCTTAGTGATGATGATAAAAGGAAGCGTATGGTAAAGTGCCTCATGCTTGGATTGATACCCTATGTTTCGCATACAATAGCAGCCGAAAATATTGTCATCACCTATAATAAACCTGCTGAAACGGATACTGCCGGCCTGAATAAGCAAAAAGATCCATGGGACTACTGGATCATGAGCCTGGGAGCAAATGGGATATTCGACGGGGATGCCAACTATAAATCCCAGAGTATCTATGGCTACCTGAATGCTGACAGGGAAACCGATAAAACGAAAACCAATATCGGCGCATCCTATAATTTCCGGAAAAACAAGTTTGTGGTTTCAGATGAAGAAACTGTGATAAAAGAAAATACTCAGCTTAATGCCTATGTGAATTTCATCAAAAAAATCAACCAGCATTGGGGATATGGTGTATTTAACTATTATGCCAAGAGTGAATTTTCAAACTACGACATGAAGCTAAGTTTTATGCCAAAGGTTGAATATGATGTATTTAAATACAAGGATTTCAACAATCAACGACTGGTAGTGAGCTACGGGCTGGGCGTACAGTATAATAACTACAGGGATACAACCATCTTTTATAAAACGGAAGAGACGCTTCTGACGCAGGATGCAGCTATCATTGGCTCTTTCAACAAGCCCTGGGGGAATGTAAATGTAGGCGCATTCTACAGCAGCTTTCTTCACGATCTTCACAAGTATTCCCTTTCGTTTTCTGGCTCGATAAACTGGAATATTTTCAAAGGATTCAAATTCGCAGTTGGTGGTAGTTACGATATAACCCGAAATCTGATCCAGCTTTCGAAGGAAGGCGCTACCCGGGATGAAGTGCTTCTTCAGCAACGACAGCTGAACAGCCAGTACAGCTACTTTTTCGGGGCTGGAGTCAGTTACACCTTTGGCAGTAAATTCAGTAATTATGTTAACCCGGCATTCAAAGGCCTGAGCTGGGGATTGAATTTTTAATCCTTCATAAAACAGAATAGCAAAATTTAGTACCTGATTAGTTTTTTAATTACCAGGCAATTATAATTATGGAACTCCTTAATTATTCAATTTATATACGTTAGCTTTAATGGCACACGCCTGCCTGCCGGCTGGCAGGGATGACACTGAAAGTAAAGATGATCACGGATTAGATCTGTGTAAATCGGTCCTTTCAGTCCGCCTGAGGCGGATCTGCGTTCTAAATTTACGATCATTGGTTTGATACCCCGGGCTTAGAACTGAGATGTATTAAACTAACGTATCCAACATTATTGTTGCCATTCATATGCTATTTCGGTTTACCTCCGACTTGTTCTGTGTAATGTTGGCAAGCTTCACCATCATCATAAAGGCTAAGCTTGATTCTTATTGATTAAAATTAAATAACCTTTGTACCTGTTTCCGGAAGTATACAGCTTCCGTATCAGACTTATTATTAAATTCATACCATTGGTGAATGTAAAAGCAGGGTTTGTTAAACAGATTTTTATTTAGCCACATACTGGCTGAATTTTGTCTCATGTTTAACAATCTCAAAAATTAGAATCATGAAAAAATCAGTAAGAATAACCATTCACGCCTGTTTTTGGTTATTGATCCCTTTGTCAATCGCTTTCTATGACTGGGCCGGACAAGCAGACAACTTCTTTGGGATGGCAAGCCATTCAAAAAGTTTTTTAGAGATACTGTTAAGGAATTTCCAGTCAGTTTTCGTAAGGCCGGATGTGGGAAGTGATCTTCTGAGTCACTTCAACATCCTGGGAATTGTATTTAATGTATTTTTTGACCTTATCTATCCCCTGGTCGTTTTCTACCTTTTCTATGGATACTTTTCACCGCGCTTAGTAAAGCAAAAAACCTACAGTAAATATATCCTTCCCGGCCTGTTTATTTTGGTGGTGCCTTTCGGATTAGTTGCTTTACTAAGCACTTTCATTTTTTCTGTTGATCTTGGATTTTATTCTACACTAAGCCTGGCCTATGTTTTTACCCTGTTTTTTTCTGTTTCAGGATTCTTCTTTTTCCTGCTGGAATATTGGTTCCGCACGGAGAAACTTGCCAGGCAGAATCTTCAAAGCGAACTGGCTCTGCTGAAAAACCAGGTAAATCCTCATTTCCTGTTCAATACACTCAACAATATCGATAGTTTGATAAAAAAGAATGCCGGTAAAGCATCTGAAACCCTGCTCAAACTTTCGGATATCTTACGCTATATGATCTATGATACGAATGCAGAGAAGGTTCAATTGTCATCTGAAATCATGCATATAGAGAGCTATATTGAACTTCAGAAATTACAGTTTGCCAACAGGGAGCTGGTATCATTTTCGGTAGAGGGTGATCCCGGAAAGATCAGTATTGCCCCCATGTTGTTTATCCCTTTTGTGGAAAATGCATTCAAGCATTGTACAGATAAATGCAATCCTGGTGCAATTCGGTTTACATTTACTATCCAGGGCGGGCAGGTGCTGTTTGTTGCTGTTAACCAGTTTGAAAAATCAAAAATCATTAACAAGGACTATGCTTCCGGTGTTGGCCTGAACAATGTAAAACGCCGGCTTGAGATCATTTACCCGGGACTTCATACTCTTAGCATTAAAGAAGAAAGCAGTACCTTCATTGTCACCTTATCCGTCATTACCCGTGAGCATTAATTGCATAGTTATCGACGATACCCCTCTTGCTGTTGAAAAGCTAGAGGGGTTCATTTCACAGGTCCCATATCTGAATCTGTTAAAGTCATTCTTCAATGGGATCGAAGCGATTTCATTCATGAAAACGAACCCGGTTGACCTGGTTTTCCTGGATATCCAGATGGAACAATTTTCCGGGCTTCAATTCCTGGATTCAATACAGAATCCGCACGCTATTATTATTGTTTCGGCTTACAGTCAGTATGCTGTGGAAGGATTTAACCATGCAGTTGTTGACTACCTTTTAAAGCCCTATTCATTTGAACGTTTCCTGAAAGCGATTGACAAAGTTCAGGCCGCGCGGGAATCGGAAACCCCGAAGGAATATATGTTTGTCAAAACAGAATACCGGATGGAGCGAGTTAATTTCTCTGACATTTTATATATCGAAGGCAAAGGCGCTTATTTGAGAATTATTACGCCAAAGTCAAAAGTAATGACACTCCAAAATTTCCAGCATATGGAAAGCCAGTTGTCTGCCAATAATTTCATGCGCATCCATAAATCCTTCATAGTAGCCTTGAATAAAATTGAAAGCATAGAGCGTAACCGGATAAAAATCGGAGGAGAACTTATTCCCATCGGCCTGAGTTATCGGGAGCGTTTTCTGAAGCAATTAAATATCAATACAGATAAAATATAATCCTCCCTTTCCAAAGGAAGACCAGGGAGGATTTGCTTGTCTGTCCTGCTCCTCCCGGTTTGATAAGACTTTTCAATTTTGGGAGATTTCATCCCTGTTATTAGCTCAAAACTTCCTATTCGATATTTCTTAATCTTAAATGAGTCCATCTACTTGCAGATGGTCGAATAAGGAATTTCTACGCCTTTATTTTGTGCAAAAAAATAATTATAAGCTAATCTTTTGCACAATGAAGAGACCCTTAATATCCCTTATGTTGATCTTCCTTTTTGGAAGAATTTCCCTTGCCCAAACTATCCCACCTGACAGCTTGTACCTCGGACAAACACCTCCCGGTAATATTCCACAGGTATTCGCCCCGGGAATTGTATCTGTTAGTGGCAGGGTAGAATATGGCATTTCCATCGCACCAGCCGGGGATGAAATGATATTTGCAATCGGGGACTGGCCTGATAAGCGAACCATGGTTCTAGATTATAAAAATAACCATTGGCTAGGTCCTGATACGATATCCTTTTCAATGAGCAGGTCAGCCGATGAAGCAATTTACTCTCCTGATGGACAGAGGATTTATTACTATGCATATAACCCGCCCAACCCGGTTGGAGGAGCTGACCTCTGTTACAGCATTAAGCCTGATTCGGTTTGGAGCGAACCCATTAATCTCGGAAGCCAGCTGAACACTAGCCAGGATGAATACCATCCCTGTGTTGTTGCGGATACTTCCATATACTTTGAGAACGTTTCCGGCAAACTATGTTATTCGAAATATCAGAATGGAGCCTACCAGCCCAGGGTAGTTTTACCTGCTATCTTCAATGATCCGAATATGGCATGGGGAAACCCCTATGTTGCACCCGATGAGAGTTACTTTATCTTCAATTCTTCAAGGCCCGGTGGTTTCGGTAGTTCAGACCTGTATATAGCCTACAAAAAGGTGGATGGAACCTGGACCAATCCAAAGAATCTCGGGAATATTATTAATACTCCAACGTATGAATGCGGGAGTGAAATCACAGACGATAATCTATTTATGACTTATGTTTCGAACAATGATATTTATTGGGTAGGGACAAGTTTTATCGATAGTTTGAAATATACCAATTATACTCCTTATCTGAAGAATAAAATTCCTGACCAGAATGCTTATGTCGGGTATTCATTTACTTACACGATTCCTGACAGCACTTTTTATGATGATGATGGCAACAACACGCTCTCATATAGTGCAACACTCAGCAATGGCAGCCCATTGCCTTCCTGGCTGACTTTTGACACGATCACAGCCACATTTTCCGGATTACCTCCAAGCATTCAATCAATCCTTGTCAGGGTTAAAGCAACGGACACTGCCGGTGCAGCTGCCTCGGGAGCTTTCAAGATCAAGGTGTTGGAACCAACATCACTTCCTTCCCTTAGAGATTCGGAAATAAGGATTTTCCCAAATCCCAGCAATGGAGTGATCAAGATTTCACAGGACATACAAACAGACAATCAGTCACGGATCGAAGTTTATGACCCGCTGGGCAAGGTGATTCTGAAAAATAATTTCAAAGAATTCTTACGTATTGACCTGTCAGACCAACCGAAAGGGATTTACCTGATCAAGCTGATCCGGAACAATCAAAGCACTGTCCGTAAGATCTGTATACAATAAGCCTGGTTTTATGAAATGAAACAGGAATGGAAAAACAACTATAAACTTCTTCAAAATGAAAACAAATTTTATCACACTACTTCTAATTTTATTATGTGGGAATCTTATGAATGCCCAAACCATTCCCACTGACAGTCTCTATCTTGGACAAACGCTCCCTGGTAATGTTCCCCAGATATTTCACCTGGCTGTAGCTCCGGGGTCTTTTGCAGCGGAAAGAATTGCGATATCCAATGACAATAAGGAGCTTTTCTATTCAGGGATTCATAACTATTACCCTATCACAGGTGACACAGTCAGGTATTACAGGTATACAGCTGATCATTGGACCGGACCTTTTAATTTATTTAATGATTACTGTGCTCCGGCTTTAACTGTTTCAGGAGATACAATGTTTATTCAAAACCCGGAGGTTGAATCTTTTTATTCAATTAAAAGTTCAGCCGGATGGACAAACCCTCAGCGGTTCCTATCCAACCTGAATACCGCTCATTATGTGCAGGTTACCAATAACGGGAACTATTATACTTCAAGCATCCCCGATACCGGTATTGGTGCCAAAGATTGGTGCAGGCTTGATCTGAATATGCCTGATTCAGCAGCTGTCAGCTTAGGGCTCCCATTGAATACCACTGGCGATAACCTCGATTTCTTTGTCCCGAAAGATGAATCCTTCATGATATTGTCAAAAGGTGGCATGAAAATCAGCTATCATAAAGATGATGGCAACTGGACAAATCCCAAAAGCCTGGGTGACCTGATAAACTTTGGATCGGGCAATTGGGGGCCTTATGTTTCCGCTGATAATAAATACCTTTTTTATACAACCGGCATCTTACCTGACTATTCAGATACCTATGTTTATTGGGTACGAATCGATAGTTTAATGGATAGCCTCAGGTACACCAATTATGTACCCTATCTGAAAAACTTTATTCCCCAGCAATATGGGTACGTTGGCCAACAGTTCACCTTTACGATTCCTGACAGTACATTTATAGATGATGACGGGAATAACACACTGACTTATTCGGCAAAACTTACAAATGGAAGTCCTTTGCCAGGTTGGCTGTCATTTGATTCGATTACAGCTGCATTCTCCGGTAAGCCTAATACAATTCAATCCCTCAATATCCGGATCAAAGCAACGGATGATGCGGGAGCATTTATTTATACAATATTTAAAATTGTTGTACTGGAATCAACTTCAATACCATCAAGGAAAGCAGGGGGAATCCGGGTTTTTCCCAACCCCACTTCAGGCAAGCTCAATATTTTGATTGACAATGATATGGGCAGAACAACCCTGGCAGAGATACTCAGTTTGGAAGGGAAACTGCTCAAACAAAAGGAATTCAACATTGAAACCAGTTTTGACCTTTCAGATGTGCCGAAAGGGATCTATTTGCTTAAAGCCAAGATCAATGATGAAATGATTTTTAAAAAGATCTGTTTAGAATAGCAAAGTATAAAATCCGGTAACTGGTATCTCTCTATTTATGTAAATCATCACTATATTTGAGGGGGATACGGAATTAGAGTAATAAATTACTGAACTCGCGTTACTTGAAAATGGTGAATTAATAACTGAGATATGAAAACAATGAATTTCCAGGCTGCTATTTTTACAATGATTGTTTTGGTGAGTTGCCATAAAGAAGCTGCTTCCTTTAATCAGGATTTTACTGTTGAAAAATACATTGAACAGCTTAAGGCGAATCAGTACAATACAACCGGGCTTCCTGAATTTACCTACCGGGATATCCCAATGCTGCTTCAATACCGGAACGACACAACAAGAATCTCAAAGATCCCCGTTAATCCAATATCTTCATTTTACCAACCAGAATGCAGCTTAGGGATGATAGTTTTATGGACCATTGAATCAATAAGGGCTGTGGCGAATAATAGCGAGCAGCTGATAGGCCGGTTTCCTTCACAGAACCCCATCCTTACTTATAGGGTTTCGGATGAGTTTAGGGTTATACAGACTGTTGAATCACAAAAAATCGCTGCTAAAGCCTATTTTGACTGGTGGGAAAGCAATAAACTGAAGAATTTTGATGCGTTTAAAAATATAGATCCATTACGTTCAACTGAATTTAAGTGGCATTAAAAGGTTTGTTGGAAGATTGACTGTGATGATGTCATGTTTTTATACTATAGTTAGCGGTAAGAGTAATAGATATGTAATGAGACTGAAAATATGGGACAAAGAATAATTCATATTTCAATTCTGGTTAAAGACTATGATGAAGCAATTGAGTTTTATACAAATAAGTTGAATTTTGATTTGATTGAAGACACCAGATTAAGTGAAACGAAACGTTGGGTTATGGTTAAACCTAAAGGGAAAGGAGAATGTTGTCTGCTTTTAGCTAAAGCAGTTACGGACGAACAGGAAAGATTCATTGGCAACCAATCTGGGGGACGTGTATTTCTATTTCTAAATACAGAAGATTTCGAAAGAGATTATAATAGCTTAGTTGAAAAGAATGTCACAATCGTTCGTGAACCAACAAAAGAAATTTATGGGAAAGTTGCAGTTTTTATGGATTTATATGGAAATAAATGGGACTTGATTCAGTCGACATGAAAGATTAAAATGACGCTGAAGAATGACACCTACAATCCGTCAACATGGACTTAGCTCCAGGGCTTTCCAAAACGCACAGGCTCACCACACAAAGCCCCAATGACAAGCCCCGACTGTTAAAATCACATTAATGTTATACAAATAAGGTATGAAGACTTTCAGGCTTGACAAATCATATGGTCCAACCGGATCTTCAGCCGGGATTTTACTTTTTTTAGCCGGTATATTTATTCTGTTTTCTTCTGTGTATGGAGTAATCCCTTTGGTATTAGGGGCTTTTGTTGGATTGTCCTCGACCTGTGCTACAATTGATCCGGGTTCAAGACGGATAAAATTCTCAAACATGCTGTTTGGAGTTATTCCTATAGGGAAGTGGATATCTGTGGATGATACAATGCATGTCGGAATAAAGGAATCTGCCATCACATGGTCTGCATTTAGCAGGGGCAATCGCCAGTTGGACGTGCCAATTAATGATTACAGGATAGTGCTATATGATGCGGGTCATACCAAGATGATGGATATCCAAAAAGAGAGGACGCTGGATGCTGCCAAAACAGACCTTGAAACTCTGGCTAATCAGTTTGGTATCTCTGCTGTTTAAAGATTACTCCTTTGTCTTTTTATCTTGTGGGATTTGCAATCCACCTGACCAAGGATTGCAAATCCCGCCTGACCAACAAATCCCGCCTGACCAACAATTCACTGCTTATTATCATGAATTTCAATGATCCTTACTGGGCTTTTATGAAAAACAATATCAACATTTACTGGAAAGCCATCAGTAATCGCGAGCGGCATGCAGCAATTTCTGAAATCGAAACAATAATTAACCGTCACGGCTTTATCATGGATTTTCATATGTTCTCGGATATTGAGATCTGCTTCAATATTGAAATACAGGAGAAAAAGATACCTGATCTCTTTGCTGATTTAAACTATCACATATCAATGGATACCTGTGAAACTTTCACATCTGATTCAGAAAAAGAGCGCAAAATTTTCCTGAATATCACCTTTTTGAAAGGAACCGGTGATTTGAAGATTGAAGTTCCGGCTGTACCAGGATGAACAGGCAATCTTAAGGATGTTGTAAGAGGAGATATGTTTTCAGGTTTTCGCACCTAAATGTTTCCTGATAATTTTCTCAAGGGTTTCCAGGTGAATAGGTTTGGCAATGTAGTCATTGCAGCCTGCCTCCAGGGCTTTTTCACGGTCACCACTTAACCCATAAGCGGTCTGGGCAACGATGATCACCTTATCGTTGAATTCACGGATTTTACGTGTTGCTTCATAGCCACCCATCACAGGCATCTTGATATCCATCAATACGAGGTCAATATCTTTTCTCGAGCGGCAAACATCAACGGCCTCTATTCCTGAACGCACCTTTATAATCTCCCTGGCCAAAGGCTCCAATGCAATGGAAATAAGCACCTCTGATGCTGGGTCATCTTCTGCAATGAGAATGGTGAGCTTTCCTGCCTGATGATTTTTAGAGCTTTGATAATTATCTGTTATACTATCATCCTGCTCATTTTGCTCAACATTGTAAGGAATTGTGAAATAGAAGGTTGATCCTTTTCCTTCCGTGCTTTCCACCCATAAATCCCCACCCAGCATCTGCACATACGATCGGGTAATCGATAAGCCAAGCCCTGCACCCTGGTGAGCCATTTGGTCATTGAGGTCTGCCTGGACAAATCGTTCGAAAATCGCACTCTGCCTGTCCCTGGGAATTCCAATTCCTGTATCGCGTACAAAAAACTCCAGGAATTTCCCTTTTACCACATAGCCAAATTGGATGGATCCTTGATTTGTAAACTTAATGGCATTTTTTACCAGGTTCGTCAGGATGGCATAAACCTTTTCCCTGTCGGTTATTACCTTGGCCAGGTTTGAGGGCAGGCTTGCATGATAGGCAAACTCAAGCCCTTTTTGTTCGATCTCGGGATGGAAAAAGGTATGAATAAATTCCAGTTGTTCATTTAGATTGGATTCACCCCAATCCACATCCATAATACCCGATTCAATCCTTGAAATATCTATCAGGTTATTTATGATATTAAGCATTCGTGCCCCGCTTTTTTCAATGATATCAATATAACTCTGCTGCTCTTCCCCACTCAGGTCTCGTTTTTTAAGGAGTTCGGCAAAGCCAAGTATACCATTCATCGGTGTCCTGATTTCATGGCTCATGTTTGCAAGGAAAGCTGATTTTAGCTTATCTGCAAGTTGAGCCTTTTCCTGTTGCCTGATGTAGAACTTTAGTGCAATATTTAACAATGCAATCCCAAGGAGGAGGTAAATGATCATGCTTGAATACAGATCCATCAAGCGGGCTGAATCAGATGGATATTTGCCGACAGAGGCAGGATAATAATTCTCTATAAGGAAAAGAAAAGTAACATCTAAGAATAATAAGGAGGTGAAGATCACCTTTTCCAATTTTACAAAAAAGATAAGGATGAAGGATTCAAGAATCACAAACAGGTAAATTATAGGCCCCATTGAACCATAATTGATGAACCATTCAAAATTGATGATGATCAGCGAGAGGATTGACAAAATGTATTTCGAAACTATATATTTCTGTTTTAGCCTGCTGTATAGATATATACCGCTGAATACGAATGTTATGAAGAGTGTTGAAACAATGGTAAACCACCCAAGCCCGACAACAAGGTTGATTAACGTTCCCAGTAAACCCATTAAGGCAATCAGGAAACAAAGAAAAACAACCATGTAATTGTCGAAACCAATCTCGTCAGGTTTCCTGAAAAGGTATTGAACAATGTTCTTCCACATGCTTCTACAGCTTTTAATAAAAGTTCAATGATTTACCGTGTAATATACCTTAAGATGACGAAATAGAGTGGAAACGATCTTTATATTTTAGTGTTTCCGCTTCAGTTAAGTGGTTCAATGTCAGCATGATCTTTATTCATAAATTAAGTATAGTGACATTTGCCATTACCTTCATTAAATGTAAGAATTCAAATATCAAAAAGCAAGTGTTTTGCTAAAATTGATATTTTTATCTCTAAGGTAATGTATAATAGAATTATGCGTTTCTGGCAAGCATGAATGCATTTCAATAGCATAAACAAGGTCATGAGAACAAAGGCCATTCCTTGTCACTTTGATTATTTACAGCTTGTTTGCTTTGTAAAAAAAAAGACAGAGCCAGGCCCTGTCTATTTTTCGTTAAATATTAAGCTAGTAGCATTAAGTTCGTAAAATCTTATTTCCCGGTAATTGTTATCTGGCTTCCAAGCATAACTGTATCAATTCCATTCGTTAGGCTGGCATAATAAGGGCCAACCGGAATGCTGTAAGGAATATCAAAGTAGGCATAGCTTCCACTGCTGCTATATGGATGAAGGACATAATTACCTAGTAATAGCTTTGTTATGCTTTCATTTGGATTAAACCCGGTTCCGCTGAGGCATAAGGTGGAGCCCCAGTTGTATTCCGTATTGCCCGGACTTGTGACATGAAGGTCGGCCATTTCAAAATAGCCACCCGGCACTTCCGTTTTCACTCCATCCTGCTCAAGATACAATTTGAATTTCTTTTTCAGGAATTCGTTAGGAATATAAAAGCCAATAGAGGTAGTATAATCAGTGTTTGTCAGGATATACTCATCATCAAAATATAAGGCAGTATTGTACAATCCGGCACCGTTGATGTGAACATAATCTTCCCATGTTCCGTTCTTGGGCGTAAAGCCTGTTGGGCTTACCAGTAAAGTAAAAGCGTTGCTGAGCTCTGCCTGGAAGCCATCAGACTTTACTAACACAGAAACTGTATTGGTATAATACGAGGTGATATTATCAGGAACTATCACTCTTAAGGTCTGCTTGTCACCTGAAATAATGTTGGCAAGCACATTGTCGAAGTACACCTGGTTCTGAAACGGATCAGAAGCGAAGTAATTCCCGTGAATGGTGATGGTATCACCTGACCGGCCTTTTCCCGGTACCAGGTTCTGAAGCGATAAAACAGCAATATCTGTGGAAACCAGGCTCCCGTATAGGGTGCCTCTTTCATTGGTGACATAAGCTTTGACATAACAGCGATAGTTGCTGTAATAGGAGCCAATCTGTCCTATATTGATGTTCAGGGAGAAAGTATCTGCTGTTGGAGTAGTTCCGATCGAAACCTTCTGAAAATTATAATAGGAAGGGGGGGAAGTTGATGATCCTACATAATAGGCAATTCCGTAATCTGTGATTGTATAATCCCCTCTTTCAGTAAGTTTCGCAGAAACGAAATAATGTGAAGGCGAAAGTGGCTGGATGGAGGTAGTTTCAAGGACTGGGTCTTTTTTCTCTTTTTCGCATGAGGTGATTATCAGCAGTATAATGCTGCAGCACATTAAAATGGCCAGTAATTTAATAAACACTGAATTGATTGATTTCATTTTACAGAAATTATAGATTAGCTGAAAACTTAGAAATTATAACCTATTCGAATACCATTGAGGAGTTGCGGCCCGATCTCCCATGTTTTTGAATCCAGGTCAGGCAATGCAGAATTGTTTGGGAAGTTCTCATCAACAGTAGCTTGTAATTTAGAGTATTTTATAAATTCATATCCGAAACCGAATTCATATCCAACATAAAAATGGTCATCCATATAGTAGTCAAAACCTGTTAAGATACTGCCTGATTGGCTGATAAAACCGCGCTCTTCATAATTGACCTGGGAGGTATAGTACTGGCCGTTATAGATTAAACTTGTTGTTTGCCATCCTCCTTTAATTGTCTTTTTGGTGTCGTTGTATCCAAACTCTTCTTTTGATTTCTTCAGGCCAAATCCAAGTTCGAAACCCAGGTAAGGGGATAGCCTGTTCCCAACGTTAAAGTGCTTTTCCATACCCAGGTTCAAAGCTGTTAGAAGTGAGTTTTTCTTAATAGTAGTTTCATAAGGAGATGTACCATATGATTGTTTTTCCTTATCGTTACCTGATTTGTAACCAATTGCAATTGCAGCCCTCAGTGCTAACTTATCACTGAGAAATTTTCGGACCTTGATTTGCCCGGAGGCATTGTTCAGGCTCAGGCTTCCATTAAAGGGGTTGAAGTTTAATTCTGTCCCCCAGCCTTTTGCATAATGAGCTGGACTCGTTTGGGCCTTAGCCTGTAAAAAGAATGTGAGAAAGAGTGCAAAAAGAATAATTGAAAGGATGTTTTTCATAGAGCTGAAAGTTTAAGTTAAAGTATGAGGATAGAATAAATTGGATTCTTGAAATTGTAATCAAATGTATTGAAGTATTTAGAATATGTGCAAGGGGGAAGAATAATTTTAAAGATAAAAGACAAAAGACAAATCCGCCCCAGGCGGAAAAGTTAAAAGACTAATCCACCTCAGGCGGAAAAGATAAAAGGAAAAGACAGAAGTGGGAGGATGAAGGTTGAAAGTTGCTGGCGGCAGGCAGGAAGCAGGATGCAGTTGGCTTTAAGCAGAAGCCTGAGGTATGAAGGAGGAGGTGGGAAGTGTTAGGCGAGAAACCGGAAATGGGAAGCCGGAAGCCGGAAGCCGGAAGTAGGAAGTAGGAAGTAGGAAGTAGGAAGTGGGAAGTAGGAAGCCGGGAGTAGGAAATAGGAAGTCAGAAGCCGGAAGTGGGAAGCCGGGAGTAGGAAATAGGAAGTCAGAAGTCAGAAGTCAGAAGTCAGAAGCCGGAAGTAGGAAGTCAGAAGCCGTTGGTTGGAAGTAGGACGTAGCCTGCAGGTGGCAGGAATGAGAAAGACAGGAGAATAGTAAACAAAGGGATATCAGCCTCTAACCCTTTAATCCCTTCATACTGAATCACCTTATAACAGTATTTCAAAACATGTACTTCCTGCCTGTGATTTGACAGAGAGCGTGCCGCCATGAAGCCGTATGATCTGTCGCGAAAGGCTGAGGCCGATCCCGCTTCCTTTTTCACGGGTGGTAAAGAAGGGTACAAATATCTTATCGAGCAAGCCAGCCGGTATCCCCGGGCCATTATCGGTTACTTCCAGGGCTGTGTGGCCGCTTCCGGTTGAATACGCCCTGATCCGGATATCCCCATGCTCCTGATGTTTCAGGGCTTCCCATGAATTCCGGACCAGGTTTATAATTACCTGCGAAAAGAGATCTTCATCTACAAAAGCCGTCAAATCCTGTTGTTGAATATCAATTGAAAGGCTGGCATGGCTAAAATCCAGTTCAGAGCAAAGTAGCAGTTTAACCTTATCTATCAGTAGCATCAGGTTTACTGTTTTACAATTGGGTTCCCTTAGGTGTGTTAGCGTACGATAAGAATCCACGAATTTTACCAGCCCGTCACCTCTTTCACTGATCACCTTTAGCCCTTTTACCGTATTTGTAATGGCATGTTCATCAAGTTCCCCCGGCTTTCGTATTGATTCACCATCCAGGAAATACCCGGTCAGCGTTTCCGATAATGAAGTGATGGGCGCAATACTGTTCATGATCTCATGGGTAAGAACCCTGATAAGCCTTACCCAGGATTCTGTTTCTTTTTCATCCAGCTCATTCCTTATATCCTGAACCGATACCAGGCGGACATTACTATTGCGAATTGACATCCCTGTAGCCCTTAACGAAAGCTGCATGCTTCCCCGCTCATTTGTCAGGGTAACCAGCCTGGGACGATCAGGGATAATTTCCATGAATACTTTCGAAAGGCCCTTCTCTACCTTTTCCAGCTGGCTGATATGTGTCAATGGCTCAAGTCCCAGTAACTTCCGGGCGGAGGTATTGGCCTGCAGGATATGCCCGTTTTCATCAAAAGTGATGAGGCCTGTTGCAGCCTGTTCAATAAGGGTTTCAAAATACTGCTCCTGGAGACGGTTTTGCATCTTTGCCTCCCCAATCACCTTATTCAGCCGGTTCATGCTCACATTTAGCCCGTCAACAGTCTTGTTACCGGTATGTACAGGGAAATGCAAGGTTGAGTCTTCATTGCGGATCGCATCAAAGAAAAAAGCGATCTGCCTGTTCGTCCTGTTCATCATGTAGATTATGCTGACCGTTTGCCACGCAAGGAGAATGAGACCCAAAGGAAGGATGATCCAAAAATTGAAGCGGAAACTGAGCAAACTCGTTATCATTACTGTCAGGACTATCCCCAGTATCCTTGCTATAATGCTGAAGTTGATGTGCTTATTCACGATTTGAAATTTGGAATTCAGCTGATTGTATAGATAAATATAAGCAATGCTGCAATAGCTTGCCCGGATGCCCGGAAATATGGGTTAGAGTCCGTATTTTTTTATTTTGTTGTACAATGTTTGCCTGGTCACACCCAGGTGTTGGGCTGCCAGGGATAAATTGCCCCCGGCTTTCTGGAGGACCCCGGCAATCAGGTTTTTCTCCATTTCTTCCAGGGTCATGTCTTTCAGAACTTTAGCAGCACCAAGAGGCTTGAAGAAAAAGAGGTCGGGTTTCAATACGGGCCCCTCGCTTAATATTACGGCCTTTTCAATGGTATGCTGCAATTCCCTGATATTCCCCGGCCAGCTATAATGCTGGAGCTTTTCATTTGCCTGCTGATTGATGTGCAGATTAGGTTTATCATAGCGGGAAGCAAATTTCCGGATGAAATGTTCTGCCAGTAGCAGGACATCCGTGCCTCTTTCCCTCAAAGGCGGCACTTCAATATGGATGGTATTCAGCCTGTAAAGGAGGTCTTCGCGGAACTGCCCTTCAGTTATCATGGCAGTAAGATCGCGGTTCGTTGCGCTGATAAGGCGGAAGTCGATGCCAATGGCCTTATTAGACCCCAGCCTCGTGATCTCCCTGTTTTGCAATGCAGCGAGTAGCTTGGCCTGCAGGGGAAGCCCCAGGTTACCTATTTCGTCGAGAAACAAGGTGCCTCCATTGGCTGCTTCCATTTTTCCGGCGCGATCCTCACGGGCATCCGTAAAAGCACCTTTCACATGACCGAACAATTCACTCTCAAAAAGGGTATCGCTTATGGCCCCCATATCCACCGTTACCAGTATCTCCTGTGATCGTCCGGATAGCCTGTGAATTTCTCTTGCTACCAGCTCTTTACCAGTGCCATTTTCGCCGGTAATCAGCACATTGGCATCCGTTTTTGCAACTTTCCCGATCAGGGACTGCATTTGCTGAATCGCAACAGAATTTCCAAGGATTGGAATGTTCTCCTTGTTGAGTTCTTTTTTCAGGTAGCCTTCCTTTTGTTTTAGCAACCGTACCTCAAGCCTTGACCAGCGTAACTGGAATCCTGCCTGTACGGTAGCAATCAGTTTCTGGTTGTCCCAGGGCTTCAGGATAAAATCCGTTGCCCCTTCCTTGAGGGCTTTTACTGCCAGTTCCACATCGCCATAGGCTGTTATCAGGATGACGGGGATATCGGGATTGATCTCCCGTATTCTTTTAAGCCAGTATATGCCTTCATTCCCGGTGTTAACTCCGGCAGAAAAATTCATATCGAGAAGGACCAGGTCAAATTCACCAGTCTCGAGCATAGGAATAAGCCTTTTCGGCCCGGGAATACTGACAACTGAGGTGCAAACCGGCAAAAGAAGCAATTCAAGAGCATCCTGGATACCCTTGTTGTCATCGATGATAAGGACTTTGCCTTTTTGCATAAATGATTCTTTATGAACCCGCCACAAATATATAACAACATGAATCCAATCCTTTTGGATTGTATGATTTTTAGACACATTTTGTATAAATAATTTACAGTTACCGGGTGAATAATATTGGTAAGAATCTGAAATATAGAAATATACATTTGTGGCACGTGGATAGCTATTGTAGTGGCAGATTTTAAAGTATGATTAGAATTTTCCTTTTCTGCACTATGTTATCAGGCTCCCTTATGGCGGTTGGCCAGTTGAACCGGACACTTGATGACTGTATTCGTGAAGCCATCAAGTCGAACCTTGAACTCCGGCAAATCCAGGTTGATAACAGGGTCAAAACGGAAGACCTGAGGCAATCTCGCCTGAGCTTGTTACCTGAGGTGAGCGGTTCCCTGAATTCTGACAAAAGCTTTGGCCGGGCAATAGATCCCAGCAACAATGAAATTGTCTCCACCCGCCTTTTCCAGGCCAATGTTTCCCTGGGAGCATCTTTAGTCCTGTTCAATGGATTTGTCAACCTGAACAAGGTGCAGTACAGCCGTATGATGGCCATGAAAGGGCTTATGGCAGAGCAATCTTTAAAGAATGACATTGCTTTTAAAGTGATGAATGCTTATTACGATCTCTGCTTTGCCAGGGGCCAGATGCTGATTGCCAGGGATCTGCGGGACCTGGATACCATTAATCTTGAAAAGGCCAGGATAATGGTTGAAGTAGGCACCAAGGCTGAGACAGAAACAACCGAAATCAGGGCAAGGCTGGCACAGGATGAATTTCATCTTACACAGGCAAGGAACAATGTTGAGAAAGCAAGGACTGTGCTTCGTCAGCTCCTGAATATTAGTTATGACACTCCTTTCGATATCGCAGAAGAGCCAGCTTTGTCAGAACCTGCGGATCTCCTGCTAATGCCTTTACCCGATTCGGTGTATAAGCATGCAGCCGCTCATCTCCCCCAATTCCGTGAAATGGAAATTGATCATGGAATTTCAAAACTGGATCTCAAACTGGCTAAAGGAGCCATTTTGCCATCGCTTCGGGCACAGGCCGGCTATGGAACAGGGTATTATGATTCCTACAGGGATACCTATGGGAACCCGGTGGATTTTCAGCACCAGCTGGGTAATAACAGTTACCAGTATATTGGCCTGAACCTCAATATACCGCTTTTCAACGGCGCACAACTTAACAGGAATATACGTGTTGCACGTTTTGGCATTGATAAGGCTGAAGCCCTCAATGATATGAAAAAACAGGTATTTCGTGCAGAAATTGAGAATGTCTGTCTTTCCCTACGTTCAGCAGTTGATGAATACAGAGCCTCAGTTGAGCAGGAGAAATCAACAGCCCTTAACCTGGAACTTGCTGAGAAGAAATGGGAACAGGGAACAGGCAACCTGCTGGAGCTGACAGATGCACGCAACAGGTCGGCATCTGCAGAAGCTGAAATCCTTAGGACACAGCTACAATTTAAGCTTAAGAAGAAGACCCTGGATATCTATGAAGGAAAGACTGCCTGGTGATAGAATACAAATCTCCTCAATACAAGATTACTTTCAAACTGGAATCAAACATACTGCCGCATGGACCGAATCATTGAAAAAAAGAAAGGAATTAAAAAAAAGCATTTTCCCTATATCGCCGGAGGGGTAGTAATCCTGGCCCTGATTTTATTTATGTTTTTACAGAACCGGAGTTCTACTCTGAATGTAGAAAAAGATAAGGTAACCATCGAAACAATCACCAGGGGTCAATTCGACGACTATATCACCGTTATAGGGCAGGTTGAGCCCATCTCTACTATTTACCTGGATGCGCTTGAAGGTGGAAGGGTTGTTGAACGGTATATAGAAGAGGGTGAAATGGTTAAAAAAGGAGATGTGATCCTGAAACTCGAGAACCGCGAATTATACCAGACCATCCTCATCTCCGAGACCAGCCTTGCCGAAAAAGAGAATTACCTGCGAACAGCACGCATTAATTTTGAGGTGGACCGGATCCAGAGCAAGCGAAACTTACTGGACAATAAACTTCAGCTCTCCAAATCGGGAAGGAAATTCGAGCAGGACAAGAAACTCTATGAAAATAAGCTGATATCAAAAGAAGAATACCAGCAGGCAGAGGAAGATTATATGTACCAGAAGGAATTGCTTGAGATCAACAAGCAGAAAGCTGAAAGTGATTCCCTCATTAAAGTGAAGGATATTGCCCAACTGGAATCGGATATGGTTAAGATGCGCAAAGCCCTGATGTATGTCCAGGAGCGCCTGGATAACCTGTTGGTAAAGGCTCCCGTGGATGGACAACTTGGTATGCTGAATGCGGAAATTGGCCAGCAGCTTGGCCAGGGAACTCGTTTAGGACAAATCAATGTGCTTTCGGGATACAAAGTGCAGGCTTTAATGGATGAGCATTACATCGACAGGGTAAACCCGGGCCTTACCGGCACGCTTGACAGGCAGGATAAGGAATTCAGCCTGCGGGTTCATAAGGTTTATCCGGAGGTAAGGCAGGGACAGTTTAAAATTGACCTGGTTTTTACTGGAAACTTACCTGAAAATATCCGGACCGGGCAATCCTATCATATCAAATTACAATTGGGTGAACCTACAGAGGCTGTGTTGCTTCCGCAGGGAGCTTTCTACCAGAGCACCGGTGGCCAATGGATATACGTACTTGATAAATCCGGGCAGACTGCTGTAAAACGGAACATCCGGATTGGGAGCAAGAACCCGTTGTATTTCGAAGTACTGGAAGGGTTAAAACCAGGTGACCAGGTTATAACCTCAGGATATGAGCTTTTCGGGGACAATGAGAGACTGGTACTTAAGTAATCCTGTGGAGGCCGGAAATTAGTTCGGTCAGTTATTTCCCACAGTGTAAAATCAAAGAATCAAAATCAATATTCAGAATACGCATAAATTTTTCAAACTATGATCAAAACTGAGCAATTATCAAGAGTATTCCGTACCGAGGAAATTGAAACCAGCGCTTTGCTGAACGTGGACCTGGTGATAAATAAAGGGGATTTTGTTGCCATTATGGGCCCATCCGGTTGTGGCAAATCTACCCTCCTCAATATTATCGGCCTGTTGGATAATCCAAGCGGTGGAAAATACTATTTTGACGGGCAGGAAGTCGGGCACCTGCGGGAAAGCCAGCGGACAAAGCTGAGGAAAGGTAATATCGGCTTTGTATTCCAGAGTTTTAACCTGATTGATGAGCTTAATGTTCGTGAAAATGTTGAGTTGCCGCTTATCTACCTGAACATGAAGAGTACTGAGCGGAAAACCCTGGTAAACGAAGTGCTTGACCGAATGCAGATGGGACACAGGGCTAAGCATTTCCCCCAGCAATTGTCAGGCGGACAGCAGCAGCGTGTGGCCATTGCCCGTGCTGTAGTTGCAAATCCAAAGCTTGTGCTGGCCGATGAGCCAACCGGTAACCTCGATTCCAAAAACGGCATAGAAGTGATGAACCTACTCACTGAATTGAACAGGGGAGGTACAACCATCGTCATGGTAACACACTCAAAGCATGATGCTGGCTTTGCCCACCGAATCATTAACCTGTTTGACGGCCAGGTTGTGACCGAAAATCACAATGCAAAAGTTGGAGAATATACCCTTTAACTGAAAGACCCATGAGATTGAAGGATCTTAAGCTTTTTATTCATTACCTAAGTAAAAACAAGCTTTTTACAATCATTACCTTATTCAGTTTCTCTATTGCGCTGACCTATGTCATATTGTTGGGTGTATACCTTCAAAATGAGTTGTCGGTAGATGCTTTTCAGCAAAAAAAAGACAGGATCTTCCGCATCCATAATGAGTCCTCCTTTGCTCCAAAAGTGGGTTCAGTACTCATGGAGAAATACCCGGAGATCGAGAATTATACCCGCCTGGATAAACAATCCCTGATTACCTCCACTCCGGGTGGAATAAAGCGAAATACTACTTTCCTGCTTGTTGATTCTTCCTTTTTCACTGTGTTCTCTTTCAGGCTTGTTGAAGGTGATCCCTCCTCGGTGCTCGATGATATAGGCTCTGTTGTCTTATCCAGGCATTATGCTACCCGGCTCTTCGGCAATAAGCCGGCAAAAGGCAGGGAGATAATCGTGGATGGGAAATGGCACCTTACTGTTACAGGAGTGGTTGAGGACTTTACCAATACCCAGATAGAGCCCTGCGATGCAATCATCAATTTCAATATGCTTGCCAGATTCTGGAATTATCCTGAGTTGCTTACTACTTATGATAACAGTTCGTTTAACCTGTATTTTCTTGAAAAGCCCGGGACTGATCTTGCTGCAAAAGCGCCGGAAATCCTGAAATTCTTTAAGCAGGATTACTGGATGTATAAGAACGGTATTACTAAAACGCTTGATTTTATTCCACTTGAAAAGGCCTATTTTATACCTGTTTCCGGTCATGGAGGGAGCAGGTCCAACAGCCTGACATTTATAAGGATACTCTTTTTCATCATCCTGTTTGTACTTTTAATTGCCCTGCTTAATTACGTGAACCTTTCCATTGCACAGGCAGGTTTCAGGGCTAAGGAGGCGGCATTAAAGAAACTGGCCGGGAGTTCCAGGTCAGCACTCCTGCTGCAGTTTGTCAGCGAGTCAATCTTACTTTGCCTTGTTTCCTTCGGGATTGCGATCTTCCTTTCGTTCCTGATTGAACCCTTTGCTAACCAGCTCCTCGAGACTAAACTGATGCTGGCAGATCACTTATCCTTCCCGTTGATGGCTGCAGGATTTGTGTTCATTATGCTTCTCGGAATTATTGCCGGCCTGGCACCAGCCCTTGTAATTACCCGTTTTTCACCTATCGATATTGTAAAAGGAACTTTCAGGAGAAAGAGCAAGTTGGTCTATTCAAAAGTGCTCATCTCCATACAGTATTTTATAGCCCTGGTTTTACTTATCTGCACCATGGTTATTGTGAAACAAACCCGCTTCCTGGTAAATTATGATGTGGGTTTCCAAAAGGAGAATATTGCCTATTTCGATAATTATATAACAGATAGCAGCCGCGTTGAACCCTTTATCAACGAACTGAAGAAGGACCCTGCTATACAGGAGGTTTCCTTTGTCCAGGGCAGCCCGATGGATGGTGGTAACAACAATACACTAAACATCGGAGAAGGCAAGGTAGTCAGTTACCAAACCTTTGCCGTTGATTCAGCCTTTTACCGGATAATGAAGCTGCACATTACTCCTACAGGTGCAGCAATGGCCAGAAATGGCATCCTGATGAATGAAACCGCGATCAGGGAGTCAGGACTGAGCAGGAAATCTGTTTCTACACGCTGGGCTAACGGCTCAGTGCCTCTCCTGGGAGTTGTGGATGATTACCTCATTAACAGCCTTCATCAGAAAGTCAGGCCGGTGGTGATATGGCGGTTATACCGGAAGTCGGAAGCCTGGTCAGTGCTGGTTAAATTATCAGGAACCAATCTGCCTCAAACACTTGCGCATATTCGTGAGGTTCACAGGCAATTTACGGATGGTATTGAACCTGATATCAAATTCTTTGACCAGACTATTCACAGCTGGTATAAGAAAGAGGAAAACTCTTCCAGGCTGATCGCCAGTTTTACTTTGCTTGCCATCATTATGTCAGTTATGGGACTGTTTGCCATGTCATTGTATTATATCCAGCAGAAAAACAAGGAGATTGGCATACGAAAGATCAGTGGGGCAGGCGATTCAGCCATTCTGATCTTGCTTAACAGGGATTACCTGAAGTGGGTATTGCTGTCATTTGTATTTGCAGTCCCGGTAGCATGGTATGCCATGCATCGCTGGCTGGAGGGTTTTGCAGGAAAGACCGGCCTGAACTGGTGGATTTTTGCACTTGCGGGCCTGGCGGCTTGCTTCATTGCCCTGATGACCGTTGGATGGCAAAGCTGGAGAGCAGCGTCAAGAAATCCTGTGGAAGTTCTCAGGTATGAATAATTAGAATCCCAGAAAATGAACAGTCATAATATAAAGCTTACATTCAGGTCATTAGGGCGAAATAAATTATACAGTATACTGAGTATACTCGGGTTTTCTGTTGGATTTGCAGTGAGCATCCTGATAGCCATGTATGTTTACAGTGAATTTACTGTAGATCATTGTTACCCGGACTATAAGCGGATTGTAAGGGTGATCGACTATAAAAATAAGGATGCTAACCTGGACTGTGTTCTCAGCGAGAGTTTCAAAGAGAAATTCCCGGGTGTTGAGCTTGCCTGTCCTGCCGAGATTGAGAATGGCTGGGATGTCAAGATCAAATCCGATTATTCATTTACGAAATTCCAGGGACTGATCATTACTTCGAACGATTTTTTCAAACTTTTCCCGTTGAAGGTACTTCAGCAAACAGCTAAAAACCCGATAACTGACCTTAACTCTGCAGTCCTTACCCGTTCCCTGGCTGATGTTCTGTTCCCGGGAGAAAATCCATTAGGTAAATCCCTGCTTCTGATGCAGGAGTTTAATGTAACGGTGTCGGCAGTTGTAGAGGATTTTCCCGCGAATTCAAGTATCCAGGCGAAGCTCTTCCTCAATATTGCCAATGTGAAGATCCGGATGTCGCAGGTATGCAACAATGGCATCTGCATGAACCCCTCCAACCATTTTCTTTTACTCCGGAAGGGGACAAATCTTCAGGTTATGCAAGTAACCATGAACAGGGTTTTAAGGCAAAATCATCCCGAAATCGGGGTTTTTGGATTGCAGCGACTGGAGGATATCTATCTGGGAGTGCCAATGAACGGAAGCTGTTTAACCATTGGGAATCCTTCGATGCTAGATATATTCATTAGCATTGGTTTAGTTGTTTTGATCCTGTCCATCATCAATTTCCTGAACTTCTATTTCTCCATGCAGTATTCAAAGCTCAGGGAAATAGGAATCAAGAAGATAAACGGGGCCTCATACGGTCAATTGGTCACTTATTCCCTGGTAGAAGTTACTGTAAGCATCCTGTTATCCCTGGTATTTTCCCTTTTCCTTGTTGCAGCTTTCATGCCGGCAACGAACCAGCTGTTCGGGAAGCAGTTTGGAATGAGCACGCTGCTCAACCCCTTACTGGCTGCCATCATAGCTGCTATTGTCATCCTCAGCATACTGGTTACCTGCATAGCTCCTGTTGTCATCCTTTCCCGTTTCAGGAAGCGTAGTTTCCTGGGGGCTCTCCAGCATAATTCCGGCAAGCAAATAGGCAGCAGGATCCTGACACTCGTTCAGTTCTCAGCATCCATTATCCTTATCACGGTTGTGCTTTCCTTAAACCGTCAGATAAGCTACACCAGGAATGCCAACCTTGGGTTTCAAAAGGAGAATCTGATGAGGCTCAATCTTCCTTACAAATTCAAGGGTATCGATGCTATGAAACAGCAACTGGAACAGCTTTCATTCTGCAAGGATATATGTATGAGTTCAGGAGTGCCAGGCGACATCTTTATGACAATGGGTGAATTTGTAAACAACCATCAAATCATGCTTAAAACACTCTCAGTGGATAATGATTTCCTGAAAACGATGGGAGTTCAAATGAAATCCGGGCACTGGTTCCAGGAAGGGGATATTGATAATTCCTGTATTGTAAATGAGGAAGCTATGAGGCAATATGGAAGGACTGATTTCACAGGTCAATGCTTTCATAACGGGAAAGAAGGAGGCTATGCTATTGTTGGTGTTGTAAAGGATTTTCATGTGGAATCCCTGCATTCAAAAATAGAACCGGTCTGCCTTATTTCCAGGAATTTAAGAACAGAATATAACGCTATCCAGGTTACTATACGCCTGGAACCCGGGGAAACAGGACAAAAGATGAAACAGTTGGAAAAAGTTTGGAAATCCCTGATACCGGACGAGCCCATAGATTTTACCTTTTACGATGAACATTTCAATTCCATGTACCAGAGGGATGAGCAACTGGGTCATAACCTGGGAATCGTTGCGTTCATAGCCCTGGTGCTGACCTTTATGGGCATTTTGGGCCAGAGTTTCCAGCTAAGCCTGAACCGTACGAAGGAGATCGGGATCCGCAAGGTGAATGGTGCTTCCGTTTTCGGGATATTGTTTGCGTTGAACAGGGAATTCCTCGGCTGGCTCATGGCAGCTTTTGTTTTGGCAGCCCCGGTTTCCTATTACTTCATTCATAAATGGCTCGACAATTTCGCTTACAAAGCTGATATAAGCTGGGTGCTGTTTGTACTGGCAGGAGTTATCGTTTTTGTAACGGTAATATTCACGGTATGCATGCAAAGCTGGAGGACAGCTACCCGTAACCCGGTTGATTCCCTGCGTTATGAATAGTAGAGCCTGTTTTGATTTTGGGATGAAATATCTGGATTCAACAATAGAACTAGATTGAACATGTCCATGAAATATTATACAAAGCCCTTGGCAGAAATTAAAGCAAACTTCCAGCAACCATGAATCAATTGGTATTTGTCCTGCGCCTTCTTCGCCGGAATCCTTTATTCCTGTTTGTCAACATAACCGGGCTTGGATTAGCCTTCAGCAGCCTGCTCCTTACCCTGGCTTTGGCCAGGTATGAGTTTGGTTATGATAAGCATTTTGCCACAGCTGACAGGGTTGTAAGACTTTATAATAAGGTCACGGATAATACATCCACTACTTATTATTCTATTGGGCTAAGGGAGGCTTATACCCAGGTTCCGGCAAGTGTGCCCGAGGTGGAAGCTTCCACGCAGATTTACAGGGGCTGGAAAGTGAAGGTTGAATCCGGGGAGAAGAAATTTGACGGATTACAACTGCTTATTGTGGATAAAGAGTTCTTCAGGGTTTTTGGACTGGACCTTTTGTATGGGAACCCATCAGAAGCAATGGCAGGAGAAAAGCAAGCTGTTGTTTCAGCTTCAACGGCAAAGAAGATCTTCAACCGGCTGAACTGTATCGGTGAAGTAATCACGATGGATAAGGAACAATTGACAGTAACCGGTGTGATACAGGATCTTCCCCGGAACAGCCATTTTGCATTTGATGTACTTGCTTCCATGCAAACCATTAAACCTGAAAGTTTCGGCGGGCTTGAATTTTTTACCTATTACCTCCTGGGTCCGGGTGCCGACCATTCCAGGGCGGAAGTCAAGATATCCGCAGCTAATAATAAAGTCATGGCAAAATGGGCGGAGTATACCAATTCAAGGGTTGAATCCGGTGTTGAACCATTAACCCGTATCTATCTTCATTCAAAGACCAACGACTCGGTGAATGGTGTCGGGAATCTTAACCAGCTCATCATAGTTATTCTGATTGCAGGTTTTATACTGATTATCGCCCTGGTTTCTTTTATCAATCTCCTAATGATCCAGGGTGAAAAGCGGCTGGCAGAAATTGCCACCCGGAAAATGTTTGGAGCACAGAAATATTCAATCGCATCACTTTTTATCCTTGAAACTGCTGTAATCTTTCTTTTGGCCATAATACTGGCAGGGATTGTTACCTACCTGGCATTACCTGCTTTCGCATCTCTGATGCGATCAAAAGTAGAGTTATCAGATCTCTTCTCTGGCCAGGGGCTATTCCTGATGGCCTGCATAATGCTTATCATATTCCTGGTTTCAGCAGGCTATCCAGTGCTTTATCTATCCAGGATGAACCTTGTATTAGGCTTGCGGGGAAGAGTTGTTCAAGCCAGAAGAAAACTCAGTTTATCCTCCCTGACTATCCTAGTACAGTTCCTTATTGCATCTTTCTTTATCAGTTCTGTGGTGATTATTATAGCCCAGTTAAATTATCTTAAGGATATTCCACCAGGGTTTTCTGTTCAGAATGTTACTGGTTTTGACGGGCTCAGTTATGACATTGGTCCTAAATATGAAAGCCTGAAATCCGAACTGGAAAAGCTTCCGTTTGTCGAATCAGCCGGGTTCAGCGATCATGCCATGGGAGGAGGTTGCAGTGGCGAGCTTATTAAGACAGTTGAAAGTTCAGAGAAATCATTCAAAGGCATTAACGAATACAGGGTAAAGCCGGGTTTTTGCGAAACCATGAAATTCCGGTTAATTGAAGGCCGGTTTTTCAATGACTCTGAGAATGACCATACTGCTTTGATCCTGAATGAATCTGCTGTAAAGATGCTTGGGCTGGCCATTAAACCGGGTTCTTTACCCATAGCCCTTGATTACAACGATAAGCGACTGAACCTGGTAGGAGTGGTAAAGGATTTTTATTACCTCTCTAACCCGGGTGCTGAGATTCAACCGTTATCGATTACGAATTACAGGGATGGATTCGGAGTAATTTATATTCGGGGAAGGCAGCAACTTAACCACGGGCAGCAGATACAGGTGAATGAGGTTATCCGCAGGTATGACCCGTCTTATGTGATGCATTCATTTCAATTGTCTGATATTTATAACCTGAAATTTCAGTCTGAAAATCGCCTGCTTAAAATGGTTTCCCTGGGAACTTTCCAAGTGATACTTATCAGCCTTATTGGCCTCCTGGCCCTCACCATCATCAATGTTGCGCGCAGAACCAGGGAGATCGGCATCCGGAAGGTGCTTGGCAGTTCAGTAGGATTAATCATCCTCAGGTTAATGAAGGAGACATTCATTCTGGTGGCCATAGCCATGTTCTCAGCTTTCCTGGCAAGTGATTATGTGATGAACCAATGGCTCAAAGGCTATGCAAACCGAATTCATACCGGGTTGGGGTATTTCTTCCTCAGCGGCTTATTAACCCTCCTGGTTGCACTGATTGCAACCTTGTGGCAAAGCTGGCTTGCAGCAACCCGCAACCCTGTGGAGGCTATCAAGCATGAATGATTTCATGGAATGATGCAATAGAGAAATCTGTCTTGTGAATCAATCCAATTATGAGGCCCCCATTTTGCTAAATGAGGCAGCACAATTCCTGCTTAAGTTGCTTATATTTGTTATATACAATCATCCAGGAAAAATTTTCATTACTTCTTATTATTCGGCTTAATTTACAGACTGCACCTTATATTGTTTTTGCTAAGCTGTTTTATCATGCGAAATCCTGTTTTTAGAATTGCTGTTTTTTGCATATTGCTGGCGAATCCGGCACTGGCTCAGACAACCCTCAGCCAGAAGATACTTCCGAAGCATTCCATTAACAAGGCCTGGATAACCTCTACAAACCCGTCCGAGAAATCCTACCTGGGCGTGATTTACCAGGTTTGTGATTCTGCATTGATCTGTTCAAGTTCTTTCCTGCCTAAGGATTACATGAGGGGTTCCTATGTAACACAAAGTTTCGCCTGCAACAATATAAGTTTTATTCAGATAAGGAGCAGTCAGCGCATCTCCAGGGGTTTTCTGATTGGTGCTGCAGTTGGGGCAACAATTGGTATACTTTCTGGTTTTGCATCCGGTGATGATCCGGCAGCTTATTTTCTTAAGGCAACAGCAAAAGAAAAGGCTGGAATTCGAGGCGTTGGATTGGGCATTCTCGGTGGAACATTGGGAATCATCATAGGATCTATCAAAATTGGAATACCGATCTATGGCAGTAAGGATGCATTTAATTCAAGCAAGAAAATGCTATTGAAATATTCTATCAATTGATTTTACCGAAATATAACCGGCAATCTAATTCGTCCACAACTTGTGGACTTTTTTGTATGCTAATGCAAATCAAAGTAATTAACATTCAATTAGTTGATATCTTTTGCCAATCCCTGTTCAGTTTTTCTTGATTCAATAGTAATTTTCTTCCTGCCAATCGGTTGAGAGGTTTAGCCTGCTTCTTGGCCAATAACCATCCATTCTGATGCGCAAGCTCTATAAAAGTCTTTATGCCCAGGTAATCACAGCCATTATTATTGGAATACTCCTCGGCTCATTTTATCCGGCATTTGCTGTGACCATGAAACCCCTGGGGGATGGTTTTATCAAGCTGGTAAAAATGATGATTGCCCCGGTGATATTTTGTACCGTGGTAAATGGAATTGCCGGGATGCAGAATGTGAAAAAGGTTGGCAGGGTAGGGGTTAAGGCGATTGTATATTTCGAGGTAATCACTACGCTGGCGCTAATCATTGGACTAGCTGTAATTAATATCCTGAAGCCCGGAGCCGGAATGAACATCGACCCCTCAACTTTGGATGCAAAGGCTGTGGCATCGTATGTTACCCAGGGCAAGGCAACTAATGTTGTTGATTTTATCCTTCACATTATACCTGACAATATTATCAATGCCCTTTCCAATGGCGACCTGCTTCAGATCTTGCTGTTTTCAATTCTTTTTGGGGTTGCCCTTTCAAAAATTGGTGAAAAGGCAGGCCCCGTTCTCAAAGGTTTGAAATCACTGGAATCCGGCCTTTTTGCAGTTATCAATATCATCATGCGTGTAGCGCCAATTGGGGCTTTCGGTGCAATGGCCTTTACTATTGGGAAATATGGAGTGGGCTCGCTGGCTTCCCTGGGCCAGCTTATGATTTCCTTTTATATCACTTGTATTCTTTTCATCCTTATTGTCCTGGGCGGAGTAATGAAGCTCTTTGGTTTCAATTTATTTCGACTTTTGAACTTCATTAAGGAGGAGATCCTTATTGTTCTGGGGACTTCGTCATCCGAAGCAGCCTTGCCCAGCCTGATGGCCAGGCTTAAGAAAGGTGGATGTTCCGACTCCGTTGTGGGCTTGGTTATTCCAACCGGCTATTCCTTTAACCTGGATGGGACTTCCATTTACCTTACCATGGCTGCAGTTTTCCTTGCCCAGGCTACAAACACTTACCTTCCGTTGTCGAACCAGATAACCATGTTGCTGGTATTGCTGCTGGTTTCTAAAGGTGCAGCAGGAGTAACGGGCAGTGGTTTCATAACGCTTGCAGCCTTGTTGCCGACTGTGGGGAATATCCCTGTTGCAGCATTGGCATTGATCCTGGGCATCGATAGGTTCATGAGTGAAGCACGCGCTATAACAAACCTGATAGGCAATTCTGTGGCCACGCTGGTGATTGCCAAATGGGAAAAGGAGATAGATTTGGATGTAGCAGCAAAAGAGATTCACTGAATCACCAATCCATTCCGGTCAGATCGTTGATCTTCTATATGTACTAGTGACATCTGGGTAGAGGAAAACTGACCCGAAATAAAGCCAGTCATCCGATTCACTTCCGACAGAGGGGAATACAAAATCAACAAACACAAAAGCACTCCCGGTGTGTGTGCCGTCAACATGAGGCCTTGGCAAAAATGACCAGCCATTTGATTCAGCAGTTGTTTGCCAGTAATCTCCATCGAAAATGATTGGGATATCAATGGAATATTCTCCGGCCTTGTTATCCGAAGTAAGGTCTGTATCCAAAGTTTATTAAACTATCAGAATAGCCTGGTTATGCGAACCCGGCATATTTGTTTGAAGCAGAAGTGATTGTAATATTTGCAACGGGATAGGATGGGCCGATATTAAGTCCAATAAAAGCTCTTTTTTCTTTCTCCTGCGCGTGACATAAAGTAATCTTAATAAATATGATATAAAACAGGGATAGCTTTTTGATGTCTATTATTTTTATTAAACATGATTTCATACAAAAAAAGCCCGGGGAATCTTCGTTAAAAAATGTACGAAGATTCCCCGGGCTTATAAATTTGATTACCGGGGTTATGGTCTCTTTGCCTGGATAATGCTGGTTGAATTATTGTCAATGATCGCCATATCAGAACCATCAACAATGCCATCTCCATTTACATCCTCCGGGTTATAACCGTGTGCTATGGATGTGCTGAGATTGTCAACCTCTGCCATATCAGATCCATCTACGATTCCATCCTGGTTTACGTCTCCGGCATATATGAGCCAGACGGTACCTTCCTGACGAAGGTTTAAGCCGTAAGCTTTGGATTGTGAACTGGAGAAATCATAAGATATGGTTGAAATCGCACCAAATACTACGGGAACACTACTCCATGTTTCCACACTATTGCGGTTTTTAACCACAATATAATAAGATCCTGTTACATAGCCGGGAATACCACTAATCGATAGCTGCCCATTTACTGGCAGGTTGACATTAGCATAGGTGTACATAGTGCTGAAAGGCAAATTTGAATCATGTAATTCAATGGTTACCTGGTCAGCAATTCCAACGCCGAATTGTGGTCCTGAAAGGCCGTGTGATTCATCCATGGTTTCATTGCCTGCATATAATCCTTCGAGGAATAGTTTCAGGTTAAGAGTTTTAGTTCCACCATAAACTATTATATCCGTGGTTGCTGAATTAGTGCATCCATTCTCATTCTGGTAGGTATAGGTGATGGTGTGATTACCCAAACCCGCAACAACAGGATTAAATTGGCTATTACTTACACCAACTCCGCTGAAAACACCACCTGCCGGTGTGCCAGTTAAAGTTATTGGCCCTGATCCTTCAGGGACAGCTGCATAATTTCCTGCAGATACTGTCGGTAAGGGATAAATGGTAATTGTAACCGATGCTGAGTTTACACATCCGGATAAATTGGTATATGCATAATGTATGGTTTGAGTACCTACCGACGGATCAAATACGAAACCATTCAACTGATTGCCACTCACTCCAGTGCCTGACCACAATCCTCCTGGAGGCGTACCTGCCAATACGATATCGGCAGCGTTTGCACATACTGCTGCATATGTCCCGGCATTAACTGATGGTATTGTGTTGACATTTATAGTTACATGGTCAGAGCTAGCGCAAGTGTTTCCATCTGTGTAGGAATATGTTAGGCTTTGAGTTCCAACAGAAGGATCAAAAACATATCCTGAAAGTTGGCTGCCTGAAACTCCGTTTCCAGTCCAAACGCCACCGGCAGGAGTTCCAGCAAGAACAACATCAGCAGAATTTTCACATACGGCTGCATATGATCCAGCCGTAACTACGGGTAAGTCATGAACAGTTATTGTAACCTGGCTTGAATTAGCGCAGGAGTTTCCGTCTGAGTAACTGTAAGTAAGGGTTTGAGTTCCTGCTGATGGATCGAAAACGAAGCCGGCCTGCTGAGTACCTGTAACTCCTGTTCCGGTCCATGTTCCGCCTGCAGGTGAGCCAGCCAATGCTATGTCAGCAGCATCAATACATGCAGGGCCATATGATCCGGCAGAAACCTGGGGCAAATTGTAAACTGTAATTGAAACCTGGGCAGAATTAACGCAGGTATTACCATCAGTGTAAGAGTACGTAAGGGTTTGAGTTCCAACAGAAGGGTCAAATACGAAACCTTGCTGTTGATTTCCACTAACACCGGTGCCGCTCCAAACTCCGCCTGCAGGTGTGCCATGCAATGCAATATCATTTGCATTGGAACATACAGGGCCGTAGGTGCCTGCTGAAGTGAGAGGCAATGTGTTCACATTTATTGTGACCTGGTCAGAATTCACACAGCTGTTACCATCTGTATAGGAATATGTTAGGTTTTGCGTTCCGACAGAAGGATCGAAAACATATCCTGTAATTTCATTCCCGGAAACTCCGGTTCCATGCCATGCTCCACCTGCCGGAGTACCGGCAAGATGGATATCAGCTCCATCAATGCATGCCGGTCCATAACTTCCTCCTGATACCAGGGGCAGTTCATGAACGATAATCGTAGTCTGGTCAGTTGTATTGCATGTATTACCTAGAGAGTAAGTATAGGTAAGCGTTTGTGTCCCAACTGAAGGGTCAAAAACATAGCCGTTTTGTTGGTTACCACTCACACCGATTCCTGTCCATACCCCGCCTGCAGGTGTTCCCAGAAGATCTTTATCCAGCGCATTTACACAAACTGGTTCATAATAGCCTGCTACGACAGAGGGAAGATTGATTACATCAACCTGGGTTTGAGCTGAATTGGAACAAAGGTTTCCATCTGTGTAAGTATAGGTAATGGTTTGTGTACCGGCTGTTGGGTCAAATACGAAGCCGGTTTGTACACTGCCTGAAACTCCAGTTCCTGTCCAAATGCCACCGGCAGGTGAACCAACAAGAGGTATATCCGCAGATTCAATACAAGCTGGCCCATAGGTTCCCGCAGAAACTACCGGAAGTTCATGAACCGTAATTGTGGCCTGACTGCTATTTGAACAGCTGTTTGCATCTGTAAATGTATAAGTTAGGGTTTGGCTTCCAACTGAAGGAGCAAATACATAACCGTTTAGTTGGTTTCCGGAAACTCCAGTTCCTGTCCATACTCCGCCTGCAGGTGTACCTGCAAGGTTAATATGAGCCGCATTAATGCAAACAGGGGCATAGGTGCCTGCAGATACAACTGGTAGTTGGTTTACAGTAACCAGTGTCTGATTGCTATTAGAACAACTGTTAACACCTGTATATGAATATGTAAGAGTTTGTGTGCCGGCTGAAGGGCTGAATACGAATCCGGACTGGAGGTTTCCTGAAACACCAATACCAGTCCATGTACCACCGCCCGGGGTACCTGCAAGTGCGATTTCTGAGGAATTGATACAGGCTGGTCCATAGTTTCCGGCTACTACTTCAGGAAGTTGGTTGACAGTTATAGTCGTAATATCTGAATTGGAACAGGAATTAACATCTGTAATCGTATAAGTCAGTGTCTGGGTGCCAACGGATGGATCAAATACATATCCTGTCAGCTGAGAGCCCGAAACGCCGTTTCCTGACCAAATGCCGCCTGCTGGTGTACCTGCCAGGTTAACGTCAGCTGCATCGATGCATGCGGAACCATAAGAGCCTGCTGAAACTGCCGGCAGTTGATGTACTATTATTGTTGTCTGCCCTGAATTTGAACAGGAATTACCATCTGTTACCGTATAAGTTAAAGTCTGTGTACCGGCTGATGGATCGAAAACGAATCCTGATAAAAGTTCCCCGGATACACCATTTCCAGTCCATGTCCCGCCAACCGGTGAACCGACAAGGTGCACATCAGCGGCATCAACACAGAATGGTCCATAAGTGCCAGGAGTAATGTTTGCAAGAGGATGAACAACAATATTCACCTGCTGGGAATTTAAACACGAATTATTATCAGTGTAAGAATATGTTAGGGTTTGAGTACCAACTGAAGGATCAAACATGTATCCGGAAAGCTGATTGCCGGAAACGCCGGTTCCTGTCCAAATACCTCCTGCAGGCGATCCGGTGAGGTTAACATCAGCAGCATTCTCACAGAATGGCCCGTAAGCGCCAGTTGATACAGTGGGAAGATTATTTACAGTTACTGTAACCTGGCCTGAATTAGAGCAAGTATTGCCATCTGTATAAGTGTAGGTTAAAGTTTGGCTGCCGGCAGATGGACTAAAGACAAAACCATTCCCAAGGTCTCCGCTTACTCCTGTTCCGGTCCATGTTCCACCTGTTGGAGATCCAATGAGGTTGATGTTTGATGCGCCAGCACAAACAGGGCCGTATGAACCTGTCGATATTACGGGAAGTTGATTAACATTGACAGTAACCTGGTCTGTATTAGCACAGGAATTGCCATCGGTATAGGTATATGTTAAAAGCTGGGAACCTGAGGAAGGATGGAATACATAACCATTCAATTGGTCACCGGATACCCCGTTTCCTGTCCAAATACCGCCTGAAGGGGAACCTGCAAGGCTGATATTGGCGGCATTTACACAAACAGCTGAATAGGATCCTGCGGCTACGGGTGTTAATGCATTAACGAATATATTAGCCGTAGCAGAAGCAGAGCATAAAGTCAACGGATCAGTGTAGGTATAGGTAAGGGTGTGCGTTCCTTCCCCGGCCACTGAAGCGTCAAAATTAGTTCCGGTTACACCAGGGCCTGAGTAACTTCCATCAAGCGGTGAACCGCCTGTTAAAGCAAAACTATGTGATGAAATGCACTGTGCCGGCAAAGTAACTGGCCAGCTAACTGTTGGAGCAGGGATGAAAGTTACAATCATATCATCGCTTACATCTCCGCAGGGTGAAGCAGTATTCGTTGAATAAGTAAGGGTAATATAACCTGCTGCTACGTCTTCGGCTGAAGGTGAATAGGTGTCACCATTCCAGGTTCCTGTTCCTCCTGACCAGCTGGCGCCGGAAGCATTTGTGAAAGCAAACCCTGACATTGCAATTTCAGTCGCATTGGAACATGCTGTCTGGTCAGGCCCGGCATAAATAGTAGGTGGATTGGCACAGGTTGTAAAGTGCCAAATGCTTGACCAGTTCCCTTGTCCCCTGTCGTTAATGGCACTGACCCTCCAGAAATAGGTGCTTCCTGGGACAAAGCCATCAATGGCGATGGAAGTGTTAGTCAGACCAGGAACATCAAATACAAACTGGAAATTGGAGGTGGTAGAAATCTGTAAATGATAGGAGGTTGCAGTAGGTGAGGCATCCCAAACAAATGTAGGTGTAGAAGGTACGCCCAATGCTCCGTTTGCGGGTGACACCAATAATGGTGCAGCAGGAGGAGTAAGGTGTTGTTCATTTCCCAATGTAGTGGTTGGGTCAAAACCCTCCCATTTCCTTACCCGGATATCGTCAAAATATTGTTTGGCTGCCCAAAACAAGCCGAAGGTAATTCGGCCAGATCCACCTGTAAGGCTTGTCAGAGAAGAATATGAATTATTATCAAAATTGACCTTGCTATTGGTTCCATTACGAATGACTGTCACTTTATGCCAGGTGTTCCAGGAACTATTTTGCAAATGGGTATATCCAGAACGCCACCACTCAATGACAGGAGTATTTGATGAGTTATTATAGAAATATAGTGAACCATCCAAGTCAGTTTCTGTAAGAGAAATAGCGCCTGTTGGTCTTTCAAAACCAATGTTATAGGCATCAGTCATATTCCAGTTAAAATCTAATGCATAAGTAGCTCCAAAACCATCAACTGTCCTTGCAGATTGGCCAACAGCAACATTGTCAGGTTGTTGAATGATCATGCCGTAATTCCCATTACACTTGGCAGCAATGCTTGTGGATACGCTACCTGTACCAGTGATTGCCCAGGAATTCAGAGCCAATGGCGAAATGTCACTGGCAGGGTCATACACTTCATTGTAGTTTAAACCAAAGGGACCACTAACATCCGCACGCCCGCCAAAAACATATAGTTTGTTATTGACAACACTACATCCAGCTCCGTCTCTTTTATGCGTTGCATCACTTTTTGGTTCCCATATGTCGGTTGCTGGGTCGTAACAATAATTAGTAGAAAAAAATGCATAGTAATTCCAGCCAAATGCAGCGTAAATTTTTCCATTGATAACCGGATTTTCCCTGGTGAATCCAAGTGCAGACAATGGGATGCTACTTTTAGTTTGCCAACTGTCAGTAGAAGGATCATAAGCTTCATTTACGCGAGTGGTGCTGGTTGTCTTATCTCCACCTATGATATAAATTTTGTTATTTACTGTAGCACAAGTTCCCCACACCCTGGGCGTAGGTAAACCAGACTTTTGAGTATAAGTGTCTGTGAGCGGGTCATATTCATAATGGTAACCCATTCGGAACAAATGTATTTTGTTGCCATATTTAAGGCCCATAATCCCGTGACCGCCTAATCCAGCTGGAATATTAGCTTTACTGATATCCCATGTATTGGTTGCAGGATCGTATACTTCGTTCTTATAAACATTGGTGGTATCCCAGTTACCATAAGATCCTCCAAAAACAAATATTTTACCATTAAATTCGACAGCAATCATTCCCCAGCGATGAGTCGGCATTGGTGCTTTCTCAGTCCATGTATCAGCAGTTGGATCATATTCATAATTCTTGTTCTTTGAATCAGTAGGTCCATTACCATAGCCCCCTATGGAATATATTTTGCCGTTATAAGAAGCCGCAGTTTGGTCAGCGATGTTTGTTGGTAAATTGGCTTTTTGAGACCATCCTGTGCCAGCCGAAGGATTTGGAGTTTCAAAATCATCATAAAATCGGAAAGTGGAATGTCCATCGCTAAGACTTATAGCGGAAGGATTGCCATAGTATATGTAGATAGTTGTTCCTGAAATTGGAATACTTGGTACTTTGGCCCAAATTGTTGCTCCGGACCCGGCATTCCAGGTCTCAATCCAGAAAGGTATTTCTGATGTTCCGTCAGAGGTTGTAACACGAATATCGCTGCCATTTGCATTGGTGTTACCAAAATCAAAAGAACCAGGCAGCGTAATTTTAACCTGGTAATCAGTTAAGATACCAGATCCGGAATTTGATACAGAAACAGGACGACGATAAAACCAATTTGCATCATACCAGCCTTGAGCTGATAAATTGCTGAATAATAGCAAGTTGAATGTAATTATCATCAAGCTTTTCAGAGCCTTGGAAGTGAAGGAGTATTTTATTTTCATGTTTATATAGGTTGTTCGTTCATGCTACTATCAAAATGGAACTCACATAACAGATGTATGCTATCTAAGGTTCATGTACTCAGGGTAATAAATGTAATAGGGTCCTAGCCTAAAATATATGTTTTTTTTGACGTCCATTGATAACAATAATTCTGCCATTAATCACAATAATAAGATTATCAGGTATTTGAACTGAGACTATAGGGAGGGTGTACTCTGTATTGGCCCAAAATGGGAGCAGTGTCCATTTTGGGGAAAGTTGGTCCTGAACATTTTTGCCCGGATAGTAGGAAATTAGAAAGTAAATACGAACTACAGCGTCCTGTAATCCTGTATCGACGCTGCATTTAGGAAATTACTGAGAAGCAGGCCTTCTATTTATCCTGGGTATTCTTTTTAAGCGATGTCCCAAGATGGAACAATTCATCAAAGTAGCGCTTACTTTGAAGTGAGAGAAAACCAAGGCTAAGAAATTGGATTGCAGCAATAAACGTAATTCCTCCAACCAGAAATGTTTGAGGGTTCTTTTTAAATTGAAGTGCAAGGCTGTAGGAAAATGGGTAATCGATGTGTACTGCCTGGCTCTGTATAACTGCAAGTGAAGACAAGGTGTCTGAAAGTAACCAGATTAATTGATACAAAGAGAGAAACATCAGGATTGCTCCAAGAGTAACAAAAAAGAAATAGGGGCGGAAGATAAATGCAGACATAAGCCCTGAGAAAAATCCCCGGATAATGCGCATGCTCGAAGTCCTCTTTCCTGCATGTTTATTTTGTTCGGTCCAATCCAGGTGAGCGGGAACCTCCACAATTCTGGCCCTGAGTATCATGGCCTTATTCATGATTTCAGGATTAATCTCATAATCCGTGGTCTTAAGGTTCACAAACCGGATGAAGTCTCTCTTGTATGCCCTAACCATACCAGTAAAAGTGTAATGCTTTTCCTGAGAGGCAACCGACATCAGTTTATTCACCCATTTGCTCATTATTTTTCTCGTAAATGGAACAGCAGTTACCTGCCCGCCTTTCATATAAGGAGATGCAACAACTATGTCGCATGAGGTCTCCAGCATCTTATCAACCATTAATTCAATATGATCAACGGAGTAGCTGAGGTCAATGTCAAGGATGACAATAATATCTCCCTTGGCATTATGAAAACCTGTCTGTAAAGCATTTCCAAGGTTCAGGTTAGTAGGGTGATGAATAACACGGACATTAAGATGTTTTTTCTCAATTTCATCAGCGATAACCCCCGTTTTATCCTTGCTGCCATCATTAATGATCAGGATCTCCCATTTATACTTGAAGCTTTTACTTTCAAGGTATTGGAGAACTACATCAATGTGCTGATTGAGAATGGCTTCCTCGTTATAACATGGAAGTACAAGGGTGATAAATGCTTTTTCTCCAGGGTTCATAATGCTATTTTTTCAATTTATAATGTGTATATACCGGGAATAACCTGCCAATCAAAGGCACCATATAACCTTTTTTCACAACGGTAAAATTCTGTTCAAGCACACTACCAACGAAAGTCCGGGATTCGCCAAATTCTTCTTCAGGTTTTTTGCTGGAGTAAAGTGACACGAAAAAATCAAGGAAACGGCTCTTCATAGGGCATATAGTTATGAAAACACCATCCGGCTTCATGATTCGCTTCAGTTCCTTGATAGCTGCAGGAATATCCTTTACAAATTCAAGTACGCTCACTGCAATAACTGCATCAAAGGATTTATCAGGATAAGTGGTCTTTTCAATACTTTGAGTGCTGAGCGAATAATCCTTTACGTTATATGTTTTCAATAACTCATGCATGTGATCGAAATTCGAGTGAATGTCGCAGGCATAAAGCTTGTCACAATGCTGCGAAAGCTCAGGAAGGAATATCCCGCTTCCTGTTCCTGCTTCCAATAGCGTGGGATAATGATCTTTCCCCATCATTTCCAGGATCCTCCTGAAACGGTATAATTGGATATGCTTGATCGGAAATTTATAGTTCCAGTCAAAATAATCGACTTCACCAGTCTTGTTCAATAGGCTCTTATCAGGAATAATCATTTTCATTCGGAGAATTATTTTATTCAGTTATAAGGTAAGACTAAAAAAGTCTAATCTCTTAATAGGAAATCAACTTATGGCCAATCAATCATCTTGCATTATTAACCGATGAAGAATATTTATACGGTCTGACTGAACCGGATGCAAGGTTAATAGTAATGCAAATATACACAAACAAATAGGTTTGAACATCCGGAAGGGTAGCAGTATAGATGAAGATGAGGCCCTTATTGAACATTAATGTAAGTGAAATCGGTTGGAATTAATCTTAATGTTTGTATAACTGTATGCAGGAATACTGAATCATTACAGAACCCAATATTCGGTTGAGAGTATCGATACTCATTAAATTCCCAGTTAAAATTCTGGGAATCCAGGTTCTGAATTTTCCTGGCTTTCACTAACAATCCATCGAACAAATGGGTATTCAAATAGAAATCTTTTAGTTAAGGCAGAATTCAGGTATTTCAAACATTCTTTCATGGATATTGTTCGGTATTGCGCTTCCGGGCAATTCAGCCGTGATGACAGGCAAAAAAAAAGAGCCCTAAGGCTCAGTTAATTCTTTTCGTCAAGATATTATAATGTAAAATACTATCAAGCAATAAGATAAGTTTAATGAGTCACCTCATTAAGAATCTGAATCTTTTGATATTACTTGTTAGCAAGGCTGATCTTAATTCATTAAGTCTGAATTTTCAGTAAACTTTTTCGATAATGAAATTGGGCCTGTTTCTTGCGGCATCCATTGCTCTCCAAACATATTCACCTATGATTCCAAGTGCAATCATCTGGAATGATGAAACCAGCAATAAAACTACCATAATTGCTGTCCAGCCCTGCACCGGAACCAATCCTGTTACCTTGGCATAGATCACAAATAGCCCGTAGAGAAATGAAAGGAAACCCAAAACAAGCCCAACAACACTTATTAGCCGGATAGGGAAGAAGGAAAATGAGACAAATGAATCGACAAACAGTTTGATCTTTTTGCTAACTGTCCATCTGGATTTCCCAACTTCTCTTCTTTTGCGGGTATACGGAATGTTTACATAATCGTATTTCAGCCATGCCAGCAGGTAGATCTGGTTGGTATTCTTTTCATTGATCTTTACAACCTCATCTTTCAGTTGCCGGTCGAACAGCACAAGGTCAAAACCTCCTTTGGGTACATTCTTTAAGGCTAGTTTCTTTATTAGGAAATGGAAAGTATTGGAGAAGACCCGCTGAAAAAACGATTCTTCCCGTTCCTGCCTGTTGGCAATCACCAATTTCAATCCCTTTAACCAGTATTCATACATTTTCGGGATCAGGTCAGGTGGATCCTGCAGGTCTGCAGCAAGGATCACGTTGCAATCTCCTGTTGAATAGTTCATACCTGCCAGGATTGCATTATAGGAGCCAAAATTTCCAGAAAGCTTAATAATTTTAACTTTTTCAGGATTCTCTTCTTTAAATTTTATAAGTTCCGCCAGCGTGTTATCCCCTGATCCATCGTCTATCATTACATATTCAAAACTCACATCAGAAGGAAAACGTTTTTCGTTTTCTATCAATTCCTTTTTAGTAAGAGGAATATTCTGTTCATTGAAATAACAGGGAATGATATAGGTCAGTTTGGGCATACTTTTTTATGAGGGTTAGTTCCTGAAAAAATCGCGTATAGCAGTAACTACTTTTTCAATTTCCTGGGAATTCATCCCGGGCCATATAGGAAGGCTAAGGCATGTTTTGGAGATCTTCTCAGCTATCGGGAAATCTCCTTTCCGGTAATTCAGGGAAGTATATGCCCGCTGTAGATGAGGAGGGACAGGATAGTGGATCATGGTCTCGACATCCTGCTTTTCAAGGTAATCCTTAAGTTCGTCGCGGTATTCCGTACGAACGACATACAAGTGGTAAACATGCGTAGCATCCGGAATTACATAAGGGAGTACCAGGTCGCCAACACCCTTGAGTTCCTGCCCATAGATTTTGGCAATATCCTGGCGTTGATGGATCCAGTATTTAATATGCCCAAGTTTAACTCTTAGTATAGCTGCCTGAAGTTCATCAAGCCTCATGTTAAAGCCCTGAATTTCATTGTAATACTTTCTCTCCGACCCATAATTGCGCAGCATGGTTATTTTTCTTGCAAGTTCAGGGTTGTCAGTGGTTATAGCTCCTCCATCGCCCAGGGCACCAAGGTTTTTCCCAGGATAAAAGCTGGTTCCGTTCAGTACACCCCAGCTACCTGTTGGTTTTGCCTTGTAGGAAGCTCCATGCGACTGGGCATTATCTTCAACAACCTGCAATCCATTTTGCGTTGCAAGATCTGTTATCATGTCCATTTTACATGCCTGGCCATATAAGTGTACCGGAATAATAGCTTTCGTATTCGGGGTGATAGCGGAAGTAATCCTGTTAGGATCAAGGTTATAGGTTCTGAAATCCGGTTCTACAGGAACAGGAGTGGCGCCTGCATAAGTTACTGCCAGCAATGTTGCAATAAAAGTGTTTGATGGGACAATAACCTCATCTCCTGGCCCAATCCCAAGTGCCCGCAAAGAAAGTGTAAGTGCATCCAGTCCGTTGCTTACACCAATGGTATGTGTAGTTTCACAGAACTGGGAATAAGCCTTCTCAAACTCCTGAAGTTGTTCGCCAAGAATAAACCAGTTACTATCATAAACCTGTTCAAAGGTCTGCTGAACCTCAGGTTTGATTGCCGAATGCATGGGAGCAAGATTCAGAAAAGGAATTCTCATAATTGGATCAGTGTATTGTCTGTAACTTTCCACTTATTACCTTCATCGTCAACAAAGAAATCACCATCTGTTATCATTCGGGTTCCGTTCTTATTAACCCAGCCAACTCTCCTCGCAGGGTTCCCCAGAACCATTGCCCTTGCAGGTACATCCCTGTTTACCAGGGATCCAGCCCCTATCAGCGCATATTCTCCGATCTCAGTTCCTCCCAGAACGATTGATCCTGCACCAATACTTGCATTATGGCGGATAACCGTATGTTGAAATAAATCAGGATATTGCTTTGAACGCGGTGTTTTATCATTTGTAAATGTTACGTTGGGCCCGACAAATACCTGGTCTTCTATCCGTATCCCATCCCAGATGTAAACACCGGCCTTAATAGTCACATTATTGCCTATCACAACATCGTTTTCAACAAAAACATGACAGTTGATGTTACAGTTCTCACCAATCACCGCATCTTTCAATACCACTGAAAACTGCCAGATCTTAGTGTCACTGCCAATCCGGACTGATTGAACATCAGCCAGCGGATGGATCATTGGAGGTCTTATAGCTTCTGAATTCATCATAATTTCTTAAGTAATCAGATTCTGAATAAAGATTGGAAGCAAGAACCAGGCATATAGCTCCTGACGAAAACTCCATCAATTCCCTCCAGATACCTGGAACGATCATGAGGCCGTAATCAGGTCTGTTCAGTGTTACGACCTTTTTATTCCTTCCGTCATCAAGCAAGACATCAAATGCACCGCTTGCTGCAACTACAAGCTGATACAGATCTTTATGTGCATGCCCACCCCTTGATGCTCCTCCTGGGATATCATACAGGTAATAAATTCGTTTGATCTCAAAGGGAATATTGCGATCGCCTTCAATAATGGTAATATTCCCGGCCCTGTTATGTATTTTGCTCAGGGGAAGTATAACGCAATCGAAAATACTGGAATCATTCATGGTTCATGCTTAAGGTGACGAACTCATTGTAATCCCTGATATAGTCTTCGACATAATAATGTGTGGAACTCAACACCATTGCCAGTGAATTTGTCGAAAAGTTTTGCATCTGCCTCCACAAGCCAGCTGGAATATATAGCCCGTAATATGACCGGTTCAGCGAAAAAGTTTTTTGAGTTGTGCCATCATCAACAAAAACATCAAAACTTCCGGACAAGGCAATGATCATTTCCTGCTGTTTCCTGAATGCATGGCCACCTCGAACCTGTCCACCGGGCACATCGTAAATCCAGTAAACCCTTTCAATTTTGAATGGGATTTCATCCATTTCCTCGACGATAGAAAGATTTCCACGTAAATCAGGAATCGTTGGCAACTCAATAAGCTTAATCTTCTCAATGCCTTTCACGAAATAAGTATTTAGCAATGAATGAATTGGATCAGATCAAATGAATGAAGGAAACGCTACAAATTTAAGAATTGGAAACCCTTTCCATCGAAGGGGTGGCCGTAAAAATCTTTAAATTCAAAAAGGAAAAAGCAACTAAAACAATGAGTATTGCCAGGTTCCCGGTAAAAGTGCTGAACCCTGCAATCAATAAGAAGGCAGTTGCCAGCGGAAGGCATATCTTTTCTTTCGAATGAAGCAGGCAGAAGAAGATGGGAAGCAGCATGGGTGTGTAGTTAACAAGGCAACCAGGATAGACCAGGAGGGAAAGAGGAACAAAGATCATAAAGGCATTCCTTTTATCTTGCTTTGCCAGCCTGAATGAAGCAATGCAGGTAATACCTATGAGGAATATTGATATCCCGGCGATAATGATTTCTTTATTCACTGTTAAAAATGATATATTATAATGGCTGACAAAACGCCCAAAAACTGCATTCAGGGATTGATTGAAGTTATCATTATAGACAAAAGCCGGTATTCGTAACGTAGGGTTGGAGGTGAAATAGGTTACAAAGTTGTTTATGCCAAAAAAGAAGATAGTAAGCGCTACAAGAACAACTCCGCTTATGACAAATGAGTAAAAAGGCTTGAACCTCCTGTTGACCAGGTAATAAAGTCCCCAAACAATTGCTATTGGTTTTATCATGACTGCTATTGCCAGGTATATACCTGATTTCCAATTATCAGGATCTCGGTAGATTAGCAATATGCAGAAAAGCATCAGGAATACCGTCTGCGAAAGATAAACCGTTTTTAGGGAGCCCCTGAAGATCAATATGAGGGTCATAATGATAAGCAGATGTATTAGCCTTGATTCTTTTGCAAGAAATATTCTATAAATAAGAAGGATGTCCAGAACCAGGAAACTGATGATAAAAGTTCTCCACAGAATATTCGCAGTATAAAGATCCAGGAAACCAAACGGCGCAAGCATCAACATGGTAGTGGGTGGATAGCTTACCCCAACTTTGATGATTGAGTCGGCGAAATCCTTGCTTACTTCAAATGGGAGGTGAATTGCAGCCAATATGTTGGTAAAACTTTCAGGGTTGTAGAATTGAAGTCCTTCCGCACCGGCTTTCCCGTAAACATAAAATGCAAGGAAATCCCATTCCAGGATTGAGAAGAAAAGCTGCCAGCACACAAAAAGATAATACCCTGCCATTCCTGCAGAAATACCAGCAAGTATTCCCAATACGGTTTTTTCCTGTTTCCCGCTTCTGTAGAGAAACAAAGAAGAGCAAAACACAATCATCAACACCAGGAATGTCAGATCATTGTTAAAGTTAAGCAGGTAAAGACAGGTAAGAAAAGTGCTGGTCAGAATAAAACTCAGAATTACTTTCCGGTCGAATAAAGGTTTAAGTATAGAAAAAGAGTGGTTCATAATAAAAGAATACAATAGAAATCCTGCCGGTAGTTAACTTAACAAAGGCTGATAGAACAATCTAACCTCAAGTGCTTTTTGGATGTCAAAATTATCGAGACTTTTTGAAAATTCCTTTAATCTCTAAATCCTGAGATTAAAAGAGCGAGCAACTATTTGAGAACAAAGATTTAGGAATAAAGGCTCAGAATTTCCAGTATAAAATTGAGATGGGAAAGGCTAAGCTGATTTTCAGCGAAAGTGAAGGAATTTGATATCAATCGGCCCAAAAACTGACTGTTTCCTGAATGAGAAAAAGACCAGCAATGCCAACAGCAGCAAGCAAGCTGTAAAAATGCTGTTTATGACTAGCAGGAATATGACCAGAAAATAACTCAAAGCGGTCTTGTTTTTATAGCTGATTATTTCAAAAAGCAAGGGTAAGAGGATCACTGCATAGTGTATCCAAAAAAGCGGGTAAATGAGAAGGGCAAGGGGTAAAAAAATCAGGAATGCTGCATTGCTGTTTATTCTTGAAAGTCGCACTGAGCCTAAGCAAGCTGTGGCAGTCAGTACCGCTGAAGAAAAAAGGACTATCATGCTCAGGTTTTGTGATAATAATGCCATTCCATCATGCAGGCTTAACCTGTATAAGATTGCATAAAGTGACTGGTTGAACGTAATGGCATAGTAATTTGTCAGAGGAATTCTTGATGTTGGTGGAGAGGTAAAGAAGGTGATGAAATTACTCCAACCAAAGAATAAGATGGACAAGAGGCAGAGTGCTAAACCTGTCAGAATGAAGGAAGTGATTGGTTTCCATTTCCGGTTCACAAAGAAATACAGGCTAACTACTGCCGCTACTGGTTTAAAAACCACTGCAAGTGCCAGGAACATACCCGCCTTCCAGTTGTCCTTGTCCCGATAGGCAAGCAGGATGAAAAACAAAACGAAAAAGTTTGTCTGGCAAAGGTTAAGCGTCATATTGGTACTCGGAAGCACAAAAACCAGGATTACTACAATGAGAAGGCGAAACCACCTGTTCTCATGCGTATCGAAAATTTTATAAACCAGGTAAATGTCAGCTAGTAAGGCCAGTATAATAAATAATCGCCATACAACCAGTGCTGTATGAACTTCTAGTGAACCCAGCGGGGCGAATAATAGCATGGAGGTGGGTGGATAATCGCATCCAACTTTGATGACAGAATCGTAGAAATCCTGGCTTAACTGCATGTTTACAGGGATGGTCTCCATAAAATGCGTGAAACTGGCAGGATCATAAAATGCTAGTCCATCGGCTCCGGCCTTGCCATAAGTGTACAATGCCAGGAAATCCCATTCATTGATTACGAAAAATGTCGACCATGCTTGCCAGAGTTGAAAAAGCACCACTACAAGGCTTACACCTCCCAACACGCCAAGTACCAGGAGATTGTTCTTTTGTTTAGAACCGAGATACAATGCAAAGCATAAGAGAACCAGCAGTACGCTATAAAGAAGGTTCTTCGGAATATGGACATAATACAGGAATGCAAGAAACAGCAACGTAGCAAGGAAAGCTGAAATGAGCTTCCTGTAATCTAGAATATGACTGATCAATCCTTTAGCTGACATTTCATGTATAACTGAATTCTCCTTTGCAGATCATTAAAAAAGCAGATCCGGCATTCTTATTTTACGGGTTGTTTTAGCTTGAGTTTGCGCTGTTTCAGTTCTTTCTGGAATACATCCATTGATCTCATATTGTAATGGCGCTTCAGCGTTTCAATTACCTGCACGAATACCTTCACTTTCTGATCACTGCTTACATTCATTCCCGGGAAGAAAGCAAGTTCTGTTACCTGGTCGCCACCTATAAGGTCGAGAGGGTGCAAAAGGAAACTGATAGGAGTGGAGGTTAGTTTGCATAGCATGATGGCAGTGTTCAGATATAACCGCATCAGGAAAGGTGAAATGTTCCCCAGGTAAATAAGGTAACTCAGGTGAAAGGGGAATTTGAACAGGGGCATAGTAGTTACCGGGATTTCCAGTAGTTTACGGTTATCGCCGAGGTCCCAATTGTAAGGCTTCAGTTTCCTGTAACCTTCGCTGAATTTTCCGAAGAGCTCTTTTCTCGCCCGTTTTTCTTCCTTGCTTAGATCTGACTTCCAGAAATAGTACATCCTGGCTAGCGGCCCCAGGTAAGTGGGTAGGGTAGAGGCATCATAACGATATCCTCTTTTTTCCAGAACCTTTAGAAGGTCGATGCTCCAACTGAAACCAGGCCCCCTGAATCCTGTAGTCTTCTTCCCGGTAGCCAGTTCAATGGCTTCTTCTGCTTCACGGATCTCTTTTTCAATCTTTTCAGGACTGTAAGTTTGAAGCCATGATTCATGGTGATAGGAATGGTTTCCTACCTCATGGCCCCGATCTGTAATCATCTTAAGGTATTTCCTGTTCGATTCCGATTCGGTATCCTTACCAACGATGAAAAATGTAATTTTCAGATCAAGTTTGTCGAGCACATTCAGAATATGAGGGACAAAGATGTCGAAATAGGAAGGATACTTATCCCAGCCTTCATCTCCATGGATTTTCATATAGGACCATTGGTTGTCAAGGTCCAGGGATATCCCGGCAATGGGTTTGCTATTTTTGCTCATCAAGGATCTGTTTAAGTTTGGATTCAGCCACCAGTATGGTTTCATTCACATTCAGGGTGCCGTTGATGATCTGTGCAGAGTTGACAATATGGAAATTCTGCATGGAAGTGCTGATGCCAGGTAGGCTTCGTGAATATCCTAGGGTGGGAAGCGCGAATACGATCCTGGCCTTGGCAACTCCGAAAAACAACACATCCTTCTCACTTAATTCAGGGTACATTTTAAGCAGTGAGCCCAGGAATATTTTGCGAATTTCTGCTTCGCTGCTTTCAAATAAGGGGTCATCAGGGTTTACATATTTTGGAAGGTAAACAAGGTTATTCCCTTTCATCTCCTTTTCCTTGTCGATGAGGGCTGTCATTTCGATGATCCCGGTAAAGGGTGTTCCGGTATCCGTGATATTCGTCACATAATAGGGAGAAATAGGCTTGCTGAGGATTACAGATGGACATATAACTCCCAGGTACCTGACATTGCGGTGTTTCTCCTTCTCTGCAGCTGTGAGGTTGCTGGCAAGATTAACAGATTGTGATGGAGAAAGGGTGGAGATTACCTGGTCGAATTTGAATTTTTCACCGGCAGTTGTTTCCACAACGATAGTAGCATCTGAGCTGGCATCAACTTTGCCAATGCCCGACCCCAACTTGAATTCCACTCCTTTTTCAATGAGGTATTGAGCGAATCGCTCATTAATCACTTCATAACCACCGGTAACATATCCAAACATCTCCTTTTTAAGTCCACTCTTCCGGGCAGCATACATGCGTTGTATGGTTGACCAGATAAAAGCCGCGGAGGTATTTTTATAGTTTTCTCCCAGCTTGGCTTTCAGCAGGGGAAGCCAGATCTTTTCAAAAACCCTTTTCCCCGACCAGCGTGTCAGCCAATCTGCAACCAGGATATTCTCAAGGCGATGCCAGTTTTTTATCTTGGAAGCCATGAAAATGGTAACACCTAATCTGAACTTGTCAATCAGGTTTATTGGAGGAAATTTGAAGAACTCAATAAGGTTTGACATGGAATACAGTTTCCCTCCTGAATAGAACCCCGTGCGGGTTTCCACCCAGTTCATCTGCTCATCCAGCCCTATTTCATGCAGGATTTTGCGGGTATTGAGATCCGACATCAGGATCACATGGTAGAAACGGTCCCAGGTTATGCCATCCATTTGCCAGGAACTGGTAAGCCCACCTGGTTTATCAGCCGATTCGAAGATCGTTACCTTCTGCCCGGCCTGCTGAAGCCGTAATGCCAGGGTCATGCCCAGGATACCGCCTCCTATTATTCCCCAGGATCTTTGTTCAGTGATCATGAATTCAATATTAGTTTGAAAATTTTGAATTAGCGAATCCTGGAGGCTGTTTCAGAAAGCTTAGCCGAAAATCCCTGGAAAACAGGAACATCAGTCACCGGAATAGCATCAGCAATCTCGCATCCAGTTGAACAGGTCTTGGCAAGGCGTTGTACTTCGCTGAACTTCACCTTGTTGTATTCATCAAATGCATAATTCGCATTGTAGAAATTAATGAGGTTCTGAAGTTCCATGCCAAGGCCGTTTTCCATAGACTGGAAACTCTTCAGCACGAAAGAAACAAACTCATCTGAAGGCTCGTTCTTGCCGCGGCCTATACCGGTATAAGGAATTCCCTTAGCTTCAAAGTAGGATGCTTTATAGATATTGCTGGCATCGACAACACCTTTCAATGATTTGCTTGCTGAAACAATAAGTTCAACCTGGTCCATATATTCCTTATGCGATTGGCATAGGAAAATGTAATCGGCATCTTTAAGGACTAAATTAAGATCACGTTCGTAGCTTCCCTGCTGGTTGTATTTTTCCAGGTTCTGGTCATCACCTTTTACATATGGATCATGCATCAGGTAATTGTAGCCGTTGTCCCTGAGGTAATTGGCAAGGGTAAGGGTTGGGGAGTTACGGGTATCTTCCGAATTGAACCTGTAAGCCACACCAAGCAATGCGATCTTCTTGCCTTTCATACTTCCGAATTGCTTTTCCGCTTGTTTGAAAGTGAACACAGGGGATTCATCGTTGATCAGGCGTGAATTCAGGATCAGGCTGTTGGAAGTATCTGTTCCGGTCTCAATATTGCGCCACCAGAGGAGAATTCCATCTTTTGGAAGGCAATGGCCACCAACTCCCAGCATCGGGATCAGGATACCACCACTTGGAACTGCATTGGGATCAACAGTCGCGTTATCGGTCTGAGCCATCTTGGCGTTTACCTTATCCCTCACCTTGTAAAAATCGATATTATGCTCATCGCAATACCTGACTATCTCGGTCGAAAAGGCTATCCTGACATCCCTGTAAGCATTTTCCAGGGTCTTTACGATCTCAGCTGTAAGGCTGTTGGTTTGGTAAACCTCCCCATCGATGACGATATTCTTATAAAGTTTCGCAATTAGTTTGGGTGTTTCCGGGTGAAGACCACCGGCCAGTTTATCTGACTTACGGATACGTTCAACCAGGCGGCCGGGCATAACACGGTTAGGGCTATTTCCCAAAAGGATATCCTTGCCTTCCTGCAGGCCATATTTCATAAAATGGGCGCGGATTAAGGTATCCATGGTGGTAGGTGCAAGGGTGGATTCAAAAACCACAAGGGGAATTTTCCCGGCTGGTTTCTTCGACAGCGCTTCACCTAGTTTTTCAAGGGCTCCGAAGAGCGGGCCGTAATCCGGTTCAAATCCCTTTTTATCAGTCTGGACTGATACAAGCACTACATCGGCATCTGACAGGTTGGAGAAGTCGGAGGTTGCGGAAAGGATCCCGGCTTTAACACCTTCGCGGGTAATATCATCCAATTCAGGTTCTATACCCCCGATAACGGATTTACCACTGTTGATACAGTCAACTTTCCATCCCGAATTCCTTGAATCCCTTTGCACTACCAATACTTTTGCAGGGGTATCGGTTCCAATCCGGATTCTTGCATTAGCCAGCATACTTGCCATAGGCATTCCAACAATACCGGGACCTATAACTCCGATTTTTTCAATTTTCCAGTTTTCAGCCTTGATAGGCATGTTCATTTGTTCCATTTGATTATTTATTTGTCTATAAATTGGTTAAACCATAATTCGAGAGATAGAAGCCCCCATAAGCCACGGCTAAAAGGTTGTTCAGAGTTTATGAGCTTTTCTATATACTTTGTATTGATGATATTCCTTTCTCTTGCTGCTTTCGATAACAATGTATCCATAATGAAATCGTGGGCCTTGTTCTTCGACCATATATGAAGGGGAACAGGGAATCCCATTTTATCCTTCCGTTTCATAATCGGTTCAGGGATTAGGTCACGGATGGTCTTTTTAAGCAGGTATTTCATTTCACCACCCTTGAATTTCATTCCTGCAGGCATTCGTGAGATGAGGTCAACTATGCGCCTGTCGAGAAGCGGTACCCTCGATTCGATAGAAACAGCCATGCTAACCCTGTCTTCAACCTGAAGCAGGCCAGGCAAACTACCAAACATATCGAAATGGGTCATTTTGTTGAAGTAACTTTTCGTGTCGGAATGGTTGAAATATCCTGAAAACTTATTGAAAATGAGCTCGTCATCGCGTTGGTTGATGAATTCAGGCTCAAAAAATCCTTCAAGGGATCCCATCCGGTTTATCAGGCTGTAATACCTCCTGTCCATTGGTTCAAAGGTGCCATCACTCCAAAAGGTCTTCATCATAGGGACATACTGCCTTAATGTCGGCAGGTTTGGCAGGATGGATTTCAAAGATACTATGTGTTCACCCTCTTCATTCGATTCAAAAACCGCTCCCTTGATAGCTTGTTCAAGGTATGCCACCAGGTAACGGGCATATCCGCCAAAAATCTCGTCACCTCCCTGTCCGCCAAGGATCACCTTTACATGCTTACTGGCAAGCCTGGATACTATGTACTGGGGGAATAATCCAGGGCCTGCTACCGGTTCATCCAGGTGATAAATGAGCATAGGAAGAAGGTCGATGAATTCCTGTTCTGTCGGGAAAACTTCAAACAATTCAGAATGAGCTTCTTTGGCTGCAATGCGGGCATAAGCAAGCTCATTGAATTCTGGCCCTTCATTAAATGCTCCGCTGAACGACTTTAGAGGGTTATCAAGGAACTTGGAGGCAAGTATGGTAACAAGGGAAGAATCCAGGCCTCCGCTTAGATAAGTGCCGACCGGTACATCAGAACGCAACTGTTGCGAAACTGTTTCTTCCAATATTTTTCTCAGTTCAACGAGGAAATATTCTTCGGTATGGAACTTATCGAGTTTAAAATTCGGGCTCCAGTATTGGGTCTCACTGATTTCCCAGGAATCCATGTTAATGGAAACATGATAGCCGGGTTTTACCTTGAAAATATTCTGGAACATCGTTCCTTCACCCATTACAAACTGGAAAGTGAGGTATTCGTATAGGTTTTCCGCGTGAACAGCAGCTGTTACTTCAGGATGGGCCAGGATTGCCTTGATTTCCGATCCGAAAAGGATCTTATGATCATCCTGGAACCAATACAAGGGTTTAATGCCGAAATGATCCCTGGCAATAAACAATGTATTCTCACGCCTGTCGAGAATAATAAAGGCAAACATGCCATTCAGCTGGTTAACGAAGTCCTTGCCATATTCCTGGTAAAGGTGCAGAATAACCTCTGTATCTGAAGTCGTTATGAATTCATGGCCTTTTGCTTTCAGTTCATTTCGCAGTTCAACATAATTATAGATCTCACCGTTAAAAACAATGGTAAACGGGCCAAAATCCATCGGTTGTTTCCCGGTTGAAAGGTCAATGATAGAAAGCCTTTTATGGAAGAAACCGATAGGCCCTTCTATGAGAACACCTTCCTCATCTGGTCCCCGATGATGGATTGACAAAGCCATTCTATCAAGAACTGCGCTTTCAATAGTATCCCCGTTTTTATTTATTATTCCAACGAAACCACACATAAGGTTATGCTATTAATTCTGTAACAGTGCTATTGTATTGTTTTTTCTGAGACAACATCAAGGTAATCTTTGGCAATGGATTCCGCCATAACATCCCAGCTGATTTCTACAGAACGCTTTGATGTTCCTTGTTTTAGCTTATTAAGCAAACTGCGGTCAGATATTAGCCTGGTAATTGCTTCATAAAAACCTTTGATGCTGTTTTCAGGGGATTTTAACGGAATTTTTATTCCACATTCTTCATTAACAGCTATACTCATACCATTGGCATCATGACATATTACCGGGAGGCCCATTGACAGGGCTTCGGGAATCACATTCGAAGTTGCTTCCCTGAGGCTTGTATGAACAAACAGGTCCGCTTTCCCCATTAATTCAAATATCTCTTCGTGGCTAACTCTCTCGATCCATTCAATATTCTTGAGCTTAAGTTCATTGGCTTTTTTCATCAGCGACATCCTTAGAGGGCCACTACCAATGATTTTGAAATCGATCTTATCGCAGATGCCAGGATCAAGGGAAAGAGCTTCAAGTAAGATGACCGGGGCTTTCCTTTCGGTAAGTTGTCCACACCAAATGCCTTTCAGTTTTTCATTCGGGTTTTTATCAGTAATTGTCTTTGTCCTGGTTGAATACGTGCCTGCATCCAACAAAAGCTTGACCTTCCCACCGGCTCTTTTGCTGAAAATTTCCTGGTCCTCAGGTGAAAAAGTGTAGATCAGTGCAGCTTTCTTATTGGCCCTAACCACTCTTCTGACAAAGTTGAATTGAATATAATTTGATACAGAGCGGATGATTTCCAAGAACTTGAATTGTGTTGAGACCATCCTGAAATAGGAGCCGGGCAATGAAGCGGTGCCACCGGTGGGTCCCCAGACAAAAGGAATGCCGGTTTTCCATAGATATCCAGGTTCCCTGAATGAGATCTGTGTTAATTGGTGAATGACATCAAAAGGAGTCTGCCGGTTAAGTTTTCTTCCCAGTCGGTACGCTGCCTTCTGCCAGATATTATATCCAAGAAAATAAAGTAAGGGCAAGCCAATCGGTCCAAGTTTTTCGAATACTGAGTTAAGGGAAGCAATAAACCTGGTCAGGGAAGGCCTTCCAACAGGAATTAGCGTTAAACCTGAAATAGGAGCTTCTTTCGAGAAATAGGTATTGATTGCTTCTTCATAGTTGTTGTTGCCATATTGGCTTTTGCTTGCATACAATACAGTAATATCATGATATTTAGCCAGGCGCGTAACAAGGTTCCAGCCTTCGGCACATTCCGAACCCTGGTAAGGCGACAGTTCATGAGCTACTATCAAAACGTTCAACCTTCTGCTCATCTTAATAAAAAATAGAAATTAGAAACAACATGTTTAACTAAAAAAATAATGAATACAGCACAGCAATGTTTTCAGTCATCCCGGTCCCCGAATTTCAGGTGCACAGAGATTGAATGTTGAAGTATAAAAGCAATCCAAAGTAGTAACACGGGTACAATGATCGTAAACATCCTGGCATAGGTAGAAACCATCAGGCTTCCACCAAGATAAATGATTACAATGAGCAACAAAAAACGAACGGGCGCAGGTATTTTCTTCCAATTGAATAAAGTTGGGAAGATGCAGAATAAGATCAGGGTGAAAAGAATGCCATTGATCGGAAATACAAGCAGGATCTTGGGCCTCTGGACTGCATGGGAAAAGGGGTACTGGAAAACTAATCGGCCGGCATTATAGACGATGTTCTCTGCATAATGTAGAGGGTATGCCTTTATATTATTGATAGCCAGACGTTTAAATTCATCATCCCTTTCTATGCCCTTTAAGTTTTTGAGAAGTTCGAAATCTTTCTGGTGATGTAATTTTAGAATACTATCTGAGCCCTGGATATTGTAATTACTGGCAATATCAGGATTCATTTCAAGATCTTTTTTCCAGTCACCATATTCATCATGATAGGGCGAACTCATCCAGTAGAGTGCATCATTACCCATTCCCCAGTAATAGAGTCTTCCTGTTAGATGATAGGTATAGAACAGGTATGGGAGTGTTGTAATGAGAGAAAAACTGATGATCAGGGTTATCTTCCTGCTGGAAACACTTTTTAATCTGAAGAGCCAGATTAATGCATAACCAAGCAGTAGCACAAACAGCACATAACCAAAGATCATTTTGGTGAGGGCGAGATAGCCGATTAACAGGCCTGAAAGTACCAGGTATTTCCATTCCTGCTTCCCCTTTTCAGCATCGAAGGCCTTCAACGTAGTAAATATGGATAGAGAAACCAAAAGGTAAGTAAAGGTTTCCGTATGGATGAATGGAATACTCTGGTATCCCATATAATACAGAGCCCAGAACAGGCTAAAAAACCTAGCAAACTTATCGTTGACAACAAATAAGAGGGATTTGAACAGGAAAACTATGGATAGGTAATAGAATAAAGCATTCATCAGCGTAAGGGTGATGAGCGGAAAATTCATACCTACAAAGGGAGCAAGAAACAAGGGATACCCGGGTCCGTTTGTGAGGTCAATATCTGGTGCAGGAGGAGAGTAGAAACCATTTACCAGGTTATGGGCAAATCCCATATACCTGCCCTGGTCAGCTGATACACCATCTGTAGGATAGTATATCACATATAATACAAATGGCACTAAGAATGGTAAAAAGAGAAGAAATGGATTCTTAGGTAATTTGATATTTTTCATCTAATCTCAATTTATTGCTATCTCCACAATCCTAATAAATGATCTTTTCCTGTAATGCTGGTATCTTAAACACTACTTTGTTCTAAGTGTTCATGAAAACCCTTTCATGCTCCCGCGTAACAAAATCCCAACTGAATGATGATAAGGCTCGTTCTTTGGCTTTTATTGCTTTTTCCTGGATTATTTTCTTTGAATCGAGCACATATTCAAGTGCGTTTTTCAATGAATCTCTGTCTGATCTCTTAAAAAGAGTAGCCGTATCAGCTACAGCATAAATGTTTTCCCTTATATCACTACAAATGATCGGTGTCCCAAGGCCCATAACATTCAGGATTACTGGTGAAAGGCCTTCCACATCAGAAGGTTGAACATAACAGTAGGCATTCTTGATCAGGCGCAGCGAATCATCTCCATATACAAATCCGGCAAATACAATCCTTGGGTCTTTTGTCGACAATAGTTTCGTTTCATAGCTGGAGGGATTCGGAGAACCGCCTACCAGGACAAGCTTCTTTTTAGTATCTAATTTTTCAAATTCAGGGATCAGGTAATGCAGCCCTTTATCTGGGATAAACCGGCCTATGAAAAGGAAGTATTCCCCCTTTTGTATTCCAAGTTTTGTAAATATTTCTTCTTTATCCGGGAAGTCAGGCACATCACTTCCAAATGGGATAAATTCAAAGGTTTTATTATAGCGGGTCTTGAATAAATCTCGGGCAAAGATATTATCAAATATTACCTGGTTAGGCAATACAGATGTTAAATGAGCTGAAAACCTCAAGTAGGCTTTAGCATACCACGACCACTTATCCCTGTTCCAATCTATGCCGTCCTGGCTTATAAATACTTTTTTCCCGGCAATCCTGAGAAAAAACGCCCAAATGCTGTTGCCTCCATTCTGGATATGAACAATTTTGGCGGTGTTGAAAAAAATGATGTGGAAAGTGCATTTCAAGGAGTGAAGTAAGGTGTCAAATCCTTTTGCCTGAATGGTTCTGAATGATCTTAACTGCACTCCTCCATATGATTCAGCTATTGAATCCTGCCCCGGGTAGAGGCGGTTATAGCCAATAACCTGGTGTCCTCTCTGGACGAGCCTGGGAAACAACTCCATAGCAAACTTATCGGCACCGGCACAGCCTTCCCTCATGGGAATTGACCTGAATCCAAAAGCTGCTATCCTGAGTTTGGCCTGCATTCTATGAATCTAAATATCCTGAATAGTAATTATCGAGGTATTCCTTCAAAGCCACCTTCCAATCACGCATAATGTTCAGTTTGCGGATATTCAGCTTGGCATTGATCAGTCTTTCACATAAAGGCCGCTCAGCAAAATAAACATCCTTAAAATGAGATGAGGGAACGGGGTGTATCTTTATTTTATCCTGAAACCCGAGGATTTTAATCATTTCCAGGGTAACTTCCAGTCTGCTGGTCTGCCCGCCGCAAACCAGGTTGTACAATCCCCAGTATTCTTTCTGAAGCAATAGTTTTACGTTTTGTGCGAAATCATGGGTATAGGTAGGCGTGCCATCTTTATCATCTACGATGAATAATTCCTTTTTCCCTTCTTTCAACTGCTTCATGATCTTTTGAACGAATTTCTTATCCTTGCGCGGGCCGGAACCCATCATCCATCCTGCCCTGCATATGAGATAGGTTTTCGCATTTTCAACTACGAACCTTTCACCCGCATACTTTGCCCTGGCATAATGACCCAAAGGGTTTGGCTGATCCCAGTCATCGTAGAATTCCTTCTTCCCGTCAAAAATCCCGGCTGTACTGATGTACAGGATCGGAATATTGAGGGAATTAGCAATATACACGGCATTCTCAACGGCAATTGTATTGGTGTTGTAGGTGTCCTCAACATTCATCTCACAAAACTCAAGATCAGTATACGCACCCAGGTGAAACAGATAGTCGGGCCTGAAATCGCTGACATCTTTTGAATATGCCTCAAACTGCCTGAAATCCAGGTAGCTGAGCCATGAATCATTTACATCGATGTCACTGCATTTTAGGTCATACTCTTCATTGAAATGCTTGTAAAAAGCTTCGCCAAGCATGCCCCCGCAACCGGCTATATATATTTTCTTTTTCATCAGTCAGTAATTGGTTTATAATAGTCAGTACATGTCCCGATTTATCGGGATGGAATATGCATGATTTGAAATATTAACATTTTAGTCGGTGTTAAAACCCATCCTTGCAATTTCATGCGTATCTGTCTTTTTTAACTAATGATTCATATATCCACAACAGTCTTTTATAGTAATCTTCCGGATTGAAATTTCGTATGCCAAATGCAGTTGCATTTTCGTGCATCATCTGGTATTCTTCGGTACTCATTTCCTGGCATCTTTTCAATAAACCGGATAATTGTGATGAACTTCCCGGTTTAAACAGAAACCCCGTTTTACCTTCGATCACAATTTCCGGAATTCCACCAATCCTGGCTCCAATGACAGGTTTGCCACAAGCATATGACTCAATGAGTGTTAGAGGATTGTTCTCATACCATTGAGACGGAATTACCACAAACGATGCATTCCTGATCAGAGACCACAATTCATCGCCTGACTTATACCCCAGGAATTCAATATCGGGGTATTTCTTTGATGCAATAGTTTTCTTCCACGGGCCTGTTCCCGCAATTTTAAGTTTAACATTGGCCTTTGCTGCAGCTTTTACTAAAGTTGCAATACCCTTCTCTCTTGATAATCGTCCAAAGTATAAAAAGTAATCACCTTTTCTGGATTCAGGAACCAAAGTTCCTATGTCAGGACAATAATTGTAAAGAATTTCAGACTTATCACTCATCTCTACATCATAGAGGGTGTGCTTGTTACAAATGAACTGGCTGACGAAGATGAATTTGTCGATATATTCTACAGGGTTCAAATAATACTTCCTGTAGTAGGCATCCAGGGCCAGTATTGTACTTTGGGCATAACTTTTTCCTGAACAACGGTGGATAACACAATTATAAAACTTGTCATCTTTACAGCGCTCACAAACATGGTTCCTGCCATCCAGGAACAGGTAGGCAGGGCAAATAAGCCTGTAATCATGCACTGAATGTACAATGGGGATCTTCATCCTTTTTAATGCCTGGAGGATCGAAGATGAAAGAGATCCCAGGAAAAGATGTATATGTGCAACATCTGGTTTCACTGTTTCCAGAAAATCCAGCAACTGGTCGTGGGCCTGGCGGTTATAAATGAATGATTTCCAGTTAGATAGTTTCTCCTTGAACTGCATTTTCCTGAAGTCCAAATAAGGAGCGAAATACGATTCTTCATTAGCCGGGAGGTTCTGATCACTAACCGTGCTATAGAAGTACACTTCATGCCCATTCTGTCTTAAAAGGTTGGCAGTATTGAAGTACACAGCATCAGCTCCGCCCTTTCTGTAATGATAGCTGTTGATCAGAAGGATTTTCATTTCTTGGGCTCAGCTCGGTCAACGACCGGCAAGCGATAATATAAAGTTGTGGAAATTATCCAATGACTTGATATCCGGCTTGTTTCCATTCCTGGAATAATAGCCAAAAGTCCCGGCGTCATAGTGGCCACCTGAAATCTTATAATGGGTAACACTTTCTGTAATAATATCGTTGAACAGGTCAAACTCAACCCCATATTCTTTGGGTAATTCCATACAGATGTCAGGGTACCTGTCGTGGTATTTTCCTTCATATACCTCGTAATTGAATTTGATCCACCTGGGTGTCGGGATTTCAGGTGTGTTCATCATGAGCTCCCGGATTTCTTCAAGAACGGCAGCCTTCACTTCGGCGGAACTGTTTTTGACCTGTTCGCCAAAGTTGAAACCGCAATACGGCTTTTTGCCGCTGAAGTTTTCATCGATATAACATTTGGAATTCACCTTGTCAATGATGAAATCCGACTTCTTGTATTTTTTGAAATAGCTGAAGTTCCTCAAAACCAATGAAACGAGATCAAGGATCTTCAATTTCGATAAAGTTTTTATCGTTACATTCCTGAGTTTCTGTTTGAACTTCACATCCATATTGGATGCTCCTTCCTTCAGTTTCAGAAATCCTTTCTGCCTCAAGAGTTCGTTGAAATTAATCAGTTTGTATGGCCTGGGTCCAAATCCATGATCGCTTATCATAACAAGGTGATCATCCTCACCCATTTGATCCATCAATTTGCCCAATTTCTCATCGAAAAACTTCAGCATCCTGGGTATAAAAGCCGAAAGGACAGCATTCTCTTCATACAGGGGATCCTGCTTGTCATAAAAGCGCCAGGTGTAATGCTGAATCCGATCCAGTGTAGTGAAAAGGACAAATGAAAGGTTGAAGTCGCCGGAAGCATTATGTAATTCATATTCTTTCCATAAGGCTTCAGTATCTGAAATAGCATCTTCCATATTTGCTTCCAGTTGGCTCATACGTCCGATGGGTTTATAACCACCATAAACCCTTGCATCGCAGGGAAGATTTTTGGGGTATGTGTCAGTCGATCCTTCCACGAAAGCCGGACCTGCTATCATGATCCCGTTGACCGGCCAGACAGGGTAAGCCAGGTAGGGATTTAGAATAAGGCACTTCATGCCATCTTTGCCAAGCTTATCCCAGAAAGTACTTCCGGCAAGCTGGAAATTGTTCCTTTTTTCAAAATCTTCAACACTCTCCACATAATCCTTCCCGCGGATAATTCCATGAACGGAGGGATTCAACCCTGTATATATGGTAAGCCAGGCTGGGACTGAGTCAGCAGGGTACACGGAATTGGCTTTAAGTAATGAGCCTTTCTCCCTGATCCTCCTGAAATTAGGTAAGTCTTTTATATAATGATCGATAATGCTGGTTTCGAGGCCATCAATACCAATTAGATGAATCTTCATGCTTTGTTTTCGTTATATGACACAATAAGACTTGATTTTGTTCAGCGCCTCATCAATATTCTTATTGTTGTCGATGATCACACCATTGGGTAATTTATGCATATAATGGGTATAAAGCATACTCCTTTCGCGCAGGTACTCAATTGAAGGGATGTCGTTTTTCCTTTCGAAAGCAACAGTTTCATTTACCGTGATCAGGAATATACGGTCCAGCTCGTATAATTTCTTAAGGAATATACGAGTGACAAAGTGGTTCTCAATGTTCCCATGATTGATGGTTTGATCTACTATGAAATCAAGTGTATACCGGTCGATAATGATCGTTTTACCCTTATTCTGATTGATAATCTTCCTTACTTTCATAAGTTGTGCAAGGTAATCGACAGACTGGAGCAGGAAAATAGTTCTGGAAATTACTTTCCAACCTGTAATTTTCTTCTTGAATAAATGCCAGTCGGAGTATTCCTGTTGATTGACTGCCTGCCCGTTATTATCCTCGGAAATATATTTTTTCTTAAAACGGGAAATTAACATTTTAACCATCCTGGGGCGGTATCGGGCCCATATTGTAACAATCTCTTCATTTGGAAATATTTGCTCAACCATGCTTTGCATAATGGTTGATTTACCTGCTCCATCAATCCCCGTCAAATAAATTATCATATCAGCTTATTCTTTATGAACAGATTCTTGTAAACGCCATTCCATGAAAACTGTTCAAGTATCAATTGTCGATTCTCACATTTAGGATGCTTTTCAAAAATTGCCGCTTTATCAAGCAGCTCTTTTTCCGAATCGAAATATTTAAACCAGTTGGTTTCAAAAAGGAAACTATCAATACCTCCAAAATGAGTTGTCAGAACAGGTTTGTTGCATGACATGGCCTCCAGCACTGAGGCAGGGAATTCCATTGCATTCGTGGCGGATTCAACCGGGAATACATATATATCACAGGCCTGGTAATATTCCTGAATACTTTCAATATAGTCAGTTATAAATCTGTAACCGGCGTTTTCAAGCTCGGTTTTCAGTTCATTATCTGATTCAAAGCGTGTACTGACGATGACAACCACCTGGTAGCCTATTTCTAACAAACCTTTCAACAACTCAAGGTTCCTGCCTCTTTTTATGTGACCAACGTGTAACGCAATTTTTGATTCCAGGGGCAATTGAAGCTTCTTTCGGATAGCAATTTGTTGTTCGGTTGATACTTCAAAAAACTTGTCTGTATTTACTCCTACAGGACTTGCAATACAATTCATCCCCAGTTTCTCATAATAATCCGCTTCTTTCCGCGATAGGACAACCAACTGGTCTGGCTTTAACAATCTGATGATCCTCTTCGCTAATGAACTATGTCTCCGTTCCTGCACGCTAATCATGATACTGAATCTGACCCTGCTAACAGAGGTTATTATTGCAAGCCGGATAAAGCTCATCATAGTGGAAGAGGATGCGGGCACATAAACCAATGCTTCGGGTCGGAACTTAGAGATCTTTGAAAAAAATGAAAACGAAAAAAACAGTCTGTTTCCGGGAAGAGAGTGAATCTCAGTGACATCTTCGTTTGTTGTCCTGGAAAATATAAGCGCTTCACCTGGAGATGAATCAAAGAACTTAACAAGATAAAAAGAGAACTTCTTGACACCCTCATCAATAGGTTTCGAAATATCTTCTGTGATTACCAGTACTTTTTTCACGAGTGTGATTATTCAGCTTTGTATATGGTTAAGAAACGCTCAGCCATTTTATGAATAGAGAATTCTTCTTCAACCCTGGTTTTTCCAGCTGTTCCCATATTTTCTCTCAACTTCGGGTCATTCATTAATTGTTCGATCCCAGATGCAAGAGCCTCGGGGTCAGATTCCGGAACTAAAAAACCAGTAACCTTGTCCTGTACAATTTCTACAGTCCCACCGCCTGAGGTTGCAATTACGGGCTTTCCAAGCGCCATATATTCAAGGATGGAATTGGAGATTCCTTCAGTAAAGGTTGATAATACACAGATGTCCATAACATTGACATAGGATTCTACATTATCACGTTTGCCAAGTAACCTGAAATTTGAACTAAGGTCGTCGGGTATATGTGCTTTAGCATCCTGTGAATCCGTGCTGCTGCCTATTGCAAGGAATACCACATCTTTCCTTTTGCTGAGGATCAGCCTGGCAGCGGCAAAATAAGTTTTGTAATCCTTCTTAACGGAAAAAGATGCTACCATTCCCACTAAAAGCTTGGATCCTGTATTTAACTCCTTAAGGATAATGTCTTTGTGATTGATTGAATTGATCCTGTCGAAATTGAAGCCATTGTGAATGCAAACACTTTTATCAGCAGGAGCGCCATACGTTGCAAGGCCTGCATGCGAATTGCTGACGATTACATCTGAAAATGGAAAAGTGATAAGAGCACGTTGCTTTTGCTTACTGAAAAAACTCAGTTTGTGAGGTGCTACGATGATCATTCCGTTTACAAAACGGATTTTGAGCAACCTGCAGGCGGGAATTGCATAGATGGCAGTCATGCTGTCCCAGCAATGAACAATATCCGGTTTGAATTCTTTGCAAATCTTATGAAAGGAAAAAAATATCCCGGGGTCCCATTTGGGATTTCTTACAAGGTAATGAATCTTAATACCCAGTTCAATGATTTCCTTGTAGTGGATTTCATTGCTCATTACAGCTAATTCCGATTCAATATTCTTCTCAAGAGCCAGGACCTTCAGGAGTTCTGTTAATCTCCTTTCTTTCCCACCCGAGCGTAAGCTGTCAATAAAGAACAGGATCTTTATCTTCTTGGGTTCTGTTTTAGCCATTCTTCAAAAAACAATAGTGACCAGATTCTATTTGATTGATCTCCTTTTCCAATATCATTTCTCCTGACCAATTTCCTCACTTCAGTAGAATCCAGATATTGCGTATAATTTGCATCATTTGATAACAAAATGTCCTTGATATAAGTGTTCAGATCTTCCTTGAACCAATGAGAAAGGGGAATTCCAAATCCTTGCTTTGGATGCTTCAGGATACTGTCCGGAAGGTATTTCGACATGGATTTTTTAAAAATGTATTTTTGGTTAAATCCGTTCAATTTAAGGTGAGGAGGGATGCGGAAAGTTAATTCAGCAAACTTGTGGTCGAGTATTGGAACCCTGACTTCCAGTGAGTTTAACATGCTTACTCTGTCAACTTTGGTTAAAACACTGTCAACCATATAAGTCTTAAGATCCAATGCCTGCATCCTGGTAATAAAGTCGTCAGAATATCCCCGCTTCAAGATACCCACTTTAAATTCCTCGGATGCAATATCGCTCCGGATATCCTGCAAATGGGGAAGGATCAGTTTTTTCCTTTCTTCAATCGACCACAAATATGAATATGCTCCCAATGAGTTTTTATCCTTAGAAAGGAAGAAAGAAGAATATTTTCCTTTGGCCCGCTGGTTCAGAAGCTTATGTGCGGTACCCCACAACATTTTACTCATCAGGGGCGAATCGAAATTTAGCGGGTGCTCAAACAAGCGTTTAAATGAAAGATAGGTGTTATAGCCTGCAAATAGTTCATCCCCGCCATCCCCTGAAAGAGCTACTGTGACAAACTGCCGTGCAAGTTTCGACACATAATAGGTGGGGATTGCAGAGGAATCGGAAAATGGCTCGTCATAAGCTCCAACCATCATTGGCAGAAGTGAAATCGATTCCGGCTCCAATATTTGCTCATGATGCTCACAATGATACTTTTGAGCTATTTCCCTTGCAAAAACCAGTTCATCAAATTCCTGCTCCTTAAAACCGATGGAGAAGGTTTTGATGGGTGCAACTGAATTTTTGGTCATCAAAGCAACAACAGAACTTGAATCAATCCCTCCACTCAAAAAAGCACCCAACGGCACATCAGAAATCATATGAAGTTTAACACTTTCATTCAGGGCAGAATCAATTTCTTCCGCCCACTGCTTCTCAGTTTTGGAGAAATCAGGATTAAATGAGAGGTCCCAGTAAGGCTTTATTTCTATAGAACCTTTCTGTTCAAGGTTGATCACAAGGAAATTCCCGGCTTCGAGTTTGTGGATATTTTTATAAATAGACAGGTTGCTGGTGATATATCCAAAAGCAAAGTAGGAATCCAATGCTTCCGGCGATAAAGTTTTGTCCAAACCATGATAATTGTTGATGGACTTGAGTTCTGAGCTGAAAATGAACTTCTCTTTATCATGGTAATAATGAAATGGCTTGATTCCAAATCGATCCCTGGCACAAAACAGTTTATTCCGGTTTTTATCCCAGATGGCGAATGCAAACATGCCCCTGAGATGTTCAAGGCATTTTTCGCCATATTCGGCGTAAAGGTGCAGGATTACCTCGGTATCTGTAGCAGTCCTGAAATTATAGCCTTTTCGTAACAGTGAGTCCCGCTCTTCCTGGTAATTATAAATCTCTCCGTTAAATACAATCTGTAGTGAGCCATCATGGTTCGAAAGTGGCTGATGGCCTGTATTTAGGTCGATTATGCTTAATCTCCTGAATCCTAACCCAATATTATTATCAATGAAAAATCCTTCATCATCAGGCCCCCGATGGACAATGACATCAGTCATATGCTTCAGTTCTGAAGGCTCAACAACTCTATCCTTATCAAAATATACTATGCCTGTTATTCCACACATATAATCACTGTTCAGAAATTGATAATTTTCATAAACCTTTTCCCCATTTGACCAAAATCATGATTCTCGTTCACATAGGACATGATCCTGGCTTCATCAAAAGATGCCGGGTCAAATTCTTCCATTGATTTCTGCATGCTTTCAAGGCTTCCGTTACAGAAGATCCCAAGCTGATTTTCCTGAATAATTCCTCCCGGATTCACATTTAGCGAAATGACAGGAACACCGCTAGCCCATGCTTCGAGGAAAACATTGGGGAACCCTTCAAAATAGGATGTGCTGATCAGTGCTTTTGAACCAGCAATTAATTCACGGGTCTCCGAATGTGGCAACCTGCCTTTAAGGGTTACATTTTCAAATTTCGCCAGCGATGTATAAATTTCCTGTGATTTTGAATCCCTTGCCTGCCCGATAATGATCAGCTTGCATTTCTTTTCAAGTTTGCCCAATAGTTCGAGGAGTTTGTCAGCTCCTTTCAGCATATTTATAGTTCCGGCAAAAACAAAGTAATCCTGTTTGTCTTTTACTTGTATAATGGGGGTAAAGGTTTCAATCACGTTCGGAAAGATAGCTGTCTTTCCCTTTAACCTCAGGTGATCTATAGTTTGCCCGCGATGTTGCCGTAGCAGGATGTCAGCCCTCCTGGCGAGAAACGAGAATATGACATCGCTGGGAATTTGAACTGCAAGAAGTTTATATAGATTGAAATGCGGCTTGTACGAATACCTGAATTTTAATGAGAACCCTAATAAATCAAGGTCTGAAGCAATTGCCATGATGAACCGGGCTCCAACCTTCTTAGCTGCTTTGTAGGACAGGTAATTGAAGTAGGACCTCATTCGTACGTAATAGAAATCAGCTTTTACAGATTTTAGGGCAGTTGATAAAGCCGGTATTCGGTGTTTAAACAGTCGTATACCCCGGATTCCATCATTCCACCCGGGTACTGTGATTACAGTCACTCCTTCGGAAGTTGTAAACCCTTCTTTCGTAAATGGATCGACAATGAATACTTCATTTCCGTTAAGTGCCAGTGCTTTTGCAAGCAATGCAACCTGGAGTTCTCCCCCGCCGGTAGTCTTGCCTTTTAATGCACCTGATATGTCTCCCCAGAAACAAATTTTCATTTTATAGTTTTAGCCCTGCTTCTGATAGAGTAGACGAAGGTATATTTAGTTGAGCCAATCTTATAAAGAGTTCTTCAAGAAGCTTATACAGGTAATCAATAGATGACTCATCAGGAAAATTGGCAGATCCTCCTGGCATCAGCTCGCTTGAGTGGAACATCATTACCAGATAGGGCAATTCCAATGAAGATGCTTGTTTGATAAGTGATTCGAATTGGGCCAATTTTACCCTGGTATAAGGCCTCAGCCATCGTGGCTGAATTCCAAATACCAGTTTTTTTAATAGTTTTAGAATAATATTTGACTGTACATTCCTTATATATTTCCTGGCCAGTGCATGGTTGACTGAAAATGGGTATGCTGTAGGTAAAATTGTAATGGGCAATTCATTCAGTATACCATTCTCAAACGAATATTTATAAGGCTTTGGTGATGCATCCATGAAATCCGGTCCTCCTGCTAAACCGGAAATTCCTTTGTGTGTTGTCCAACTTACAAATGGAGTTACCGAAGAATCTATCGTGTATGAATGGTCCACAAGTATTTTAGCAACTTCTTTATTGAATCCATACCTGCCTGATCGGAATGAAACAGCTTGCACTCCAAAACCATCCTTAATCTGGGAAGTTAATGTTGCAATCTTTTCATTTAACAGTTCTGCAGGTAATTCATACGCAAAGGCATGCTGCTTATCGTTGAACCTTAATCCGTTCTCGTCCCTGAAAGGGCCTGTGGTCCAGGAATGCAGGTGTGCACCAATTTCACAGCGATGATTTTGTAGGTATGATCTGAAAATACTCCTGGAATATTCATCCAAACAAACCTCTGAAGTAACCAGGTAGGTCGGACGGATTTGATATTTGTCGCATAATTCCTGGAATCTTGGGATATACTTAATATTCTCAAGAGAGAGGTCTCTCCCATGATCCCATTGGTTATCGGCTTCAGTATCTATCGTTAGAATAAATTCCATGCTTTCAGATCGGTAATCAGTGCAGGACCATGGTCAATCTCCCTTTCAGTATCCTTATTCAGGTGGATTCAATGATTCTTGGGAGAGATTTATAAATGGCCCGGATTTATTACAACCAATGAACTTATCGAAGTGTTTTAAACTTCCTGTAATAAACATACAGCCGGGCAAGCATTGGTATTTGCATGGCTGTTTTAATCAAAAGCTTGCGATCGGAATTATTAAGCATTTCGTAATACTGCATTGCTATTGGCTTATTTCCTGATGCGAGCATTAACAGCACTCCATTCCTGGAAATAACATTAAATTCCCATGGTTTATTTTTCTTAATCACTTCCAGGTATGTCGTCTCGATAATAAGGTTTTTATAATGCCTTATTTCTCTCTCCAAATTGAATTTCTTAACAGATACTCGATCAGACCCTTCTGTATAGATAATGCTGAGTGGCTTATGAATGTAAAAGATAGTTGCTTTTGAATAAAGCTTAAACCACAAGGTGCTTTCATACCCCGAGAGATACTCATTGAAGAGATTCCCATTGAGCAGGCTTGATTTCAGGAGGCCCCAGAAATCACCCTTACATTTAGAAGCAATGATATCCGAATCGATATATCCATCTTTCTCCAATCCTGTTCCTGATAGGGATTGAGAGGCATGATTAAAAGTATTGCATTGAACAACACTGATTCCGGGATTAACTGTATGTGTGACTGCCAGCATCGTCTCGATAGCTGCCGGCATCATTTCATCGTCGGAATCAAAGGTTGTAAACCATTCTCCTTTTAAGTTTCTTAAGCCTGTATTTTTGGCAGCTGTAACACCCTGGTTGTGCTCGTGTTTAATGATGCGGATCCGGCTATCGGTATATTTTCTCAGTATTTGAAGCGTATTATCCATTGATCCATCATCTATGATAAGCAGCTCAAGATTTGTATATGTTTGATTTAAAACGCTTTCAACTGCGCGTTCTATGGTTCCAGCCCTGTTATAGGTTGCCATGATTACAGTCACCAAAGGAGTGGATTCTGACATACCAGGAACTACAAGTGATTAATAAAATCAATCATTCTTTTGGCCTGGAAACTGTAGTTGAAAACAGTTTTGGTCAATTGCTGTCCTTTTACTGCAATTTCAAGTGCATCAGCATAATTGTCAATTACAAACTCAATTTTTGATGCGAGTGCTTCATGATTTTCAGGCTCCACCAGCAAAATATCGACACCATCCTTAAGATAATTGGAAATCTCACCTGTATTTACTGAAATAACCGGAACACCGGCAGCAATGTACTCAGTTAGTTTTGAAGGATAAGATGCATTGGATTCAATATTGTTGCTTCGAACCATTACAAGGATTTCTGCATGAACGATATACTGAACAATCTCTTTCCGGCTTAGGTATTGAATCACTGCCGTTTTTTCACTGATTCCCAGCAGTGAAATCAACTCATCAATTTGAGCCTTTTCAGTTTGATTGCAAAAACCGCCAAGAACAAGGCGGATTTCAGGGTGTTTATCTTTGATTAATGCAAATGCTTTCAACAGATTGTCAACATTATCCCTTTCAAACGATAGAGAGCCAAAATATCCTATGTACTTATAGTTTAATGGACTTTCAGGCTTCCTTGCGAACCTGGCTGGTTCAACAGTACTGGGAACTAATAATAGCTTATGATCCGCAACTCCATTTGTTGAATAGAAATCCATTAGATATTTCGATATACATAATACGCCGTCGCATAAACCAGATTCTATTTTGAACTTTAACAATCCGATCCGCCTGTTGATAGTATGATTATGAAAGGTATTTAAAGGATGTTCACTGCATTCGAATATCAAGCGGGCACGAAAAATCCGGCTTAAGAACCAACCAAAAAGCAATGTTGTGTGGAGGTTAGTCCAGATATTAATCGCTTCAATTTTTTCAATTTTTGAGATACTTTTAAGAATACGATAGGTCTGAATAAATTTTTCGAATTTTTGCCATCTCCTGACTAGTAGATAGTTGCTTCTGCTTTTTTGGCTGAATGGATGATAAAAGGAAATCCCGTCATTATCGCCTGATGATAATACTCCAAAATCATTGCGAAAACAGATTACATGAGTTGTTTCAGCGTTTTCAGCAAATCCCCTGGCATAGGTATATACCCTGTTAGTAGCAGCATTACCATCCGGAAAAGTAAATAGATCGCCAAAAATGATAATACTCATTAACTTTTATTTGGTTCTGAGGACCTTACAAGGATTTCCTCCTGCAATAACATTAGCAGGGATATCTTTTACTACCAGGCTGTTTGCCCCTATAATGCTATTTTCTCCTATGGTTACACCTTTAAGTACTGTGCTGTTTACTCCAATCCAAACATTGTCGTGTATAATGACCGGAGCCGGTTGAGAATCAATTCTGTCCTCATGCCAATCCCAATCGGTGACAATTACATTTGCTCCAAACAAAACATTATTGCCTATGCTGATTTCCATTGCTGCTCCTATACTTACACCACTTAGACCACAATTATTGCCTATCCTGAGTATGGCCCCCTTTTTATGAGTCGAAAGGATGCATTTGTGATTCACACCTATCTGATTTGAAGTTTGGTCGGATCGAATTGTACAATTGTCACCAAACATTATATTTGAATGTGGATACCGATGGAAGAATGGTTGGCCATAGAATTCAGTTCCATGTCCGAGTTTAATTCCTTTGACAGTGCATTGTATATTTGCAAAAAAACCAGAATAGGCGCGGAATACCTTCATCTTCAAATGATGGTACTTATTTGTCCACCAGCTGCCGTGGTCCTCCGTGAGTTGATTGAACCGATATTTTAAGCTTCCGAACATATCAACTGATGTTAATATAGATGCTTTTTTAAATTCATATTCCAGACAGAATCTAACATGACAGGCTATTGTATTTGTTGAAGTGATGAACCTGTCTCATTCAAATCGGTTGACGGCTAATTGACGTTTCCAGTATTCTCTTGAATTACTATAGCCTGATAAATGCTCCGTACAGTATTGGTAATCGCTTCAGGATTGTGCCTTTTCCTTGCTCTTGTTCTTGCATTGGCGCCCAGCTTGATTGCATATTCTGTGTCATTAATTAATTCCATAATGGCACCTGCCAGAGCAAATGGGTCTCCATCCTGGATTAATAATCCTTCAAACTTATCATCTATCAGGCTTGGTATACCTCCAGCATAAGTTGATATAACCGGCATACCAAGTAACATAGCCTCACATAGGCTATTGGGGCTATTGTCAGCATGAGTAGGATGAACAAAGAGATTGGCAAGCTGCAATTCTGAAATTAGTTCGTCAGTCTGCAGTGATCCCAGGAACTGAATATTTATATCGGAAAATCTTTTTTTATTCTTCCGTTCAAGAATATTGGCTATCTCATCTTCTGGTTTAATCCCGGCTATTTTCCACCGAATAATCTGGGCAGGGAAATTTTGATTTATAAGTTCCATTGACTCAAAAATGGTTTCAAGTCCCTTGTATATGTTGCTCCTGATTGTCGAAAAGATAGTATACTCTTTCGAAGTATTAAAGCTCCATTTACTCAAATGAAATGGCATTTGTATGAGTTCGTCGCAATGATAATAGCTGGAACCTGGTGAAAGCACCAACGCTATTCTTCTGTCCCAGTCAGTTCTCCCCATAAAATACCTGCAAGCTTTGTATATTATCCTTTCCCTTTCAGCTTCTTTCCTGCATACAATGTAGTCGTGGATTAGTCCATATCCCCTCAGTAACATTGTTTTTTTTGAATACCGGAGGAGTGAAAACAGGGAAATGCCGCTATACCATTTGTGAGAGATTACATTTAAGTTTCCCTGGATATGAATAATACAGGGAATTGAAATCTTGTAATTGATCAAGCCAAAATCACTCTCTGTTCCGAAAATATGAATAATATCAGGGTTGAATTGTTGGATTATTCGCAGATATTCCGGGATATATTCTTCGTTAACGATTCTGTGAGACAAGCGGTCAAACATCTTCCTGAACTTGCCTTTAGCAGGCTTATTGTTAACAGGGAAATAGGTTGTTTTTCCATCGATGAACTCTTTAACAGAAGTATTTGGAAATTTGAATACTATACCTAACTCAATTTCCGGGGATTTTACTATTTCTGCCTCCAATGATTCAATCCAACCGCCTCCGATTCCTTTGGCATTCAGATGAATTGCTCCAAGGGAGGGTGTATTGGTGAACCAGAGTATTTTCATATTGCAGGGTTTAGTGCACTGGATTTTAGAAATCCTGTAATAGATGTTTGCATTTGGGAATTCAAATGTCTTTTTAAAGAAGAGTTATGTCAGACTAATAGTTTTGTGCTGTAATTCTGTAGAAAATCCTTGATTGTATCATCCGGCATCCTCCTGATTTCAGGTGAGAAGCAAATACCAAAGCACATCCAGACTATAAGGTAATTCAATGAAAAGGCAGTCACTGTGGTAGGGTACATGTTTACTATCCAGAATATGATCCAAAGACCCGCTGCCTTTGAAAGTAAGTTGTTCGAAAAAAACAGTCCTTTGATGGCTGCCGGAATACCAATGAGAAGCAGGATGCCGAGACTGACAATTCCGCCCTTTAAAATGATTTGAAGAAAATCATTTTCAATAGAATCCCTGTAATCGGTATTGCTATCAGGGAAAAGCGGACAAAAGTACTCACCATTAATTCCTCTTCCTATTAACCAATCATTGCTTCCCATATCCAGCAGGTAACACTCCACAACACCTGACCTGGTATCTTCATCCAACCGGTCGTAGAGATTCCCTAAAAAATTAGTTTTATTGGTTTCAACAAACTTTGATGCATATACAAGGAAAAATGGCAATAGCGCTAAAGGAAGAAACCTCTTTAGAAGATTTCCTTTATTAGCATAGTAGTAGAAAAGGAATGAAAAAACGCCAATGTTCAATGTGACGAAAAGTAATCCTCTTCTTGCCCTGGCAACGGCAAAAAGCAATGTCAATAAAAGCGTTATGAGAGGTATTATATTTCGGCCTTTTGACTGATATGAATTTAGCAGTAAGATAAATCCACAGGGTATGCTTAGAAACCTGGCTAAATTTTCAAGGATCTGTTGCCCTGATTCGCTGTCAGAACCCAGGAGTTGCCCGATAAAAAACAGGGAACAAAGTAAGTATATGATATTGATTACAATAATGGTGTTAAACAATTTCTTGATGTAAATCAAGTTCAACGGAATTAGAAGAATCAATGGTGCCAGGTAAAGAAATATGCCGGAATATGCGTTTACAAGAAAAATCATAAGGTAATCCTTGTTCATGCTAAAGCCTCTTAATACGGTTATAGCTGCCCAAATCAGGTAAAGAATAAATACGGTTTTCAGGTACTTATTCTTGATATTGAATTTAACGAGTTTTAATGAAGCTGAGACTAAGATCAGAATTCCAAGGATCTGGAAATAGATGAATGTTTTGTTGGGCGTGCTATAACATACCATCAGCGTATAGTTCACCGTGGTAATGATAAAGCCTAACCAGAAATAATGAATTGCTTTATTTGGCTCGGTTAGCGAGGTGATTTCATTTATTTCTTCCTGATCTTCAGTCATGTAAATGATTAATTCTCTTGATGGCTATTTCCTGTTGCCCAATATGAGTTCATATCCTCTCCAACTATCTGCTATTCTGAAAATGCAGAAAAGGAGATGATTATTATATCTAATGAATAATGGAGTTATGGACAAATTGAGATAAATCCACTGCGCTTTTAGAGTTGCTGCAAACAACCTGAACGGCTATCCAAAATATCACTCAATTCAGTATTATCTGCCGCTTTCAGCCAACTTGTCAAAGTCATCGTATCCAGATTCCCTTTTTATTCCTGTTTATTATTTGATAATACTGAATTGGTGCTAATACTATTGCATTAACATTAGCGATTATGGAAGCAATAAAAATAGAATACATCCCAAGATGGTAGAACTTAATCAATATCAGGGCGACAGCTACATAAAGGAATGGGCTTATAAGACTGGATATGAACTGTATTCTCAAAGCATTGATTCCATTCAGAAAATAAACATATTTTGATCCGAATATTATTACGTTAAAATAGACAAATCCCCAGAATGAAAGGGTAAATCCAATATCCACAGTCCCTTTGCCAAGCCAGAGACGATATACAATTCCTGATAGTGCAAGCATAATAATACTTCCAAGTACGAGTACAATATTTAACTGGTTGTATTTCTTAATTCCATTTTTAATCCATTGGATTTCGTCTTTGAAATATGCTTCTGTGGATGCCGACCAGAAAGGTGCCAGAAAGATTGTACTTACCATCAATAATACTCCAAAATACTTGTAGACAATATTGTATGAGGTAACCTCCTTTACTCCGTAATTCTGTGCAATGATAATATTGGCTGTCTGATACTGTATAATCGAGGTAACCTGGATTACGAAAAAGATAACACCTAAATTGAAAAGATCTTTTGCATACTTAAACTTGATCTTAGAGATCATGGGGCGAAATCGTGCAAACTCTCTTTTAAAGAATATTATATTGGCAACAGTAATGGTTATTATGGGTGAGACACATAAAACTATCCCCAATAAGGTAAGCGAGCCTTTTGTTGTTTTTACTAAAATAAAGATCAACAGCAGGGTTAGGACCTGCCCTAAAACATCTATAAGTGTTGATTTTGCAGGTTGCTGGTCGGCTACAATTAATGTTGTGATTATTCTGAGAACAAAATTTATACAGAAATAGGTAAATATCATCACAGCCAAAATTGTAACTTCTGGTCTCATGCTAGGTGAAATATTCAATATTTTAGACCAGTCAAGAAATTGATTCACCACCAGAAAGATTAACCACACAAGAATAAAGATAATAGTAAGCACAGCGTATGTGGTGCTTACGTATACCTGCGCAGTCTCATAATCTCCCTTGGCTTTTGCTTCTGCGAACTTGTTGCGCAATCCCTGGGTTAATCCAATATCAAAAAAACTAAACCATCCAACAATTGAGCTAAGTGTCAGCCATATACCATACCTGGTAGGATTGACGTAGTTGATAGTCAATGGTACAAGTACCAGGCTGATTGCTATACTAATCCCCTTAATGAAGAAGGAAAAGAATATGTTTTTCTTAGCTTTAACACTTCTCTCATGCCCTTGGGTGAAATATTTTTTGAACAGATCAATAACTGCTGATCTTAGATTTGCCATTAATTTAATGTCAGGAATTAATTTTTAGTTTACTGATTCTTATTGTACCCATACCCATATCCATATTGTTCCATGTTTATGCGATTGTCATTCAATACAATACAAATATTTTCAATTTTCTTTTTCTTCAGGTCCCTCAATATAAGCGAACAAATCTTTTTCTTGGAATAATTGTATCGGGCAACAATTACTTTAATGTCGGCATAATCTATCAGCAGATATCCATCAGTAACCTGGGCTAATGGAGGAGTATCAATAATGATATAATCATATTGATCCCTGAGTTCGAATATCAGTTCCTTTGTTCGATCAAGTGCCAGTAATTCTGAAGGGTTTGGAGGCACCGGACCGGAATTGATATAATCCAGTTTATCATGCGGGGAATGCATGATTATTTTATTAAGTGAGCTCTTTTCGATTAGATAGGAACTGATACCATCGATAAGTTCATTCTCTTGATTAAAGTAACTGGTTACTTTCCTCAAGTCGCAATCAAGTAATATGGTTTTTCGACCCAACTGCGCGTAACTCATTGCGATATTCAAGGCATTAAACGATTTCCCTTCTCCTTCAATACATGAGGTTACGAGTATTACTTTTCGAGCATTTCCACCTTTTAAATAAAATTCGAGATTAGTTCGAAGCGCCCGGAATGACTCAGCTATTGATGATTTTGGGAATTCGAACATTACATTCCTGGTTTTCTTGGTATTGTGAATGATTTTGCCTGCTACCGGAACATCAGTAAGTTGTTCGATGTTGTCAGTAGCTACAAGTTTATCATTTAAAGTGCTTTTCAAAATGAAAAAGCCGAATGGAATTCCTAACCCAAGGATAAACGCAAGAATATAATTCTTTTTGGTGTTTGGCGATATTTTACCTGTAGTCATGGCTGGTTCAAGAATCACATCATCCGGCAAATTGGATGCTTTCGTGATTTTGGCTTCCGCACGTTTTTCAAGTAAATAGTTGTAAATAGCATCATTCAAGCGATACTTACGTTCAATACCACCAAGTTCCCTCTGGGTTTTAGGAAGATTACTGATTTGGCCCGCGATTTTATTTATACGTTTATTCAACTCATCGATCGAAATATTTGTAGTTTGACGTACTGCAGAAATATTTTCAATGATGGTTTTTCGGATGTTGGCTATCTGAATCTCCAATTTTTTGACTAGAGGATTTTTCTCCTGCTTATTTTCCAATAAATTTGAATGTTGAGCCTGTGCCGTAGTTAATTCAAGCATCAGGTTATTCAAGATCGGGTCATTGATTCCCATAGATGCTGTAGGAATCATATTAGAGAAATCATCATTTTTAGTTATATAATCTGAAACATAATCATAATATCGTTTCTTGGAAACAATTTCTGCTAATTGATTTTGCAGATCACGATACTGATTTGTTATCCCGGTTGCCTGTTGAGCTACGTCAAGAAGTTGATTGCTTGAGCGGAAACGCTGAAGATTTTCTTCAGTGAGATTTAATGAGTCTGAAATTTCACCAAGTTGTTTTTCAATATAGTCAATGGTTATACTGGCAATATGATTTTTGCGGTTAAGATTTTCCGTTGAATAAACATTCATGAGTTCATTAACGAGGTCTATTCCCTTTTGAGTAGACTCTGACAAAGCACTAATCTCAATGACAGTCGCCTTTTTGTCTATTATATTGAATGAGAATTTATTTTTATATACACCAATGAGAGAGTTCTCATCAATAAATTCAAAACTGAATTTCGAATAATTCTCCCTGCTAAAATCTATGGTGCTATCCAGTTCAATCATGAAGGAGAGATCTTTTGTCTCAATCAGTTTACCGATGGTACCATTCCATTGAAAAGCCCAGTTATCCTTATGCCGCACATATTCGTTCTTGCTATAAATGTATAGAGGTATGTTTTCACCCTGGGATTCAAGAGTAAATTTATTGGGTGACTGGAATGTGACATTAAATCTGACATTCAGCGGCTGTAAATGATCTTTAGAATAGAGAACTTTGAAAGGAACCTCCTTATATGCATCAATTTCCATGAACCGCTCTTTCCGAAAATAGCTTACAGAGAGATCAAGGTTCTTGATTGTTTGCTCAATAACAGGTGTTGACTGAAGGGTCCATAATTCATTTTCGAAGTTCTGATTTTTACCAAACAAGCTACTGTTCAAAAAATCATTCATACCGCCACCACCTTGTTTGGAATCCTCTTTGATTAAAACACTTGACGTTATTTGATAAACTGGAACTGTAGAGATATTCAATACAAAAGCAAGGCCCAATGCTAATATTAGGCTCGAAAGAAAGAAAATATAGTTCCTGAGCACTAGCTCCGCTATCTTCTTAAAGTCATTGTCTTGTTGTAATTGTAAATTGGGTTGTGTAGACATTTTTGCCTGAAATTGAATTATTTTTTAACTACTGTGTAAATTAACAATGCTGTTGATACCAAGGAAAAGACCAATGAAATGCTGGATAATAAATTATTGGTTAGAGGATCCCGCATTCGCATCATTTTTTTCTTTAGCGGTTTAACATACACAAGGTCATTAGGCCTAAGGTAATAATACTCAGAAGCCAGGATATCTGATTTGGAAAGATTCAGGGTTACTCTTATGTTTTTTCCTTCTTCATTTCTTACCAGTATAACTTCATTCCGGTTTGCAAGTGGGCTGAAATCTCCGGCTAACCCGAGTGCTTCAAAAATTGTAAATTTTTCCTGAGCATAAGGTACATGCCCGGGAATGCGCACTTCTCCCAAAACCGTTACATACCGGTTCACTAATTTGACAACAACATTTGGTTGGTTAAGAACACTTTTCAATGAATCTGTCAACATTGAGCTTACTTGAGAAGTAGTTTTGTCTTTTACCATCAGATTGCCAATCAGGGGTAATAATAAATATCCATTCCTGTCGATGGAGTATGCAGCCAATGATGCACCGTAAGGTTGCATGCCACCAATACCCATCGTTGATTGCGACATGGTCGCAGAGAAAACGTTTGCAGCTGCTTCATCCTGGCTTGAGATCTGGATATACAACTCATCATTAGGTCGCAGTTTGTAATCTGAGACATCAGCTTCTTTAAATTCTCTGATTGTTGTATTTGAATCCTGTAAATATTCCAGGTTTTTTTGAGAAACACAAGAATACAGAATCATTGAAACAGATAGCAGAAGCCAAAAAGCAGTTTTTTTTAAATGGATTCTCATGATAAATATTTTCAGTTAGCTGTAAGCATTTAATATGCTCAAATTTATTCCAGGGTTTTTAATTGAATAAGTAGGCTTTTAGTAGAATTTCTCTTTAATTATCTGCTAAAACTTGAATTCATGTCGTAGGCTGCTCCTCATACAATATGCCAAGTAGCAGGGGCTAATATTTTTGGTTATTTTTCCAAATTTCACAGCTTCGCCCTTTCAGTCACATGTTTAAACAAATATGACCTGGTGAGTCTTGCAGAGAATAGATTCCTTACTTGTTGGAAATTAAGGGTCAACAAAATAAGACTATGGATTATCTAACTGATAATCCAGCTTCAATTTAACAGTCTAGTTATGGGTGATCGTACATTCAACAGAAAGAAACTCTTTTCAATCATACGAATTATAAATTCCTCTAAAGTCAGTAACTAAGATAGTGCCAAGATGTTTATTTACTTCATGATCAAAAGTATAAATAATCTGCATAAATTTTACATTTTTAGTAATGTTGCCAAATTGGGACAATATTGGGCTGTATTCCGAATTTGGGATTATCTCTTTTCCTCAAAATAAGCCCTTATTAAAACGCAACAAGCCATCAAAAGTTGACGGCTTGTCGATGTGATGATTTGATAAAAAATTACAAGACAATGATTTTCTTTGTAATCGTCATTTGATCACAGGAAACTACGGCAAAATAAGTGCCTTTGCTCCTGTTCATAAAGTCTATCATCACGGTTTTCTCCCCATCATTGTGAGTTGATAGTATCGTATTTCCTATTTCATCTACAATCATGATAGTTGCCGGCCTTTCATTCAGGTTTTCCATATCAATGAAAACTTTATCAGAGGTCGGGTTTGGATAAACGGTAACTGCTATATCCATTGTGCTGTCCTGCGGGTTTACAGGTTTTTGTAAATCATCCGGGTTAATATCCGATTCATAAAATCCTATATCTGCTGTGCCGAAACGAGGTACCGCATTCCCATAGAAATCGACTATCTGCCCGTTATTCAAACCTTTGTTAATAGCCTTGGAACCTTCAAGTAAACGGAAATCACCACCGTCGTAGTTGGCAAATACCGGATCGCCTACCACGGAATTCGAATCCTGGCTGGTTGAAGCTTTCCAGATTGAAAGTTGACTTGTACCATTCAGGAATTCAGGGGTTTCAATGTTATAAAGGTTGTAGTCTGATACGAATGAGCCTTCGAAATTGTAAACCTTTGATCCAACGGTATTCTGGTAAAAGATGTTGTTAATTGAACTTGCCGAGGAATTTGCACGGCTTCTTACAGAGTATTCTGATGAACCTACAAATGTATTATTGCTGATGACTGCCGAACTGTTCTTTTGAATATCAAGTGCTGTATTATTATTTTTGAAGAGGTTATAATATATAGAACTTCTCCGGACCACAGCATTGATACCTGTTTGACAACGTCCTACAGAATTATAGGAAATCAATACCTCGCCTGTTTGCGAATTAATTCTTATTCCATTATTATCATCCAGGCCAGATCCTGTTATCGTATTTTGAGTGATGGTTCCATGAATTCCTTTTCCGATCATGGTGACGCAAGATCCATTCCCGGTCGAAGAATGATCAAGAATGTTATGGCTAATTTCGACAATACCGTTCTCCGAGATGAGACCTATGCAATTTGCCTGGGAAACAGGATTGGAACTCCATCCTTGATTTATGTTACTTATACTGCAGTTATTCACTGATATCCTGCTGAACTCAGTAGCAAAAATGCCATCCAGCAACATGTTATCTATGGTAGTGCTGCTTAAGTCAAGAGCTGCTCCTGGTAAAGTGGCATTGATTCCAATCAAAGCACCCTGCAGGTGACATTGGTCTATCACTGACCTGGAGGTAGAATCATTGTCAAGCAAACTTATACATGATTTTGCACTTCCATCTGAAGTAAATTCAACATTCCTGACTATACTGTTCTCACTATAATATAAATCAAGCATAGAAACAGGTAGAGAGGTATAAATTACAGGAATATGGCCACTTCCATAAGCATCTATGGTGATGTTCTTGCGATGGTCAATAATGATGCTGTTGCTATTTGAAGCAATAGTGCCACGCTTTTGAAGATATGTATACCCATCAGTGAATGTAAAATCAAACCATGAATTAAATGGATGCTGTTCTGTGCCATTCTCAAGCTTATCATCACTATTTTCCGGATCAATGTAAACGATCTTTGACATAGTCCCTTCTGAAACATGAACTGTAATTTCAGCTGTAGTTGAGAGGCCTGGATTTCCATTATCTGTAACTGTTACAGTGAAGGAGACAGATATAGGTCCTGGTTGGTTCAAGATACCAGTATCGGCAAGTGTTAGAATACCCCTTGAAGGATTTATGCTGAAATAGGACCCGCCATTTCCTGATGTAATAGCATAACTTAACCTTTGGCCACTATCTGGGTCTGCGGCGTAAAGTTTTCCTACAAATGCGCCCATTGGAGAATCACTTGATAAATCGAATGCCTGGTCTGCAAAGAAAGGTGTTTCATTGACATTTAATAAAGAGATAGTCACTTTGGCTCTGGCGCTGAGAGTGCCGGGGCCATCATCCTGTGCCTGAACTATCATGTTGAAAGTTGGATGAGTCTCATAATCAAGCATTGCTGAATTGGCAACTCGAATATCACCTGTATGTGAATTGATGACAAAGGCATTCCCCAGGTTCCCTGATACAATAGAATAAGTAATTGTTTGCCCCTGATCTGGATCTACAGCCATGATATTCCCGACATAAGTGCCAGTTGGCGAGTTTTCTTCTACATAATAAACTTTGTCGAAAATGGCGGGAGGTTCATTCAGGTTGATCACCTGAATAGTTATTGAAGCGAAATTGCTCAACTGTCCTTGTCCATCATCTTTTACCTGCACAACTAGTTCGAACGACGGGATCAGTTCGAAATCAATGGCCTGGGAATTAACTATAGTTATTGAACCGGTATTTGAATCGATGGAAAAAGCATCAAACGTGTTTCCTGCAAGAATGGAATATGTTAAATGTTGGCCCTGATCAGGGTCAGAAGCCTGCACCGTACCAACCAATGTTCCTGCAGCAGAGTTTTCTTCCACGCTGAAAAGTTGCTCACTGATCATTGGATATTCATTTACATCGAGTAAGTTGACCTGTATCACAGCCTGGTTGCTGAGATTACCGGTTCCATTGTCCTGAACTTCTATTTCCAGGTGGAAGACCGGATGTGACTCAAAGTCAAGTTGAGATGAGTTTGAAACTGTCAGTTCTCCAGTAGTTGGATTTATTTCAAATGCAGATCCGGTATTTCCTGACAGGATACTATAAGTAAGACTTTGGCCGGGATCGGGATCAGATGCTTCTACAATACCTATTGATGTTCCATTTACTTCATTTTCTGTTATAGTAAATGATTGATCAGTAATTATTGGCTGTTGATTGAGAGATTGTAAAACTACAATGCTTACTTCAGCGTCTGCAAAAAGGTTTCCAGTACCATTATCAGTAGCCCTAACAATAAGAACAAATGAAGGATTAACTAGATAGTTCAGAGCATTGGAATTATTTACGCTCAGTGTACCTGTGTTTTGATCAATAGAAAAGGCATTATCTGTATTACCTGACTCTATGCTGAAACTCAAGGACTGGCCGGCATCAGGGTCTGTTGCTACAACTGTTCCAACGTTAGTTCCATTCGAGGCATTTTCGTTAACCTGGAAAGTTTGGTTAGTTATTACCGGAGACTCGTTAAGGTCGGTAATGTGGATGATAACACCAGCCTGGCTGCTTAAACTATCGGCTCCATTGTCACTAACATTGACTATTAGTGTGAATGTATTGTTAGTTTCAAAATCAAGCATATTGCTGTTGATCACGCTCAATTCGCCTGTTGCAGGCTGGATGGCGAATGCGTTGTTTGTATTTCCCATCAAAATGGAATAAGTAAGCTGTTGTCCTTCATCAGGATCCGAAGCTGATACTGTGCCTATTACAGTTCCATAAGGCGCATTTTCAGCAATACTGAACTCCTGGTTAACTATTACCGGTGTTTCGTTAATATCCATTAGGACAATCGTAATAATGGCCTGGTTTGATAGTGAAATTGTAGCATTATCCTCTACTTTAACAGTCAGAGAAAAAGTAGGATTAACTTCGAAATTAAGGGCGGAGGAGTTGGCGACTGTTAATTCCCCTGTACTTGCATCGATGCTGAATGCTCCATCGTTGTTTCCTGAAAGAATAGAGTATGATAATGTTTGGCCGGGATCTGGATCGCTGGCGATAACAAAGCCCACGCTGCTTCCAGCTATTGAATTTTCATCGGTCAAAAATGCCTGGTTTGAAATAACGGGATTTTGGTTGGAAGCCTGCAAAATATTTACAGTTACCCACGCATCCGTATAAAGGTTCCCATATCCATTATCCTTGACCCTGATTTCTATTGTAAATACAGGATTAACGCTGAAATCCAATGCATTGGAGTTTGCAACTGTCAATGCACCTGATAGGCCATTGATGGTAAATGCGTTATCAACGTTACCGGCAATTATGGAGAACAGTAATGTCTGTCCGGCATCCGGATCTGAGGCGACTACTGTTCCAACAGAAGTTCCGTTGACTGAGTTTTCAGCAACCGTAAATGTCTGGTTAGCAATAACCGGAGCTTCATTTACATTGGTAAGATTGATGGTGATGGTTGCCTGGCTGGTAAGAGCGACAGTTCCATTATCCTGAACCTTGACAACCAGGGTAAAAGTTGGATTGGTCTCAAAATCAAGCACTGCTGAGTTCGCCACAGTCAGCACTCCAGTTGTGGTATTTATTGCAAATGCCCCGCTGGTATTACCAGAGAAGATGGAATAGGTGAGAATCTGGCCGGCATCCGGATCTGAGGCGACTACTGTTCCTACAGAAGTTCCGTTGACTGAGTTTTCAGCAACCGTAAATGTCTGGTTAGCAATAACCGGAGCTTCATTTACATTGGTAAGATTGATGGTGATGGTTGCCTGGCTGGTAAGAGCGACA
>JACAAZ010000001.1:227288-490974 GCA_013376995.1 Bacteroidota bacterium | reverse complement strand
CGAATGACCATCGAATGACCATCGAATGACCATCGAATGACCATCGAATGACCATTGAATGACTATCGAATGACTATTGATTGACCATTGAATGACCATTGAATGACTATCGAATGACTATTGATTGACCATTGAATTCCCCCCACCATGCCCACAATTGACCTCACTCAAACCCTCTTCCACCAAATGCCTGTTTTCCCTGGAGAGGCAAGACCAAGTATCCTTGAGGACCAGCTACCTCCAAATGCAGGATATGTTACATACAGGCTTGAATCGAATATGCATACCGGGACGCATATCGACGCTCCTTACCATGCGAAAGCCGATTTGTTAACCATTGATTCGTACCCTGCAGAGCTTTTCTGTGGGAAGGCAAAAGCCCTGGATGTCAGGAACATTGACGTAGTTCGGATAGAACCGGGATGGGAAGATATTTTCCGGGAATATGAAGTCATCCTGTTCAATACAGGTCATGACAAGCACTGGAATACACCCGCCTATTACAGGGATTATCCGGTTTTCTCAGATGAGATTGCATTTGCCATGAAAGAATATGGAGTACGGATTGCCGGTTTTGACTCACCTTCTCCGGACAAGTCGCCATTTGATTTTCACTCGGTTTTCCTCAACCATGGAAGGTTCCTGGTTGAAAACCTGTGCGGGTTGGACAGGTTAATCCATCTTTATGAATTCGAATTCATGGCTTTCCCCCTGAAGATCCAGGCTGAAGCTTCCCTGCTTAGGGCAATAGCAAGGTATTAGGAACCTATTTTAACAATTCCTCGAGTTTCTGGTCAAGTGCATCACCCCTTAGTTTCTTAGCAACAATCCTACCTTCTTTATCTATTAGGAAAGCATTGGGTATGGAGGTAACACCATAAGCAGCTGCACCGGCAGATTTCCAGTATTTCAGATCACTGACATGATTGGGCCAGCTAAGATTGTCAGCAGCTATTGCTTTCAACCAGCTTTCTCTATCCTTGTCCAATGAAACAGAGAAAACTTCAAAACCCTTTGAATGGAACTTCACATAGGCTTTTACAACATTGGGGTTTTCTTTGCGGCAGGGACCACACCATGAAGCCCAGAAATCAAGTAAAACAACCTTACCCCGAAGTGAAGATAAACTCCTCGGATTTCCATCCGTATCATTCAAAGTAATTTCAGGAGCCATGGAACCAATAGCGGTCTTCCTTTCGGTTTCTACCTGCTGGTGGAATTGCTGGACAAACGATATGTATGAGTATTTTTTGTAAAGCCCTTTTTCCATTTGATCGATAATGGGAAAATCAGTCGTCATATCAAATTTGTCTTCCAGGAAAATCCATGCAAGTGATTCCGGCATTTTTTCAAATTCAGCCTTAAGCATAACTTTCTGGATAGAGTCATTCTTCATGTATTCACTGATCACAAGAGGCCCTAAGGAAGCATTGGCCTGATCTCCCATTACTTCATTGTATTTCTTGTTCAGGCTGTCACGCTTACCATCGAAGTAATGAAGCATGTTAATATTCCGGTAGAGCATTTCAGTTTGGTCGGAACCTTTTATGTTAGCGTCAACTCCGAGTTTCGAAGTAGGGGAGAAGAAAATAAGATTGTCTCCTGGTGCTAGAATAAGCATCAGGTAATTGGTTTCATCCAACCTTAATTTGAAAATATTGGTTCGTCCTATCTGCGTTTTGAAAACAAATTTTCCTGTTGAGTCAATAGCAGCTGAATTGAATTGCTGGGATCCGGTCTGGGTAAGCGTATCCAGGTAGATCTGGGAATAACTTCCTTTACTACCTAATTTGCCTTTGATAAGGATTTGATTTTCTTTTTGAGAAAAACCAATAATTGGCAATAGTATAGATATACAGAAAGCCAGGCGCAAATATCTCATAGTAATATGATTCAGATTGTATTGTAAGAGACAGAAAACAGGCAAAGATACTATTTTATCCCGCCTGTTCCCTTCTGTTTTTCATGCTTTGGACACCGCCGGGATCACTTATTAGCTATCAGAATGTCTGATAACTGGTCCAGCAAATTATCATTTTCGGAGACAAAACGCATACCCGCTTCACGCAAAGCATCCATATTCTTGGTCGTTGCATTATCCATGTTTCCATCAGCTGGTTCACGCGAAGGTTCAAGCCGGTAATAATCAGGTTGATCCGGTGTGGTAATGGTTTTGAACATTTGTTTCAATTGGTAGTCGATGGTTTCAGCATTTCCTGACATCAGGATATCAATCAAAGGAAGTATCCATCCGACAGCTCCCCAATCTTTGGCCTGGTTGTAATCATAAGGCGTCGCTTCTGAGCCGGTTCCGATTGAAATGATCACCATGTCTTTGGCTTCTGGCTTATCTACTTTTCCGGTATGGCCCAATTTACTGGCAAAATCGAGGGTGCGTGCTTCCGCATAGGCACACATGGCTGGGTTGTTTGCAAATACTCCGCCATCAATCAGGTAGTAGGGTGTCCCATAAAGTGATTTTATCCTTGCCGTTTCAAAATACGTTGGCGCTGCAGAAGTTGCCCTGGCTATATCTCTTACATAAAAATCATTGATCTCATTGTCAACTGCATCAACCTTATTAAAAAATACGGATTTGCGCCTGAATATCTCATAAGAAGTAACTATGCAGGGTTTGAGCAACTGACTTAATTTTAGGTCCCCGAGGTAATCCAGAAGGGATTCCTCAAGATTTTGAGCCGAATACTTCTCATCGGTCAGGCTAAATCCACTCCGGAATTTTTGCCAGAATGTTACATCGAAGATCTCCTGTCCTCTTTCAAGGTAAAGGTCTACCGCTTGCTGAGCTGTAAATTTTGGCCTTCCACTTGAGTCAGGTGCAAGGTAGATGCAACTCAGGATACCTCCCGTGCTGGTTCCGGCAATAAGGTCAAAAAAGTCGCTAAGCCTGGCTGAATCCCCGTTTTTATCTCTCAATCTTTTCTCAAGGTTTGCAAGGATCACCCCGGGAAGAATTCCCCTGATTCCTCCTCCGTCGATGGAAAGGATAGTCACTTTTTTTGGCATGGCTCGATTTTTTTAGTTAATTATTTTTATTAGATAAAAATTTAAAACAAGCATGCAGGTAGTATTGTTTATATAGACACAAAGTGGCTATGATGAAGTTTTATTAAAGGCTTCAAAGCTAGTTATTTATGAAATCCTTTGAACTTTGGGAATGAGCCGAGATCAGGATTTCGCTGATGATGAACCTATGCAATACTATTTACTGAAGATTTGATTTCTATCAAAGTAAAAGGGAAAATGTATTTACTTTTGCAGCTTAATTCTGAATTACAACTACAATAAATTGCAATAATAAAATTAATCTTGTATGTTTGAAAATTATGGCATCACCTTACCCGATAATGTAAAGCTTTTACTTGGTTCGTGTAAGAAGGCCACCCTATACAACTCTACGGATGAACTTTTCCTTGCATCCATGGGGCCAGGCAATGATTCTACTTTTGAGGTTACCTATGAAATCCCCGGGAAAGGAGTACATACCGAAGCAATACTGCACAAGGTTAAGAACGGGATTTCGGCAAATTTCACAGATCCCTATATGCGAAGGAGGGATCCTGATACTATGGTGATCGCGGATGCTTTCCCAACTGATAAGCCAAGGTTCACAGATAAATTCGGGTATACTTTCAGCAATCTTCAGCAGGAAACTTTTGACTGGCTGAAAAACCAGGAGCTTTCCGTATTCCTGTTTTTTGCAGGGAACGGGGGCATTGGAGTTGGAGGAATAGCCATTGTACCTTCCAATGCTGCATTTTTTGCACTTGGACTTGCAATGCTGCAAAAAATACTCCCGGTTTACGATTTACCGTCCGGGTTCCGCATTGAAACTGCTGTTTTCGTAGCACCTACATTCCGTCTTACGCATTTTGCCGGCAAACAGATTGTAGTCCATAACCGTACTGAACATGTGCATGAGGTTTATTCTTATAATCTTTACCCGGGTCCTAGCGCAAAAAAAGGTTTGTATGGTGTCCTGCTTGATAAGGGAGAGAAGGAGGGATGGATTACAGCCCATTGTTCGGCTGTACAGGTTTCAAGCCCTTATGATAATGTTACCACATTCATGCATGAAGGTGCAAGCGGGGGAGGAAAGAGTGAAATGCTGGGGAATATTGTAAGGGAGCAACAGGGACAGGTTTTAATTGGAGAAAATACAATCAGTGGTGAAAAACGACTGATTTCGATTCCCCTATTCTGTACTTTCAGCCCGGTAGCTGATGACATGGCTCTTTGCCATCCTTCCATTCAAAGAAGCAATGGCAAATTATCCATCATGGATGGTGAAAACTCCTGGTTTATCAGGGTGGATGGTGTAAAGGATTACGGGGATGACCCATTCCTTGAGAAATTATCCATTAAGGTAAAAAAGCCTTTATTATTTCTCAATATTGACACCCAGCCCAATTGCACTGCATTGATCTGGGATCATATCGAAGATGCACCGGGCAAAAAATGTCCGAACCCCAGGATCATTGTTCCACGCGAAATTGTTCCCGGAATTGTAAATGGCGCCGTATCTGTTGATGTAAGGAGTTTTGGGGTCAGAACTCCGCCAACATCCCGACAAAATCCCTCATTTGGAATCATTGGCTTATTCCACGTATTGCCCCCGGCGCTTGCATGGTTATGGCGTTTAGTTGCGCCCCGGGGCTATGCAAACCCAAGTATTTCAGGTTCCGGTGATTTGGATAGTGAAGGTGTTGGTTCCTATTGGCCTTTTGCTACCGGAGAGCTCATTCCGCAAGCCAATATGCTGCTGGAGCAAATTTTAAAAACTCTCAGGACACGTTATACCTTGACCCCGAACCAGCACATCGGGGTCTGGAAAGTAGGATTTAAACCTCAGTTATTCATGCGTGAATATTTGACCCGCCGGGGGAATGCGAAGCTCAGGAACGACCAGTATCAACCCGCACGATGTCCGTTGCTTGGATATGAACTGAACTATATCACTATTGAAGGAGCCAAGATACCTTCTCGATTCTTAAAGGTCTATAAACAAGCTGAGGTAGGAGAGGATGGTTATGATGCCGGAGCAACCATATTGTTTGACTTCTTTAAACGTGAACTTGCTAAATACAACAAACCCGGCTTATCAAAACTTGGCCAGGAAATCATTCAGGTATGTTTATCTGGTGGAAGTGTCCAGGATTATATTGACTTAATCCCGATTGATTACCAGTACGCTTTCAACGTCACCGATCAGGATGATCTCAATGTTTAATAAGATCGTCTTTTAAAAGCCTATCAAAGGACCATTGAATGATCCGCCAGCTGGCGGAAATGACTATCGAATGACCATTGAATGATCCGCCAGCTGGCGGAAATGACCATTGAATGACCATTGAATGACCATTGAATGACCAGGACTTACTTCTCTTCTATCTTGTAGAACCACGCAGATTTCCCGGGAAGGGTCTCTTCCTTGGTAAGCCAATATTGATCAATAGAATCTTTTCGTTTCTGATCCCAATAGTCGGGTGAAACGTAATTCCCCTCCGGGTTTTTTAGAGCAAATTCGTATACTGCAATAACCGGATTGAAGACCAGATCAGTCACGCCTAAGGTGTACAAAGTAGGTGCGTCTTCAACTTCTTTTTTATCTTCTACAATAATAACTTCAAACTTATTGAATTCAAGCAGACTTTTCAGGAAAGCTGATCGTTCCTTGGAAATTCCCTTCTCAACAATGGTACAGCGGGTCCCGTTGATTTCTTCAACAATATGCTTGGCTTGGAGTGGCATGATGATCTGATTTTGTCTGTTTAATCCAAAAGGTATTCGAAACTGTTGTTAAAAGGTAATGCCTATACTGAGGCTGTTAATGATTTCGTAGATCTGGCTCCAGAATCCAAGAACAAAAATACCCAGCATACAGGATACCAATCCGACCCTTGTAAGGAAATCACTTTTGAAATGGGCCAGGGGTGTTTCATTCTTATTGATGAACATGGCTTTAACTACCAACAGGTAATAGTAAAGTGAGACGGTAGCATTCAGAACAGCAATGAAAACTAACCAATAGTATCCACCAGATGCAGCTGCGGTAAACAGGAAGAACTTACCAAAAAATCCAGCAACAGGTGGGATACCAGCCAGGGAGAACATGGATAATGTCATCAGCAGGCTTAACTTTGGATTGGTGGCGTAAAGTCCGTCATAATCATCCATTGATTCTTTGCCTGTTGCAGCAGAAATGGCAGCAACAACTCCGAAAGCTCCTAGGTTGGAGAAAATGTACACCAGCACAAAGTAAATAACGGATGTCATCCCCAGTACATTTCCACCAAGGATACCAAGCAGGATAAAACCAGCCTGGGCAATGGAAGAAAATGCGAGGAACCTCTTCATATTCTTCTGTCGCATAGCAAAGAGGTTACCGACAGTCATGGTTGAAACGGCAATCAGGTATACAATGTCTTTCCATAAATATGAGATTGAATGGAAGACAGTAAACAGGATTATTACAAATATGAAGCTTGCTGCTCCTTTTGAAATTACTGAGAAATAGGAGGTAACATTCACTGGCGAGCCTTCATATACGTCGGCAGTCCAAAGGTGGAATGGAACCAGGGAAATTTTGAATGCCATCCCGGTAAAGAAGAATATGAATGCCAGGATTTGTAGCGGTGAATTTGTGAATACTTCACCGATCTTATCAAAATAGATAGAACCGGTTGTGCCATAGATCAATGAGAGCCCGAATAGCAGGATACCTGATGAAAGTGCAGATGAGAGGATCAGTTTGATACCGGCTTCAGCTGAACGTGACTGGTGATGAGTATATGCTGCTAGAGCTGCCATTGGGATGGTGGCAAGTTCGAGGCCCAGGTAGAACATCAGGAAATCGCCTGAGGAGATCATAAAATACATACCTATCAGCGTGGAAAACAACAGGATAAAATACTCACTCATTTTCTCCTGGTTATCCGGTTTACGCAGCCATCCGTTCGACTGAAACAGGATGATCATAACTCCTACATTAAGGATGTTTTTCATCATCATGGTTAGAGCAGAGGTCTTGTACATTCCTCCAAACAAAACACCTCCTTCAGCAGGAAGGAATCCAATGATCACATGCACCATGAACAGGCATAACACTATTGGAATGATATAATGTTTTTGCTCTTTCTTCAGGTTCAAATCGATGATGAGGATAAGTATCGCGAGGATCGTTAGTAAAACCTCGTGCCTCATGGTTAGAAAATCAGTAATGCTCATAGGGGTATGTTTTGTATTGTGTCAGGGTGGAGTTGTTTGTGATAAGTTAAAAGTTATTCGGGGATGTACCCCGTCCTAATTCCTAATCAACCAGCATCATTAAACTCCATTCCTGTCAAATATTTTTACTTCTTATCTTACTTACAATTAATTCGTTTAATCTCTTTCCTATTTATTTCAAGTTAACAGCCAATAACTTATAACGAATTACCATTAACTATTAACAAATCTAGAACAAGCCAGCGATTGACATCCCTGTTATCTTCTCGACCATGGGAACCAGGCTGCTGCCAATCATATCCGAAAGCCACAATGGTGCAAGACCAATGGCTGCAATGGATACAATAAGGGTGATTGTCGAAAACCGTTCGTACCATTTGGCATCATCAAGTTGCAGAAAATGATCATCCTTAATTGGGCCGAACAACAATGCTCCAACAACTCTCAATATATAAACTGCAGTCACAACAATGGAAGAAGTCGCAAGTATGGTAACAGTCCGGTGAAAAACATCAGTGTGCTGGAATGCTCCGACAAATACGGTCATTTCGGCAACGAAACCACTTAATCCCGGGAGACCTAAGGAAGCAAGACCACCAATAACCCAGGCAACGCCAAGGAAAGGCATAACTTTCATCAGGCCACCCATTTCATTGATCATACGGGTATGGGTCCTTCCATAGATCATACCGATCAAAGCAAAGAAGAGGGCTGTCATAAGTCCGTGTGAGATCATCTGGATAACAGCGCCATTCATGGCGGTTTGATTCATCATCAGCACAGCAAACAATACGAGTCCGCAGTGACTAACCGATGAATAGGCATTGATATATTTCAGGTCCTTTTGCCAGATAGCGCCAAAAGCTCCGTAAACAACACTTATCGATGTAAGGATAATGAAGATCCAGGCTTGTTCCTGGGCAGCTTCCGGCATTAAATACATGGCTACGCGGAAAGCACCGTATCCTCCAAGTTTCATAAGTACTCCGGCATGCAACATTGAAACTGCAGTTGGAGCAGAGGCATGACCGTCAGGAGACCATGTATGGAATGGGAATAATGCACCAAGTATCCCAAAACCTATAAAAGTGAATGGGAACAAGAACCGTTGCATTTGGATGGGGATCTGTATCCTGGCAATCTGCTGAATGTTCCAGGTAAGCTGGCCGCCACCAGGAGCAGAATTGAAATAAATACCCAGTAATCCAACAAGTATCAGGGCAGAACCAGCCATCAGCATAAGGGTAAGTTTCATAGCTGAATACTCCTTAGGCCCTGAACCCCAGATTCCAATTAGAAGGTACATCGGGATAACGGCAACCTCGTAAAAAAGGAACATGGTAAAGAGGTCCAGTGAGATGAAAAAACCAAAAACCCCTGATGAGAGTAAAATCAATGAAATAAAAAACTCCCTTGAGAGAAAGGTAACCATCCAGGAAGCGAATATTCCGGCAAACACAACAATTGCTGTTAAGCCTATCATAGCTACTGAAATGCCATCAACTCCAACAGAATAATGTATGTTGAGAGTTGGAAACCAAACAGTATCATAGGTGAATAGCATGGCGGCAGTATTGCCGGCATTCCTTTCAGCAAGGTACAGGTAGATCAGCAGCCCGGCAAGGACCAATTGTATCCCCATACCGATTGCACTGACTACTCGTGTCTGTTTATAGTCTTTTGTAAACAAGATACCTACAATGGTAAGTACCGGGATAAGAACAAAAAGGCTGAGTATATTCATTGTACGCTATTTTACCAGAGATAAACGAAAATTAAAACTAAAGCAATCGCACCTGTAACGAATACAAATGCATATTGCTGGACACGGCCCGACTGGAAACCTTTGATCTTAACAGATGCAAATTGTGTGATCCCTGCTATTCCATTCATTGTACCATCAACAACATGCCTGTCGAACCATGCAACCGGACGGCTGATGAGATTGAAAATGACTTTTTTGGTGACAAAGAGGTAAACCTCATCCATATAGAATTTATGGTAAGACCATTTATACAGATGGCTGAAAGCTCCTGCAATCTTATCAGGAACACCTGTGACTTTACGATACATAAAGGTGGCTACACCAATTCCCAGCAATGCGATCAAAACAGATGGAATAGCTATAGACCATTCAGTGGGAGTCTCAAAAGGAAGCCCGTCGGAAGTAACGAGGTTATGGAAAGGGAGGAAGCCGGCAAATATTGAACCGAAAGCCAGAATCATTAATGGAATGGTCATAACCAGCGGTGCTTCATGCGGAGTGTGATGGTAATGGGTTTCTTTACCCCAAAATATGGAGTAGTAAAGACGGAACATATAGAAAGCCGTAAGTCCGGCAACAGCATATTCAATAAAGAACAAAGCTTTATTGCCTTCAAATGCTGCAACCAGTATCTCATCCTTGCTGAAGAATCCTGAAAGAGGAGGGATACCAGCTATGGTAATACAAGCTATAAGAAATGTTGCATGAGTAACAGGCAAATATTTCCTCAGGTTACCCATTCCGCTCATATCATTGCTGTGAACAGCGTGAATTACAGCACCTGCTCCAAGGAAGAGGAGGGCCTTGAACATTGCGTGAGTGAACAGGTGGAAGTTTGATGCCATAAAACCAAGTCCCTCATGGCCTCCAAAGCCTGAAACCCCTAAAGCAAGCATCATATAACCGATCTGCGACATGGTTGAATACGCAAGAACCCGCTTGATGTCAGTCTGGGTGCAGGCAATAACCGCCGCAAAAAGTGAAGAAATACCACCTACCCAGGCAACCACATGAAGCGCATCAGGTGCACCAAGGGCATAAACAGGGAATAACCTTGCAACGAGGTAAACACCGGCTACAACCATCGTGGCAGCATGAATAAGGGCAGAAACAGGCGTAGGGCCTTCCATGGCATCCGGTAACCAGATGTGCAACGGGAACATGGCCGATTTTCCGGCACCTCCCATGAATATAAAGATCAATGACCAGCTTAATACGGAAAGACCCATAAAAGCTGCACCACCGGCCTGGGTGATTGCTGGCCCTGTTGGACTTACAAGGGTTTGGAAATCAAAGGTATTAGTATTGAATGACAGCATCAGGATACCAATCAGGAATCCGAGGTCAGCAAAACGTGTAACAATAAATGCCTTTTTTGAAGCTGCAACAGCAGATGGTTTTTCATAATAGAAACCAATAAGGAGAAACGAGGATACACCAACTAATTCCCAGAATATGTACATCTGGAATATGTTAGTAGCCAATACCAATCCCAGCATGGAGAAACTGAATAGGGAGAGGAACGCAAAGAAACGATGGTAGCCTCTTTCACCTTTCATGTAACCAATGCTGTAAATATGCACCATGAGGGAAACGGTGGTGATAACAACCAGCATCATTACAGAAATGGGGTCAATCAGGGAACCTAACTTGATAGTCAGGTGTTCCGTGAGATGCAGCCAGGATATCTCGAAGGCCTTGATGGAAGTATAGCCTGTGCCGGCAGTATGCCCGATCCAGAAATAATTGAAGGCAGTGATATAAGCCAGGACTGCAGCAAAGGCGAGGCCGGCTGTACCAATCAATCCCGAAACGATGGGTTTCATTTTGTGACCGGTCAGGCCGACAAAAATGAAAACTGCCAGGGGGACTAATGGAATAAGTATCGTGTAAGTGAAGTCTGTCATATGGATAATGAAAAACGGTTTATCTTTTATTCAATTCCTGGTTTCGATAACTTATCCTAACCAGCTTGTATTTAGTTTGTTGAAAAATATTTAGTATCTCATTTGATCTACCTTGTCAACATCAATGGACTTGAAGTTCCTGTAAATGTTGATGATAATTGCAATGGCTACGGCAGCTTCAGCAGCGGCTACAGCAATCACTATCAGGCTGAAGAAATGGCCTGACAGGTGCTGAGGATACAAATACTTGTTGAATGCCACAAAATTGATGTTAACTGAGTTGAGGATCAGCTCAATCGACATCAGCATGGTGATCAGGTTACGCCTGGTAAGGAAGCCATAGATGCCGATAAAGAACATCAATGTGCTGATTACAAGGAAATACATCAAGGGAATCGTTCCGGTCATTGGATTATGTATTTTTAAGTAAGCTCTGTGTTAGCGTTGTTATTGGTTATTTCCGTCAGCTGACGGGTTAATTATTGGTTATCAGTAATTAGAAATTAGTAATTGGTGATTAGTTATTGGTAAGAGTTTCATTTATTTCCTGCCTATGTCCTGTTTCCAACCTCTTACTTCTTACTTCCATCTTCCTGCTTCCATCATCTGGTTTCCTGCCTCCTACTTCTGACAACCGACTTCGGGCTTCCGGCCTCCCTCTAGTTCTCCCTCCTTATCTCCTTCTCTTCTATTTTCAGCTTCTCTCTCCTGGCAACGATAATAGCTCCAATCATAGCAGCCAGCAGAAGTATGGAAATAACTTCAAATGGAAGAGCAAAGCCATTGTCACCATAGGAAACCAGGGCAGTTCCAACATCCTTTACTGATGAACCACTCGCTGGCTCTGATGATGCAGTGAAGGTATAATTGAACATGGTGATAAGCGTAAGTGCGGCACCTGCGACAACCGACAGAGCTGAAAGCAGGTTTTGTTTCCAGCCTGCTACAACAGCCCGTTCGCTGATATGGCTTGTAAGGAGAATTGAGAAAATTATCAGGACCACTATACCTCCTGCATAGACTGTAAGCTGAACGGCTGCAAGGAAGTTGTAATTCAGCATGAAATACAGCCCGGCAGTCGAGATAAGTACGAAAAGAAGGTAAACGGCAGCACGTAATATCCTCCGGGTTGTAACAGTCATCACCGAAAAGATGAGGATCATTCCCGCAAGGATAAAAAACATCAATTCACTATTCATAATTTCTATGTTAAATCTTTTTCACCAATTTGATAATTCGGATAGCGTTGATACATCACCAGCTATTCCTTGACGTTTGCCATGATTTTTGAACCTGGCTGATTCAGCACTTTGGTCATTGTTTTACGATCCCAGTATGCGTGTTCAAAGGAATGGGTAAAGCTAATAGCATCTGAGGGACAACTTCTTACGCAAAGATTGCAGAAGGTGCACATCCCCAGGTGGTATATATGCAGGTCGATTATCCTTTTCTTCTTGCCTTCTTCTGTCATGATCGATTTGGAAATGATCTCGATAGAACCGTTGGGACAATTCAGTTCACATATCCCACAACCTGTGCATGCATGCTCATTGCTTTCATTATGTGGCATTACCAGTTCACCACGGTATCGTTCACCGAAGACAAGCTTATCCCTGTTTTCAGGGTACTGCTGGGTTACATTTCGCCAGGGGGTGAAGAAATACTTTGCTGTGACCTTCATACCGGTCAGCAATGACCAAATCCCCTTGAAAATCTCAGCTATATAATTAAGGAATGATTTCATCTGTTAATAATTTGTTTTTTAAAGGTCAGTACCTGTCCCGATTTATCGGGATGGAATTCGCCATGGTCATTTTTATAATCATTTTTAAATGGAGAGGATTCGACCATGGCTATTTCATTGTCTAATGCTTGTGTTTTCAGTTTTCAATTTCTTACCAATGCCATCCCATAAGCACAACCAGGGCCATAAGGAGTATGTTGAAAAGATTAATAGGTAACAGGTACTTCCATTCGAGTGTAAGGATCTGGTCAATACGCAGGCGGGGGAAGGTCCATTTGAACCACATGATCAGGAATATGACTCCAAATACTTTAAGGAAGAACCATATTAAACCTGGAATGAAATCCATGATTGCGTTAAATCCGTCCCAACTGCCGATATGGAAAGGCATCCACCCGCCTAGGAATACTGTAACAGCCATTGCTGATACAATAAAGAGGTTGATATATTCTGCGAGGAAGAAAAATGCAAACTTAATTCCGGAGTATTCGGTATGGAAACCCGCAGTTAATTCAGATTCAGCTTCTGCAAGGTCGAAAGGCCCGCGGTTGGTTTCTGCAGTCCCGGCAACAACGAATACAAAGAAGGCAATAATAGCTGGAATATGTCCTTTAAAAATGAACCATCCGTCACGCTGCATATTTACAATCTCAGAGATCTGCATGGTACCTGCCAGGATTACCATGGTAATCAGTGACATACCTACAGATAATTCATAGCTGACAATTTGAGCACCAGAACGCATTCCACCGATGAGAGAGTATTTGTTATTGGATGCCCAGCCTGCAAGAAGCACTCCAATCACACCAACAGATGAAACCGCAGTGACAAAAAAGACACCAATGTCAAAATCGAGGGATTGAAGGCCCGGCGCAAACGGTATAATTGAAATGGTCAGAAAGGGTACAATGATCACCACAAATGGAGCAAGGTTATAAAGGAAACTATCCACGCTTTTAGGCTGGATCAATTCCTTCATCAACAACTTGACAAAGTCGGCGATCGTTTGCAGAAGTCCCCAGGGGCCCACTCTCATAGGGCCAAGCCGTTGCTGGAAGGCAGCACAAACCTTTCTTTCCGCATAAACCAGGAACAACCCGAACACTGCTACAAAGAGCAGGTATAAAACCCCGATAATCGTCCATTCGATAATCGTTGTGACCATGGGAGACATTTTCTCCAATAAAAACTGGTGGATGGATTGTGAAATGGGGGTGAAATCGTATTTTTCGAATGCCATTCTATATTGCGTTTTTCAATTAGAAATATCGTATGCTTAAGCATCAGCAGGAAGCCAGCAGGCTATTACCTGTCGATATCGGGAATTACTAAGTCGAAGGTTGCCATAATCGCGACCAGGTCGGCAATTTTCCAACCTTTAGCTATATGATTGATTGCAAACAAATTGGAGAATCCGGGCGACCTGAACTTAACCCTGTAGGGATTTTTCTTACCATCACTTATAATGTAGACACCCAATTCACCACGGGCAGTTTCTACACGCTGGTAGAATTCACCCTCCGGAAGTTTGATGACACCCTTCATCTTGGCAGTATAATCTCCTTCCGGGATATTGTCAATCAGTTGTTCGATAATAGACAAGGATTCCCACATTTCGTCCATCCTCATTACCCAACGGGTATAGCAGTCACCTTCAGTGCCAAGCTTTTCTTCAAATTTTACATAAGGATAGGCGCTATAGGGAATATGCTTGCGTACGTCGCAGCTAAACCCGGAAGCCCTTCCGGTTGGTCCCGTAACACCAAACGCAATGGCATCTTCTTTTGTAAGGATACCGACACCTTTTGTACGTTCAGTGAATATTACATTACCTGTGATCAGTTTGTCGTATTCCGGCAGTTTCTTCCTGAACTTCTTGATAAAATCTTTAACCTTACGCTGGAAATTAGGGTGAATGTCGAACATTACTCCACCAGGAAGGCTGTAGTTCAAGGTTAGGCGGGCGCCGCATGTTTCCTCGAATATATCAAGAATATCTTCACGATCGCGGAGGCCATAAAAGAAGGTAGTCAGTGCACCCAGGTCCATACCGGAAGCACACCACCACAGCTGGTGAGAAGCAAGACGCTGCAATTCCGACATGATGGTCCTGATATATTTTACCCGTTCAGGAACCTCAACCTGCAAAGCATTCTCGACACATAATGCAACTGCTTCATTGTTCATATGGGCTGAAAGATAGTCCATACGGTCAGTCAGGTGCGGGATCTGTGTATAGGATAATGCTTCCGACATCTTCTCAATACCAGAGTGAATGTAGCCTATGTCCGGCTGAACATTGTGCACGATTTCACCTTCCAGTTTGACCAATAGCCTAAGAACCCCGTGAGTAGAAGGGTGTTGTGGCCCCATATTCACCAGGTATTCATCAGTTTTGATGGTATCGGTCGGGATAACTTTTTCTAATTCTGTTAGTTCAGTCATGGTTATCTTTCTACAATATGGACATCATCAACATAATCCTTACGAAGTGGGAATCCCCACTCATCACCGAGGAATAAGCGGCGAAGGTCAGGGTGATAGTTAAATTTAACTCCCAGCAAATCAAACACTTCCCGTTCGTGAAATTCAGCTGTAGGCCAAATATCACAAACAGTATCCAGAACCGGTTTTTCACGGTTTTCTGTTTTGGCTTTCAAAACCATGCAGTGCTTGTTGGATGTGGATTCAAGGTGGTAAACAACCGTCAAGAATTCCGGAAAGTCAACACCTGACAGGCACATAAGGTAATCAAAAGCCAGTTCCCTGGTTTCCTTCAGGAAGGTTGCGACCATATGCAAAGTGCTATTGGTCACAATCATTTCCAGGTACTGAGATCCTTGCCTGAACTCAGCTTCCGGGAATTTTACTGATAAAAACGTGGTCAATTCTTCGTTGGTCATGTATGTTGAGATTGACAATTTTTGTTTGTGGATAAAGTGTTTTTAGTGATTTGTTATCAGTATATTAGGTATTGGCTATAGGTTAGCTTATGATCTCACTTTCTAGCAACTCCGATCGATTTACAACAAATTCAGTTTTGCAATTTGCTCTTTGATATTTTGCAATTTGAACCCCCTCTAATTCAATCAATTATCTTCCTAATAACTAATCTCAATAACCAGTTACTATTTCTTTATTGACTTCTTAAAATTTTTCTCCCGCTTGATTTTTTTCTGCAACTGGAGGAAAGCAAACAGCAGAGCTTCAGGGCGTGGAGGGCATCCTGGGACATATATGTCGACGGGGATCACGTGATCGGCTCCTTTAACAATAGAGTAGGAGTTGTAAAAGAAAGGTCCTCCTGAAACAGCACAGGCTCCCATTGCGATCACATATTTGGGATCAGCAATCTGGTCATAGAGGCGTTTCAGAACAGGAGCCATCTTGTAATTGATGGATCCTGAAATGATGATCATATCTGCCTGGCGTGGTGTGGCACGAGCAACTTCATAGCCGAACCTGGCCATATCATGACGTGAGGCACCAACTGCCATGAATTCAATGGCGCAGCATCGGGTTCCGAAAGTCAAAGGCCAGACTGAATTGGCTCTTGCCCAATTAACAAGGGCGTCAAGCTGGGTAAGTATGATTGCTCCCCCTTCATATTGTTCAAGGATAGGGAAGTCATTTTTTTCAAATTCCTTTTTTGAGCTTATTCCCATTTCAATGCATGTTTTTTCCATCCATACAGAAGACCAAGGCCAAGTATGAAGAAGAAGATTAGAATTTCAACAAATCCAGCCATACCTGTTGCCTTCATCACGGTTGCCCAAGGGAAGATAAAGACAGTTTCAACATCAAAGATGAGAAAAAGAATGGCAAACAGGTAGTAACCAACGGTGTATTGTAACCATGTTCCCCCAATGGTCTCAATACCACACTCATAGGGTTCAAACTTAACCGGATTGTAGGAGGTGGGAGGGACGTAGCTTGAAAACAGTAGGGCTCCTCCTACAAGTACTACCGCCACGATAAAGAAAAGTACAAGGGATTGACTTTCCATAATTTCTATAATTCAGGTGAATATTTTACGAATGCGAAAGTATTGAATTGTAAAAATCAAAGTATCTAGGTATTTGAATATTTTTGAAATTTAGATTCAATCTAAGTAGTGAATTTTGGTGAAAATGATGGTGATCAGGAGAAAAATTGTTATCCGGATGTTAAAAAACAATCTCATGATATTAGATTCACTTCCTTTGCAAAATCAATTGTCGCTTCCAGGCTTGGATGGTACATAAACTAAAACAATAGCTTTAATCATGAACAGGACACTCTTTTTGATAATGATCATTTTTTCCCTGTCCGCATCTGCTTATGCACAGGCTGGCAAGAAAACAGAAGAATTGAAGATACTGACTTCAGCCCAGTGCGGACAATGCAAAACAAGGCTGGAAACTGCAATGGCCTATGAAAAGGGGGTTGTGAAGTCAAACCTGGATGTTGACTCAAAAGTGTTGACTGTAATCTATAAGATAGGTAAGACAACCCCGGATAAAATACGTTTGGCCGTTGCTGCAGTGGGTTATGATGCCGATTCAATTCCAGCTGTGGAAGCTGCCTATAAGAAATTGCCTCCCTGCTGTAAGAAGTCTGATGATCCTGATCACGCTGGGCACTAGAGAATTGGGGATTAGTTGATTCCGTCAGCTGACGGATTGGTTATTGGTTGCTTGTTGTAGCTACTGTTTGACATTTAAAGGGTTTGGCGTTCAAGGATTAAAAGGTTAAAGTTTCGTTATTTTATTCTCGCCCTCACGCTCTCTCGCCCTCACGCTCTCATAACCTATTGCTTCCAGCTCACTGCATTCTGACTCCCACTAGCTTCCTGCTACTAGCTTCCAGCTTCCTACCTCCAACTTCTGACTTCTGACTCCCGGCTCCCAGCTCCCCCTAATGCCTCACTACAACTCTCCCTGCCACTTCTCCCTTCAAAATCCTCTGGATCCAATCTTCCAATCCATCTATAGATGTTACCTGCCTGATTGCAGCCAAATGCGGTATTTTCCATTCATTTGCAAGTTTTAGCCAGATTTCCTTTCGTAACACCATTGGAGTTGTTGCAGAATTCACTCCAAGTAAATTCACACCATTCAGGATAAAAGGAAATACCGTTGTATTCAGCAGGGGAGAAGCTACATTTCCGCAACTGGCAACGTTTCCATGCTCTGCACAAGCCTTCAGCACTGTTGCAAGGATATTGCCTCCTGCTGTATCTATAGCTCCTGACCATCTGGGCTTCAGTAAGGCCTTGTTGGTTTTATCGTCAACCTCTGCCCGGTCAATGATCGTTTTGGCTCCAAGCCTTTTTAATAAATCATGCTGACCAGGTTTCCCGGTAGAAGCGATTACTTCAAATCCAAGGACAGACAACAATGCAACAGTCAGGCATCCAACTCCACCGGATGCCCCGGTTACAAGGATGCTACCGGAATCTGGTTTCTGTCCACTTCTTATTAAATGATGCACTGCCAGGGCTGCGGTGAATCCTGCAGTTCCCAGTGTCATGCTGTCTTCAGCTGACAGTCCTGCAGGCATGGGTACCACCCAACCTGAAGGGACATTGATATATCCGCCGAATCCTCCGCAAGTATTCATTCCCAGGTCATAGCCTGTAACAATCACGGGATCACCAATCTTAAAATCAGGGGAATTGCTTTGTTCAACAGTTCCGGCAGCATCAATACCTGGTGTATGAGGATACCTGCGGGTAACACCTTTATTCCCTGTTGAGGAAAGGGCATCCTTATAATTGAGTGACGAATATGATACTTTTATTAATACCCCTTTTTCCTCCAAAACAGTTGTTTTTCGCACAATTATCTTCCGGTCAAAATTGCCATTGGCATCCTCTGATACCCATAGTGCCCTGAATTCTTCCATCTATTGGTTACAGTTATATTGTTTGATATGCAGGATCTTTATCTGCTTCATACAAATATAGATGAAACAAGGCATAATAAAAAAGCCTGTGAATAAGACAGGCTTATGATCATGGTGGAATACTTTTTAGAAATTACAGGGAAACGGTTATGGTAACTCTCAGGTAATATAAGGTGCTGTAATTACTTCAATCCTGTAAACTCCTTCCAGGTCTGGGTTTTATAAGATCCGGTACCAATATACCGAAGCAGGGGCAGCAGGTCTTCGGGCTGTGAATAACCTTGCGTGCCTGTAATGCTCTTTCCTTTGGAGTCAAGGTAAATATAAGTGGGATATGCTAACCGGTTTCCGGCAAGTTGTGCTGCAAGTTGATGAGTGGACCTCGATTTGTTTGGTTCCGGGTTGGTATAGATATTTCCATTGAAAGCAATAGGTTCCTTGCCTTCAGCATTCAGTTTTATTGCTACAAAATTCTCATTAAGGTAGGAAACTATAGATGGATCCCGGAAAGTTTCATTGTCCATCTTTTTGCACCATCCACACCAATCTGTATAGATATCAACAATAACGTACTTGTGCTTCTTGCCGGCCAGTTTCATGCCTTCTTCAAAAGGATACCACTTGACTTCTGCATTCGCCGCAGGGGCTTCAGTTTGACCGAAGCAATGTGCACTGAAATATACCATGACCAGCAAGGTCGAAATGATGATCTTCATAGAATTATTTTTGTTTAAACGTAACTCTTCTTTCCACAATATGTATATGAAATCAACCGTGAAATACCCCAATTCTTACCAACTACCTCAACGCCAAACCTTTCCAACGCCCAACCCTTCCAACGCCTAACCCTTCCAACGCCAAACCCTTCCAACGCCAAACCCTTCCAACGCCAAACCCTTCCAACGCCGAACCCTTCCAACGCCGAACCCTTTCACTCTTCATGCCTTCTCTCAATCTCCCGTTTCTGGTCTTTATTCTTCAAGGATTCCCTCTTATCGTATGTCTTCTTTCCACGTGCAATATGGATATTAAGCTTGGCCAGGCCTTCCTCATTTATATAGAGTTCAGTAGGCACAACTGTAACCCCCTTGTCCCGGGCTTTCCCCTGGATCTTATTCAGCTCCCTTCGTTTCAGCAAAAGTTTACGAGGGCGCTTGGGCTCATGATTGAACTGGTTACCATACTTGTATTCAGCAATATGCATGTTCAAAACAAACAATTCATTGCTGTCGAAAGTGCAATAGCTGTCGGTCAGATTTACTTTCCCCTCCCTGATGGATTTTATTTCAGTACCTGTGAGAACAATTCCCGCAACGAAATCCTCAAGCAGCAGGTATTCATACCATGCCTTCTTGTTTTTAATCCTGATCTGTACGGGAGTTGTAGCCATAATGCTGCAAAGATAAGAAAAGGTTGCCAGCAGGACCGACAACCTTATTCAATTATGAGTTCAGCGGACTGAATGTCAAATCTCAAAATTCAAATTTAATTTTTGCTGATCTCTTCAATGACCTGAATGAAAATGCTAATTACACCATGCAGCTGTTGTCTTTAACTATTTCTTCGATTCTTCCAATTGTTCAATACGTTCCTGCAGTTGGTCAATGATCTTTTGCTGAGCTTTGACGGCTTCTGTCAACAAAGCGGTAATTTCCTGGTAGTTAACAGATTTATATTCGCCACCTGAACTGACAGTTTCCGGGACTACTTTTTCCAGGTCCTGTGCCAGGAATCCCATTTGCCGCTGGCTGCCAAACCGGTCTGCATCAATAAAATTATAGCTGACTCCCTGCAATTGCATAACCTTATCCAACGGATCTTCAATGGCTGTAACCTTGCATTTCAATCGGGCATCAGATGGAGTCCTTATGATATTGCCAGAGGCATCAGTACTAAGGCTTGTAGCACCTCCGTTCAGGTTAGTTGCATGAATAGTGCCGTTAACATCCAGCTTCTGGGCTGGTGAAGGTGTTCCTAATCCAACATTGCCGGATGAATTCACAGCAATCTGCACGCCGTTATAATACAACTCCCAGTTATTGTTGCTTCCGTTTATGTCTGTCCAGGCCTTTGCACTTCCATTAAGCGCATAACCATAAAAAGGCTGCCCGGTAGAGCCGGCGTCCACATACATCCCATAATACCCATTTACAGCGCTTTTAATAGCAAATCCTGTAGCGGCGGTTGTTGCAGTGCCCGTACCTATGCCAACAAAGGAGGTATTAAACACAGCTTTTGTATTACCATTGATGTAGAAATCAGGTATTGCATCACTGCTTTGATGGTATTCAAACTGGTTTGCAGTTCCACTGAACTGGGTATAGGCTTTTGCTGTTCCGCTGAGCGCGTACCCGTAAAAGGGAGCTCCTGTGGCACCTGCATCTATGTACATTCCCCAGAAGGAGTTAGCTGCACTTTTTAGAGCCAGGCCTGTAAAACCGGTGGTGGGAGTTGTTGTTCCGATACCAAGGAATGAAGTAGCCGGAAAAGCCGCATTCGTTGAGCTAATCAGGAAATCAGGAGTGGCATCGGTAGTATGGTGATACTCGAATTGACCTGTAACGGCATTGTATTGCGTGTAAGCAACAGCTGTACCATTGAGAGCATATCCGTAAAAAGGCTGCCCGCTTGCTCCTGCATCAATATACATTCCCCAGAAACCATTGGTATTTTTTTTCAGTGAAAGACCTGTAAATCCGGTAGTGGGAGTAGTAGTTCCTATTCCCAGGAATGTAGTGGCAGGAAAGGCCGCATTTGTTGAGCTGATCAGGAAATCAGGAGTGGCATCAGTAGTATGATGGTACTCGAATTGGCCTGTTACGCCATTGTATTGAGTGTAAGCAACAGCTGTTCCATTGAGAGCATATCCGTAAAATGGCTGCCCGGTTGCTCCTGCATCGATATACATTCCCCAGAAACTATTGGCGTTTTTTTTCAGTGAAAGTCCAGTGAATCCAGTTGTTGGAGTAGTGGTTCCTATTCCCAGGAATGTAGTGGCAGGAAAAGCTGCATTTGTTGTGCCAATTAGAAAATCGGGTATGCTTGGATTAGAATGATAATATTCATACTGGTTGCTGGTTCCGCTGAATTGGGTATAGGCAGTAGCAACTCCGTTTAGGGCATAACCATAAAAAGGAGAACCGGTTGTTCCTGCATCAATGTACATTCCCCACCAGTTGTTCGTGTTATTTTTTAGCGAAAGTCCTGTGAATGGCGTAGTAGGCGAAGAGGTACCAATTCCAAAAAAGTTAGTAAACGGATAGGCTGCCTTGGTAGAACTCATCAGGAAATCAGGGTTAGAGGGGTTGGAATGGTAATATTCCAATTGATTTGTTGTCCCGCTATATTGTGTGTAAGCAGTGGATACCCCGTTTAATGCATACCCATAGAAAGGTGAACCTGTTGCCCCTGCATCAACATACATTCCCCACCAGTTATTCGTATTGTTTTTTAAGCTAAGTCCTGTAAAGGTAGTTGTTGGAGTTGTTGTTCCAATACCAAAAAAGGAAGTGTTTTGAAAGGCCGCAGTAGATGAACTGATGAGGAAATCAGGATTGAAGCCATTGTTATGATAATATTCGAATTGATTTGTCGAACCATTAAACTGAGTATAAGCAACAGGGTTTCCATTTAAAGCGTATCCATAAAAAGGAGCGCCCGTTATACCTGCATCAATATACATTCCCCAATACGAGTTGGTAGGATTTTTCAGGGTAAGCCCGGTAAAGGAATTAGTAGCAGATGACGTTCCCAAACCCAGAAATGATGTATTGAAGACAGCTTTTGAATTTCCACTTATCAAAAAATCAGGAGTTACATCACTGCTCTGGTGATATTCAAATTGATTGGTATTTCCATTATACATGGTATAAGCTTTTCCTGCACCGGAAATTGAGTATCCAAAATAGGGTAATAATGTACTTGTAGCATCTATATAGGTTCCTCCACTTGCAGGGAAGATTGGGTTTACCTGTCGGGTTGGCGTCTGGATAACTCTTGATGAGTCATGTGCTATTGGTTGAAGACGGGTGGAGTCAGTTGATTGGGCAGCTAAAATATTAACTAAAGCTGTAACAATCAATGAGATAAGTGTAAGTCGTTTTGCCATTGGGTTTTGTTTTGAGTTTGACGAAGTATGCTAGCATGCGCACACATTAGCCTAACGGTTTATTTACAAATCATTAATGCTCAAGAGTGTTTCAGAAGTTATGATTGACTGGAATTATTGCAGCATAATTCCCTTGGTTTCCAGTTAGTTAATTAAAAAGTATTTACAAGTATTATGCAGTTTGCCAAATGCAATAATTCTTTATTAACAAATTAAGCTGGAGAATGATTGAAAGTGGGAGGTGTTTTCCCCGCTTATCCAAGTAATTTAGAATCACCAATTAATAAATAAAAGGATCGATGATGCTTTAAATCAGGAAAATATGGAAATACAGGATGATATTTTTCCAGTTTTTATTGATATTGATTTCTAAATAGACTGTTAGCTTCCCGCTAAAAATACCTCATCTTCTTTATACATGAAGCGAATATAATTAAAGTACAGAAAGCCGATTCAGCTACCCATGCGAATTAGAATTTGATATTCACCCCAGCCATCAGATTTAGCCCGGCTTGCGGGAAATAGCCATCCATCACATGGAATGAATCGGATTCATAATACCTGTATACCCAGGCATTGGATTCGTATTTTTCATTCAGGAAGTTGTTGACTTTGAAGTTTAATTCCACTGAACTGAACAGGCTGGTTTGAATAGAGTAGGAGATACCCAGGTCATGGACAATATAGGCATGCAGCGATCGGCCATTATCTGAAGTATTGTCAATGAATTGTTTGCCAACAAATTTTGAATTAAGGCTTATATACCCATTTTTGCAAAAATCCCATTTTAATAAGCCACCTGCAATCCAGGATGGAGAAAATGCAAGGTCAGTATTCTTGTGCAGGATCTTTTCCTGTCCCCAGGTATCCCAATTATCAACATATTCAGTAAATGACCTGATCTTATTAATACTATAAGTTGCATTTATCTGTAAATGAATTTCATTGGGAAAATTTGCCAACAAGCTGCTTTCCACCCCCATTCGGTAACTTTCAGGAACATTTTCCATAATGGCAGCACCAACATCATTAATCGCTCCGGTAAGTGCCAGTTGGTCATGATAATTCATATAGAACAGGTTCGTATTCAGTTCGATGTTGTTAAGAGACAGGTGGTGACCAACTTCCAGGTCATATAACCGCTCAGGTTTGGGAGTAGCTTTAAGCGGATTTGCATCTACAAAATTGTCCCTGTTGGGTTCCCGGTTGGCTATCCCGAATGACAAGTAAGCTGACTGACTCTGACTTATTATTAAATATGCACCAGCCTTAGGGTTGAAAAATGAAAAATCGTGATCCTGGCTGATGATTCTAAAATCATCATCTATTCCTTTTATGGAATATTTAATGTATCTGAACTGAAGATCAAGAAACAGGTTCATCCAGGAATTGATTCCGTAATTGGTTTTGGTGTAAATATTCAGATCCTGCTTCTTCGTTTTGCTTCTATACCATTCATGATTATTCTCCGCATTACCTGCAAACTGCATCCATATAACCTTTCCAAAATGTCTTCCGGAATATGTGTTCATTGAACCGCCAATGGAAGCCTTGAACTTGCCCTTGTTCAGGTTAAGCGAATAGGTAATCCCTGAAAAATCATTGTCAAGCCATTTTTGCCTCACAAGGTCTGATGTTGAAATAAGCGAGTCTGGGACAAAAGTTGTATCTCCTGCTATAATATAGTACGGCCCGGGAAGTGCAACAGGAGAAATGCCATAGGAAGCCAGTTTATCATCTTCCCTGTACTCTTCATAGTAACCGGCACCTCTGGTATAATGAGCAGCAGCATTCAGGTACAGGCTTTTACCCAACTGCCGTGAGAACAATGCCTGGAAATGCGTTTGCTTATAATTGTCAGTCTCATTATTGTAATATTTCACCTTCCCCGAAGCATCTGTGTACATGCCCATTGAATTATATGTACGATTGGTATCCAGAATATCTTTGGGAATTCCATTCCAGGCCTGGTAAGTTTTTTCTTGTCCTGAAAAAAGGTTGAAACGCAGGATTGTCTTTTGGTCACAATAAACTCCCGAAAAGAAATAGGATTTTAGATCAGATGATGCCCGGTCGATATATCCATCTGAACTGATTCCCGACATCCGTCCATCAATTCCCCAATGATTTTTGAGCAAACCACTGCCGAAAGAAATAGAGTTTTTTAGTGTGTTAAAGGAACCATAGGAGCTTGATAATGTTGCATAAGGATTTTGCTTAATAGCTGATGACTGAAGATTAATAGTGGCACCAAAGGCTGCAGCTCCATTCGTTGAAGTGCCAACTCCCCTTTGAACCTGGATATTGTCAGTGGAAGATGCAAAATCGGGAAGGTCAACCCAAAAGACATTATGTGATTCCGGGTCATTCAGCGGTATCCCATTGATGGTAACATTAATACGGGTCATGTCAGTACCGCGTATCCGTAGCGCTGAATAACCAACTCCATTTCCTGCGTCAGAGGTGGAAACTGTTGAAATGGAATTCGATAGCAAGACCGGCATATCCTGTCCGAAATTGTTGGGTTCCAAAGATTGGAAAGAAATGTTCTGATAAGTAAATGGTTCTTTCTCGCCAGCCCGGGTTGATTGAATTTCAACTTCTTCCGTAAGAATTGCCTTGTTTTGCAATACTAATGTAAGATCAAGCGATTTATCTACCCTGATATCCCGGTAAGCAGTTTCATAACCGATAAATGATACTATCAGCGTATAATTACCGGGAGTTACGTTTTTAATCTGGAATCGGCCTGAATGATCAGACGCTGTTGAAACGAATGTCCCCTGGAATTTTACCTCAGCCCCCTGAAGTGGCTCCTTATCATTCCTGATTAGTCCAGATATTGTATACTGAGCATTAGCCATAAAAGACATACAAATGGCAATAGCAGCCAGGAGCAGGTATTTTTTCATCTCGATTGTTCCATTTCTTGTTAAACCTTGAACGTTGAAAGGGGCCATTCAAAGGTTCCCTGCTTTCCCTACGCCGGCATTACCCGGATCAGGTTATATGGGTTTGATCTCAGCCCGTTTGTTTAGGGCACCCCTATTCAGTTGAAGAAGCAAAGTTAGAAATTATTCCGATCCAGGGACAAGATACATGGTAAATGAAAAGTCGATATGTGAGATTCAAACCTGATCAGAATACAAGTATGACTATATTCGTAATATCTTAAAACTACTTGCGAAGCCAGTCCAGGGCCACATCCCTGGTCGTGAAGGTTTTTACTTCAAAATTCAGGTTTTTATAAGCTTCATTTTCGAATAATATGCTAATGGCCGTTGTAAACGGGTTTGTGGCGATAACCGCTTCTTTCTTATTGCGCAGTATATGTTGAATTGATTTAAAAAAATCCCATACTATCATGGTGTTGCCGACAGAGAAATTAAAATCAGCTTCACTGTAATCACTTAGCAGGTTGTATCCCATTTTAGTGAATTCTTCTGTCTTAAGGAGTTGCTGCCAGGCTTCACCAATATCTTCGATTTTCAAAATTCCCCAATGCTTATATTGAATGATCTTTTGTTTCTCATCAATAAAGATCTCATATCGGTTATCTTCCATGATTTATAACTAATAAGTTAGTATAAAATATACCGGCTTTATTTTGAAATGAAGGAGTTAACTTCTACGGAATTAGCAGATGATTCAACTTAATAATAACAATAGAATAACAAGAATTTTCAGTAGGTCAGAATGTAGAAATTAGATTTCGTATTGCCTGTTACAAATATAATTCAAAATATGCAGAAATTTACATTTGTTCTGAATTTATTGGGGATAATTCCTCATTATGCACAGGAGAGATTTCAGGACTGCTCACATTTTAACTTTCCTGAGAATTAAATGTTTGCCTGAATTCCTCCGGATTGTCTTACCTATGGCAATTTCAAGCAGTTCATCTTTCCAAATTAGTGTAAATTTGTCAATTAACATATTTACATGAGATGAAAATAATAATTATCAACGGTCCGAATCTGAACCTGCTTGGTACCAGGGAACCTTTGGTTTATGGCAATCAGACTTTCGATGAGTATTTTGAATCCCTTAAACCTGTTTTTCCAGGTATTGAACTAGAATATTTTCAATCCAATATTGAAGGGGAGCTTATTAATAAACTTCATGATTGCGGTTTTTCATATGATGGTATTGTGCTTAATGCCGGTGGCTATACCCATACCTCAGTGGCAATAGGGGATGCCATTAAATCTATTACTACTCCGGTCGTTGAAGTTCATATATCCAATATACATGCCCGGGAGGAATTCCGTCTCAAATCAATGATTTCAGCAGGAGTGATGGGTATCATTGTTGGATTTGGTATTGATGTATACAGGATGGCCGTTGAGAAACTGATTCGTGAATCCGGGCAAAGGATCTGATAGAATGGGAAAACAACTTGTCATGTACAACCTGGTATTTCTCTCTGAACAGAAGGTTCTAAGAGGTGAATTTATTGCTGTCCAATTCAGGGAATGTGGTTTTTCTCCTGATAAAATAATCAATCAATAAGTGACCAATATAGATGCAACTTACCTGGTGTTGATGAACGGTTTTTCTTTTCTTTCTTAAGTTTCTGAAGCTCTTGTAAAATTGGATGTGAGCCCTGAGCACTGCATAAAAATCCCCAAATCCTCCATCCAGGAGGAATTTAAATGCTGCAAGGCCATCTAAAGGGAACCTGACTGCAAAAACCGGGAATATCAGGTGGTTCGGAAGATTCTTATATAGTAGGGATAAATTATTCCTGAAATTGAGATAGGTTTTGTGGGATGATTTTTTTGGGAGAGTCCCGCCACCTACATGGTAAACAACAGAACCGGGACAGTACATGATTTTGTACCCTGCATTTTTGAGTCTCCAGCAAAAATCAATTTCTTCCATATGTGCGAAGAAATCCTTGTCAAGCCCGCCAAATTCATGGTAAAGCTTTGATTTTACAAACAGGCAGGCACCAGTGGCCCAGAATATCTCCCTTTCGTCATCATATTGGCCATGATCATCTTCAATATGCTGAAAAAGACGCCCACGGCAGAAAGGATAACCATATTTATCAATAAACCCCCCGGCAGCACCGGCATATTCAAACCTTTCAGGTGAATGATAGGAGCGGAGCTTAGGTTGGCAGGCGGCTATCAAAGGATCAGTCTCCATTAATGTTATAATGGGTTTGATCCAATTCTCAGTAACTTCTATGTCAGAATTAAGCAAAACATAATAGTCAGCCTTTACCTGGCTGAGTGCGTCATTATAGCCTTTTGCAAATCCTCCATTCGTAAGGTTCTGGATAATCCGTACCTGAGGGAAATTTTCCTGTAAAAACTCGATTGAACTATCGGTTGAAGCATTATCGGCAACAATAATCTCGGCTTCATCCTTGCTGTGCATAATGACTGAAGGCAGGAACTTGCGCAAAAACTCCCTTCCATTCCAATTCAGTATGACGACAGCTACGTGTGGCAAGTGTGTTCAGATTTGCAGCTAAGGTAGAAAATTATTCCTTTGGAAAATTGCGGCATTAAGCCGGTTGGCTTAGATTCAATGGATAATGCTTCCATTATGAGACAACATAATCATAAAAACAAGCTTAATACTTCTCAACTAATGACTTGAGAAGTACCATTAAGATTCACCCAGTAGTAATAATTTACCTGGGTAAGTTGTAATAGTCCGATGAATGCCCGCCGAAGTAATTATCTTCCTCATCCTGAGGACGGTGGGTATAATTATTATTATCATTGGTGGTAATACTCTGCCTTTTGACCTGTCGCTGCCACCAGGGATTGTATACTTCCCCTTCAGCATCTGAATGCACAAGAGTGTAATCGTTGAATGCGAGGTCGCGGGTATAGAATACAAATTTCCTGTTCGTTTGGTTCCCGATCTTATAGTACTGCCAGATTTCATAAGGGTACATTGAAGGGTCTTTGGTATCCTGCGAGCGGGCATTAGGCGCTCCAAACTGCAGGTATACTCTTCCACGGTCAGTTTCATACCCTCTCTTGTTCGTAGCCTTGAATTCTCTTTCGACAGCCAAAACCTGCTCATAATACTTATTCCAGGCCAGCACAGGATTAACATTATCACGAGATGTCCAGAATACATGGAAATATTTTCTCATGAGATCAAGGTCAGCAGTTTTCAATTGGGTCTTGATAAACAGTTTTTCAGTACCCGAAGATATTGGGAAAAGACAGCGAATGAATTCCCGGAGAGAATCAGCATTTTTAATGCCTGACGTAAAACTCGACATAAGGTCCACGTCAGAAATATCAGCCATATCGTATTTGATTGACGGATTGCTTCGCTGGAAGAACAGGGAATTTGAAGTGAGTTCCTGGTTGTTCTTATCCCTGACGGAGATTAAAAGATTGTAGTTACCAGACGGGAGTTGGCTGATATCAAATTCTCCGAAAACAACATTTACACCTTTCGGATCTTCACGTTTAATACGCTGGTAATTCGTGATCAGTTTGCTGGTTTCATAGGATTGTATGCTCACCGTAATTCCAAACTTTTCACCGGCCTGTATGGATGCAGACGAATTATACACTTCCGAATAATATGTGAGTTTATTGATGGATGCCGGGAAGAAATTGTCCATGTAGGGAATGAAATCGTATCCACTTTTGGTTAGCGGGTTATCAACTGATGCTTTTTTATAGGATTCAATCAATTCGATTCCGGAAACAGTTAGTTTACGATCCGGATAGCTGAGCGAAAGATTTTCGGAAATAGTAAAGGGTGTCTTATCGCGATTCTTGTCAGAAATAGAAAGTTCAAAATCATACGCTCCATTTGGAAGAGGAATTCGTTGTTGATCAAGAAAGCTAAAGTTGATGGTTGTTGTATCATCAACTTCAGGACTCATAAGATCATATTTTCTGAAATCCTTTATGGTGTCATTTTGTTTGAAAAGCATGGTAATCTTGACTGAGCCCTGGAATTTACCATTGTCGTTCCTGACAAATATGACACTCTGCCCGAGAACAGAAAGGTAAGTTTCAATGTATGGCCCGTGTTCAGGGGAGTAAAATGTAGAATAGGAGAGATAGGCACGTAAATTCTGTGGCTTGCTGAAACCAAAAAGTATGCAACTAATAAACAGAATAAGGAGAACAGCTTTTTTCATGGCCAGTAGCATTAATATTTGATGTAAAATTAGTCATTCTTAGGCTTTTTTGGTGGGATTTCAATTATTTGCATCTAGCTGGCTTCAAAGAATTTATAATGTCGCTCAAAGAAATTGATATACATGGTATGAAATAATTGATTTTTTTCTAATTTTGCATCACCGGAGAGATGGCAGAGTGGTCGATTGCGGCGGTCTTGAAAACCGTTGAGCCTGCGAGGGCTCCCAGGGTTCGAATCCCTGTTTCTCCGCCAGATTAATTTATTTGCCCCCGCATAAGCGGGGGCATTTTTATTTTAAAGGGCTTTGCCATGCTTTTATGAGCAAAGCCATTTACAATAAATATGAAAGGGACGCAGTCCCTCAAATGAATTGATCTGGGCATCCCCCTTTAAGGGATCACCAGGGGTAATCCCTGTTTCTCCGCTGACCATAAGAGTTAATAACCGAAAACCACTGAAATGTAGTCATTATCAGTGGCTTTTTGTTTTTGTCAGAGAAGATTTGGTTTTCTCTAATGGAAAAAAATGTATCATTTCAGGGCGACGCTCCCAGCCTTCGGAATGCATTGCATGCTTTCAAAAGAGGATATATGACAGAATGCCCTTAAATAGGACATTACAGAAGCTCTGGCAGCCCTGGATGCTGGTTCATGACAAGCATGTTAATTTTCGTTTTTATTACCATGAATCTTGAATTCAAGGATCAAAGTAAATTGGCCGATAGAGTGCAATTGCATTCAACATTATTGATTTAACAATGTCAGCTTTTATTGTGTAGAATATCTTACTCCTACCTACTCAATTTTTAGTAGAGGTCTTTTATGTTATATGCTGAAAAGATTTGTCTGCATCCATATGTTATTTGCCCGGGGCAACAGAGCAAGTTTAAATTTTGTAACACACTACTATAAAGATATATAGCAGTATTATTATGCAAGTATAATTGAAATAGGATATAACTTCAATGTGGTCCATAAAGTATGGAATAAACATTAACTGTTATAAACTATTACAATTCCCAATATATGTTATTAAGTTATGAATGAGATGTGTAACTCTCAGGAAATGAGCAAATAACTAATTCACAAAGATGTTTGATCGAATACTAATAATTGAGTTATGAAACGCTATCGTTTGCTTGGACTTGTACTTTTATTTTGTATCGAAATGCTACAGGGTCAAACTGTTAAAACCATTGGCACTGGCGGGAATTTTGCAACCTTAAAAGCTGCTTTCGATGCTATAAATGCGGGAAGCATTACTGGTAATATCACACTCACACTTGTTTCAAGTACAACAGAAGCGGCAACAGCTAAGTTAAATGCAAGCGGGAGTGGGAGTGCCAGCTATTCGTCTGTTACGATTTATCCAACAGGAACAGGTTTTAGCATTAGTGGTAATCTGGCATTACCGCTGATTGACCTGAACGGTGCTGACAATGTAACGATTGATGGGAGGGTCAATGCCTCCGGAAGTACAAAAGACTTAAGTATAATAAATACAAATACTTCAGGAACATCGAATACGTCTACAATCCGTTATATCAATTCTGCGGAAAATAATATCATAAAATTCTGTACTATTAAGGGTGGTGCAACTGGCGTTTACAGTGGTGTTCTGTTGTTTTCAAGTTCATCCTCCGGCAATGGTAACGACGGCAATACAATTGACAACTGCTACCTGACAGGTCTTAATGTCACAGACCGACCATATTATGTTATTTACTCGTACGGTTCAACAGGCCATGAAAATGATAATAATATCATTTCGAATAGTTACTTCTACGATTTCTTTAGGCCTGATGCGACAACCTATGGTATATATATTTACACATGTGCTTCCGGTTGGAATATCACTGGCAACAGTTTCTATGAAACGACTTCTTTTGTCCCAACATCAGGGGCATCCTACTTTTGTATTCGAATTAACAGTACTTCTGGATTAAATTTCCTTGTCAGCAATAACTGTATCGGAGGTAGCTCACAACTATGCGGTGGCAGTGCATGGAACATTAATTCATCGCAATCCACTCGATTCTATGGGATTCATCTGGATGTTGCGGCTTCTTCCAATGCATGTTCCTTACAAAACAACCTGATTTCAAATTTTAATGTAAGTAGCAGCAACAATATTCCATGGATGGGAATCGATGTGAATTCTGGAAATGCAAATATTGGAACTGAAACAGGGAATACTATTGGAGAAGCAACCGGAACGGGATCTATTGTGCTCACAAACAGCACATCTTTCGCTACATCTTATGGGATATATGTTATCAGTACTGGAAATACGACCATTTCCAATAATTCGATTGGTTCAATTACAGCTATTGGGTCTTCATCTAATTCTCATTCACTCAATGCCATTTACAAATCAACTGTGACGGGAACAACCACAATCAGCAATAATATTATAGGTAGTACAACTACTCCCAACAGCTTACAAACGTCCTCTTCATCAACGAACGGGACAGCTCAAACTTTATACGGCATTCTCAGTAACAGCACAGGTAATGTAACCATCGCAAATAATATGGTCGCTAATCTGTTCAATGCATATTTATATTCCACTGCAACTAATGGTGGAGTGACAGGGATTTATACTACCGGAGGAGTAAATACCATCCTAAATAATTCGGTCTGGAATTTATCAACCAGCAGCCCGAGCAATGATCCTGGTTATAATGCAGCTGTTATCGGGATTACGCAAAGGAGTTCAAATGCCGGTCAAACTATATCCGGAAATAAAATATATTCCTTGTCATGCACCTATACCGGTACCAGGCCTTCAAGTGTTATAGGATTATGTTATACAGGTGGTGCAGGAGGAACTAATACCATATCAAATAATTTCATTTATGGATTTACGACAGCATCTACAGCCCCTATCTCAACACCAGCAATTTTGGTTGGATTGAGGATCTATGGAGGAAGTTCATCTGTATTCAATAATATAGTTACCCTGGGTTCAGGGGTATCAGCTGGATGCAATATTTGCGGTATTTACGATAGTGGTACTGAAGGAGGCACAAATAATGTATGGTTCAACACAGTTTATATTGGAGGTAGTGTAAGTGGACCAACAGCCTCCACCTACGGGATGTTTGATAATTCGAATTCCAATAACAGGGATTACCGGGACAATATCCTATATAATAACCGTTCTGGCGGAACAACTGGTAAGCATTACGGAATCCGCCTTTCAGGTAATTCTAATCTTACAATTAATTACAATGATTATTATGCACCGGGCTCAGGGGGAGTTCTGGGTTATATTGGTTCTGATAAAACAACTCTAGCCTCCTGGCAATCCGCAACAGGACAGGATGCAAATAGCGTAAGCAGTAACCCGGGATTTGCCAACCCGGGAGGCACTACTCCTAATGATTATCTTATCAATACACTTCTGAATGGTACAGTAATCTCCGGTATTACTGCTGATTACAATGCTGTGACACGCGGAAATCCGCCAAAACCCGGGGCATTAGAATCGAATACATATACCTGGCAGGGAACATCCAACAGTGATTTTTCTACAGCAGCCAACTGGGTTGGAGGAGTTGTACCTCCGTCAGGAGCAAACATATTATTCGCTACGACCCCTTCGAACAATTGTGTGTTGGATCAGGACCGTATCATTAATGATTTGACCAATGCCCAATCGGCTTACAAATTTGTCCTGAATGGGCATCAGCTTACAGTTAATGGCAATCTGAATTTTACATCCGGGGCACAGATAGATGCAACTGCAACAAATTCCACCCTAAAGTTTAATGGAAGTACAATAGTTAACTTGCCTCTCAATGCTTTTTTAAGCAACACAATTAATAACCTTACCCTCTACAACAGCAGCGGCCTTAAAATGAACGGGAACTTAACAGTGACTGGAACCCTCTGGCTGGCTAACGGAGCCCTTTCCATTGGTTCCAATACGCTAACAATTAATGGCTTGCTTACCGTCTCCAACGGTTCTTTTACCGGTGGAAGCAATTCTAATATAGTTGTCGGCGGTTCTGGTGCCAGCATTGCCCTACCAACTGTTTCCTTAAATAATCTAACTCTGAACCGTGCCAATGGTATTAGCCTGGATGGAAATGTATCTTCTACTGGAACTTTGACACTTTCTAATGGATCTCTTGTGATCGGTAATCATACCTTGACTGTTAACGGGACTTTGGTTAGAACTTCAGGTACATTGACTGCAGATGAAACTTCAACTTTGAATTTAGGTGGTTCTGGCACTCAATTGGTCCTTCCATCAGGATCATTCACCTCAAATTCATTAGGCAATCTTACCATCAGCCGTTCCACTGGTGCAGTTTCTAATGGGGATATTACTCTACTAGGAATACTTTCATTAGCAGTTGCCAATCCATCGCCGACTCAAGGCAGTCTGGATATGGGCGCCAATACTCTTACAATGGGTCCCAATTCAGTGACATCTGGAATTGGGGATGTTACTGGAATCGTTAAAAGGACTAGTTTCGTGGCTAATACTCCGTATTCATTTGGCAGCCAGTTTACTACATTTACATTTTCGTCCGGAGGCGTGATGCCTGATGAAATGAACATCAATATTTCCATCGGAAATTCACCCTCCTGGAAAACGAGTGCTGCTCAGCGTTATTATGATATAAAAAGAATCGGGGGTTCCGATGCAACGCTTGTTACTTTCAACCTTCATTACCTGGATACTGAACTCAATACCAATCCAGAGTCCGACCTCGTTATTTGGGATTACCATGCAAGTGTTCCGAAAGTGGAAGAACATGGAAAAGCTACAAGCAGTATCATTGATAACTGGGTAGGGATATCAAATCGTAAGGTGACCTATTTTGATCCGACCTGGAATACCCATGTTTGGACCCTTTCAAAATCAGAAACTCCTGATTTTACATGGCAGGGGACTCCAAGTTCAGATTGGGCAGATCCAAATAACTGGTCAGGCGGCAATGTCCCGACCTCTACCAGTGATGTAGTTATTCCGGATGCGGCAAGTACAGCCCACGACCCGGTATTACCCTCTACAACTTCAATCAAAACCTTAACCATTAATAATGGTGCAATACTTGAAGGTGGTACCGGCACTTCACTTACAATTACCGGAAGTATAGGTGCCTGGCTGAACCTGGGAACATTCGATGCAGGGACCAGCACTATAATATTTACAAATGCAAATGCCACAATGTCGGATCCGACAAATTTCTATAATCTTACAATTGCCTCAGGAGCTTCATTAACACCTGAAACTGGAAATGTTATGAGAATTGCCGGAACTTTGACTAATAATGGGATTCTACGTGCTGCTATGTTACCCAATACTATTGAGTTCAATGGTGCCGACCAGGTAATAATTATGCCCAATGGGTTAACTACAGGTTATTACAATCTAGTTCTCAGTGGTAGCGGAACCAAATCTATTCCATCGGGTGCACTGGATATTTACGGCAATATGATAGTTACAGGAACTACAAACTGCTCAGCAGGTACTGACCTATCTATCCATGGCAATTTTACGGTAGAGTCAGGCGCATCTTTCACTACCGGGGCACATAGCCATACCATCTCAGGTGATATCCTATGTGATGGTACTATCAATGCCACAGCAAGCAGTACAGTAACTCTTAATGGGTCTTTGGTCCAGGAGCTTGATGGCGTTGATGGTGATTTAGATGATGATGCAACTTCAATCAATTTCTATAATCTTATTATTTCGAATACATCTTCTGACGGGGTGAGGGCGGAGAAAACTGTCTCCGTGAATAATAATTTAAGTATAACAAATGGAAGCAAGCTAACAGTCGTACCCTTGGTTAACCTTACTGTTTCGGGAACTATAGTCAACAGTTCCGGAGTATCTGGATTGGTTATCAAATCAGATGGGACAGGAAGCGGATCTCTGACAAATAGCACAGGAGGTGTTAATGCTACTATTGAAAGATATATTGCTGCAGCTGACTGGGGAACCTGGGACGATGGCTGGCATTTTCTTTCATCCCCGGTCGCAGAACAATCCATAAATGATGGAGGATTTGTCACAATTGGAGCTGGAAATGAATATGATTTCTATGCCTGGTCCGAGTCGGATAATTTATGGGTAAACTTCAAGGATGGATCAAGCCCAACATTCAGTTCTGTAAATAATAACAGCACTAATTTCCAGGTTGGGAAAGGATACCTGGTTGAATATGAACAAGCCTCCACTAAGGAATTTAAGGGTGCGTTGAATGTTAATGATGTTTCTATTTCAGGTCTTACTGTTTCGAGTGGTCAAAACAACAGCTGGCACTTATTAGGCAATCCATATCCATGTGCTCTCAGATGGTACAATGGGTGGACCAGTTCTCAGATCAATCCAAATTGCGCTATTTGGAATGAAAGCCTTATGGATTATTCCCCGCTTCTAAACGGTGATACAATCCCAGCTATGAATGGATTCATGGTGCAGGCTACTGAAAACAATGCATCTCTTACAATTCCAGCATCTTCGCGTACATTTAGCTTAGATCCATGGTACAAGAGTTCGGAACCTACAGTGTTAAAACTTACAGTATTGGCCGCTGACAATCACTCAGGAAAAGAGAGTTATATCGTAGTCAATCCCCAGAGTACCAATGGTTTTGACCCGTTACTGGATGGTACCTATTTGGGAGGTTTTGGCCCAAAATTTTATTCACTTGCCGTTAATCAAAAACTTTCAGTAAACATGATTCCTGGAATTGTTGAGGATACCAAGTTACCTTTTGATTTCATAAAGAATACGTCTGAAGATTATATTTTGGAGATTAAGGGTTTGGAAAGTTTCCCGGGAAATGTAATCCTGGAAGATAAAAAGCTGAATGTTTTTCAGAAACTGGATAATCAAACTGTCTATGCATTTTCATCCAATGCAATTGATGATCCTGCCAGGTTCATCATTCACCTGAAGGACGTTAATTCGGTTGAATCTGCGCCAATTCAGTCCATATCGATTTATTCCCGTGATAATCGAATAATAATAGAAGGTGAAACGAATGAGAAAGATTATGTGAGAATAACCGATATGATGGGCAGGGTAGTATATGCAAGTGCATTACAGGAAGGAAATCTTCATTCGCTTGCAACAGACATGCTTTGCAAAGGGGTCTACATTGTGAACTTATATTCAGGCAAGGACAAAATAATCAAGAAAGTAATCCTTCCATAAAGAATATTGGAGAATGCCATTTAATCTAATTTGCTTTCCTCATTCAGGATAAGTTTAGATTTTGGAAACTCTTGTCAAGGTATGATAAGATATTGAGTCGTAAGATTCGTTTGTGATCGTATCACTTTGGTATCTCAAGCCCCCAGCTATAAAAGGAAACGATATGAGAATCTTTAATTTGAAAGAATTCAGGTTGAAAATATTTCTCAAGAAACCTGACCTATAATCAATCCCAAGATATTGAAACAGAAATTATTATGACTCTGTTTTGGACCAGATATCCTAAAATTAATCTCTAGTATGAATTCCAATTACTTTGAGCAAAAATTAAAGTTTTATTTGTAATTAGATGATAAATAGCCTAATTATTCAGGACTTAAGTGCTATATTCAGAATTTGAGTATCATGTATTATACTCAATCGATTCGCTTATTCCTTTCGCAGTTTCATAGAATAGAATGCATACCCTGCTGCAAAAGTTAAAAATACCCAGAGTCCACTTTTTATTGGAGCCCCTGATGAACCCATAGGACTATGATTGCCCATTGAACCTTTATTTTCGGGAGGAGGAGGGGGAGGAGGTGCAAATTGTCCATAAGAATGATTTGAAATCAATCCGATGCTGAGTATCAGAAATAATGGAAATGCATTCAGGAGTTTGTGGAGCTTTTTCACAGTGACTAATCTTTAGCAGGCATGAGTTTTACAAGCATATTCAGTTATTGTATGCAACAGGAAAGGTTGATGAATTTGGTCGCACTCATATTGTTATTTAAGTGACTTACTAGATTCCAGCCATCCTCATACAACAGTTAATAATCAATACCTTAAGTTGTAATATGATAATATGCTCTTTTTTTCAATATATTTTTGAATAGGCTACATCTATATGAAGATGAATACTTTATGTAAATGAAATGATTTAATCGTAACGATTAACTTTAACAAAATCCGACTTATCGTAAACTTTTAGAATAAAACATTTTATATCGCAAGCGATATAATAAAAATATGTACATTTGCATCGCGAACGATATAATCTTAAACGATATAAATAGTAAAGCTTCAAATTATGAATGATCAATTTTATCAATACTCGGCAAAAAGCTTGAAAGGCCCTGAAATACAAATGGATAGCTACAAGGGCAAAACCATTCTTGTTGTTAATACTGCCAGCAAATGTGGCTTAACTCCTCAGTACGAAGGCCTGGAAAAACTATATCAGAAATACAAGGACAAAGGACTGGTAATTCTTGGTTTCCCGTGTAATCAGTTTGCTAACCAGGAATCCGGGGATGACAAGTCCATTTCTGAAGGTTGCATCATTAACTATGGGGTAAGCTTCCCAATGTTCTCAAAAATCGATGTTAACGGGGAAGATGCCCATCCTATTTTTAAATACCTGAAGAGTGAACTTAAAGGCATATTGGGGAGTTCTATAAAGTGGAATTTTACCAAATTCCTGATTGATACTGAAGGCAATCCGGTCAAACGATTTGCTCCTGTCACCAAACCTGAAAAAATCGACAAATACCTGGCAACTATTATGAACTAATTTTAACAACAAGCCAGTTGCGTAGGGCTTTTTAATATGACTATTTTTTACATATTTCCCCTTTGCACCTGGTTAATTTGTTAACTTTTTCTCAAAAAACAGAAAAAATGGAATTTGACCAACTGAAACTGAGCAATCAGCTGTGTTTCCCAATTTATGCTGCCTCGAGGCTAATTACCAGGGAATACCAGCCTTACCTTGATAATCTTGGAATCACCTATCCCCAATACCTCGTTTTAATGGTCTTATGGGAAACAGATGCAATATCTGTCAATGAGATATCCCAAAAACTGATACTAAACACCAATACAATTACGCCTTTACTGAAACGGATGGAAAACCTCGGCGTTATCGAACGGCAGCGATCGGGGAGTGATGAAAGGAAAGTTATTGTTGAGCTCACAAAAAAAGGGAAAGAGATGCAGTTTGAGGCTGCTGCAATACCTGAGCAACTTGCAGCAGGGCTTATTTCCGAAAAGATGGAAATAGGGGAATTAATTGACTTGAAGGAAAAGCTTGAGAGTATAATCCGTTTTCTGACCGAAAAGAATAAGATTGAGTAAATATGTCCTCAGGCAGCATTAATTTCTTTTTCGAAAAATGAAAGCTAATTCAACGAGATAATTATATCAGTTTAACAATCCTCCATCTAATTTCACTTGTTTTGACAGATCAAGGTTCAGTGTAATACGAATGCGTTCTTTCACTGTGCTGCTGATGGAATTGATATTCCTGGAAACTATCAATGGCACAAAAATTTCCAGTACATTCCAAATTCCGGTTTTAATACCGGCCTCAAAAAAGAAAAGCGATCCAAAATCCTGATTTAGTGCATGATCATTCAAAAGAATATTTACAAAAGGCTTAACCGGGATTATCCCGGCTTTACCTGGCAAACTGCTCACCAGGGAAACTGAAATTAATCGATTGCTGTAACCAAGACTGTCGTTCACAACTGAAATTAGGCCTCCTTCCGTGAACATTACCTGCCGTGAAAGGAAAGTGGTATGATTGGATGTAAACCGGTCCGGGAAAGTGCCATCCAGTAAATATTGCTCATTCCCGCTTCTTCCACCTGCTGCCAGGGAATAATAAGTGATTCCGGAACTGTTGTTCAGCATTGTACCTGCAAATAACCTGATATCCAGTCCATTATTCTTTCCAATATAACTATACCTGTACTTGAATTCCATGGATGTTTTCTGATAGGAATTGCTCATTTCCAGGGTGAACTGAAGGCTGAAAGGGTCTATCATTCCCGGTTTTTCAACGAGGTATCCCATTTGAAAAAATGATGCCATTTGCGCTTTTAACGGAATTTCAATCTGGTACAGATTTGATGCGAGAATATAATTTCCGGATATACTTTGTGCAAAAGAATTGTACGTCTTTGAAGTTCTGAGAAATAAATTGACTGAGGCTTTTATCTTATGGAAATCCTGGTCACCGGGAGCACCAAATTGAGTTCCTTCCAACGATATTTTTGCCTTCCTGATCCATTTTCCGTAGGGCAAATAATTGAAAGAAACTTTACCGTACCCGGCAATTCCCGGTTTCTTCAAGCTATAGAATGGCATTAGAATATAATCCAGTGGTTTCGGAATCAGGAAACCGTTATGAAATGCTATTCCCAGCATATAGCCGTTTTCCCTGGTCCAGTTCACAACTGGGATGTACATCAGGGATCTCTTTTCAGGATCATCGAGGGTAAAATAGAACTGTTTGCGGACAGGATCTGATTTCCGAAAGATTCCCGAAGCATGGTAGTTATTATTCAGCCTGTACAACTCAGGCATTTGGTGTCCTTTATCAATGCTTAATTGCCGGTAATTTCCTGCAGGTATTGTAAGCCATTTTTTCCCTTTAAAACCGTCCATCCACTTTTCGAAACTGCCCGAGTCTGCAGTATTTCCTGAAATAATCAATGGTGCGGCAATCTCTCCTTTGTTCCTTACAAGCAATTCTTGTTTATTGAAACGAATTATCTTATAATCAATATGTTTGGTGGTTCCAAGGAAGTCTATAAAAAACCAATCCAGGTTTTTTGCAGTTTGGGGTTTGAAAGCATTTTCAAGGTCAATAGGCTGCGGATGCCTGAATTTCCATTCGTTGTAGAAGTTATGTATAATTGAATCGAATACGGTATCTCCAAGGTATGCTCTCAGGTAGTTGAAACCATGACCGGCCTTGTAATAAATTAATATATCGTAGTTAGCCTTACTGTATTCAGGCGCTGCAAGATTAAGGGGTTGTTCTAAATTGTCCCGTGCCTGGATCAGCCATTCTAATTCCTGCATCAGCTGGACCGGCATATTATTGAGATGGAAGAACTTTGCAAGTTTCCAATTTCGGATATATACATCCCATAATTTTTTCCCGGGGTAGTGAATACTCATGTAACGATACTCATAAGCGGAAGCAAGGCCTTCATCGAGGAAAGGATACCGGCGTTCATCAAATCCCAAAGCACCATAGAACCAACTATGTGCAATTTCATGTGTTAATACTTCATCCAGTGAATAGGTGTCTTTTGCCAGCCCAATTACAGTAAGCCCGGGATATTCCATCCCATCGCCGGCATTTATATCGCTTTCAATGGCTGTAAATGAATTATATGGATAATCTCCAATCCAGTTGGAAAGTTCCACGATAGCCCTGTTCACGTAAATATCTGCATTTATCCAGATTTTTGCCTGCTTATCTGTGAACAAAACCCAGGTCGTAACTTTCCTGCCTGATTCCGGTAATTTGACAATCCCTTTCCGGACATGGAATCTCTTGTCAGCAAACCATGCAAAGTCGTGAATATGCTTTCCTGTAAATTTCAAGGTTTTTAACTGTTTTGAGGAAGGTGGGAATGCAGGTTTTTCCGGGTATTTATCTTTTATCCATAAAGTATCGGCTGCTAATTTGTCGAGCCTTTCCAATTCAATTTCGTTCTGAAGCTCACCGCTTGCTCCAACAATATAATTATCTGGCAATGTGATATTTACTTCAAATGTTCCAAATTCAGAATAGAACTCTCCCTGGTCAAGATAAGGCATTTGATGCCAGCCTTCCCGATCATACACAGCTGGTTTAGGATACCATTGTGAAACCTGGTAGGATTCGCCATCATGGCCTAATCGTGAAGTCACGGCTTTTGGCAATTTTACATGAAATGGAGTTGAGATTTTAATTGTTTCACCCGGTAAAAGTGGATTGTTGAGCAAAATCATGCAAATATCAGGATTGGCTTTAAGAAGGTGCCATTTTACTGGATTTTCATTTACCTTAAAGTCAAGTGAATCAATAAATCCCTTCAATTGAGGATCTTTAAAGAGCTTTTCTTTTCCTTTTTGATTAAGTAACTGTTTTGCCAGTTCAGTCTTGTTGTTTGAGTAAGCATTCGGCCATAAGTGAAAATACAGGAATGTGAGCGTATCATCTGAGCGATTTATGTAACCTATTTCTTCGAAAGCCGACAGTTCATGTTTACGATCATTGAGTGTCACATCAATCGTATAATTTACCAACTGTTGAAAATATTCCTGTGCTATAACAGGTTTAAGGGAACAGGGGAATAAAGCGAATAAAAGTAGAAACCTACCTGAACTGAAATTATTGAGGATCTTTCTCAAAACAGCCTCTGTTAAAGGTTACAATTATTAATTACTCCGAAATGATTCTGAAAGATCAATGGATGATGAACTGCTATGCTTATTTAAGCACTGACATTGTCGGCATTTATTTTCTGATTCATATCATTTAAAATAAAAATAGAGTCCTTTAATAAATAGGACTCTATTTTATTCTTCATGTTGATTATTCCTAATATGTCCAGAAATCCCGGCTAAAAGTTATTTCTGTTCAGTTAAGCTTCGACATGAAGGTTATTACTCAAAAAATCCTGATTCCATTTTATTGTATTAAAAAAGGAAAAGGTTCATTAAAGCAATATGATGAGTAAGATTATTATAACAAGCAAAGTGCTACCTCCAATAATGATGTATCCGCCGTCTCTTCTTTCAGCCTGCTTAATTTCCTTGTTTTCCTTGCGTAAGTCTTTCCTTTCTGCTGATGTCAGTTTCGTTTTATCCATCTGGCGAATTTCATTAGAACGATTGTTTAATTGGGTCAGCTGTTCAGGAGTAAGTTTAGCTTTGGAGGTGACAGTTGTTGCAGGTTTTTCAGTCGGTTTTATTGGGTTGTCATTTCCAGCTAACAAAGTAGAAGCGCTGAATGAAATGAGGCTCACAAGCACAAAAAAGATTATTTTTTTCATTTTTTTTTGAATTAAGTGGATTGGTTTAAATATTAGGTGTAAAGGTAGTTTGGGTTATACAGTGTGTTGTTACATAATTAATTATGATTCTTACATGATTCACTCATGTTATTACCCTAGGATAGCATGAAGTGATTTCAACATGAATAAGTCTGGGATTGCTGAGGATAGATTTTATTTGAATAATGGTTAGAAACATGTGAATTATATAACTCTTTCCAAAGATTCTGTAAAGCTATCTAGGTTGCTTATTATCACTTTTGATGATCCGAAAATCATAAATGGAACTAACATATAAAGTCAAGACTATGAAAGGAAATAAAGACCTGATTTCAACTTTGAATTCGCTTTTGGCTGATGAACTCACAGCTATAAACCAGTATATGGTACATTCTGAAATGTGCGAAAACTGGGGTTATGCTAAGCTTCATATGGCTATCCGCAAGCAAGCTATGGATGAAATGCATCATGCAGAATGGCTTATTGAAAGGATACTCTTTTTTGAAGGTGCACCAACGGTTTCCAAACTTAATCCCATGAAGATCGGTAAAACTGTATTGGAAATGATCAGCAATGATAACGGAGATGAACTGGATGCAATTCATGCATATAACAGGGCCATTAAACTGGCCCGGGAGATTGATGACCAGGGAAGTGTTGACCTCCTGACCAAAATTCTCAAAATGGAAGAAGGTCATGTGGATTGGGCTGAGATACAGCGGGCCCAGATTTCACAGATGGGCATCGAGAATTACCTGGTTAACCAAACGGAAGTTATAGCCGGCTAAATCATTTGAATTGAATGGGAAGGATTTCTCAGATTTGGATATATCCGGATTTGGAATTCCTTCTTATTGGTCTATTATGAAAAACATATACAGGCAAACAGAAAATGTTTTCGAGAAACTGGTCTCAATAGCCATTGCTGTCCTGGGTAATTCCATCACGTTTATAATTGCTTTTTGTGTTGTCATATTCTGGCTCACCAACAAGCAATTTTATCGCCAGGATATTCATGCATGCATTGCAGATCTGCTGCTTGGCATCGCTTTTTTGAGTTTGTTTATCATTCAGAAATCATTTAACAGGTTTTCAGCTTCATTGCATCTAAAAGTGAATGAGCTGGTTGCCTCCCATGAGCCGGCCAGTAATGCTGTTATTAACCTGGAGAATAAGACAGAACATGAACTGAATGAACTTTCAAAAGAGTATTCAGAACTGGCTGATCAAATTAAAGAAGATATACAAAATAAGACCTGAGAACACATGAAGGGTGGGAAACTGGTAATTATCTCTAAAACAATAAATGGTCAAATGCAAAAAACTATGAATACTCTTGTGGAACAGACTACCCCGGTAACAATTGCCAGGGCCGAATATATAGAAGTAGAACCTAATGTCAGGCTGCATATTACCGATGCTGGAGAGGGCAGGCCAATTGTGCTTATTCCCGGTTGGCCGCTTAGCGATGAAATGTATGAATATCAGTATAATGATTTGATAAATAATAAATTCCGCGTTATTGGAATCACACTCAGGGGTTTTGGCAAATCGGATAAACCTTATGGAAGGTATGATTATGACACGCACGCAGCCGATATACGCAAAATCATAAATCAGCTGAAAATTGAAAATGCCGTCCTGGGAGGATTCTCTATGGGAGGAGCCATTGCTATTCGGGTAGCTTCAAACGATAAAGGAAGCCTGATTTCAAAACTTGCATTGTTTGGTGCTGCTGCTCCAATATGGACACAACGTCAGGATTTTCCCTACAACCTTCCCACAAAAGCCGTTGATGACCTGATCAAACTGAACAATAGGGATAGGCCAAAACTGCTGTCCGATTTCAGGAAAATATTCTCAGCGGACGAATCCACATTGAATGAAGGAATTGCAGGCTGGTTAAACGGGATTAACATCAGTTCTTCATCCTATGCCATGGCGCAATGTTTAGTCGCCTTGCGTGATACAGACCTGAGAAATGACCTGGCTGAAATTAAAATTCCCACCCTGATTATGCATGGCAAAAAAGACAAGATATGCTCATTCGACCTGGCTGAACAAATGAAAGCCGGAATTACCGGTTCACATCTCATAGCATTTGAGGAGAGTGGGCATAGCCTGTTCCTGGAAGAAACTCAAAAATTTAATGAAGAATTGATAAAATTTGCAGCAAAGTGATCAGAGTGGCTGAAAATCAAAACCTTCCTGATTCTTAATTGTTTTATTGGTAAACTTAGCAGTTGTAGAGCCTTAGCAATGTTGACTGCTGGAAATGTGCGACTTACTATTCTCTGCCTTCAGGATCAGAAGGAATGAGGCAAATAATAACGGCTTTTTGAAATCACATGAAATGAGTAAGATACTCTTCCTTTCCTGGTTCGACAGAAGTACGATAAAGCACCTTAGGTTGCCGTTTTCATTCTTCCTCATGCCCGTTTTCTTGTTTGCATTAAGCCAGGCAGCTAATGTCCATTGGGATACAACTGTAATTGCTTTTGTGATTTTGCACCTGTTTGTATTTCCTTCAAGCAATGGGTATAATAGTTACCAGGATCGTGATACTACGAGCATTGGTGGATTAAAGCATCCGCCCAAAGTATCGCGTAATTTATTCCGTGTAACGTTACTGATGGATATGGTTGCGGTAGCTGCAGGATTCCTGGTGTCACCGATGTTCTCATCTTTCATTTTTATTTTTATCCTGGTCTCAAGGGCTTACAGCTATAGGAATGTGAGATTGAAAAAATATGCAGTCATCGGGTTTTTGACTGTATTCCTGTTCCAGGGTGCTTTTGTCTACTTAATGGCCTATTCAGCAATTTCTCACTATTCTTTTGTCAACTTGTTCACAATGAATAACATAATTTGCATGTCCGTGGCCAGTTTCTTTATCGGGAGCATTTATCCTCTTACCCAGATATACCAACATGAAGCAGATAAAAGAGACGGGGTGATCAGCATCAGTTATAAACTGGGATATAACGGAACCTTTGTTTTTTCGGCTATCTTATTCTCAATTGCTACCGTTTTTCTCTACTATTATTTTAATCTGAAACATCAGCAGGTAGCATTAGTCTTGTTCATCATACTGATGTTGCCTGTGATAATTGACCTGTCAGTCTGGTTTAAAAAGGTTCGGAAGAATACCGACAATGCAAATTTTGAGAATACCATGAAGATGAACCTCCTGACCTCAATCTTTATGAACCTGTTCTTCCTGGTTCTCATCCTGAACAATCACTACACCTGGTTTTAGCCATGAGTACAATTATTTCCATAGGAACAGCAGTGCCTCAACATGGTGCCAGACAAAGCACCATACTGGAATTCATGCGAAATGCATATCATGACGATACTGCATCCCGAAAATTGAATATTTTATTCCATAACAGTGGTATCAATACCCGGTATTCGGTTGTCCCGGATTTTGGAAATAAGCAATCAGGAAAGAGTTTTTTTGATGTTAATCTACCGGTACCGGGTGTTGAAGAAAGGTTGAAGGTATTTAAAGAAAATGCATCATCACTTGCAATCAAGGCTATGAATAATGCATTTCAAAGATTGAATACCAGCCTTTCTGATTTCAAAATAACGCACCTTATAACGGTTACCTGCACAGGGATATATGCTCCGGGCATTGGGGCCGCATTGATTGAAGAGCTGGAACTGCCGGAAGATATATTTCATACGGCCATAAATTTTATGGGTTGCAATGCAGCTTTCCCGGCATTAAATCTTGCCAATATGATTACCCAAACAGATGAGAATGCGAAGGTGCTAATCGTCTGTGTGGAACTTTGCACATTGCATTTCCATGCAGTCGATAATAGCGATAATCTGTTGGCAAATACAATTTTCGGGGACGGAGCAGCAGCTGTGTTGGTTGTATCCGATAGTGCCGCAAAAAAGAATCATCTTGCAGGACTTTGCATCAAAGGATTCTTCTCTTTGCTGCTTTACAAGGGCAGGCAATTAATGGGATGGAATATTACACCGGTAAATTTCGAGATGGTCCTTAATACAGGGATACCTGAATTCATTGGCAGTGAGGTGAAAGATATCCTTCACAAAGCAGGTGAAAAGTTCAATATTACTCAATCAGCTATTGATAAATGGGCCATACATCCCGGCGGGAAAAAGATACTGGATTCAGTCAGGCAGGAATTGCAACTGGGTGATACCGAAATGCAATTTTCCTATAAGGTCCTGGCTGACTATGGAAATATGTCATCCCCTACAATACTGTTTGTGTTGCGTGAAATTATGGATTCAGTACAAAAGGAGGGAGAATCTATTTTCTCAATCGGATTTGGCCCGGGATTAAGTATTGAAACTGCGTTACTGGTATTTGAAGCTAATGCGCTTGGGAAACCGAAACTAGAGGAGTATGTAAGTAAAGAGAATACTATAAACCATTTGAGCAATAAGCCTGAAGAGGTATCAATCCTATAAAACAGAATTTCAAAGATGCACTCCAGGTTCAAATTCCGCTCCAATGAAAAAGAGTTACTCGACGAGGTTAATATTGATTCCGGATTGCTCAATGAGAACCTCCGTGAGTTGGACATCCTGAACCGGATTTCTGGCGGACATAGTCTTTCGCTATTTGGAATTAAACAGTTAATTAAAGATCATGACAAACTATATCATATTGTTGACCTTGGTTGCGGCAGCGGTGATGCATTGAAATATATAGCCGATTGGGCCAGGATAAATAAGTATGGTTTAAGGCTTACAGGGGTGGATATGAATCCGGGAGCCATTGAATATTTGGAGAAGCATTGTTCGGATTACCCGGAAATAAAAGGTGTAGTCGCTGATTACCAGGATTATCTGAATAAAACTCCAGGCATTGATATTGTCCATGCTTCATTATTCTGTCATCATTTGAATGATGCCCAACTATCAGATCTTTTCCTGTATTTCCGGCAGAAACTTAATGTTGGATTCATTATCAACGATTTATACCGGCATTGGATTGCATATTACAGCGCATGGCTTTTTACACGTTTATTCAATGGCACAGAGTTATCGAAAAATGATGGCCCAGTTTCCGTGCTGCGTAGCTTCAAATCTTCGGAACTTATTATGCTGCTTGATAAAGCAGGAATTATCAACTACTCAATACACAGGAAAAGGCTATTCCGGCTAATAATAGTTGGGAATTTAGAAAATTATGAAGCAGTTACGCGATTCCAAAGTTGATGTACTTATTACTGGGGCAGGGCCCACCGGACTGATGATGGCTTGCCAGTTGGCAATCCATGGGATATCATTTCGAATTATCGATAAGAAAAGATCTCCTTCCAATAATTCAGGTGCATTGATTCTACAGGCACGCAGCCTTGAAATACTCGAATCAATAGGCCTGGCAGGGGAGGCGCTTAAGGAAGGAATCATAGCGGATAAGGTGAATATTTTATTTAACGGGAAAATCATTGTTTCAACATCCATAAAGGAGATAGGAGGAAGCCTTTCTCAATTCCCATTCCTGCTCATGCTTGAACAATCAAAGACAGAAAAGTTGCTTACCCGTTTTCTGGAAGCCCATGGGCATACCATTGAAAGAGAGACTCAATTTTTAAGTTTAATCCAGGATTCTGGAAATACAATATCCATAGTAGCTGGTATTGATGGGGCGGAACATTCAATTACTTCCAAATACCTGGTTGCTGCCGATGGTGGAAATAGTACAATCAGGGGTCTTTTGAATATTCCTTTTTCAGGAATAACCTATCCGAAGCCTATTTTTATTATGGATTGCAAAGCAAAAACGGATTTTATTCCCGGGGAAATAAATTTCGTATTCTCCGATTCAACAGTTACCGGATTCTTTCCTTTGAAAAACTCAAGGTGGAGGATAGACGGCTCTCTGCCGGAGGAAATGGAAAGAATGCAAACTGTTAAATCAGAAGAAGTTGAAAAGAATCTTCCTCGATGGACGAATGTAAATTTTAGTCCGGAAAGCAACGAATGGTTTTCAGTTTCTCATTCCCATCAAAAATACTCCGGTTCAATTCAACTTGGAAACTGCTTTTTAGCCGGTGATGCTGCACATGTCAATACCCCGGTGGGAGCACAAGGAATGAATACCGGTTTACAGGATGCATTTAACCTGGCCTGGAAGCTTGCCTTGGTACTAAACCATAATGCAAATCCGGAATTGCTAAAAACATACAGTGACGAGCGATCAGGTATAACTAAAGGTTTTGCGCGCTATGCTGACATCGTTTTCAAATTGGTAACCAGCACAAACAGAATAGTCAAGATTCTCCGCAAGTATGTTTTGAAGTTCTTTTTCGTGGTGTTATTCCCTTTTATTGAAAAACAAAAATTATTTCGTCATTATTTTTTCAGATCCATTTCCCAGTTAGATATTCACTATCCTGAGAGCATTCTATCCCTTGCTGAAATAGAAGGGTCGTTTTTGCTTCGAGCTCCTGGAAAAGGAGAAAGCCTGCCTTATGTTGTGTTTTCGTTGAAGGGAGAAATCACCAATACGCATAAAATACTGAACCAACTATTTTTCAATCTGATTGTTCTTGATCATGCCTTGCCTGACAGTATCCGGAAACTTGCTGATCAATTTAAGCTGAATGTGATTTTGATCCCTAAACTTCCCGAAACAAAAGATGTTTACCATAAACTTGGAATTTCAATGTCCGGGTTTCTGCTTATAAGGCCCGATATGCATATTGCCCTCCATTCAGTAAGTATGGAATCTCAGTCTCTTCACAATTATTTAAACCTGTATTTAATAGCAATTCCAAAAGTTGATGGCCTCACGGAAAGCAATTCTGAATTATCGTAACTTTCTTTTCGAATTTGAAGATCTGGATTGGTTTCCCAATATTATCAGGGAAAGTATGACAGACTATTTGCGTTACCTGATTACTAGGCTCGATTTCTATCGCCCAATAATTCCTTTAATTATGGAAGGAATGAATCATTCAGGAGCAGAAAACATCGTTGATTTATGTTCGGGTGGAGGCGGGGCTATTGAACAAATTCAGCAAGAATTGCATGATCAGTCAGGAGTTAATGTAAACATCACCCTAACGGATAAATTTCCAAATACAAAGGCATATGAATTTATTGCAGCGAGGACAAATGGAGCTATTTCATATCTCAGTGATTCGATTGATGTTAGAGATGTTCCTGGGTCGTTGACCGGGTTCAGAACAATTTTTTCCGGGTTTCATCATTTCAAAAAAAAAGATGCAAAAGCAATAATTCAAAATGCTGTTTCAACTAATTCCGGTATAGGGATATTTGATGGGGGAGATAAATCCTTTCTTGCTATTTTAGCCATCCTTTTCGTGCATCCGCTTTTGTTTTTCTTTTTCACCCCTTTATTCAGGCCTTTCAGGTTTTCAAGGTTATTCTTTACTTATATCCTTCCGGTAATACCTTTTTGCACGGTTTGGGATGGTATTATTTCCATAATCCGATTATATCGCCCGAAGGAATTGCTGCAGTTTGCGAATGAAATCGAAAGCGAAAAATATTATTGGAAGACTGGCCGATTGAAATGCAGATATGGGTTGCATGTTACTTTCTTAATAGGTTATCCGGACTCACAAGATTTGAGTTAGGTTATGTGGGGAAAAGCGTTTGAACCAGCCAGGTAATTTTATAGCCACAAATTAATAGCGTTCTCATTGGATAATAACCTCATTTTCAAATTTTGAATCTGCCAGTACAACTCGTTTAATTTCGATAGCTATCTCCTCCGGCGATAAAATAAAATCTATGCACCCGCTTGCAATGGTGCTTTCAGGCATGTCTGGCTGTGAGGCTGTGTCGGGTTTCTGAGCCATTGTGATACCACCAACTTCTTTTATGGAGCAAAGAGCATCAGCACCATCACCATCATAACCGGAAACGATTACCGCGATTAGTTTTCCATTCCAGTTCTCAGTCAGCGAACGCATAAAAACAGTAATTACATCCGGCCATCCCCTCGGTTTTGAAATTGGCATCAGGTGAAATTCGTTATCAAGAACATGCAAGTCTCTCTTTTCCGGGATAATAAATACATGGTTTGGCTGAATATCAAGTTTTTCAGTGATCAATTCTACAGGCATTTTAGTGTAATTCGGAAGAATTTCATGCAACCGGGTAGAAACAGTCCTCAAATGATTAACAATAACAATAGCTGCTCCAGTATCATCAGGAAGATTTTGGAGTAGACGGATATAGGCATCAAGACCACCCGCTGAACCACCCACACATACTATGGGAAAGTCGCTAGCATTATCCGGAATTTTCAAATCTTTCATTCATTCGGATTTTCTGATGGTAAACTGTGATTCCTCAAAGTTAAATGAACCAGTTGTTGTTTATGATTTTACTCCAGGCTTGTTTCTTTTTTAGGCATTATTTTTTCTCAATCTTAAATATTTACCGATTCGTATACCTGAATTGAAATATCCGGTAATATGCCCTTTCATTTCCCCAATTATAGCCTGCGATTCTGCATAATTTCATACTTCCTAACCTGATGATCGTTTTGGTTATTCTTTACATGTTGATTGATCTATCTCCTTGAATATCCAAATCAACCTTAACCAATTGCATATTACAAACCGGGCATTTGCCCTCCTGGTTATACGTTTTATTGTCTTCACAATGCATAGGGCACTGATATCTAGCTTCAAGCTGGTCCTTGCTTTTATATTGAGAATCTCCTCCGCATACACAAGCTGATTTCATTTTGGGCAATTCGGAAATATTTTCATTTTCTGTCGGATGTTTTTCTTGTGGTTGCATATTATAATGCTTTAAAGATTTTGTCAAATTGATCAATGTCAACCTAAACGAGGATTGACATTTTACAAATTTGATTGAATTTGAATTAATCCATCTTACATATTTCTGAAAATAAATTACATAATTATCATTAAAATAATACTATACATTTTCAGCAGAACATTCAAGTAAAACAAAAAGCCGCACTGCAATCAGGCAGGACGGCTCTATGTATCAATTGATATTGATTTACTTCTTAACTGCATTTGATTTATATCCCCATATTTCTACACGGGCATGTTCATCTTTACTATTAGGAAGCGTTTTGTAAACAAAAATAATTTTCTTAATGCTACGCTCTGCACCACCTTTCAAATCAATTGTGCGGCTTTCCCCTGGTGATTTGATTGACTGGTTAATCTTCACATCCTGCTTGTCACCACTTTCAAATGCTATTTCAAGGGAAATAAGCTCGATTGCAGCTTCCGTCACCTTAAACTTAATAGTTGAGAACCTATCTGAGCCAATAACCGAAATTTCATCGCGGTCTGTTTTAAATGCTACTGTTCTTTCACTTATTTTGTGCCATCCTGCAGCATCACTTATCATTACAGCCGGTGATTGTGCACTTGCTATGCCTATGCTTCCTGCAATTGCAAGCAAGAGAATGATGATCGTTTTATTCATTTTCATGGTTTTTAATTAAATTGGTTTATTTGCGTAAAAGTCACACACTTTACACCAATAAGTATTATACAATTCCGGTTATGAATTACATGATTGCTACATTAGATTTATGAGGTAACTTTAGTGCATCCAAAAAAAATGAGAGCAAGCCATCTATGCATGTCTTGCTCTCCGTTTTAATTTAAAGAAACAGTGACTAAGTATTGTCAACTTCATTGTCTTCTTCCTTCGGTATCAATAATCCGTCCTTTTTGATTAAATCTTTCTCCAGAGCTACTTTATCTTTTTGATTTCTAATGATGAAAAAGATAATAATTGCCATTATTACGATCATGACAATGATAATAATTAGCCAGTTTGGTTCCATGTTATTTTTATTTATGGATTGTGTGCCAACAAAAAATGTTGTGAAAGAAGATTGTCTAGTAGCGTTTATAATTACAAATAGAATTTGACAGTTGCCTACTTAGCTAATTCTTCAGCAGGAACCTTTAAACCGGAATCCCTGGCTTCACTGATGCCAATTGCAATAGCCTGTTTCCTGCTTTTGACTTTACCACCAGATCCATTTTTACCTGATTTTAAGGTTCCATCCTTAAACTCACGCATAACTTCTCCGATTTTGATTCTTGCCTTTTTTGAATACCGTGCCATGTTGTATTGTATAAATAAGATTTATACAAATGTACCTAACCAGAAACCCTCATATATTATATAATTCAGTCGATATATTACATAATTGCCATATTTATCTACAAATCCAAACACATATCCGTATTCATCCCCTTGTATTCAAATGTGCCCAATTTTCGGAACCCGGCATTCCTGTAAAAGTTTACAGCCTTTTCATTCTTTGATTGGACTCCTCCCCAGAGGATTATCCTTTTGAATCCTGAAGCTATTAAAGATGTTAGGATGAACTGAAACATTGCCTTGCCAACACCAAGGCTTTGCCATTCGTCCGAAACCGAAGGTGCATACGTGCAGTCCTTCCGGGCATCAAGAGTTAAACCATAAGAACATAGCCGATCAGAATCATGCTCTAGATACCCGATCTTAATGACTGAATAAGCAATAATCTTCCCGGTTTCGTTCTCTATTGCTATATATCCTAAATAATTCAATGAATTAAGGTAAATTTGGATCAGGGTTTCCCTGTCAAAAGCATGTGGCCCAAAGCGGCTCCTGGTTTCAGGTCCCAGGTAAGTGAAATATTCAAGCAGTAAATCCAGATCACCTGGCTGAATTTTCCTGACTACAACCTGATGACCGCCAGTTGAAAAATTTATATAAGGGATATTCTCCATGAAGCCAGATCCTATTAATAACGGAGTAATGATTGGCGAAAATAGAAAATTACTAACTTTCTGTCATCTTAATAGAAATCTTCATTTCGGCTTTTGTAAATGATTTTATTTGACAGTTAACAATTTACGGCAACCGAAATCTGTTATCCGGGTAAATTTATAAATGCATAAACGTAAAATAGACTATATATGTTGATCAATTTTCAGGTAGAATATAAAACATTTCCAGGCCAGAACCTTATAATGGTTGGTTCAATAAAGGAACTGGGTTATAATGAGCCATCAAAGGGCAAGTATTTGATTCTCAAAGAAGTGAATTCAGGTATTTGGGAATTGAAACTTGAACTTAAGGCGGCTGCAGATTTCAGTTACCGTTACATGGTGAAGGATGATAATTTCAATACGGTGATCGATGAATGGGGCCCTGACCGTTTGTTTCGTTCAGAAGGAAGAAAAGATATGAAAGTCCTCGTTGTCGATAAATGGAGAGCCATATCGGATCCTGATTTTACACTGCATTCTTCAGCTTTTACCAATGCCATTCTCAAACTTGAAGACCGTTACCCTGCTCCAATAGCGAAAGCATCCAAAGAAGAGGACACTGTCATTATTCGCTTCAGGCCTAATGTGATTCGGGTTAAATCCGGTCACAGGATTGCTATATGCGGGAATGCCAAGTCATTGGGTGCCTGGAATGAGAAAAAAGCGCTTGTCCTGGGGAATCCGGATCATCCCTATTGGGTTGGGGAAGCCAGGGTTAGTGTTTCCGATTTTCCAATTCATTATAAATACCTGGTAAAGGATGAAAATGGGAAGACAGCTTTTTGGGAAAAAGCAAATGATCGGACTATCGCATTTGCCAAAGGAAAAACTCCGGATGTAATTGAGATTGGAGATGATAAGTTTGATTTTCCTCAGTATCCCTGGAAAGGAGTAGGTGTTGCAATTCCGGTATTTTCGCTGAGAAGGAATGATGGTTTTGGAGTAGGGGAGTTTACTGACCTGAAGCTGCTGGTTGATTGGTCAGTAAAGGTTGGAATTCGCCTTATCCAGTTATTGCCAATCAATGATACAGTGGCAAAGCATACCTGGCAGGATTCTTATCCATATGCAGCTATTTCTGTATATGCAATGCACCCGATTTACATCAACCTATTGGAAATAGGGGAGTTGTCATCAGAAATCAACCAACAGATCATCGAAGCCCAGGGGAAATACCTGAACTCCTTATCCAAGATTGATTACGAAGCTGTGATGGCTCTGAAGTCCAGGTTCTTTAAGCTTATCTATGATCAGAAAAAGAAAGTATTCCAGAAGGATCCTGAATTTTTGGAATTCTTTAAGGAAAATGAACACTGGCTTAAGCCATATGCAGCATTTTCATACCTGCGCGACCTGTTCAACACTCCTGATTTCAGCCGCTGGGGTGAATACAGTTCTCCCTCTGAGGACCTCCTGGATTTGCTGACCAATGATAAAGCATCCCATTACGATGATATTGCAGTCCATTATTTCATACAATTTCACGCTCACCGCCAGCTGCTTGGTGCTGCCAATTATGCCCGGTCAAAAGGCGTTGTCCTGAAGGGTGACATCCCGATTGGAATATACAGGAATAGTGTTGATGCATGGCTGCATCCTCATCTGTATAATATGAACTGCCAGGCAGGTGCTCCTCCTGACGATTTTTCAAACAAAGGGCAAAACTGGCGCTTCCCGACCTATAACTGGGATGAAATGGCAAAGGATAATTATGCATGGTGGCAGCAACGTCTAAGGCAATTGTCACATTACTTTGATGCATTCCGGATAGATCATATCCTTGGATTTTTCAGGATTTGGGAAATACCTTCATCCCAGGTGGAAGGATTGATGGGATATTTTAATCCAAGCCTGCCATATTATCGGGATGAATTGCAGAACAAGGGAATTTGGTTTGATCATAAAAGGCTTTGTCAGCCTTATATCCGGGAACATTTCCTTTATGAGCGTTTCGGGGATCTTACCGAGTTTGCCAAGCATAATTACCTGACTGAGTTTTACCCGGGATGTTATGATCTTCGTCCCGAATTTGATACTCAACGTAAAATTGAAGAACAAATAGTTGTCGAGCCTGATGCAAGCCCTGATACGCGTAACCGACTGGAAAGATTAAGGGATGGCTTGTATTCATTGGTTTCAGAGGTTATTTTCCTGGAGGCTCCGGGTATGAATGGTGAAGCTTATTTCCCAAGGAATACCGTTCATTTTACGCGTTCATTCCAGGAATTGGATGAGCATACCAAGCAGATCATCAATGAGGTCTATATGGATTATTTCTACAGGAGGAACGAAGAGTTCTGGAGAAGTAAGGCTATGACAAAGCTTCCTGTATTGAAGAAAGCCACCAATATGTTACTATGCGGAGAAGACCTGGGAATGGTACCTGCCTGTGTGCCTGCAGTGATGAATGAATTGGGCATTTTAAGCCTTGAAGTGCAGCGGATGCCCAAGAATCCAAAGATAACTTTCGGGCATCCTGCTGATTATCCTTACTTATCGGTTGCAACGCCTTCCTCGCATGATACTTCAACGATTCGCGGCTGGTGGGAAGAAAATAGCTGGGTTTCCCAGAAATTCTACAATGAGATTTTAGGTAACTGGGGGCAATCTCCGTTTTTCTGCGAACCTGAGATCGTTCAGCAGATCATCAATCAGCATCTCTATTCGCCAAGCATGTGGGCCATTTTCCCAATCCAGGATCTGTTAGGAATGGATGGCAGCATTCGCTTGCCTGACGCAAATGCTGAGCGAATAAATCAGCCTGGGAATCCCAATCATTACTGGCGTTACCGGATGCACCTAAGCATTGAGGAACTGTCAGAATTGACAGGATTCAATGAATGGATCCGCGGATTGTTCCAGGCGGCTGGCCGGTTGGATATATACTAATAATTAAAAATCCCGGGCACTGACCCGGGATTTTTTTGAAATGAAAAGTAGTCTTTTAACCAGACTTACCTAAGCATTTTCTGGAGAGTGCCAATCTTTAGTTCTTTCCATTCTCTGGTCTTAAGACCTTCTTTCACTGCAAGTTGAGTTTGAAAGTCCATTTCGCCACCGCTGTATTCCATAAAAGACGCCAGCTGCGCCATGTCCTTGTACATGCTTACAGTAACATGGGTAGCATAAGATTCACTTCCGGCTGGGAGGATTTGTTCTAGTAGTTCCCAACTTCCTTTTTTCCCATCATCCACCATTTTTTGATGCCAGGGTTTGAAAATTTCTGATTCTACTTTTTCATAACTGTCATCCAGCTGTTTCATCATATCAAAAGTAGCTACACAACCTTCTTTCATTTCAAAAGGTCCCTTGGTTATGTCCACTTGTTTGAAAAGAACCTGGTGCGCCAGGTCCCTTGATTTCACTGTTTTATCCATCATAGCAGTAAACTCCTTTTCGGTCATTTTAGGATAAGCAGCTTTGGCATATTTAGCCAAATCCCAGGAAGAAGTGGCCTGCATCATATCCTTCAGGCTTGCAAACAGTGTTACTGTGACATATTGGGAGCCTTGTTCAGTTCCGGAAGGAGTTAATGACCAGAGATCCCATCCAAGGATTTGCTTATCAGCTATTCTTTGTTTATGGATTCCTGCCCAGAAATCCTCTACCTCGCCATAGCTTGAGGAATTCTCGCCTTTAACATGCATAAATTCAAATAATAAATACAAAGTGTGCGGAGGGGTTTGGGCTGAGAGCCTGATGCTCAGAATAACTGCCAATAAAATGGTAAGTGCTTTTTTCATGTTTTACGGTTTTTGGTTTATAATCAGGTAAGTTGTAGTAACATGAAACTTTATAAAATGTTTTTGCTAACTGAATTTAACTACTTGAAAATTAATTTAATATTGAATTTCTTCTTTATTAATATGGTTGTCGTTGCATCTCAGGGAGCCTCCCTGGTCTGGCAAATCATCAATAGTAAGCTGGGTATGATACCCATATTTTCTCATGGATTGTTGCAGTATGTTTCAAGAAAGTAGAACACATCTTGAATGACTTCCATAATTTTGTCTTTTTCCTGAACCATGCAATTTTCAGTCAAGAGGAATCTTACTGCGCTTTATCTGATCAAAGTCGCCAAATGGATGAATTTAGTGATGCCTGTAATTGTGTTGTTCTACAACTCGAACGGAATGACCATGAAGGATATCTTCCTCCTTCAGTCAGTTTATTCAGTTACACTGATGTGCCTGGAGATTCCTACAGGGTATTTTGCAGATATCGCCGGCCGCAAGACCAGCCTGATGATAGGTTCATTTTTTGGTTTTGGCGGATACCTGATTTACGCATCTTCAGGAGGATTCTGGCAGTTTGTAATCGCTGAAACCATTTTAGGGATTGGACAGAGCCTGATATCCGGCGCAGATTCTGCCTTATTGTATGATACACTCGCCGCGAAAAAACTAACAGGTAATTATGTAAAGCTAGAAGGCAGGATAACCTCGATCGGAAATTTTGCAGAGGCTATTGCAGGTGTAATTGGTGGTTTGTTGGCAGTTATTTCACTTCGGACTCCATTTGTTATTCAGTCCTGTGTAGCATTTATGGCGATTCCTGCAGCGTTTTCGCTCAGGGAGCCACCTGTGCATGTATTGGCCAGGAAACCGGGCATAGGCGATGTTCTTCAGATTGTCAGGAATACACTCTTTGTTGACAGGAAATTACGCTGGAATACGTTATTCTCCTCTATTATTGGCGCATCTACTCTTACAATGGCATGGTTTGCCCAGCCTTATTTTAAATCAGTTCACTTGCCATTAACCTGGTACGGCATTACATGGGGTGTTTTAAATTTAAGTGTTGGAATAGCAGCTCTGTGGGCATGGAAAGTTGAAAGAAGATTGGGTCCAAGGCGAACTGTCCTCATGTTCGCACTTATTTTGATAACTGGATACTTAAGTATTTCATTTCTTGCGTTTTATGCAGGTTTATTCTTCCTGGTACTATTTTACCTTGCTCGTGGTATTGCCACTCCTACCTTAAGGAATTATATCAACCTGATCACAACTTCAGATGTGAGGGCTACGGTGCTCTCTGTCCGCAATTTTGTGATCCGGGGGATTTTTGCCGTTTTAGGGCCATTTTTTGGATGGATAACTGATATCTACGACCTGTCGACAGCCATGGTCGTTGCGGGAGTTCTATTTGGTATCTTAAGTGGGATCAGCCTGATCTTTTTCCTGAAATATAAAACGTATTCTGCTGAATAAATCCAGATTTTATAAATGGGAACGCTGATAACATAGACGAAACGCGGTTTAGCGCGGAAAAAGAAATCCGTGTTCATCAGCGTATTATCCGCGTCATCTGCGTTCCAATTCTATTCTATTGATTATTCCGGAATACTTCCTATTTTTGCAGCCCTTTGCAACTTAAGGAGAGATGCCGGAGTGGTCGATCGGGGCGGTCTCGAAAACCGTTGACCCCTCACGGGGTCCCAGGGTTCGAATCCCTGTCTCTCCGCTGATTAGTTTTTTATTAGAAAACCACTGTAATTGATCAATTGCAGTGGTTTTTTTATTAATTGAATTAATAAATTTTGTCTCGACTGATCTAAAATGAATTAATTTTGAATCATAATCTGTTATTATGTCAAATTTATCTCATTATAAAGTTTCTATATTTTACTTGGTCCTTGTGGCTTTGGTTTCAAGTGCAATAACCTACACGGTTACCAGAAAAGTAATCAGAAAAGCAATTGCATCACTTCCTGCGCCAGGACCAAATGAATCTGAAAATTGTAGTTTTCAGATCAAAAGGTTAAACGGAGATAGCCTTGTAAAACCTATTCTTTTTGTTGAAAGTAACTGTGAATCTGACAATCTTCAACTTTTAAAAGTTGAGCTCAATAATCTCGTTTCTTCGTATACGGCTGATGGTACGCTGTCTACCGCATCTATTTATGTAAGGAAATTTCTTACAAGTGAGTGGATTTGCCTCAACGGATCAGAAATGTATAACCCAGGTTCCATGCTTAAAGTGCCTGAAATGATAGCATACTTGAAAATGGAAGAAGCTGATCCCGGGCTACTGAACAAAGTGCTTAGGTTTGAAAAGGGATATAATGGTGACAGGCAGGCTGTTTTTGTAACTGAATCCATCAAGCCTGGCCAAAGTTATAGCATACGGGAATTATTGCGCTATATGATAGAATATTCTGATAATAATGCTACATTTCTGCTCCTTCAAAACATAGATGTTGCTATTTATAAACAAGTATTTTCAGATTTTGGGCTACAGGTTCCAGACAAGAATTCCAAGATTTACCCGATGTGTGTTTCAGACTATTCAAAATTTATGAGAGCTCTGTTTAATGCAAGCTACCTCGATAGAGCAAATTCTGAGCTTGCCATAGAACTATTATCAAAAAGCGATTTTAGAAATGGAATTCTACAGGGTATTCCTTATAATATCAGGGTTGCACATAAATTTGGAGAAGAAGGAAATACCATCAACCAGGAATTACATGAATCTGCTATCATCTACATGGGGAATTCACCCTATTTATTGACTATAATGACCAAAGGAAAAGACCTGAAGAAGCAATCGAAAGTAATTGCCGATATTTCTTCAAAAGTGTATCAGGCACTTTCAGCTAATGAGGCAAAACTTCAGTAAATTCATTTACTTACAAAATTTCTTTTCTACTGAATTAGTTCGAATTTAACCTTCATTCAAATTGCGAAATGAAGATTTAATTGAACGAATATCGCGCCTGTTATCAGGTAACTTGATATTTAAGTTGCTGATATATTTGAATATGGTATTACATTATTTAAATTTTGTTTCCTTACAGGAGCAACAATAGTTTATGAATATGGCTTCAGGAGGGAAATGCCCCGGGGATTAATTTTCATTCTCTTCAAATAAATCATGTTTATTTTTCTCTGAATATAAATGACAAGATTGCTATTCAATCCAAATTTTTGATATTCCAGATATTGATCAAGGTACATTCGGGAATTCAATAAATTTCAATAAAATATTTATTAGCATTTGCTTTGAAATATCTGCAATAATTACTGAAGTATATTGCTTTCCAGGCTATTACAAATAGTGCGCAAAGCTATTAATACCATAGAATTGATGAAGTTTTTCGAGGCAATCTCCCACTACTAGGACACGTAAGAGTTCATTGGGAGGATTGTATTTTGTACTTATATGTCTATAAATCAAATAGATAGTTAATAAGATTGCACTGCTGATTTACATATAGAATTTGATGAAACTTGACAGAACTTGGATGACTAAATGCCCCGATTCGGTTAAATCCGGAAGGCTTTTTCATTCATTTATCTTCAAAGTATTTCCTGCCTCAGGTGTCATAATAGCAATAATTGTATTCATTTTTGTTGACAAGTCGGTAGGACAAGTAACATCTTTATATTCTCAGAATTTTGGAGCAGTAATTACCTTTCCTACAGGATGGTCAGCCGCAAGTTCAAGTACCTGGACAGTAAGCAATACAAATTCATCAACGCCTACGCCTACTTTCTCAGGTAATAGTAACCTGGCTTCCGGCTCAAGCAGTAATGCTAGGGTAGTGACGTATTCAAACAACCTGTCTACCGTTGGTTATACCAGCATAACCGTGTTATGGGCTGCCCGCAGGACTTATTCAAACAATCTTACTTTTGAGTGGTCGGCGGATGGAACTAACTGGAATACACTTGCTGTTACTGACGTTGCTGCTAATTCAACCTGGGCATGGGTGAATGGCGGCACCAGAATTTCTTTGCCTGCAGGTGCCTCCGGTGCAACAAACCTGAGTTTCAGATGGACCTATGATAGCGATGGAACCGGAGGAGTATACCGTATTGATGATTTTACGGTTGAAGGTTGTAAAGTTCCAAATCAGCCAAGTGCTGTTGCAGGGAGTGCAACACCATGCAGCGGCACATCCCAGGTCTATTCGGTTACTAATGTTGCAGGTGTTACCTATACCTGGTCATTCCCGGCTGGTTGGACACAAACTGGAGGGGGAACAACAAATTCTGTTACAGTTACAGTCGGAGCGACTTCTGGGAACGTTCAGGTAACGCCCTCAAATGTCTGTGGAAACGGAACTGCTTCAATACTTGCAGTAACAGTAAATTCAGTTCCTGCTCAACCCTCTGTTATTTCGGGGCTTGCCTCACCATGCCAGGGCTCATCACAAACTTATTCAGTAACTAATGTTGCTGGTGTTACATATACCTGGGTTCTACCAACCGGATGGACCCAGACTGGAGGAGGGACAACCAATAGTATAACAGTCACAGTCGGAGCAAATTCAGGAAATATCACAGTAACTCCTTCAAACGCATGTGGTAATGGAACTTCAAGACAATTAGCCGTTTTACCTGTAGCTGCAGTTCCTGCACAACCTTCTGCCATAACAGGCAGTACAACCCCTTGTTCAGGTAGTTCACAAACCTATAGTTTAACCAATATCGTTGGTGTTACCTACACTTGGGTGGTACCTGCGGGATGGACTATAGTGAGTGGGCAGGGAACAAATTCGATTTCAGTAACCTGTGGTGCAACTTCGGGAAATATCACGGTAACTCCTTCAAATACTTGTGGAAATGGAACTGCAAGGTCATTGGCAATAATTGTGATGACAATTCCGGCCCAGCCAAGTGTAATAACCGGCAATGCCAATCCATGTTCCGGCTCTTCACAAACCTACAGCGTAACGAACGTTGCAGGTACTACTTATACCTGGACTTTCCCTGCTGGATGGACACAAACGGCAGGGGGGACAACAAACTCGGTTACGGTGACCGTTGGTGCAAATGCAGGCACAATCCAGGTTATGCCTTCGAATGCTTGCGGAAATGGAACTTCTTCAACAATAGCCGTAACGATCAGCACAGTACCGGCTCAACCATCCGTAATAACAGGGTTAAGTTCACCTTGCCAGGGCTCATCTCAAACCTATTCAGTTACAAATGTCAGTGGTGTAACGTACAACTGGGCTTTACCGGCCGGTTGGATACAAACAGGAGGGGGGACAACAAATAGCATCACTGTTACAGTAGGAGCATCATCCGGCAATATCACAGTTACTCCTTCGAATGCATGTGGCAATGGCACCGCCAGGCAACTGGCAGTAACACCTGTGGCATCAGTTCCGGCACAACCCTCTTCTATAACAGGGAGTGCAACCCCTTGCCTGGGATCTACTCAAGCCTATACCATAATCAATGTTGCCGGACTTACCTATACATGGGTAGTTCCAGGCGGAACCAGCATTGTTTCAGGTCAGGGAACAAATTCCATAACTGTAACCATTGGAGCAAATTCAGGTAATATCACAGTCACACCTTCAAATATTTGCGGGAATGGATCAGCGCAGGTATTAGCGATTTCTGTTCTGACGATTCCTGGCCAACCATCAGCCATTTCTGGAACAGCAAATGCATGTTCTGGCACAACACAAACATATTCAGTTACTAACCTGCCAGGAACCACTTACACCTGGTCATTCCCTGCAGATTGGGTGATCACATCCGGACAAGGTACTAACACTGTTAATGTTACCATTGGTAATCTTGCAGGGAATGTTCAGGTTGTTCCTTCAAATGCTTGTGGAACGGGCCCGGCTCAATCACTGGCAGTAAATGTGATTACAGTTCCTGCGCAACCTTCAGCCATCAATGGGAATACTCTGATATGTAAAAATTCCGTTCAGAATTTCAGCGTCACGAATGTTAGCGGAGTAACCTATACCTGGACTGTACCAACCGGATGGAGTATAACATCTGGGCAAGGTACAAATTCCATAACAACCACGTCAGGAGTTACATCAGGAAATGTGACTGTAGTGCCATCCAATTCATGCGGAAACGGAACATCACAAATACTGGCAGTAACAGTTCAGACATCTTCACCCGCCCAACCAAGTGTAATAACCGGTAACGTTGCGCCTTGTGCTGGAACTTCCGTGGTTTACAGCGTGGTGAATGTTGCTAATGTTATTTATAGCTGGACTGTACCTGCAGGTTGGACGATCACTGCAGGACAAGGAACCAATTCAATCACAGTAATAGTAGGAGCGGGCAGTGGAATCGTAACAGTAAGTCCTTCCAATTATTGCGGTGGAGGTGCATCGCAAACCCTGGCAGTGGCATCACAAGCTGCAACTCCTTTACAGCCTTCGGCAATCATCGGTAGTTCAGCTGCTTGTGCCGGAACCGGCCAGGTGTATTCAGTCACAAATACCACAAACGTAACTTACACATGGACAGTGCCTTCTGATTGGACTATTCTTAGTGGGCAAGGTACAAATTCGATCAGTGTTACAATTGGGAGTTCCTCCGGAAATGTAGTTGTGGTTCCATCAAACTCATGCGGAAATGGTCCATCATCAACTTTAGCTGTTACCGTTGTGACATCAGCACCCTTACAACCTTCTGTCATCTCTGGTAATGATACTATCTGTGAATCATCAACCAAAGTTTATTCGGTGATCAATGTTGCAGGTGTGACTTATACATGGAGTTTACCTGTTGGATGGACAATAAGTTCAGGACAGGGTACAAATTCCATAAATGTAATCCCAGGATCAACAAGTGGAACTATCCAGGTAATTCCATCCAATGCATGTGGAAACGGACCTTCAAGGTCAAAGGCAATTATTGTTAAAGCTTTGCCTTTGCAGCCTGGTATTATTTCAGGTAACACAACAGTTTGTCAAAACTCTCCACAAACATACAGCATCATTGCTGTTAGTGGAATTTCCTATAACTGGTCAATTCCAGCAAGTTGGACACTTGTTGCCGGGCAAGGGACCAATTCAATAATGGTAACGATTGGAACAACTTCCGGGAGCATTACAGTAACACCGTCCAATTCCTGCGGTAACGGACCAGCCACAACCAAGGCTATTACAGTAAATCCATCGCCGGCAGCATATACCGGGCCTAATGCTATCATTTGCGTTGGGGCAAGCTTTCAAATAGGAGGACCGGCCATTCCAGGAAATACTTACAGTTGGACTTCTATACCTGCAGGTTTTACCTCAACATTATCAAACCCAATTGTAACACCCGCTGTTAACACTACTTATCAATTGGTGGAAACCAATCCTGCAACAGGATGCAGTAGCACGAATTTTACCATAGTAACAACAAATCAGGTAATTACTGTAACTGTGAATCCTGTTACGCAAATGGAAACGATTTGCAGCGGCACTGCGACCAATATAACACTCACGAGTAATATCAGCAATACTTCATTTTCCTGGACTGCTGCTTTGGTATCTGGTTCAAGCACGACATTTACCGGGTCAGGGACAGGGAATTCAATCAACCAGGTGATTACCAACACATCTGCAGCACCTTCACAAGTCAAATATTTAGTCATAGCATCAGCCGACGAATGCACCAATACCAGCACGAGCATCCTTGTTACTATTAATCCTGTTCCCTTGGTTAATAGCCAGACCGTATCAGTCTGCAGCAACATTGCACTTGGGCTTAATCTTGGAGCCAGCACCAATGGAGTTGCTGTTGCAAGCTATTCCATAACATCTATCAACAGCAATGGCCTCATAGCTTCAGCAGGTAATCCGGTAACAGGTGCCGGTTTAGCAAGCACTGTTTTAGCCGATGATGCCTGGACCAATGCGACGATGGCTCCTTTAAATGTTGTTTATACAATATCTCCGGTAAGTACAACCGGATGCGCTGGCACATCATTTACAGTCACGGCCACGATCAACCCAAAGCCTGTTGTTACGAATCTAAGCTCATATGAAATTTGTAGTGGGTCCGGTACCGGAATAACACTGAGTTCAAACATTCCCAGCACATATAGCTGGACATTAGGAACAATTACCGGTGGAATTACCGGTGCTGCTGCCGGTACAGGTTCAACTCTTAACCAGGTTCTGACCAACCCAAGTACAAGTGCGGATGGCTCAGTTAACTATATTGTAACCCCTACTGCATCTTCAGGTGGATGCGTTGGAAGCCCTTACACTATTACCGTTATAGTGCATCCTAAGCCGGTGGTAACGAATGCTGCAACAGCCAGCATTTGTAATGGAACTGCTTTCGGGGCTGCACTCTCTTCCAGTGTACCTTGCAACTTCAGCTGGTCCGTCGGGACAATAACAGGGGGTGTTACAGGTGCTTCTGCCGGAACTGGTTCAACCATAAATCAAACATTATCTATTCCTGGAAATTCTATAGCTGGAACAGTGCAGTATCTGATTACCCCAACATCAATTTCCAATGCATGTGTCGGAACTCCTTTCACACTTACAGTCACAGTAAATCCCACACCCGCTGTAAGTGCTAGTTCTTCAGTGGCCTCAGTTTGTCCGGGTACGAATTTCAATTTATTCTCATCCTGCTCAAATGTAGCGTCCCCAACACTGATGAATGAAACCTTTAATGGCGCCAATAGCTGGACTACCACGAGTACATCAACAGGCGGCACAACTGCCAATGCAGCATGGACTATGAGGAATGATGGCTATGTTACTAATGGTGTTACCATTCATAGCAATGATGCAAGCAGGTTCTATTTATCAGACAGTCGGGCCCAGAATGGCACAGTCACAGCAACTACCTTGGTATCACCGGTGTTAAGTACCGTAGGGTATTCAAATTTGTCACTTTCATTCTGGCACTTCTTTGATTTTAACAGCACAACCGGTGAGTATGCAAAAGTTGAAGTGTCAACCAACAATGGTTCATCCTGGACAACGGTTGCAACATATACAAGTGACAGGGGGAGCGGTGCCGGTTTCCAGAACGAGGTGATCAATTTGGGCGCTTCCTATATCAACAGTAGTGCATTCCTGTTGCGGTTCAATTATTATTGCGGTTCTAATCGTGGTCGTTATTGGGCAATTGACAATGTAGATCTAACTGGTACACCAGTTTCAACACCTTCGGTAAGCTGGACTTCCAACCCTGCCGGTTTCACATCGAATGTTGCAAACCCGACGAATGTGACACAAACTGTAACCACTGCATATACTGCTGTTTATACGGATTTAACTACAACGTGTAGCGGAAGTTCCACTACAACGGTTACTTCGTTTCCTGTTCCTAATCCAACCATTACGGCTAATTATTGTCTTGTTCCGGGTAAAATACATTTAACTGCATCTGCTGGTACATCTTATTTATGGAACACAGGTGAAACAACCCAATCTATTGATGTAGATGTTGCAGGTGTATACAGTGTTGTGGTTACCAATGCTTCCGGTTGCTCTTCAACTGCTTACCTCTCAGTTTCAAATGAACTTGTAGTGAATGGTGATTTTTCGGCAGGTAATTCAGGATTCTCATCAGGTTATTCTTATGATCCAACTGCTAACGGATTGATTGCACCTGAAAGTGAATATGCTGTTAATAACAATGCAAATTATAACCATCCAAATTTCTGGGGTTATGATCATACTTCCGGAACCGGCACCGGAAATGCGAATTTCTTAATTGTTAACGGGGCCAAATATGCACCTCAACCTTTTGTCTGGAAAGAAACCGTTACCGTTGTTCCCAATAAGGATTATTACTTTTCTGCATGGGCTATCAGCCTTAATAATGTTGCGCCTTTTGCCGAATTAAGGTTCTCTGTAAATGGAGTCCAGGTTGGTACAACAGCAACTCTAACTGCCGGACAAAATATTCTGAATAATCCCTGGCTGTTAAAAGACCGGTTCTATGGAACCTGGAATTCAGGTGCAACAACCACAGCGGTAATCGAAATCCTAGACCTTAATACCTCAGCCAATGGAAATGACTTCGGACTTGATGATATTTCATTTGGAACGTTAGCACAGATCCCATTCACAATGGATCCATATTGCAGTCCGGCTAGTTGTTGTACCGGACAATCCGTCCAGCTTTTTGCCAATATCAACGGTGGGCGTCCTCCAATTACCTACCATTGGACAGGACCTAACGGGTTTAATTCAACATTGCAGGATCCGGTTCTGAATAACCTGACAGTGGCTGGTTCCGGGAAGTATTTTCTAACTGTATCTGATGGTTATGGCTGCACACCCGTAGTTGATTCAGTGACAGTTACCGTATTGCCCCTGCCAACTGCTAATGTGACCGGGCCTGCATCAGTATGTCAGTTTTCACCTTCTCCACAAGTTACTTTTACAGGCTCCGGTGGAACTGCTCCTTATACTTTTACCTATAAAATTAACGGGGGAAGCAATTTAACACTTACCACTACCTCTGGTAACAGTGCTACATTGAATATTCCAACAACTACCCCAGGAGACATAATCTACACCCTGGTCAGTGTGAACTCAGCTGCTAACTGCAGCCAGTTGCAATCGGGCTCATTAACTGTTCATGTATATGCGTTGCCTTCCTGTATAATCAGTGGGCCAGCCAGTGTGTGTCCATCAGCAACAGGATTGGCTTTTTCAGGGAATGCCGGAATGACTACCTATTCCTGGTCCATCAGTGGCAGTGGCTCAATTTCGGGTTCAGCGTCACTTCAAAATGTTAGTGTCACATCTGGCGCAAGCTGCAATGGAAGTTTCCAGTTAGATTTAAGTACAACCGATTCCCATGGCTGTACTTCTGTTTGCGAAGAAACAGTATTGGTAAAGGATGATGTATTTCCACTGATAAGTTGCCCTCCTAACCAGACGATTCCGGCAGATGCGGGACTTACTTATGCAACAGTTACATTACCGGCCCCGGTTTATTCGGATAACTGCACTGCAACCGGAAGTATAACTGTTAGCTGGGTAATGACTGCACCAACGGCCGGTTCAGGAAACGGGCCAGTACCCGCGGGATTCCATTTCAATGTCGGAACAACACAGGTAACCTATACAGTTACAGATGCATGTGGGCATGCTACCAATTGCTCTTTTAATGTAATTGTGACGCCAAATAATCCCCCGGTTATTACCTGTCCTACAAATATTATCCTGAACACTCAGGCTGGAGTCTGCACCGCATCTGCAAATCCGGGAATTCCAACAATCACTGGTGGCACAGGGGTAACCCTTTCATGGGTAATGACTGGAGCTACTTTAGGATCCGGCAATGGAGCCATCGTTCCGAATCCTTACACATTCAACCTGGGGGTAACAACGATAACCTGGACGGCAACGAATATAGCCGGTACAGTTACCTGTATTCAAACCGTCACTGTTATAGACAACCAACCTCCCAATTTCACTCCTCCTGTAGACCAGGCCTTTTGCGTAATCAATATCATTAATGCCACTTACTATGATCCTACAATGGATATTACTCCGGCAAGGCCTGAGTACTATATCCTGACTCCTGCAGATAAAATCGCTTTAAGTCCTGATCCTGCAACATTTACTGATAATTGTACCCCATCAGGAAGCTTGATTCTTCACTGGAGGCTCGATTTCAATGGAGGTAATCCGGCTCCTTTGACAGGAATCGGGCTACTTTCAGCTTATACCAATGAGATCAGGCTGGCTGGCGATGTCACAAATAACGTACAGCATACGCTCACATACTGGTTGGAAGATGCCTCTGGAAATCTTTCTGCCAGTAAGGTCGTGACTATTACTATCAGGCCCAGACCTAATATAATCAAACTCTAACTAAATATCAGATTATGAAAAGAATACATCGAAAGCAAACAAGCGAGGGGCCATAAATCCTTCTATCCAATGAAACTAGTAATAACTAAAACTAATAGCCTATGAAACAGAATAAATCAGGAATGCAATAATACAATCAGATTACTTCAATCAATTCTAAATCAATTTAATACTACTTAAAATCAAGAAAAGAGAATTACGTAACAATAACAAACAAAAAAACAAAAAAACATGAAAAAGCAACTATTCCTTTTGTTGGTCGCTATACTAGCTATCAGCATTTCAAGTACTTACGCACAGTTGACTCCACGTCCTGTAACCTGTCTTTCTGCAGATGCTTTGCATCCTATCCCTGGTAATCCTTACACATATGAGGTTAACGTCCCCACCCCTCCGGGTACTAAAGAATATTTATGGTTTGTTACCCAGGATCCCAACTTTATTGCTGCTGGCACCCTGACTACAAACCGGGAAACTGTTCCATCAAGTACTGTTGTTGCTGCTACTGGTACGGGTTATAATGATCCGACTACCGGAACATCGCAGTTATCACTTACCTGGAAGAGTTTCGCCTACAATCCAGCTAACCCGGTTTTCGTGGTAATTCAGGTAAAAAATACCTCCTCAGCAGGTGATGCTTGTGTTTCACAAAACATGAAGGTTTATAAAATCCAACCGCTTAATGCTTTTACCCTGGATATTGCTAACCAGGATGCATCGCAGGTTACCCAAGCCGGTTATGGAACAAACATCCCAAGGTGTATTCATGACATCGTAACATCAACCTATGTTCCTGAAAGTGCTCCAGGTGCGGGTGACGATGGTGTGCTCATGGACTTCGGACAAGATATCCTTTATTATGAAGTCGTAGCTGCCAACTGGTCAGAAGCATGGAGGCCAAGTATCCAGTTAACTGGAGTTGACCCACTTGAGCATGTCACAGTTGAGTTCTCCAATAATGCTGCCTGGACTACACCCGTTACTATGACAGATGCTGGTGGTGGATTATACACAACTACAGCAACCGTTACTCCAGCTTCAGGAACTTTTGTTGGTTCAGCTGGACAGTCCATCTTCATCAGGGTAACACTTGACCATTCTGATGGTGTGAATCCTTCCTATATGGGGTTAACCGACGAAGCCATTACACTCGCTGTTGATGGTATGACCGTTCCGTCAACTGGTACGGGCGTTGGTGACGTGCATACAGTTGCAGGCGGTACACCTTCTACGTGTCCATGGGTTGATGGTTTTGCTAATGACGTTGCCGTCCAGACACTCAAGGCCAGGCCAGATATTATCAGCAATACTGGTATGCCAGTACTGCCATTCCTACCAGTTAGACCATAATGGTTTAACAGGATAACGTTGCTTTTTTCAAACCTAGGAAGTTTTTCCAGCCAGGTATACCCTGGCTGGAAAGAACCGAGGTTGGAGAAAGTATTGACATGTACTGTCTTGCCCTTTTGCTAATGCATTTGAAATGTTAGGGGATAATACTGTTTCCTGAGTTCATATTTCCGCTTATCCGGAGATTGCTGCAGTATTTGTGCAAGGCTAACGTACCAGGTTAGTCCAGGTACTCATTCATTTTCAGAATGACTGAAATGCGTGCTTTCATATGATAATCTGTCATCCACACCTCTAGCAGGAGGATTTCTGATTTCAATTGAATGAAATACATCTGGGTATAACTGCAACATCATTGATAGTTGACATTCTATTTTATTGAATTTCAAACTGTTGGCAATGAAATATAAATAGCAATGAGCTTACCGGTAAAGACATCCTTTATCCGATTGATCTTGCGCTGCTTTTTCAGGGCGGGTAAAATTACCTACCTGATCAGGGTTCCCGGCTATTGGTTGAATTCAACCTTTTCCGTACACCCTAAGCATGCAGCAATACTGCTATGCCCAGGATCCGGCTATACCAGGAGGTCTCTTCTTCCAGGTGTTCAGTATTTATATATTGTTGTAAATCATGTAAATAGGATGTGAAATAATATACAAGCATATGGATTGAATGGGAAATGCCCGCAATAAACATGGCCCGGTCTATTTCCATGCTTGCCGGATGAATGGCAATCGTGGAGCACCCCGAAGCGATGTTATTACCTTGAACCGAGGACCAACGATAGTCCTGGTGTTCTCTGGTACACCTGGCCCTGATAGCTATCGGGATGAAACCAGGAATGGGAGAGGTGTATCCTGTCCCCAGGGATTCCCATGCTTTATTGAAACAGGTTAAAGCACTGAAACATTGCAAAATAGATGACTGAAATAGAATTTATTGCTCTCAAGGCAAAAAACTAGCTACCACATATTGTGAAATGGCTTAGGTATTATATGGTACGACTGATATTGGTTGCAATACCAATGTTACTGGCTTTGGCTCCTGCTAAGGCCCAGTCGGGACTTGTATTACCCCAGGGCCAGAGCTATGAACTGGGCGTTCAGCCATTTGCCGGTTATACATATGAATGGAAGGTATATGATGAAACAAGCTTTACAAATGAAGCCACGCCGAATGAGATTGAATTCCTCAGTCCACCAACAAATCCTGTTGTGAATATCCTTTGGAAACAAGCTGGAACCTATTTCTACAAGATTACGGTCCACAATGAAAATGGCTGTATGAACACGAAGATTGGTAAAGTTGTAGTAACGGAATCACTTCCAACAGCTGCAATTTCTCCTCCGAACCCGGTATGCCTTGGTGATACTGCTCAACTGAATATTACACTGACCGGGCAAGCACCCTGGAATATTGTCCTGTATGACGGCACAAACAACATCACCTATTCAGGAATTATGAACAGTACCTTCCATATACCTGTAAATCCTTTAGCATCGACAACCTATGTTATTACTGAGGTTACTGATGCCAATGGAACAAATACAACACCATCCCAACCTGCAAACCTGGTTGTAAAACCACGACCGGTAAGTTCACATATCTATAAATACTAACCTAAAGTTGAAATAAAGGTAATAATGCTTAAACGCTTCACATACATACTGATAACTCTGCTGCTGATTGCCGCTTCCCAGGCATTCGGACAGTATAGTATCGATAAGGTATGTGTGGGAACCACCAGGCATTATCGAATTGATGGGGTAGCTAATTCGACCTATACATGGAAATTAACAGATCCTGCTGGTGCTACTACTTTATTGCCCAGTACGGCAGACACTGTCGAGATTTCATGGAATAGTCCAACCGGAATATATCAATTGTCTTCTGTTCAGCACTCACCGGATAACTGCGATGCTCTCATTGAACTGGGTGAAATCGAAGTATTTGGTCAGCCGACAGCATTTGCCGGTAATCCAATTAGTTTGTGTTCACCTGATAGCATTCTGATGAGCCAGGCTATTGCCTCAAACTACAGCAGCCTTGCCTGGACTACAAATGGAGATGGTTCGTTCACTGATCCTACTTTGTTGCAACCAGTATATTCCCCTGGTTTGAATGACAAACTCAATGGAGTTGTTGTCCTTACGATGGTGGTTCAAGGCCAGGGCAATACTAACGCCTGCTTACCTGCAACTTCATCATTAACCATTTCGATAGGAAGTTTATCAATTGGTAACATTCTGTCAACAGATGCACTCTGCGGTTTGAATAATGGATCTATTAGTATTACAGCCATTAATGGAATCGGAACTACCTACTATAGCATAGACAACGGAATAACCTGGTCAACCATTAATCTGTTCAATAATCTTCCTGGAAATACTTATCATGTAAAGGTAAAGGATGATGTTTGTGAGGTTGATTACATTAATAATCCGGTAATAATCAATACTATAGGTGGGGCATCCATTGTGAGTGTAAATCATGCCAATGTACTTTGCGGGCAGGATAATGGAAGCATATCCATAAGTGCGAGCGGAGGAAGCGGGCCAATAATGTTCAGTATTGATAATGGAGTTAACTGGGGCACTGACAGCCTGTTCAACAACCTTCCGGTCGGCACATACTGGATTAAGGTGAAAGACGATAACTGTGAAGTTCCATACCTTAACAATCCTGTATTAATTAACTCATTTGCCGGCGCCACTATAGTTCAGGTAATTAATACCAATGCACTTTGTGGTCAAAATAATGCCAGCATCACGATTTCAGCAACCGGCGGCACCGGATCTCTATGGTATAGCATTGATAATGGAGCATCCTGGAGTTCTGACAGTTTGTTTGTCAGTCTCTACGGAGGATCTTACATTATTAAAGTAAAGGACAGCAGTTGCGAAGTTCCGTATATCAATAACCCGGTTATTGTAAATTCATACGGAGGAGCTACTATCAGCCAGGTTGACCATACCGACATACTATGCGGTCAAAATAACGGAACAATAACTATTACAACTTCAGGTGGAACTGGAACACTATTCTACAGTGTTGATGATGGTATTTCGTGGGCAACTGGAAACATCTTCAATAATCTCACAGCCGGCTCCTATATTATTAAGGTTAAGGATGATAACTGCGAAACTGTATATGCAAATAATCCTGTAATCATTAATTTGATCGGGGGCGCATCAATATCACAGGTAGATCATACAGATGCCGTGTGCGGACAGAATATCGGAACTATAACAATTACTGCATCAGGAGGAACAGGAACCTTGTTCTACAGTATAGATAATGGTAATTCGTGGTCGTCTGGAAACATCTTCAATAATCTTACAGCCGGCTCCTACATTATTAAAGTTAAGGATGATAACTGTGAAACCGTTTATGCTAACAATCCGGTAATTATCAATCTAATAGGGGGCGCAACAATATCACAGGTAGATCATACAGATGCTGTATGCGGACAAAATAACGGGACAATATTTATTACCGCTGCAGGTGGTAACGGTACGCTGCTTTACAGTATTGATGATGGTGCATCCTGGTCGATCAACAATCAATTCAGTGATCTTTCAGCAGGCTCCTATATCATTAAGGTAAAAGATGATAATTGTGAGGTAAAATATCCGAATAACCCTGTTATCATTAGTGTAACCGGAGGTGCTTCAATCACGCTTGTGCAAAGCACTGATGCTTTGTGTGGACAGAACAATGGAAGCATAACGATACATGCTATTGAAGGAAGCGGGAATTTGTTCTACAGCATAGATAACGGATCTAACTGGTCGAATAATAACCAATTTGCTAACCTTTCTCCTGGTAATTATGTAATAAAGGTGAAGGATGATAATTGTGAGGTTCCTTATATCAATAATCCTGTAGTTATCAATTCAGTTGGTGGAGCAACAATTACTCAGGTTGACCATACAAATGCATACTGCGGTCAGAATACGGGAACAATAACCATTTCTGCAACAGGAGGAACTGGCACCATACTTTATAGTATTGATGATGGATCTTCCTGGTTAATTTCTAATCAGTTCATTAACCTTGCAGCCGGCAGCTATAATATCAAGATTAAAGATGATAACTGCGGCATATCCTATGCTGGTAACCCGGTCATCATTAACACTGTCGGTGGTGTGACAATTACGCAGGTTAATCATATTGATGCACTCTGTGGTCAGAACAATGGTAGTATATCAGTCTCGGCTTCCGGTGGACAAGGAATAGTTTATTATAGTATTGACAATGGTGCAAGCTGGTCGTTGAATGATTATTTTGCAAACTTGTTTGCTGGCGTTTATGTCATAAAGGTTAGGGATAATAACTGTGAAGTGGCTTATATAAACAATCCGGTCATTGTCAGCAATAGTGGTGGCCCAACAATAACCCAGCTGAACCATACAGATGCTCTTTGTGGTCAGAATAACGGAACCATTAGTATAACAGCTAACGGAACAGGCATCCTATACTACAGCATTGACAATGGAAATAGCTGGTCACAAAATAATATGTTTACGAACCTGCAGGGTAATTCCTATATCATCAGGGTAAAAGATAATAACTGCGAAATCCCGTATGTTAATAACCCGGTTATAGTTGGTACGATTGGAGGTGCAACTATTGCCCAGGTAGAGCATACTGATGCGCTTTGCAGCCAGAATAATGGAATGATAAAGATCACGGCATCAGGAGGCGTTGGAACCCTATACTATAGTATCAATAGTGGTATTAGCTGGCAAACAGGCAATTCGTTTACAAACCTGGCTGGTGATTCATACATGGTAATGGTAAAGGATGATAACTGCCAGGTACCGTATATTAATAACCCGGTTGTAGTTCAGACATTGGGCGGAGCTATAATTACCCAGGTGGATCATACGGACGCACTTTGCGGTCAAAGCAACGGCTCTATTGCAATTACTGCAACAGGTGGTATGGGTACTCTACTTTACAGTATTGATAATGGTTTAACATGGTCGTTGAATTATTATTTTACCAATCTGACTGGTAACACTTATCGCATAAAGGTTAAGGATAGTACCTGCGTTTCAACTTACCCTGATCCGGTTATAATCTATGCACAGTCTCAACCAAACATAGAAAAGGTAATTGCATCAGATGTAAGTTGTAAGGGTGGGAACACCGGTTCGGCCTTTGCCTTGGTCAGTGGTGGTCAGAAACCGTATTACTACATCTGGGATGATCCAATTTCACAAAGTAATGATACGGCTGTGGGCCTGGCATCAGGTTTATACCATGTGCGAGTTACTGATGCAAACGGATGTTCTGATTCAAGTTCAGTATTTATTGCCCAGCCTGACAGCAACCTCATAGTTAGCTCAACAATTACACATAATGTATGCTACGGAGGTAGTCAAGGTTCAATTGTTGTACATATAAGTGGTGGGGTACGACCTTACCAGCTGAACTGGAACAAGAACAATTCTTCAAATCAGCTTACTGAATTAGTTTCTGGAAATTATCCATTTAGTGTAACTGACGCTAAGGGCTGCCGACTGGATACAGTATTTACGGTTGAGGAGCCTCCTGCCTTCCATGCAGCTGCGGAAATCATTAATCCTGTTCAGGTCATTGGTGGTTCAGCTTTGGTTAATATTACAGCAACGGGTGGAACACCACCTTATATCGGAACCGGTGAGTACTATGTTTCGACAGGAATTTACACATTCAGGGTAACTGATAGTGCTGGTTGTGAAACCTCTGTAACTCTGAGCGTTCCTGATGCAGCAAAAGTAATGCTCGCTGATAGTTCTGCATGTCTGGGAGATCATATTACAATCCCGGTAAATGTTTTCGGGTTTAAGGATATTGTATCATTCAGGCTAAAGATCAAGTATGATCCTCAGATGCTGAAGAGTATCGGTTACAGGTATATCGATCCTGAAATCCAGGCAGGGACTGTAGTTGCTTCTGATACGGCACAGGGTACACTCCTGCTGATAGGAAATATGAAGGTTCCCGCCAGTATTAGTGATAGTGGACAGTTGATTCTCCTGGAATTCCTGACCAAATCTCCTGGTAAGAGCTTTATCACATTTGATGATACCGATTCCTTATCCAATGTATTCTTGAACTCCAGTAAACAGAGTATTGTAGTACACTATGGACAGGGGAGGGCAGAAGTAATGAAACCACCTATGATTGAAATCATTGGTGAAAGAACAATTACCGAAGGTCAAGCCCTTGAACTCAGTACTATGGTTTGGACAGGTAATCCTGTTAATTACCTGTGGACTACACCATCGCATGAGGTAGTCACCGGCCCGGCTATTAAGATTGAACCTGCCCTGGAAACTAATTCTGGAATCTACACCGTCCACGTAATGGATAAAAATGGTTGTGCGTCCACCGACACTGCTTTTATTGATATTGGTGTATCCACACTGATGCGGGTGGAAGTTCCCTCAGCATTCACTCCGAATGGAGATGGATTAAATGATACATTCATGGCTTACACAAACATAGAATCACATTTTACATTTAAGATGCTCGTCTTCAATAAATGGGGACAGCAATTATTCGAATCTTCCGATATTCATACAGGCTGGGATGGCACCTTCAAGGGTAAGGATTGCCCGCCAGATCTTTATACCTATGTTATTTATTACGGTGTTCCATCGTATATAATTGTGGAACCTAAATCACCTCAAAAGGGTGTTGTTATGCTGGTGAGGTAATGTTAAACCAAATCAGCTTTAACTGATCGTCCTTCCAGGGCAATTTTCAAACTCCTGTATTATAATGTCTATCTTGCTCTATTTGGGCTAGTTAGATGATTTGATTTCTAAATTGAATTCAATAAAAAAAAACTTGTTCAAATTCTGAACAGAATTGGGAAGGTATTCCGAACCAATAATTTCTTAAAAACCTTACAATCAGGAATATACAATATTTGGCATAAGTATTGTCATCTATTTTGCATTCAAAGCGGAAAAAAAATAAAAAGAACTTAGTGAAAAAATTTAGTATCAGATTGGATTTTATTCACTATATTTACAAAGGCCTGAAATAGATTCTAAGTTAACCATCTATTTTGGCCGTCCGCAGAGAGGCTCAATAAACTACTTTACTACTCATTATTGCCTGGATTACTAACAACACAACTCTCTGAATGAAACTGAAAAGAAACATATTTGTCCTGCTGATCATCCTTGTACAGCTTTCCTCCACAAAAGGACAAGATGTTGCATTTTCTCAGTTTTATGCCAGCCCCCTATACCTTAATCCTGCACTTGCCGGATCAAAATTGTGTCCAAGGCTTACCCTGAACTATCGCAACCAGTGGCCAAATATGGCTAACGGATATGTTACCTATTCTGCAACCTGGGATAACCAGTACAATAAAATATCCGGTGGATTGGGTGTTACAGCCAATGCTACAGTTGGCGGCGGCGGTATGTATAATACTTTCAACGGAACAGCAATCTATTCCTACCGCTTGCAAGCTTCCCGCACGATAGTCGTTAATGCTGCATTTCAGGCAGGTTATATGCAAAGACATATAAATTGGGATAAATTTGTTTTCGGTGATCAACTTAATCCATATACCGGAGTTCATGGTGAGACTTCAGAAACAAAGCCAGGTAAACCCGGTATTGGTGCAGTCGACCTTTCAGCCGGTATCTTAGCTGGATACAAGGAGAGTGTATATCTTGGAGTTGTGGTAAACCACCTCACCCGTCCTAACCTGTCACTATTTGAAGGCCGTTCTGAACCAATGGCAATGAAGTTGACCGTACATGCAGGAGCAATCATCGACTTCTTCCAGGGTATGGATGGCGAAGACCTTCGTAATTTCTCAATCTCCCCCAATGTTGTTTATATGCAGCAGGGAACATTCCATCAGTTGAATGTTGGGATGTCAGTCAATATGTACCCGCTGGTAACAGGATTATGGTTCAGGCATAATTTTGAAAATCCTGATGCAGTCATAGTATTATTTGGATTCCAGCAGAAACAATACAAGATCGGTTATAGTTTTGATAACACAGTTTCAAAACTAAAGACCTTAACTTCAGGTGCTCATGAAATTTCAATAGCCTGGTTGTTCAATAATCCACAGAAAAAACACAGGTATGCTGCATTCAGAGGCCCAAGTTTCTGATTCTCAATAACCAAATCGATTCTATCACAACTGTTTTGGTCAAATAATTTTAGTGATTTTCTTCCCCTCAGCTTCCTGATCTATTTCCTGACCCTTTAAAAACAACTAACTTTACATGTTAATTGTTAGTTGAACAATTATTAATCAGTTCCTGCGATTTCTAATTAGTAAATCATTCCTTGCAAAATTTAAGGGATGAGTTCCGGTTATGAAACAATGCCTAACATTTCTATTTTTCTTTTTACTGTCCGGCAAATTGATCTTTGCTCAGGATACAGTTATGAGGAAAGTTAGCGATACAGATCATGTTTATAACCGGTTAAAGAATTTCTCATCCCAGCGCAGAATAACCAGGGTCATCTTCCCACTGGTTTTTAAACCAAATTTGCCAGTTGCAACGGGTTCTGCACCATCTCCAGGTAAAACAACCCGAAAAGAAACACTGGTTGAGTTTGAAGGGAAGACAATCCGAAAGATCACAGTTATCACCATGGATCCTTTCGGATTTGACGTAAATGACAGTTTGAGAAAGCCTCATGGTTTTCTCACTTCCTTTGGGAATAACCTACATGTTAAATCCCTGCCTATTGCTATTCGGAATTATTTGCTGATCAGGCGTAATGAACCTTTTGATTCACTATTGGTGAGGGAGTCAGAAAGGCTTGTCAGAAAGCAGAATTTTATCAGGGATGTGGCCTTTCAGCCTGTTCTGATCTCGCCTGATTCCGTCGATATTATTATACGGGTTCAGGATGTTTGGAGTATTGTCCCGGATGGTTCATTTTCACCCAGGTCATTTTCATTTCGTATTACTGAAGATAATTTTCTTGGGACGGGGAACCAGTTGAAATACTTCGGGGATCATAGTATTAAATCCAACGACAGAGGCTACGGACTAGGGTATGTTATTCCCAATATTGATAATTCCTATATTACGACATCAATATTGTATTCAGTATCTCCTGACAAGAGTTATTCCAAAAGTATCATCCTGAACCGGACCTTCTTTTCACCATACACCAGGTGGGCAGGAGGAATTTTGCTTCAACAGCAGTACAGGAAAGATTCCCTGATCCTAACGAAAGAATACAGGAAACTTCAGATTTATAAGACAAATCTTTATGATTATTGGGCCGGGACCTCATGGCAGATATTAAAAGGAAGATCGGAAAATGAGAGAAATACAAATCTGGTATTAGCCGGTAGGGTAAAACAGCTCCGTTATCCATTACGACCTGACGAAATCATTGATTCGATCGATACCTACCATGCTGTCTCATCCTACCTGGCAAGCATAGGAATTAATTCCAGGAAATATGTACGTGATAAATACCTGTTTCGATATGGAATACCTGAAGATATTCCAATAGGCCGTGTATACTCTTTTACTCTTGGTTATCAGATCGAGCGTGGAATTAAAACCGGTTATGCCGGTTTTACCAGCAAATGGTCTGATTTCTACTCTTTTGGCTATCTTGGAGGCCATCTTGAATATGGCACTTTCTTTTCCAGTAGTGGAGTTCATGAAGGAGTTGTTCTTGCAGGAATGACCTACTTTACAAACCTGACAGAAGTTGGCACATGGAAATTCAGGCAATTTCTGAAGACAGAAATGGTCATTGGAATGAATCGAACTGCACAGGATAAGCTGAGCTTTAACGATTACATGGGGGTTAACGGATTTGATGGCAGCCTGGAGCCGGGAACGTCAAAAGTGCATTTTACTATTCAAACCCAATCGTATGCTCCATGGAACTTACTTGGTTTCAGGTTAGGGCCTTTCCTGAATTGTACAGCCGGGATGCTTGGGGACAATACACATGTATTCCTGAAAAGCAGGCTTTATTCCTATATTGGGATTGGAGTCCTGATTAAAAATGATTACCTGAACTCCAACTATTTCCAATTATCATTAGCATATTACCCAATGATCCCAGCCCTCGGGAATAATATTCTCAAAACAAATTCTTTTCAGCCTTCAGATTTCAGGTTACAGGATTTTGAGCAAGGCAAACCGAATTTTGTACCTTATGAATAGTGCTAATCAATCTGAGTTCGTGGATAAGGAAGATTGAATAATTAAGGTTTTTGCAGGCTAATGATGATATCTTTTATTGATGATAATCCTATATCATCTGGGTTAATGTCCTGTTGAGGCATAAACACATATCCTGCGACATCATCGGCTGCTTTTATATTCTCAAAAGATATCACTTTGCAACGAAAAACCAAATCCAGGGTGAAATAGGTTATTCCACCATATATATATTCGTTAGGAAATGAATGATAATATTCTGAAGAGATAACATCAAGGTTTAGCTCTTCTTTGATTTCCCTGAAAAGAGCTTCTGTAGCATCTTCTCCCATGTCAATAAAGCCACCAGGCAGATCCAGCTCTCCTTTTGCAGGTTCATTGGCACGATAGGTAAGGAGCAAATTTCCATCATCGTCATAAATTAAGCCTGCAACGGCAGCCACAAGGTTAAAAAAATACTGAAAACCACAATCAGCACACTGCATCGATTTCACCGAGTCAGGATGGAAATTTCCCGATCCGCAGCGGGGGCAATACCTGAAAACCTGTTGAGGTAAAAATCCATTCATAGGAAGAGAATTTTATAGCAAAGCATCATAAAGTATTTCAATAGGATGAAATACATTTCGGCCCGTGCCTTCCTTGATTTGATGCCGGCAACTTGTTCCGGGAGCAGCGATGAGGAATTCAGAATCTGATTTTCTTACCTCTGGAAACAAAACAAGCTCACCTATCTTTTGTGATAATTGATAATGCTCTTTTTCATAACCAAAAGATCCTGCCATCCCACAACATCCTGATTTTATTTCCTCAACCAGGTAATGGGATGGTATAGAAAGCATATCCCTGGTGAAACTGGTTGAAGCAAGCGATTTTTGATGGCAATGCCCGTGTAATTTGATGTTTACAGTCAGGGCTGTAAATTGTTTCTTTAGGATACGCCCCCTGGCTTTTTCTTTCATTAGGAATTCTTCAACCAAAAGACAATTCTGAGCTAATGATTTCGCATCCTGTTTTAGTTCTGCTTCCACGAGATCAGGATATTCGTCGCGGAACGACAAAATTGCAGAAGGCTCTATCCCAAGCAATGGTGTATTCGCTGAAATTAAATCCTTAAAGACCCGAACATTCAGATTTGCAAGCTTCCTGGCTTCTTTTACCAGGCCTTTTGAAAGATAAGTCCTCCCACTTTCTTCGTGTTTTGCGACTTCAACTCTGTAACCAAGCCGGTTCAGAAGTTTTACTGTTGCCATTCCTACCTTGACATCATTGAACTCGGTAAATTCATCAACAAATAAATAGACCCTTCCATTAGGATAGTTTAATATTGGATTGGCTTCAGTCTTCATCCAGGTTGTAAGGGTATATTTGAACAGGCGTGGAATTGAACGCTGGTTTGCGAACCCAAGGACCAATTTAAGGATTGATGATGTAAGTTTATTGGTAATGAACCAGTTAAACAATGCCGGAACTCTCATCCCAATCTTGTTAATCCTGGTGATGTTGGCAATTAACCAGGTGCGTAATGGAATTCCATGGCTTTCGTACCAATGTTGAAGGAACTCAGCCTTATACCTTGCCATATCAACATTTGAAGGACATTCACTTTTGCAGGCTTTGCATGATAGGCAAAGATCCATTACTTCATAAACCTCGCGATGATCAAACCGGTTTTTTTTAGTTGAATGAGTCAGGAATTCCCTAAGAATGTTTGCCCTGGCCCTGGTAGTGTTTTTCTCGTCAAAACTACCCATATAGCTTGGACACATGGTTCCTCCCATGACAGAGGATTTGCGGCAATCAGCGGATCCATTGCATTGTTCAGTAGCCCTTATCAGTCCTTTAGTACTTGAAAAATCGAAAAAAGTTTCTGGTTCATAAACCACAGCACCTGGTTCAAACCGCAGGCTTGAATTCATACGGGGCGTTTGGGTTATCTTGCCGGGGTTGAAAATCCCTTGAGGATCCCAGCATTGTTTTATGTCTTCCAGCAACCTGTAGTTAAGCTCTCCAATCATCAGGGAGATAAACTCACCTCTGAGGCGACCATCCCCATGTTCTCCGGAAAGAGAACCTTTATATTTCTTCACAAGTTTTGCAGTTTCAAGCGCAACCGTGTGAAATAATTCAACATCCTTTGGATCCTTCAGGTTCAAAACCGGCCTGAGATGAAGTTCCCCTGTGGCAATATGCGCATGATAAACACAGTGCAGATTGTATTTTTCCAGCATCTTCCTGAAATCTGCCATATACTCGGGCAGAACTTCCGGATTAACAGCGGTATCTTCAACAACAGCAACCGGTTTGGCATCCCCCGGAACATTGGACAGAAGGCCAAGGCCAGCTTTCCTTAAAGCCCAGACTTTGGTGATATCAGTTCCCAGGACAAGTGGGAAATGATATCCGTACCCGGCTCCCTTCATATCAGCCTCTACTTCTTTAGCCTTCTTTTTAACTGCATCAATGCTTTGTTCTGCTATTTCAATAATGAGGATAGCAGCTGGGTCCCCCTGGAGAAAGAACCTGTTTTTGTTTTGTGTTATGTTTGATTTGGTTTGTTGTAGAATTACATCATCCATCAACTCTACAGCAACCGGTTTATGCTTGAGAGCTATAAGGTTACCTCGGAATGCATCTTCAAGCGACTCGCAATGGACACATAAAAGCGCTTTTGCCTTTGGAGGCAATGGGACCAGGTTTAGCTTGATTTCTGTAATAAAACAGAGGGTGCCTTCAGATCCTGCAATGAGTTTACTGAAATTGAAAATATCCGTTCCCGTTGTGAACGGTTCTGAATCAAGAAGGAGATCCAGCGCATACCCAGTATTTCTTCTGTGAATGGATGCATCCGGAAATTGCCTGCGTATTTCTTCCTGGTTAACAGGATTAGCCAGGATTTTCCTGATGTTTCGGTATATAGATCCCTCCAGGTTCTCCTGCAGGCATTTAGATTCAAATTCTTCTCCATCTATCGGTCCGAAAAGTACTTCCTGGTTATCACTTAACAATGCCCTTACTTCAAGAGTATGGTCGCGCGTGCTTCCATACACAAGTGAATGCGAACCACATGAATTGTTACCAACCATTCCGCCTATCATGCAACGGTTTGAGGTAGATGTCTCAGGCCCGAAGAATAAGCCCAGTGGCTCAACTTGTAAATTTAATTCATCCAGAACCACTCCGGGCTGTACCCTAACCCAATGTTCCTCCTTGTTTATTTCAAGGATAGATTTGAAATGCCTGGAAACATCAACAACTATTCCGTTTCCAACTACCTGGCCGGCCAGGGATGTTCCTGCTGCACGTGGGATTAGTGGGATATTCATCTTTTTTGCGAAGGAAATCAAGGTCCTGATATCCTCAACATTTCGAGGGAGAACAACAGCAACGGGGATTTCCCTGTATGCAGAAGCATCAGTAGCATACATCAACCGCGTTGAATCGTCGGTTAATATCTCACCGGAAAACGCTGCTTTAAGTTCGGCTAGTTTGTTATGCGGAATAACCTGGCTCAACTTCATCTTATTCTTCCAGTAAAAGTTTCAAAGGTTTAAAATAATAGCGATCCCAGCCATCAACAATATTGTCGAACGCCTCATCAGGAATATTCAAATGCAACAACTCTATCCTGGTTTCTTTACCTTCTGGCAGTAAAGTAATAGTTACAATGGATTCCCCTTCTTCACCTTCAAAATACCATTGTTGTTTCAGCATTTTATCCTTGACGATTTCAAGATTGATACCGGTGATATCGCCATCCCACAGAGAGAATTCTGCTCCTGCCACAGGGTCCATTACTGCGGACGCACCAGTCCACATCTCAATTGTAAGGGGGTTAGTCAGGGCAGTAAATACATCTTCTACCGTGGATTTGATATGGTAGTATTTTTTGATGTTTTTCATAAATGGATTCTTAAAATGTGATATTTACCCCTGGTTGAAGCCTGAAAATAGGCATTTTAATGGCTCTGATATCTGTAGTTGTCCCCCCGTTCGTCCAGAAAGTGAATTTGGAAACAGCATAAGTATATTCAGTTTCGAGCAGGAGATCTACATGATCAAAAAGTTTGAACTGATAAGTGGCACCCATTCCGAATGAAAGTTTCCTGCTTTGGGCCGGTGTGACAATATGAAATAACGTACCGATCAGATATTGCCCTGTATAAAACTGGTAAGGAGTTTTTGCCCAACAAATGCCCCCTGACCCCTTCAGAACAATCGACATTCTTTGCGTAAGAGGCAATCTGTAAAGTAGGCTGCCCATATAATGACTAACCTCGTATGGATCGGATTTCAGGTAGATTGTAGTTACAGAAGGGTCAGTTGTATCTGCCTGAAGATCTTCAAGATAATATCCTGCAGCCATTGGAAAATATCCACGGGTAAAACTGAGGCTAATCCCAATGTTTTTATAAAAATACCAGCCGGCTTCAGCTTTGAAAGTCTGACCCAAAAGTGCGTAAGAACCGTATTTATACTCATGTGATGCAAACTGTCCCATGGGCAGTGAATATCCAAAACGTGCACCTGCAAAAAACTTGTTATCCTGGGCTGAAACTGAAAGGATATTCAACAATAATAATAGAACCAGTAAGATCTTTGCGCTTAACTTTATCATACAGATTATCTGATCAATGGTTTGGTAAATGCCTGCTTTATTATTTCTTGTAGAAATCCGTGCTCTCGAAAATTTTATCTGCAGACTTGGCGATGAAGCCGCTATAAAGGTTTCCATCTGAATCAGGATATCGCCTTGCAAATTCATAGTAACAGGATGGTATTTCAAAGGTACCTTCTGCAAATTTAACCGGGAGGATTCCAGCCAGGGTACTAGATTGTTCTAAAAGTTCTTGCGGAGTACCCTTAATTAGACCTCCGGATTCATTAAGATGAAATCCTTTTTCCTTGAGAAATTGATTGACTTTTTCAAGCGTATTCAATTTAGCCAGATGATTAACACTTACTGTAAAATGGTTGGCACAAAATCCGTATACATAAAGCCAGGCTGCATACTCCGATTCATTTCTGAGTTTTTCATAAATACCATATGATGGTTCTCCCCAAATATTCCCGGCAAATATTAAATCATTGCCAAACATCAGTTTTTCAGGGATATTTGAAATGCATTTCAATGCAATGTCCTGTAATTCTGGACTAAAATGCACAGTCATGAGTTGGCTTATAAACACTCTTGGAGCTTCTTTCCAGCTAGTATGCTCATAATGTTTGGCAGTAAGATGCTTGTCTTCAAAAATATAATACCCTTTTTGTTCATAGCCTGCGAGCAGGAAAGGCCTTGCCAGTACATCAACATTGATACCCGGATGGTTAAAGGTCCTGAAAGCTACATGGTCGTTTTGAATAACTTCACCGGCAGCGACAAATGAATCATATACCCTTTTGGCTTCCGGATTCTGGAGAATATAGCTATTCCACATTTTCTGAAATATATCTCTGGCTTGTATCATTTTTTGGGTAATAAAAGGTTTACGAAAGTAAGTAAAAGCTGTCAATTAATCAGTCCAGTCAAATTGAAGAAGAACTGATTTGAATTATGAATTCCTCTGATTCTAGGAATACAGGGCCATTCAATAGAGTCTGGTAGGTTGGTTTAACTTCAAACAGTCAAAACATGCATTCAGAGCATGTCTCAGCATAGGATCCTTAATAACGGTCGGTGACAAACCCTATCATTGACAGTATGAATATTAATACAAATGAACAGCCAACTTGTTCTTGTAAAAGAAAAAAGCGCCCTGAGTGCGCTTTAGAGTTATATCTGTTCATCCTGTTTTTTTGAGAACAAGCAAGCGTAGTTCATGCCTGGAATGATTCTTCATTCCTCTTTCAATACCTGCTTTTATTTCTATAACATCATGTTTTTTGAGACTCACTTTTTCGTTTGGGGTTTCCAGAAGAGCTTCTCCTTCAATTATACAGAAAACAACATCAACCGGATTGATGTGCAGATCGATCTTTTCGCCGGGAGCCAAATGAAGATGAACTACTTCGAGATCTTTGGAAACATACATCTTGTATGCATCGAGACCTGATTGAACCTTAGGAGCAGTTGAAAGTGTTGCAGGAATCATTGATTTTCAGCTATTATAGGTTTTTGTTTCAATTGCAGGGAATCCAGCAAATGGCATGCTGCAAGAAGGGGATACCTGTATGCCATTCTGGGTCCGGACCATCGCATTATCTTTTTAATATCCTCCCTCTTTTTAGGTGAGTAGCAATGCACTTGACAATCTTTGCAGACCGGTTTGCTTTCGCCAAATTTACATTTCTCAAGTCTTTTTTCCGCATATGCCATCAGACCAGAGCATTCAGCGCATAAGCCAACATTAATCCTATGATGATGTGAGCAATAAATTCCAAACATCTTGCTGAGAATTTTGAGTTCCCTAACTTTTCTGGACTGCAGTAAAGTCATAATTATGGCTTTTCGAATTATGACCTGATCATAGTCAGGAGCATTTTAAAAGGAGTAATTGCATTTACTGCATGCGGAACACTAGCTGGCATAATAATGCTCTTACCGGTAGAAAGAATATTTGGATTTCCTCCAATAATAATTTCTACCTCACCTTCCAGAACCTGAACGAGCGCATCAAAAGGTGCTGTATGTTCAGAGAGTTTCTGGCCGGAATCAAAAGCGAACAAGGTAACATTTCCCTGTTCTTTCTGAATTACCTTCTTGCTCACGATTCCACCTGAAGAATACTCAACTTTATCAGCGAAATTGAATGAATTACCCGGATCAAATTGATTTGTTTCCATCTTTATAATTTTAGGTTAATGAATTATACCCATTCTTCATGTAAAACTTCGCCTTTAATACTGACAATAATCTTCTTGACCGGGATTTTCCTGTTAGACTGTTGAATAGCCATTTGAGTGAGGGCAAGAAGCCCTCCGCAACATGGAACTTCCATCATCATTACTGTAAGCGTATTAATATTAGCCAACATAATCATGCTGGTTAGTTTTTCAACATAGGACTCCTTGTTCGAATCCAGCTTCGGACAAGCAATGGCTAATGTTTTTCCTTTGAGATAACTGTTATGAAAGTCACCCAAGGCAAAAGCAACGCAATCAGCTGCAAGCAGGACATCTGCATTCTTAAAGTAGGAAGCCTGGGGATTTAGAAGATGCATCTGGACCGGCCATTGACGCAATTCTGAAGCCATTGGCATTGCAGTTGTTTCTTCAACTGAAGCATTAACCTTTTCCATATCTATCCTGAAATCCTTTGGTGCGGATCCTGCGCAACCACAGACAGATTCTGACTTCTTAGATTGTATTGCATCCTGGAGGGAAGGGAATGCTGAAGTTGTAGCAACGGTTTCAGCAATTAAGGAGCCTGGTCTTAAATCAATCTGGTTTGTTTTGATGTAATCGACGGCTTCTTTGAGAAGATCAAATTCCTTGTGATCACGCAGGTGTTCAAGATGTGCAAGTATAGTATTCCTGCCTTTACCAACAATCTGATGCATCACCTTTGTTTCAGAGTAAGCTTCTGCTTCGCGCTCCACAATTTCGATCGCCCCTTCGGGGCAGTGTCCGATGCAAGCACCTAATCCATCGCAAAAAAGGTCAGAAATCAATCTAGCCTTCCCATCGATAATTTGTAAAGCTCCTTCATGACAATTTGGAATGCATAACCCACATCCATTGCATTTCTCTTCATCAATTTGAATGATTTTCCTTTTCATATAAATCTCGTTTTGTTGTTAGATTGGATATTGTGGTTTCTCTCAGGTAAGTTTTGAATTCTTCCGTAAAGGTTTCAGCTTTTGAGCCAAACACACAACTTACGAATGGACATTTACTATCCGGAATGCCACAAAACTGGCAATCAATAACACCTTCAATATATTCATAAACTTCGAGCAAGGTTATTTTATCAGCAGGAGTGTTCAGCACAAACCCACCACTAGGCCCCCGATTGGAAATAATATATCCATTTTTTACAAGGAGTTGCATTACTTTGGATAAGTGATTTAAAGAAGATCCAGTGAGTTGTGATATTTGCCGAGCATTGATCTTTACAGGACTTGAGGCTATGATGGCCAGGCTGTGTATTGCAATTGATGCAGCTTCGGATATATGGACTACTTTGCTCAATAAATAGGAATTTAAGTATTGCAATGCGCAAATATAAAAACAAATTAACTTCAATATGACATTTACAAAAAATAAATTTGTTAAAGAGGGAGGAGCAATTCAGCACTAAGTGATAAATTCCCTAACTAAAAGGTATTTATAACAGGTCAGCCAAGGTGTTAGCTGAAAGGTGATCGCGAAACAGCGAGCTCATTTGCGTGACTACAGTTCCTAAAATACATTTACCAAAAGGACATACAGGTTTATCATGAGGACAATCCAAAATTTTAACCTGGCCTTCAATGGCTTCATATATTTGCAACAAAGTAATTTCTTTTGGATCAACACTAAGTTGAAAGCCACCTGAAGGTCCACGATTGGAAAAGAGAAATCCTTCTTTTACCAGGCGTTGCATTATCTTTGCTACATGATGGCGACTTGATCCGGTAATTTCGGCAATCTTCTGAACATTTATGGTTTCACCAGCTCTTGCAACCAGCACCATGCCATGCATTCCAATGGAAGCAGCTTCTGAATATGAAACGATTTTTGCCATTTATACAATCAGGTATTTATTTGCTCAAATGTCGAAAGAATTTTATTACAAATAAAGGAGCTGATTAATTTCGAATCATTCTAAATAATTTGATGGTATGATTATTGAAGTATAATTGGCCTCTAAACTTCAAACTTTAAAATCCGTAAAATGAAGAAAGTACTTGCTGCATTAACATTACTATCCATTATCTTCCTTATTCCTTCCTGCGAAATTCTACAGCAGGCACAGCAATTAGGCACCCTGGCAAAATGTGATTTCAGGCTTCAGTCTGTCAACCAGTTAAGCCTTGCAGGCATAAATGTTCAGAACATTCATAAACTCTCTGACCTTAGTCTTCTGGATGCTGGAAGGCTCACTACCGCTGTTGCCACTGGTAATTTCCCACTTGACTTTACTCTAAATATTGAGGCAAAAAATCCCAATCCTGCCGATGCCGGCCTTACTAAAATGGATTGGATACTATTGATTGATAATATTGAAATGACCAGGGGAGTAGTGGATCAAAAAGTTACAATTCCCGCAAATAATGGTATTTCTGTTATTCCTATGAAGATGCATGTTGACTTGAAACAGGCTTTATCTGGCAAGGGTGCCGATGCAATTATTAACTTTGGCCTCAACCTGGCAGGTGCCGGGAATAAACCCACAAGATTCACCATGAAACTTCAACCAACCATCAATATTGCCAATTTCCCAATTACATATCCTGGCTATATCACTGTTGGAACTGATTTCAGCGGTTTAAAATAATTCTAGCCCATGGCAAAGTTGAGTTCCTATACGATTATTCGGTTCATTGCTTTGGCAATTGGGTTTTTACCCTCTGGTTTTTTCCTGACATTTCTAATAGGAGAGGGGTTTGCTGAGTTAGGCGATGGAAAACTAGCTGTTATCCCCATCTTAACCATGATGCTACTAACTGTTTCAGGATATATTCTTGCATGGAAAAGGCCGCGTGCTGGTGGAATAATCATGATTTCGGGCGGATTAATAATGGGTGTTTACCTGCTGATTAGTAGTGGTTTTACAGATAGTTTGTTTTCGGTCTTTTATTCAATACCCTTTATTATTCCTGGGATTTTATTCATGATGCTTCGGAGATTTCAGAATAATGTATAAAAAAAGCCCGGTCGATTTTCCGGGCTTTTTTTATTATAGCAGCAGGGTTTAGAGTAATCCTCCGTTCTTGTAAATCTGCAGCTGGGCATCGTAGAACTTGTTAATCGTAACCACCTTATTTTTGGTCAGGTTAGTGACTTCTCCAGTTAACATATTCAGCCGCACTTTATCATCTTGTTCCAATCCGAGTTCTTCAAGTTGTCCTGGATTGTAAGTCATAATAGGCATAGCTGCATTGATTGCATTTCTTTCATAAATTGCGCCAAAGGATTCCGCCACAATGGCAGAAACACCCAATGAGATGAAACAATCAACGGCTTGTTGCCTTGAACTGCCTGCCCCAAAGTTTTTAGTTGTAAATACAATATCACCGGGTTGGGCTTTCTTAGCAAAATCTTCATACCCTTTCAGGTTATCAAAAGAATACTGCCCCATCTCTTTGATATTGGTGATCGTCAGGTACCTGTTATGAAAGATCATATCTGTATCTATATCATCTCTCCTGATTACCCAGGCACGACCTTCGACAACTGTTGGCCTTTCAATGATCTCTTTCGGCTTTATTTCACGGGCTTTTGCTTCCTTTTTCTCAAATATGGCGGGTGTTGCAGGGATGTCATCAGGTGTTGTAATAAAACCTGCAATTGCAGAAGCGGTAACAACACCCGGGGATGCCAGGTACATTGAACCTTTGCCCTGTTTACCTGCAAAATTCCTGTTACCTGTACTGATCGATATTTCGTCAGGTCCGTTTTGTCCAACCTGCCCTGCTGCACATCCGGCACAACCTGCATTCGAAACGAGTGCACCGGCATCCTTGAATACCTGGATTAACCCTTCTTCAAGTGCCTGTCGCCAGATAGCATCAGTAGTAGGGACAATCTTGAAAACAACCCCGGGAGCTACTTTCCTGCCTTTAATAATGTTAGCTGCAATTCTCAGGTCCTCAATACGGCCATTCGTGCAACTGCCGAGAAAAGCAGAATCAATCTTTGTGTTTTTCACGCTTAATACTGAAGTATCATCGTGAGGATGACCAGGATTTGCAACCATCGGGACGAATCCTGAAATATCAATTTCATGTGTAAAAAGGTAGTTGGCATCTGAATCGGGCTTCACGGTCTCAAATCGTTTCCCGGTTTCTGCTTCCAGTTCATCGAGAACTTTAGCATTGGGAGAAAACAATAATATGATAGCACCCATTTCAGTTGCCATGGAAGAAATTGTGATTCTCTCATCCAGAGACAGTTCTTCAACAGGTTGCCCGGTAAGTTCAACCGAATATCCCAGTAGTTTGTTGGCTCCGTAAATGGAAAGCAGGTTGAGGACGAAATCCTTTGCTGATACATTGGCCGGTTTATTTCCCTTGAAAACAAGTTTGACCGAATCCGGTACCTTGAACCATACAGATCCTTTTGCCCATGCTGCAGCAATATCCTGGTCGCCCATACCCTGGCCGAATGCGCCAATGGCTCCCATTATATTGGCATGTGAATCAGTTGATACAAAGGTGCTTCCAGGGTAAGCAAGACCTTTATCGATTGCCAGGTGTGTTCCAACACCTGAATCAATATCGTAGATCTTAATATCGTTCTGACGGGCAAACAGCCTGCAAAAATGCTGGTTTGCAGCGTACTTCTGATCTGAACCACCAGGGTTACAGTCAAAAGTGAAGAAGGTTTTGCTGGGGTCATGGACAGTAAGTCCGTTGTTTAATATGTTTTCAACAACATTAGCACCACCAAAGTCGCGGGCAGCACGTGCATCAATGAATACATCCACAATGTCCCCAGGCTTGACATTAGCCTGGCTGGAATGGGCTGCGATGATTTTTTCTATTATGGTCATGATTGTTTTTTTTGTATTGCTAAAATAATTGTGGCTCACAAAGGCGCAAAGGCGCAAAGGATTTCATAACTATAATCCTAAAGTCCGTTTACAACCCTTTTGATTCCGTCTTTTATAAGGTTAGAGTTAAAATTAACAAGTAATCCAAGTTTCAAATTAGTTAACCGAAGATAGGTTAATCCTTGTTTCAAATGAACTGGGGCAATGGATTCAGCAGATTTGACTTCAACTATTACACAATTATCGACAATAATATCTGCTCTAAATCCTAAAGGTAGTTTTACATCTTTATAAATAACTGAAATGCCTTTTTGACGCTCGAACGGTATATTTCTCAGAAAAAGTTCAAAGCAAACAGTTTCTTCATAAACCGATTCCAATAATCCCGGACCAAGTTCTTTATGAATATGATAGAAAATATCAACCAAAATTGTTGCTATTTCATTTTCTCTATTCACTTCCAATCAAGTGATTATTCAGTTAATATCGAATTTTCAACTTTGCGTCTTCGCGCCTTTGCGAGGATTATAGATGTAAGCCTTCCTAGCGATACTACACCTTCAATCTCTCCCTGAATGGCTCAAAGGTCATGAAATCAGCGTGGTGGACAACATAGGCCTCGACTGAACGCTTTACCATATCGCCTTCTCCGGCATGGGTGGCAATGATATGACAGACCGGCGCAGGAACACCACATTGTTCGGCTAATGATACGCCTGAGAATGGATGACGCAGGTATTTTCCGTAGCTACCTTGCACTGATTTCCCATCCCTGAGTTCATATTCTAGAAGTTTTCCAACATCAGCCAGGATTGCACCGGCGATCAGAACATCCATATCAACAGGTAAATCAGTTTTGAAGAACTTATTCATTTGATCACCACAGTCTTTTGCAATATGAACCACAGCACGTTTATGTCCCATGAATGTAACTTTGAGATCCGGGCCGCAGAGCAACGTGAACGGAATAGTATTGAGGTCTTCTGGGGTAAGAACACTTCTTTGAAGGGCCAGTTCCCAGGTTGCCGCTACTTTTTCACGAAGGTCCGGATCACAGATCCATTCAATTTCCGGCCATAATTTTAGAACTCTTTCTGTCATAATGATTTTTGTTATTTGGTTATTGTTTATATTCTTCTTTTTCCTGTATGCTTTCCCTTAAATCATAAAGCAGCCAGTTGTTATTCTTGATTGCTATCTTTTCTTCTGAAATTAGTTGAAAGAATTTTTCGATCCCAAGTGGTTCATTCCCATTTCCATGAATCAATACAATGCTTCCCTTGTTTGGTTCCTGGTTCTTAGCTAGCCATGCATCACTTCCAACCGGTATTAAACCAAAAGAGCAAATTTCGTCAAAAATTGTTTGATCAGAAACCAATCCGGGAAACCTGAAAAAGACAGAGGGCAGTATCCCGCATTCAAGCATTAGTGCTTCATTCTTCAGAACTTCTTCGCGTATGCTTGTCCCTTTTTCAAGCAGGAAATTTCGATCCAGTGGTAAGGTTTTCGAAGTCGGGTGAGTGAATGAATGATTGATCCAGTCAACATGTATCTTCTTATTCCTGACCAGTTCCAAAATCCATGTAAGATCATCCGGGTGCTCCTTCATCCAGGACCCGGAAACGGAAATTGCCAGTGGGACCGGGGACTCCTTTTTCCCCAGGATACTAATAGTCCGTGTGAAAAGTTCCCTGTCCAGTTTTTTGGAAGAAGGGCAGAGGTCAATTGTAAGTACAATTCCTCTTTCAGAAGGTATTGAATGTGTAATTCCGGCATCCTGCAGTTTCATGGAATTTGCAAGAGCATCTTTCAGCGCTTTAACATATGCTGTTTCCCGCAATAATGCACAAGCGCTATCAAATGAACATGGTGTGAACTTAATTTCTTGAGGGGAAATAACACTTGTTTCAAGAGTAGAAGTGTTGACGACCCAATAGAAAGTACTGTTTCCCCTGTTAAATTGCCGGAGTGCCAAAAGCCTGCTTAATTTTTCACCAGGCATATTCAAGGCTGAAATGGGGTGATAATTGCTAATCTCTTGTCCGGCTGCCATGAGCACAGTTAAGAAAAAAAACAGTGACCAGGCCCTTTTCAGCATGTCCATGTGGTTTGAGCAGATATAACAAAGCCAGATTCCCCATCATAGGAAATCTGACTTTGAAAACACTGGAATTAATTCAGTTTTGCTATGATTGCATCAGCCATTTGACGTGTTGAAGCTGCTCCCTGATTTACAACATCCGGTGATCCGCTCAACTTCATCATATCATAAGCCAGAGCTTTACCTTCTTCAACAACTTCAGCAATAGCCTTGCGAATACGTTCAGCCATTGCGCCTTCACCGATATGGTCAAGCATCATGCAGGCTGACATTACCATTGCGATTGGGTTTACAATGGAAGTAGGATATTCAGCATATTTTGGAGCAGAACCATGGGTTGGCTCAAAAACTGCAACTTCAGGACCAATATTGGCACTGCAGGCAAATCCAAGGCCGCCAACAAGGCCGGCAAATCCATCTGAAACGATATCACCAAACATATTACCAGCAACAATAACATTGTAGGTTTCAGGATTTTTGGTCAGCCACATCATCTGGGCATCGATATTAACATCTTGAACGCGGATATCAGGATATTCATTTTTTGACATTTCCTGGGCAACTTTGAGCATCATACCGGATGTCTCGCGGATCACATTCGGCTTTTCACAAACTGTAACCGTTTTAAACCCTTTTTCCTTTGCATATTCAAAGGCAGCTTTTACAATGCGGGTAGTATATTTTTTAGTGAAGATACGAGTAGAAACTGCAAGTTCAGGACGTGGACACCATGCAAAATTTTCCTTGAATTTAGGGTGTGTCATCAGTGCATCATAAACAACATCAGGAGGATTAGTCCATTCGACTCCGCCATAAAGGCCTTCGGTATTCTGCCTGAAGATCATTGTATCTATTACTGGCTCATCAATAGTATTTCCTTTACCTCTCCTGATAAAGTTGAGGGGGTTACCTTTGAAAGTGCGGCAGGGACGCTGGCAGATATCCAGGTCAAACATCTGGCGCATACTGACAATCGGGCTGTAATAAGTAAATCCTTTACCCTGGAGTTCAGGGGCTAATTCGGCAGCTGCTTTATCCTTAGGCTTTGAGGTAATGGCGCCAAAAAGAGCGATCTTATGTTTCTTTAGTAATTCGATGGTGCGGTCAGGTAGCGGGTTACCTTCTTTGCACCAGAATTCCCAGCCTATGTCGCCAGTGACATATTCGGCGTCGAATCCGGCTGCATCAAGCACTCTGATAGCCTCATCCAGTACTACTTTACCGATGCCATCGCCAGGCATCGCAACAATTGTTCTTTTTGCCATAAAGTTCAGATTTGTAGTTGTTATGATATTCACAATTATGGGTCAAAATTAGAATATCGCCGCAAGATAGCAAGCTATCCTCAAAAAAAATATCACACTGCTTTTCAACCTGAATTTGTACTTTTGTCTGTCACTCAAATTCTGCCTTTCAGGAGTTATTTTGGCAAAGTTGTTAGCATGGATCAGACGAATTATTCCTATCATATACGGTACTCATTTTTCAAAACTATTTCAGAAGTTGCAACTGATATGCAAGTTCAGGCCTTTGTTATAGGTGGTTTCGTAAGGGATATTCTGCTTGACAGGGATTGTACTGATGTGGATATAGTAACTTCCGGGGATGGCATCCTGTTGGCAGAAGAATGTGCAAAGCGATTAAAGGTAAAGAAGGTAGCGGTGTTCAAAACCTTTGGAACAGCTATGTTTCATTTTCATGAATGGCAGTTGGAGTTTGTTGGCGCGCGCAAAGAATCTTATAGTTCAGATTCACGGAATCCGGCAGTTACGCCAGGAACACTTGAAGACGACCAGTTACGAAGGGATTTTACAATAAATGCGCTGGCTCTTGGCCTTAATGAAGCAGATTTCGGCATACTGATTGACCCTTTCTTAGGCAGATCGGATCTTGATGCCGGTTTGATACGAACACCTCTTGACCCTGCGATCACCTTTACTGATGACCCTTTGCGGATGATGCGTGCTATCCGGTTTGCTACCCAACTTGATTTTCGCATTGTTCCAGGTACCCTTGAGGCTATAAGTGCAAATGCAAAACGGATCTCTATCATTTCGAAAGAAAGGATTTCTGACGAACTAAATAAGATTTTGCTTACTAAAAAACCATCTATTGGTTTCCTGTTACTTGAAGAGACCGGGTTGCTTGAACTGATATTCCCTCAATTGCGGGCTCTAAAGGGAGCAGAATACATTGATGGAAAGGGTCATAAGGATAATTTCAGGCACACCCTGGAGGTAGTTGATAGAATTGCTCCTAATACGGATAACCTTTGGCTTCGATGGTCTGCCTTATTGCACGATATTGCCAAACCTGTTACAAAAAGGTTTGACACTGAAACTGGATGGACTTTTCATGGCCATGAATTCAAGGGGATGAAAATGATCCCTTCAATCTTTGCATCCCTAAAATTGCCCATGAATGAGAAAATGAAGTATGTCCAGAAAATGGTTCAGCTCCATTTGCGCCCTATTGTTCTTTCGGAGGAGGAAGTAACAGATTCGGCCGTCAGAAGACTGCTTTTTGAAGCAGGGGAAGACATAGATGACCTGATGACCTTGTGTGAGGCGGATATTACCTCAAAAAATGCAGAAAAGGTTAAACGGTACATGAAGAACTTTGAAATTGTTCGGCAGAAACTTAAGGAGATAGAGGAGAAGGACAAACTCAGGAATTGGCAACCTCCCGTCTCTGGAGAACTCATTATGGAAACATTTGGGATTGAGCCGTGTAAGACTGTTGGTATTATCAAAACAGCCATCCGTGAAGCAATACTCGAAGGAGAAATTCACAATGAATTTGGAGAAGCTTACCAGTTTATGCTGGTTGCAGGGAAAAGTCTTGGGTTGGTACCTGTAAACCAGTAATTTGGCTTACAAAGAGCTATGTATACTACTAAAATTGCCAATATTTTTCTGAAATTGATGTAACTTTACGCTTGAAAATACATTAACAAAAAAACACAATATGCAAGCTTACCGTTTCAGGATTTTGTACGATGATCAGGAGGATTTTCTTCGGGATATAGAAATTAAACCGGGGCAAACTTTTAAAGAATTTCATGACATTATTTTGAAATCCGTCGACCTTGAAGGAAAAGAGTTGGCTTCCTTTTTTGTTTGCGACCGCAAGTGGAACAAACAAACGGAGATCACCCTGATCAATATGATGGAACATGATGAAAATCCAAAGCATGAAGATGATGAGGATTCTCCGTCCAGTGCTCATATCCCGGTTTCAGTAATGGATGAAGTTAAGATCAGGGATGTAATTGAGGATCCGCATCAAAGATTCCTTTTTGAATATGATTTCCTGAATCCCCGCACTTTCTTTATTGAGCTTATACGGATCCTGGACGCTGATGAGAAGAAGGTTTACCCGGTTTGCGTAAAGCAGGAAGGTGCCTTAGCAGCCATGGTTATTCCAAACTATGAATCTTTCCTTGATGATCCGGATGAAGAGGCAATGATTGCAGAACTTGATGACCTGATCAAGGGAGGAGATATGGAGGAAGAAGTGGATGAAAACTTCACCACAGAACCTGAGTGGTAATCCTGGACATTTTGAATCGGTTCTGATCCCATTTTTCTGATCTTTGCTAAATGCCGGATCTAAACCTTAACCCATTTACTCTTATTATTATTGCTGGGCCTACCGCGGTGGGAAAAACTCGTTTCGCTATTGAATTGGCAGAGCATCTCCGTACTGAAATTATATCAGCAGATAGCAGGCAATTTTTCAAGGAATTGAATATCGGGACTGCAAAACCCTCTGAGGAAGAACTCCAAGCGGTGCCACATCATTTTATCGGGCAGCTTTCCATTCACGATTACTATAATGTCTCCAGGTATGAACAGGATGTAATGGAAATTCTAAGTAGCCTTGTTAGGAAGCATCAATACGTGATTATGACTGGCGGTTCCGGGCTTTACATTGATGCAGTCTGTAGAGGAGTTGATGATTTTCCAGATCCTGATCCTGAATTAAGAAGTTATCTTAAAGGACTCCTGGCCGATGAGGGAATTGAAAAACTGCAGGAAATTTTGAAATTAAAAGATCCTGATTACTACATTACTGTTGATCTTGCAAATCCGAATCGACTGATCCGGGCATTGGAAGTTACAATGGCAACAGGGGTTCCATTTTCCTCTCAAAGGATGAATCAGCCCAGGCAAAGGAACTTCAATATTATTAAGATTGGCCTGGAATTACCTCGCCAGGAATTAGTAGGTAGGATCCACTTTCGAGTGGATCAGATGATAGAAAATGGATTAATAGATGAAGCCAGGGAATTGTATATTTATAAGCATTTAAATGCCTTAAATACTGTTGGATATAAAGAGTTATTTGAATATTTTGATGGATATGTTACCCTTGAACAAGCCATAGAAAATATTAAGACTCATACCAGGCGATATGCTAAACGCCAGCTTACCTGGTTTAGGAAAGATAAAGAATACAAATGGTTCGGGCCGGGGGATGTGCAGGAAGTTTTGGAATTGATTAAATCCCTATAAACCTGACAGGTTTTCCAAAAATCATACCAACTCCATATGCGCCTTTCGGTGCAATCTGAGTCTTAAATCTATTTAATCAGTAAAGAATTTCTATTTAAGATAGGTATCCAGCCATTTAAAGAACTCCCGCTGCCAGAGAACAGAGTTCTGAGGTTTAAGTACCCAATGGGTTTCATCAGGAAAGTGAAGGTATTTTGAAGGGATACCCCTTAGCTGGGCAGCATTATAGGCAGCCATCCCCTGGGTAAAAGGTATCCTGAAATCATTTTCTCCTTCAATAATCAATATAGGCGTATCCCATTTATCCACAAATTTGTGTGGAGAATTGGCATAGGAATGATCAACCTTTGGATTGTTCTTTTCCCAGTATGGTCCCCCGAGGTCCCAGTTTACAAACCACATTTCTTCTGTTGTCAGGTACTGGTCTTCAAGGTTGAATATCCCGCAATGTGAGATAAATGCCTTGAACCGCTTTTCGTGATGGCCAGCAAGCCAGAGAACGGAAAAACCGCCATAGCTCGCGCCAACAGCACCAAGTTTGTTCTTGTCGATATAAGGTTCAGCAGAAAGCGTATCGATCGCAACCAGGTAATCTTTCATATTTTGTCCGCCATAATCCCCGCTGATCTCATCATTCCATTCCTGGCCAAAACCGGGTAATCCACGCCTGTTTGGCGCCACTACAATATAATCGTTGGCTGCCATTATCTGGAAATTCCAGCGGTATGAAAAGAACTGGCTTACCATACTCTGGGGACCACCTTCGCAATAAAGGAGGGCCGGATACTTTTTCGAGGGATCAAAATCAGGAGGATAAATCACCCAGACAAGCTCTTTCTTGTTATCAGTAGTAGTAACCCATCTTTCCTTCACCGTTGCTGAATGGATATCTTTCAAAATATCCCGGTTAATGAAGGTGAGTTGCTTTTCTTTTCCTGCTGGATCTATTGAATAAAGTTCGGTTGGGTTGAGCATGGATTGTTTCGCACCAATCAAACCTTTCTTTGATATCAGTATGGAAAGATAATCATGAACCCCGCTGGAAACTTGTTTGATAACTCCGGAATCAAGGTTCAGTTCAAAGATTTGAACAGTTCCTTTGATACTGCTGAGGAAAAATAAATCCTTGCTGTCAAGGGACCAACAAAATCCGGCTGCATTCTGATCAAAATCCCTGGAATAGTTTGTATATATCTGTTTAGCAACATCATAAACCATAATACGGTCTTTGTCTGCTTCAAATCCATCCCTTTCCATACTTCTCCAAACAATCTTCTTTCCATCAGGAGAGAAGACAGGATCCTGGTCATAACCAGGATTAGGAGAACTGATATTTTTAGTGGTTTTAGAACCCAGATCATAAAGGTAGATGTCAGAATTGGTGCTAAGACTGTATTCTTTGCCACTCATTTTCTTGCAGCAATAAACTACCTGATTTCCATCCGGACTCCAGTTGATCTGTTCCATTCCACCCCAGGGTAACATTGGGCAATCGAACCTTTCCTTGTTCATGATATCGAAGCTTTCTCCTAATTTGCCATCGGAATATGAAGCAATAAAAAGATGGCTATAGGAATAATCACTCCATGAATCCCAATGCCTGTACATTAAGTCTGTTTCAATCCTTGCATTGGCTTTCGGGAGATCAGGATATATATCATTTGGCGTTTGATCCAGCTTTACCCTTAAGGTGTATAGTAGATTGCGGCCATCAGGGGAATATGCAAACCCATTCAGGTCTCCATCAATATGAGAAACCTGAATGGGGTTCTTCCCATCCGGATCCATCTCCCATAATTGCATTGACCCGGATTCCGGTGATAGAAATCCTATCTTTTTACCATCAGGCCTGAATATGCCGTTAGCTTCGCTGGATTTTGAGCTTGTTATCCTGACAGGAATACCGCCTTCGGCAGGCATTGTATAAAGGTCCCGGTTTCCTTTGTTGGCAGCCAGGTCATACCAGGAAACACCAAACAGTATAGTTTTTTCATCCGGTGATAGTTGGGGCTCACTAACCCTGCCAAGTTTCCATAGAAGTTCAGGAGTATACCTGTGAATTGGCTGATTGTTTTCTGAAATCAGAAGCTGAGGGATAACAGCCAATAGGATCAGAATGATTGGAAAGTTTTTCATACGTAAGTTAGCTGTGTATTCTTGGTTCAATCAAAGGAAATTTGCGGCGAAATTACTCGATTGAGAGATTTGATCCTTGAGTAAGGCTGAAAATAATTATCACATGGCATCGGAGTTATGGAGGATTGTCTATTCCTGACAGGCTTAATAGCCTTTTATTTGTAAATTTACGGATCAGAAACAATCCTGTTCACCTATACATGGATAGTTCATACATACGAATGGAAATAAGAAATAAAATTGACAAGGCATGGTCTGAAAGCCCCTTGAAAGTTATATTGATACTTTCAATAATAGTACGGTTGCTAGCAGTAATTTTTTCCAGGGGATTTGGAATGCATGATGATCATTTTCTTGTAATTGAACCTGCGCAAGCCTGGGCTGACGGGATTAATTACCAGGGTTGGTTTCCAGGGTCAAGTCCGTTCACCCAGCCGGATGGACATAGTCTTTTATATTCTGGATTTCATTATTTACTGTTTTGTTTTTTCAACTCGTTAGGATTCAGGGATCCGCAAGCCAAAATGCTTATCATCAGGCTTCTGCATGCTTTTTTTTCATTGATTACCATTTGGATGGGATTTAAAATCACAGAAAGAATTGCCGGTAAAAAAGAAGCCGGATTAGTGGGGTTACTCTTATCACTCCTGTGGTTTATGCCCATGATGAATGTTCGTAACCTTGTTGAGTTCGTTTGTATCCCATTTATGGTTACCGGTATTTGGTTGTTATTGAAGGATCAAGGAAAATACAATAAGGCCTGGGATTATCTGTTGTCGGGGTTAGTTCTTGGATTAGGCTTTTCAGTACGCTTCCAGACTGCTATGTTCATTGGAGGTGCCGGATTAGCGCTACTTATAAAGGGTCAATGGAAAAATGCTTTCATATTTTCTGCCGGAATATTGTTGTCAATTCTTCCTGTCCAGGGAATTCTGGATTATAAAATCTGGCACCAGCCTTTTGCTGAATTCATGGAATATGTCAGGTATAACATCGAAGCTGCAAATAACTATATTACCGGACCCTGGTACAACTATATCTTGTTGTTATCCGGAATATTGCTACCACCAATCTCCTTATTCCTGCTGTTCGGATTTTTTGCTTCCTGGAGAAAACAACTTATAATTTTTCTGCCAACTTTTATCTTCCTGCTTTTTCATTCCTTTTTTCCCAATAAGCAGGAGCGATTTATCTTCCCTATATTTCCTTTCATCATCATATTAGGAGTTGTTGGTTGGAATGACTTCGTTGAGAAAAGCAAATATTGGCAAAAGCATGGTTTACTTCTCAAAAGGTGCTGGCTTGTATTTTGGTGTATCAACCTTTTTATCTTGGTTTTCATCACTTTCAGCTATTCAAAGAAATCAAGGGTTGAAGCCATGACTTACCTTTCCAGGTATAAAAACATTGATGTCCTTTTGCTTGAAGATTCAAATCATTCCAGCGCCAAGATGGTTCCCCAGTATTATCTTAATCAATGGGTGGATGTGATTTCGGTTACCGATCAGGGCGTGACTTTTGATTCACCCAGACCAATAATTCAGAATGTTGAAATATCAAAAGCCAAGTTTGTACTATTTTTTGAGAACAAAAACCTTCAAAATCGTGTTCTCAAAATAAAGCAGGAACTCCCTAAACTGGAGTACGAAACAACAATGGATCCAGGCTTTTTAGATAAGGTGATGTTTTGGTTAAACCCTGTAAACCTTAACCAAACGATTTATATTTATCGAAATGCTGCATTGGTTCCTGAAAAAATAGGCAAGGAATGACCCAGGAAGAAGCTAGAACTAGAATTCAACAACTGAGTGATGAATTACATCATCACAATTACCAGTATTATGTGCTGGCAAATCCGGAAATATCAGATTATCAATTTGATATGCTGATGGAAGAATTGATGGTCATTGAAAAGCAATTTCCTGATCTTCTTGTTCCTGATTCTCCATCGCAAAGGGTAGGAGGGCAGGTTACCCGGGAATTCAAGGCAGTATCGCATGTTTATCCAATGCTTTCCTTAGGAAATACCTATTCAGAAGACGAATTGAATGATTTTGATGCCAGGGTTCATAAACTGCTAGGAGAATCAGTTGAGTACATCTGCGAGTTGAAATTTGATGGTGTTTCGATAAGCCTGAACTACCGTGAAGGTTTTTTATACCAGGCTGTTACCCGGGGCGATGGTATTCAGGGAGATGATGTAACTGTGAATGTCAGAACTATCCGGAGTATACCATTGAAATTGAAGGGTGATGATTTTCCCTTGAGTTTTGAGGTCAGGGGTGAAATTATTATGCCAAGGAAAGGGTTTGCTGAATTCAATGAAGAAAGAGTAGAAATTGGAGAAGCACCCTTTGCAAATCCAAGAAATGCAACAGCAGGCAGTCTTAAGATGCAGGACTCAGCTGAAGTGGCAAAACGCCCATTGGATAATTATGTCTATTACCTCCTGGGAGAGCATCTTCCTTTCGACTCACACGTGAAGAGCCTCATTGCTATGAAATCCTGGGGATTCAAGGTTTCTGATCATTACAGACTATGTTCTTCAATGCAGGATGTGATTAGATTTATTAATGAGATTGGGAAAATCCGGCACACCTTGCCTTATGACATTGATGGAGTAGTAATTAAGGTAAACTCAATCGCTCAGCAACAAGCCCTTGGATTTACTGCAAAATCTCCTCGCTGGGCAATTGCCTACAAATACAAGGCAGAAGAAGCAAAAACAGTTTTGCTTTCAATTGATTACCAGGTTGGCAGAACCGGGGCTGTAACACCTGTTGCTAATCTGAAACCTGTTCAACTTGCAGGAACAGTTGTAAAAAGGGCCAGCTTGCATAATGCTGATATTATTGAAAAGCTCGATGTTCGGATTGGTGATTTGGTTATTGTGGAAAAAGGAGGGGAGATTATTCCAAAGATCACCTCTGTAGATCTTTCTAAAAGGGATTTGTTTGCTGAACCTGTAATCTTTATCAAAAACTGCCCGGAATGCGGTACACTGTTGACCCGTAATGAAGGTGAAGCAGCCTGGTATTGCCCGAATGAAGATTACTGTCCGCCTCAGATAAAAGGCAAACTCGAACATTTTATCAGCAGGAAGGCCATGAATATTGACAGTTTGGGGGAAGGCAAGGTTGAGATTCTGTTCTATAGCGGGTTGGTGAAAACAATATCTGACTTATACGCCCTTACGTATAATGACCTTTTTGGTTTGGAAAAGGTGATTGAAGGCAAGGATACCAAGAAAGAGAAAAAGTTAAGTTTCAAGCAAAAAACTGCTGAGAACATATTGAATGGAATTTCTTCATCCAAAACCATTCCTTTCAGCAGGGTCCTCTTTGCTCTGGGAATCAGGTATGTTGGAGAAACGGTTGCAAAAAAGCTGGCTTCTCATTTTCATACTATGGAAGCCTTAAGCACCGCATCTTTCGAGGAACTTTTGCAGGTTGAAGAAATCGGAGAAAAGATTGCTGCCAGCCTGGTTGATTATTTTGGCAATCCTAAACATATTGAGATCATTCAGAGGTTGAAAGATGTTGGAATCCAGTTTGAACAGGAAGAAGCAGCCATTTTGTCAGATAAATTATCGGGCAAAGTTTTTGTGGTTAGTGGTGTATTCAGCCGATTTTCCCGCGATCAGGTCAAGAAAATGATTGAAGAACATGGCGGTAAAAATTCCAGCTCTGTTTCAAAGAATACTGATTTTGTGCTTGCCGGTGACAAAATGGGGCCAGAAAAACTAAAAAAGGCTGAACAACTTGGAATACAGATCCTCTCAGAGGATGAATTCGTTCAAATGCTGCTATAAATAAATTTGACATGGCATTGGTTGAATGAAATTCCAATTAACTATTCATCTATCATCCTATGCTAAGCAAAAAAGAGATTGAAAATCTCAGTAACGATATTAATGATCTGGTAATAAAGAACCGGTTAAAAGAAGCTCTCGCCAAACTATCTATCCTGATGGAGGGCATACATGTAGCTGATTTTACACTTCAGTTCGAAAATCTGGACAAAACCTATCTGATGCTCCTTGAATATACTTTCAGGGGCGTTCCGGACCCACAGCGCGACCGTATTTATCAATCCCTGAGAGTTTCCATTCTTGAGTTATTGGACCTGGTGCAGCAAAAAGCTCTTCATAATACAGGCATGCATATCTATTCCATCAAAGCGCAGATGGAAGATAAAAAGGAAATTGCACTGGAAGAAGCAGCACGAAATATTGACTCCCTGCATTTTGATAAAGAATTGGCTCGTCTTCTTCATGAGAATGATGTCGTTGGTGAGATAAATGAAGCTGAGTTGCCAAGAATCTCCCCTCGCATTTTTCAACTGATTTGGCTGACAGATAAATATGCTGAGGCAGATATTCGGTTGATGCATGCCATCAAGTCATCCTCAGATTTGCCATGGCATGATAAGTGCCTGGCAATAAGTGCTTTGACTTTGAGCTTGCTAACTTGCTTCGATAAGGAAAAGTTCCTGATATTGTTCGATTTTTATGATAATGGCGAAGAACAGGTTTGGCAGAGAGCTTTAACAGGTTTGGTAATAGCTATCTATTTTTATCATAATCGGGTACAGTTGTATCCGGTAATCCGTGATCGGATTGAAAAATACCGGGATGACCAGGAATTCTATTCACAGGTCCGCCATATCCTGATCCAGATATTAAAGGCAAGAGAAACTGAAAAGATAACCCGGAATTTTAAGGAAGAAATTTTACCCGATGTTCAGAAATTTGAATCTAAAATCAGGGAGAGACTTGATCTGGACCACCTACTGACGGATGATCTGATCGAAGATAAAAATCCCGATTGGGAGAAGATTTTTGAAGATAGTCCCGACTTGCTGGATAAGATCCAGAAGATGTCGGAAATGCAGATGGAAGGCCTGGATCTGTTTATGGGAACCTTTGCAATGCTTAAGAATTTTGATTTTTTCAGGGAATTATCCAATTGGTTCAGGCCATTTTACAGATCCAACGAAACAGTTCTGAATGCTGTTAGTGAGCATCCGCAAGTGAAGGAAACCTTCCTGGCAGGAATGGAGGAATCATTTTATATGTGTAATTCTGATAAATACTCCTTCTGTTTCAATATCAATCATCTTCCACTAGAACAAGGGCGAAACATCATGAGTTTGTTCATCATGGAGGCTGAAAACCTTCATGAGATAAAAGAAGAAGATGCGATTCTGAACAAGCCTGAAAAGGACATCTACATATTTACACAGTACATTCAGGATTTATATAGATTCTATAAACTTCACCCATTTCGGAATGATTTCGTCGATATCTTTAACCTGAGTTGGGATATTGCAGGCACTGAATTATCAAATATGTTGGAACCTGCACCTGAAGTACTCAAAACTGCTGCACAATTTCTTTTTGAAAAGGAGCATTTTGAGGAAGCTATTCACCTTCTGGAATTTCTTGCGGGCCTTGAGAACCCGCAGCAAGATGTGATTGAGAAGCTGGCATACAGCTACCAGCTTTCGGGTAATTATCGGAAAGCACTGGAATATTATAAGAAATCAGAGATATTTGAGAGCAACAGGTTATGGTCAGTAAAGAAGATCATTTTCTGCCTTCGTAAGCTTAAACTTGATGATGAAGCCTTGGAATGGTGCACTACAGCCCTTAAACAAGCTCCGGATGATGTTTACCTGCATACTATGATAGGGAATTGCTATCTCGATCTTAAGAGGTATGAGGAGGCATTGGAACACTATTTTAGGGTAGAATTCCTGGCACCCGATAATAAAAAGGTGATGAGACCGATAGGATGGTGTTGCTTCGTATTAGGTAAAATTGAGATGGCTCATAATTATATGAGCAATATTCTTCAAATTGATGCCCAGTCGCATGATTATATCAATGCAGGACATGTAGAGTTTTGCCTGCATAACAAGACCAAAGCAATGGAGTACTACAGGAAAGCTCTTGAGGGGATTGATATCAGTTTAGCCAAATTCAATGAAATACTTGAATTTGACCGTGAATTCCTAATCCTGAATGGTGCTAATCCCGAAGAATTTCCAATGATTACAGACTACCTGAGGTACAATTATTAACATTTCTTTAAAACCGGGTGGTGCATTTATTGTTATACTTGCATCTCAAAAAAATCCACATGAAAAAGCTACTATTCGCTACAATCCTCTCGACTGTTGTTTATATAGTTAATGCGCAGATTCCAAATGCCAGTTTCGAAAACTGGACTAATTTTGGGACGTATGATTCACCTGACCGTTGGGGTAATATGAATCCGACTACAGCTTCTGCCGGTGTTTATACTCTTCTTAAGGGCACTTCGACTCCCGCTGCAGGATTAGCATATGTAAAGCTTACAACTAAAGGTGTTGGATCAGCAGTTGTTCCTGGCATTATCGTAAGTGGTCAACTGGATAGCCTTACCTATCGCCCGATTTCTGGTTTTCCTTTCAATTCGCGACCTCAAAGCCTCAAAGGGAAATGGCAGCATATGGGTTATGGTGCTGACGCAGCGACTGTTGCTGCATGGCTGACTAAATGGAATTCTTCCTTTCAGCAAAGGGATACGATAGCTTCACTCAGTTTTACCACTACCGGAATGATGCATTCCTGGGAATCATTCACCCTGCCATTTGTCTATAGAAATCCTAATGATCCAGACACTGCTGTTATCATGATTTCTTCCAGCGGTAAAGTTCCGGTCAAAAACAGCTTTATTTGGATCGATGATTTGTCCTTCAATGGAATTGTGCTGGGAACGGAAACTCATGAGATTCCTTCCGGTATTAGTATTTATCCAAATCCCGCATCCAGTTTTCTTCATATTAATTTGTACAGTTCAAAAGACGATCATGCAATTGTCTCACTTATTGATAATATCGGGAAAAGGGTAATTGTACAGGAAATGGAAATTATGACAGGAACTAACCAATTGACACTTGATTTTGACAAGGACCTGAGATCCGGGATTTATTTCCTTCAAATTAATTCATCTGCCGGTCTCATCTCCAGGAAAGTGATTGTCAGGAAATAAAAAAAAACAGGCATTTGCCTGTTTTTTTTTAAAGAGGTTCAACTATTTTCGTTTGAGAATAATTACCTGGCTTGAGTAAACATGGTCCCCAATCTGCATTCTGAAAATATAACATCCATCCGGAAAGTCACATTGGACCTGGATATCATTCGAATTCGGATGCATAAGTTTTAGTTCATGGCCCAGAATATCAGTAATACTAAGTGTGCTGATTTTCGAAAGTGATTCGATTCTCAACCATCCATTGGAATTTGGATTAGGATACAGCCTGAACGGATTAGAGTTGATTAAAGGAATGCCAACATTGGAATCGCATTCAAGCACAGCCTCCCAACCAGAAGCATTTACCGAACCGTTCGAAACAAACTGAAAGGTTAATGCACCTGCAACATTGGATGCCATCATTTCCTGTGGTAATGAACTACCACAAAAAGTTCCAAGAAGGGTGGCATTTGTATCTGTACCGTCAAATACCTTAAGGTAATCGGATTGGCAATCCACAGATGATTCAACATTGAAACTGTTAAAATCTACTTTTAACCTTGTATTCGGCTGTTCTGGTAAGAAAGTAACTACTGAAGATTCATTATTTGAATATCCTGCCCCTAATCCGCCAGAATCCAAAAACAAGGCATCACAAACTGTATAGGATTGATTTCCCATCAGGTACATCATTCTTACATCAATATAGGCTTGCCTCAGCAGTGAATCTGAGGAACCTGGGCGGGTTGTTACAAGTTTAACACTATATTTCCCCGGTTGCGTATAATTGACAAATGGATTCTGGTCATTTGAAACGGAGGGTGATCCTCCTTCAAATTCCCAATGCCAGGATTGAGGGCTGCCAGCAGATCGGTCGGTAAAGTGTACGGTTCCTCCAACAGGAATTGTAGCTGAATCGCAGCTGAAATTAGTTGCAAGACGCCCATCATACAATTGAACGTTTTGAATTGTCTTTTGGCGGTCAACGATCTGAACAGTGATAGTTTTCGAAATATAACCGGCAGCGGAATAGGTAACATTGTAAGTTCCTGCCTTAAGCATACGATGATAATCTCCGACAGCAGGATCTGTATTTACCTGTGAACTGTCAATATCATGCCCGTAAATGAAAATTCGTGCATTGAGAGGTTCCCCGCTAATGGAATCTGTCACTAAGCCCTGCAGGCTGTAGGTGCTCTCCTCCAAATAATTCAGGAAGGACCTGTAATTATAGTTCCAATGATTGATCAACTGGTTCTCCGGCAACAGTTTTGTATCCGAAATCTCAATTGTAACTTCCCTGCAGTTCCTGAAATAGTTCATATAGTCCTGCCTGCCACCACTGATTGAATACCATGCATACCCATTGGATATGCCATTGTTGAATCCTGACATGTAAGTTGTAGGAGAATATAAATGAACAGTATCAGCATATTCACGGCATACATACTGCCACCAGTTATCATCAGCAGCAAGCCTGGGCCATGTATCCCAGGGATAATTTAATACTTCATTGCCTCCGTGAAAATTAGCCGACATAACAAAGTGATGAAATCCGGCGAAATTCATAAATGCAACGGTTTCAGGCTGCCATGGATTTCCGTCCGGATGCTGGCCATCCTCAGGATCTGCATAATTGCGGTTGAGATCAACATTGTTGGCATTGGTGCGGGTTGCGCCGTTTACAGAAGAATTCCCTCCCTTGTAAGTTCCGTCAGGATTTGCCAGGGGATTGATATAAATTTCCATTGAATTCACCATATTGGTGATTCGGTCATCTGTGCCATAATTTGATAAAATGTAATCAATGAGATGGAGCATCAGGACATAACCTGTAGTTTCGTCTCCATGGATCGAAGAGGTATACAGGAATTCAGGTTCATTTTCCTGTACATCAGGATTCCTGGTAATCTTCACTGCCAGAAGTTTCCGTCCAGAGGCTAGTGTACCAATGGTTACAAGTTTGCAAATATCGGGATGATCACTGGCAAACTGAGCCATTATAGATTCATATGCTGTATATGTTGGATAATAATTCCATGTCAGGACCTGTTTGGGGTTATCTGACATTGCTACATTCTCAAGTAAAGAAGGAGGTGTAAGTACATTGAACTGGTCGGAATACTCAAGGAACTTATTGAATTCCTTCTGATTCGCATAAGCAACAACAGTATTGCCATCAACTTTATCAATTGATATCTGCCGGGTCAGTAAGTTGATATCGGCTTTTGACTTGAGAGGGAATGAGAAATAAACTTCCCCACGATTTGAGAGTTGTTTATTGGCAAGGTCCAGTTGACTTGAAATATCCTGGGCTTTTAATAGGGATGCAAGAAAGAGAACGAGCAGCAGAGGTAGTAATCTTTTCATTTTTCTAATTGTTAGACTCTTTAAGAGTTTGTTTTCGAATCAAGTTCAGAAATAAGATTTGTAATATGATTGTAAAGATTTTTCTCAACTTTAACTAAGGGCAGTCTAAGGTGATTTGATATCAATCCTTTGATCTCAAGAGCTGCTTTAATTCCGGCAGGATTACCATCAGCAAATAGAGCTTTTGTGAACTCTGAAATCCGGTAGTGAATTTCACGTGCTTTTTTCATTTCTCCTTTAATCCCCAATTGGACCATTTGTGATACTTCTTGTGGATAGGCATTTGCAGAAACGGATATAACTCCATCACAACCCATCGCCAGGAGTGGAAGGGTAAGAAGGTCATCGCCGGATATCACCAGAAAATCTTTGTGCTTCAGCCTTACAATCTCCATAACTTGCTCAATATTACCTGAAGCTTCCTTGATACCGATAATGTTATCGAAATCGTTTGCCAATTGCAGGACAATCTCAGGTTTCATGTTTACGCTCGTTCTGGATGGAACATTATACATGATAATGGGGATAGGACTAACGACTGCAATACTTTTGTAATGCAGGTATAAGCCCCTCTGTTGAGGCTTATTATAATAAGGTGTTACTGATAGGATTGCGTCAAATCCTTCGAATGAATTAGTTCGAAGTATATTGACTACTTCCTGGGTATTATTTCCTCCAATTCCAAGTACAAGTGGCACTCGTTGGTTCACAACTTCTATAACATATTCTGACAATGCCAGTTTCTCTTCTCTTGAAAGTGTGGCAGTTTCCGCAGTAGTTCCCATGATCACCAGGTAATTGATGCCACCGCCTATGCAGTGTTCGATCATTTTCTCCAAAGAACCAAAATCAATTGTTCCTTGTTTGTGAAAGGGTGTGACCAGGGCAACCCCGGTACCTTTGAATTTTGAATTCATTTAGGATTCAGTATTGATTTTTGTTAAATAATGCATTACCTGTTCAATTAAATATTCTAAAGAAGCATCTTTAGAAACGTCAATCATTAGATCGTAATAATCCTGGTGTGACTCATCGAAACGGCCAATTTTCAAACTGGCCTTTGATTTGGCTGAAAGATAAAGCAGCGGGAAATGGTCACTCGTTGAAAGATCAATAAGCAAGTCAAACTCTTCCTCCAGGAAATCCTTAACAAAAGGTTTGACAGGTTGAAAATACCAATTGAGATCTTTAATGGTAATTATATCCTGAAGCAGTTTTGGAATAAAATAGTGCGGTATTATTTTCATGTCAGTATAACATGCAACTTTCACTTTAATATTCAGGTCGTTGAGTTTCCGGATGAATTCGTCAACCCGCTTGTAGGTATCCTCATCCGGTAAATAATAAAGCAATGCCAGGTATTGAGCTGAATCCAGGCTATGAGGTTTTCTGTCACGGATTATCTTCTGATGATCCAGTTGAAGATTCCGTTTTGCAAGACGGTAACGAATATTGGTAAGTAATTTCAAGGATACAGGATTTAAAATGAATCTGGTATGTTCCTGATTTGATTGCTGGCCTTGATTTGAGGCCTGCTAAGATATAGTATTTTGAGAAAGACAAGTAAAACTTGATCGAATTTATGAAATCACCTGATAAGTTATTTTTTAACTAAACAGTGCTCAATTCCACCAATATACATCCGATGGAAATCATTCAAAGGGTAATTTTTAATTATTTTAGGATCAAGGAAATGGGATGCATCCAAATCGGAAAAATATAGTTTTCTGCATTCCAGTACTAGGGATGACTGCTCAAAAGTAACTGATCCATTTTTAGTTCCCAGAGGAATCAATCCTGTATTAAGAATTTTATCCACATCCCTGCCTGAATACTTTCCACAATATTTCAGTGCTGGTCTGTATTCCTCGGAAAGGAAACTTAATGTGAACCTTTCTGCCTGTTCCATGAATCCATAAGTATGTCTCTGAGGCCTTACGAAAGCAAATGCAACTGGCTTGTTCCACAGAATGCCCAGTGAACCCCAGCTTGCAGTCATTGTATTGAAGTTGGTTAATGTTCCGGCTGTTAAGAGGAACCATGTATCATTAATCAAATGAAAAACATTCTCATTGATTTCAACAGGATCAACTTCCTTAAAAAGCTTTTCAATCATTTGTTTTTCTTACTTTTTTCAGATTCAGCAAGTTTAATGCATTACACCCAAGGTTTGATATTTTATTTGTTGTGAAGCGAAGAACCTGGTCGTAATACAGGACGATTACCGGGGCATCTTTCATCAGGAGGTTATCCATCTGTACATAATAACCTGCCCTAGCAGAATCATCAAGAATGCTTATTGATTTTGCATAAAGATGATCGAATTCCGGGTTCGAATAATGGGTGTAATTCGGGCCAGCCGGGCAAAAGTTCGCAGTATAGAACAAGGATAGATAGTTTTCTGCTTCCGGGTAATCGGCAATCCAACTACCCCTGAAAAACAGGATCTTTGATTGAGCAATCATCTCTCTTAAAGTAGCAGGTGGGGAGACATCAATCTTAATGTTGAATCCTATCTCATTTAATTGACTCTGGATGTATTTGCAAAGATCAAGATAGGATGCATTTGTGCTAAGTGTAATGGCCGGTAGCCCTTTTCCGCCCGGGTATCCAGCCTCCGCAAGCAATTGTCTTGCCTTAACAGGGTCATAGGTATATCCTTTTACTCTGGACTGGTCGAACCATGGAATACCAGATGGAACAAATCCGGCTGTTCCTGGAATGCCAATGTTATTCCGAAGGTACTGCATCATCTTGACACGATCAAATCCACAATTCATTGCCTGCCTGATAGGCTTCTTTCCCAGGGGCGATCCTTGCAAAGCTTCGCTTTTTTTATCGCAAAGGATACCCAGGTATTCTGTATTCAGGTAAGGATGCTTGATCAGGAAAATCCTGTTGTTGTACTTTGGATTTAAATTTCCTGCTTTGGTAAGCATTTCATCCTTGTAACTTGCATCAATGCCCGACATAAAATCCAGGTTTCCCTTAATAAATTCCAGGAAAGCGGATTGTTTATCAACGATAAAGGTAACTGCTACTGCATCCAGGAATGGAAGCCTTTTTCCTGACTCAAATTCAAAATAAGCTGGGTTCTTTAATAAAACCAGTTTAACGCCTTCTTTCCAAAGTTTAAAGTAGAAAGGCCCGGTTCCAACCGGGTGCTGCCTGAAATCTGCTCCATAATATTCAACAGCTTCATGGGGAACCACCGAACAATACTGCATACATAGCAATCCGAGGAAAGGAGGGAAGGGCTTTGATAATTTCAGTATGAATATTGAATCGTTGGGTGCTTCGAATGCATACTTTTCACCTTGTTTAAGCACCTGACCGAATATCCAGGCTCCCGGTGAGGCAACTTTAGGATCCATTATTCGGTTAAAGCTGTATACAAAATCAGATGCTGAGACTTTTCGCCCTTTGCCTTCAGGAAAGACAGATGAATTATGAAAATACACATCAGAACGCAATTTAAAAGTATAGGTCAGTCCATCGTTTGAGATTTCCCATTTTCTTGCAATACATGGCACTGTTTTAAGAGAATCATCCAGTTGAACCAGGCCGTTAAATAGCTGGTTTACTGCCCATATATTTGCCTGGTTTCTTGCAAAGGCGGGATCGAGGGATGTAATCCCCGCAGATTCATTGTACTTGAATACTGTCTTTCCATTATTCCCCTGGTTTTTCCTCGAACAGGAAATACTCAGCAGGGAAACGAGAACTATTAGAACAGGGAAGAGAATCTTAAGCATTATCATTCTATTCGGATGTCAAATGTACGCTAATCAATTCAATGAAGACACATCCGACTGTTTCCTGTGACCGAAAAAAGGCTACTTTTGTGTAACTAATCTGCAATGCTATGAAAAAGTTATTCCTGCTCATTTTACTTGTTACATCCTCTTTTACAGCACTGATGGCACAACCTGCCAAAGGGTTGAAAGGTTCCGAGTATTGTTCCATGCGAAGGATGCAACGCGAATCCCTGAATGATATGAATCGGGAACTACTCAATCCAACTATTCATAGCTATGACGTGCTTAATTATACTTTCAGCCTGGATTTGATGAATAACTATACAACTCCTTTTCCGGCCAGTTTTAGTGCTAATGTCATAATTGAATTTAAGGTTGACTCTGTGCTTAACAGCATAGTGCTGGATGCTGCCAATGCTTCACTTGCCATTGATTCTGTTAAAATTGCTGCCACAGGTTTTACACATAATAATGATCATTTAACGGTTCAATTGGATCATACCTATAATCCTGGAGATTTTGTTCAGATTCAGGTATATTACAGGCACAACAATATCAATGACGGAGCTATTTACACTTCAGGTGGTTTTTTCTTTACTGACTGCGAACCTGAAGGGGCCAGGAAATGGTTCCCTTGTTATGACAGTCCGTCTGATAAGGCTACTATTGATCTTACCGCCAAGGTGCCGTTGAATGTCCGTTTGGGCTCAAATGGAAGGTTACAGGATTCAATTCCAGATGCAACTTCGATCACTTACCACTGGGTCAGTCGCGATCCGGTTGCCACTTACCTCATAGTAATTTCGTCTAAGGTTAATTATCAGCTTGATATTGTGCAGTGGCAGGATACTATCTGCAACCAAAGTATCCCGTTCCGATTTTATCATAATGCAAATGAGGACCCTTCCTATATAGAAAGTATTATTGGTGCTATGTCATCTTATTATTCTGCCGAGTTCGGCGATCATGCTTTTGAGAAAAATGGTTTTTCTACTTTGAATAACCAGTTTGCCTGGGGAGGGATGGAAAACCAGACGCTTACAAGCCTTTGTCCGGATTGTTGGGATGAGTCATTGGTTGCACACGAATTTGCTCATCAGTGGTTTGGAGATATGATAACCTGCAAAACATGGGCTGATATTTTCCTGAATGAAGGTTTTGCAACATGGACAGAAGCCCATTGGGTAGAATTTATATCCGGGTATAATAATTACAAATCGGAACTGGATGGGAACGCAAATTATTATCTCTCCTACAACCCTGGATGGGCAATATCCGATCCAACCTGGGCTGTTAATACTCCTGGTGTAAATACACTTTTCAATTATGCAATCACATACATGAAAGGGAGTTGTGTGCTTCACCAATTACGGTATGTATTGGGTGACAGTCTTTTCTTCGCGGGAATGAAAGCATATGCACTTGATACTAACTACCGCTATAAATCTGCTGCTATTACTGATTTCAGGGATAAAATGGAATCGGTCTCCGGACAGGATTTACACTGGTTCTTTGATGAATGGGTTTTCCAGCCAAACCATCCGAATTATAATAATGTTTACTCGTTTAAAAAATTAGGTGATAACAATTGGCAGGTTCTATTCACTGCAAGGCAGTCAGGTGGTTCACTGGATCCATACTGGCAGATGCCAATTGAGATAAAAATCAGGTTTAAGGACCTGTCTGATACACTTATACGGGTTTTTAACAGTGTCAATAACCAGATATACTCTTACCAGTTTAGCCGGGAACCTTATGCATTGAACTTTGACCCCGGCAATAATATCCTGTTGAAAGAAGGGACAACACTTGTCGGACTTGATGAGTCTCCATCAGTTGTTACAGATGGGTTAGAACTTACGCCTAATCCTTTTAAAAACTCAGCATTGTTGACATATCAGCTTGCAAAGCAAACCAGGGTTATTATAGAGCTTAAGGATCAGCTTGGCAGAATAATCAGGAAATTTGATTTGGGCAGCCAGAATACGGGTTTGCACAACTTCAAACTTGAAGCTGACGGATTAGTTCCAGGAACATATTTCCTTTGCCTTATCTCTGGTAATTCAACGTCAACTTTAAAGGTTATGCATTATTAGGAATAAATACCTGCTGTTCATAAATCAAAAATCCCGGGACACCGGGATTTTTTCATTTGTACTAATTCAGGTTCAATGGCTTGTCGACTTTCTCTTTCAATAAGGCAAGTTCAACAACTTCCGACATTTCACCTATGAAATGAAAATGCAATCCTTTGACATAATCTACCTTTATTTCAGCTATATCCTTGCGGTTATCTTCTGAAAGAATGATTTCAGTTATTCGGGCTCTCTTGGCAGCAAGTATCTTCTCCTTAATTCCACCAACAGGTAAGACTCTTCCACGTAAAGTGATCTCCCCGGTCATAGCCAGTTTATTTTTTACTTTACGCTGAGTGAAGGCTGATGCCAGTGCTGTAAACATGGTAACCCCGGCAGATGGGCCATCCTTTGGTGTTGCACCTTCAGGAACATGAATATGAACATTCCATTTTTCAAATACCCCGATAGGAATTGAAAGCATCCCTGCATGCGACTTAAGATATTCAAAAGCAATTGTGGCAGATTCTTTCATAACATCGCCCAAATTGCCAGTTATAGTAAGAATACCTTTGCCTGGGCTCAGGCTGACTTCGACAAACAGAATTTCGCCTCCAACAGCAGTCCATGCAAGGCCGGTTACTACACCTGCAACCTTGTTGCTAAAACTCTTCTCCTGCTGGAACATTGCATTTCCAAGTGCTTTTTCAAGATCAGCACCTGAAACTGCAGGAGCAACTTCTTCTCCCATTGCGATGTATTTAGCCTTTCCACGAATAACTTTGGCAACGGTCTTTTCCAGTAATCGAACACCTGATTCACGCGTATAATCTTCAATTAGCCGCTGAAGTATAGATTTAGAAAAAGTTATTGACCTGCTACCAAGTCCATGCTCTTTCAATTGCTTAGGTACAAGGTGCCGGCGCGCAATCTCTATTTTTTCTTCCAACAGGTAACCACTAAGATCGATGATCTCCATTCGGTCGCGAAGAGCGGGATGAACAGTACTCAGGTTATTGGCAGTAGCTATGAACATGACTTTTGACAGATCATATTCAACCTCAAGGAAATTATCATAGAATGCGGAGTTCTGTTCAGGATCAAGGACTTCCAGTAAGGCTGCTGAGGGGTCTCCGTTGACTGTCATACCTGAAACCTTGTCGATCTCATCAAGGACAAATACAGGGTTCGAATGTTTTGCCTTACGGATGCTCTGAATTATTCTTCCGGGCATGGCACCAATATAAGTTCGCCTGTGACCACGTATCTCTGATTCATCATGCAGGCCTCCAAGAGACATTCTTATATAGCTTCTTCCCAGCGCTTTTGCAATTGATTTACCAAGAGATGTTTTCCCAACACCCGGAGGGCCAACAAGGCAAAGGATCGGAGATTTCATATCTCCTTTTAATTTAAGAACAGCAAGGTATTCAATAATCCTTTCCTTTATCTTTTCCATGCCGTAATGATCATTGTCAAGTATCTTCTGGGCATGCTTCAGGTCAAAATTGTCTTCAGTAAAAGAATCCCAGGGAAGGTCCACCATTACTTCAAGGTAGTTCAGCTGGATGGAATATTCCATTGCTGCAGGATTCATGCGGCTGATCTTGCTGAGTTCCTTTTCAAATATTTGCTGAACATTCTTTGACCATTTTTTTGCAGCTGCCTTTTCCTTTAGATCATGAAGTTGCTGCTCATTTGGGTTGTTACCAAGTTCTTCCTGGATCAGGCGGAGTTGCTGGTTCAGCAGGTAATCGCGTTGCTGCTTGTCCATATCAACTTTCACCTTGTTTTGTATATGGTTCTTTAATTCCAACATTTGCAACTCCTTGGTGAGCAAACCCAGCACGGTATTAGCCCTTTGTTCAAGTTCCTTAATAGCCAAAAGCTTTTGCTTTTCGAATAAGTCAACATTTAGGTTTGATGCAACAAAATTGACAAGGAAAACCGGGCTCTCAATATTTTTAATGGCAAATGCAGCTTCGCTCGGAAGATTTGGAGACTGGTTAATGATTTGGATTGAAAGATCTTTTATAGATGAAATGAGTGCTTCAAAGGTTTTTCCTTTCTTTTGAGTTGTCTCATCGATGTCGTAACCGGAAACCGAGGCCATGAAGTAAGGATCTGATTGAAGGAGTATTCCAAGTTCAAATCGTTTTTTGCCCTGGATGATTGCTGTTGTATTTCCATCCGGCATCTGCAGTATCTTAATGATATAAGCGACAGTGCCAACACGGTTGAGATCATCAAAGCCCGGATCTTCAATTTCTGAATCCTTTTGTGAAACCACACCTATAATCCTGCTTCCTTTATAAAAATCTTTTATGAGGCGAATAGATTTATCCCTGCCGACAGTGATTGGGATAACAACACCCGGGAATAGAACAGTATTTCGCAAAGGCAATATAGGTAATGCCGAGGGAATTTCTTCAGCATTTATCAATTCTTCATCTTCAGCGGATAATAGGGGAATGAAGTCGGTTTCGTCTTCTAATAAATTTGACATTTTAATAAGTTGAGTTTCGTATTCAGATGGGTCATGCCAGAATGACATATTAATATTGTTTGAGATTGAACCCCGCAAAGGTCAACAATCATGCCACAGACTTGAACAAGACATTAAGGCTTATGTTCATGCCAGAGCCTATTCGGGGAAATAAAGGGCAAAAAAAATCCCGGATATACCGGGATTCAATTTCTTATCTCTGCCAGATTACTTGGTCTTATTTTTCATCTGAAGGTGCTTTTCAAATTTCTGGCGGAACTTATCAACGCGACCGGCAGTATCAACAAGCTTGATCTTACCTGTATAGAAAGGATGCGAGGTATTTGAAATTTCAAGCTTTACAAGCGGGTATTCTTTTCCGTCTTCCCAAACAACAGTTTCTTTCGTTGCAACGGTAGAACGAGTCATAAATGAATGATCATTCGAAATATCCTTGAACACTACCTGCCTGTATTCCTTTGGATGGATGTCTTTTTTCATAATATTATCCGGCTTTTAATTCAGGGCTGCAAAATTATATATTTTTTCAATAGAAACAAATTCTGCGAAAGAAATTATTTGTAAGTGTTTTTCAGACCTCCAAAAGGAATTTCAGGGTGTCAATTCCATCAGCATAATCCCAAAGTTCAGGCTTTTGGCTAAAGCCTGGCAAAACTGACCGGAAACCCTGACAATTTGTCGAAATACACTGTATCAATTTCTCATCTTCATCCAATCTGATCCTCAGATCGTCGGGCTTATCGTAAAATTCATAATTAAGAACAGAGATTGGTGAAGAGTAGTAGGGAGATTCGACCATCAGCATAGTACCATTATCCATAAATCTCATAAGGTTCATTTGCATGATCGTTTTTTGATAGGTGTAATTGTTCATATACTTAAAATGACTGAACAATTTATAATGAAAGTCATGGCAGGCATCCAATATACGTAATGGGTTATAACCTGCAGGAAGAAAAATCTTGGAAACGCTCCTGCATCCCATTCCAAAATAAAGGCAAATGTCATCGGCAAGAGCCTCAAGCAAGGCATGGTCTTCTGATCCGTCTAAGACAGCGACAGCATTCCTGTTCTTTCTTATTATATGAGGATATTTTCCGAAATAATACTCAAAATAGCGCGATGTGTTATTACTGCCTGTAGCTATCACAGCATCAATTTCACCTAACTTTCCATCTGTAAATGAAATAAGTTCTTCAAAGCGGGGCTCAATCCTAATCAGCTGCTTTGACAATGCAGGCAACAATATCTGATCATCTTTTGAAAGCTTCCCGGTAAAGTGATTTCCTGATATAAGTGTACATAATAAATCATGCATCCCAACCAGTGGAATATTACCTGCCATAATAACTGCAATCCGGCGAATTGGAACGGATGTGTAAAGCTTATCCTTATATGTTGCTAGCCAGTCATTCAGGGAAGCGGGATTCAATGCTACAGCCCATGATTGAAAAGCATACTGAATATTCTCATAGGTAAACCAGGGATTGGCAATGCCTGCCATTCTCATAGAATTTCTCAACTCTTCTGTACTTTCTGCCGGTATACCTGAAATTTGTAGGTCTGTTTCTGCGTTATCCAGATGTTGAAGAAGTTCTCCTAACTTTGAGAAAGCCAGGATCCTGTCTTTCAGGGGGAAAAAATCGGAAGTATTCCGGTACTGTTCGATCATCAATGGTTGTTTTTGCGAAGCGAAAATACAGATAAACCAATATTTTTGCCTTTTCAAAAGTCATTTTCCTTAAAACAACTGAAATAGGTGAGTGAATCAAATTCCGTTAACCTCAATCTCCTCATACTCTGGCAGGAATATTTAACTCCATTTTTATAACATGAAGAACCACCTTTACATCCTTATATTGATTGTTTCTGGCTTGATCTACCCCTTTAGCCTTTGTGCGCAGATTGACAATAAGCTTTTAGCAATGCAGGATACACTTGTGCGGTTGTCGAAGGAAATCTGGAAAGCTAAGGATGATTCTTCTAAAATTCAGGCAAACAAGGCATTCCTTTCCAAATATAAAGAGGTTCTCACATTGCCTTCAGCCTTCAATTTTCCTTTTGATTCCCTCGCAACTATTTCAAGATTGAAATCAGATGATGCCATGTTACGCATTACAACATGGAATATTCCGCTTAATAATGGTACCTACAAATACTTCGGGTTCATTGAACTGAAAAATGGTAAAGTTTTTAACCTTGTACAGGCAGAAAGAAGGGATTTAGGATGGGAGAATAAGATATTAAGCCTGGATCACTGGTATGGAGCTATATACTATAAGCTTATATCTCAGAAAGTTAAAAAGGAATATGTCTATACACTGATAGGCTGGGATGGTAATGATGAATCTTCCAATTATAAACTTATTGACATCTTGTCTTTTGACTCAAATGGAATCCCGGTTTTTGGAAAGGGCTTGTTCAAAACTTCGGAAGGAATTAAAAATAGAGTACTCATTGAATATGCCAAAAATACAACAGCTTTGGTAAGATACGATAATCAAAGCTTGAAAATCCAGAAAGGGAACCGGGTTAAGGAAAAGAAGATGTGGATGATCGTTATGGACAAATTAATACCCATGATGCCATCAATGACAGGTATCAGGAAATACTATGTCCCTTCAGGTGATACTCACGATGCTTACCTCTTCAGGGATGGTTTCTGGACCTTTGTTGAAAATATTTCTGCAGGCAATTCTGCACTTAAGTGATTCACTTAAAAATAAAGCTTAAATCAGCTGTAAAAAGTCCAATATTTTTTTGTTCAGATATACTTTAGTTTTATAGCTTTGTGCAACAAAAATGGCGCAAAGTATTTATTTTGAACCCACTCCGATTGTTAGTCAATACACAGTAAAATAATCAATTACGGAAATCACCAAATTTTTTTCCCTATGAAAAAGCATAATTTTAATGCCGGGCCCTGCATCCTGCCAAGAGTAGCAATTGAAAATACTGCAAAGGCGGTACTGGAACTGGATGGAATTGGAATGTCGATATTGGAAATCTCTCATCGCAGCAAGGAATTCCAGGCTGTTATGGATGAAGCTGTAGCCTTATTCAAAGAAATACTGAATATTCCGGAAGGTTACCAGGTATTATTTTTGGGTGGTGGTGCCAGTCTGCAATTCTGCATGATTCCATTCAATATGTTAAATAAGAAGGCCGCCTATCTCGAAACTGGAGTTTGGGCAAAAAAAGCCATCAAGGAAGCAAAATTATTTGGTGAGGTAGCAGTTATTGGAAGTTCTTCTGATAAGAATTTTACCTATATCCCAAAAGGATGGACTATTCCAGCCGATGCCGATTACTTCCATATTACAACCAACAATACGATCTACGGCACTGAGATACGTGAAGATTTCAACAGCCCTGTGCCATTGATAGCAGATATGTCAAGCGATATCCTGAGCAGGCCAATTGATGTTTCCAGGTATGCAATGATCTATGGTGGAGCCCAGAAAAATGCCGGCCCTGCAGGAGTTACCTTTATTATTGTAAGAGAAGATGTTCTTGGTAAAGTTGAAAGAGCTATTCCAACCATGCTGGATTACAGAACACATATCAAGGAAGGATCCATGTTCAATACACCTCCCTGCATCAGTATTTTCACCATGAAAGAAACCTTGAAATGGGTGAAGGAAATGGGAGGAGTAAAGAAGATGGAAGAAATGGACAAGGCTAAGGCAAAACTATTGTATGACGCTATTGATAACAGCAAAATGTTTGTCGGCACTGCTGAAAAGGACGCCCGTTCAATCATGAATATTTGCTTTGTTATGAAAGAACAATATAAAGATAAGGAAGATGCATTTATGGACTTTGCCAAATCCAAAGGCATGGTTGGTATAAAAGGCCACCGTTCTGTCGGCGGGTTCAGGGCTTCAACCTATAATGCTTTACCCATCGAAAGTGTTCAGGCACTCGTGGATTGCATGGCTGAATTTGAAAAGGCTAATGCCTGATAAATTATAAATTCCGGAGGAGATATAAATCCTCCGGTTTTTTTTATTCTTAAAATTGAAAATCGTATGAAAAAAATATTGGTTGCCACAGAAAAACCATTTGCCAAAGCTGCCGTTGAGAGTATAAGGCAAATCATTGAGAAGTCAGGTTGCGAAATGGCTCTGCTAGAAAACTATACCTTGAAATCCGACCTTCTTCAGGCTGTAAAAGATGCTGACGCTATCATCATCAGGAGTGATATTGTTGACAAAGATGTTATTGAAGCTGCAGGAAAGTTGAAGATTGTTGTTAGGGCAGGTGCAGGTTATGATAACATTGACCTGGAATCTGCAACAAAAAGTGGTGTTGTTGCGATGAATACTCCCGGCCAGAATTCTAATGCCGTTGCTGAACTGGCAATTGGAATGATGGTTTATGCCGCACGTAACCTGTTTAATGGCACTTCCGGTTCTGAACTCCGCGGCAAGAAATTAGGTTTGCATGCCTTTGGTTATGTTGGGAAAGCTGTTGCTACAATCGCTAAGGGATTTGGAATGGATATCTACGCTTTTGACCCGTTTGTTGATAAAGCAGTTATTGAGGCAGAAGGAATCAAGTGTTTAGCATCTGCTGAAGAACTCTATTCCACCTGCCAATATGTATCATTGCATATGCCGGCAAATGCACAGACTAAGAAATCAATCAATTACGATCTGCTTTCCAGGATGCCAAAAGGTGCCACATTAGTCAATACAGCGCGTAAGGAAGTTGTAGATGAAGAAAGCCTGGAGAAAATGTTTACAGATCGGGTTGATTTTAAGTATGTTTCCGATGTTGAACCGGATAGGAAAGCAGCCCTGATGGAAAGTTTCTCAGGAAGATTCTACACGACTCCCAAAAAAATCGGCGCACAGACTTCTGAAGCCAATAATAATGCCGGCATAGCTGCAGCTAAGCAGATCATTGCCTTTTTTGAAAGTGGCGATAAAACCTTCCAGGTTAACAAGTAAAAGTAAATTCTGCTTGTATAGAGGATAAGCATTCCACTATGAAATCAGGGTTCGTTGAAAATCAATCTTTTATACCAGATAAAGTAAAGATAATTCCTTGCTTTTTCGTCCAATTTCGACGATTGTTATAAAAAATTGTAATAATTCGGACAAGCTTGTTTTATTTGGGAACTTTTTTTCTTTATATTAGCATCTTAAATTTTTTATATAGAATCAAAATCTATTACAACTAATACCAAAAACCCAGCTAACCTCTAAATTACGTTAACATGGAGAATGATCTTGACAAGACTACAACATTCTTTCGTTTTGAAGACCTAAGGGTTTATCATAAGGCGCTAGATTATATTGATTGGGTTTACCATAAAGTAAGTGCATTTTCTGAGAATGGAAGTTCATCGCTATCCAAAAGGTATTACGATTCGGCACAATCTATAGCACTTCATATTGCAGAAGGTTCTGCAAGGAATAAAAGCCAGTTTATCTATTATTTGAAGATGGCTAAAAGTTCTGTTCGTGAATGTGTTGTTCATACATCACTTGCTGAAAAACAGCATTTTATTAATGAAACTGAACAGGAAGAATCAAGGCATCAATTGATGGAAATGACCAAAATGCTTGGAGCTCTTATAGGGTCACTGCAAAGATCCGCTGGTATTACCGATTCGGATGATGATTGAACGTTCTGATTAAAACTTTTACTTTTCCTAAGCCTTATTTGGCATGAAAATAAATTGAGACCGGCACTATTTCCATTGTGCCGGTTTTTGTTATTTTGTGCCCATCATTCATAGCATTAAAACTAAACTAACCATCCGGAGTATTCCGGTGAAAACATGCAGGATTTATGTCGATACTAAAACCATTCAGGGGATTGCGCCCACCGGTTAACCTGGTAAAACAATTAGCATCCAGACCCTATGATGTCTTAAATTCGGATGAAGCTAGAGTTGAAGCAGATGGAAACCCATATTCATTACTTCATGTAACAAAAGCAGAAATTGACCTGCCTAAAGGAATTGATGAACATTCACAAGAGGTGTATGATAAAGTTGTCGAAAACTTTGCTTCATTCAGGCAAAAAGGCTGGTTGGTTCAGGATAACGAAGAAAAGCTATACATCTATGCCCAGACCATGGACGGCCGAACACAATACGGAATTGTAGGCTGTACACATATTGATGATTACTTTAATAATCACATCAAGAAACATGAACTTACACGCAAGGATAAGGAAGAAGATCGCATGATCCATGTAAGAATTACCAATGCCAATGTCGAACCGGTTTTCTTTTCCTATCCGGCTCATCCGGAAGTTGATGCCCTTGTAACAGCTATTGTTCATAATGAAGCACCCATTTATGATTTTGTTTCGGATGACGGGTTTGGTCACCACTTCTGGGTTATCAATGATACAAAAGTGATAAAGCGCCTGGTTGAATTGTTCGAAAAAGAAATACCTTCTCTCTATGTTGCTGACGGTCACCACCGTACTGCCGCCGCCGCCCTGGTTGGCCTCGAAAAACGCAAAAATAAGCCAGGCTTTACAGGAAAAGAAGAATTTAATTATTTCATGTCAGTATTGTTTCCGGATAATCAGCTCAAAATCATTGACTACAATCGTTTAGTAAAAGATCTTAATGGCCAGGATGCAACTTCCTTCATTGAGAAACTGGTCAATGTATTCGATGTTGAAAAGAAAGGCAAGGAGATCTACAAACCTTCCAAACTGCATAACTTCAGTATGTACCTCGGTGGTGAATGGTATTCGCTTACAGCAAAACCCGGTACATATGATGATTCTGACCCCATTGGTGTCTTGGATGTCACTATTCTTTCAAATCTCATCCTTGATCCGGTTCTGGATATTAAAGATCTGAGAACATCGAAAAGAATTGATTTCGTAGGTGGTATCCGCGGATTGGGTGAACTAAGCAAAAGAGTTGACAATGGTGATAATAAAGCAGCATTTGCCCTTTACCCGGTGTCAATGAAGCAACTTATCAATATTGCCGACTCCGGCAATATCATGCCTCCAAAAACAACCTGGTTCGAACCAAAACTCAGGAGTGGCCTTGTAGTTCATCTGCTAGATTAACAAATTCGCTATTTCACCCAATTATTCACACATAATATTGATAATCATGGACTTTAACGAAATCGTATTAAAAACCTTACAGGCTTCAAAAGAACCATTGAAATCAGGAGATGTTGCAGAAAAAGCCGGAATTGATAAAAAAGATGCTGATAAAGCTATTAAGAGCCTTATGACTGCAGGAAAAGTGGAATCCCCTAAAAGGTGCTTTTATAGTCCTAAGAATTAAAGGAGAATTAACCTGGCATTCCTATAACATGTGCTTCTGGATACATGACAGGAGAACCTCAGGTTTGATAGGTTTATTCAGATAATCTACGCAGCCGGCTTCAATACTTTTCTCACGTTCGCGTGGTAAAGCAAAAGCAGTAAAACTGATAATTGGCAGTTCCGGCCTGATAACCCGTATTTCCTGAATTGCTTCGTACCCGGTTTTGATCGGCAGCTGAATATCCATCAGCACAAGATTAATGCCGGGTTCTTCATTTACCAGGTCGATAGCCTGTTGGCCATTACATGCATGAAGGAGGCTCACATCCGTGAATTTAAGCATTGCTTCCATCAGCAGATAGTTCTGGTCCATATCCTCTGCTATCAAAATAGTTTTCCCCTTCCACTGATAGCTTCTTTCAACAACCGGCTCCTGAACATGTGGTTGTAATACTTTCCTGTAAGGGAGTGTAAAATGGAATGTAGAACCTTGTCCGGGTTCTGACTCCAACCATATCGTACCGCCCATAAGTTCTATGATATTCCTTGATATGGCTAATCCTAAACCTGTTCCACCGTATTTACGGGTAGTGGAACTATCAACCTGGCTGAAACGTTGAAAAAGAAGTTGTTGCTTACTCCGGAGAATACCTATACCAGTATCCTTCACAGCAAAATGTAAATTATTCTCTTCTATTTTATATCCAAACTCAATTTCTCCAAATTCGGTAAATTTTAGTGCATTGCTCAACAGGTTAGTGAGCACTTGCTGTAAACGCAAAGGATCTGTGATAGTCAACAAAGGAGACTCTTTTTGCGGGATGCTTACTTTGATCTCCAACGCATTTTTATTACTCCTGCTTTTAATCTCAGTAAAGGTGCCAAAAAGATCAGCAAGGAGTTGATCTACATTACATTCCGAATCTGATATTTTTAGTTGCCCGGCCTCGATCTTAGCAATATCAATGATGTCATTGATAATGTTCATCAAGGATTCACCAGATAGCTTGATCTTGGAAACGTAGTCCTCTCTGTCTGCAGGATCCAGGAAATCGTCGGATAACAAATCTGAAAATCCAATGATTGCATTCATTGGTGTCCGGATTTCATGCGACATATTGGCCAGGAATGCTGTTTTCAAGCGGTCGGATTCCTCAGCTTTTTCTTTAGCCATGATCAGGCGTTGCCGGGTCTCTTCCATTTCTGTGATATCACGGCTAATGCCAATAAAACCAAGCACGTTCCCGTTCGCATCGAAATAAAGGGTTTTAAGCGTATCGCAGAGGACTTTATGTCCATCGGAATAAGTCACCCATTCTGTTGTCCGGGAAGCTTCGAGAGATTGCAGCATCCTTTTATCCGAATCAAGATAGGTATCAGCGTTGGCCTTAGTAAAGAGATCATACTCAGAACACCCTTTGATATCTTCGGAACTTCGGCCTGCATATTTCAGGAAAGCTCTATTTCCTCCAACAAACAAGCTATCGATATCTTTAAAGAAAATGAGATCAGGGATTGCATCAATAATGTATTTCAAACGGCTTTGTTCGGTTGCAAGGTCTGAAGCAATCCGGTCACGCTCACTGATCATGTGGTTAGCAGCCTTGGCCAGGACATGAAACTCCTTGAAGTGAACCTTAGATTCATCAAGCGGCTGTAAGCTAATTGCAGCGTTTTTAAGGAATTTTACAAATAATTTTATATTGGAAGATGTGAGATTTGAAATCCACCTTGTAATAAAGTAGATAACAAATAATAATAGAATAAGAAATACAATGATCTTAGTAAATTCCTGCAGTAGAGAACTCCTTAATTCATCCTTTCGTGATTGCAGAACAGGTTCAATATCCGTAGTATGCATCCCTGTTCCCAAAAGCCATTTCCATTCCGGGATGCTTGAAATATAGGATACCTTCTCTGAATATGAAGAACCGTCATCTTTCTTCCAATTGTAGCTGATGTAGTCACCTGGGGCATGTTTAATGCTGTTTAGCTCATCAGCAAATACTTTTTGCCAGTTCGTATCTGTACCATTGATAATATTTTTCGGTACCAGGTTCAGTACACCTTTTGAAATCAGGCTATGGCCATCAAAAGTATTAACAAACACATATTCGTTATTTTCATATCTTATTTTTGAAAGGCTATCCAGCACTAATTCCTGTGTCAGCTGAAGGGAATCTTTCATATCAATGTATGCAAACAGCTCTAATTCTTTACCAGCCTTTGTACAGATCACACCTTTTGAACCCTGGCCAGCCTGCACCACAGAATACCATTCATTTACCGTCGCATATTTTCCGTTTTTGTCTATAATGGAATTCATCTCTTTCCAGTCATTTTTATCGGCTTTTTCATTGTCTATTCCATGTGGAGTAAGGAATAGGAGAGAACCTTGACTGTTAATTACTGCTATATGAATTTTGGAGTTTGTATATATTCGTAATAGAGTATCTATGACTCTTACAGGTAATTGGGCTGTTTGAGAACTGATTTCATTGCGTTCAAGGATCGACCTGGTATTGTCAAATCGCTTATCGAAATAACTTTTTATCGATGGTAGCTGATGTGTACTTGCGAATTCAACATAATCCTTTGCCGTAAGTATCCTGTATTTTAGCTCATGTCGTTGTTGAAGAGGGAATTCCTTTTTTAGTTTTTCGTTATCTTGCTGATATTGTATTAGTTCAGATACAACATAATACAAAAGGAAACTAAAACAAGCCATTGTTGCCACCAACATTGGGATCACGAAAATTATTCGGGAAAGGCTTCTTTTACCCAGGGGTGTATCGACAGAATTCTCTTTATAGTGGAGGGTAGATTTCATAAGGAATTAAGCTGTATCAAATCAATTGCAAGATAATACGAAATTCTGAACAAGCTTAGGAGAATATATTTATTATTTTTGAAAGCACTAATTAATATGGGATGGATGTAGTCGGCAATTTCAAGGAAATAAGAAAAACTATCCCTGCGTATGTTACGTTAGTGGCGGTCTCCAAGTTTCATCCATCTGAGTCAATCCTTCAACTTTATAAGGAAACCGGGCACTTGATCTATGGGGAAAGCAGAGCCCAGGAATTTGCATCCAAGTTCAGCCTACTGCCTTCGGATTTAAAATGGCATTTTATAGGCCATCTTCAGACAAATAAAGTCAAAATGGTTATACCTGGAGTCAGCATGATTCAAAGTGTTGACAGCTATAAATTACTAAAGGAAATCAACAGGCATTCGCTTTCACTTCAAAAGGTTACGGAAGTATTATTGCAGTTTCATATTGCAACGGAAGAATCCAAGTTTGGGTTCTCTTTGCAGGAAGCTATGGATATGCTCCATGACAGGGATTTTGAAGATATGTCAAATGTCAAGGTTAGAGGTGTAATGGGTATGGCAACTTTCACAAGTGATACCAGGATTGTTGGCAGGGAATTCAAGACTTTGCGCAGTTTTTTTGAAGATATTAAAAGAGAGTATTACACTAAGGAACAATCCTTTAATGAAGTTTCAATGGGAATGTCTGACGATTACCTCTTAGCCATCCAAGAAGGAAGTACTATGGTGAGGATCGGATCATCCATTTTTGGGAGCCGATGAGCATTTAGAATTATTGATTCTTAATGAAATCAAAATATTTAGTAATATTCATATCCAACTTTATAGCCTTGAAAAATTACTTTGTAATTCCGCTTGTCTTATTGCTTGCTATTACCAACATGGTTTTAGCCCAAAATGATTTCAGGCCCGGGTTCATCATAACATTGAATAATGATACCCTTAAAGGATTACTTCAATATAAGGGCAGCATTTCTTCAGCCAGGAAATGTGGCTTCAAAGCTTCGGAAGATGCTGAACAGGTCCATTATTCACCAACTGAAATAAAATCCTACCGTTTTCAGGATGGGAAGTACTATGTTTCCAGAAACGTGAGTATTGAAGGTAAAGTGGATACCTTGTTTCTTGAATATCTGATAGATGGAATAGTAGATATCTATTATTACCGGGATGGCCAGGACAAGGAAAACTACCTGGTTGATCCGGGTGATGGGAATTTTATCGTACTGGACGATAGTGCCAGGGTATTTATCAGGAACGGTTCAAGGTATGAATGCGATGCAAAACGCTACATAGGTATCCTGAAATACATTTTCAGGGCGAGTCCGGATGTTTCACAAGAGGTGGAAAGGATAAAACTGGATCACAGATCTCTGATCCGCGTTGCACGACAATATCATAATGAAGTTTGCAAGGATCGGGAGTGTGTGGTATTTGAAAAGAAGGTTGTCAAAGTAAAATTTGTGGCAAATGTGCTTGTTGGTGTTAACCTGAATCAAATACATGTAATTTCTGATCAAGCTGGAAATAATTTGTTTGAGAATTGTGATTTTAATTCAGCTTTATATCCGACGGCAGGTTTGAACTTCAGCATCAGCCTTCCTGATCTTAATGAGAGACTTTCCCTGCATTATGAAGCGGCCATTGGAAAGAGACACTTAAATGCCGCATATACTTATTCATTCCAGGGAGTAATCACCCCAGATTATTATACTGTGATCAATAATGTAAATTTCTCTCAATTACTGCTGAATAATACCCTGGCACTGCAATATGAGATCCCTTTCGGTAATTGGAATGGCCTTATTCGCACCGGGCTTTCATACCGGTATTTTTTCAACACGGATTTCTGGCATCAATTCAAAGTGATTGGTGGAGGCGGATATGAGGACATTGTAACCAGGAGCCCGTTCAGAAATGATGATGGTGGTATCTGTCTTGGATTCGGTGCAAGCTGGAAACTACAGAAAGAGCACAAACTAAAGCTGGAATACGATTTTCGATATGGAAGAGGCATCTATTTTTCATTCCATGATCTGAATCACACAATTAAACTGAGTCTTCAATTAGGGAAATAGAAGAAGTTTCAGCTTTTGAAGTTGCCGGTTAAAACATATTAAAGTAATTGAATATCCAGTATACTACAGCAGCAATAAACATGGAAACAGGAATAGTGAGTATCCAGGCATAAAGCAGGTTGATAGTTACACCCCATTTAACAGCAGTTATTCTTTTTGTTAGTCCGACGCCCATAATGGCTCCTGTAATGGTATGTGTTGTACTGACCGGGATGCCGAATGCATCTGTTCCAAAGAGTAAGACAGCGCCAGCAGTTTCAGCTGCAACACCTTCGAAAGGTGTAAGCTTGGTTATTTTTGTTCCCATGGTTTTTACAATTCTCCATCCACCAGAAAGGGTTCCGGCACCAATTGCTGCATAACAACCAAAAACTACCCAATGAGGGATTGCATGAATTTTCCCAGCTTCATTGAAAGTAATATGGGCCCATTGAGGTATATTGGAGGGGTCTACTCCGTGAAAATAAACCAGCAGGGTTGCAGCAATTATTCCCATTACTTTCTGAGCATCATTTCCGCCATGGCCTAGGCTAAACAAGGCGGATGAAAACAATTGCAATTGCTTAAAAATCCTTTCCAGAATATGAGGGTTGCCTTTCCTGAAAAGGTTAAGCAACAATATTGAGATTAAGTATGAAATGATCATACCTAGGATTGGAGCCAGGAAAATAAAAGATGCGATTTTGATGATCTTATCTGAATGAACAACATTCCAACCGGCGTGCGCAATTGCAGCACCGGCAAAACCACCAACCAGTGTATGACTGGAACTTGAAGGTATTCCAAGATACCATGTAAGCAAATTCCAAATAATGGCGGCAATTATTCCGGCAAGTATTACGTACATGGTAATAGCATTAGTCTCAACAACCTTGGCAATTGTGTCAGCTATCTTTAATTCGAAGATTGCATAGGCCAGGAAATTAAAAAAAGCTGCCCAGAGAACTGCCTGAAAGGGTGTAAGAACTTTCGTAGACACGATTGTAGCAATAGAATTTGCTGCATCATGAAAACCATTGATAAAATCAAACAGGAAGGCAAGGGATATTATAACAACTAGTAAAGTGAAATTCATTCTCTGAGGATTAAATGTAAACAAAATGAAAACCTGAAAATGAAGAAGCCTGGTTCAAGCTCTTAACCCATTTTAACAATGATGGTTGAAAATACATTAGCCACATCGTCACATTTATCAATGGCTTTTTCGAGAGAAGCGAGAATATCCCTCTTTTTAATTAGGTCAATTGCATTTGTTTCATTTTCAAATAGTTCAGATAAGAACTGCTGATAAATGTCATCAACCTTGCTTTCCAAATTGCTGATCTTAATGCAGGATTCCTGGAATTTATTGAAGTCGCCGGCATGCTTAACAGAACGTAATACAAGTTGTATTTCTTTATTTGCCGAATGAATACAGTCTGCTATTTGTACAAACTCATCCGGGAAATGGGGTAACTTATAAAAGTGAATTCTTTTCGAGGTGGTATGTATATAATCCACTACAGAATCCATGGTTGAAATAAGTTCATGTATATCCTCCCTATCAAATGGGGTAATAAAAGTACCATTCAATTCATCAAGCATTTCTTTGGTCATGACATCCCCGTCATGTTCTGCATCTTTAATTTCTTTAATATAATCCAAACGTTTTTCGAGGTCATTCTCTCGAATTAGCTTGATCAATAATTCAGAAGTTGTAACAAGGTTATCAGCAGCCTTATTGAACATGGGAAAAAACTTTCGGTCCTTAGGGACCAGGAAACTAAAGATTTTGTCAAGTTTCATGGATAATATTATTAGTTGTAAAGAATCAACTGCGAAAATAGGGAAATTAATATATAATTAATATCGAATTAATATCAGGAGTTTTCAACATCTCCAGCCTGAACCCAGGAAAATATTGTAATGACCGATAGAAAAGAATGATATGACGAAGGAATCCAAACCTACACAGAATACATTTTCCACAACTTTTGCTTCCGGCTAAATTTGTCGTTATGCATAATCTTCCAGCTTTCTAAAAGGGATATTACTATGAGGACCCACATTCTATTCAAACAGCTGCCATTGTTACTGCTTTTACTTCCTGTTATAAACACTGTATCCGCATATGCTTCAAATGCAGGGAAACCTGAAAGGGAAAAGAAAAATTATGAGGCATCCTATATTAGTATGCCTCCTAAAATCGATGGTAAACTCGATGATAAGGTATGGGAGAACCTGCCTGTAGCAGGTAATTTCATTGTATATGCTCCTTATAATGGTTCCAGCCCGGCTAATCAAACCAGGGTTAAACTGGCATATGACAATGATGCGGTCTACATAGCTGCTGAGATGTTGGACAGCCATCCTGACAGCATTTGCAAGGAATTTGGCAAACGGGACCAGGTTGAATCACTTAATACGGATTACATATCTTTTGATATTCTTCCTTACAATGACGGGCTGAATATGTATGAATTCAAAGTAACACCCGCCAATCTTCAGAATGATTGCAAATATTCAGCAATCGGAACTGACCTGAATTGGGATGCTGTCTGGGAAAGTGCTACCCTGATAACAGATTCATCATGGATTGCTGAAGTTCGTATTCCCTGGTCTGCACTCAGGTTCCCGCGAATTGCCGAGCAGAAATGGGGATTTAACCTTTGGCGCAACTTTCAGCGGAGAAGAGAATTCTCTACCTGGTCATACATCGACAACCAGGACCAGGATATTTTCAAATATTATGGCACAATTACAGGCATCAGGAATATTGACCCTCCAGTCAGATTGTCAATAACTCCTTATGTAGCTGGATACATTGAAAACAGCCCTGAAGTAACCGGTTGGAAATATTCCGGCAGAGGGGGACTGGACCTCAAATGGGGAATTAACGAAAGCTATACGGTTGATATGATGCTGATACCTGATTTTGGACAGGTTCAATCGGATGATGTAATTCTTAACCTCACGCCCTTCGAAGTTAGATATGATGAAAAGCGACAGTTCTTTACAGAAGGGACTGAGCTCTTCAATAAATGCGGATTATTCTATTCAAGAAGAATCGGCTCGATTCCCCGCGACTTTTATCGACCCTATTATGAAGCCAGAGTGAATGAAGTCATCAATGAGAATCCCGAAGAAACGAGTATCCTAAATGCTACTAAAATATCAGGAAGAAACAGTAAAGGATTGGGGATAGGATTTTTTAATGCCATAACCTCTCCGGCTGATGCAAAGCTGCTCGATACTACAGATAATTCCAGCAGGAAGATCCGCACCCAGGAATTTACAAATTACAATGTGATGGTGGTTGATCAAAACCTTAAGCATAATTCATATGCTACCATAATTAATACTAATTACTGGATGCCCCGGAACCACTATCATTCGAATGTCACCGGAGCAGAAACCAGGCTGAATAATAAGAAAAGTTCATTCTCATTTCTCGGAAGGCTGAATGTGAGCCAGGTTGTTGATCAGGATGGTAAGAAAGAAACAGGAAGCAGGTACCTGGTTTCCATCTCAAAACCGAGGGGGAAATTCCAGTATGAATTACAGAGAGATGCTATGGATAAACGTTACGATCCAAATGACATGGGGTACATTTCAAACAATAATGAAGTAAACAATTCCCTCCGTTTATCTCACCTGGTCTTTGACCCTGTGTGGATATGGCAATCCATGCAATCTGATATTCTTATGGTGTATAAAACCTTAAGCAGTCCGAATGATTTGATAAGCTATCAACTGGTGGCTGATAATTATATGACATTTCACAACTATTGGGCTGATTACATTGAGGTAGGAGTGACTCCTGATGGCGTAACTGATTATTATGAACCCAGGACCTGGGGCTGGAAATATAAGAGACCTGCATCTTCCTACCTGAATTGGCGAATTGCATCTGATTCCCGTAAAAAATTCAGGATCCACAATAGTTTTGGATTATCCTCAACCCCGGGAAACAGCGGTACAGGCTGGAATATCGAAACTATTCTCAGGATGCGGTTTTCTGACAGATTCTCAGTTACATTGACCGGAAGTTATTTGGATAGTCATAATGACTATGGATGGGCCAAAACTTTATTCGACAGTATTCAGGATCCCATAATTTATTTTGCAAGAAGAAATGTTTTAACTGTTAGCAATATTGTGAATTTCAAGTATGTATTTAATACAAAGTCATCTCTTAACCTGCGAGGACGCCATTACTGGTCAAGAGTTGAGTTTCTTGATTACTACAGGCTGGATCAGGAAGGATTGTTAACTCGAAATAACTCAATAAATCTGCCGAATGAAAGTTTCAATGCTTTTTCTGCAGACTTGCAATTTGTCTGGTATTTTGCACCTGGCAGCGAGCTCAGTATGGTGTGGAAAAACTCAATAAATTCCAGTGACGAGGTAATTCACCTGGGCTATGCAGAAGACTTTGCAAATACAATGAGATCGGACCAGGCTAATAGCTTTTCCATTCGCCTGCTTTATTACCTTGATTTCCAATCCGTCAGAAAGCAACTAAAGGCTTAACCCTATAAAGGGCCCGTAGAAGCAGATACCTGCTGAATCACACCATCAGTTTTGTAGTTGATAGTGTTGCCTGTACCTATATATTCGAAAATCTTAAAATAATAGGTTGTATTTGGAATCAGATTTTTAAACCATACTTCCTGGATTCCGGATGCAACATTTTTATCCGAAAAACTGTTCGCAACAGGAACACCGTCCTGTGGAACCTGTATATCAGAATAGCTGACACTGCTCATCCTCACAAGATATCCTGTAGGCGCAACAATTCCTGTAGCATCAATCCATTGAATGTGAATATTATGAGCTGAGAAATCAGTTGGGAAATTAGTTGGTTCCAGTGCCAGTGCCATTCCAGCCTGTGTTATTGTTGCTGTGACAGGCGATAAACCACTTACCAGAATGGATATAGTGCAGATCCTGGAATTAGTAGTAGTGTTTTGTGCATAAGAAGCAGTGAGAGTTGCATCACCTGAACCCGAAGAAACAACAGTGCACCAGGGCTGATTACTACTGGCACTCCAGTCAGTATTTGATACAATTGAGAAATTGGCTGTCCCTGCTGCATCGGTAACATCCTGATTAGATGGAGATATTGTGATATCAGGAGCAGCTTGAGTTAAAGTAACGTCTACTGGAGTAAGACCTGGAGAATTTACCGTAATAGTTGCCATCCTGGATGATCCAGTGCTGTTCTGAGAGTAGTTGGCACTGAAACTTCCATTGCCTGATCCGGGAGAAGTTACAGTGCACCAACTCTGATTGCTTGAAATGGTCCAGGAAGTGTTGGAAGTAATGGAATATGAAACAGATCCAGCTGCTACACCAACATCCTGGTTTGAAGGAGTAACCTGTAAGGTTGGTGCTGCCTGAGTTACAGTTACAATTACAGGAGAAAGTCCGCTAACAGTTACGGTTACATTTGCACTTCTTGAAGTTGATGTAGTATTTTGAGTTAAATTAGCCGTTATGGTACCGTTTCCGGAACCTGATGTTGTGACTGTGCACCAGGCCTGGCTGCTGGAAGCTGACCATGAAGTATTTGATGTTACTGAAAAGGAAGTACTTCCTGAAGCAACAGAAACATTTTGATTAGCAGGAGTTACAGATAGAGTAGGAGCTGCCTGGGTTACGGTAACTACTACAGGAGTTAAACCGGTGACTGTTACCGTAATATTGGCGGTCCTGGAGGCTGCTGTATTATTGAGGGAATAGGTTGCTGTAACAGTGCCATTTCCGGTACCAGACGGAGTTACTGTGCACCAGCTTTGATTGCTGCTGGCTGTCCAGGATGAATTAGAAGTTACTGTGAACGGAGTTGTTCCTGAAGCAACAGAAACACTCTGGCTGGAAGGTGTAACAGAAAGGGTAGGAGCGGCCTGGGTAACTGTAACAGTAACGGGTGTCAGGCCGGTTACAGTAACGATGATATTTGCCGTCCTGGAAGCATTTGTTGTATTCTGAGTGAAATTTGCAGTTATTGTTCCATTATTGCTTCCTGAAGACGAGCCCAAGGTGCACCAGCTTTGGCTACTGCTGACTGACCAATTTGCATTCGATGTTACATTGAAGCTGGTGGATCCAGCCTGAGGAGAAACTGCCTGGTTTGACGGAGTAACTGATAAAGTGGAGGCAGAGCTTGAAGAAGCCAACCAGATGGTGGCATTCATAATAAGTCGTTCATGGTTTCCATTAGCATCGCCTGTCCACCCGTTATATAGAACGTCATTCGAATCACCCGTTCCATCATCACACGGAGAACTATCTCCGATTGCTGCTACTCTTCCATTGCCATAACTGGCATAAGCAAACATCACATTTGTGCTTCCAAAGGAAGACCCGGTCTTATAGATTATCCCAAGAACAGAGCTGTTGGCGGCTGTACTTGTTGTCATGGTTGTTCCGGCACTCCACATTGCTGCAGTTACGTCACCCATAATACCATGAAGAATCGGGTCATTTGGAAGATTGGGGATGTTGGTAGTCGTTTGAGATATACTGACCAAGTCAAATGTGATTCCAAAAGGATTTGTGGCAATGCCATTATTGCTCATCAGGTCATTCCAGATTGCAGGAGAATCCCAGCCATCGCTGTTTCGGTCAGAGCCATTATGATCTGAAACCATGAAAAGCCCGCCTCCGTTTTGAACAAATTGCATGATTGCTGTCTTTTCCGCGGCCGTATATACAATGTTAGGTTCACAATCAATGAATACTTTATAATTACTCAGGTCCTGTGCGTTGCTGCTGTTTCCATAGGTAATTGAACCATTGTAGGGCAGGGTTTCAACAGTATAGCCCTGTTTCCTGCAGTCAATACCCCATGCAGAAATTGCCCCCTGCCAGTAGGTTTCGCCGGTGGAAGCAGTAACTGTGGACTGGTCAGGAGTTGGATACCGCTGTGCATTTGATTCAGTGCCTCCGCCCAATACTGCAGGGCCAGTTCCATATCCGAGATTGTGCGAATCTGCATCAATTACCCAGTCTGCACTGCCAGCTGTTTCAGCTTTATTGGCATTGAAAAGAATTTTTACCTGGGCCTGTAATAGTATAGGGAGGATAACAAGCAGGACAATAGTAACTGTTTTGTTCATCGAAGTATTGTTAGTATCCAAGATGGAATAATTATACTTATAACTTTTAATTGATCTAAGGCTTATTAGTAATCATCTTTATGCTGAGAGCATCAGGATAATTCCTTTTTACACAACAGCACATTTCATTATTCGAAATTGGAGGGGAAGATTTCGAAATAAAGGAAGGAAAAACCTTTATGAAAACCAGTATTCTCCTTACGATAGCAAAAGTATTAAAAAATATTTTAGATATGTATCTTTTTACATCTGAATGATTAAGAATCAACGCTGATCAGTTATTCAAAGAGATCCTTCAAGTCTAACCCTTCTTATATTCCTTAAAATTGCATGATGTATCTGATTATTTTAAATATTATATACATATATAAATTCCTACATTTGTAAATCAAGTTTGCTTTCTATCAACTAGTATAAACTCAACTAACATGGAAGTCAGACTGAATAGTGGATACAGTCAGTTTCAAAACGCTGTCAATCCTTCAAAAAATCAAATTCATCAGTTAACTGGCATTCCATGAAAGCACTTTTACTTTTAGTCCTGTCATTTTCTTTGTTATTTTCTTTATCCAAAGCCCAGGTAGCTATCAATACTGATGGCTCATTGCCTGATAATTCAGCAATGCTTGATATTTCAAGTTCATCAAAGGGTTTATTGATACCCAGGATGACGCTGGCTCAGCGAAACGCTTTGATCGGCCCTGCAGCGGGATTAACAATATTTCAAACGGATAATACCCCGGGTATATATTTCAATGCAGGAACAAGTGGAAGCCCTGTATGGACTTTAAACGGAAAAGGATCCGTATGGGAACTGACTGGTAACAGTGGAATAAACCCAACATTAAATTTTTTGGGAACCACAGATGATGTTGACCTCATATTTAAACGAAATAATATCAGGGCTGGGTTACTTGGTGCATCTGCTTCATTTGGTGTTAGTGCTTTAAATACATCGGGCACCGGTTCTAATAATTCCGCCTTCGGGAATTATTCCCTTGCATCAAATACTACAGGATCTTATAACGTTGCTGTCGGAGCTATTTCGCTTTTTTCAAATACAAGCGGCAGTTATAACACGGCTGGCGGTTATCAATCGCTTTATTCCAACTCTACCGGGAATTTTAATACCGGCTATGGTATGTATGCCCTTTTCAGCAATGTAAACGGTACAAACAATCTTTCACTCGGCTACCAATCCCTCTTTTCGAATGTTGCAGGCTCATATGCGACAGCCATAGGTACCAGGGCTATGTACAATTCGAACGATAAAACGACATCATTCAGCAACAATAATGTGGCTGTCGGGTATGAAGCTTTAAAAGGTTCATCAGTAGCTTCTAACAATACCGGGTTAAGTAATACTGCAATAGGTTATCAATCCATATGGTCCAATACCAGCGGATCAAATAACACCTCTACGGGTAATCAGGCATTGTATAATAACACGACTGGAAACGGTAATACAGCAAACGGATTTTACTCTCTTTATTCCAGTACTGGCGGGAGTAATAATACTGCTGAAGGATCTTATTCACTTTTCACGAACACAACTGGTAGCCTGAATGCTGCATTTGGCAATCAGAGTTTGTATAATAACCTGAGCGGGAATTACAATACAGCTCTTGGCAGTGGTTCTCTTACTTTTAACTCAACCGGAACATCCAACACTGCTGTTGGTTACCAGCCATTATTTTCAAATACCTCAGGAAATCAGAATGTTGTAATAGGCTACCAGGCATTATTATCAAATGTCGCAGGTTCGAATGCAACGGCAATTGGTACCAATGCGATGATTTATTCCAATAATTCAAGTACTCCTTTTGAAAATGACAATGTAGCTATTGGATTTGAAGCACTTCGAGGATCAACTACCGCATCTGCAAACACCGGGAATCAAAATACTGCTCTGGGTTACCAGTCTTTATTCTCCAACTCTACAGCATCTTCAAACACAGCAGCCGGTTATCAGGCTATGTATACCAACAGTTCAGGTGATTTCAACACTGCTTACGGAGCTGCCGCACTTAAGAAAAATACAACAGGAGGTTCCAATGCAGCCTTTGCACTTGGATCCTTGATTAATAACATCAGCGGCAACAGCAATACTGCTCTCGGTTGCTGGGCCCTGAACGGAAATACTGTGGGAAGTGAAAATGTTTCAATCGGTTTAGAATCTCTCTATTCTAACATGGCTGGTTCATCCGCAACAGCCATAGGTCAAAGGGCCATGTACTATTCAAATAGCTCAAGTACTCCCTATACCAATTTCAATGTTGCGGTTGGCTTTGAAGCATTAAGGGGCTCTGCATCCGCATCAAGCAATACGGGCAATAGTAATACCGCCCTGGGTTTTCAGACATTATATTATAACTCTTCAGGAATGTGGAATACTGCAGTTGGAGTGCAGTCACAGTTTAACAACAATTCGGGTAATTCAAATACAGCGGTCGGATACCAATGCCTGATGAACAACAACATGGGTAGTCAGAATACAGCATATGGCAACCAGGCTTTAAACAATAATTTTTCAGGTTCATACAATACCGCTATCGGCAATAGTTGCGGTCCTCTAGGTTCAGCGCTTTCCAACACTACTGCGCTGGGTAATAATGCTTATGTTACTTCAAGCAATTGCATCAATATTGGTGGTTCATCGGTTTCCTGGATAGGGGGACAGGTAGGCTGGAGCGCTATCTCTGATGAGCGTTTCAAAAGGAATGTCCAGGAAAACGTTCCAGGGCTTGATTTTATCCTAAAGTTAAAACCTGTTACGTACCAATGGGATATTGTAAAACTTGATGCTTTCAGGGGAGTACCTGACTCTTTATATAACAACGATATAATGAAAGATGCAAGGTCAAAACAGGAATCAATTGTTTATACCGGTTTCCTCGCACAGCAGGTAGAAAAAGCTGCATCTGAATCGGGTTTCAATTTTAGCGGTGTTAACAAGCCTGCTAATGATAAGACACCTTACAGCCTTACTTATGAAAGCTTTACAGTTCCGCTGGTAAAATCAGTCCAGGAACAACAGGTTATTATTGAAGAAGCGAAGGCGAAAATAAGTTCCCTAGAGGAAAAGATATTGCAGCTTGAGAGCAGGCTAAATGCGCTGGAAGAAAAATCAAAATAGATTATTTTCTAATACAATAAGTTATGAAAAAAGGAATTCTATTATTCCTGGCCGGTATAATATTCTTTTCAGTTTCAACTGCCCAGGTAGCTATTAATACTGATGGCTCGTTACCCGATAATTCTGCCATGCTGGATGTGAAATCCTCCGTCAAAGGCTTTCTGCCGCCGCGTATGACAACAGCGCAGCGCAATGCCATTGTGGCCCCGGCTGCTGGCCTGGTAGTGTTCGATACAGATGTTAACAGCCTTTTCACCCGCACCAGTACTGCATGGGTTCAACTGGGCACGGCCAATACATGGGGATTGAGTGGTAATGCCGGCACGAATGCTGCTTCCAATTTTTTTGGTACTACGGATAATAATGATATGATCTTTAAAAGAAATAATGAAAGATCCGGTTATATCGGGTTAAATAATACTTCATTTGGAGTAAATGCACTGAACCCTTTAAATACAGGAACAAATAATACAGCCATCGGAAGCGTTTCACTATTATTCAACACATCAGGTATCAATAACACTGCTATTGGATATAGTTCTCTATATTCAAATACAAGTGGAGGCTATAATACTGCAATCGGGGTTAATGCACTAAATCATAATACAACAGGTGCATATAATATAGCAAGCGGGGAGGAGTCTCTTTTTTCAAATACAACCGGATTTAATAACACAGCTAGTGGGTATTTTTCACTTTATTCAAACACAACCGGTTACGCAAACACCGCAAACGGGATTTATGCACTTCATTCCAACAGTACAGGTTTCCTGAATACTGCAACCGGTGGCAGCGCTCTGGCAAATAATACAACAGGGAGTAATAACACCGCCGACGGGTTATATGCACTTTATGCCAACATAACAGGCAATAATAACACAGCCAGCGGAACACAATCCCTGTATTCAAATAAGGCGAACAGCAGAAGCACAGCAATAGGATTTTCAGCTATGTATTATGCAGATGATCGAATCGTTGGACTGGAAACCTTTAACACTGCTGTTGGTTATGAAGCACTGAAAGGCAGCACTTTACCTTCTGCCAACACCGGGAAAGCAAATACAGCTGTCGGTGACCAGGCGATGGTTTCCAATACTACGGGGACTTCAAATACATCTGTAGGTTATCAGTCACTCTTTTCCAACAGCACTGGAAATCAAAATACGGCTGTCGGTTCCAGCACGCTTCATTCAAATACAACTGGAAGTTACAATACAGCATCCGGTATTGCATCTCTTAATTACAATACTACTGGCAACTTTAATACTGCCAACGGTTATTGGTCTTTGTTCAACAATACGACTGCCAGCAGCAATTCAGCCGTTGGATACTTGTCAATGGGATCCAATATAACAGGAAGCGATAATACGGCGTTCGGCTCTCTTTCTCTTAACCAGAACGTATCGGGAAATTATAATGTAGCTTTTGGTGAGAGTTCTCTCAGTTCAAACAGGGGGAACAGCCGGAGTACAGCTATTGGGACCGGATCCATGCAATATGCCGACGATCGGAACCCTGGTCGGGAAACCTTTAACACAGCCCTTGGTTATGAATCTTTAAAAGGAGGTAATTATACATGGCTGAATACAGGCCAATGGAATACTGCAATTGGTGACCAGGCAATGCTAGCCAATACATCAGGTAATGGAAATACAGCCAGTGGTTTCCAATCTCTTTACACGAATACCGCGGGATATAACAATTCAAGCTATGGTTACCAGGCGCTTTTTTCAAATTCGGGGTATTCAAATACCTCAACAGGTTACCAGGCAATGCAGGATAATAATAGCGGGAGCCAGAATACAGCTAACGGATACCAGGCGATGCAGCATAATATTAGTGGAAATAACAACTCAGCATTTGGAATTTGGGCACTTTCGAATGTTTCCGGATCAAACAATATCGGCATAGGGTACGACGCCCAGGTGCCGAACTCAGCTGGCAACGACCAGGTGCGTATTGGAAATTCAGGGATTAGCTATGCCGGGATTCAGGTTGGTTGGTCAATCACATCAGATAAAAGGTATAAATCGGATATTCAGAAATCAGACCTTGGGCTGAATTTTATAAGAAATCTCAATCCGGTTTCCTATACCCGGCTTAACGATGATAAAAAGAAGACGGAATACGGTTTTATTGCCCAGGAAGTAGAAGAAACACTTACGAATGCCGGGGCTAGCCATTCGGGTATGATAACGAAGGATGATGATGGGATGTATAGTTTGCGTTACAATGATCTTATTGCGCCTATGGTGAAAGCCATACAGGAGCAACAAATTATGATAGAAGAGCTCAAAAAAGAAAACCTCGATCTATCAAGGCGTCTTGAAAAAGTTGAGAATAAATAGTTTTAGTCCGATTGGAATGAAAAAACTCCTTTTTATAATATTTGTCTGCTCGGCAATTGCGGTGCATTCCCAGGTAGCAGTTAGTACGGATGGTACTCAACCTGATAATTCAGCCATGCTGGATGTAAAATCCACATCGAAAGGGATACTAATACCCCGTTTGACCAGTTCCCAAAGAAATGCAATAGCATCACCTGCAGCAGGCCTTATTGTTTTTAATACTTCAACCGGTACCTTCGATTATTACAGCGGGACAGCATGGCTGAAGCTGGGTACAGCAATGACAGCCGGGAATTCAGTAGGGGATATGCTGGTGTGGGACGGTTCCCAGTGGAAACCTGCAAATTTTAAATATTTCTATGCTGACAAAGACGGTGATTCGTTGGGTAATCATTTTTCTCAAATCTTTTCCACAGTAAAACCAGCAGGATATGTAACAAATGATTGTGACCCCGATGATGACCATGCTTATTACGGGAATCTATTTCCTAACACCTATTATATTGACGCGGATGGAGATGGCCATGGAAGCCCAACAGGAACTACAATCCAATTATGTTACCAACCAACAGGTTATTCAGCTAATAATAATGACTGCAATGACTCAAATCCACTCGTTTATCCCGGCGCCCCTGAAATAAGCGATGGAATTGATAATAACTGCAATGGCATTGTGGATGAAACAACAACGTTTTATTTAGACTCTGACCATGATGGATATGGTAATCCTGCAGTTTCCATCCAATCTTGTTATCCTGTCCCAACAGGTTATGTTATCAATAATACGGATTGTAATGATTCCCAGTACTATGCAAACCCGGGTATCTTCGTTGAATACTGCGATGGTATAGACAATAATTGCAATGGACAGGTTGACGAATTTCAATCAATCATTTTTCGAGATTTAGATGCAGATGGTTTTGGTGATTATAATTCTCCAATGATCTGGCAATGTGGCAATCCTATCCCGCAAGGATATGTAATTTATCCGGGGGATTGCAATGACAACTATGCCAGTATTCACCCCGGCGCTCCAGAAATTTGCGACGGATTGGATAATGACTGCAACGGCATTATTGACGATAATTATTCTGTTGTCATGACTTACTACCGTGACCAGGATAATGATGGTTATGGTAATCCGAACCTCTCCATCACGGCTTTAGGTTGTGTTCCTCCTCCAGGATATGCTAAAGTGGGTACTGACTGCGATGACACCAATCCTGCCAGGCATCCGGGAGCTGACGAGTTCTGCAATGGAATAGATGATGATTGTGACGGCCTGGTTGACGAAGCGCCCACAAAAGACGGGACTGCTTATTACCAGGACCTTGACGGCGATGGTTTCGGCAATTTCTTCAATATGGTTCTCATGTGTTCGATATTGCCTGGATGGAGTGCAACCGGGGGTGATTGTGATGATACTAATCCCTCGATTCACCCTGGAGCGGTTGAAATCTGCGGTAATAAAATAGATGATAATTGTAATGGGTTGGTTGATGAAGCCGGATGTCAATGAAAATCAGGCTTAACGATTTTGAATAGAGGAGAAACGAAAATATGAGTCCTTTTATAATTAGGATTAACAAATTAAATATCATTCATAAAATCTGGCAACCATGAGAAGACTGCTCTTTTCATCAGCTTTATTGCTGTTAAATTTAATAGCTATGGCCCAGGTCGCCATAAATACAGATGGCTCTTCACCTGATAATTCAGCAATACTGGATGTGAAATCCACCGCAAAAGGCATACTGCTGCCCAGAATGACCGTAGCACAACGAAATTCAATTGTAGGACCCGCTGCAGGTTTGACAATCTTTCAGACCGACAACATCCCCGGCATCTATATTAATACAGGGACTTCAGTAAGCCCCGTATGGGTCATGGCAGGAAACGGGAGATTCTGGAGTCTTGCCGGTAACAGTGGAACAAACCAGGCAACTGATTTCCTCGGAACGACAGATGCGTCACCTTTGAAATTCAGGATAAATAATGTAAAAGCCGGAATTGTCGATAGTATTACAACAAGCACTTCACTTGGATTCAAAACACTGAATTCTTTAACCACTGGAATGCACAATTCCGCTTTTGGATATAAGGCATTGATCACTGATACAAGCGGGATGTACAATACGGCTATCGGTTCCAATGCTTTAAGATACAATCTTTCAGGTAATTATAATACCGCAATCGGGATGCAGTCATTGTCCTTTAACACTACGGGAACTGACAATACTGCAACCGGATACGCTGCCTTATACTCCAACTTAACTGGACTGTACAATGTAGCCAGCGGCAACGCCTCACTTGCTTCTAATTCAACTGGAACCAGTAACAGTGCATTCGGGAGTACAGCATTATATTATAATACTGTTGGAAATGAAAATTCCGGGGTCGGCGAATCAGTGCTTTATAATAATTCAACAGGAAATAAAAACACTGGGTTAGGATCGTTCTCTTTATTCCACAATACAACAGGCGACGGTAATGTTGCTATCGGTACCAAGGCACTTTCTACAAACATTGCTGGGAGCTATGCAACTGCTGTTGGCTCGTATGCGATGTTTTTCGCCAACAGTTCTGCAACTCCCTTCAGCAATAACAACGTAGCTATTGGATGCCAGGCATTGATGGGTTCTTCTGATTCGTCATCAAATACAGGCAATAATAATACTGCGACAGGGTTTTCGGCGATCATGAAAAATTCAACCGGAAACAACAATACAGCTAACGGAAGTTATTCACTTTATTTCAATACAACCGGATCCGATAACACTTCGATCGGAAGCAATACAATGTATCATAACACAGTTGGTGGTTCCAATACAGCCATTGGAGAAAATGCACTTAATTCTAGTTTTACCGGGAGCAATGCCACAGCGGTTGGGTACAACGCAATGGCAAATGCATACAGCACTCAAACGCCCTATACAAGTTATAACGTAGCTGTTGGATACGAAGCATTGCGTGGCTACGGTAATACTATCGGCAATACCGGCAACTACAATACAGCACTTGGCTACCAGACCATCTGGTCAAATTCAAGCGGGAGTAACAATACTGCAAACGGTTACCAGGCACTGTATTTCAATGATGGCGGATATTCCAATACCGCTTCGGGAAGCAGTGCTCTTTATCATAATAACTCCGGCTACTATAATACCGCGCATGGCATGGGTTCACTTTTTTCCAATACTGCCGGGTACAATAATTCGGCGATGGGGGTGAATTCATTATATTCAAATAACGGCGGAAACAGCAATACTGCTGTAGGATTTTCTTCATCTTTCAGCAACTACTCAGGGAGCCAGAATACTTCAACCGGTTTTAATGCATTATATTACAACACAACAGGAGATGCAAATACAGCCATTGGGTACGGCACACTTGTAAATAATGTGGCTGGAAGCAATGCAACAGCCATCGGGTTATATGCCATGTATTATTCAAACAATACTTCAACGGCATTTACCAATTACAATGTCGCGGTAGGATGCCAGGCTTTGCGCGGCTCAGTTACACCCGCCATTAATACCGGCAATTTCAATACTGCAATTGGCTATCAGCCTATGTGGGCTAATACCTCAGGAGATAACAATACAGCAACAGGATACCAGGCACTGGTTTTCAACACATCAGGTGCAGGCAATTCAGGTTTTGGGAGAGAAACGCTTTTTACAAATACAAGTGGAAACTGGAATACTGCTATTGGTTGGGGAGCTGATGTGACATCCGGTGGACTTATAAATGCTACCGCCATTGGATATGCTGCCAAGGTCAATGCCAGCCAGAAGGTTAGGATTGGAAATACAACAGTTTCAGTAATAGAAGGCCAGGTGGCCTATTCCTATCCATCTGATGCAAGGTTTAAAGATAATGTAAAAGAAAATGTTCAGGGGCTGGCTTTCATAAACAAGCTTCGACCTGTGACTTATACCTTTGATACCAGGAAATTTGATGAGTTCCTGATGAAAAACATGCCTGACAGTGTCCGCAGCTCAAGAATGGAAACTCTTGACTATGGTCCTTCATCAGAAATCGTACACAGTGGTTTCCTGGCGCAGGAAGTGGAAGCAGCAGCCAGGGAAACAGGCTTTAATTTTGACGGGGTGATTATCCCTGAAAATAAAGACCAGAATTATGGAGTTGCCTATTCACAGTTCGTGGTTCCTCTTGTAAAAGCTGTGCAGGAACTGAATGCTGAAAATGAAAAGCAAAAAATTATCAACGATGAACTTAAACTATCTATAGCTGAATTAAAGGCTCAAAATGAACTGCTTAAACAGTTGATTGGCAAAAACACCAAAAACTGAACAAAATTCAACAGTATAATATAGCCTTCTGACGAAATTGTGTCTGAACCACTTCTTTGAACTTCTCCTGACCCCGATAGAATTATATGTTCAGTATGCAAGTTTATAACAGACTTCAACACTATTAAAATTTCTTAAATATTCGTTCACTGCCGAATTTAGCTATTGAAATACAATAGTATCAAAATCAATAGTATACAATAAGTGAAGTCATTATTTGGACTTCAATAAACGTGAAAAAGTCCCCAAAAAGGGCGGTGCTCAGAGTCGTGTTTAGAGTTTATACTTGACATAGCTGCAGATAAAGCTTAATTTTATTTATAAATATTTAAATATATAGATATGAAGCTAACGTTGATACTGGTATTTTTATTCCTGGGTCTTCAACAGAAGATCCCCTGGAATTCACCTAAAGAAGCTGATAACATTCAGAACCCCTTGAAGAGTGATCCGGTTAACATTAAAGCAGGCAACGATCTTTACACCAAGTACTGCCTGATGTGTCACGGTGCAAAAGGCAAAGGTGATGGACCTGCCGGAGTCAGCCTGGTTCCACATCCTGGTAACCTGCTATCCAGTCGAATTGCTCAAAGTACTGATGGATCTCTTTATTGGAAAATCAAGCAGGGAAAAGCTCCAATGCCTGCTTATGTCATTACTGATACTCAACGCTGGAGCCTTGTAAATTATATCCGTGAATTACAAAAAGTTAATGGAATATCTAAATGAGAAAATTATGAAGAAAAGCTACTATTTAGTCATGGCGATCTCCCTTCTTTTGGGACTGAGCACTGTAGCTCAAGATACGCTACAAACTTTACCCGAAGCTAATAACCCCATGTGGGGAATCAAAAAACTCATGATGACAGGAGGAGCTGAAACGCAATTTGTCGCTGACTCAGGTCAAATGGGGTTCAAAAATGCAAAATTTCATATAGCCCCTCTTGTTAGTTTGGGAGACAAGCTATTCCTGATTTCAGAGATTGAAATTGAAACTCGTGATGGAGTTGCAGATTTTGGACTGGAGCAGGTTCATCTTAACTACCAGATACTACCCAATTTAACGGTTTATGCAGGTCGTTTTCTTCCAAAGTTCGGCCATTACCGGGGTATGATGGGTGAAGGTTACCTGAATCGTTTTTCTACAGATCCCGTTGGTTTCGGAGATGGTGGAATAGGACCCATGGTTGAAAATGGAGTCGGTATAGTTGGCGGATTGCAATTGGGATATTCAAAACTGAACTATGATTTCTATATGTCTGATGGTCCCCAGTTGCTGGCAGAAGATGCAACGATGGCCGGAAACTTTGAATATGAAGGCTTTCTGAATAACAATAAAAATATGGCGTTCGGGGGTAGGGTAGGCCTGCTGCCGTTCTCCAATTCATGCCTTGAATTGGGAGTTTCTCTTTTACATAAATCTAAAACCGGTGATATCAATACACCTTTTAATAAAATCGGGGCTAACTGGATGGCTTATGACCTGAATTTCTATCATAACATTCCTGCATTGAAGAGCATCGTCAGGGTATATGGCGAGTACAAGACCATGAGCGTTGATAAAGCAACCTATCCTTTTGATGAAGGAGGTTCCTTCTCAACCAATAAAAGTTCAGCCTGGTATATTCAGGGTGGTTTGCGCCCAAACGGATTTACAAGCCAGTTTGTTGATAATCTAGAAGTATCTGCAAGGTATTCTTCTTTCACAACTCCTGAAAATGCACCCTGGGGAAACGCTGTTACCTATTCTGACTTGTCCCTGGGAAATACCATTCACCAGATGGCTTACAGCCTAAACTACTGGCTCGCATGGGATTGTATACTGAAGTTCTCCTACCAGACACAGAATTACTCGGCAAACCAGTTTGTTTTTCAAGCCATCTACCGGTTCTAACTTCTTAAAAAAGACAAATATGAAATCTCAGAAGATAATCACTCTCGCTGTAATGTCAGTAATCGTTGCCATATTCATTGCCACGGCTTGTAAAACGCCCCAGGCAATCCTTGATAAATCAGGAGCTCAGCTTTGGGGCGAAAATTGTGCACGCTGCCATAATGCACCTTCCCCTGCAACTTATAGTGATGATCAGTGGCATATAATCATGGGGCATATGAAGATCAAAGCTGGCCTCACCGATCTGGAAGTTAAGAAAATAGCGACATTCCTGAAATCTGCGAATTAATGACAGCAGATAGATAATAGATTTATTTCAATTAAAACCGCTTAATCATCAATTGATTAAGCGGTTTTAATTTTCAACAAACTGTTATGGTTTGAAACAGTTCTGGATTAAAACAGAGTATTCTTGGATATTTTCCAATAATAGTTTGTCAAATATTCCTTTTTATTTTGCCGTATCGCTGTCAGGCTTTTTGTCGTGGTCGTTGCCATTCATACCGTCCTTGAACTGCCTGATTCCACTTCCAAGGCCTTTCATGAGTTCAGGAATCTTTTTCCCGCCAAAGAGTAACAAAACGATGACCAGTATTAAAAGGATGTGCTGAAAACTTATTCCTTCCATTTAATGAGATTTTTAGATTTGTTTATTACTATGCAAATGTAATTCAACTATTAAACTCTTAGCTGTTGTTCATGATTTAAATTCTGGTAAAGCAAATTATTTAGTGCAGAATTGACTGTGAAACACAGGAACAGTATTGAGACCTGGAGTGCTGTACCGGTATCTTTTGCAGGAAATACAATCAATTATAATTTCAGCACGTCGGCTGCTCAGGCTTTTGGCAGTAACCAGTTACAAATGGGAAGTGTTTATGCAATTTATGGAGGAGATGCGAACCAGGATAGTGTGGTTGATGGTTCAGATATGGCCTCCATCGATAATGCAAGTACTCTCCTTCTATTCGGCTACAACTCCGAAGATATCAATGGAGATGGTATTGTAGATGGTACTGATATGGCAACAGTGGACAATAACTCGACAATTGTCGTAATGGCTATCAGACCCTAAAAGCTAAATTTCATCATTATTAATTATGCTGTATAACCTGCTGATATTCTAATTATCAACAGGTTTTTTTAGCTACATGAGTTTTATAACCATGAATTTCATCCAGGATGATTAATATTCTTTTCTTCTGTTTCATTTTCCGATTTATAATAACATTTAATACATTTCGATTGTTATATATATCGCAGTTTGTGAACTTGTTCAGGATTCAAATTTTTTTTCTATAATTCTGATTATCAATCATGAGAGGAGTCCAGAACCCTCTTTAATAAACGGGGCGTTTATAAAAAGCCAAATGAGTAAGAATCCTAAATCTTTATAAAATGGTAACAGCAATATTGTCGCATGAAGTCAGGAATTATTCTGACTGGAAAAAAGTGTTTGATGCTGATGAAGTGAATCGAACCAAAGCAGGTTTCAATATTCATAGTCTGTATCATTCTGTTGATAATCCAAATAAAATAACCTTAATTGGTGAAGTTCCCAGTGTGGAAGCGCTGCATAGTTTCATGACAAATCCGGAATTGAAGGCTGCAATGGAAAAAGGTGGAGTGATAGGGATGCCGGAAGTTAAAATTTTAAGTAAAATTTAACCGCCTCTTTATTTATTAAAGTTTATCTAATAATACACAAATGCGTCTGCAAATAATTCATTTGCAGGCGCTTTTGTATTATTCAAATTAAATAAACAGGTGATTTGTAGTATTTTAGTTGAAAGCCAGGTCACGGAATCCGAAAAAGTCATTCAAGCCGGCGGCAAATAAACAGCCTCGAAGGTAAATTGACTCGAAGGTACCCGAATCCAATCTGATACATATATTTTCTTCCTGGAACACATCTGGCTTAATGCAGGTTATTTGGATATCATAGTAATTTAGTTACTTTTATTTCAGATTCACTTTAATTACATCTTCTTTTATATGGGAACTGTTTTTCATAAAATGATAGGCTATTCCGAGTATTCCGGCAAAATGGAACTTCCTGAACAACCCAGGCAGGTCTTACAACTTGCTGAAAAAGCCTTATCATCCCTTGTACAGGAAGGACTGCCGGAAAATCTTACACACCTCATAGTTGCCACTACCTGTCCTGACTCCTTAGCTCCATCACTCGGGCAGTCCATCATTGAGAAATTCAGTCATGCTTTTTCAAATTGCCATGCCATAGATATAGTGCAGGGATGTGCCGGGGGAGTCACGTCCCTTATCCTTGGCAGCCAGCTCGCGGAACTGAACCGATCCTCGGTAATGGTTGTATGCGCTGATGCAGCCCGTAAAAGTACCTCCCGCACCAGCAGGATCAACAGTATTTTCGGGAATGGTTCCTTTGCCTGCCTGATCTGCTACCAGGATACAGACAAAGGTCTTTCATTCTCGAAATCTCATCAGTATAAAGGACTTTCAGAAGTAGTGAAGATCAAACTAGGACACGATGCCGACAATGTAATCATGAAAGAAAGCAAAACTATCATTACCGATCCTCGAAAACACCTGGGCCTTAGCATGAATAACCTTCTTGCCATCAAACTGCTTAGGAATGCTGAACAATTCTATCTCGATTTTATCCAAAAATCAGGTAAACCTGATATTATGATCCTCCACCAGGTGAATCCCTCAATCCTGGAACATCTATCAGGGGTATTCAAAAAACACAAGGTAGAGTTTATCAATGTGGTTGAGCAGACCGGGAATATTGGTGTTGCTTCTGTGGGTGTTGCTCTCAATTCCATAAAGGACACTATTAAGAATAAAAAAGTTTTGCTCTGCAGCTTTGGCACAGGTGGCGTCATCACTGCCGGCATGTGGAATAACTAAATAACTCGTTTGAAAATGCGATATATACTCCTGTGTTTCAGTCTTTCTGCTTCTCTGCAACTACTAACAATTTCATTTTCATATTCCCAACCCTGGCAATTTGTTAAAGAAAAGGAAGGTATCCGGCTTTATTTAAGGCAGGAGGCTAACAGTGCATTCAAATCCTTTCACGGTGAAACTGAGTTCAGAGGGAACTTCGAAAAAGTGTGTTCGCTGGTTGGTGATCCTACAAAACAGGACTGGTGGGGTGATGATGTAAAAGACATACGTGTGCTTGCATATGAAAAGGACAAGCTGATTCGTTATTACTTTATTTATGATGCACCCTGGCCATTAACAAACCGCGACCTGGTTGCAGAAGTACATATTTCGGATGATCCTGCCACCGGCGCTAAAGTAGTTGCATCCAAACAACTCCTTAATGTGGTGCCTTTAAATCCGGATATGGTAAGGGTAACGAATTTCCATCAGAAATGGACGATCCTCCCCATGAAGAACGGGATTGTGCAAGTTACACTGGAAGGTTTTATAAATCCAGGTGGTGAGGTGCCTTCCTGGCTGTATAATATGATTATTGTGGATATACCACTGAGGTTGTTAAAGGTGATTAGAGAAAGGGGAGGGGTGAAGTGATTAATTTGGTCCGTCAGCTAAACCCTAAAACCCTAAAACCCTTCTGCACGAAAAAAGCCTCTCATAACTACTGGAGGCTTTCCCGGCATTCAAAAAAATAATCTGATAAGGATATTTGTTATAAAGGATTGAGGTTGAAGTTCAGGTGGAACAATTCACCATCGTTGATGAAAACCGGCAGGGTTTGTGACTCATAACCTGCTTTGCTGGCAACTGCCTGGTAAGTTCCTGCTTCCAATGACTGAATAGTGAATCCGCCCAATGAGGATGTCTTCTTTTTTAGTATGACTTCCAAATATCCATTTCCGCCTCCGTTGGGATGTGTAAATTCGACCACGACCCCACTAAGCCCGGTTTGGGTTCTGGCATCTTTGACAATACCTTTCATGCTGATTTTCTTTCCCCCATGCAGGAAGATTTTCCGGGCAGCCAGGTATTTCTCATAAAAGCCGGAATTGGTATTACGCAAAATCTGAAGCAGAATATCCATTTTCTTCAGTACAACATCTGTTTCACTGATCAGGCGTTTTACGGAATCATGGCTTTGTTTCAATTGATTCTTGGCTTCTTTGGGTTTTGGAATCATATAGAAGAATTCATCAGCAAGCTGTTTAATTGCTTTAACTTCTTCTTCCGTTACAGAATAGGGCTGTAGCTGTTCAAGCATTGTGAGTGCAGATTCACAGAGATTCAGGCAATAGCCGGCAAGTTCATGATCCAGTTTCCTGGAAAGGGTAGAGTGGGAAATTTTCGAATTTCTGGACAGCAATTCATTCCCATTCATGGAAGCATAAGCTGTAATCTTCCTTGAGAGTTCAAGGGCTGACTTAATAAGTTCATCCCTGTCTTTTTTCTTGGCATAGGCGATACCATTTGTATTTCCGGATTGATTCTTCACATCCTCTTTCAGTAACCCGATTTTTTGCTGAAGTGTAAGAAGCAAATCGGGAAAACCTGGCAAGGTTTGCGTGATTTCAGCATTTTCGCTGAGCAGGTCGGCCATGACCTGGTACATTTTAAGGCGTGCAATAAGTTGTGAGTTCATGATAAAATGATTTAATGAAAAATGAATACTAAGTGAATGCCGTACAATGTACTAATATACAAAAGGATAGGGTGTTGCAAGAGTCATTCCCTTGAAAAAATGCCAGGATCACCGGACCATTTAGTTTACGGCTATTGATACCGGATGAACGGATACACAGAGCGCACCAGCGGGGAGAAGAAATTTTACAGAATAGGCTTATTAATTGTAAGTTGGCTGGCTTCCTAAAATAGAATACACTGGTATTACCATACATTTCAGCTCAAAAAAGTGTAAATTGAAGTCTTCTTACCCTGCATTGATATCATCTTACTCTGCATTGATATCATCTTACTCTGCATTGATGTCATCTTACTCTGCATTGATATTCAAATTGCACTCCATTGACAACACATTACACTCAATTGAGAGCATGTTACCTTGCATTGAAGCCAACTTACTCTGCATTGATATCAACTCACTCTTCATTGATAAGCCCCTCACTTTGCATTGAACTCAGATTACTATGCATTGTAATCAAATTGCAATCAATGAGTAGTTAATTTAGTTCATTAAAAGCGAAACGGCCAATCAAAAAGAAGGGCCGTTCCGGGAGGTGCGAAATACATTACGAGAATCATCTTAAATATGTTGTTTACTTGCTTCCTTTCATACAAAAAGGCTTTTGGGAATTGAGTTACATATCTTGATTCAACAGGTCTGACTTTATCACCTCAAGTATATCAGTTACTCCCTGGAATTTTCTTTGTGATTTCTTAGTGGCTTGGTGTCTTCGTGGCAGATCTTGCCATCCTCCGGCTGGCGGACACAATAACACGAAGGTTCCCGAAGGCAAACAGGTATTTAATCAAGAATGCATTAAATTCGCATATGTATTTTCAGTTGATTTTAAGTTCTTCATAATTTTGGTTGAATTATTTGTATTCTTACCAGTAGTAGGAGATGCGATTATCCAAGCTATGGTTTCTTTTGCTGGCAACTTTGTTGCGCATACATTTGGAGTTCATCACAACTCAATGAATACACATCAAATTCAAGGGATTTTGTGTACACAGAAACTAGTAGTTATGATGCCAGTCATGAAAAGACACTTGGGTTTTCTGTCCGGTGAATTAAAGATTAGATTAGAATATTTATATCAATTCCTGTTCAGATTGAAACTTATAAGGATAGCAAACAAAAAACGCCTGTAAACATAAAATTTACAGACGTTTTCATTTATTGTGTGATCCGCTTGGGATTCGAACCCAAGACCCCATCCTTAAAAGGGATGTGCTCTACCTACTGAGCTAGCGAATCATCCTTGATTTTGAGGGCGCAAAATTAGCACTATTTCCCGCATTTCCAAGCCCTGATCTAAAAAAAACCGTAAGACGTTGATTGATAGCAGCGTTTGGCTGTTGGTTTTGAGTTGATAGTTATTGGTTATTAGTGATTGGCTATTGATTATTAGTGATTCGTAATTGTTATTAGAGATTGGGTTATTGACCCCGTAACACTTCCTAAGCCTTACTTCTTACTTCTTATGTTTTACTTCCGGCTTCCAGCTTCCTACTTCATATTTCAAGTCATTGGTATCTTTCCCTTCGCCATCGAATGACCATTGTATGACTATTGTATGACCATTGAATGACCATTGAATGACTATCGTATGACCATTGTATGACAATTGAATGCCCCCACCCCGGCACTTGTTTCAGACGCTGATTTCACTGATTTAACTGATAGCTATTACTCGTGCCGATATGCTCTTAGCCCTAAGCGCAATGCCTTATCAATTGTATGACCATAGTATGACTATCGAATGATCCGCCAGCTGGCGGAAATGACCATTGTATGACCATTGAATGACTATTGTATGACCATTATATGACTGGCCAAAAACCGCTTTAATAGATCAATTCACCTTTCCCTTCACGGGTAACCATAAGTTCTCCCTGCGTACAATCCACAACTGTTGAAGGAATATTACCACCGTAGCCCCCGTCAATCACTATATCCACCTTGTCCTGGAACTTTTCATAAATGAGTTCAGGATCCGTGGTATATTCCAGGATGTCATCATCATCATGCACTGATGTCGACATAATAGGGTTACCTAATTCTTTAACAATCAACCGGATTATGTCATTATCCGGAATACGTATCCCAACAGTTTTACGTTTGCTCTGTATGTGCCTGGGCACATTGTTATTGGAATCCAGGATGAAAGTAAAGGGCCCCGGCAGGTTGGCCTTCATGATCTTAAAGGTATGATTGTCGATCGGCCTTACAAATTCCGACAATTGACTCATGTCGTGACAAATGAAGGAGAAGTTCGATTTGCCGGGCTTGATTCCTCTTAATTCAGCAATGCGTTCCACCGTTTTACTCTTGAAGATATCGCATCCAATACCATAAATGGTATCCGTGGGGTAGATGATGATCCCTCCGTCTTTCAGGCATTCTATCACTTTCCGTATGGCTCGTTCATCAGGATTCTCGGGGTAGATCTTCAGGAGCATGGTCAGGAATTTTTGTCAGGAAAAGGTATAATGATCAGGGCTGTATAAGTAGTACAATCGATTATGCCAGGTAGTTATTAAGCGATTGCTTCAATTCTAAATCATCTTTTTAGAGTCTTCCACAAACTTTGCAACTCCAAGATCCGTTAAAGGATGATAGAGTAGCCCCAGTATAGATGATAATGGACTTGTAACTACATCAGCGCCGATCTCAGCACACTTAATGATATGAAGGGTGTTGCGGATGGATGCAGCCAATACCTCGGTTTCGAAGGCATAATTCTGGTATATTCTTACAATCTGCTCTATAAGTAGTAAACCATCTACTCCTGAATCATCAATCCTCCCGATAAATGGAGAAACATAGGTTGCACCTGCTTTTGCAGCCAGGATAGCCTGTCCGGCAGAGAATACCAATGTGCAGTTGGTTTTAATTCCATTTTCACTCAATGCCTTAATGGCTTGAATGCCGTCTTTTACCATAGGGATCTTGACAACAATATGCTGATGAAGTTCTGCAAGTTCTTCTGCTTCACGCATCATTCCGTCAAAATCAGTTGATAATACTTCTGCACTCACAGGGCCTTCCACAATGTTGCATATATCAACATAATGCTGCATAATATTATTTGTTCCCCTGATACCCTCTTTGGCCATTAGTGACGGATTTGTAGTGACACCATCCAGGATTCCAAGGGAATAAGCTTCACGGATCTGATCAAGATTGGCTGTATCAACAAAGAATTTCATTTTCCAGAAGTTTTGGTTTAGGATGACAAAGTAACGATTTTATAGGATAGTTCAGATGTTTTAGGTTGAAATTCAAATTGCAAAATGCAAAAGTTGAAATGCAAATAACTAAAGTTAATAAGCCCCTTAGGGGAGACTTTATCTCAAATCTCAGAATTCAGCTCACTGAATGGAGCAAATTGCAAAAGATAATCAATGGATAATGAAAAATGGCAAGAAGAAAGCCTTTTGACTTACAAGGGAATGTTTATAGTACAATAAGTGAATAACTTTAGCAAACTGAGAGTTCTGTAATATTCACCTGCTGAATCCTAAATTTGCAATATGCATTTTGAAATTTGCAATTTGATATAATAAAAAAAGGGTAAGCTACTTATATCGCACCGCTCAACCACCTACCCTTGCTACATTCCTGTCCTGGGGGAGTTCAGAGGGAGCTGGTCGTATAAGACTTACCCGCTGCAAAGATACACATTTTCTGTAATTTCAAGGAAAGGCCAGAATAATTAATCATTTTAGGCTAACTTTCTTACCTTTGCGAACAATCAAAAACATGATACAATGGAAACTTCAAAGCCTATGTTCCCAGCTGCATTAAAAGCAGGCGGGTATCTTGCCATCATTGGAATAGTACTGTTCATTATCCAGTACGTAGCCGGTATCGAAATGGTCGGTATATGGAAACCCATACTGCTTATGCTTTTGAATTTCGGAATTATCATTACTGTTCTCGTTTTCCTCCTTAAAAGCTATCGTACTTCGACAGGAGGGTTGATCAGTTTCGGACAGGCTTTCCTGTTCTGTTTCATTGCATTCTTTGCATCAAGCATCATTTCCACCATCTTTACCTATGTTTTCAATAATTATTTTGACCCTGGCTATATGAAACATATGCTTGAGGCACAGAAGGATTATATGGAAAACTATCTCTCCGGCAAGGTATCTGACACTCAGCTTCAAGAAACGCTTAACAAGATCGATAAACAGGCTGCCGATGCTAATTCGATATTTGCAACTATTAAAAATATGGGTATCGGGCTAATCTTCGGTGCTGTTGCTTCCCTGATCATTGGAGCTATCATGAAGAAAAACCCATCTGTATTTGACAATTCAGCACCAGGTGGCGTAATCTAGAGGTTTATGGATATTTCGGTTGTCGTCCCTGTTTATAATGAAGTTGAATCATTGCCAGAACTTTGCGCTTGGATTGCCAGGGTTATGCGTGATAACAATTTTTCCTACGAAGTGATAATGGTGGATGATGGAAGCAGTGATGGCTCCTGGAAAGCTATTGAAGAATTACATTCATCTGATGAAAGGCTCAAGGGCATTAAGTTCAGGAGAAATTACGGTAAATCAGCAGCATTGAACCAGGGATTCCAGGAGACAAATGGCAACGTGGTTATAACCATGGATGCTGATCTCCAGGACAGCCCGGATGAAATACCTGAACTTTATGATATGATCCGGAACCAGGGCTTTGACCTGGTTTCAGGATGGAAGAAAGTTCGGCACGATCCTTCACTTTCCAAGAATATCCCGTCAAAACTTTTTAACTGGACAACTAGTAAGATGTCTGGAGTAAAACTGCACGACCATAATTGCGGGCTTAAAGCGTACCGCAAGGAAGTGATCAAGAGTGTAGAAGTTTATGGAGAAATGCACCGCTTTATACCTGTAATAGCCAAGTGGGCCGGGTTTAAGAAGATAGGGGAGAAGGTCGTTGAACATCGTGCACGTAAGTATGGCATTACCAAATTTGGGCTTGAGCGATTCGTAAATGGATTCCTGGACCTTATTTCCATTATGTTCGTTTCGCGCTTTGGCAAACGCCCAATGCATTTTTTCGGGCTTCTGGGAAGTATCATTTTCTTTTTTGGCTTTGTGGTAGCAGTTTATCTCACCTATATGCGCTTTTTTATGGAAGGCTACAGGATGACAGAGAGACCGATTTTCTATTTCGGATTGCTGGCCATGGTCATAGGTACTCAACTTTTTCTTGCCGGGTTCCTTGCTGAAATGGTAGCCCGTAATTCTGCCGACAGGAATCATTACCTGGTCGAAAAAGTACTTATCTGAACTACCTCCTTGAAATGAAAGAAGGCGGAAAAGTCATTCTTATCGGTTCTGCATATCCGTTGCGCGGAGGCCTGTCAGCTTTTAATGAGCGTATTATCCGGGAATACCAGCATCTTGGTTTTGATGCCAGTATCTACACTTTTAGCCTTCAATATCCATCATTTCTTTTCCCTGGTAAAACACAGTATTCCACTGACCCTGCTCCCGGCGATCTGAATATTGAGGTTAAAGTCAATTCCATCAATCCATTTAACTGGATTAAAGTTGGAAGGGAATTGAAAAAACTAAAGCCTGACCTTGTCATTGTCAAGTTCTGGATCCCCTTTATGGCGCCATGTTTTGGTACTATAGTGAGGATTATCAAAAGAAACAGGCATACTAAGGTTGTTTCCATCATCGATAATATAATTCCACACGAACACCGTCCCGGTGACAAAATGCTTGCAAAGTACTGGGTTAACAGTGCAGATGGGTTCGTTACCATGTCGAAGAATGTGCTGGATGACCTGAAGATTTTCACAAGGACAAAACCATCTGTCTTTTGTGCTCATCCAATCTACGATAACTACGGTGAAAAAATATCCAAACAAATAGCCAGGCAGAACCTGGGTATTCCCCAGGATGGAAATTACCTGCTCTTTTTTGGGTTTATCAGGGATTATAAAGGTCTCGACCTGCTGCTGGAAGCAATGGCAGATGAACGGATCAGAAAAATGAACCTGAAACTTATAGTAGCCGGTGAATTCTATTCGGATCCCAAACCTTATCACGACATTATCCAAAAGTTCAATATTAGTGAACAGGTAATTCTCCGGACTGATTTTATTCCCGAAAGCCTGGTAGGAGCTTACTTTTGTGCGTCAAACCTTGTTGTCCAGCCATATAAGAGTGCAACGCAGAGTGGCGTGACACAGATAGCCTATCATTTCGACCGACCGATGATCATTACCAATGTGGGAGGACTCGAAGAGTTCATAACCGATGGATTGGTAGGTTATGTTGTTCAACCGGATTCATCCTCTATTTCTGAAGCGATTGTAAACTATTTTGATCAGGAGAAAGAAGAAGAGTTTACTCAAAATGTGAAGAAGGAAAAAGAAAGATTCTCATGGTCGAATATGATATCTTCTATAGAAGGAATTCTTGATAAGTTAAATAGTTAAATATGCTTGTTTCAATCGCTTATTCTTAACTTTGTCTCAATACGGGAGTAGTCAATTGTTACCATACTGCAATTCACAGATTACCGGTATTATATTGATGGAATTACTAACTGCATATATTATTAGTTTTGAATCAAGACGAGCTTGGAATGAATATCCATCTCAGTCTGCCAGCTATGATAATCCCTGTGGAGAACCTGTAAAACATACGGAAGGTTATTTATCCTTAATAAAGTTTATTTGCTTTGATACCTTATCTTAACTTAATAATTCCTTATTATGAAAAACTTACTTTCTATCCTGCTTATTCTTTTATTAACTGTTTTTGTGGACGCCCAGACTGTCAAAACCTTACGGATTCAGCCAGGTCCTGCCGATGGGAAAGATATTTATATGAACAGTACAGCAATATTCTGCAATACACCATATGGAAACTGCGGAAGCCTGCTTTCAACAGCTTATACTTACCAGGGAGCCTTTGGAGTTGGAAGGAGTCTTTTATCCTTTGATCTTTCAGCAATTCCAGTTGATGCCGGCATACTCTCGGCAAAGCTTAATCTTTACTATGATCCAACCAACAGTCACGGTGTTCAGACCGGGGATAATGCTTCCTGGTTGAAGCGGGTAACATCACCCTGGGATGAATCAACTACATGCTGGAATAATCAACCATCTTATACGGAAGAGAACAGGGTTTTACTCCCTTCTTCCACTTCAGAAAACCAGGATTACCTGGATATTGATGTTAAGGCGCTTGTAACCTATATGGTAAAGCATCCGGCTGAGAACTTTGGGTTAGCACTATGCATGATCAAGGAAGAAACATACAGAAGTATGATATTTGCTTCAAGTGACAATGCTAATCCCGATATACGGCCTTCAATTGAAATCGAGTATTCAGCTTGTGATCCTGTTGATCCATCATTTACATTTCAAGTGTCCGGTACTTCAGTTTCTTATACAAGTACAGGTCAGAACATCTCCCAATGGCTCTGGAATTTTGGTGACAGCACCATTTCTGATGAACAAAATCCTGTTCACAATTATGCAGAGCCGGGTTTGTATAATGTTTGCCTAAAAGTAGGCAACAACTGTACTGAATCCACAAGTTGCAGTCCAGTGTTGGTTTGTAGCCAGGTTCAACCTGGGTTTACCTATGTTTCTATTAACGACTCGGTTGTCAATTTCACTGAAACATCATCCTCAGCCAGTTCATGGTTCTGGGATTTTGGAGATGGAACTTTCTCTTCCGTGCAAAATCCTTCTCATACATTTCATTCCTCAGCCTCTTTCCAGGTTTGTGTTGCCGGTTTCAATGAATGTGATTCAGCTCAACATTGTGAAATGATCCAGGTTTGTCTTCCTGTATACCCAGCTTTTAAGGTGAGAGAACTCAATGATTCCATTCTTGAGTTCGTTAATTTTTCAAATAATGCTACAGATTGGTTGTGGAATTTCGGAGATGGGACTACATCTCAGGTTCAGAACCCTTATCACCAGTATGCAATTCCTGGTAAGTATATAGTCTGTTTAAATGCATCAAGCATGTGTGACTCTGCATATATTTGTGATTCGGTTTCAGTATGTCCATCAGTAAAAGCAGATTTCAGTTATGCCATTCCTGAGGAACGGAATGTGTATTTCAAGGATAAATCAAACCTTGCCACTTACTGGCATTGGGATTTTGGGGATGAAATGAGTTCTGATGAACAGAATCCTTTCCATGTTTATACCGTTACCGGGACTTTTGAGGTATGTCTGACAGCTGGAAATTCATGCAACGAGGAGACAGAATGTAAGCTGATAGTTGTTCCTGAAGGAGATCAGCAAAATAAAGACCCGTTCATTGTTTATCCGAATCCAAGTGAAGATGGATTTACAGTAAAATTGCCTTCTGATAATAACGTTTCCGGCCTTGAAATATTTGACCAGAAAGGAAGAAAGGTTCAGGATAAAGAAATTGGAACAGGAATTAATGAGATTCATATCCCGGCTCTCGGGGAAGGCATCTTCCTGCTTAAACTTGTAACAAACACAGGTATTCATACATATAAAATTTATGCCCGATAATTTGAAATCCAATATCTTTCGGAGTAAAGCGCCATTAAGGATAGGACTTGCTGGGGGAGGAAGTGATGTAGCTCCTTACTCTGATCAGTTTGGGGGGGCAATCCTGAATGCCACGCTTAACCTGTATGCCCATGCAAGCATTGAGCCTACTGAAGATGCTAAGGTCACTTTTGTGCTATCCGACAGGAAAGTTACAATTGAATTCCCTTCAGAGGAAAAACTCCCATTGAATGAATCTTGTATCCTTCATGCGGGGATTTATAACCGGATTGTAAAGGACTATTCAAAGAAGCCATTATCTTTTAAGTTAACTACCCATGTTGATGCTCCTCCAGGCTCAGGATTAGGTACTTCTTCAACATTGGTTGTAGCCATCCTGGGAGCATTTGTTGAATGGCTGAAACTTCCTTTGGGAGATTATGATATTGCTCATCTGGCCTATGAGATAGAAAGAATTGATCTTGGAATGGCAGGAGGGAAGCAAGATCAGTATTCCGCTACCTTTGGAGGAGTTAATTTCATGGAGTTTTATAAGGATGACAAGGTCATTGTAAATCCTTTAAGGATCAATGATGCTTATATGAATGAATTATCCCATAATCTCCTGCTGTATTATACAGCCACAAGCCGCGAATCTGCCCTGATCATTGCTTCTCAGCAGAAAAACGTAAGGAGCGGGAACACACGCTCTATTGAAGCCATGCACCAGATGAAGCACCAGGCAATAATGATGAAAGAAGCATTATTGAAAGGGCAACTGGACAAGATTGGTGAGATCCTGAACTTTGGATGGCATTATAAAAAACAAATGGCAGAAGAAATTACAAATCCGCTCGTTGAAAAGATATATGAAACGGCTATTGCAGCCGGAGCTACAGGAGGAAAGATTTCCGGGGCAGGAGGAGGTGGCTTTATGGCATTTTACTGCCCTGGTAATTCAAAACATTCTGTTGCAGAATCACTTATACCTTTTGGAGGGCAAGTTCAACGATTTGAATTTACTAATTCAGGGCTTACAACCTGGACAAACTAGCATCAAAATCAAGGCATGGATAAAATCATTAAAGCCGTTATCGCTGAATCGATCAATACAAAGAACAAAATCTTATCGGATCAGGGGATAATTAATGAAATACAAAGTATTGTCGGAATTATTGTGGATTGCTACAGGAAAGGCGGAAAGGTGCTTTTTTGCGGCAATGGCGGAAGTGCTGCAGATGCACAGCACCTGGCAGCTGAATTATCAGGCCGGTTCTATTATGATCGTTCCCCGCTTTATGCGGAAGCCTTGCACGTTAATACCTCTTACCTTACAGCAGTTGCTAACGATTATTCGTACGATGATATTTATGCAAGGTTAATAAAAGGTATTGGCGCCAAAGGAGATATCCTTGTAGGGCTTTCAACATCCGGAAACTCAACCAATGTTTGCAAAGCGTTTGAGGCTGCCAGTGCCAGGGAAATGCTTACAATTGGCCTGACAGGCATTGGCGGTGGTAAGATGAATTCACTTTCTGATCACATCATCAAGGTGCCTTCAAATGATACTCCCCGTATACAGGAATGTCACATTATGATCGGGCATATAATCTGCCAGTTGGTTGAGTCAGAATTATTTCCAGTATAATCCCTTCAACTGAATACAGTTGCTTCTTATTAAACCGAAGCTGTTATGCCTAGAACAGATGTTATTATTTTAGCCGGAGGCCTGGGAACCAGGTTATCACCAACTATTGGAGAGAAGCCAAAAGCAATGGCCCAGATCGCAGGAAGGCCATTCCTGGAATACCAACTTTCCTACCTCAGGCAGTTTGATTTGGTTAATGTTGTTCTTTCAGTAGGACATCTTAAGGAACAGATAATTAATCACTTTGGTAATTTTTGGCACGGTTCAACCATTGTATATGCAATCGAAAAGGAACCCCTGGGTACCGGCGGCGCGGTAAAAGAAGCTTTACGCTATTGCACTTCAGAGGTTGTCCTCATAATGAATGGAGATACATTGTTTGATATCAACCTGAATAAGATGTACGACTTGTACATCAAAAGGGGTGATTTCGAAATGATCGTAGCACTGAGAAGGGTGAAAGATGCAGGACGTTATGGATTGGTAGAGAGAACCTGGGATCACCGGATCAGGGAATTCAGGGAAAAGGATCCTGATACTAAATCAGGGCTGGTTAATGCGGGAATTTACCTGATGAAACGTTCAATTGTTGAACGCAAGGAACTTCCAGAAAAGTTTTCATTGGAGCGTGACTTTTTTGCCCTTCAATGTAAGAAACATAAATTTCTGGGCGTAGCTTTCCGGAATTACTTTATTGATATTGGAATCCCTGAAGACTTTGACCGTGGACAGAAAGAGATCCCACTTATTAAACGTTTCAATGAGTTCTATAAGTAGCTTGGAATTAAAGGAAGGCTGGACTTTGTTCCTCGACAGGGATGGAGTAATAAATCGTCGTATTCCGGATGGTTATGTGAAATCGCCAGGTCAATTCGAATTCCTGCCTGGGGTATTGGAAGCAATAAAGATATTCACAGGTATTTTTGACCGGATCATCATAGTGACAAACCAGCAGGGAATCGGGAGAGGATTAATGACCAGCAAAGAACTGGAAGAAGTTCATTCGTCAATGAAGGATTCTATTCTAAAGGCCGGTGGAAAGATAGACGCAATTTACTATTGCCCGGACCTCAGGCAATCCGGGAGTTTCATGCGTAAGCCTGCAGTAGGGATGGGCCTGAAAGCAAGGAAGGATTTCCCGGCTATTCGCTTTCATAAAAGTATTATGGCCGGAGATACTTTTTCAGATATGCTTTTTGGTAAACGATTGGGTATGGTCAATGCTCTGATAGGGGCGGAGACTTCTGAAATAAAAGCCTCCGGTGAAATTCCCGATTACCTGTATCCTGACCTGATCAGTTTCGCAAGGGACTTGCCAGTTCGATAATTCGCCAATTTGAAAATTAGTAAGGAGTTATTTGAAAAATGGCAAAATGAACTGATTCAATTACTTTACTTATTCATAAAGTGATTTATTCACAATAGTCAAAAACGTCAACACTTCAAACGTCAACACTTCAAACGTCAAACACTTTCAACATCAAACACTTCCAACGTCAAACACTTCCAACGCCAAACACTTCCAACGCCAAACACTTCCAACGCCAAACCCTTCCAACGTCAAACACTTCAAACGCCAAACCCTTCCAACGTCAAACACTTCCAACGTCAAACACTTCCAACCCTGAACCCCTATCAACCAATTACCCATAACTTATTACCAACAACTAATAACTCCTATCTAACAATCAACTCAGCTCCAACCCTTGACTCCTGCAACCATCTTCATAGCTTTCCTGGCTTACACAGCATTGCTTTTCTATATTACCTGGCTTACCGCCAGAAAAGCCAACAGCGATTCCTTTTTTATTGGTAATAAGGCATCACCCTGGTATGTTGTCGCATACGGAATGATAGGTGCATCACTGTCCGGGGTCACATTTATGTCGGTACCAGGATGGGTGGGAGCTACGGGTTTTACCTACTTCATGGTATTGGTGGGTTATCTCTTTGGATATACTGTGATCGCGACAGTTCTTATGCCCATGTATTACAGGCTGAACCTTACATCAATCTATAGCTACCTGGAGCAACGTTTTGGGTTCTGGTCATATAAAACCGGCGCTTTTTTCTTCATTCTTTCCCGTACAATAGGGGCATCATTCAGAATGTTCCTCGTAGTAAATGTCCTGCAGATCTTTGTTTTCGATGCGTGGAATGTGCCATTCGGCCTTACCGTTTCCATTTTCATCACCCTGATTATACTTTACACCTTTAAAGGAGGAATAAAGACCATTATTTGGACAGATACACTTCAGACTACCTTCATGCTTATTGCAGTTGGTATTTCTATCTATTTGATAAGCAAGGACCTGCACTTCACATTTGGGGGCCTTATCAGCAATGTGGTTAACAGTGATTATTCAAGGATGATGGATTACGATTGGCATAGTAAGCGGTTCTTTGTTAAACAGATATTGAGTGGAATGTTTATCTCAATTGCAATGACAGGCCTCGACCAGGAAATGATGCAGAAAAACCTGAGTTGCAGGAACATCAGGGAAGCTCAGAAGAATATGTTCAGCTTTAGCACCGTACTGATTTTCGTAAACCTGATGTTTCTTTTCCTTGGCGCAGTGCTTTACCTTTATGCCAGTAAACATTCATTAACGCTTCCTGAACGCTCTGATGACCTTTTTCCATTGGTAGCTATCCGTTACCTTGGTCCTGTAGCAGGTCTGGTTTTCATCATTGGATTGATATCTGCGGCATACCCAAGTGCCGATGGTGCATTGACATCGCTTACTACTTCATTTTCCATCGATTTCCTGGGTTTGAATAAACGCAAGGATATGGATGAAAACAAAAAACAACGCATAAGGTACTTTGTCCACATATCATTTGCTCTATTGCTTTTGCTGGTCATTATCATTTTCCGCGCAATCAATGACAGGGCTGTGATTGAAAAGCTATTCACTGTAGCAGGATATACCTATGGGCCATTACTTGGCCTGTTTGCTTTCGGACTGTTTACGCGATTTGCGGTTAAGGATAGGTTTGTTCCTTTTGTAGCCATTTCATCACCTATCATATGTTATTTTCTAAGTGAATACTCAGCTGTACTTTTGAATGGATACAGCATGGGTTTTGAACTTCTGCTCATCAATGGAGCCATCACGTTCCTCGGGCTATGGATATTCAGGAAGGGAAAGTGAAATGTTGAACTCTTGTTTAAAACTTGCTTACCTATACACTTTCCCTGCATAACATTTCCTTAATTTTACTGACCTAAACTCAGTCCTGAATCATGTCAAACATCCGTTTTAAAGCTCTTGAACTTGCTATATCACGTTCAAGAAGAAGCGTAGATACAACTTCAAGAAAAGTCTCAGAGTACTTTGGTGAACTCACCTTTAACCGTTCAGTTATGCGGGAGTTTCTCCCACAGCTTGCTTATGATCAACTTTTGTCGACCATCGGAACCGGTAAGAAAATTGACAGGCAGTTGGCAGACCAGGTTGCTTCCGCGCTTAAGGAATGGGCAATATTAAAAGGTGCCAGCCATTACACCCATTGGTTTCATCCATTAACCGGGGCTACGGCTGAGAAACATGATTCCTTCCTGATGCCTACCGCTGAAGGAAAAGCTATCGAGAATTTCAGCGGCAATGAACTTATCCAGCAGGAACCTGATGCTTCCAGTTTTCCGTCCGGCGGAATCCGGAATACTTTTGAGGCACGAGGTTATACAGCCTGGGATCCGACATCCACAGCATTTATAGTTGATGATACGCTTTGTATCCCTACAATCTTTGTATCTTATACTGGTGAAGCACTGGATTATAAAACTCCAATGCTTAAGATCCTTCATGCCCTGGATCGGGAGGCTACAGCTGTTTGCAATTATTTCGACCCTGCTATTACCAAAGTAGTTGCTACCCTTGGATGGGAACAGGAATACTTCCTTGTTGATACTGCCCTTTTCCATGCCCGCCCGGATATGGCCCTTACAGGCCGTACACTTTTTGGTCATGCCTCAGCAAAAGATCAGCAGTTGTCCGACCATTATTTCGGCACAATTCCTGAAAGGGTTATGGATTTCATGAAAGAGTTCGAATATGAAGCCCACAGGCTTGGAATTCCAGTTAAAACAAGACATAATGAAGTTGCACCCAGCCAGTTTGAATGTGCTCCTGTTTATGAAGAAGCAAACATGGCAGTTGATCATAATCAGCTACTTATGCATATCCTGGAAAAAGTTGCCAAAAGGCATAACCTCACTGTTCTTTTACATGAAAAGCCATACCAGGGGATTAACGGATCAGGAAAACACAATAACTGGTCATTGCTGAACAATACAGGCAGTAACTTATTATCACCAGGAAAAACACCTGAATCGAACCTGCAGTTTCTTACTTTTCTCGTGAATATTATCAAAGCCGTAAGTAAACATGCGGATCTTCTCCGGTCAAGTATTGCCTCGGCTAGCAACGATCTTAGGCTTGGTGCCAATGAAGCTCCACCGGCTATCATTTCAGTCTTTATTGGTTCGCAGCTAACAGCTGTGCTGGATGAAATCGAGCGTGCCGAAGGTGTCCACCGAAAAAAAACCAACCTGAACGATAAGGTATCTTTAGATATCCCCAAGATCCCTGAAATCCTCCTGGATAATACCGACAGGAACAGGACTTCACCATTTGCATTTACCGGAAACAAATTTGAATTCAGGGCAGTAGGTTCATCCGAAAGCTGCGCAAAACCAATGATTGCATTAAACCTGATTGTAGCGGAACAATTAAAACAATTCAGGATGGATGTCGATGCTCTAATTTCAAAAGGAATACTTAAAGAGGATGCCATATACCAGGTAATCCGCTTATATATAAAGGAATCCCGGGATATCAGGTTCGAAGGCAATAGTTATAGCGATGAATGGACGGAAGAAGCAGCCAAAAGAGGGCTATCAAACATTGGCTCTACTCCGGAAGCAATGAAAGTGACCATTCTGCCTGAGAGTATTAGGTTATTTGATGAGCATTCCATTTTGACGGAGCGTGAATTGATGGCGCGCTTTGATATTAACCTTGAAAACTATCTGAAAAAGGTTCAGATTGAGTCGAGGGTGATCGGCGACCTTTCCATTAATCATATCATTCCTACGGCTATTCGCTACCAGAATGCTCTCATTGATAATGTCAAAGGACTCAAGGAAGTACTCGATGTGAAGACTTTTGTAAAGCTTTCTAACAACCAGATGCAGAATATCAAGGAGATATCCGAACATATTTCCATTATCCGGACATTGGTTTATGAAATGGTGGAATGCCGCAGGCTGGCTAATAAGATTGAAAACATCGAAGAGAAAGCTGTTGAATATAACAAAGTGGTTTTACCCTATTTCGAAAAAATAAGGTATCACGTTGATAAACTTGAATTGCTTGTTGATGATGAACTATGGCCGCTGCCTAAATACAGGGAATTGCTGTTTATCAGGTAGAAGCTAGTTAAATAATCCCTTCAGGTAAGATTTCGTCAATTCCTCCTTCGGATCGCTGAAAAATTCAGAAGCAGGTCCTTGTTCAATTATTTCACCAAGGTACATAAAGATTGCGTAATCGGCTATTCGCCTGGCCTGCTGAAGACTATGCGTTACTACTACAACGGTGTACTGGCTTTTGAGGTCAATGAATTTCTTCTCTACAACTTCGCTTGAGATAGGATCAAGGGCAGAAGTAGGTTCATCAGCAAGGATAATATCAGGATCCACGGATAGGCCCCTGGCAAGGCAGAGTCGTTGTTGCTGCCCGATTGAAAGGGAAGAAGCCGGATCATGCAGACGATCTTTCACTTCATCCCAAAGATTGACTAGTTCCAGGTAATGCTGAACCCTTTTCCGGAGTACAATTTTATTTGTACGGCCACTGATCCTCAAACCATAGGCAACATTGTTGAAGATGTTCATCGGAAGTGGATAAGGACGTTGAGACAGCAATCCCATGCGTTTTCTTATCTCAGTGATATCCATATTCGTATGCAGAATATCTTCGCCTTCAATGAATATCTTACCACTTACCTTAACATTCGAATATAGATCTGTCAGCCTGTTCAAACTCTTGAGCAAGGTCGTTTTACCGCAACCTGATGGTCCAAGGATAACTGTGATCTTTTTCTCCGGAATCTGGGTCGATACATCCTTGAGAATATGTTGCTTCCCAATATACAGGTCTAAATGTTCGATATTGATCTTTGCCTTTCCAGTCATCGGATTATTTTATTTTATGCTTCAGGTACTTACGGGCAGAAACTCTTGACACCAAACTGATAATAAGTATGATCACAGTCAGGATCACAGCAGAAGCATAGGCTCTTTCCTTTACTTCGGCTATTGGTGAGCTAAGCTGGAAAAAAATTGCGAGGGGTAAAGTAGCTGTAGGTTCAGAAAGCGATGTCGGCAGGTTATCCGTGTATCCTGTGGTAAATAATACGGATGCAGCATCACCAATAGCCCTTCCAAAAGAAAGCAGCAATGCTGTAGTTACCCCTGAAATGCATTGTTTGAAATAGACTCTGTATGCAGTTTCCGATTTGGTTGAGCCCAACGAAAGTGTAGATTCAAGCAAACCCTTAGGAACGGTTTTCATTACTTCATCAATCGATCGAATCATGATTGGGATGATGAATAAGGTAACCGTTAGCATCCCTGCCAGTAAGGATGATCGCATTCCAAAGAATAACATTACCGTAAAACCGAAGGCACCATAAACAATGGAAGGTATTCCCCACATCACATCCAGCATGAAGCGGATGGCTGTGACAAGTCGCTTGTTCTTATGCAGGTGGATGTTGATATACAGCGCAACAGGTAATCCAAATAAGATGGCAAGGATGGATGCGCCAGATGCCAGGTAAATAGAACCCAGGATAGCATTTAAGATTCCTCCTTCCTTCCCGAAATAAAAACCGCCTTTCGGCAACTGGGAAATCATTTTCCACGATACCGCTGCCAATCCTTTATGAAGAATGGTAAAAATGATCATGAGCAATGCCAGAAGAATCACAGTGGTGGCCAGGAACATGACCACCCTGAAAAATAATTCTTCCGCTTTTCTAACTCCCAATTTCATTTTAACTACGTGTTTCTTTCAACTCTGAAAATCAACCAGCGAGAGATAATATTGAACAAAATAACAATCACTAACAAAACCAGTGCTGCCAGCATAAGTGCAGAGTCATAGCGCGGAATTGACAGCATCTCTCCATAATTGTTTGCGATGAGCGCCGGTAACGGGTATCCCGGCTGCAAAGCACCCGTAGGTATCCTGGTCACATTTCCCACTACCATTAAAACAGCTATGGTTTCACCAAATGCCCGGGAAAGGCCAAGACTGAAGGCAGATATGATCCCCGGGAAGGCTTTTCTTAAAAGTACATGCTTGATAACCATCCAATGAGTAGCTCCCAATGACAGTGTCACCTCTGTAAGTTCTTCGGGTATTGTTCTGAATACTTCAATAAGAATATTAAGTATGAATGGGATGATCATAACCGCCAGTACAAGGCCTCCGCTCAAAATGCTATATCCGGTAATACTTTTACCGAACAATGGGCCAATGTGATCGCCGACAAAAGGAACGATTGCGAGGACGCCCCAGACACCAAAAATAACCGATGGAATTCCTGCGAGTATATCAATTACCGGATGCATGATCCTTAGCACAATCGGTCTTGCATATTGCGTGAGATGGATGGCTGACAACAGGCAAACAGGGCCGGCTAACAGAAGTGCTATAACAGTAACCCATAGCGAACTGATTATGAAAGGATACATCCCAAACTGCCCCGACATAGGTTTCCAGGATTTGGAGAAAAGCAATCCAAACAAGGATTGATCCTGCAATAGGGGAGATGCTTTGAAATAAAGTCCGATAATCAGTAAAATGGGTAATAATAACGAAAAGACAAGTGCCGTAATCATCCAGGTGGAATGCAATCGGCTTCGTAAGGTTCTGGTGAGATTATATAATTTCAACTCAAGCAGAAATTAAGTTTTACCTGGATAAGCATTGATGAAATAGTTCAGCTAATGAGATTAGGCAAATCAATTCACCTTACAAATATATGATATATTGTACATCACTATAGTGTACATTTCAGCACCCATCAATATTTTAGAACAGATAAGTTGTTTTTACCTTACTTTTGGATGAGAATTAGTTAATTCAATTCATTTTGCCGATGACAAGAATTGCATCAATCCTTATCCTGTTTACCTTCATAACAGTAAATCAGGTAGTTGGACAAATCGTAGTTTCAAAGGTACAGGGATCACTGTCCGAAGTAAGGGAAGACGGCTTTTTCTACAGTCTTCCGAGGACTGGTATCAATATTGACGTTCTGGTCAAGAAATCGCAGAAGATAAAAGGTCCGTATTCCGAATTTGCTGATAAATACCTAGGCCTAACCCAGGTTATAAGTATGAATAGCACTGAATATGAGGTTGCAGCAATCCGTCTCTCGACCTTTACTGAACCGGATCCTGACAATTTTTATTTTGCCAGGAATACGGGGAAAAAGAAAGACAGGCAAACCTTGGAGTTTTTCTTGTCTGAAAACGGTGCTCTGGTTGGAATGGGAGATTTCAACAAGGACGCAAACCACAGGCAGGCAAAAGAGCTGGGCAGCTCAGGATTAAATATTCCTGAGATTCCCAATCCAACCATGTTCGAACGAGTAGATACCGTTATCAGGCGAATCAGTGTTGATACAACAACAATCGAACAGAAAGTATTCAAGAAGATTTCTTCTGCCAAGACCCCGGAGCAAAAAGCGAAAGAGGCTGCTGATTTCATTCTTAAACTGGATGAAAGCATGTTCAACCTGATCAATGGTTATCAGGAAGTTAATTATGAAAAAGGCACCATGGAGTTCATGTATAAACAAATGGATGAACTAAAAAATGAGTACCTGGAACTCTTTAAAGGGGTAACAAACTATACTACCGAAACCTACTCATTCCGAATAGTACCGGCTTATTCAGCCGAAGATCAAACATATCCTTTGTGCAAATTCTCTATTGGAAAGGGAGTTATGGATAAAAATTTATCTTCCGGCGATTTACTTCAGCTTGAAATTAGTAACCTGAATAAATTAGGGAATGTTCGAAGCAGTATCGAACAACATGGGATTGATTCCAAGTCACCAAAGGGAATTTATTATCGGATCCCGGATGAAGCCATGGTAAAAGTTAAGCTTGGCGGACAAGTTAAGATTGAATCACAGTTTACACTCGATCAATTTGGTGTTGTAACTTTTTTGCCTGCAAAATCTTTAGGCAACCTGGAGCTTTACAACAATACAGGAGGGCTCAGGCACGTTATAGTAAGGTAAATGCTTCTCCGTCTCGGTACTCTTCCCCCCGACATTCTCAAAATCAGCTCATTGTTCTTCAAAAGGCATTTGCAATGAGCCTTAAATCTGAATAAGTATAAATGAAACTTATTGAAGTGATCAGCCGTGTGATCAAAATTTCCTTGTTGCCCAGCATGCAATGGAAAGTGATCCGTGATCAGCAGGATTCTAACAAGATGCTATTGTGGGAATATGGATTCCCCATTATTCTCTTCAGTGCAATTGGCAGGAGTATTGGCCTCTTTTTTACGATAAAACCGGTTCTTGGTTTTTCCTGGGAATTGGTGTCAGTACTCTTTTTTAATCTTATCTCATGGGTTGCGATTCCTTACCTGCTATTAATTTCAGCAACTTTCCTCATTTCAATAACACTTCCGAGGATTGGTATTGAAACCAGTCTCAACCGAACGTTAAAACTTGTCCTGTATACCTTTACACCGCTGTTTGTAGTAACATTCCTGGTATACCTGCATCCCCTCATGCGGATCATGATCCCACTAGGGCTTTATATCTTTATTGCCTATACGCTCTATATCTATTGGTATGGCGTTCAGGAGTTATTCCAGATAAGCCTGGAGAAAAAGATAGGATTTATTGTAGTAACAATCTGTATAGCATTCGGAGCGATTTTCATCGCACAACATATTTATGCTCAACTGATTGATTGGTTTCTGCCGGGTATGGCAGCCTACGTAAAATGAGGATTATTCTAATGCTCGCCTGATTTTCACCAATTGCTCCATCAGGTGTTCCACTTTATCCAACCGAAGCATATTGGCTCCATCGGATTTCGCATTTGCCGGATCCGGATGAGTTTCAATGAAAAGTCCATCCGCTCCGACTGCAATTCCAGCTTTGGCTATTGTTGGGATAAGGTCAGGCCTGCCTCCGGTCACTCCTGATGATTGATTCGGCAATTGCAATGAATGGGTGACGTCAAGAATTACAGGGACTTTGGCTTGCTGCATCTCAGGAATGTTGCGGAAATCGACAATAAGGTCCTGGTAGCCAAATGTACTTCCCCTTTCAGTCAGCATAATCTTCTGATTCCCGGTTTCCCTAACCTTTTCAACAGCAAACAGCATGGATGCTGCAGATGAAAACTGGCCCTTCTTGATATTGATTACTTTTCCAGTTTCACCTGCTGCCCAAAGAAGTTCGCTTTGCCGGCACAGGAAAGCAGGGATTTGCAACACATCAACATAGGACGCTGCCATGGTAGCTTCCGCTTCAGAATGGATATCGGACAATACAGGACATCCAAACCTGTTTTTGATTTCAGCAAGAACGGCAAGTGCTTCCCCGTCACCTATCCCTGTAAAGGATGAACTTCTCGAGCGATTTGCCTTCCTGTATGAGGCTTTAAAGATAAAAGGGATACAGAGCTTATCCGTAATTGCTACGAGTGTCTCAGCGATCCTCAGCGGACTTTGGACATCTTCAACAACGCAGGGTCCGGCAATCAGGAAAAAATTACCAGATTCAGCATATTTAATATTGGGAATAATATCAGCAATATTCATTCATCAGAGTTTTACTGTTAATAATCGTATTTGTCTTTCCATCTCTTCTTCAGAGCTTCCCTTGCTTCTGCCTCACGAGGGTTCTTTCCCGGATCATAAAACTTACTGCCACTGAGTTTGTCAGGAAGGAATTCCAGGTTTATGAAATTCCCTTCAAAACTATGTGCATACTGGTAATCCTTGCCGTAACCAATATTCTTCATAAAGCGGGTTGGAGCATTTCTCAGGTGCAAAGGAACAGGAAGATCTCCGAATTTTTCAACTGCTTGCAGTGCATTTTCAATAGCCATGTAGGAGGCATTGCTTTTAGCTGAATTGGCAAGGTAAATGGCAGTCTGGGAAAGTATGATCCTGCTTTCAGGATAACCGATCTTATTAACAGCCTCAAAGCAGCTGTTTGCAAGCAACAAAGCATTTGGATTAGCATTTCCAATGTCTTCTGATGCTAATATTACCATTCTCCGTGCTATGAAAAGCAGGTCTTCCCCAGCATTGATCATTCGTGCCAGCCAATAGACGGCAGCGTTGGGGTCTGACCCCCTTAAAGACTTAATAAAGGCGGAAATCACATCATAATGCATTTCTCCTCCTTTATCATAAAGAGCAAGGTTTTGCTGAATAATCGACAGGGTGTTCTGACTATCGATCTCAATTGATTTACCTTCCTGGTAAAGGGCAACTGAAATCAACTCTATAGCATTAAGTAACTTGCGGGCATCGCCTCCTGAAAGTCTCAACAAGGCTTCCTCCTCTTTGATAATTATTTTGGTTTCCAGCCTAATTTCCAGGGATTTGCGTGCATGATCCAAAATCAGCAAGAGATCGTCATTCTCAAGCGGCTTCAGGATATATACATGACAACGGGATAGGAGAGGGGAGATCACTTCAAAAGAGGGATTTTCCGTTGTAGCGCCGATGAGGATCACTATTCCCTTTTCAACTGCCCCCATCAAGGAATCCTGCTGCGATTTGGAGAACCTGTGGATTTCATCAATAAAAAGTATGGGTTGAGAAAGATCCACCCTTGATTTTTCTATGACTTCTCTTACATCCTTCACACCTGAATTTACAGCACTAAGGGTATAAAATGGCCGTCCGGTGCTTTGTGCTATAATAAGTGCTAATGTAGTTTTGCCGACACCCGGAGGCCCCCAGAAGATCATTGAATGAATGTTGCTTTGTTCAATCATCTTCCGAAAAGGCATACCCTTACCAACTAAATGATTCTGTCCTATATAATCATCCAGAGATAATGGCCTGAGATGTTCCGCCAGGGGAACCTGGTGAGCAGAAGTTGGATTCAATTATTATGAGGATAAGGGTATTAAAGTAATATGGCAAATTTACATTTTTCTGTCTGATGGGAACGAATAAAAAGTTGATGAGCTGAGCTTATAAACTATGCCATATTGATATTAAAAATCGCTCTATATGCTTGGAAAAGGGTGAAGAAATCATTTCAATGCGAAAAAAGATATCAACAATGGAAATGTTAATTATCTATATATCAAATAAATATAATTGAAAAAAAAATATTATGCATTTTTTTACAGAATATTGATTTTCGCAACTAAAATAGCAGTACTTTTGCAGCGTTTTTTAATTAAACCGCGTCATGAAAAAATTATTTGCATTATTACTCGTTGCTGGAATGGTTGCAGTTGTAGCTTGCGGCCCTAGCGCACAGGAAAAAAGAGCTAAAGAAATAGCAGATTCAACCGCAATGGCTGATTCACTGGCACAAGTTCAGGCTGCTCAACAAGCTAAGATGGATTCTCTTGCAAAGATTGCTGCTGATTCAGCTGCAAAAGTTGCTCATGAAGATTCTATAGCTAAGAAGCTCATCAAGAAATAAGGTTTACCCTTATGAATAAAAAAAGGAGCATTCGTGCTCCTTTTTTTATTTCTATATTTCACTATTTTTGTAGAAGTCCTATTGACCTTTACTCTGAAAATGCTCTTATGAGATATCTTACGCCTTCTGAATTGAAAGAAAAGCTTGATAATGGGGAGCAAATTCAAATTATTGATACACGGGACCCTATCAAATTTGAAGAATGTCATATTGACGGCGCTATTAATATTCCCCAGATTGATCTTCCCGAACGCGTGGACTCCATCTCCCGGGATATCCCAATTGTGATTTACTGCCTGTATGGCGTTAAAAGTGAAGCGCCTTTCCTTTACTTACGCGAAAAAGCAAAATTTAAAAATGTATTTATCCTCGAGGGGGGACTTTACCAATGGGCTAACGACATTGACAGATCCATGCCTGTATTTTAAAATTCTTATATCCCTTTCTTTTTAGCCAATCCTGAGGCCATATCCCAGTATGATTCTGTAAATCAGCATTAGAACCAGGGTGAATATAAGAACCTTAATATTCAGCTTGTTATTCCGCTCTTTTTCATCGAAAAAGAAAATCGTATATTGATGAAAACTAGATAGTAAGGGCAAAAGGAAAAACCCGGGAGTAATAAGGATAAACGTTTCGTAAAGTGACAGTGGAAGCCTGTATAAAATCAGGATAATAGTTGAAATGATATATGGGTAAATGAACTGATATCTTTTGAATTCACGCCTGTTTTCCGCTCTTCCTGTATTGTAATAGATGTTTGCTGAAACCAGCATTGGCTTCACCATCCATGTCCCAATTCCCAGCATAATTACCAGACCGCCAAAAAGAAGGAACATTTTCAATGTATCATCAACATACATCCAGGCATATACATAACCCATTCCTTCATAAAAAAACGCACCAATAACAACAGACCCGATGAACATATTGAGCCCATGAACAAATCCCCAGAAAAAGAAGATCTTTAATAGCCCTTCGAACCGGGATGCTTTTATAAAGATCACTAGGCATATCAAGCCAAGCAGCAGTGCCGTAATCACACCTGAAGTAAAGATCAGTTTGATCGAATCAAATGTCCAGGCTTGCGTGGTCACCAGGAAATCCAGTCGGTTATACCGGACAAGAGCAGGCAAATCAAAGAATTGTCCGGAGATGGCAGTAATTAATTGGAAAAATATGAGGATAATTAGATATGAAAGAATATAGAAAACGGTTGAATGAATGAGAATTATGGTTGATGTCTTTTCGATCTTATACATTGTAAACAACTGAATAACACACAAAACTAACAATTAATGAAACACAAAAATGCCTGGTCGAACAACCAGGCATTTCAATAATTGAGTTTAGCCTATAAATTTGTAATATCTGCAATCTGCTCTGAAGCATATTTCCCTTCATCAAGCTTTTGGCGCACTTCCTTGAAGGCGTTAATGGTATATTCAACATCTTCGAGATTATGGTCAGCTGTTGGAATAAGCCGAATCAGGATAATTCCTTTTGGAACCACTGGATAGGTAACAATAGAGCAGAAAATATTGTAATTCTCCCTAAGATCAAGTGTTATCATAGTAGCTTCAGGAATTGTACCGTTAAGCATAACCGGGGTAACCGGTGATCCGGATGGGCCAATGTCAAATCCGGCTTTTTTAAGCCCTGATTGCAAAGCATCGACGATCGTCCAAAGCTTGGTTCTTAATTCCGGCTGGGTGCGGATTAATTCAAGACGCTTCAAGGCTCCGATTACCATTGGCATTGGAAGCGATTTTGCAAATATCTGTGAGCGCATGTTATGTTTCAGGAAATCAATTACCGGTGCTGTTGAGGCAACAAAACCACCGATACCGGCAATTGCCTTGGCAAATGTTCCAAAATACATATCAACCTGGTCCTGAACTCCGAAATGTTCATCAGTACCTGCACCTGTTGGGCCCATTGTTCCAAAGCCGTGCGCATCATCAATCAGGAGGCGGAAATCAAATTCTTTTTTCAGTTTTACAATCTCATCAATTTTTCCAAGATCACCGGTCATTCCGTAGACACCTTCAGTAATTACCATGATCCCGCCACCTGTTTGGTTGGTCAGGCGGGTAGCTCTTTCAAGCCCTTTCCTGAGGTTTTCAATATTATTATGGGGATACACGAACCTTTTACCCATATGAAGCCTCAGCCCGTCAATAATGCAGGCATGTGCTTCGCTGTCATAAACAACTACATCATTCCTGTCGAGCATTGAATCGATTACGGACAACATTCCCTGATATCCAAAATTAAATAGATAGGCAGCCGGTTTTTTGACGAAACTGGCAAGTTCGCGTTCAAGTTGCTCGTGGTAGTCCGTTTGTCCGCTCATCATACGAGCGCCCATCGGATATGCCAGTCCCCAGCGCTGGGCAGCTTCACCATCTACTTTTCTGACTTCAGGGTGATTTGCCAGGCCCAAATAATTATTCAAACTCCAGATAAGCCTTTCCTTACCCCTGAAAACCATTTTGTTGCTAATTTCGCCTTCCAGTTTGGGAAACATAAAATAGCCGTCGGCCCGCTCAGCATACATACCTAAAGGACCAAGATTTTTTACTCGCTTTTCAAAAAGATCCACTTCAAATTGATTTAGTAATTATTAAATCGGGGAATTGATGGTGCAAAACTAACCAATTCTTTAGTGAGCACAAGATAGCTTTACAACATTTTCAAATAGATGCTGTTAATCAATTGAAATTCACTTAATGCTGAATGAACCTTAATCTGCCTTATCCCGAAAATAATTTACAGGTTCTGACTGAACCTGTTGTCATTCACTGGTTTCGTAGAGACCTTCGGCTTTATGACAATCAGGCACTGAAACTTGCCTCTCACAGGGAAATGCAAATTTTGCCAATCTTCATATTTGATCCTGAAATATTGGATTCTCTTGAAAAAGATGACAAACGGGTGAGTTTCATATTCCAGGCCTTGAAGTATTTGGATATTGATCTGGCTCAAAAAGGTTCTTATATCAGGAAATACGCAGGAAACCCGGCAGATGTAATAGAACGGTTAACAGACTTATATTCGGTGAAAGCAGTTTTCACAAACCATGATTATGAGCCTTATGCCCAAAAGAGGGATTGCAGCATAAGAGATTTGCTTTTAAGAAAGGGAATAGAATTCATAACCTGCAAAGACCAGGTCATTTTTGAAAAAGAAGACATTGTAAAGAATGATGGAACTCCATACACTGTTTTTACCCCATACAGCTCAAAATGGAAATCAATGTTTGAGCCTTCATTGAGTGATGAGAATTCATCTTTAACTTCCAATAGGGATATTTTTCTGAAAGGATCAGCCAAGACTACGTTTACTTTAGATTTCGTTGGTTTCAAGGAAGTTAAGGGAGTGTTCAAAGCCCCTATTATTAATGAAGAGTTAATTGCCAGGTATGATCAGACACGTAATTTTCCTGCAATCGGAACAAGCCATCTGGGGGTTCACCTGCGATTTGGGACAATAAGTATAAGGCATTTGGTTAGCAGGACTTTTAGGCTAAACAGCACCTGGTTAGGTGAACTGCAATGGAGGGAATTCTTTATGCAGATTCTTTGGCATTACCCTTATGTGGTAAATAAACCTTTCAAAGCTCAATACGAAAGAATTCTATGGCGAAATGATGAAGGTGATTTTCAGAAATGGTGCTTCGGTGAAACCGGTTATCCCCTGGTTGATGCCGGTATGAGGGAGTTATTGCAGACGGGCGTTATGCATAACAGGGTTAGGATGGTAACGGCTAGTTTTCTTACCAAGCATTTACTAATTGACTGGCGATGGGGAGAATCCTGGTTTGCACAAAAGCTATTGGATTTTGAACTTGCATCCAATAACGGTAACTGGCAATGGTCAGCGGGATGCGGATGTGATGCTGCACCTTATTTCAGGATATTTAATCCACGGGCCCAGGCTGATAAATTTGATCCTGATAACCTATATGTCAAAAGGTGGATACCTGAATTCAATACATCAAAATATCCGAAACCGATAGTTGATCACAATCTTGCCCGGAACCGCTGCCTGGAGGCTTATTCGGCCGTTAGGACTACTTGATCCTACATTGTTTTTTGGTCTGAAAAGTATGACAATAAGGTGGGAATATTTGCGTTAATTTATTTCATTGATTTTTGTACTTTTGCACCATGGTAAAAAGGCTTTCTCTATTTTGCTTACTCATCACTGCATTGATATTGTCATCATGCAGCAAATATCAAAAGCTACTTAAGAGTACCGATAATGACTTGAAATATAACAAGTCGATCGAGTATTATGATAAAGGTGAGTATTACAGGGCTCAGCAATTGTTTGATCAGATCCTTGTGTTTTACAGGGGTACTGATAAAGCTGAAAAAATTTCCTATTATAATGCCTATTGCTACTACAAGCAAAAGGATTACATCCTGGGTGGATATTATTTTAACAATTTTGTAAATACTTTCCCCTCCAGTCCATTCAGTGAAGAATGCTCATTCATGGGGGCTTATTGCAGTTACCTGGATTCTCCTAATTTCAGCCTGGATCAGACAAATACACTTTCGGCCATCTCGTCACTCCAATTGTTTATCAATCAGTACCCAAACAGTCAGAGGGTTGATCAGTGTAATCAATTGATTGACGAACTTAGGGCTAAACTTGAAAAGAAGGCATTTAATATTGCCATGCTGTATTATAGAATGGATGATTACAAGGCATCTATTATCTGTCTTACAAATCTTCTGAAAGAATATCCGGATACCAAGGAAAGAGAAAAGGTGCTTTTCTCATTACTGGATGCAAAATATAAATATGCAATCAACAGTATCCCTGAAAAGAAAAAAGAAAGAATTGAAAGCGCAATGGATGCATACCGCATAATAAATTCTGAGTATCCTTCAGGTGAATATGCTACCCAGTCTTCAACTATACAAAAGAACCTTTTGAAAGAAACAAATCAGTAATCACAAACCTCAATATAAATCATGGATTACAAAAAGCTGAAAATCGAAACCACCACTATCACCAGAAATATGCGCGAATTAAATGCTCCTACCGAAAATATTTATGAATCGGTAGCAATTCTCGCAAAAAGAGCTAACCAGATTGCTCAGGAAATCAAAGAAGAATTGAATGGCAAGATTGAAGAATTTGCTACTCCCAGTGATAATCTTGAAGAAGTTTTTGAAAACAGGGAGCAGATTGAACTGGCAAAGTTCTATGAACATCTTCCAAAACCTACTTTGATTGCAACAAATGAATTCCTGAACAACCAAATATTTCACCGGAATCCGATCAAGGATAACGCTACTGATTTTTAATCTCATATCTCCTTATCCATGCTTAGCGGCAAAAAGGTATTGATTGGAATTACCGGTAGCATTGCTGCCTACAAGATACCTTTTCTGGTCCGCCTGCTCATCAGGGAAAACGCAGAAGTCAGGATCGTCATGAGCCAGTCTGCATGCGATTTTGTTACCCCCCTGACACTTTCAGCTCTTTCACAAAATCCTGTATCCATCAAGCCTTTCAATGAATCTGATGGGAAATGGCATAGCCATATTGAATTGGGAAGCTGGGCAGATGTGTTTGTCATAGCCCCGCTTTCCGCCAATACGCTTGCCAAAATGTCAACAGGGATTACAGATAATCTTCTGATGGCCACATATCTGGCTGCTCGTTGCCCTATTTTCTTTGCCCCGGCAATGGATGTTGATATGTTTGAGCATCCATCAACCCAAAGCAATATTCAAAGGCTCCAATCATACGGCAATATCCTGATTGCTCCGACTGAAGGTGAACTAGCTTCAGGCCTTCTTGGATATGGCAGGATGGAAGAACCCGAAAACATAGTATCAATTTTAAAAGCTTTTTTTTCGAAAGCTTTAGCTCTCAAAGGAAAAAAAATCCTGATCTCTAGTGGTCCCACCATAGAACCAATCGACCCTGTAAGGTTTATTAGCAATTATTCGAGTGGATTGATGGGAAATGCTCTTGCCATTGAAGCAGCCAGCCGAGGGGCAGATGTCACGCTTGTGAGTGGCCCCGTGTCCTCTTTACCGGTTCATCCGAACATCAGGTTGGTAAAAGTAACAACAGCTGCAGAAATGCATTCTGCCTGCCTGGAGAATTTTACTGATGCAGAAATGTGCATCATGGCTGCTGCCGTTGCTGATTATGTGCCAATAGATCCCCAAAATCAAAAAATACATAAATCGGAAGATAAGCTGATGCTTCAATTGAAGAAATCAGTTGATATCCTTGCAGAACTTGGCGCGAAGAAAAGGAAAAAACAGGTTTTAATTGGTTTTGCCCTGGAAACAAACAATGAAATCGAAAGCGCAAAACAAAAGCTGGAAAAAAAGAATCTTGACTTTATAGTCCTTAATTCACTCCAAACACCTGGTGCCGGATTTTCTACTCCTACAAACCAGGTTAGCATTATTAGCCGGAATGGTGAGGTTTTCCCATATAAGCTGAAACCAAAATCAGAAGTGGCTGTTGATATTCTTGATTTTGCCACTAATTTAATTGATTAGATCCTATCAGATGCTTCGACGACTGTTACCCTATATAATTCTTCTTTTACCTGCTTTTGTAAGCGGCCAGGAGTTCAATTGCCAGGTCCAGGTAAATGCTCCCCAGGTGGAAGGCTCGGAACGAAAGGTATTCCAGACCCTGCAGCAGGCTATATATGAATTTATCAATAATAAAAAGTGGACAAATTACATCTATCGTCCTGAAGAGAGAATTGAATGTTCAATGATGATCAACATCACTGAGAGGATATCTTCTGATCAGTTCAAATCAAAAATCAGCCTCGTACTGAAACGGCCCGTCTATAAAACCTCATACAGCACAACTTTATTTAATTATATCGATAAGGATTTTGATTTTAAGTACGTTGAATTTGAGCCACTCAATTTCAACGAGGATACCTATACCTCAAATCTGACCTCGGTAATTGCTTATTATGTTTATGTTTTATTGGGTTTAGATGCTGATTCGTTTTCAAAAATGGGAGGGACACTCTATTTTGAAAAAGCAAGGACTATTGTAAATGCTGCGCAGAATGCCCCGGAAAAAGGATGGAAAGCCTTCGAAAGCCTGAAAAACAGGTACTGGCTGGTTGAGAATTTATTAAATAGTGCTTATAGCCCATTGCGGGAAGGAGTTTATGAATATCACAGGCTTGGCCTCGATATGATGACAGATAACATTGAAATGGGCCGTTCTGCCATCAATGATTGCCTGGAAAATTTTCAGCGTGCAAATCGTGAAAAGCCTGGTCTTTTTGTCCTCCAGTTGATGATGGATGCAAAACGTGATGAGTTGGTTAATGTTTATTCTGATGCTTCTCCAATGGATAAGACTAAGGCAATCAATATCCTGAAAGAACTTGATCCTGCCAATTCATCCCGGTATTCGCAAATTCAGCAGGCAACAGGAGGTAAATAATTTTCCTGGAATTATAAATTCTGAAATGCTGGGTCTTGCCGGATGATGGTTTTCGTATCGCTCTTCCCAACATTGCACCAACAGTTTGGTTATTGATCATTCAGGGCTATTTCCTATATTTGCTTACATTCAAACATAAGGGATGCTTTTAAACCTTTCGATAAGGAATTTCATTCTCATCCAGAATCTTGATCTTGGCTTTCATTCTGGCTTTACCTGCATTACGGGTGAAACAGGTGCGGGTAAGTCCATTCTTGTAGGAGCATTAGGCCTTATACTTGGGCAAAGAGCTGATTCCCAGGTTTTGATGGATAAAAGTAAAAAATGTATAGTAGAAGGATCTTTCCAACTGGAAGGATATGGGTTGGAGGCCTTTTTTACGCAGAACGACCTTGACTTCGAGAAGATTTCAACTTTTCGCCGGGAAATAAATCCGCAAGGGAAATCCAGGGCATTTATCAATGACACACCGGTAAACCTGAATGTGTTAAAAGAGGTAGGGGATAGGCTGGTAGATATTCATTCCCAGAACCAAACACTCGAATTGAATGATGCAGGCTTTCAGCTGGCAATGATTGATTCCTATGCCGGTAATGCCAGGGAACTGATTGAGTATGCCGGGTTCTTCAATGAATACAAATCAGTCAAAGCTGAACTCGCAATTGCAATTGAAAAAGAAAAGAAAGCTAATGCGGATAAAGAATACTACGAGTTTCAACTTAATGAACTACTATCTGCTAACCTGGTTGAAAATGAACTGGAGGAATTTGAATCAGAACTGGAATTACTGACTCATGCCGAGGAAATAAAGTCAAAGTTGTTTGTTGCCTTGCAATTGCTGGCTGATTCGGATCAAAATATTCTCTCCGGCTTAACCGAAACTCGTCAGGCCATTATCCAGGCTTCGCGCTACAGTTCCCAACTGGAATCCGTTTCTTCCAGGATTGAAGGAACTTATATTGAACTCAAAGAAATTTCAGCTGAATTCAGGCAACTGATAGACCATGTACACCATGATCCTGAACGTGTTCAGTTTCTTACCCAACGCCTCGATTTGATTTACCACCTTCAGCAAAAGCATAAGCTTGGTACTGTTCTGGAACTGATTCAATTACGTGAGGAGCTTGCAGGAAAGATATATGATATTAATTCTCTCACCGACAAAATCGAACACTTGAACCAGCAGTTGGAGCTGCTTGATAATAAGCTGTTATCCTCATCTTCAGTACTTTCCAAAAAAAGAAAACAGGTTTCCCCGGGAATAGAAAAGGAAATGGAAGCTTTACTGGCCGATCTCGGTATGCCTTCAGCTAAATTTATTATAAAAACAGACTCAACAATTACGTTCTCGGTCTCAGGAACCGATAAGGTTTCTTTCTTATTCAGCGCCAATAAAGGCGGAGAACTACGTGAAATACAAAAGGTAGCCTCAGGAGGAGAATTATCAAGGCTGATGTTGGGTATAAAATCCCTGGTTGTTAGCCGGAGTCTCCTGCCAACCATATTGTTTGATGAAATAGACAGCGGCGTTTCCGGCGAAATAGCAGGGAAAATTGGAAATATCATGCGTAAAATGTCAGCTACCATGCAGGTGATAGCTATTACTCATCTCCCACAGATCGCAGGCAAATCACACGAACACGTCCTTGCATTCAAGGAAGATGGTGAGATCAATACTACTTCCACTTTGCGAGTCCTTAACGAAGACGAGAGAATAAATGAAATAGCCCGTATGCTGAGTGATGAGACAATAACCGACTCTGCCCGGGCTGCTGCAAAGGAATTAATGGTGAGTTGAAATATTTCTACCACCTGGAAACATATATTCTTACGATATAAAACCAAAAACTATGGCATATAACCTCTTAAACGGGAAAAAAGGAATCATATTCGGCGCCTTGAACGATCGCTCCATTGCATGGAAAACGGCTGAAAGAGCGTATGAAGAAGGAGCTGAGTTTGTCCTTACAAATACACCAATGGCTCTTCGGATGGGCGATACCCATCTTCTGGCTGAAAAATGCAAAACAATTGTTATTGCTGCTGATGCGACGAACGTTGAAGATCTCGAGAACCTCTTCAAAGTTACTCTTGAGCATTTTGGCGGTAAAATCGATTTTATCCTTCATTCCATCGGCATGTCTCCTAATGTAAGGAAGAAAATTCCGTATGATGGACTGAACTATGAATACTATCTCAAGACCATGGATATTTCTGCAATATCCTTTCATAAGGTTATTCAAACGGCTAAAAAACTGGATGCCCTTAACGAGTGGGGTTCAATAGTAGCTCTTTCATACATTGCAGCGCAACGGACGCTATTTGAATATAATGACATGGCAGACGCCAAGGCCGCACTCGAAAGTATAGCCAGGAGCTTCGGATACATCTATGGCAGGGAGAAAAAGATCAGGATCAATACCATTTCACAATCTCCTACCTTAACAACTGCCGGTAGCGGCGTAAAAGGTATTGATGGCCTGATGGATTTCACTGAAAGAATGTCTCCTCTTGGTAACGCCACAGCTGAAGAATGTGCTGATTATTGCATAACACTCTTCAGTGACCTGACGAAGAAGGTAACGATGCAGAATCTTTTCAATGACGGTGGGTTCTCAAGCATGGGTATGAGCTACAGGGCTATGCATATGTATAATAAAAGCCTTGAATGCAAGGATTGCCATACAAACCCCTTAAATCCGGATGAGGACCTGCCAAACGATAAACTCTAGTCTGGCAACTTAATCAAGATTGATCGTATAACCGTAGGATGGCCGGGAAGGAGTTTCCGGCTTTTCTGTTTTGGGCTGCGTAGTGGTTACGTAAGAAATATTAAGAGGAACTGAAGGTTTCAAATGAAGAGGAAGTTCGAAATGTATCCGGGTCTTCATCTTTGATTTAAGGCGGACACCACGATTCTTTACAGCAGGGTATTTCATCAGCCTGACAAGTCGCAAAGCTTCTTCATCACAACCATGGCCAATACCATGCACAACAAGTTCATCTCCAATATTCCCAAGGTCATCCACTGTGTATTCAAGGTAAACAGTGCCTTCTGTCTGGTTCTTTATCGCTTCCTCCGGGTATTTTAGGTTCTCAGCAATGAACTTTACAAATTCAGTAGTGCCACCCGGAAAGGTTGGTACCTTCAGGAACTTCTTATTCTTGTGTGGTTTATCTTCAGGATGTTTCATGGAAATATCAAAATACAAACATACTGTATTTTAAGGTTACAGAAGAACTCCATATCAATCTGTTGATACCGCTCTGAATATAGCTCAGGTCATCACTACAGCAATAGTTTTATTATTAACTTCCTTTTTCTATTTTTGCACCTGCCAAGTGAATATTGAGATATTCAAATAGGTCGATATTTTAAGTTCCTGAACCAATCAGAAAAACTTGAAACGAGCATGATAAGTGTTTGACATCATACACCTATCTACCAGTTGGCGAAACATGAGTGTTCTTTCACAATTGGCGGTGTAAGCTTTACGGCATTTAATAAACACCTGCGACCGAGCATTAGTACCTTTAAAACAGGCAAAGAATTAATAAATCATTTACGGATGAAATATAGAATTATCGTTTTAGCAAAGCAAGTCCCCGACACTCGCAACGTAGGGAAAGATGCCATGAAGGCTGACGGAACAGTTAACAGAGCTGCGCTGCCCGCCATTTTTAACCCTGAAGACCTTAATGCTCTTGAACAGGCCCTGAGAATAAAGGACCAGTTCCCCGGATCTGAAGTCATTATTCTGACAATGGGGCCTTTCCGTGCTGCAGAGATCATCCGGGAAGCATTATACAGGGGAGCAGATCGCGGATACCTTATCACTGACCGTAAATTTGCCGGAAGTGATACTCTGGCCACCTCTTATGCAATCTCCCTGGCTGTTAAAAAACTTGAACCTTACCATTTTGTGATCTCCGGCCGGCAGGCAATTGATGGTGATACAGCACAGGTAGGTCCCCAGACTGCTGAAAAGTTGCATCTGCCGCAGGTTACCTACGCTGAAGATATTCTTGATATCACCAATACCCATGTTTCAATTAAGCGTCGTCTCGAAATGGGAGTGGAAGTTGTAAAAGCAAAACTTCCCGTTGCTATTACAGTTCATGGTTCAGCTCCATCTTGCCGCCCTCGCCTTGCCAAACTCCTGATGAAAAATAAGCATGCCCGCACTGTAACAGAACTGCAGGAAGAAACCAAGGACTACACTGACCTGTATACACATCGCCCTTATCTGCAGATCGAGGAATGGACTGTTGCAGATCTTGACGCTAATGTAGAAATGCTGGGACTTTCAGGTTCACCAACAAAGGTGAAAAAGATTGAAAATGTTGTTCTTGCGCATAAGGAAAGTAAGAAATTAACTTCTGATGATAAGGAAGTTGAATGGTTGATGCAGGAACTGATCAGCAGTCATGTAATTGGGTAATTCAAGCAAACAAGAACAGTAAAAGAGAAATACAGTGAATAATATATTTGTTTATTGCGAAGTTTCTGAAGAAAGATCAATCTCTGACGTTAGCTTAGAGTTGCTTTCAAAAGGCCGTAAGTTAGCCAATGAGTTGGGTGTAAAACTTGAAGCAGTGGTTCTCGGCTCAAAGGTCGAGAACCTTGAAGGAATTCTTTTTCCTTTCGGAGTCGATGTAATTCATTATGCAGATGACAAAAGGCTCTTCCCATACCTCACCCTTCCGCATTCCAGGATATTGATTGAAGTGTTTTCTGCTGAGAAGCCAGAAATCGTGTTATTTGGTGCCACCAGTATCGGCCGCGATATTGCACCGCGCATTGCATCGGCATTGAAATGTGGTCTCACCGCCGATTGTACCAGCCTTGAAATTGGTGACCATACTGAAAACAGGACACAAACCGTCTATAAAAATCTTCTTTACCAGATTCGTCCTGCTTTTGGTGGAAATATTATTGCTACTATCATCAATCCGGATACCAGGCCACAGATGGCAACAGTCCGTGAAGGGGTGATGAAGAAGGAAATTGTTGATGCAAAATATAAAGGAACTTTAAAATCCATCGATGCTAAAGCACTTCTTAAAGATGAAGATTTCGTAGTTGAGATCATAGAAAGGCATATCGAAAAAAGCAAGGTGAACATCAAAAATGCAGGGATCATTGTTTCTGGCGGATATGGAGTCGGATCCCGCGAAAATTTCAAGCTTCTGTATGAACTGGCAGAAGTACTTGGTGCTGATGTTGGCGCTACCCGTGCTGCCGTTGATGCCGGATTTGAGGACCATGAGCGTCAGATCGGCCAGACCGGTGTAACCGTTCGTCCCAAACTCTACATTGCCTGCGGAATTTCCGGAGCTGTTCAGCATAGGGCTGGTATGGATCAATCCGCTCAAATCATCTCAATCAATACAGATCCAAATGCACCTATCAACTTCATAGCTGACTATACCATTATAGGAAGTGTAAATGAGGTGATCCCAAAGATGATCAAATATTATAAGAAAAACTCCAAATAAATGATTATCTAGTAGTTAATCAGGTTTATTTAAACAATAATTTAAGCTTAAAATGGAAAATTTCTATACAGATAATCCCCACCTGAAATTTCAATTGGATCACCCTCTGATGGCTAAAATCGTTCGGCTGAAGGAGAATAATTATGCTGAACATGAGCAATTCGACTATGCTCCCATGGATTTTGAAGATGCTCTCGATAGTTATAACAAGGTATTGGAAATTGTCGGAGAAATATGTGGTGAAGTTATTGGTCCCAATGCAGAATCAGTTGATCATGACGGTCCTCAACTTATCAATAACGAGGTAAAATATGCCAGGGGAACACAGGAAAATCATGATGTTCTCACAAAAGCAGGTTTAGTTGGCATGTCATTGCCCCGGGAGTACGGTGGTCTTAATTTCCCTATGGTTCCCTACGTAATGGCTGCAGAACTGGTTTCAAGGGCTGATGCCGGGTTCGCCAATATTTGGGGACTGCAGGATTGCGCTGAAACTTTGCATGAATTTGCATCCGATGATATCAAGAAGGAATTTCTTCCCAGGTTCAATAAAGGAGCAACAGCAGCAATGGATTTAACGGAACCTGATGCAGGGTCAGATCTCCAGGCTGTTCAGCTGAAAGCAACCTACGACGCCCAGAAAGATATGTGGATGCTGAACGGAGTGAAACGCTTTATTACCAATGGTGATGCAGATATTTCACTGGTATTGGCTCGCTCCGAAGAAGGTACAACCGATGCAAGAGGCCTTTCATTATTCGTCTATGACAGGGCACACAAAGCAGTTAGTGTTAGAAGGATTGAAAACAAGCTGGGGATCAAGGGTTCGCCAACCTGTGAACTCGTGTTCAAGAATGCACCTGCCAAATTAGTTGGTGAAACTAAGCTTGGACTGATTAAATATGTTATGTCTCTTATGAACTCAGCCCGACTGGGAGTAGGGGCACAGTCTGTTGGAATTGCTGAAGCTGCATACAGGGAAGCAGTTAAATATGCAAACGAACGTGAACAATTTGGCAAAGCAATTATCCAGTATCCTGCTGTATACGAAATGCTTACAATGATGAAAGTCAAGATTGACGGCATTCGTACTTTGCTGTATGAAACTGCTCGGTTTGTGGATGTATATAAGGTCTATTCATTAATCATGCATGATCGGAAGCTTGAAGCTGAAGAAAGGGATGATATGAAGTACTATCAAAAGTACGCCGATGTTTTGACCCCACTCCTTAAACTGTTTGCCAGTGAATACTGTAACCAGATTGCCTATGATGCAATTCAGATTCATGGTGGAACCGGTTATATGAAAGATTTCCCGGTTGAAAGGATATTCAGGGATGCCCGCATTACCACCATTTATGAAGGTACTTCACAACTCCAGGTTGTAGCAGCAATTCGAGGTGTTACTAACGGTTCCTATCTGAAATTAATGAAGGAACACGCTCAACAGCCGGTGAAACCGGAACATGAATACCTGAAGAGTTTGCTCGATAAAATGACAGATCAGTATGCAAAAGCAGTTGAAAAAGTTACTGAATTTGCCGATAATGAATATATTGATTATCATGCACGAAGATTGGTTGAAATGGCAGGAAATGTACTTGTTGGGTTCCTGTTATTGCACGATTCTTACAGGGATGCAACCTACACACGCTCAGCAGATATCTTTATCCGTAAAGGAAGAGCTGAAAATATTGCATCTGTAAGCTATATCAACAATTCACATCCCAAGGATCTTGGAGATTTTAAGATGGCCTAAATAATTGAAATATTAAAGGTTATCCAACCAGCTGAAAAATAAAAAAGCCTGACAACCATAAGATTGACAGGCTTTTTTTATGCAATAATCAGACTATTCGGATGGTTTGATACTTTCGTCAATCTTAGCAGCAATTACTTCGATTGAAATATCATTGTTTTCAGTATTGAAATCAATTTTTATCTCATCACCTTCTTTGAGGGAGGTTTTGATGATTTCCTCAGCTAATGTATCCTCAATGTATTTTTGGATAGCCCGTTTGAGAGGCCTGGCTCCAAATTGTTCATCCCAGCCTTTATCAACAATAAAATCCTTGGCAGCTTCCGTAATTTCAGGAATGTAACCCATTTTGCGGATGCGGTTGAACAGGTGGCGAAGTTCAATATCAATGATCTTGTGAATATCTTCGCGATTCAGTGAATCAAATATGACAATGTCATCAATTCGGTTGAGGAATTCAGGTGCAAACGCTTTCTTGAGGGCGTTTTCGATAACTCCCTGGGCAAGCCCGGTTCCTTGTGACTGACGGGCAGCTGTACTGAATCCAACCCCAGCGCCAAAATCCTTAAGCTGCCTGGAACCAATGTTTGAGGTCATGATAACTATCGTATTCTTAAAGTCAACACGACGGCCTAAACTGTCGGTTAGAACACCATCATCAAGAACCTGGAGTAAGATATGGAAGATATCCGGGTGAGCTTTCTCAATTTCATCAAGCAGGACAATAGAGTAGGGGCGACGCCTAACTTTTTCAGTCAGCTGACCGCCTTCTTCATAGCCTACATAACCAGGAGGAGCTCCTACCAGCCTGGATACGGCAAATTTCTCCATGTATTCACTCATGTCAATGCGGACTAATGCATCTTCTGAGTCAAAAAGATAACGTGCAAGAATCTTGGCGAGGTGAGTTTTTCCAACCCCGGTTGGCCCAAGGAAAATGAAGGTTCCAATAGGTTTATTGGGATCTTTAAGTCCGGCCCTGTTACGGCGGATAGCTTTAACAACTTTCTTGATAGCATCTTTCTGCCCGATTACGGAATCAGCCAATTCTTCTTCCATATTCATCAGGCGGTCGCTTTCATTCTGCGCTATACGCTGAACAGGAACCCCGGTCATCATGGCAACAACTTCTGCAACATTTTCGGCAGACACTGTTTCCCTGTTGATCTTGGATTCATCCTCCCAGCGCTTCTTCTGAGTTTCCAGGTCGCCCTGCAGACGCCTTTCAGTATCCCTGAATTTTGCAGCTTCCTCAAATTTCTGGCTTTTAATGGCCTTCATTTTTTTCTGCCGCGCATCTTCGATCTCGCTTTCAACAGTAATTATCTCAACAGGAACATGCATATTTGAAATATGGACTCGTGCACCAGCTTCGTCAAGGGCATCAATCGCCTTATCCGGCAGGTAACGGTCCGAAATGTAACGGTTGGTTAATGACACACAAGCATCAATAGCTTCGGATGTGTACTTTACCAGGTGGTGATCTTCATATTTTTCCTTGATCTGGTTCAGAATCTCTATTGTTTCCTCGGGTGAGGTAGGATCCACAAGTACTTTCTGGAACCTGCGTTCAAGAGCTCCGTCCTTTTCGATATACTGACGGTATTCATCCAGGGTTGTGGCACCTATGCACTGGATTTCGCCCCTGGCAAGTGCAGGTTTGAACATATTGGAAGCATCCAGCGATCCAGATGCATTCCCCGCACCAACGATGGTATGGATTTCATCAATAAACAGGATGATATCCCGGTTCTTTTCCAATTCATTCAGAACGGCTTTCATGCGTTCTTCAAACTGTCCGCGATACTTGGTTCCAGCAACCAGGGAAGCTAAATCGAGGGTGAAAACCCTTTTGTTAAACAGCGCTCTTGAAACTTTGCGTTGTACAATCCTTAAAGCTAACCCTTCAGCGATGGCTGACTTACCAACTCCAGGCTCACCAATGAGAATAGGATTGTTTTTCTTACGCCTGCTTAATATCTGCGATATACGTTCAAGTTCTTTCTCACGACCAACAATAGGGTCCAGACGACTTTCTTCAGCAGCACGCGTAAGATCCCGTCCAAAATTGTCAAGGACAGGTGTCTTTGACTTGCTTTCCCCCTGCTTTTTGAGTCCACCAAGTCCTCCGACATCATCCGGATCTTCATCCTGGGCTCCGCCCGGAAGCTCGTCCCTGAATTCATTGCTTTCCCTTCTGCGGGCTTCTTTCGGTTCATTATAAGAACCTTCATCAAGAGACAGAAGATAGGATTTTACTTCATCCTTCACTATTTCGTAGGTTACATTATACTTATTAAGGCTACGGGTAACAAGGTTGTCGTCATCTTTAAGAATGGCCAACAAAAGATGCTCGGTGCCTATGAGTTCGCTGTTGAATAACTTGGCTTCCAGGTAGGTAAGCTTTAAAGCACGTTCAGCCTGCTTAACAAGGGGAAGATTCTCCGAATCCCTGTCCCGCCTTGCCGGATTAGCTATCGCTACCTCAATGGTGCGACGAACTTCTGTGAGGTCAACATTCAGATATCCAAGTATGCGTAAAGCCAGCCCTTCTCCTTCCCTGATAATTCCAAGCAGGAGATGTTCAACGCCAATGTAATCATTGCCAAGCCTCACTGCTTCTTCCCGGCTAAATGATAGGACATCCTTTACGCGTTGTGAAAATTTTGCTTCCATGTATTTGATTATCCTTTTCTATAAAGTTAAGTATGAAATGTCTGATTTACACATCAAAATTACTTATAAAACGCACATCCCTGAGATTAGTTTTAAAATTACCCATTTACCCGATTAAAATCTCATTGGGGGCTTTCGTTTTGTCAACATAAAAATGTTAGTAATCATTAATAAAATCAATAGGTCTGGCGGTTATAGTTTCGAAAAAAAGGTTACCTTCGTATCACAATCAGAATTTTTACAACTAATTAATATTGACAGAGTTACGAAATGGATAATATACAGGAAGGCGAAAGGATCGTTCAGGTAAATATTGAGAGTCAGATGAAAGCAGCCTACATCGATTATTCGATGTCGGTTATTGTATCTCGTGCGCTTCCCGATGTAAGGGATGGATTGAAACCAGTTCACAGAAGGGTACTGTTTGGAATGCTCGATTTAGGTGTATTATCAAACCGTCCGTACAAGAAATCAGCTCGTATCGTCGGGGAAGTTCTCGGTAAATATCACCCCCATGGCGATACTTCTGTATATGATGCAATGGTCAGGATGGCCCAGGAATGGTCTCTGCGTTACCCGCTGGTAGATGGACAGGGAAACTTCGGATCCATCGACGGTGACAGCCCTGCCGCAATGAGGTATACTGAGGCTCGTTTACGCAAGATTTCAGAAGAACTCCTTGCTGATATTGATAAGGAAACAGTTGACTTCAGGTTGAATTTTGATGATACTCTTGAAGAACCAACCGTTCTGCCAGCCAAAGTTCCCAATTTACTTATCAACGGTTCCTCTGGTATTGCCGTTGGTATGGCCACCAATATTCCTCCTCATAACCTTACTGAAATTATCAATGGATGTATTGCCTACATTGATAATCACGATATTACAATAGAGGAACTGATGAAATTCATTACAGCTCCCGATTTCCCTACAGGTGGAATTATTTACGGTTATGATGGAGTACGCGAAGCTTATGAAACCGGGCGTGGCAGGATCATGATGCGTGGTGAAACCATGTTCGAAACAGATGAAAAGGGACGGGAATGTATTATTGCAACTTCCATCCCTTACCAGATGAACAAGGCTGAAATGATCAAGAAAACAGCCGACCTGGTAAATGATAAGAAAATTGAAGGTATTTACGACATCAGGGACGAAAGTGACAGGAATGGTTTACGTATCGTTTACGAACTCAAGAAAGATGCAGTTCCTAATGTTGTCCTGAATAAACTTTATCAATATACCGGCCTCCAGACTTCGTTCAGTACCAATAGCATTGCTTTGGTCAAGGGAAGGCCTTACCAGCTGAACCTCAAGCAGATGATTGTTCATTTCATTGAACATCGTCATGAAGTAGTTATCCGTCGTACCAAATACGAGTTGCGCGAAGCCGAAAAACGAGCTCATGTCCTTGAAGGTTTATTGATTGCCATTGATAACATCGATGAGGTAATCGCCATTATCCGCGGTTCAAAAACACCGGAAATTGCCCGTACCAGCTTGATGGAGCGATTCTCGCTCAGTGAAATTCAGGCAAGGGCTATCCTGGATATGCGTCTCCAACAGCTTACAGGCCTCAAACGTGAAGAACTCCGCCAGGAATATGAAGACCTGTTAAAATTAATAGATTACTACCGTTCAGTGCTTGCTGATGAAGGGCTCAGGATGGAGATCATCAAGAAAGAGCTTTCGGAAATAAAGGAAAAATATGGTGATGAGCGCCGCACTCGGGTTGAATACACTGCCAAAGATTTCCGTATTGAAGATACAATTGCAGATGAAGGAGTTGTAATCACCATCTCCCACATGGGCTATATCAAACGTACAGCACTGGCTGAATACAAGAGGCAGAACAGGGGTGGGAGAGGAGCAAAGGGATCTGATATCCGGGATGAGGACTTCCTCGAACATCTTTATATTGCTACTGCCCATAATTATATGCTTTTCTTTACAGAGAAGGGTAAATGCTTCTGGATGAGAGCCTTTGAAATCCCGGAAGGTAGTAAAACCTCCAAGGGCAGAGCCATTCAGAATCTTCTGAATATTGAATCCGACGATAAGGTCAGAGCAATCATTAATCTTAAGGACCTTAAAGATGAAGAATATGTAAGCAATAACTATATCATTCTTTGTACTTCAAAAGGAACTATCAAGAAAACCTCCCTTGAAGCCTATTCCCGCCCGAGGGTAAATGGAATTAATGCAATCAATATTGTTGAAGGTGACCAGCTTCTTGAAGCCAGGCTGACAGATGGTAAAAATGAGATGATCATGGCATTACGTTCAGGAAGGGCTATCCGTTTTAACGAAAGCAAAGTCCGTCCTATGGGCAGAAATGCTACAGGTGTTAGGGGAATTACCCTCTCCGGCAAAGATGATGAGGTCATTGGTATGATATGTGTAAATGACGAGCTCAACGATATCCTGGTGGTCTCTGAAAATGGTTATGGAAAACGTTCAAAACTGGATGATTACCGGGTTACCAACAGGGGAGGCAAAGGGGTCAAGACCATCAATATCACTGATAAAACCGGCAAACTGATTGCAATTAAGAATGTAACGGACAATGATGATCTCATGATTATTAACCGTTCAGGACTGATTATCAGGATGGCTGTAAACGACCTTAGAATCATGGGTCGTGCAACTCAGGGTGTAAGGCTCATCAACCTTAAAGGTGACGATGCTATTGCAGCAGTTGCAAAGGTGGAAGTAGAAGAAGATGAAATGCTGGAAGAAGGCCTCGATGATTCCGATTCCATCATGGATGCCATCATTGATGAGGGTGAAGAAAACATCAGTGAGGATCAGGAAAAAGGAGAAAATCCTGATACTATTTGATAGTGAATGCATTGAGTGAATTTCGATTCAATTCATATCTTTGCTGCATAAAATCTAGATACATAACTACCAATTAACCATACAATCCATAACCCTAAAACTAGAATAGGATGAGAAAATCAGTTTTATTGTTAGCCTTCCTTGTCATTTCCGTTGCCTCTTTTGCCCAAATGAAAAAGGACCGCACTACAGCTTATAATTATTGGCAAAAGCATGAATTGGCAAAAGCTAAGGAGTACATTGATAAGGCTTCTGAATCACCTGATGCTGCTTCTGATGCTAAGGTATGGTACTACAAGGGAAGCATTTATCTCGATCTTAGTGTTAGCCCTGAATTGAGAGTTCTGTATCCTAATGCACTTGAAACTGCTTATGAATCAAATTCCAAAGCAAAATTGCTCGACACAAAAAATGAATTTAAAACAGAAATTCTCACCAACCTGTTAACAATAGCTGGAAGGTATTATGATTTGGGAGTTGGCCTTGTGCAAGCTGCTAATGCTACCAGGACTTCTTACCAGGATGCTGCTGCTAACTTTGAGAAATCATTGAAAATCAGTTCAGAGAACAATGTAATTGACACAAGCGTATTTCTAGGTCTTGGGATAAGCTATAGCTATGCCGGCGATACAGCTAATGCCATTAAAGCCTATAAAAAACTTATTGAGATGGGTGCAAAGGAGCCAAGCGCTTATAATTCGCTCTCAAACCTTTACAAAGGAAAAGGCGATTATGACAATGCTTTCAAATATGTCAAGGAAGGATTGGAACTTTATCCATCCAATACTGACATGAATGTTACACAGGTGAACCTTTTTATTGCTACAAAGCAGCATAATAAAGCCCTTGAAAGCCTGTTCAAAGTGAGAGAGAAAGAACCTGAAAATGTTTCAATTCAATATGCTATTGGAGTAACGTATGACTTATTGAAAAACGATACTTTGTTGCCCCAGGCTGACAGGGATAAATATTTTAAGGAAGCTGTTACAGCTTATGAGAAAACTATTAAGATGGATTCCACACATTTTGATGCACTGTTTAACCTTGGCGTAATCTATTTCAATAAAGGTGGCGATGTTATCAATGTTGCCAATAAACTTCCGTTAAGCGAATCAAAAAAATATGATGACATGATCGCTGAAGGGAAAAACAATCTAAAAATGGCTTTACCTAATTTTGAAAGAGCCGAAAAGTTGAATCCAAATGATTCACAATTGCTATTATCACTTAAGGAAATCTATACACGTTTGGCGATGATGGACAAATTACAGCAGATAAATGCCAAGCTGAATAAGTAATTAGGAGAGGAGTCCAATCGATGGGCTCCTTTTTCTTGATATTTTCTATTTAACATAATATAAATTATAGGATAATTATGACTTCGGTTTTTGCAAGCTTTTTATGTCATAAGACGCTTTATCCCGCATAATCTCAACAGCAACTTTAGAAAAGGAAGATCAAATTTTCATGAGTGATAAATTTCATAACTTTAAGCAAATTTTGAATCCTCTGCTATGAAGATGTTCAGGAGAATTCTATTCAGTATTCTTACATTGATAATAGTCTTCCTCTTGATTGGTTTTCTCTTGCCAAGACATGTGTATATTCAACGCTCATTATTAATTAAATCTCGACAGGATTTACTCTTTGATAATGTAAATTCATTCAGAAATTGGACAAAATGGTCACCATGGCTTAAACAGAATCCGGGTATGAAAATAAGCTATTCTGGTCCGGAATCTGGCACTGGTGCAGCTTTCTCTTTTAACAGAGATAATGTTAACCCTGGAAAAGGAAAATTTACCCTAACACATTGCTATGCCTACGATTCTATAATCCTGGACATGGATTTCCTGGAATATGGAAAAGCTAACGGAAAATTCATTTTCAAGGATTTAGATAGTGCATCGATTGTAACCTGGATCATGGAAAGTGACCTGGGACGAAACCCGGTATCAAGATGGTTTGGATTACTCATGGACAGATTGGTTGGAAAAGACCTGGAAATTGGATTAGCAAATCTTGGAAAGATTACATCAGAAACTGCACGTAATCAAACATTTACAATTGAAGAAAAAGTAGTACCAGAAAGAATAGTACTTACCATCAGGGATAGTTGTTCAACTGTCACAATTGAAAAAAAATTGGGTTCATTTTACAAAAAGATCTCTCAACTAATTAAAAATAAGAAACTTACAGTCACGGGACCACCTTTTGCCATTTATCATAACTATTCCAACCAATCTTTTGATCTGGAAGCTGGTCTTCAGGTTGACATCAGGATTGAACCACCTCACGGCATTAATTGCTACGTAATTCCTTCACAAAGAACGGTAATGTCGAGTTACTTTGGGCCCTATAACAAAACATCCGTTGTATATAGAGCTATTGAAAAGTACATCCATGATAAAAACCAAATTATTACAGGTGCTCCCTGGGAAGTCTATTTAACGGATCCGAACATCGAAAAGGATTCCTTAAAATGGCAGACCGATATCCTTTACCCGGTAAAATAGTTAGGCTCCTCTCCTATCCACAATAAATACAATTAATTATGTCATCACAAAACCAAAATATTCCCGCTATCATTGAGTATGATCCATGGTTAAAGCCTGTTACACAGGATATTATAGACCGTTACAATAGATTTAATGCGAGATTGGCATCCATTGAAGCTTACCACAAGGGAATTGTCTCTTTTGCGTCTGCTTATGAATACATGGGTATAACTTTCTGTAAAAAAGAGAACTGCTGGATCTATCGTGAATGGGCACCATCTGCGCATTCATTGTTTCTTACAGGTGAATTCAACGATTGGAATATGAGTTCACATCCTTTATACAGGGTAGATAATGATATTTGGGAAATCAAACTTGATTTCGAAGCTTACAAGGATCGGTTTACACATGGAAGCAAAATTAAGGTACTGGTAAATAGCCAGATAGGATCTCATCCCCGCATACCAGCCTATATCCAGAGGGTAATTCAGGATGAGGATACAAAGAATTATTCTGGTCAGTTATGGTTTCCAGGTGAATTCAACTGGAAAGGTGATTCGTTTACTGCCAAAGGATTGAAACAGTTGTTGATCTATGAAGCTCATGTTGGAATGGCCCAGGAGAAGGAAGGAATTGGCACTTATACTGAGTTTACAGAACTGGTGCTTCCAAGGATAAAGAAAGCAGGTTACAATGCCATTCAATTAATGGCTATACAGGAACATCCGTATTATGGTTCCTTTGGTTACCATGTCGCAAATTTCTTTGCTGTATCCAGCAGGTTTGGAACGCCTGAAGAACTTAAGACCCTTGTAAAAACCGCCCATAAGTTGGGAATGGCTGTAATTATGGACCTGGTTCATTCACATACAGTAAAGAATCTGAATGAAGGCTTAAACCAATTTGATGGTACTGAGAATCAATACTTTCATCCTGGTGCAAGGGGTGAACATCCGAATTGGGATTCGAAACTTTTTGATTATGGTAAATCAGAAGTACTTCAATTTTTGCTTTCCAATATCAAATTTTGGTTAGAGGAGTTTCATTTTGACGGGTTCCGGTTTGATGGCGTAGGATCCATGATGTATTACCACCATGGAGATGAACCAATTGATTCCATTCAGAAGTACTTTACTCAAGGAGTTGAATGGGATGCTGTAACATACCTGCAATTGGCTAATTACCTTTCACACCTTGTAAAACCTGAAGCAATTACAATTGCTGAGGATGTAACTGGTATGCCTGGCTTATCACTTAATATAAAGGATGGAGGATTAGGATTTGATTATCGTTTAGGTATGGGAATACCTGATTTTTGGATCAAATACCTCAAGGAATTCCGTGATGAAGAATGGAGCATGGCAGAAATGTGGCATGTTTTAAATGACAGGCTGCCCTACGTTAGAACAGTTGCTTATTGTGAATCCCATGACCAGGCTTTGGTTGGAGATAAAACGATCGCATTCAGGCTTATGGATAAGGAGATGTATTTTCATATGCAAAAGGATGATACCAATCCAATAATTAACAGGGGTATCGCACTTCATAAAATGATCCGCCTTTTTACCATAGCACTTGGTGGTCAAGCCTATCTTAATTTTATGGGAAACGAATTCGGACATCCTGAATGGATAGATTTCCCAAGAGTTGGCAATGACTGGAGTTACCTTCACGCCAGACGCCAATGGTCCCTGGTTGATAATAAATTGCTCAAATATCATTTTCTTGCAGATTTTGATAGAGCTATGATCAGCCTGGCAAACAAATTCCAGTTCCTTCAGACGTCTTTGTATGCTCACCTGCTCAATATGGATGAAGATAATAAGTGTATTATATTTGAGCGGTCCGGGCTTGTCTTTCTCTTTAATTTTAGCCCTGACAGGTCAATACCTGATTATGAATTTGCTGTGCCTATGGGTGGAGACTATAAAATTGTGTTGAACACCGATGCCAAAGAGTTTGACGGTCATGGCCGGATTGATGAAGAAACCATCTTTACAACTCTTCACAAAAAGGAAAGCAGAACGAATTTTTTAAGAGTTTATCTCACAAGCCGCACCGCGCTAGTACTAAACTTGATCTGATCGGAAACAAAAAATTACCGGAACATTGTTAAATAATCCAAAAGATACACAATTTTTAAAATTGTTTTGTATAATTGTGCTTTCAATGATCTGAATTATTGATAATATGCATACTGAACGTAAGAAGCTCATAATCAATTACGCCAATGTGTCTCCGGAATTAATGGAGGCTATTAGAAAGAAATATCCGCTAGGATGGGTTAATCATACGATTAAGGTTAAGTCAGGTGGTGATTCGTTTTTCTTTGCAATAACTGTGGATACAGATGAAGCAAGTTACCTGATTAAGGTCCCTGTCAAGGTCGACAATAAATCGGAAAAGGATGATGAAGATTTCTTTGAAGAAACCAGCGATGTTAAGGAATCAGGTGATGTGGCAGAAGAAGAAGAACACGAATCTGAGAAGGAAGAATAATGATATTTCCTTTATTCGATTCATATTTTGATTCTTAACAACTATTAACAAATGAAATTTGCAACCGATCATTCGAATATACTACTTTAGCTTTTGCATGTTAGTATAACAGAAAGTACCAGAACGGATTAATTAAAAAACAAAATAAGAGGCTATTAAAGCCTCTTTTTTTTTGCTCATAAACACCTGTTTAAGATACGCTTACGTAAAAAAATGATGGGGAACTTTCCGTTCAGAAAAGTTCCCCATCCCATGAATAACAACCGTGGTTGTTATCCTGGCCAGATGTTTTCTGCAAAATCAACTTTTCATCTCTTTTGACGAAGTTTACTAAGTTGGCCTATTCGAATGATTTGCACCTTTCTTTCGGCTTTCTGCTTAAGTTTCAATAGTTCTAACTTCTTGCGATGCCAGTTCTTTTCGAAACGTTGGCCGGTTTCTTTTCCATGCGGATTAGTTAACCTGGCTGGCAGTTTTTGCAGATGGAGGCGGAATCATTGGTCGTCCCGTAGAACTGTCCTTTGATTTTTCCGGGATAGCGGAATTGTCTCCAATCCTTCTCCCCTGATTCATTTTACTGGTCCTAAATTTCCTTACGTACTCTTTCGGATTTTCTGGATTTCAGGTCAGGTTGTTGCCAATCTGCTCCTTTAATCCTGAATCTGACCTCTGCAGATATCCTTTGCTTTAATGATGATTGCCTTCCTTGCGGTAAACATCTCTCATGCTCTCCTTGGTCGAATACCTTCTCAGATTTTCAATTTCAGGAAACCCAGGTTTCGAATTTGGTTCCTTTTTCAAGGATCATTTCCGTTTCCTGATTAAGCTTTGGATAATCATATCCGGTGAAATAAAGGTAACTCTTTTCATACCTGTAAATCAAGTATTTGGCTGGAAACTACTGAACAAAAAGAGAACCAGGGATATGAACAATTGTTAATAGTGCAGATGACTAAATCGTTACTTGATTATCAATAAGTTAAATTGCAATTCACAAATTCTAATCCACGAACTCAAGAATGGGTCTACCTTTTTTTACTTTTATTACAACAGCCTTTAAAGATTCTACATCTTTTCCAAGCTGATTTTTAATGTTTTGTATGTTTACTTCGATTCGATTTTGAAAAATGTCCTCAACCACTATATTGTTATTCACTCCGGATTCGTTTACTGAAATAACCTTAAAGAAATAAGTTTGTCCATCGACATAAATCGGATGCTCAGGTTCCAATAATATTCTGCCAGTGCAATTGATCTTATCAACTTTACACTTTAATTTACTTCCGATCTTAATTCCATAAGTCGCATAAGCCTCTGCATCAATAAAATGCTTAAGTCCGTTCGGATCTTCAAGTATATAGTAATCCCGGTTATCCTGCAGGCTAACAATGTTCATGACCTTGAAATACAAGATACTTCCTTCGTCAATTAGAATTCTGCCAAGATTAGGATCCGTCATACAATCTATTTTTCCCGGATTACTTTCTTTATGCCTTTTAATTTGGATAACCTGGCTATAATGAGGTCAAGATGAGATTTTCCATCTACATTGATCGAAATATTACCTTCAAATTTACCATTAGCACTAGATAAATTAATGGACCGGATGTTCGCCTTCAACTCATGTGTTAAGGTATCCGATATCTGATTCAGCATTCCAAGCTGATCATCACCGGTAATTGTTATAGTGGTTACATATGCGGATATTTCAGTCTTTTCAGCCCATCTCGCTTTAACAATCCTGTAGGAATATCTCAAATGCATATCCAGGGCATTCGTACAAGATGTCCTGTGGATCTTGATTCCTTCCGCTACAGTTACAAAACCAAAGATCTCATCACCCAATACAGGTTGGCAACAACGGGCCAACTTCACATCATCCAGGGGAGTATCTTCATTTATAATAACAAGCGCTTTAACAGGATGTTCCTTTTTTGCAGGAACCAAAATATCCTTGGTGAAGGGTTTATCCGGAAGTTTGGATTCATCTGCCTTTGCTACAGGCAATAGAAATTCCTTGATTTTTATCAGGTCGTATTTGCCTTCGGCTATGCCATGGAAAAGGTCAAGGGTACTTGCAGCTTTGTAAACATTTACTAATTTATTGGCAATCTCATCGCTGTAGTTCATCTTCAACTGGCTGATCTTCCTCTGCAACATGCCTTTACCTCGATCCGCCTGGGAGTATTCAGCTTCTTTAAGGCATCTTTTTATCTTCGAAATTGCCTTGGACGTAGTTACATAGGTAAGCCAATCCTTATTTGGTTTCTGGCTTTTTGTGGTTATGATCTCTACCTGGTCACCTGTGTGCAAAATATGCTTCAGAGGGACATAATTATTATTGACTTTAGCTCCTGAACATTTCTGTCCGACATCTGTATGAATATCAAAAGCAAAATCGAGGACTGTTGCACCTGCCTTCAGCTTTTTCAGGTCTCCTGTTGGTGTAAATGCAAAAACATAATCGGAGAACAACTCCATTTTTGTGCCGGCACTCATCTCATCTTGACCTGGAGAATAATTTTCGAGCATCGACCTGATACTTGCCAGCCATTGATCTGCTGTTTCAGCCTGGTTTGCAGGACCTTCCTTGTATTTCCAGTGGGCAGCCCTCCCCTTTTCTGCTGCCTCATCCATTCGCTTAGTCCTAATTTGGACTTCAACTGATCTTCCTAACGGGCCCTGGACTGTTGTATGAAGTGATTCATAACCATTAGGCTTGGGTGCGGATATCCAATCTCTTAACCGGGATGGATTAGGAGGGTAAATATTTGTGATCAGAGAATAAGCTTTCCAGCAATCATCTTTCTCGCTATCAAATGGACTTTTTAGGATGATCCGGATAGCAAAATAGTCATAAACCTGCTCAAATTCAATATGTTGCTTCTTCATTTTATTCCAGATTGACGGAATGGACTTGATCCGGAACTTTAATTCATAATCAAGGCCATGGCCTGCCAATTCCTTGTCAATTGGTCGAATGAATTTTTTAAAGTATGAATTTTGCTCATCCCTGGAATCTTCAATTTTTCTTGAAATTCCTGTAAAAACTTCAGGATATGCATGCTGCATTGCAAGTTCCTCAAGTTCTGTCTTGATCCTGTACAAACCAAGTCTATGAGCCAAGGGGGAGTAAAGATTTGATGTTTCAATTGATATTTGCTGCTGGCTTTCATTTGGCAGTTTATCAATGATCCTCATCAAGTTCAACCGATCAGCAAGGCGAATCAGGATAACCCGCACATCAACAGCCATAGTGAGAAGGAGCTGAATAAAATTCTCAGAATTGATGGAAACTTTATCCATTCTCAGATCAGCTATCCTCTTGAGATTAATGAGGATATCAACAACCTTTTTACCGTATTGGTTTTTTAGTGAATCTATCACCTCGGGCTTGTCATAACTGATATCGAGAAGCAATGCTGAGAGTATACCGGTTGTATCCATTTCCATTTCTTCAGCAACGATCCTTGCAACAGAAATCGAATGCAGAATGGCTTCTTCGTTCCGCTCGTCCCTATTTTCCAATAAAGTAGTCCTGACTTCTTCAAATGCCTGCCTGATACTATTTTTATCTTCAGTCGATGAAATATGGCGGCATGATTCCATCAACAGGTCATATTGCTGCCTGTAGTTTTTGAATAGCTCTCCACTATCTGTATCCTTCATTCTCTTTCAATCTAGTAAATCAAATGTGCATCTGCCAAATAATAAACGCCCGATTTCTGCGGGCGTTTAAAAATCTTATCATAGATCCGTCCGCTAACCTATTTTCTCTTAATTCCTTTACCAGGTTTACTTGCTGGCTGAGGATTTGAAGGGGTTGCCGGTGTCTTGACCGAATTTCCTTTTGGTTCTGTATTACCAGGTTTAAGGTTATAGCCTTGTGAACCTGGTTTGTAATATTTCATTGCATCCGGCAAAAAGGACTGTATCTGGGCAATTCTCCTGGCATCTGATGGATGAGTGCTTAAAATTTCAGGTGGTTTGTTTCCTCCCTGGGCAGACATCTCTTTCCAGAAACTTATTGCCCGGTTTGGATCATATCCTGCCATTGCCATAAAAATTAATCCTAGTTTATCGGCTTCAAGTTCGTGCTGCCTCGAAAAAGCTAATTCTCCCAATTGTGATCCTACACCGTAAGCAGAAAGAAATATATTCTGCGTCTGTTGCGGTTTTTGTTGCATAGCTACAGCAAGTGACATACCACCAAGTTGTAGGGCCAACTGCTGACTCATTCGTTCATTGCCATGGTCAGCAATAGCATGAGCAATTTCATGCCCTAAAACAACTGCAAGTCCCGCGTCATCCTTTGTAAGAGGCAGTATCCCGGTATACACAACAACTTTCCCTCCCGGCATACACCATGCGTTAACCTCTGAACTCTGAACAACATTGAAATCCCACTTATACCCCTGAATCCTATCGGAAAAACCATTATCATTCATGTATTTTTCAACAGCTGCGCTTATTCTTTGTCCGACAGAAGTTACTTCTTCTGATTGCATTGTTGGAGGATTTACGGGGGGATTCTCCTTTAAAAATGAGGCATAGCTTTCGTTGCCCATTTGGGTCATTGTACTGCGGGGAATCAATTTTAGCTGTTTCCTTCCCGTAATGGGTACTTTCTGGCAAGCAATTATTGAAATAATAATTGACAAAATTGTAATTATGCGAAATCTTGTATTCATAAAAGTCTGTATTGTTTCTTTAGTCAATAGATGTTGTTAATCCTCTTCTGCCCATTTCATTGTGCAGGGATTTAAGGATGGAAAGTTCGCCTTTTTTAATATCGCATTTCCCTTTGGTATGAGTTGTGAGGGCACATTGCTCAGCTTGTTCAAATTCGTGCCCGCAAACTTCGATCAGCGATTCAATAACATAATCAAACGTGTTGTGGTCATCATTGTGAAGAACCAGGACCTTACCAGAGTCATCAAGCTCAACAGGTTCATCAATAATTCGGGGATTCTCCTTTACCATAAACGATTTTCACTGGATGATGCAAATTTAACCATTTCCTGCGAATTTGGTGTCCGGCAACCTTTGGTAAAACCTAAACACCCGATTTTTGTTTACTTTTAAGTACCATATTAATAACTGTTATGAATTTGCATTCAACTGGACAAGACAATTAAGTTGCTATAAGTATGTATCGAAAGTTTGATGAATTTATTGTTAATCTTAAGAGTGCTTTGTTAAAACCTTTGCCTGGATTGCAGTCTCAGTTGAAATTAGCTCCTGTTCACAGGATTGATGAATTACAACAAGATGTGCCGAATGACGCTATTGAGAGCAGCGTATTGATCCTGCTTTTTCCATTTGAAGATAAGATACAAACATGTGTGATCCTTCGAACTGAGTACGATGGAGTGCATTCAGGACAGATCAGCCTGCCCGGAGGAAGAAAGGAAGTTGCTGATGCCGATCATTCAGTAACTGCACTCAGGGAAACAAGAGAGGAAATTGGTGTTGATGAATCAAGGGTAACTCTTCTTGGCCCGCTCTCTGCGCTTTATATTAACAGAAGCAATTATGTAGTGTTTCCTTATGTTGGTTATACTTCATCCAGACCCACCTTTACACCTGAACCAGGTGAAGTTCAAGCCGTTATTGAATTGGATATCGAGGAATTCTTAAAGCCGGGAGCTATCACTCATAAAATGCTGCATTTTGAAAACGGTTTTTCCTTGGAAGCTCCCGGATATCAATTTGAGAAAAGGTTTATTTGGGGAGCGACAGCGATGATCTTCAGTGAATTTATTGATATTATCAGCTCATTTGCTGAATATAGCCGATGAACATGACCTATTTCTGATAAACTACTTCACCATTAATGATAGTCATTATAACCTTTACTTTCGGAATATCGGAAACAGGGACCTGAAGGAGGTCCTTATCAAGGATTACCAAGTCAGCGAGTTTTCCTTTTTCAAGGCTTCCTCTTGAATTTTCAAGGAAGGCAGCTTTTGCGGCCCAAATGGTAATGCTTTTAAGTGCGTCAGATCTGGAGAGTGCATTTTCCGGCTGAAACCCTCCTTCGGGGTTACCTTGCAAATCCATCCGGCCCACAGCTGCATAGTAAGTAAGCAAGGGGCTGATATTTTCAACCGGAAAATCCGTTCCATTAGGTATCCATCCATTTTCATCCATCAGCCTATGGTAAGAATAAGCATTGATTAATCTTTTCTTTCCAAGTCGGAGGACTGCCCATGCCATATCGGATGTTGCATGAGTAGACTGTATAGAAGGTATTACTGAATATTTGCCGAAAAGATCAAAATCATTTTCGTCCACAACCTGGGAATGCTCAATACGCCAGCGCCGGTCATTTTTTCCTTTCAGAAATTCACCATAGGTATTCAAAACCAGCCTCACAGCTGAATCTCCAATCGCATGCGTATTGACCTGGAACCCTGACATGAAGGCTCGATTACAAATAGATCTCATTTCGTCCTTACCTGTGACTATAATACCGTTTGATTCCGGCTCATCAGAATAGGGTTGCAACAGGCATGCCCCCCTTGATCCAAGTGCGCCATCCGCATAAATTTTTACAGATCCAACCCTAAGCCAATCAGAAGATTGAAATTTACCTCCCATGAAATAGTCCATATTCTCATTTGTAGGATTGATCATGGCATCTATTCTGATCTTCAAACTTCCTGATTTCTGTAAAGAATCGAGAAAAAGGATCATTGGCTTATCAATACCAGCGTCATTTACCCCAGTTAGCCCAGCCTGCTGGCACAATGCCGCAGCTTTAAGAAGCAGGATTTTTATTTCTTCTGAGGATGGCAAAGGAATGGATTCCTTAATCCTGTCGGCGGTTCGTTCCAGGAAAACTCCTGTCGCTATCCCTTTACTCAATATCACCTCACCTTTAGTATAAGGCGGAGTAATACCAGCCTTAGAAATAGCTGTACTATTGGCAAGAACAGCATGGCCATCAACCCTTGTAAGCACCACCGGAATACCAGGGAAAAGACTGTCAAGCAGATTATTTACAGGGAATTCTTTATTTTTCCATTTATTCTGATCCCATCCCCTACCCAAGATCCACCTTCCGGGATAACTCTTATGATAATCTTCTAGAATTGATATTACCTCGTCAAAAGATTCAGCTGCATTGAGATCAGCATAACGAAGGAATTGGGCAAGGCCTGTAAAATGAGAATGAGCATCAATGAAACCAGGATATACAAAAGCTCCATTAACATTGATGACTTTATCAGAAGAATACTCTTCCATTATTTCCTTCTGGCTTCCCAGGTCAAGGATACTGCCATGATCTACTGCAAGGCACTGAGCTTTTGAATCAGCAGCATCCAAGGTATATATCATGGCATCTGATATAATGAGGTCAACATTTTTCTTTTGACCAAAGACAGATGGAATTATCATAAATAACTCTATGATTATCAATAATTTGAATATGAATGTCGATCTTTTTGAATTAGGCATACTGGTTATTATGAATGGTAAAAATATCAATTTGATGGTTTGTATGTCCAAATCAAGAGGGTAATATGTTTCAAATAACTATTATTTTCATTTATTAACAAATTCAACATATTGTTGTTAGAATAAAAGCATCGTTCACGAATAAACATGGCTGTATTTTTATACTTTTGCTGTTGTTAAAACTGTAACTCAAGGGATCATGAATAAATCAATTCTCTCACCCAAGTTCTACCTTATTCTGAGTATAATTTTTGCCGGTGCAATGCTTAGATTAATACCTCATTGGCCAAATTTTACACCAATTGCATCTATTGCCTTATTTGGTGGAACTTACCTGAAAAGAAAAGAACTTGCCTTTTTGATTCCTGTCCTGGCAATGCTTCTCAGCGATGTCATCATTGGTTTTCACAATGTGATGATCCCTGTTTATGCCAGCTTTTTACTGATTGTTTCTTTTGGGTTCATACTAAAGAGCAAAGTATCCATGGTTAACGTAGTAACGGCCTCCTTAATGTCATCTCTTGTATTTTATCTGATAACGAATATGGCTTCCTGGGCAACCGGAATGGTACCATATTCTACCGGGATTACAGGGTTGATGCAGGCCTATATTGCCGGACTTCCATTTTTCCTGAATGGTATCCTGGGTGATCTGTTTTTCAACGGAGTTTTCTTTGGGGCGTTTTACATGGTAACAAAAAAGAGTAGGATTTTCGCCTAATAATATTTACACCCGTAAAAAAAACTCCTGTCATTTGGCAGGAGTTTTTTTTATATCTATTCGTTATTCAAAAAGAGTGTCATCCCTTTCTAGCAATAGAATGGAATACTGTGGCACAACATAGTATTTTTCATTGTCATACATTATTTCTATTGCACCCTTAGCAAGGTAAATAGCTATATCCCCAACTTTCGGCTGCAAAGGAATATACCTCTGATTAACAGACCCGTCAGAAGTTTTCCAGGGTTCATCATCATCTGGAGGATGAGGAATAGGATAACCCGGGCCAACCTTTATTACAAAGCCGGATTGGATATCTTCTTTTTCATTGTAACCCGGTGGCAAAAGGAGACCTGTCTTAGTTTTATTGGAAACAGTCCGGGGTTGAATCAGCACCCTGTCGCCGACAACAATCAATTTTTCCAAACCTTTTCTTTTATTCACGATTTGTTTGCCAAATGGATGTGATAATTGAACATAAGCCTTAGGGCTAATGCAAAAGTAAAATAATTTTGAGGTACCTTTACTCCGGAATATGGAACATTATTCCAAATGGCAAGGGAAAGCTTGTAAAATCTTGACAATTCCTGTTTGAAAGGTTGTAATTGGCTCCATATCAATATAATAAAAAAGATCTCATTTAATTTATAGCCATATTTACAATTGGAATTAGTTTAAATTTTTGATTTCCCGATTTACTAATCTGAATACAACTTACTTAAACTGTACTTAACGAATGCCTGATTTTATCCGGTTACTTCCTGATTCAGTTGCAAACCAAATTGCTGCCGGTGAAGTTATTCAGCGTCCTGCCTCTGCTGTTAAGGAACTTATGGAGAATGCAATTGACGCCGGATCAACTAATATCAGGCTTATAATTAAGGATGCCGGGCGCACGCTGATCCAGGTTGTTGACAATGGTTCTGGCATGTCGGAAACCGACGCCAGGATGAGTTTTGAGAGACATGCTACTTCAAAGATACGTGATGCAAATGATCTCTTCTCAATCCGGACTCTTGGTTTCCGTGGAGAAGCTCTGGCTTCAGTCGCTGCAGTTGCTCAGGTTGAATTAAAAACCCGGAAACAAGGTGATGAAATAGGCACTTGCATCAACATTGAAGGCTCCCGTGTTAAAAGCCAGGAAGAAGTATCCTGTGCAATTGGAACTTCAATACTAGTTAAGAACCTATTCTTTAATGTTCCTGCCCGTAGGAATTTCCTCAAATCAGATACTGTAGAATTTCGCCAAATTCTTGAAGAATTTCAGCGCGTAAGCCTTGTTCATCCAGATATTGAATTCTCATTGCATCACAATGACAAGCCTGTTTTTCAACTTACTAAGGTTGGATTGAAGCAAAGAATAGTACATGTATTCGGAAACCAGATCAACGAGAAATTATTGCCCGTTGAAATGAAAACAGAACAGGTCACTATCTATGGCTTTATTGGAAAACCTGAAACCGCCAGGAAAACCCGGGGGGAACAGTACTTTTTTGCCAATGGCAGGTTTATACGCCACCCTTACCTGCATCACGCTGTAGAACAGGCATTTGAAGAATTGATACCTGAAGCAGCTTATCCTACCTATTTCCTGTTTATAGAAGTTGACCCTTCTTCTATTGATGTAAATATCCATCCTACAAAAACGGAAGTTAATTTTCAGCATGGACAACTCATGTATGGTTCCCTTAGATCAGCCGTGAAACATGCATTGGGAATGTTTAGTCTCAGTCCTACCCTGGATTTTGAAACAGAACAAAGTTTTGATTTTAACATTCCAAAAGGATACGAACCAAAGCCACCAACAATAACCCTGAATCCCGATTACAATCCATTTAATCGTCCATCAAAACCAGCCTCTTTAAGCAGGCCTGGAGATGGTATCAAGGCTAACCGGGATCAGTGGGAAAAGATGTATGATGTTGTAAACGCTTCAACTACAGGAATCCAGCCTTTTGTTGAACATTCTATTTTTTCACAGGTTGAGAATAAAATAGAAAATGACAAGATTGAGATTATTCCTGAGGAGACAATTTCAACATCCCGGCTTATACAGGTTCAAAACAGGTATATTGCAGTAAATGTAAAATCTGGCCTCATGCTTGTTGATCAACAAAAGGCACATGAGCGCATATTGTACGAAAGGATTGGAGCGATGCTTGGTTCGGAGGCTTCAGCCCCTCAGCGAAGCTTGTTTCCTCATACCATTAAGCTTTCAGCCATTGATGCCGAAATTCTTCGTGAAATTAATGAGGACCTGTTAACACTTGGTTTTGATATAAATGAACTTGGCGGCGGGTCATTCGTTATTAATTCATTGCCTGCTGATTTGCCAATTGACAAGGTATCAGATCTGATAGATAGCTTGTTGGAGGATTTCAAGAATAACCGCACTGAATTAGGTTCCGAGAGGAAAGCAAAAGTTGCCAGACTTCTGGCTCATAACATAGCAGTAAAAGTTGGTAAGTTGCTGCAAAATGAAGAAATGCAAGCAATAATTGATGAATTATTCAGTTGCCAGGTCCCTGATATTGCCCCGGATGGAAGCAGGATTCTTCGAATACTTACCTCTGCAGAAATTGAAAAATTATTACGTTAAATATCTTCAACTAAATGGCTCTAGATCAATATAGTCCAACTGGTTTCAGGGTTCTCCCCCCGGTTGTCAAAAACATCATCATTATCAATATCTTATTTTTTCTGGCTACCATCGGACTAGGCAGTGCGACTCATATTGATCTCACTGAAATACTGGGCCTGCGGTATTTTGCCTCCTCAAAATTCGAGCCTTACCAGTTCATCACCTATATGTTCATGCATGGTGGGTTCTCGCATATCTTCTTCAATATGTTTGCATTATGGATGTTTGGAAGCGTATTGGAAAATGTATGGGGCCCGAAAAGGTTCATTTTGTTCTATTTTATCACTGGAATCGGGGCAGCTTTAACACATTACCTCGTTTTTTATCTTCAGATAAATCCTGTCCTGAACTTAATGGATACTTTCATTAATAACCCTGATTTTGCTAATCTACAGCATTTTGTCTCAAATCATAAATTTGTGATAAACGATAGTTCAGGCGAATTATTTACATTTTTCGGACAATTCGAAAGCAGTTATCAAACTCTCCGGGAAGATCCTACGAATGCGCAGGCGTTGCAGGTTGCCCTCACATTTGTTACTGAATACAGGGATCATTTCCTTAATATACCCGTCGTTATTGGTGCATCCGGAGCAATTTTCGGGCTGTTACTGGCATTTGGGATGTTATTCCCCAACTCCCTGATCTACCTTTACTTTTTTATACCTATAAAAGCCAAATGGTTCGTAATTGTATTCGGACTGATTGAGCTCGTTTCAGGTTTCATGGATACTGGAGGCAATGTGGCTCATTTTGCTCACCTTGGAGGGATGGCATTTGGCTTCTTCCTGATAATTTACTGGAGCCAAAAAGATAAACGAAGAAGAAAAAATTACTGGGAATGATGCTCTCATTTGCAGCATTAATGTAGAAATTCTATAACTATGTTTCAATCTCAGCCAATAGCAGATCGGATAGGTAGGTTCATCAGGGAAAAATCTGCTCTTTCCAGGCTAATTGTTATCAATATTGCAGTTTGGTTGGTTATCAACCTGGTTGGTGTGATTGCCTATTTATTTCAGACAGCCGACCATCCTCTGGAAGAATTATGGTTATTCAGAATCCAGCAATGGTTTGCGGTTCCAGCAGGTATAGATCAATGGTTCTTAAAGCCATGGACAACTATTACCTATATGTTCCTTCATATTGATTTCTGGCATTTGTTTTTCAATATGTTATGGTTTTATTGGTTCGGGAAAATATTCCTGCAATTTCTTTCGAACCGTAAAATGATCGAGGTTTACCTGATCGGGGGAATCGCTGGTGCTTTCACATTCATGCTTGCATTTAATTTCTTTCCTGCATTCTCTGCCAGTCTTGGCCACGCAATGGCACTTGGCGCTTCCGCATCAGTGCTTGCAATAGTTGTTGCTACTGCTGTCATGGTTCCTGACTATATAATAAGCCTGCTTTTTATAGGGCCGGTTAAGATCAAGTACATTGCCCTGATCACCATCGGACTTGACATTTTGATGCTTAAGTCAAATAATGCAGGAGGGCACTTTGCCCACCTGGGAGGAGCGCTTGCCGGTTTACTGTATATACTTGCTTCACGTTCTGGTAAATTCTCATTCTCCCGCTGGCTTGGAACTTTTAAAATACCTGCCTTTTTCAGGAGATCAAGGGTGAAGAAAGTATATTCTTCGCCGAAACCAATGACGGATGAGGAATACAATTCGAGGAAGGCACAAAACCAGAAGCGTATTGATAGTATCCTTGATAAAATTGCTCAATCTGGTTACAAGAGCCTAACGGAAGAAGAAAAAGAATTTCTTTTCAAATTCAGCAATAAGTAGAAGGCAGTATGGCAAAAAGAATCAGAAAGAAGCCTTCCAAACAAAAAGTGTCATTGCCTACTAAATTGATGCTTCTTGTCAATTTGGTCTTTGCTTTCCTGCTAGCCTGTTCTCTTCTTGCCTGTTATATCTCCCCCACATATTTCTGGCCCATAGCTTTTGCCGGAATCGCTTACCCTCTTTTCCTGGCTATTAACTTATTTTTTGTTTTATTCTGGTTAGTATTTCTTAAGAAGTACTTTTTATTATCGCTCATCACCATTTTGCTTGGCTTTAACCAGTTTAACTCATTAATTCAACTGAGAGGCAGCAACAATCAGAAGCCATCAACAGAAAGCATCAAGGTGATGTCATACAATGTTCGCTTGTTTGACCTTTACAATTGGAAGAACAATAAAGAATTCTCAAAATCAAGGGAACAGATATTCGGGTTGTTTAAAGAAGAATCCGCTGATATTCTTTGCTTACAGGAATATTACAGTGGTAAGAAAACATCTTCCAATTATGCGGATACCATTATGAAATCCTGCAAATTCAAAAACTACTTTGATGCCTATATTGACAATGGGAAAAAGGAACTTCCTTTCGGGCTAGCCACGTTTAGCAAATTCCCAATTGTTTCGGGACAAAAGATCAGCTTCCTCAATACATACCAGAATTTCTGCATCATTACTGATATTGCATTGCCAACAGATACTATCCGGGTTATCAATACCCATCTTGAATCAATTAAATTCGGTAAAGAGGATTACATTTTCGTGAATGAACTGACCAATAACAGCGGGAAAGGCAATGATTTGAGGCAAGGAATCGTTACCATCCTTGGCAAAATGATGAATGCCTATAAAAAGAGAGCGGGTCAGGCCGATGAACTGGTTTCAATCATTAAGGAATCTCCTTACCGGGTATTGCTTTGTGCTGATTTCAATGATACTCCGGCCTCCTATGTTTACAGGCAAATAGCCAGGATTCATAATGATTCATTCAAGGAAGCAGGTTCTGGTTTAGGACAAACATATACTCAACTATTACCTATTCTGCGGATTGACTACATTTTTGCTGATGAATCAATGAAAGTTCTGAATTACAGAACCATACATAATAATTATTCGGATCACTACCCTATTGTAGCAAACATCCAAATGTAGTGGTAGCTAAATCAAGGTGAAAGATTATGGATTTCAAACTTACTTCAGAGTACTTTCCAACCGGTGACCAACCTGATGCAATCCGACAGCTTACGGAAGGACTGTTGAGAGGAGACCAGGCGCAAGTATTATTAGGAGTTACAGGATCAGGGAAGACATTCACGATAGCTAATGTGGTTCAGCTGATTAACCGGCCTACTTTGGTATTAAGCCACAATAAGACATTGGCAGCTCAATTGTATGGCGAATTCAAGCAGTTTTTCCCTGATAACAGGGTTGAGTATTTCGTATCATATTATGATTATTATCAGCCTGAAGCTTATATTCCAGTTACGAATACATATATAGAGAAAGATCTTTCCATCAATGAAGAGATTGAAAAACTGAGGTTAAGTGCATCCTCTGCTCTACTCTCCGGGCGCAGGGATGTAATTGTCGTTTCTTCCGTTTCATGTATTTATGGTATTGGAAATCCGGACGATTTCTACAACAGTACTATAAATATCCATAAAGGTGACAAGGTTAACAGGAATAAGTTCCTTCATGCACTTGTTGAAAGTCTTTATTCCAGAACAGAATTGGAATTGACTAGAGGCAAGTTCAGGGTGAAAGGAGATACAGTGGATGTGTTTCCAGCTTATGCCGATATTGCCTACAGGGTGATATTTTTTGGTGATGAGATTGAACTGCTTGAATCATTTGATCCTTTGAATGGCAAAGGCATTGAGGAATTGGAAGAAATTGTCCTTTATCCGGCCAACATTTTTGTTACCTCCAAGGAAAAAATGAAGGAAGCTATTTGGGAAATTCAGCAGGATATGACACGGCAGGTTGAGTATTTCAATAAGCTCGGGCGATACCTGGAAGCTAAGCGACTGGAAGACCGGGTAACTTACGATATTGAGATGATGCGGGAATTGGGGTATTGTTCTGGAATTGAAAACTATTCCAGGTACTTTGATAAAAGGCAGCCGGGTGCTCGCCCTTTCTGCCTCATCGATTATTTTCCTTCCGATTTCCTGCTGGTCATTGATGAAAGCCATGTAACAGTTTCCCAGGTTCGCGCTATGTATGGTGGTGACAGATCAAGGAAACAGAACCTGGTAGAATATGGATTTCGTCTCCCTTCAGCAATGGATAACAGACCCTTAAAGTTCGAGGAATTCGAGTCCATGTATAGCCAGGTAATTTTTGTAAGTGCCACTCCTGCAGATTATGAACTGAACCAGACAGAAGGTATTGTTGTAGAACAACTTATCCGTCCTACTGGGCTATTGGATCCCGAAATTGTTATCAAGCCCAGTTTGAACCAGATTGATGATCTGCTTGACGAAGTAGAACAAAGGACTAAAGTTGGAGAACGTACTTTAGTGACGACCCTGACCAAGAGGATGTCTGAAGAGCTTACAAAGTATATGACCAAACTTGGTATCCGTTGCAGGTATATTCATTCTGAAGTAGATACACTTGAGAGAATTGAAATATTGCGCGACCTCAGGCTGGGAACATTTGATGTATTGGTTGGAGTGAATCTGCTTCGCGAAGGCCTGGATTTGCCTGAAGTTTCACTGGTCGCAATCCTTGATGCGGATAAAGAAGGATTCCTTCGTTCGGAAAGATCATTAACCCAAACAGCGGGAAGGGCCGCAAGAAATATAAACAGCAAGGTTATATTTTATGCTGATAAAATCACGGATTCCATGCAGCGAACCATGGATGAAACTTTGAGAAAAAGGGAAAAGCAAATCAAATACAATACGGATAATAATATTACTCCAACTGCTATTTTGAAGAGCACTGGTGATATAATGGGCCAGACATCAGTTGTCAATTCTTCCTCGAAAGCGCCAAAGCCATACATTGAAGAAGAAAAAATTAATGACGCTGCTGATCCATTGGTAAAATACCTCAACAAGGATCAGTTGAAGAAATTGGTTGATGAAACCAAACGAGCCATGGAAAAGGCTGCCAAAGAACTGGATTTCTATGAAGCAGCCAGGCTTCGTGATGACATGCTGGCATTCAAATCTCAACTTGAAAGCAGGGGGAAATTATAATCTAATTTGTCTCATTAATGGCTAACACTATCGTTCCAACTATGATTGATTCCCTGATAAATATTGCTATTCGTGCAGCTATTGAGGCCGGAACCGCAATAATGGATGTTTATGCAACTGATTTTGCCATTGAGCTTAAAAGTGATAAAAGCCCGTTAACACTTGCAGATCAGCGTGCCCATTCAATTATAGCGGAATACCTCGAAAAAACAAACCTGCCTATACTAAGCGAAGAAGGTGCTGACATACCATTTCATGAGAGGAAAGATTGGATATCATTCTGGCTGGTTGACCCTTTGGATGGAACTAAGGAATTTATTAACCGGAATGGTGATTTCACGGTAAACATTGCCCTCATCGAAGATTCTCGCTCCATTGCCGGTGTTGTATATGCTCCAGTCCCTGATCTACTGTATTTTGCACTGCCATTATATGGAGCTTTCAGAGTTGATGGCAGTTATCTTAAACAGGAACCCTTTCCATCTTTTAGTGATATCCTGGAGAATTCTTCCAGGCTTCCTGTAATGTTGAATAGTGAAGATTATGTAATTGTGGCAAGCAGGTCGCACCAAAATGAGGAAACTTCCAATTTGATTCAACAAATAAGTGCATCTAGGGGGAAAGTCACCTTCCTTTCCAAGGGAAGTTCTCTAAAATTCTGTGCGGTAGCTGAAGGTTCTGCTGATTACTATCCTCGATTGGGCCCAACAATGGAATGGGACACTGCAGCCGGTCACGCCATTGCGTTGCATGCAAAATGCCAGGTGTTCAATCCTGAAACATCAGAAGCAATCATTTATAACAAAGAGTCCCTGCTGAATCCTTTCTTTATTGTCGAAAGACAATAATTGTGAATTTACCTTAAGTCTGTTATTCCATAAAAGAAGCAGGCTGTTGTTATACACAACAGCCTGCTTCAATTAATAAACTGTGAAATTATTTCACTTTTACCAATTCCACATCAAATACAAGCGGAGAAAATGGTTTAATAACGCTTCCGCTTCCATTAGAGCCGTATCCAAGTTTTGACGGAACGATGAGAGTAGCTTTTCCGCCTTCATTCATCAAGGCTATGCCTTCGTCCCAACCCTGGATAACCTGGCCGGCGCCCAGAACAAATTCATATGGTTTAGCCGGATTACCTTTCAATGAAGTGTCAAAGACGGTTCCATCCAAAAGGTGGCCAGTATAATGAACACTGACTGTTTTTCCCTTTGCAGCATGGGGACCTTTTCCTTTTACTTTCTCTATGTAATATAGTCCACTTGCTGATGGGCGGGCAGAAATATTCTTATCCTTCATGTATGACTGGATAAGGCCAGGTTCTTTAGCTTCAGCCACTTTAGCTTCTGCTTTATCTTTTGCAGCTTTATCAGCTACTTCTTTTTCATGCTGAGCTTTCGTTTGAATATCGACTATCTCGACATCATAGATAACAGGACTATAGGGAGCAATAATTTCATTGCCATTCATGTCTTTCCTGCCTCTTTCGCCAAACCCAACAGCTGATGGAACAACAATACGAGCCTTGGTCCCTTTTTTCATCTTGCCAATTCCTTCATCCAGGCCTTTGGTATCAAAAGGCTGACCGAATTCAAAAGAGATTGGTTGTTTGCGGTCAAGAGTCGAAAATACTTTTTTCTCTTCAATCGTTAAAACAGTAAAATCCATTTTTACAATATCTCCCTTCTGAATCAGCCTGCCGGCACCAGGTTTTTCTTCTAGGTAATATACTCCGGTTTCGGTTGGAGGAGTAGTAATTCCTTTCGAAGAAATAAACTTTTGCATTTTACCAGCTTCTTCACTTTTGAGCTTGGCAGCCTTGGCTTCAGCCTCTTTCTTCATATGTTCAAGCGATTCAACCTTTAATACTTTAACATCAAAATAGATCCTGGTAGTGCTATCGATCCCCGCCGGAACATTTGGATAACTTGCAGTCTTGGTAAAGAAGTCCTTGGCTCCAAGAATGAAGGTTGCACTATCGCCCTGGTGAAGCATGGCAAATGCTTCATATACATCGCCCTTGAACTGAGGTTTCTGAATACCAAGCTGGAATGGCTTGTTCATATCCCTTGAATTGAAAAAGACGCTGTCCTTACCCTTAACATTTACCCTATACCTGATATTCATGGTCAGGATGAAGTTCGTATCAGCCTTGATGGAATCTTCATTTTGCACATAGAACTTGTAATAAAAGCCGCTTTCTGATTTTTTGAAACCCGGATATTTGGAGCAGGCAAAGAATATTGCAATAGTTGCTGCTGCCAATAACATGATTGAACCTGTTTTTCTCATTTTGCTTGGATTAGATTATGGATTTGATTTTGATTTATTTTATGCTTAGTACTTCAATATCATATATTTCTGTTGATTTTGGCGGAATTCTGTCCTGATCTCCAATCAATCCCCATGCTAAATGGGATGGCAGGATCATTTTTACCTTATCCCCTACTCGGAAAAAAAGAATGCCTTCTTCCAGCCCGCTTTCAACACCGCCGCTACCTATTTTAAAAACCTTAGGGCCGGTTTCTTTCGATGAATAGACCAGGTCTCCTGAAATCAATCGAATTTCATAGTTTAGTGTAACGATTTTGTCCTTTCTGGCAAATGTACCTTCTCCATGTTTGTAGATCAGGTATCTCAAGCCTGTGCCAGTCTCTTTCATCTTCCATCCATAGCGGCTAATAAAGTCATTTATTTGTTGATCTTCAGTCACTATGGTAGCCTGGTTAGCCTTTAACAAGGGTTCCCGCAAAGAATTCGTATTAACCTCTTTCTGTTTCTTCTCACCTGAGCTACTTCCACAGCCAGAACTGAGGCAGAACAGTGAGAGCGACAATATGAACCAGGGTAACTTTCTCATCAACTAAAGAGCTTTACTATGGTAATTCAAGAGATTATGTTCAAGCTCCTGTTTGTATTCCTGGAGAAGTGATTCAAAAGTTGCAAGTGTTTGCTCCATAGACTCAAATGAATCACCACCGGCAGCATTCCTGTGTCCCCCGCCGTTGAAGTGCTTACGGGCCATCTCATTTACCGAAAAATTGCCCTTTGACCGAAGTGAAAGGCGAATCCGATCATCACGTTCTGTAAAAAGCGCAGCAAGAGAAATTTTCTCAATGCTGAGTGCATAATTTACAACTCCTTCAGTATCACCTGACTGATACTCAAATCGTTCAAGGTCATCCCGGGTTAACCAGATATAGGCAGTTCCAAGTTCAGGCAGGACCTTTAACCTGTCACTAAGACAATGTCCAAGCAACCGCATACGACTTTCAGAATAAGTATCATATACCAGCCTGTGCAGTTTCTCAATATCAATACCAGTAGCAATCAATTTGGCTGTTACCTGGAATGTTTCCGGACGATTACATGCATAACTGAAAGATCCTGTATCAGTCATTATACCTATAAATAAGCATTCTGACATCTCCTTGCTAACATCATTGCCATAACCGGCTTCTTCCAGTATCATAAACAACAATTCAGAAGTCGAGGAAACCGCTGTAACGGAAAAGGCCATATCAAATTCATTCTCCGGCTGAAGATGATGATCAATCAATACTTTAGTAGCATGTGAAGCTATAAGCTGTTCACTGAAAAACTTGACCCTGGAGGATGAATTGAAATCCATATAGAATATGGAATCTGCTGATTGTATAAGCTGGTTACCATATTCATTATCAGCTTGATAAATAATTAATTCCTCACTTCCAGGCATCCATTTAAGGAATCCCGGAGGATCATTGGGAACAAGAACATGTGCTCTATGCCCTTTCTTTTTCAGGAAATGGTATAATGCAAGAGAAGCGCCTATGGTATCTCCATCAGGGTTATAGTGAGAGACAACCAGTATATTGGCAGGTTCAGAAACCAGCTTCTGGAAGTAATTGATCGAATGGCTAAGCAAGTTCAACAATGCAGAATCTTATCAAATAAAGAAATGCAAAATTATCAATTAAAACTTTATGAAGGATTGATCGTTATTACAATATATCTTTGTAATCACTAACTCTATAAATATGCACGGTAATATCACATTTACAATGATTAAACCTGATGCTGTGAAGGCAGGTAATTCGGGCCTTATACTGGATCAGATACTTAAAAACGGATTTCAGATCAAGGCAATGCGTCTTGTTCATTTAACAAAACACCAGGCTGAGGAATTTTACGCTATCCATAGTGAAAGGCCTTTTTACAAGGACCTGGTTGAATTTATGTCATCCGGGCCAGTTGTGGCTGCTATCCTGGAAAAAACCAATGCTGTTGAAGCTTACAGGGTATTGATTGGCGCAACTAACCCTGAACAAGCATCAGAAGGAACAATAAGGAAAAGGTTTGCTACTTCAATACAGCAAAATGCAGTTCACGGTTCAGATGCAGATGAAACTGCCATCCAGGAAAGTAATTTCTTCTTTTCGTTTTTTGATAGGGTTTAACTTTCCGGATAAAATTCTGTAAAACTTTTATCCGAATAAAAGAACAATACTTTTACAACCTTTTTAGGATTCCCTGCCAATATCTCTTCTTTGGCAGGGATATTTTTTTCTATTACAGAATTGACAGATTTTTTTTCAATTACAGAATCGAAAGATTTTTGTTCCATTTCCGGGGGTGAGGACCAGTTACCGGTCTGCTCAGTCTTTTCAGGCTCTGCAACAATTTTAGCATCTATTTTTGGCGTTTCTGGTTGAGATATTTCTGTTGTAAACAGATCAGAGGTCGGAATATTCACTTCATGCGGCGTAAAAAGAGTTGGTTCCGTCAAAACAGGTCTTATGCTGTCACTCGAAAACATTGGGCCTTTACTCATGATTAACCAATCCATATTTACTTCTGGAAATCGTTGTAGAATTTTTTGTACGAAATCCAGGCTAGGATTATTCCTGCCAGAGATAATATGTGAAATACCTGATTTCTGAACACCAATCTCATCAGCAAATTGAGCGGCAGTATAATTCTTTGCCTTTATCAATAAAATGATCCTGTCTTTCATATAAATTCCATTTATAAACCAATGAATAGAATAATACAAATGTAGAAATTATACTTTCACAATTGTTTCTAAATTAATTATAAATATATAACTATGTAAATCAGCCAGTTGACTTAATAAGTTATTATTCAAATATGACATCCTATATTATTGATAAATAATCATTTATAATTTATATAGATAATATTAACAAGGTTTAACGAATCCAGCACTTTTATTAATGATATGGTTTAGATACATCTTATATAATATTGATTATATGATACATATAACTTAATAGTCATCTAATTGTACATGCTAGCTGATTTACATCCGTAATCCACAGTTAACATTTGTATATATTACTAAAAGATACTGGTAGTTAGTTTTGTAACCGTCTTATGTTTACAGATGGCTGCAGGGTTACAGTTGTGAATGCGTGATTAGTTTACTTGCGTAACTTGTCATTTGTTGGATAAATATCTAAATTCCCATTATAATACTCCCCTATTTCAGACATTGTGATTTGACCCAAATAATGTTTTTAGAATAAATAGTGAGTTCGTGAATTAGGATTGAAAACTTCAATTCAGAGAAGATTGTAAATAATTGTCTGGACGCATCCTTTTTGAAATTCCTTTTGATGAAATCTCTACAATTTCTACATTTATAAATCAGGCAGACAATATTGGTTTCTTAACTCATGAAGGATGTGAAAAATCCCAGGTGGGCGTAGGCAAGTGTTAAATCTTCGTATCCTTTAACAGTTAAATAGATTGAATACTTCCTGAAATGATTAATTACGTAAGAGATTATGATATTTTACCTCTTATTACAACCTGAAGATATATTTAAGTAATTTATATGTATATTGCAAATAACAAGGTTATGAATACAGAAATGTTTTTCCCCTGGCAGTTGTGCTCTGAAGCCTTTGAAAGAAAAGTTTACGAATAGGGCACTATCTTCTAATGATCCTGGAAGAATATACAGCATCATTCGTACTAATCCGGAGCAGGTATACTCCTTCCGGGATATTATTTCCTAATTCCAGATGAATGAATTTAAGAGGAGGATCCTGGCTATACGACCGAATCATTACCTGGCGTCCTGTCAGATCAAATAATTGAAGAGCAGCCTTTCCAGGAATAGCTGAAGCGAGTTCAATGTATAGCTGATCAGAAAAAGGATTGGGATATACCTTTAATTCTTGAGCAGAAGATTCTTCATTATCGTTAAATCCCAGCACTCCATAGGCAGCTGAGTAGTCTGGAATTCCCCAGCCCATTAATGTATCAGGATCATTTGCCTGACTGGCAGTTGTTTTCAACGCCTCAATGATTTGCATATTATTGAGAGCCGGAGCTGCCTGCCATAAACATGCTGACATACCCGCAATAATGGGAGATGAAAATGAAGTGCCACTTGCAAACGAAACACCATAAGGTGTAAATACAGTTGCATTATAACCCATTGCTGCTATAGTAGGTTTAATCCTACCATCATATGTTGGCCCCTTGGAACTGAAATATGCGTAAACGCCAGATCCATCAACAGCTCCAATCGTAAAAACACTATCCCCATCAGCAGGAGCGCCAATGTATTTCCAATCATCACTGCCATCATTACCTGCACTATTTACAACCAGTATCCCTTTTTCCGCAGCCTTGTCCGCACCAATGGTCACATAGGTTGTGTTCCCATCCATATCAGCATAAGTATGACTGGTGGTTGGATCCATAAACACTGTATAACCCAGTGAGGAATTAATGATATCAGCTCCAACGCTATCTGCGTATTCAGCAGCACTAACCCAGTAATACTCTTCAATGATATATTCAGTAGCAGCAACTTCAGTGCGAAATAACCAGTAATTGGCTTTAGGAGCCGTACCAATCATAACCCCGCTCATATTCGCTGCCATTGTTGACAATACTTCGGTACCATGAAAGCTGGTTGAAGGATCATATACACTTTGACCTGGCTGAGCAAAATTGAATGTCCCCTTTATTTGATTGTTTATGCGAAGGCTATCAAAAACTGCCATTGTATCTGCCAGGCCAAAACCTGCATCTATTACCGCAATAGTCATTCCTTGCCCGGCATAACCATGATTATGAAGGAATTCGCCTTTAAGCATATGTATCTGATTACCAGCCAACCCATAATCAAATACGTCGGCATTTGATGATTTGGTCCCTGACGTATGCCTTAAACCTGGATTCTGAAGGAGCCCGGCGGATTGGGTTGCGACTAAGCTCGTACCTGATTTGAATTGATTGTTAACTTCTTTGATTTCAGTTACAAAAGGCAACGACTGAATCTGTTTTGCTGATGACTGATCTGTTTCAATCAATACATTATTAAACCACCTGGACCTGCATAATACTCGAGTGCTATTGTTTGATACCTGCCTCACATATTGCTCATTAACAGGTAAATCAGACTGGTCCAAAGAAATATTAAATTTCATCCTGCGGTTAACAGCCTGGGATGACAGAATTTGAGTTGGAACCTCTAAATGTGATTTCTGATTGCCTTTATCCCTGAAGTTTACGAGATATAGTTTTTGAGCGGAAGTTTGTGCCTGGGCTATGAACTGTAGCATTATTGCCAGGAACAGGAAGAAGGTAAGTTTCATGTCAGTTTCTTAGGATATTACAAAAGTAACAATTCCTGAGCTAGGTTGTTTGCTTCTATATATTGATTTTCCAGCAACTGACTCATTAATGGATACAATACTAGCCATATTTTAGGCTGAACGAACATCTTTATGCCAGCATTCACTAAATTTGACCACATAATTCTTACCATGCGTATTGATATCCTGACCATCTTTCCTGAAATGTTCACCGGGCCTTTTGACCATTCAATCGTTAAAAGAGCTAAGGATAAAGGGCTTGCTGATATCTATATTCACAATATCAGGGATTATGCCCTTAGTAAACACCGGAATGTTGATGATTACGGATTTGGTGGGGATGCTGGAATGGTAATGATGATACAGCCGATTGCCAGATGTATGGAAAAGCTAAAATCTGAAAGAGAATACGACGAAATAATTTTCCTTACTCCCGATGGGGTTCTGCTTGATCAGTCCTTATCCAATAAACTATCCCTGAAGGGCAATCTCATTATGCTGTGCGGCCATTACAAAGGCATAGATGAGAGGATCAGGGAACATTTCATTACCCTGGAAGTTTCTATTGGTGATTATGTAATCTCGGGCGGGGAACTGGCGGCGGCTGTTTTGGCTGATTCATTAATCAGGCTGATCCCCGGAGTCCTGAATGATGAAATGTCAGCGCTTTCCGATTCGTTTCAAGACCAGCTTTTGTCTCACCCAGTTTATACCAGGCCAGCCGAATATAATGGCTGGAAAGTGCCGGATGTGCTTCTTTCAGGAAACGATAAGGAGATCAGGAAATGGCAGTCAGAAAAAGCTATTGAAAGAACCAAAGCAAGAAGGCCTGGACTACTTGATCAGTAAGTCAATTTAGCACTAATTCAGGAAGTTGAGCTCATTTTCAGGAGAAACAGCATGAGCCCCGGGATTAGTAATATTCCATCCACCAGCAGGTAATACCAATAATCTGTTCGATCGGTTTTCCTCGTAATGAATACCAGCAATACAGCAATCTGAGCAATTAAGTTAGCTGTGAAAATATACAGATCAGGGTACAAGATCTCTTTTATTATAGTAGAACCAACAGCTAACATTAGAACGGAATGGAAGAACATGGATGTCTTCTGATTATTCAATTTCTTTAAAATGCTGGCTCTCTGTTCATAACTTAGCTGGTTCTTATCCCTTTCATCAAAGATTAAGCATACTAATAATATTAAGAAGTAGGTGCTGGAAATTCCCAGTATTGCAAAGAAATCTATTTTGCTTCCCGAACTGATTATCGGTGTAAAAACAGTTACCATCAACCAAATCATGGAAAGATAAAATACCTTGATCTTCTGGATAAAAATCAGGTAGTCATTCAAAGGAGGAAAGATTCGAGGAAGGGAATAGATAAGAGTGAGCAAGGTTAGCAGCAGGAACCAGCTAAATAAATGATGAAGAAGAAAGAAACAGTAACATGCAGCTGCAAAAGCGACAATCATTGAAATAAGGAGAGTGCTTTTGTTAACCCTGATCCAACTCATTCGAACTGAGGATTGCACGAGCAATGGGTTGAAATAGGCATGTAAATCATAACTAATTATTGTCAGAAAAAAGATGAAGCATAGTAATAGAATATCCGGCTCTTTATGCAGGAAAAGAAAAGTAGAAAGAGCAATTGAAACTGCACAGGCAGCAATATAGATATTGCCGAATAACAAGTAATCAGTGAAAATGCGAATTCCCTTTTTCAAATTTCGAATGGGTTAATCGGGGGCGGAGCAAATAACAAACAGCGAACTACAGTTTTCTACAGCAACTCAAATGATTTTTCCAGGTCACCAATCAGGGATTTGGGATCTTCAAGTCCGACTGAAAAGCGAATTAGATTGGCAGGTAACGTTGTGTATAATCCGGGCCTGACAAAAGTGCATGAAGGGATTATCAACGATTCAAATCCGCCCCATGAAACAGCCATTCTCCAATATTTCAATGAATTGCAGAACTGTTCAATGGCGGCGATATCTTCACTTTCAACCTGGACAGTAAATAAACCTGATCCCTGGCTCATTTGTTTTTTGGCCAGTTCGAACTGTGGATGACTGGGATGGTAGGGATAATAGATCCTTTTCACTTTCGGATGACTAGACAGAAATGTCACAATTTGCCCTGTGCTCCGTGATACTCTCTCCATTCTTAAAGGCAGTGTCCTGAGACCTCTCAATACCAACCAGGCATTCATTGGAGACATAATTCCACCCAGGGTAAGGAATTCGTTTTGAAAGATTTTGTCGATCAACTCGCTGGACCCGCAGCAGACACCAGCAACAGTATCACTATGACCACCCAGGTACTTGGATGCTGTATGAACAACGAGGTCAATGCCATAGCTCAGGGGCTTCTGAAAAAGAGGCGTTGAATAGCTATTGTCTATGATTGTAATTATCCCTTTTTCCCTTGCAAATTTCCCGACAGCTTCCAGGTCTTGCATCTCAAATGTCCAGGAATTCGGACTTTCAAGGTATATTACCTTTGTATTTGGCCTGCATGCAGCCATTATATTTTGGATGTTCGTGCCATCTATCATACTAACTTCAATACCAAAGCCCGGAAGGATTTTCCTGTTCATCAGGGTATCTGTCCAGGAATAGGGATTACGCACTGAGACAATATGATCCCCTGTTTTAATATTGGCAAGGATAGTTCCTGAGATTGCAGCCATTCCGCTCGCAAATACAAGTGCATCTTCTGCACCCTCAAGTGCCGCAAGTTTTTTACATAATAAGTTGATAGTCGGATTATTACCCCTGGAATAAATCCAATTTTCCTTTTCGTTGGAGATTGCTTTCCGGAATTGATCTACCGACTTAAAGTAAAAATTTGAAGTTTGGTAAATCGGTGGGGAAACAGGATTCAGTTCTCCAAATTCATCCTCTCCCAGGATATTGATGATGTATGAAAGGTCCATCCAAATAATTTAAATGCCTGGCAACCTGAATATACCGATTGCCTGACCAGATTGATTTTGACAAAATTATCAAATAGCAAGTTCGTTATTTCAAGACTTGGTCAAATGAGTTATTAACAATTGCCTGTAGAAAAATAGCTATGACATTTGTTTTGTATCAGAAAAAAAACGTATTTTTGCACTCATTTTTGACGAACCCGAATAATAAATACATAAAGCAATGAGTAAGAAGGCGTTAATTACCTACGTGGAGGAACATTTGATCGTGAAACAGCAGGCTCCTGCATTTAAGGCAGGTGATACCATCACCGTTCATTATAAAATCAAGGAAGGTGACAAAGAGCGTATCCAGCAATATCAAGGCGTTGTTTTGCAGCGTTCAGGTGAAGGCGCAACTGAAACATTCACTGTTCGTAAGGTTTCCGGAACTGTTGGTGTTGAAAGGATCATCCCTGTTCATTCACCTTTCATCGATAAAATTGAAGTCAACAAACATGGCGCTGTCCGCAGGGCAAGGATTTTCTACCTGCGCCAGTTGAAAGGCAAGAAAGCCCGTATTAAGGAAAAACGCATGTAATTGCATTTTAACTATATTTCAAGGCTGCCGTTCATACTGCAGCCTTTTTTTATTCTTTTTTGGCAATAATGGGATTGGGATTACAGCTGTTCTTAAATTTGCAACTCTATTATATAAGATCATTCAATGCAAGAGGATACCCAACTTATTGACCGCCACCTCGTCGAAATGTTGACATTGGCAGGCGAATATTGCATTAACATAGAAAACACTGAGAATGCAGACCCAATTGAGCTGAAGAGTTTTCTGAGTAAAATCTCTCCTATGCTCTATTTGAGAGGAATACTCTTTCCCCTGACTGAAGAGCCTGAGGAAGAAGCTGCAGAACGTTTTGTAACCCAGGAACAATGGGAAAATGTTTTTAATAGCCTAAGGAACAAATTTGGCAAAGAAGATTTATTCAATTTTCTCGATTATTCATCCCCAAGCCAGGATGAAATTCTCAAGGGAAGCCTTGCAGAGCTTTATGCTGATGTTTACCAAGACATGAAGGACTTCGTATACCTGATGACCAAAAACACCGTCCTGGCCCGGAAATACGCCTCATATGACGTAAAACAGCTCTTTATCAATAACTGGGGGCCAAAATTGCTTCTTGCACAGACCATGCTGCATCAAATTGTGAACAAGCAGCAGGAAAAAGAAGACCTCTCTTTCATCGATTAATACTACCCGTTGAAATTATACTTTATCTTATTTATTTCAAATCCATATTTATTACCTTTGCCTCATTATTTAGACTAAATAAAAATAATACTTGTGACCTTACTTGATACAGGTTTAGGTGAGAAAGCGATAATCACGAAAGTGAGAGGCAGGGGAGCATTTCGCAAGAGAATCACAGAAATGGGATTTATTGTCGGGAAGGAAGTGACCGTTGTGAAAAAAGCGCCTTTATTGGATCCGGTTGAATACAATATTCTGGGTTATAATGTTTCTCTCAGGAATAGTGAGGCTCGCCTGATAGAAGTTGAGAAACCGGATGATGCATCTCCTGTTCAGGATGCTCCATATTCAGGAACTTTTGAAGAAGCGCCCTCAAGCATCCCTCCTATTTCACAGGGAAAAATCATTCATGTTGCCTTTGTTGGGAATCCTAATTCCGGGAAGACCACGCTTTTCAATATGGCTTCCGGTTCCCAGGAGAGGGTTGGAAATTACAGCGGTGTAACCGTCGACGCAAAAGAAGCCAGGTTCCGCCAGGAAGGCTATGAATTTGTCGTAACTGACCTGCCTGGCACATACTCCATTACAGCTTACACACCTGAAGAACTATTTGTAAGGGATTTTATTTTCAATACCCTGCCTGATGTTGTTGTCAATGTGGTTGATGCCTCTAACCTTGAGCGGAATCTCTACCTTACCACGCAGCTTATTGACATGGATATCCAGCTGGTGGTGGCCCTTAATATGTACGATGAGTTACAGAACAAAGGTGATAAGCTTGATAATAAGCATCTAGGAGAAATGCTTGGTATTCCTTTCGTTCCGACTGTTGCCTCCAGAGGGAAAGGTATCCATAGTCTTTTTTCGAAGATTATCGAGGTATATGAAGGAAAGGACCAGACTTCCAGACATATACACATCAATTATGGAAAAACCCTTGAATCGTCGATCAAGGCAATACAGCAAAAACTTAAGGTTAATGAAAACAACGACCTTTTAACTACTATTTCATCGCGATTTCTTTCCATAAAGCTGCTTGAAAAGGACCGCTCGGCAAGAACAATAATACGTGGCCTTGCTAATGGTGATGATATACTTGAAACAAGCCAGGAGCAGATCCTCAAAATAGAAACCGAGTTAAAGGATGATAGCGAAACGCTGATTACTGATGCTAAATATGGTTTCATAGCCGGCGCATTGGCTGAAACATTCAAACTCAATCCTGTTGCCCAGAGACGCAAAAGCGAAGTAATTGATACGCTTATTACCCACAGGGTTTGGGGAATTCCGGTATTCATTTTCTTTATGTGGGCTACTTTTTACAGTACTTTCAAACTGGGCAATTACCCCATGCTTGGTATTGAATGGCTTGTCCAGCAGGTATCTATACTGGTTCAGAATTCTATCCCGGAGGGTATGTTCAGGGACCTGCTGGTTCAGGGTATTATTGGTGGTGTCGGAGGAGTGATTATCTTCCTTCCAAATATTGTCCTGCTATACCTTTTCATCTCACTGATGGAAGACTCAGGATATATGGCCAGGGCCGTGTTTATTATGGACAAGCTGATGCATAAAATCGGGCTCCATGGAAAATCGTTCATACCACTGGTTATGGGCTTCGGATGCAATGTACCGGCAATCCTTTCAACACGTGTTATAGAAAGCCGGCGAGACCGCATTATAACTATGCTGATCAATCCGTTTATGTCATGCAGTGCCAGGCTTCCTGTATATATTCTCTTTATCAGTGCCTTTTTTAAGAATTACCAGGGAACTATCCTGTTTGGTATGTACTTTACCGGAATTATGCTGGCAATTGGATCCGCACTATTATTCAGACGAACCTTATTCAGGAAGAAGGATGTCCCGTTTGTAATGGAGCTGCCACCCTACCGTGTCCCTACCCTTAAAAGCGTTCTGAGGCATATGTGGCATAGAACAGGACAATACCTTCGCAAAATAGGCGGCATTATTCTCCTGGCATCCGTAATTATCTGGGCTTTGGGATATTTCCCGCATCATTTGCCTGACCAGGATAAATACCTCAGTCAAATCAAAGAAATTGAAAGCCGTTTCAGCACTCCACCTGCGGAAGCCAGGGCCAGGGAAACCTTTGATCTAGCCCGGAATGAAGAATTAGGAAAAGTGAAGATGGCAATGGATGCAGAATTGCAAAAGAATTCCTATATCGGAAAGATTGGTTATTTCATTGAACCTGTAATGAGGCCACTGGGATTTGACTGGAAAATGAGCGTTGCCCTGCTGACAGGGGTTTCGGCTAAGGAAGTCGTAGTAGGAACCTTAGGGATATTGTACCAGGCAAATCAATCCGGGCAGCATGACGACCAGACACTCATTAAGCGTCTTCAATCACAGAAATATATGGATGGCCCGCACTATGGGGAAAATGTGTTTACCCCCCTGGTAGCTCTAAGCTTCATGTTGTTCATTCTCATTTATTTCCCATGTATTGGCGTTGTATCTGCTATCAGCAGGGAGTCGGGCAGTTGGAAATGGGCTGCATTTATTGTTTTTTATACCACATTCCTTGCTTATCTTGCATCTCTTATCCTTTTCCAGTTTGGACATCTAATCTTCTGAGATATGCATGATTTCATGGATAAAGTTCTAGGCAACCACACCCTGGTATTTTACATTTTGCTTGCAATCGCCTTATTCCTGACCAGGATCCCGGTCATCGGAAAATACTTCAGAAGTGTAAATACCCTAATTCACGAAGGCGGTCATGCCTTTATGACCTTGCTGGTAAGCGGCGAAGTGATTGCAGTCAATCTTTTCGCTGACACCTCAGGAAATACAATTACCAAAGCAAAAAGCAAGTTCTTCCAGGTTTTGATCTCCCTCGCCGGATATCCGGTTTCCGCCGCCTGTGGGCTGCTTTTCCTTTTCCTGCTATCAAAAGGATATAATATCCTCATCCTGTTTGTTCTTGTTAGCCTGACCCTTTTATTGATGGTACTTTCTATAAGAAATGCATATGGATTATTCTGGTCCGGAACATTTACCATCATTAATTTGTTATTGATATACTTCAACCAGTCAAACTGGGTTTACCTGGCTGCTGCATTTTTCAGTTTAATTGTAGTTGTTGATTCAGTTTTAAGCAGTGTGATTCTTTTTGTGATCAGCATTAAGACACCGAAAAAGGCTGGAGATGCTTCAAACCTTGAAAAATTCACCAAGATACCAGCTGTTATCTGGTCAATTCTTTTACTTGCTTTTTCAGGCTACATAGCTTACCTGGGCATGAAACATTACTTCCCCCCAGTTTCGGAAATCATTAAATAAGGAATATGAATACTACCATCCAGCTTATCTTAACCTACACTACCATATGTTTGGTATCCGGTTATGTATTGTACAAACTGGCCCGGACTATTTTTCATAAGAAAGAAGTTGTCACTGGGTGTGGTTCCAATTGCGGATGTGATAGCAATGAAGAGAAAAAGGCCTTACTAAGGATGAAAACTACAAAAAGCTAATTTTCGTCTATTTACTCCTATGTTTATCAAGCCGGTTTAAACCGCTGATTGCCTTCTCATCGTTTACCCTGAGTTTTAAAACCTTGTTATAATCTTCACGGGCTAATTTGAAATCCCCTTTAAGTTCAGAGCAGTAGGCCCTGTTATAATATGCATCGGTAAACAGTGAATCTATAGTTATTGCCCTTGTAAAAAAATCATAACTTTCTTTCAGTTTGGAAAGATAAACCATGTTAACATAGCCTGAATTATAAAGGGCGAGTTTATTATTAGGATTTACCTTCAACATTTGGGCATAGATATCAAGTGCTTTCTTTGGCTGATCGTTTTCCTGGTATAGCATTCCAACATTATAGAGTGCTTCATTGCTGGTTGGTATCACTTTCAGGGCATTATTGAAATAATCAATTGCCATTTTCGGATTAGATTTGCTATTAGCATAGCCCAACTGCATCAGTGCGTCATAATGCCTGGGATCATAAAGAACAGCTTTTTGGAAAGCCTCCAGGGCCTTAGCCGCTTCCTTATTCTCATCTAAAGCAACTCCCTTAAGATAATAAGCATCTGCATTGTGCGGATCCAGTTGAAAGACTTTCTGCACAGCCTGGGCACAATTTTCATAATCCTTCATTATAAGACAGAGCTTAGCTTTCTTTAGATATGCCTGCTTGTAATCAGGGTCATGGGCAATTACTTTATTCAGAATTTCCAGAGCTTGCTGCGGTTTACCATCCAGGATATCGATCGAAGAGAGCAGTAGATTTCCCTCCTTGTTCACAGGATCCAATTTCAGAGCATCATTAACATCCTTGAGAGCATCATTCATTCTTTCAACTGAAAGATAGTAGTCAGCTCTTTTAACCAATAATGCTGCATCAGCTGGATTCTTAGCAATGTTTTCATTCAGCTGAACAAGAACTGAATCAGCACCCTGAAGTTTTGAAGAATCTTTTGTTGTTGTATGATTACAGGAGACTATTGCTAATAACAGAAAGCAGATGGAAGCAAGGAAATATTTTTTCATTACAGCAGATTAAGGGTGCAAAAATACAAACTCCTTCCAACTGTTTGAGAAGGAAGGAGTCTTTGCATGTCAATTTGATCAGCCTTTCAGAACCTCCTTTACCTGTGCTTCAATTTCGTCGCATAGTTCAGGATTATCAGCGAGCAGTTTCTTAAGTGAATCGCGTCCCTGTCCAAGTTTAGTTTCGCCATAACTGAACCATGATCCACTCTTCTTGATGATGTTATGTTCCACTCCAATATCAATGATCTCACCGTATTTGGAGATGCCTTCGCCATAGATGATATCAAATTCGGCAAAGCGGAAAGGAGGAGCTACTTTGTTTTTTACAACTTTTACCTTCACATGGTTACCGATGGCATTTTCCCCTTCCTTAATCTGGGATTGGCGGCGAATATCCAGGCGAACGGATGCATAAAACTTAAGTGCATTCCCACCGGTTGTTGTTTCCGGGTTACCGAACATAACACCAATTTTGTCGCGCAACTGGTTGATAAAAATACAGCAACATCCTGTTTTACTGATTGTTGAAGTCAGTTTACGAAGTGCCTGAGACATCAGACGTGCTTGCAAGCCCATCTTTGAGTCGCCCATTTCACCTTCTATTTCGCTCTTCGGAGTTAGCGCTGCTACTGAGTCAATGACGATTACATCAATTGCTCCGGAGCGAATCAGGTTATCAGTGATTTCAAGGGCCTGTTCGCCGTTATCCGGCTGGGAGATAAGCAGATTCTCGATATCTACGCCTAATTTCTGCGCATATGTGCGATCGAATGCATGTTCTGCATCAATAAAAGCCGCGATTCCACCCGTTTTTTGTGATTCGGCGATGACATGAAGTGCAAGTGTTGTTTTACCTGATGATTCAGGGCCATATATCTCAATTACCCTGCCTTTTGGCAAACCACCAACACCCAGAGCTGCATTAAGTCCAATGGAACCGGTTGAAATAGCAGGAGTATCATCAATTGCCTGGTCACCCAGTTTCATGATCGTCCCTTTGCCATATGTTTTCTCGAGTTTATCGAGGGTGAGTTTTAGCGCATTAAGTTTTTCGTTTTTCTCGTCTTTGCTCATGTTTCAAAATGTTTTTAATCCTTACGTAACACTGACAAATATAGCAGATAGAAATGAAAAAATCCGGTCAAAAACCGGATTCTTGGAAGAATTTATCAACAATATCTATGCTCTGGATAACTTTTGAATTAACCAGTTAACTATTTGATAATTTGTTGAGTATGATTTTTTGTATCTACTTTTCCAATTACTTCCTCAATGATTCCATCTTCGGAAATAATAAAGGTTGTTCTAAGAACACCTTCATAACTTTTACCCAGAAATTTCTTGGGTCCCCATACTCCGTATGCCTCTATAATTTTCTTATCGGGATCAGGCAATAAGGGGAATGGAAGTTCATACTTATCAGCGAATTTCTTGTGTGAACTTTCATTATCAGGGCTAACTCCCACCACCTTATAACCCTTAGAAATCAAAAGCTGATAATTATCTCGAAGGTCGCATGCTTCGGCAGTGCAGCCCGGGGTAGAATCCTTCGGATAAAAATAGAGCACTACCTTGCTACCCTTCAGGGATTTCAGGTCAACATGCTGACCGTTCTGATCAATGCCCTCAAAGTGTGGAGCTTCAACTCCTGCATTTATTATTGACATAATGTTCAAATATTAGATTTTGTTTAACGATACTATGATGATTTATAAACAATAATAAAGACTATTGGTTTATTACGGTTCATAATTATTTTGATGAAGATCTGTGGTCCACTGAGGAAGCGGAAATTGAATCAACATAATATTGGCAGAAATCCTTTAAACCACATGAAGGGCAATCCGGTTTCCGGGCCTTGCAAACGTATCTGCCATGCAGAATTAGCCAATGATGGGCATTGGGAATCAGTTCTTCTGGAATATACCTGATCAGCTGCATTTCGGTTTGATATGGTTTTTTTGCATTGACCGTCAATCCAATCCTTGCAGCTACTCTGAATACATGCGTATCGACTGCCATGGCCGGCTTATTGAAGACCACCGAAGCAATCACGTTTGCTGTCTTCCTTCCAACCCCAGGCAATTTCTGAAGCTCATCAATATCGGAAGGCACAACCCCATCGAAAAGTTCCAGCAATGTTTTAGCCATTCCAAGCAGGTTCCTGGATTTATTATTTGGATAGGAACAACTCTTTATCAATTCAAAAACCTCATCATATTCAGCTACTGCAAGGGATTCTGCATCCGGAAACCTTGAATAAAAGGCTGGAGTTAGCATATTAACACGCTTATCGGTACACTGAGCTGATAAAATGACAGCTACCAGTAACTCATAAGGAGATTTGTATACAAGTTCCGTTTCAGCTAAAGGCATATGTTCCGAAAAATAGTCGATAAACATCTGGAATCGCCTCTTTATAGTTATTCGCATACCGTTTCTTTTTTCATCAAAATTACTCATTCCAAACAATAAAAAAACCCGCTCAATGGCGGGTTTGTATGCGGTTTCAAAAACCTAATTTTTAATCAGGAAACAGTTTCCCGAATGTTGAGTTCTGATCACCTCCAGTGCCATGGAATAGCGAACGATCATATTTACTGATTCATTCGAAGGAATTCTTATTGATTTTCCTGACTTATTCTGGCTTGACTGCTGGGTAAGAACATTTTCAAGGGTAAAGCTTTTTGTCATGAAACTGGTATTGGTTTGTAATACCAGATAAACGACAGTTTACTTCACAATATTGTTAACAGGCAGAAATTATTTTTCTTTTTAAACGGTCAGTGTAATTTCCTTACGTTCAATCATTTTCCGAAGATTGATCAGTGCATAACGCATCCTGCCCAAAGCAGTATTAATGCTGACATCCGTTTGTTCGGCAATGTCCTTGAAACTCATATCAGCATAATGCCGCATCATCAATACTTCGCGTTGTTCATCCGGAAGGTAATTGATCAAACGGCGAACATCCTCATGAATCTGGTCAACAATGATCCGTTCTTCAATTGAATCATCAATAATCCTAAGGTTATCAAAGATATCTCCGTCTTCGCTATTGTTATCCAATACCGGGATTCTCTTTGATTTCCTGTAAAAATCAATGATAAGGTTGTGGGCAATACGCATTACCCATTGGATGAACTTACCCTCTTCTTTATAGGTACCGGAACGCAAGGTATTGATAACCTTGATAAAGGTATCCTGGAAAATATCATCGGCCAGGTGTCTATCCCGGACAACGAGAAGAATGTAAGATTGAACCTTTTGCTTGTGACGGTTGATAAGGACCTCGAGGCTGTTGTGATTACCGGACAGATAATCGCTTATTAGCTCCTGATCGCTAACATAGGGGGCTTCCATCGCTCCTGGATTAGTTAGTAATGAGTGTGTCTAAAAGCGTAGAAATCTGTCGATAAGGGCCCTCCTATTGATTAATATTCCAACACGATGCTGGAAAATGATGATTAAAATTCTTGCATTTATTTCGTTGGTTGTGCAAATATAAAGCAATTTTCGAAAAATCAGTTCCTCCCAATGAAATTTGTTCATCTTTTAATAGCCCTCAATTTGAAAAGTAATACCCTAATTTGATGTAATTTTAGGAAGAACAGGCATTTAAGAATTTTTAACTATTCTTTTTCAACGATCACTAATTATACATATTTCAAGGAATTTAGAATAACTCAAAAGGATTGAGTAATTTTGCATCGCCAAATTCGAGCCAGTACTGCAAGTGATTCCTACGTTTCAGGCTGGAGAATGAATTCCAGAAACTACTATGCGCCAATACGATATTGACAAGCTTGATCCGCGGAATTTTATCCTGATCAAAGGCGCCAGGGTTAATAACCTTAAAAATCTATCAGTTGCGATTCCAAGGAATCAACTCTCGGTTATAACAGGCTTGTCAGGATCGGGAAAATCTTCACTTGCATTTGACACCCTATATGCTGATGGTCAGCGCAGGTATGTTGAAAGCCTTAGTGCTTATGCCAGGCAATTTCTGGGACGCATGAGCAAACCTGAAGTCGATTATATCAAAGGGATTGCTCCAGCCATAGCTATTGAACAGAAAGTAAATACCAGGAATCCCAGATCCACCGTTGGTACTTCAACTGAGATCTATGAATATATCAAACTACTTTTTGCAAGAATTGGAGTAACTTATTCACCAGTTTCAGGCAATGTTGTCAAGCGACATTCTGTTACAGATGTAGTAGATTTCATAAAATCTTTTCCGGATCAGAGTAAAATCCTTATTTATTGCAAGCTATTACTAAAAGAAGACAGGAGCTTGAAAGAGCATCTGACAGTGATTCTTCAACAGGGTTTTACTAGGGTTTTATACCTGGGAGAAATATTTAAGATTGAAGAAGTTATTTCTCATCATACCGAGTTTACACCAGGTAGATTATTCATCCTGATTGACAGGTTTACCGTTGATTCAATGGATGAAGAATTTGCATCGCGAATTGCTGATTCTGCCCAGACTGCATTTTTTGAGGGAGATGGAACCTGCTATGTAAGTTATAGCTTTGAAGATAAAGAATCAGAAGAAGAGTTTTCCAACAGGTTTGAACTTGACGGAATTACATTTGAAGAACCCTCTGTCCATCTTTTCAGTTTCAATAACCCATATGGCGCGTGCAAGACCTGCGAAGGATTTGGATCTGTTATAGGTATTGATGAAGACCTGGTTATACCTGACAAAAGCCTTTCAGTGTACGATGATGCTGTGGCTTGCTGGAAAGGTGAGAAGATGAGCGAATACAAAACAGAACTGGTTCGCAATGCCCACAAATTTGACTTTCCTATCCATAAACCTTATTTCGATCTGTCTGCAGATCAAAAAAGATTGCTTTGGGAAGGCAACAGCCACTTTGAGGGAATAAATGATTTCTTCAGGATGGTTGAGAGCCAGACTTTTAAGATACAATACAGGGTTATGCTTTCAAGGTACCGGGGAAAAACGGTATGTCCTGATTGCAAAGGTACAAGGTTGCGAAAAGACGCAAATTTTGTGAGGATACATGGCAAATCTGTTACTGACCTGGTTTTAATGCCTGTCGTACAAGCACTCAGTTTTATTGATACTATTCAGTTGACTGAGTTCGAAGCCAAGGTAGCTGGAAGATTATTGGTTGAAATCAGGAATCGCCTGCATTACCTATGCAATGTTGGTTTACCATACCTAACACTTAACCGGCTATCTAACAGCCTTTCCGGTGGAGAATCCCAGAGGATAAACCTGGCTACTTCATTAGGCAGCAGCCTGGTGGGATCAATGTATATACTTGATGAGCCCAGTATCGGACTGCACCCGCGTGATACCCACCTGCTGGTGGAAGTGCTGAAAGGGTTGAGAAATATCGGAAATACTGTTATTGTTGTAGAACATGAAGAAGAAGTGATTAAAGCCGCAGACCAGGTGATTGATATAGGCCCCCTCGCAGGGAGTCATGGCGGTGAACTGGTTTTCCAGGGAAGTTTCCGGGAATTGATGGAGGATAATGTAAGTCTGACAGGAAAGTACCTTCGGGGGCAGTTAAAGATAGATGTTCCGATTTCAAGGCGTCGCTGGCATGATTTCATTGAAGTTAAAGGTGCCAGGGAAAACAACCTTAAGAATATCAGTGTTAAATTCCCTCTTAAGGCCTTAACTGTTGTAACTGGAGTTAGTGGTTCAGGAAAAACATCCCTGGTTAAACAAATCCTTTATCCTGCCCTGAAGAAAATGCATGGCGGCTATGGTGAACGAACCGGAAAATTTGACAAACTTGATGGTGACTTCAACAGGGTGTTCAGTGTTGAAATGATCGACCAGAACCCAATAGGTCGATCCTCAAGGTCGAATCCTGCAACCTATGTAAAAGCCTATGATGAAATCAGGAATCTATTCTCAGATCAGTCGCTTGCAAGGTTGCGCGGATACAAACCAGGCTTTTTCTCTTTCAATATCGAAGGTGGAAGATGCGAGGAATGTGAAGGTGATGGCATTGTAAAAGTGGAAATGCAGTTTATGGCTGATATCCAGCTAACCTGCGATTCCTGCAAGGGGAAACGTTTCAAAGATGAGGTTTTGGATGTTAAATTCCAGGATCACAGCATTGCTGATATCCTCGACCTCACTATTGAGCAATCCATTGAATTCTTTTCAAAACATGACTCAAAACATAACAGCTGCAGCAAGATCGTTGCTAAATTAAAGCCTTTGTCTGATGTAGGCCTTGGATACTTAAAACTAGGCCAATCCTCAGATACCTTTTCTGGAGGTGAAGCCCAAAGGATAAAATTGGCATCCTTCTTAAGCAAGGGAGCCAGTGAAACCCCTACCCTCTTTATTTTTGATGAACCTACTACAGGCCTGCATTTTCATGATATCAGCAAATTACTGATAGCCCTGAATGAACTGATTGTAAAAGGCCATTCGGTGATTGTTATTGAGCATAACCCGGATGTAATAAAAACAGCCGACTGGGTCATTGATTTGGGGCCTGAAGGAGGTGATCAGGGTGGTTTTGTAGTTTTTGAAGGAACTCCTGAAAAGCTTGCTGAGTGTGAAAAATCCTACACCGGCAAATATGTTAAAGACAAACTCGGAAAAATCTGATTCGCATTTACCTCGGTAAATGCAGTGCCGATCCTGGATCCAATAGCACGCAACATGCATATCCACTGGTTTCAACATGATGATTATGAAGATCTTGGGTACATTGGAACCTGGGCTTCAAGAAATGGACATACCATGTCTGCCACCCGGTTTGATCTTCATGATTCGCTACCAGATCTAGAGGATATAGACTGGCTTGTCATAATGGGTGGGAAAATGGGTGCTTATGAGGATGATCTCGTACCCTTTCTTCGAAAAGAAAAGGAATTTATTAAGAATGCCATTGAGGCTGGAAAAATTGTGATTGGAATTTGCCTTGGGTCACAATTGATAGCTGCGGCATTAGGTGCTGAAGTCTTCGTGAATAAAGATCCGGAAATAGGATTTTTCCCTGTGACCTTCACAGATTCAGCACAAACGGATCCTGTTTTCAGGCATTTTCCCGGTGAATTGAATGTACTTCATATCCATAATGATACTTTTATTTTGCCTGAAGGTGCGATCAGGATGGCCTCTTCTGCAGCAACTCTTTGCCAGGCATTCCGCTTAGGCAGGAACGTTTTCGCATTTCAGTTTCATTTCGAGGTGACTACAGATAACATTTCTTGCTTTTTCAATTCAAAGGAGCAACGGCCTACTCAAGGAACATGGATACAAGATCCCGCAACCATCTTGAATCAAGCCTCTTCCTGCCTATCCAACAATCAAATTTTTGACAAGGTACTGGATGAAATAGCCATGGTCTAAGGAAGTAAATGCGAAAATATTGTTGAAAAATGGTAGTAATCCTCCCCTAACTTCTTTAAATATTTACCTAAGTTTTCGCTAACTTTGCGCCAAAATTGGCATTGTAAATTAACTGACTGATAATCAACTCTTAATATAAATTTAATATCTTTCAAGATGAGTAAAAAGTATGTTTATTTCTTCGGAGGTAAGAAAGCTGAAGGAGAAGCCACTATGAAGAATCTTCTGGGTGGAAAAGGAGCTAACCTTGCTGAGATGGTTAACCTTGGACTCCCTGTACCTGCTGGTTTGACAGTTACTACCGAAGGTTGCACGGATTACTACGATAACGGTTGCCAATTACCTGCTTCACTCATGCCAGAGGTATGGGAAGCCATGAAGAGGGTTGAAGCTGAAATGGGAATGAAATATGGCGATGCTGAAAATCCATTGTTGATGTCATGCCGTTCAGGAGCCCGTGCTTCAATGCCAGGTATGATGGATACCGTGCTCAATGTTGGCCTTTGTTCAGCTACCATTCCAGGCCTTATTAAAAAGACCAATAATCCACGTTTTGTCTGGGACTCCTATCGTCGTTTGGTCATGATGTATGCTGACGTTGTTATGGAGAAGGCTGAAGGCATTGAACCTTCTGATGGAAAAGGAATCCGTAAGCAACTGGATGAAATGCTTGACGAATATAAACACAGCCGTGGACTGAAATCAGATACTGATCTCAGTGCTGAAGATCTCAAAACGCTTGCTGAAAACTTCAAGAAAAGAGTTAAGGAATCACTTGGAAGTGAATTCCCAGATGACGCAAGGGAACAACTTGAAGGTGGTATCAAGGCCGTTTTCAAAAGCTGGAACGGTAAAAAGGCTGTTTCTTATCGCAGGATCGAAGGTATTCCTGACACTTGGGGAACTGCGGTGAATGTCCAGGCGATGGTTTTCGGAAACATGGGTGACTCTTCAGCTACCGGTGTTGCCTTTACCCGTAACCCTGCAACCGGTGATAACCTCTTTTATGGTGAGTGGCTTGTGAATGCACAGGGTGAAGATGTGGTAGCCGGTATTCGTACCCCTAGCCCATTGAATGACGATACAAAGAATGAACAGAATGCTCATCTGCATAGCATGCAGGAAGCCATGCCAGGAACCTATTCTGAATTATGGCAGATCCGCGAAACCCTTGAAAAGAGTTTCCATGATATGCTGGATATTGAGTTCACCATCCAGGAAGGCAAACTCTATATGTTGCAATGCCGCGCCGGCAAACGTACCGGAACTGCAGCTTTGAACATGGCAATGGATATGCTTTCAGAAGGGCTCATTTCTGAAGAAACCGCTGTAATGCGTGTTGAACCTGCTCAGTTGGATGAACTTCTTCACCCGATTTGCAACCCGGCAGAAGAAAGTAAGGTAAGCCCGATCGTAAAAGGATTACCCGCCGGTCCTGGTGCTTCAGTTGGTAAAATTGTTTTTACTGCTGAAGATGCAGTTGCATGGCAACGTAAAGGTGAAAAAGTTATCCTTGTCCGTGAAGAAACCAACCCGGAAGACGTAGAAGGTATGCGTGCTGCAGAAGGTATCCTTACTGCCCGTGGTGGTATGACATCTCATGCAGCTCTTGTTGCACGCGGCTGGGGTAAATGTTGTATCGTAGGTGCCGGAAAACTTCACGTTGATGCTGCCAGCAAAACAGCTAAGGTTGAAGGTACTTCCATCGTTCTTAAGGAAGGTGATGTTATCACTCTCAACGGAACCAAAGGACATGTTTACCAGGGTTCACTCCCGCTCATGGATGCATCTGAAAACCCACGTTTCCAGACTTTCATGAAAATGGTTGATAAATTCCGTACCATGGGTGTCCGCACAAATGCCGACACACCTGCTGATGCAAAGATCGCACGTGATTTTGGAGCTGAAGGAATTGGCCTCTTCCGCACCGAGCATATGTTTTATGGAAAAGGATCAGAACAGCCCTTGTTCCTCCTTCGTAAGATGATTCTAAGCGATGGCCTGGAAGAACGTCGCCTTGCCCTTAATGAACTGTTTGAATATGTTAAGAAAGACATCAAGGCTACCTTGCTTGCAATGGATACCCTTCCTGTCACCTTCCGTCTTCTTGATCCTCCTTTGCATGAATTCGTTCCACAGAGTGCTGAAAAGCAGGCCGAACTTGCCAAAGCCCTTGGAATTACTGCTGAAGCCATTGCGAAACGCGGAGAAGGTCTTCATGAATCAAATCCAATGATGGGTCACCGTGGTGTCCGTCTTGGAGTAACTTACCCGGAAGTTTCTGAAATGCAGATTCGTTCCATCTTTGAATCAACCGTTGAGCTGATCAAGGAAGGACATACACCAAAGCCAGAGATCATGGTTCCGGTAACTTGCGAAGTTGGAGAACTTGATTTCACGAAGAAGGTTGCAGATAAGGTTTATGCTGAAGTTTGTGCGAAATTTGGCGTTAGCGCCATTGACTACAAATATGGCACCATGATTGAAATCCCACGTGCCTGCTTACTGGCTGATCGTATGGCTAAGACTGCTGAATTCTTCAGCTTCGGAACAAACGACCTTACCCAGATGACATTTGGTTTCAGCCGCGATGATATTGGCGGATTCATGAATGATTATCTTGATCTCAAGATCCTTCCAGCTGATCCATTCCAGACGATTGACCAGGATGGTGTTGGCCAGCTTATTGAAATGGCAGTTGTAAAAGGCCGTGGAACCCGTAAGGACCTCAAGGTAGGTATTTGCGGTGAACAAGGCGGTGATCCAGCTTCTGTTGAATTCTGTTTTAAAGCAGGTTTGACCTATGTAAGTTGTTCTCCTTTCCGCGTTCCTATCGCTCGTTTGGCAGCTGCTCAGTCAGCTATCAAGGCAAACCGGAAATAGTCCAATACACTGACTTTCCGGGGGATTAAAATATCCTATTTTTTTTAAAAAGACAGCAACGATTGATTGCTGTCTTTTTTTACATTTGCAAAGAATGTAACATATTGAAATATCTACTTTTTTAATTTTGTGCCACTGACAGAAACCAAATTCAACCTTCATAACCTTAATCCCAACCAATGGCAAAAGCGATTAACCGTCCGGAATTTCTGATTGACCTTGATCAGTACGGAATTAAAAATGTGAACGAGGTCTACTACAACCTCTCGTATGAAGAATTGTTCAAACACGAAACTGACCCCGCTCTTCAGGGTTATGAACGTGGTGCTCTGTCAACCCTGGATGCTGTGAATGTGGATACTGGTATATTTACCGGCCGTTCTCCCAAGGATAAGTACATTGTAAAAGATGCTACGAGTGAAAATACAGTATGGTGGTCAACCATTGGTAAAAATGACAATAAGCCTATAACGGGTGAAGTTTGGGATCACCTTCATGACGTAATTGTAAAAGAATTATCAGGCAAGAAGCTTTATGTGATGGATGCATATTGCGGTGCCAATGCTGATACCCGCCTCAATGTAAGATTCATAGTAGAAGTTGCCTGGCAGGCCCATTTTGTTAAAAACATGTTCATTCGTCCATCTGATGAAGAGCTAAAATCCTTTGTCCCTGATTTTGTTGTTTTGAATGGTTCAAAAACCACTAACCCAAATTGGTCAGAGCAGGGATTGAATTCCGAGAATTTCATCGCTTTCAATCTTACCCAGAAGATGCAGCTTATTGGGGGCTCATGGTATGGTGGAGAAATGAAAAAGGGTATGTTCTCCATGATGAATTATTTCCTTCCACTCAGGGGCATGGCGTCTATGCATTGTTCAGCCAACATGGGAAAAGAAGGTGATGTTGCAATTTTCTTCGGATTGTCAGGAACCGGTAAAACCACGCTTTCTGCTGATCCAAAGAGAATGCTTATTGGGGATGATGAACATGGATGGGACGATGACGGAGTTTTCAATTTTGAAGGAGGCTGCTACGCTAAGTGCATCAACCTGAGTAAGGAAAATGAACCTGATATCTATGAAGCTATCCGCAGGGATGCTTTGCTTGAGAATGTTGTTTTGCTACCAGACGGAACTCCTGATTTCTCCTCTGCTGCCAAAACTGAGAACACCCGTGTCTCCTACCCTATTTACCACATTAACAATATTGTTAAGCCGATTTCAAAGGGAGGCCACGCAACCAAAGTGATTTTCCTTACGGCTGATGCATTCGGCGTATTACCTCCGGTTTCCATCCTGGATGCTGATCAGACAAAATACCACTTCCTGTCCGGTTTTACGGCAAAACTTGCTGGTACAGAGCGTGGTGTTACTTCGCCTCAGCCAACATTCTCGGCTTGTTTTGGCAATGCTTTTCTTTCACTTCACCCAACCAAATATGCAGTAGAACTCGTGAAGCGAATGCAGAAAGTAAATGCAAAAGCCTATCTTGTGAATACGGGCTGGAACGGAACCGGTAAGCGCATTTCAATTAAAGATACTCGTGCAATTATTGATGCAATCCTTGATGGCTCAATTGATCATGCACCAACCAAAACTATTTCATACTTCAATCTGACCATTCCAACTGAACTTCATGGCGTTAATCCAGGAGTGCTCGATTCCCGGATGACCTATGCAAATCCTGAAGAATGGGATGAAAAAGCTAAAGACCTTGCTAAGAGGTTTATTGACAACTTTGACAAATACACTGATAACGAGGAAGGTAAAAGACTTGTTTCGGCCGGTCCCAAAATTTGATTTCGGAATTTAAGAATTAAAAGCCTCCAACCGGGGGCTTTTTTTGTTTTCACAAAAACAGAGTAATCAAAGAAAGGCTTCATAAATGTATATGAATGATTTAACCAATGGAAGCATGAAATTATTGATGAAAATTTAAACCTTTTTCAATCTAAGATGGCCTTTAATGAAATTCTATCCTTTCTTATTTACATGAATTCCAAAGAAGAAATACCCTAATAATCAATACATTATACTAATTTTTGCAAATAATTTAATAAAATTATGATTAGAATTTTACCAAATATTTAATTATTGCACTACATTTGTATTCGTTTCTCAATTTTTTAATTTTTAATACCCATTACAATGTCCACTGGAAAAGTAAAATTTTTTAACCAGCAAAAAGGTTTCGGTTTTATCCTTGATGATGAAACTCAAAAAGATGTATTTGTGCATGTTACAGGCCTAATTGACAAGATTAAAGATGACGATGAAGTTACTTTTGATATTGTTGAAGACCGCCGTGGTCCAAAAGCAATCAATGTAAGGCTAAAATAATTACCACATTGATACAAGATTAAAGCTTCCTGCCCCCAGGAAGCTTTTTTGTTTCCCATTATCGGGTATTTTTGCAAGCTCTAATCCCCCATCATTGAATTTTCTACAAGCTGAACATCTGACCAAGGCCTACGGAGAGAAAGTCTTATTCGAGGACATTAGTTTTGGCATTGAGCGTGGCCAGAAGGTTGCCCTGATTGCCAGGAATGGTACCGGGAAAAGTACGCTTATGAGGATACTTGCAGGATTGGATGTCGCCGATTCCGGTAAAGTCACCTTGAGAAATGGGCTGCGAATAGCATTCCTGGATCAAAATCCTCCTTTCAGGGACGACATTACTGTGCTGGATGCTATATTTTCTTCGGATAATGATGCGATGAGAGCCCTCAGGGATTATGAGTATTCACTTACAAGAATGAAGTCGCATCCGGGTGCTGAAAGCGATAAACTTGTCAGTGACAGCATGCTGAAGATGGACGCCTCAGGGGGATGGGATTATGAAACCAGGGCACGGGAGATACTTGGCCAGTTTGCCATTCATGATTTAACCCAGTCTATCTCTGAATTATCAGGAGGCCAGAAGAAAAAAATAGCACTTGCCCATACACTCATTGGCGAACCTGACTTGCTGTTGCTGGATGAGCCAACCAACCACCTCGATTTTGAAATGATTGAATGGCTGGAGGAATATCTTTCCAGGGAATCCTTAAGCTTGCTACTGGTTACTCACGACCGCTATTTCCTGGACAATGTCTGTGATACCATTCTTGAACTTGAGAGTTCTGCCATTTATCCCTATCGCGGCAACTATTCATATTACCTCGAAAAGAAAGCAGAAAGAGAGTTCCAGGAGGAGCAATCCCTTGAGAAAGCCAGGAATATCTATAAAACCGAACTGGACTGGATCAGGAGAATGCCCAAGGCCCGAACTACTAAATCAAAATCGAGGATAGATGCTTTTTCCGAAGTAAAGGAAAAAGCTACCCAGAGGAAAGATGACAAGACTATCCAGTTTGGGGTCAATGCAAATCCACTTGGAGGTAAGATCATTGAGGTTGATAATATTACCAAGCGTTTTGGAGATTTCATAGCCATTGATGATTTCTCGTATATATTCAAAAGAGGAGAGAAAATAGGGGTTGTTGGCCTAAATGGAGCAGGTAAATCGACGCTGTTAAACATCATTTCCGGGCGTCTAAGGCCCGATTTGGGCAAAATAACGGTTGGCCAGACAGTGGTAATGGGTTATTACACCCAGGAGGGCCTTCAGCCAATTGAAGATAAGAGGGTGATTGATATTGTAAAAGGTGTTGCAGAAGAGATCCAACTCAAGAAAGGAAGCATGTCAGCATCCCAGTTCCTCAATCATTTCAATTTTTCCTATCCGGTTCAGCAGGCATATTTCAGCAGCCTCAGCGGTGGGGAGAAACGCAGGCTTTACTTGCTTCTCCAACTTATCAAGAATCCGAATTTCCTGATTCTGGATGAGCCAACAAATGATCTTGATATTCAAACCTTGCAGGTACTGGAGGAATTTCTTGCCGACTTTCCCGGGTGCCTGCTGATTGTCTCTCATGACCGTTTCCTGCTTGATAAATTATGCGACCATGTATTCGTATTTGAAGGGTATGGAAAGATCAAGGACTTTTATGGGAATTATACCAAGTACTACCAATGGCGGGTTAACGAGCTAAAGCGCATCAAACTTAAAAAAGAGGCAGAAGAAAAACCCCTGAAACCAGAACCTGAAAAGAAATCTTCCGGCAAGCCCAGTTATAAGCAATTGAAAGAATTTGAGCAGCTTGAAAAGGATATTCAATCCCTTGAAGCTGAAAAGGAAACCCTCCTATCCAGGTTGAATTCAGGACAGGCTGCCGTTGAGGAACTTAATAAGCTATCGGTTCGTTACAGCGAATTGGAATCGATGATTGAAGAAAAAACCATGCTCTGGATGGAGTTGGGTGAGATTATTGATTCTTCAAAGAAATAGCTACATTTTTACTGATTACAATTACAATATAGATATATGATTACCTGAAAAGGTACCCTCTTCGTATTTATGTTTTTCTTGATTTTTGCCAATGTACAAGTTAGCGCTCATTGGAAAGAAAGTATCCGAAATAACCTGATGATTAATAACTTATAATTATTGAAATGAAACATAAAAACAGATTATTGATTTATGCATTAATAATCTCCGGATTTATATTAATAAGTACGAATAGTTGTAAAAAGGATAAAGAAGCTAAAAAAGACCCAATAATCACATGGGCAAATCCGGCAGATATTAGTTCTGCTACATTGTTAAGTGCCATCCAGCTTAATGCCACAGCTAATGTAGCTGGCACTTTTGTTTACACCCCTGCATCAGGAACTAAATTAAAGGCAGGAACAGATCAAGTTTTAAGAGTGGACTTTACACCTGACAATGCTACAACCTACAACAACGCAAGTAGAACAGTAAAAATTAACGTATCAGATTTAAATACAGTCACGGATATTGATGGCAATGTCTACAACACCTTAACCATTGGTACACAAATATGGATGAAGGAGAATCTGAAAACGACACGGTACAGAAATGGTGTTGACATACCTTACATAACCGACTACACCGCATGGTCACAACAATCTTCAGGAGCTTATTGCTGGTACGATAATGATTCATCTGCTTACAAGGGTATTTGTGGAGCGCTTTATAATTATTACACTGTAGTGGATAGCTGCAACCTTTGTCCCTCAGGCTGGCACATACCTACTGATGTAGAATGGTCTGAATTGACGACCTATCTGGGTGGTGAGGGTGTTGCCGGTGGCAAGATGAAAGCCACTTCCTTATGGATTAGCCCTAATACCGGGGCCAACAATAGTAGTGGCTTCACGGCTCTTCCAGGCGGGTTCCGTTTCGCCGTCAGTGGCTCTTACGGCGACATTGGGGTTTGGGGGTTCTGGTGGTCGGCTACTGAGGGCGATTCAAGTTTCGCATGGATCCGGAGCCTCTGTTACGATTATTCGGGTATCTTTCGCGACGATGGCGATACTAAGCGTGATGGGCGATCTGTTCGGTGTATCAAGGATCTAAAGAATTTATAGCATATCGACAATTTCTGTTTTCTTTTTTCCATTATGGCAATCATCGATGTTTTTTTGATAAAAGGCTAATGAGTTGAACTGCCAGATTACAGTGCTGCAGGTTTCATGGCTTTGTGATGGATTACAGAAATTCAAATTAGTAAATTAACAGGAATCTTTCATGTTGCTATTCCATCGAAATCAGGGTTCAGAAAAAATAAAAAAGCCCGTTATTATGCGGGCTGGAAATTATCTTTACAAATCAGATTCGCTATTTATGATAGATATATTGGGTATTCCTATACCCGGATTTATCCTGGAACCAATCAAAAAAGTCACTGCCGCCTGATACGCCCCAGGGGATAAATTTTGTAAATCCATCATTAACAGGTGTTTTTTCAACCGGGTAGTCAAAACGATCAACCGTATTTAAGCCCCAAGGCAGATTTTGCCTTGTCACATAATACCTTCCTGCAGCAGGAACGCTGTTATCCTGGCCTGTACCGAAAAGGCTCATGTCAGCAAGGTCTGTAGGAGGGTCATTCACCAGGTGTACTTCGTGACTTCGGTTCAGATTAACAAAAATGAAAGGATTATAGGGAGGAGTTCCTATCTGGCTCAATAATACCGGACTTGTAAAGGTTATATTCAGGTTGAGGGTATCCGGGTTGTGATAAGGATCTGCCTGGTTAGTGTTTATACCAAAAACTTCACTTGACTTTTGGGCTTTAAATAGCTGGTATCCATTATCAAATGCAATGAATGTGGCTTTGCTTTGACCTGCTTCAGTTCCATTTGATGAGAGATTAATCATGTTTTCACTCAAGGAATGACCTGTATAACTGGCAATACTTGAAGGGATTACTGGCAACTGGAAGCCGAAACCACTCTTATATCCTGCTCCCAGGGCTCTGACTACACATTTTCCATCAATTTTAACTACCTTATTCTGTCCATTTGTGATCTGATTAAAATAGTAATCGACAACCATATCATTGAAGTCGTAATCACCCTTTGACGGCCAAAGATCCTCAAATGCCAGAGTTCCGTAATGATTTTTACTCGGATAGTAATTATTAAATGCTTTAGATGCATCTGATGGATAATCGTCAAAAACATCAGATACACCGTCACCATCAGAATCTATTTGCGTATAGTTAGGTAATGGCATACGGGTAGGATCGACAGCTTGTATCGGGTTAGCCGTTACATAGAAGACTGCATCATTGAAATCGTTATCTGAACCGGCATCCCTGCGCAGGTCTTCAAATCCAAGGAGGAATTTGCCGCGGCCAATATCGTTGCACAGGATGGTATGCTGCTTTTTGGTCGCAGATGATTCCGGGTTTAATTGCATATTGGAGTAGAATACATTATACCCTGCAGTAATAGTTCCATTCCGAAACCCGTCAGCTATGAGTGCCCATCCAATCTCGGTACCAGGACCAAAAACACCAATGTGAACTTTATTCCCGGCGTAAAGCCCTCCTCCACTTCCATTGAAGGATGCATTAGGGAAGATAATGTGAATGGAATCAATATCTGCAGGTGTAGCCGGTGGGTTTCCAGTCTGGAAGGTATAGAATCCAAGTACATTGCGATAACCGGCACCTTCATGAACAAAGGTAACCCAAACATCACAGGCTTCTGTCAGTACCATATTCTGGCTGAGGGAAGAAGCAAAATACTGGGGGTGTGAATTGGGCAGAGCAATATATTCAGGAAGTGTAGCATTGATATCCTGAACCATCGTAGCATCGATAACATCATTCGGGCTTATGAGGTAATTGGGCACGCCATTATTGTTATACGTCCCAAGTGGCACAAATAAGCTGCTTGTACTTTTAAATACCCCTACTCCACTGCTTTTAAATGCAGGAGGTCTGCCACCCAGGGTACAATCCAATTTGCCATTCTCCACATTGATCGACTGTTCATGTATAAACCCAATTGCATTGGTTGATACAACAAGTGATTTCAGATATGCAGGTATCTTATAATTACAGGTAAAAATTCCATTTTCATCTGTTATTCCACTTACAATTGCCTGTCCGTTATTTTCGGATAAATCAGTCAGAATGTCAACCCTCATTCCTTTAACCGGTCCACCTGTATTATCAAGCATTTGAATTTTTATATCAACATCGTTTGATGTTTTAAACGTAAAGCTTTGATCTACTGAGAAATCAGCCATGCTTATCTTTGCAGGGTCCTGGCCAATGATCTCTTTTCGACAAGATTGAAATGAGATGATAGCCATCAATGCTGCAGCCTGGAAAAGGAAAAGAGAAAAATGGAAGCGGTTTTTCATTGCGAAAGAAAATTAATTTAACTTTTAGGGAAATCGATTAATACCATTTAGAGTTCTCTGCGAAATTCACATCAGAGAATTTAGTCTTCATCGGGAATTGCTTATGAAGACTATATTTTATCGACCAAAAGCCAAAAAGAAATACGATAATTGAAAGTTATTTTAATCAAAATGGAATAAATAAGTTGAATATAACTGATATATAAAACATGATAAAAAAAAATCTCCGGTGTATGGTACCGGAGATTTACTATTATTAAAAAAAAGTATTAATTCTGGGCAAGCATAACAGGCATAACCAGCATGAGAATGTTTTCTTCCTTGTTTTCGGGTGCAACAGGAAGAATGATTCCAGCGCGGGTTGGACCGGAAAGTTCGAAACAAATTTCATCTGTTTCGAGGTTGCTAACCATATCGAGAAGGAATTTTGAATTGAACCCGATTTCCATATCTTCTCCTTCGAACGTACAGGCCAGGCGTTCAACACCTTCATTTGAATAATCGATATCTTCGGCATTCATAAGCAGTTCCTGACCGCTTATCCTAAGCCTGACCTGGTGAGTGCTTTGATTGGCAAATGGAGAAAGGCGTTTAACTGAGTTTACGAAAGCAAGCCTATCAACAGTAAGGAGGTTTTTATTATCCTTTGGAATAACAGCTTCGTAAGCAGGATATTTACCTTCAATTAACCTGCTGTATAGTTTCACACCCTGGAAGGCAAATGAAGCATTGGTGATATTATATTCCACTGCTACAGGGAATTCATCATTTGCCAGTAAATTTTTAAGAACATTCAGTGGTTTGCGGGGCACAATGAAAGAGGCAGATAAACCTAATTGAGCGTCCATCCTGCGATACCTGACAAGTTTATGTGCGTCGGTAGCAACAAAAGTCATATAATCAGGAGTCAGTTCAAAAAACACTCCACCCATTACAGGCCGCAACTCATCATTTCCTGTAGCAAATACTGTTTTTGATATTCCGGCGGCCAGGAGTGATGATGCAATATCGACACTTGTTGTATCCGCTAGTTCAGGTACCTGGGGATAGTCTTCGGCATTATGACCGGTAAGTTTGTATTTCCCTTCACTAGAGAGAATTTCAACAGCCAGGGTAGTTTGATCGATTGTAAATGTAAGAGGTGCATCAGGCAGATATTTCAAAAAATCCAATAACAATTTTGCCTGGATGGTTATTTTTCCCGGTTCATCAGCCATCGTTGGTTCCATGGTCATCACCATTGTGGTTTCAAGATCCGTAGCTGTAACTTTGAGAACTGATTCATCCAATTCAAATAGGAAATCGTCCAGAATAGGTAGTGTATTACTGCTATTGATGATGCCACTCAAAGACTGAAGTTTCCTGAGAAGGGTTTGACTATTGATGATAAATTTCATAGTTATGTGTATTTCAATAAATTACTTTGCAGAAAATGTGTACGTAAAAATATGAATCTTCCTTCAAAAAAGAAAATTACCTTTTGCTAAGATATGAACATGTATTGAAAGAATTTGAACCTTTCCTATTTATTTTTCATCCTTGATTTTTGCGGAAACTCATTTTGAGTTCTTCTCCCTTCAACAAGCGTTTAATATTTTTCCTATGTGTAACAGGGATAAATACGGCTATAAAAACGGAAAGGATGACGAGGGAAAGGGATTTCTCATGAAAGATCAGAATTACTAGAAATGGAAAGAGTACTGCTGAAGTAATCGATGAAAGGGAGACATACCTGGTTAATACAAATACAAAGATGAACCAAAGCAAAACTGCAAGGAAAGCATATGGATACAATGCTATTACAACTCCTACCAGTGACGCTACACCCTTACCACCCCTGAAACCTGTGTACAACGGAAATACATGGCCCAGAACCGCCAGCGCGCCTAAAGCAATGCTATAATTTATCAGCTGAAAGACCTCAAGTGAACCATGGGCAAACAAAGGTGCCAGCTGAACCGAAAACCAGGCCTTGAATGTATCGAGTAAAAGAACTATGATTCCTGTCCTGAGTCCCAGAACCCTGATAGTATTGGTTGCCCCTGCATTGCCACTCCCTTTTTCCCTGACATCTATTCCGTGGAAGATCCTTCCGATCCAGACTGAAAAGGAAATTGACCCTAACAGGTAGGCCACGATTCCTCCAGTGATCAGTAGTATATAATTTAGTTCCATAATCTTAAACAATGGTCATTCAATAGTCATTCATTAGTCATTCAATGGTCATTCAGTAGTCTTTTCTGTCAGCTGGCAGATCATTCAGTAGTCATTTCCGCCAGCTGGCGGATCATTCAGTAGTCGTACCCAGTCATTTCGGCCTGAGGCAGATCATTCGATGGTCATTTCCGCATGAGGCTGATCAAATAGGGTTATTCACCTTTAAGTTGGCGCATTTTACGAAGGAAGGTTGTTTTCTTATCGCTGGTTGAGACTATAAACTGGTAACTCTTTTCGCCATCACCTCCTTTTAGGACACGCTGATCTTCCTTAAGTCCGACAAGTTTATCGTTGAAATCTTTAAATGAGGAAAGGGCTTGCATAGTGCCCCCTGAATAAGAGAAGAAATACCATTTATCGGGAGTAGCTTCAAGATAAATGTTAAACATATCACCTGTACGTCTTTTAATAACCTCAACATAACCATTCACATAACGGTTTACAGATGTCCGTCCTATATTGCTGACGCCAATAGGGCCATTGCTTATATATGACCTCACTTCAGGATTCCATGACAGGTTCAAGTCAGAAAGAACAAGTGTATGATTTAATACTTCAGGAAACTTTTTATACTGTCCGTAAAGGCTTAATTCAGTCAGCAACTTATCTGCTTCCTGCTGGCCTACCAGTTCGCGGAGTGGTTTTGTATAATTGATATTACTGATATCCATTCCTTTCAGGTCAGCTGCATTAAGGTCATCTGCCATTACCTTCATGGCTTCCTCAGAAAAGAAGAAATCAAGAGCAGTCATGATATTTAGGAAGGTGGAATCCGTTACAGTCTGACAGGTGACTCGGCCTGCTGAATTCATAGTAACCCTTCCAAGGTCACCGGTGAGATTCACTGAGCCTTCACCCTGCAGAATACAACGGCTGGTATTTAAAGCGAGGGAATTGCCGGAAATAGTCAGGTCTTTCTGCTTGGCTTCGGAGGTAACCCTGTATTCTCCCTTGACTGGATCATATACCAGGAATCCGTCAGCTGTTATCAGGTCCTGATCAGTAACATTATCGGGCTTAACAAAGAAACCAGGTTTCAAGGTATTTTCTGTCATCGAATAGAAAACTGAAACCCTCAGCTTACCATTGCCTGTGTTTTCGATATCTCCCTTTACAGGGATCATAACCTTTTTCGGATCAATATCACTCCTTATTTTGATCCACTCAGAGGTAAGCTTATCACAACTATGTTTTAACAGGTATCCTCCTTCGAAATAAAGTTCAGGCTTAGCTGCATGCAATTCCATTTTCCCTGTAAAGCCGAAATAGCGGTTCAGTGTAAAATTCATGGAATCAGTAATAGAAGCATAAGCATATGTATTCTTCCTGCCATCCACTCCTACCTGGTTCATCAAGATAGTCTGAACATCTCCATCAGAAGGTGTATAATCATATAACCCCTTAGCCTTATAGCTGTTTTTCGATTCAATATTAACGGTGGCATTATAGATATTATGAAGCTGGTTAGTCCTGTTTGCAAGTATCGATGCCTGCTGAAGCTCACCGATAATTCCATCCTTGGCAATGGTTATTCTCCCATCCTTAGGAAAGATTGCAGCATCTGCAACCCTCACAATCCTGGCATTCTCAACAGAAAGAATGCTTGTAGTGAGATCATACATGGCTGTCATTGCAAAGAACCTTAGTGAATCCTGTTTAGGATCCGTAGAAACATATCGCTCGTCAGCAGGATTCAGATTAATCAATTCCTGCTTTGTCATGCTCATATATTTCTCCTTCGTAAAGGAGGTCTGGTTAACCAATTGAAGTTGTTTTTTATCCATCATCCAGTCAAACTCATCAACAACGCAGTTGATTTTATTAACCGGGAACTCCATAAGTGCCCCTTTCCCGGAAGCAGTAAAATGGCCCAGCCTGTTGATAAAGTCAATCTCGGTTCTAAATACATGAACTTTTAAAGCTTCAGCCTTGTGATCATGCGTGAATAGAGTAAAGTCTGCAGTATCCGAGGTAAATGCATTCGAGTTAAACGTATAGGTATTGGATTTTACTTCTGCATCCTCAAAAGCCAAAAGCCCTTTACCTTTCAAACCCTTAGGTGACAAAGCAAGGTCGCCATTCAAAGTTGCGGTAGTATTGAAAAGACTGAACTTTTCCTTATCGTTATTATGAATATACATTACATCCGAACCAGGTAACCATTTGATGTTTGCTTCTTTGACCTTAACATCAGGATTTTCGGAAGCTCCCACCCTTCTCGCAAGGTCATAATTCTGAACCTTACCGGTAGTGGAATCCGGACAGAAAAGGAAGTTATTCGATTTAGTAGTTGATGCAAGATAATTTAATGTACCGGATCCTCTCAATCCTTTATTGCTTAGCTGTAAAGTATCGTAAAACATTCCTTTGCCCCCGTACATGGGTAATCCCGGTTGACCAAGAACTTTTTTAAAACCGAGTGAGTAATCGCGTTGCACGGATAAGGGTTCCTCAATATCCGGAAGAATATTGCCCGATATCAATTTGCCTTTGAATTGAACTTTCTCAGCCGGCAACCTGTTCAAGCTATCCATCGAAAATGGATCTACATAATAATAGAAATGATCGCGTTTGTAGACACCCTTGACAATATTTTTACTGTCAAAGTACACATAGCTATTGTCCCGGCTTGTAAATCGGGGATACTCCTGGAATGATTTCCGCCCGGATTTGCTATTAGGGGCATCAATCTCCAGAACTCCACTCATATTAGACAACACATTCCTCACCCTGACAAGATGCTTATAACCAGCTTGATCAGTCTCCCAGGAAGGTACTGACATAGCCAGGGAATCAATCTCAGGAAGATTGATAATAAACTTGTTATAATCAAAGGAACATTCATGAGCATAGAAATCGAACATACCGGCATGCACCTTTCCTATGAACATGAAATCCCTGTTTTGTTTCAGGAGTATCTTTTGATCATGGGGAATAACATAAACATATTGCGAGTCGCTTAGCATAACCTGTTGAACACCAAGAATCGTGAGATCGAGTGTTTTGAGGTTGAGGACTGCATTGCTACCATGTTCAACGAATGATTTAAATTGAATAATATCATAATCCTTGGCTCCGTTATGTGAAGCCAGGTATTCATTGAGCCTTGGCTTTATTGTTACAAAGTCATTATCTATATCATAGATAAGAAAACCTTCGTTGGCAAGCCTGATAAGCTGAACTTTCACCTGTTCAATAGGCTTTCTTTCAAAATCGGCCAGGTCCTGAACATAAAACCTTGTTGTAGGATGCTTTCGGATGTATAATGAAACCAAATTGGCCGGGTTCACATCGTCGATTCCCTGCAGTTTATCGTACTCATAAGCTGAAAAGTAGTCGGAGGAAGCGAACATTGCTTCACCTTTCGACCTGATCCCGCGGATTGCCTCGAAACTGATAATGGTGTCATCCAACTTCCAGTATAGGGCTTCCGGAATCATATCAATTTTATGATAGGTATCAAAGAAGGGGCTCTGAGAAAGTCCCTCCTGTGCCCTTGTCAGAGCAATCTCATTGTTTTCCCTGTTGAACCTGACCTGAACACCAGGGTGATAGATAGAATCGTCGGCAATGTAAATGACTGCATTGGCACGAGCAGAAACAAAATGATCGGGGCGGATCACAAATTCTTTTGACCGAAGCTCGATAAACCTTTCCTTATTGCGGCTAATCATGATCTTTGCAAGGTTTGAGGCAGAGGCGAAACCAACCACCTTGGCACCTTCCAATGAAAACCCACCCTCATATTCTATGTTGCTGTTAAGATTGATAATAACAGTATTTCCCGGGTACATGGAGAATTTAGGATAGATGGCTTTTTCAGGAATAACATCAGCCATAACTTTCTCTTCCAATTCCCCCTGTAATGGCTTCTTGATAAATCCACCATGGTACATGGTGACTGAATCTGCAGAATAATAGGTCAGCTTTGTATTGATGGTATAATCTGCGAGCTTAGCATATACTTCATCCCTACTGAGACCTTCTCGATCCCAATACACAACACCTTCATGGCCTATCCATTGTTGAGTTAAAGGATAAAATCTTCCATGGGTATTATTGATGCATGAACTATCTCCCCTGCAAACACAGCTCAGGGTAACTTTCGCAAAATCAAAGCAGGGAACTGAGTCAAAGCGTATTTTATATGCAGAATTTCTGCAAAACCATGCTTCTGTATTTGTTTTGAGCAAAGCTTCCTTTTCCAGCAGCAGGTCAAGTTGTGAAAGGTAGGCTAATAGGGTTCGGGATGGATTTTTATTAGCGAGGCAATAAAATACAGATTGATGAAGTACGCTATAATCTTCTGAAACTAAATTATGCCTGACGAATGCGGATATGGCATCCAGGTAATCAATAAAGAAAGGGGCTACTCCCATTTTCTGGTCAAGCATAGATTTGCAAACCTGCATTACCTGTTTTTTCTGCTCCTCAAAAAGGACATTGGAGGTCCAGAAATATGAAAAAGCCGATAAGCTTTCCCTGGCTTCTTTGGCATCATTATCTCCAACTGCATTAAAATGTTCCCTAAGGTCAGGAAGGAACAAGGAATCAATCGTAAAAATGCTGTGTTTCTCCTGGGCGAACAAGGTAAATGTTCCCAGAAGGAAAGCCACAATCATCCATACACTTTTCCTTGCCATATTATTCTATTGAATTCCGAAATACAATTTAAAATGCTGTAAAGACATCCTTAGCTAAGTGGTTTTCATGAAGCAGGCTGCAGTCCATTTGTTTTTGTTCATGCTTGACAAGAATGAAAGTCCACATGACTGTGCCTTCTGGTTTATTACAGGCAGATCCTCTTCATAAAAGCCTGAAAGAAAAATTAATCCATTGATTGTCAATGCTTTTGTAAATTCAGGCAAATCCTGAAGTAATATATTCCTGTTAATGTTGGCAAGAATCATGTCAAACATTTTTTCTTTCAACAGGCTGCTATCCCCAAGAAGCACTTCTATCTTACCCGGTACATTGTTTTCAACATTTTCAAGAGAATTCCGGAAGGCCCATTCATCATTGTCGATGGCCAATACCGGCGAAGCACCCTTCATTGATGCCAGTATAGCGAGGACGCCTGTTCCACAGCCCATATCCAGCAAGTGTTTCCCCTTAACATCCGTATTCAGCAGAAAAAGCATCATAAGGTGAGTAGTTTCATGATGGGCAGTTCCGAACGACATCTTAGGCTCGATGACAATATCAAATCCTTCAGTGATGGTTTTAGGATGAAAAGGAGCACGGACCATGCAATTTTCAGAAATATGAACAGCTTCGTAATTGCTTTCCCATGTTGCATTCCAATTTTGGTCAGCAATGATACTTGTACTGAAAGATTTAATGTAGTTTTTCAATTCCGGGTCTTTCAGCATCAGTCTGACTTCATCATTGTATTGAGGAAAGGGAATGTAAGCACAGACAAGGCCAGGTTCTTCCGTAAAGCTTTCAAACCCAATATCGGCGAGTTTGGCTATCAATAATTCCGATGTATGCGGCCCGGTTTCCGGAATGCAGGTAAGTTCAAGGTAATCCATTGGGATTCAAATGATCGGTAAGAATGAGATCTCGTCAATTATCAACGAGAATCCCAAAATAAAAGTATGGCAGGAAACTAGAAAGAGTTAACGATAGCTACAAAATCCTGTGCTTTCAAAGCTGCACCACCGATCAGTCCTCCATCCACATCAGAATTAGCAAACAATTCAGCAGCATTTTTTGCATTACAACTGCCACCGTATAAGATAACCAAATCATCAGCAATATCATTACCAAACTTATCAGCAATAAGGCTCCTGATAAATTTGTGCATTTCCTGAGCTTGTTCAGGGCTGGCAGTTACACCTGTTCCTATAGCCCAAACTGGCTCATAAGCAACAATGATCTGCTGCAACGCTTCTTTTCCAAGGTGGAATAATGCTTCGGAAACCTGGCTGCGAACAACATCATAATGTTTTTCCTGCTGGCGTTCAGCTAAAACTTCCCCACAGCAATAGATAGGAATAATTCCATTTTTAAGTGCCAGGTCAATCTTCTTAGCAATTGCATTGTCGGTTTCTCCAAAATAGGTTCTTCTTTCCGAATGACCAAGTATACAATGCGTTACGCCCATTGAATGTAACATGGCTGCTGATATCTCACCTGTATAAGCACCACTTTCCCATTGGCTGAGATTTTGAGCACCTACCAAAAAATCGTTTTCAGCGGCAATATCACAGGACATTTCCAGGTAGGGTGATGGAGGGCAAACAATAACATCCACATCTCCCCTGCCCTTCTCATTCAATTCATCGGCAATCTCAAATAAAAGATCATCTGCTTCCTGGAACGTCTTGTTCATTTTCCAATTACCGGCTACTATTTTTTTTCTCATTTCGATTCTATCTTTAGATTAATTTATTTAGGAATATCTGATTTTAGGGTCCAGAACACCATATATCAAGTCTACAAAAATATTAATAACTATCAGGATTACCGAAATAAATAGGACGGCTCCCATAACAACCGGAAAATCGTACTTTTCCAGGGCATCCACGATAATCACTCCAACACCTTTCCAATCAAATACATACTCAACAAATACAGCTCCGGCCATCAATGAGGCAAACCAGCCTGAAACAGCTGTAACAACAGGGTTTAGAGCATTTTTTAAAGCGTGTTTAACAACTATATTGTACATAGAAAGCCCTTTTGCTCTTGCTGTCCTGATATAATCCTGCGATAGGACTTCGAGCATTGAGGACCTTGTCAATTCAGTAATAATAGCAAGGGGTCTGATTGCCAGTGTAAAAGCAGGAAGAATAAGATTCTTAAGATCGATATATTCACCTGTACCAAAATCATCAACAGTGTAAAGGCTACCAAACATATTCAGTCCAGTATAGGCGGCTAAAACATAAGCAAATAGCCATGCTACCAGTATTGCAGCAAAGAAAGAAGGTAAGGACATTCCAAATACGGAAACGACCATGGCAGTTTTGTCGAAGATGCTATCCTTGAACAAAGCGCTGAAAATCCCAAGTATTAGCCCAATCAGGGTTGCAGCTATCATGGCAACGGTAGCCAAAATCATGGTGGGGGGAAATGATTCAGCAAGAATTTCTGTAACTGGCCTCTTGCTTTGATAGGAGCGTCGCAGGTAAGGTTTCTTCAACACCAGTACATTTTCATTGCCCAAACGCAGCAGTTTCAAATTTGAAGGGTACTTAGTTTTATCGAGGTAGAAGTAGCTTGTTTGAGAGTGATCATTATGAATGGACAGTGGTGACAGATCGTTCAGAAAACCTATGAATTGAACAGATATCGGCTTATTACGGCCGAGATCTCTATTGATAGCATCAACTGATGCAATGTCAGCCCGCTGGCCTAGCATCATCCTGGCCGGATCGCCGGGCAAAATATTGAACAGGAAGAAAATCAATGTCACAACACCCAGAAGGACCAGGATACCGTATAACAAGCGCTTGATTATGTACCTGAACATAAGCTATTGCTGGTTCGAGGGGTATTTCTTAATGAACTTGTCAAAATCAGGTAAATCGCGCCAGTGCCATTTATCGATAATAACCCCGGCCTTCAGTAACATGATTCCCGGATTTGAACGCACCATAGTTTTTAATAGAATATCGTCAGCATTGTAAAAATCCAGGTTTATCTGGTTGGCTTTCTTAAACGCTTCAATTTCTGAAGGCTCTGCGCTAACCAAAACGGCGGTAGGAATATTGGATAAAGCAGCCTTACCAGCAAATTCACTGATCTTTTTGAATGCATCTGTATTTGCATCCTTTAGGCTGTAAGAATTTACAACTAATTGGTAACCCGGATTCCGAATTATGGATTCTGTAACCGGATTCTGAGAATTATCGGTTATGATGAGTGTTTTTCCATAATATATATTCGGATCTTCGACACGTTGTGAAACAAATTCATTTTTAGCCATCCAGATGCTGTCATTATAAGGATAGCCCGGTGAAAGGTATTCCTGTAATTTTCCAGTTGTTTTATCCTTGTATGTAAGGTAATATTTGACAGGTTTAGGATTTTCAGCATAGAGTTTATGACCTGTCTTCCACTCAGTGAAATCGATAACAGGTAAATGCCTGAGGCAATAAACAGAGAATCCTGCAAACAAAAAGACGAAAGCCCAGGTAATAGTCCATTGCATAGCCGGTGTAGAAAATCCCTTGAACTTTTTCCTATATAGAAATACGATGAGAGCAAAGCCAATGAGTACAACATTTTTCCAGAAAGTTTGCCAGTTTGTCAGGATCAATGCATCTCCAAAGCAACCACAATCCGGTACCGGACTGTATAAGGCATCGAAAAAGGTTACAGTGGTAAAGAAAACCATCATCATCAGCAATAACCAGGATGCAAGTTTCATCCGGAGGTTGAAAATGAGCATGATCCCTATTGTAAACTCAAGTGTACACATGGCTATGGCAAGAAATAAAGCCAAAGGCATGAGGAATTCCCAGTGATAGGCAATAAGGTAATCCTCAAACTTATAGAGTGTCCCCAGGGGATTATCGCCCTTAACAAAGCCGGAAAAGATAAAAACCATTCCAGTAAGGATGCGGCTAAGGTTTGCGAGGAATTTCATGTTTAATATGATATATGGTGAGTTTTATTTTTGGAGTCGGAAGTAGGAAGTCAGAAGTCGGAAGTTGGAAGTCGGAAGTCAGAAGTTGGAAGTAGGAAGTTGGAAGTCGGAAGTCAGAAGTCGGAAGTCAGAAGTCAGAAGTTGGAAGTCAGAAGTCGGAAGTCAGAAGTTGGAAGTCGGAAGTCGGAAGTCGGAAGTCAGAAGTTGGAAGTCGGAAGTCGGAAGTCGGAAGTCGGAAGTAGGCAGCAGACAGGAAATGAAGGATTAAATTAGTA
>JACAAZ010000001.1:173585-227188 GCA_013376995.1 Bacteroidota bacterium | reverse complement strand
GGAAGTCGGAAGTCGGAAGTAGGCAGCAGACAGGAAATGAAGGATTAAATTAGTAGGGACATCTCGAAATTTCTTTAAATTATTGCATGCAACCAGATACTATTAACTATTAACGATCAACTATTAACAACCTCAAGCTGAATGAGTGCAAAAACGGAGTAATTTATTATATCCAGGTAGTTTGCATCCAGGCCTTCAGAAATAACCGTAACCCCGTCGTTGTCCTCTATCTGTTTAATCCTCAATAACTTCATCAGAATGATATCCGTCAGTGAGCTAATTCTCATCTGTCTCCAGGCTTCTCCATAATCATGGTTCTTGTTTCCCATAAGATCCCTTGCCTCACAGGCATAGGTTTCGAACAGGTTTTCAGCGAGCACGGGATCCATCCTGGATTCTTCAGCAGTGCCCAGTTTAAGCTGGATCAAGGCCATGATGGAATAATTGATTATCCCAATGAATTCCGGTTCAATCCCTTCATTTACCTTGCTTTCACCTTTTTCCTGTATACTGCGTATCCTGCTGGCCTTAATATATATTTGGTCAGTAAGTGATGAAGTTCGTAAAATACGCCAGGCCGTTCCATAATCTTTCATTTTTGCCAGGAATATCTCCTTGCATACAGCCAGAACTTTATCAAATTGGTCGAAAGTAGTTTTAGACATAGATTCAGTAACTTTGCATTCAGCATATGTTGATAAATGCCGGATTCGAGAGATAAAAGTACAGCTTTTTCTGCAAACCGATCATTGCAGTGTGGTGATAAAATCATCAGTTTGGATATTCCAAAAGTGATGGGTATCCTAAATCTCACACCCGATTCATTTTATGATGGTGGCAGGTATCAGGGGCAGGATAAATACCTTGACCGGGTTGAAGAAATGCTTCTTGAGGGAGCTGACATCATTGATGTTGGCTGTATTTCGACCAGGCCAGGGGCACGCGAAGTTAGCGAGAAAGAAGAACTGCATCGTTTGTTGGATGCATTGATGAAACTGGTTAGGCAGTTTCCGGATACTATCTTCTCCGTGGATACTTTCAGGGCTAAAGTTGCGAGGCTTGCAGTCGAAAATGGTGCCGGAATCATAAATGACATTTCCGGGGGAAATATGGACGAAGGTATGTTCTCAGCAATTTCTGAACTTGGGGTTCCCTATATCCTCATGCATATGCAAGGCACACCCGCAACCATGCAGATAAATCCATCCTACAACAATTTACTCAATGAAGTTGACCTTTATTTCAGCAATAAAATAGAGCATCTCAAACAGTTAGGCGTTAATCAAATTATTTTGGACCCTGGTTTCGGCTTTGGAAAATCGCTCGGACACAACTACAGTCTATTGAATGATCTTCCACATTTTAAGCGATTTGGCTTACCATTGCTGGTTGGAGTTTCAAGGAAATCAATGATCAATAAATTATTGGGCATACAGGCTGAAGAGGCACTGCATGCAACTGGAGTGCTAAATACTTTGGCGTTGTTAGGAGGTGCTGACATACTCAGAGTTCACGATGTGAAAGAAGCAGTGCAGGTGATTAAAATTGTGAAGGCATTCCGTAACAAGGGCGAATAATTATCTTTGCCAATTAGTGATACTGAAGTATTATCTTTGGTTTGGATCAGAGTTGAATATAGTAAAGACACCGAATGATTCCCATTTTTTTGCATATCAGGCTCCTGGACGTGATCGACATATTGTTGGTTGCAATCCTGCTGTATTCACTTTACAACCTGTTGAAAGGGACAGCCGCCGTTAATATTTTCCTTGGGATATTAGCCATATTTGCCATTTGGCGGATTGTTAAATCCCTGGGAATGGATCTGCTGAGTGATCTACTCGGTGCTTTTATTTCGGTAGGATTTATTGCATTTATTGTTGTGTTTCAACCAGAGATACGAAAATTTCTACTGGCAATTGGATCTCCCGGATTTGTTAAAAAGAACCGCCTAAAATTCCTGTTTTGGAAACTACATTTCAAGCAGGAAGACCTGATTGAAATTGATCCTATTGTCCAGGCATGCCATAGGATGTCGATGACAATGACCGGTGCACTGATAGTGGTTTCAAGGAAAAATGACCTTTCGGAATTCACCGATACCGGAATGGCTTTGGATAGCCAGATATCTGATCAGCTGATAGAAAGCATCTTTTTCAAGAATAACCCGCTTCATGATGGTGCAGTTATTATTGCTGCGAACCGGCTTAAGGCTGCCAGGTGTATACTTCCGGTTTCTGCAGGTTCTAATCTCCCTTCAGAATTCGGACTCAGGCATCGTTCTGCTATTGGAATAACTGAAAAGACGGATGCCATTGCCATCATTGTTTCTGAACAGACAGGTAAAATTTCTTACTGCAAGGATGGGCATATAACGCTGGACGTAAAAGCCTCCGGGCTGAAGAGTGCCCTGACAGAAGACTTTAGCACATCAAGATAACCTTATTTCCCCGCGGTTTTCAGGGTATCATTTGCGGCATTTTTTGCCTCAAATTCCCTTATTACTTCATCCAAAGGCTTTCCGAGGTACTTGATTGCATTCTCTGCATCATCTCTCAGTTCGCTATTTGGATATTGAGCAATAAACTCGGTATATACCTGCTTTGCTTTTGCCAGGTCCTTGATATTATTTTCGAAAATGAAGCCTTCAAGGAACAGACAATCAGGAGCTTTCCGCCAGGTAGGATAATCAGCCCTGATAGCCCTGTAAATATCCAGGGCCTGAATTGATTTGTTGAAACTCATGCATAGTCCGGCAGCTTTGAAGAGATAAAGAGGTGCAAGACTATCCTTGGGATATTTGTGGGCAAATCCCTGGTACGCACTGATCAACTCCCCCACTTTAACTGAATCAGCAGGATGAGATGCTGTAAGTGCTTTATCCATTTCATCAAGCCTGGATATCATTTTTTCACGTGAAGGGCCACACGCAGTAAGCATGAGCAGGAATGTAAAAATGGCTGAGAATGAGATAGAACGAAACATGTTTTTACTTTTAGAGAAATTATTTATAGTGTACTGAAATACAAGTTATTAAACAATCATTTCAAGGAAACTTGACAAGTGTATCCTACGACAGGTATCAAAATACGTATTTGTTAATGTCACTTTTCCAGAGGCTGTATTTACTTCTTCTTGGGTGGAAATATCATTTTATATCCTACCTGGATATCTCCTTTTGATATGTCAAGAAGTTTGCGTTTTAGCATTATCCTGCGAAGAGAGTGAATCTTATCAACAAACAAAATTCCGTCAAGGTGATCATATTCATGCTGGATAACCCTGGCAATAATCCCACCGAACCATTCATCGTGCGAATTGAATTCCTCATCCTGGTATTTGATCCTGACTTCATCAGGCCTGTAAACATCCTCATGGATATCAGGAATGCTAAGGCAGCCTTCATTATAAGCCCATTCTTCTCCCCGGCGTTCAACGATATGCGCATTAATAAAAACTTTCTTGAAGCCTTCAGCCTCAGGATATTGCTTTGTATAAGGATTGGCATCAATTACAAAAAGTCGGATCTGGCGATTGATCTGGGGAGCCGCCAAACCTACTCCAACTGAATAATACATGGTCTCCCACATATCAATTATCAACTGCTGAAGCCCTGGATATTCAGGTGTAATATCTACGGATACCTTTCTGAGATTTGGATGTCCGTATGCGACAATAGGAAATATCATGTGCGTTAACGATTTCGATTATTTATGAATATTGAGACATAAAGCCCTATTCATAAGATTACCGGATATTTTATCTAACAATTCTTTAGTTTCAACTTTCATTCACAAAGATCAACAAACTTATATAAACTAAGTTTGAATCAAAAACGGATCATCTCATCATAGATTTGGTTTCAAGGTAGGTTTGAAGCATGATAACAGCGCTCACGCGGTCAACCAATCCTTTATCCTGCCTGTCTTTTTTCTTAGCCCCGGAAGCAAGTATAGCCTGGGATGCCATTTTTGAAGTAAACCTTTCATCCACCCTGTCAATCTTCAATCCCGGAAACAACTGGATTAGTTTTTTGACAAAAGGCTCAATAAACCTAGCAGATTCAGAAGGTTCATTATTCATCTGCCGGGGTTCTCCAACCACGATACATTCTACATCTTCGGCAGCAATATACTTTTCTAAAAAAGCCAGTATATCCATGGATGCAACTGTATCCAGTGGGCCCGCAATCATCTGGCCTGGATCCGTTACTGCGACCCCTACCCTTTTCTGTCCAAAATCTATTGCGATTATCCGGCCCATAATGAAAAATGAGCCTGCAAAGGTATCAAATTGCCAATTGGATTTATAGTAAAAACAGTTTCAGGTCGGGTCGACAGGTAATTCAATTTCAGCAAGATTACCAATTTTCCTGTCAAAGCGCTTATGGGCATAATGATAGGAAACACATGCCAGCACAAAGTAAGCACTCATCTGAATCAAAAGCCAGCCTAATTCAATGGAAACAGCTCCGACGCTCACACCCATCATACGCATGCGGATATAGGCAGGTACCATGATGGTACTTGGGTAAAGGTGTGCCAGAGAATAAAGTAAAGGCGGCAAGGATGATGCCGGCCAGGAAAGTCCGCTGAGGAACAGGACAATGGGTGAAAGAAAAACCATGAATAATAAGGAATGAACCCTTTCACGAAACAGGACACTGATTGCAAGTCCAAGAAATGAAACCGACAAAAGGTATGGAACTAGCAGGATCAGCGTAGATAGGAAACCACTCTTATCCGGAAAATGAAACCATTGATAAACCCACATTAACGCAAAAACTGAGTTTACCAGGTAGATCAGCAGGTAGGCCATTGATTTGCCTAAAACTGCTGAAATACTGCCGCCTGTAATCTCTTTCGGCCCCTTTTGGTGGTTGTACCTGTTGCGTTCCCTTGTAGTTCCGCCTAACAACCCGATTCCAATCAATAGAGTCTGTTGTAAGATCACCAGGATAATTCCTGTCATTACAAAACTGCCATACCCGCCTGCAGGATTATAAAGTGTATGTGTATTTAACTTGAGTGGCTCAGGGACTTCCCATAAATGGTTAAGTGTTATACCGTCATTTAATAGCCTCGTGGCTTTGATACCAGTATTAAATGCTGTGAGTGAATATACAGATCCCGCATAAACCTGTTTATAAAGCAAAAAATAGCCTGCATCCGTATAGACAGTTACCGTAGCCTGGGTCCCTCTTAGGATATTCTTTTCAAAACCCTTGGGAACCAGAATTACACCCCTGATTTCCCCATTGAAGAACAGCTGCTGTGCTTCCTTAAGACTTCCAGGGTACCAACTTACTTTGAGCTGTTCAGTGGCATCAGCCATCCTGGCAAGTTTCCTGCTGAAGGAGGAGTGATCCAGGTCGACAAATGCTACAGGATTTTCCTTGACAGTTTCATTATCATAAGCCAATGAATAGAGTAAAGGATAAATTATTAAAGCTATGAAAAATACAAGGATGGCCCCGGGGTCATGGAAGATGATTCTCAATTCATCAAGCATGAATTGATACACTTGCGAAAGCCCTTTCAAGATTTTATTTTTCATCAGAATCTCCCCCAGTATTTTTCATTCTTCATCACATAATTCAGTCGCGGAATAAACAATGCTCCCAGGAAGATGAAGAGCCAGAAGGCATACATAGGATACAAAGCATTAATTGCCGGCTCACCTCGTAATGCCTGGCTGATAAATATTTTCAACCAATAGGTAAACGGGAATAAATGTGCGAGTGTCCGCGCTATGGGTGGCATCGCAAATATGGGGAATGTAAGCCCGGAAAATGTTAATGCCATCATGGTATAGGCACTGGCCACTGAAAGGCTCAATCTCAGGTTATAGGTCAGCCCTACAAGGAATACAGCCAGGAACTGGTAACTGAGTATCATCAGGAGTTCCCCAAGTATAATCATCTGGAAATGTCCCTTCATAGGCACACCCAGGTAAGAAAAAAGGATAAGGTTCATAAGCATTGCCATACTCCCGAAAGCGATAGTATAGGGAATCATTTTCCCCATCAGGGCCACCAGAATATTATTATCCGCTTTCTTCAACCATTCTGAGGCTGTACCATTTTTAAGTTCATTTCCAAGGGTATAAACAGATCCCAACAAGGTAAATACGATAAGCATGACTGGTAACAGGCTGGAAGTAAGGAAATAAGAATAGTTTATAAAGGGATTAAACAACACTTCTGTATGCAGCATCACCGGCATGGTTTGCTGAAGTGCTTCTGAATTGGATGCACCTCTTTTCATTCGCATCTGCGATTCCATGCCCGCTGAAATTGTGGTAATGGTTTTTGAGATGCTGCTGCTCAGCAATCCTCCTTTTAGCACATTTACATTGTTGACATATAGGGCAATTTCAGCTGATCGTCCCCTGATGATCTCCTTTTCAGTGTTTGATGGAATGTACAAAATAGCTTCTATCCCCCCCTTCTCCATCTCCTGCTTTGCCGTAGCCAAATCCGGGACTGATTGTACGATTTTCGCTATCGAAGTTGCATCTACCATCCTGGAAATCAGCCTGCTCACTGAGGTATGATCTTCATCGACTACAGATATTGGCAAATTGGAAGGCACATTGGCAGAAAATGTCCAGAGAATTACAAGGAAAGCGAGTAAGGGGCCAATAAAAATAATAAACAGGTACGGCCATTTACCAAGCATTCGGGTCAATTCCCTGTTGGCAACATTCAGCAACGGTTTGATAATCTTCATGAGAAATCAATATAAGAAGAGATGGTTAAACCGGCAATGAGGCCGGCTATCACCGCTCTCCGGCTAAATAGTTATTTATTTGCTCTTCTCAGTTTTGTCCAGTCAATCAAAGCACTCATTCCGGGCCTTAATCCTTCTACTTTTTGGGTCGGTTTTGCATAGATCTCAAAGGTTTTCATGTCAAAATCACCAGTAGTTTTAGTTGCATTCCATGTGGCAAAGTTTCCGAGTGGACTGATATAAGTTACCTTTAATTCAATTTCCCGGTTTTTCAGAGCTGGAATTGATGCCTTGAATGTGCTTCCCATCTTTATATCTGCCAGAAAATCCTCCCGAAGGTTTAATGTTATCCAACTGTCAGCAAGGTCAGCAAGAGTAATCACAGGATATCCCGAAGAGATGAGTTCTCCCCTTTCTGCTATAACATTTGCAACTTCTCCGCTAATAGGTGCATAGATATTGGTTTCAATTTCGAAGGAACGGATTTCATTGATAACTGCCCTTGCTTTTTCAACCAGGGCTTCAGCAGTCTCTTTATCTTCTGAGCGTGTACCATTCTTGGCTTTCTGCCAAACTGCACTGGCAGCGTTTACTGTTTCCCTGGCAGCTTTCAGCTGGCCTTCAGCTTCATCAAGCTTTTGAGTCGGGATAACGCCATCCTTGTGCAGATTATCCATCCTGTTAAAGGTCTTTTCAGCTAATTCAAGGGCCGCATTGGCTTTCTGGAAAGCATCATAAGCTGCTTCTATATCCTCATTATCCGCACCTTTAATCGCCTTTGCATTCTGCGCCTGAGCAGCCTTGAGAGCTGCGGATGCCTGTTCTAACCTTGCATCAACTTCAGGGCTTACCAGTGTGAACAACAATTGCCCCTTGGTTATTTGCTGTCCTTTTTCAACAGCAAGGCTATCTATTCTTCCAGGAATTTTAGAAGCTACTTTTACTTGTGTCGATTCAACCATTCCCTGGACTTCAACGGGTTCCGGTCTCGATAGCATCCATACGGAATAGATGAGAAAGAAAACTAAGGCTGACAGCCCGATAGCTGCCGGCAAAATCCCTTTATTCTTTACTGGTTTAGCATTCATTGGATTGTAGTATTAATTCTGATATTTTTCTGTTTTCACACCTGCCCGCAACTGGTAAACTTCAAATTGCCCGGAAATACCGGCAGCCTCAAGAAGCTTCGCCAATGTCAGATCATAGCTGTACATAGCCTGTAAACGCTCAATTTTAACCTGTGCAAGGGCCAATTTTGCATCCATCAGTTCAGTTGAATTTGACATTTCTGAATGGAAGGTTTCTTCCCTGGCTCTCAGGTATTCATCTGCAAAATCCCTTGCAGTTTCAAGTTGCAGCAGTTGCTCATGATACATATTCAATTCCTGGTAAAGTTTATAAACCAGTGTCGAAACATCACTTTCCGACTTCATCTGGAGTTGTTCAACCTGGTTCACCCTGAAACCTGATGCATTAAGTTTTCTAAGCCTGGATGCTCCATCAAACAAGGTCCATTTCATTCCAACTCCAACTATCCAATCCGGGGCATAAGCTGACAAATCATGATTGGCTACATTATAGGTTCCCTGCAGCGCAATATCAGGCAGGAACCCTGCTTTTTCAGCCTTTACGCCCAATCCTGCCTGCTCTTTTCTTGATATGACCTGCTGCAGCAAAGGATTGTTTTTCCTGGCTGATTCAGCAAAATATTGAAGTGGTTCAATTGTATCAAGATAAAATAGCTGGGATAAAGTTTCAACTTCCAGGTTCTCATCCATAGCCAACGTATTCAGCAATGCCTGGTTTACCACATCGCAATTGCGCTGGGCTCTCAAAAATTCACGGTTAGCCTGCGACTGGTAGACCCTGGCATGAAGAACATCTACATTGGCTATCATTCCCTGCTTTTCCATTTTGACAGCATCATCCAGGTGCTGATCCATACCCTTGAGTACGTCTTGCCTGACCTTAAGAGCCTGGTTTGCGAGACAAAGGCCGAAGTATCGCTCAGCCAGTTCACTGATCAGTTCTCCGGATTTCTGCTCCCTGACAGCATCTACCTCTGATTCCCTGATCTCTGCCACCTTATTGGCCACACGAATCTTTCCTCCGGTATACAAAGGCCATTGAAGATTTGCATCAACAGTGCTGAATTGTTTTTTCTGCAAGACAGGATCCCAATCACCGGATTGAACTGCGCTGAGTCCTTCCTGCATCTTGGCCCTGATAACCTGGGTCGAGATATCATCTGGAAGAATGGGCATTTGCTGGCTGGTAGCAGGATCCGGATTGGGTACCCCGGAAAATCTGCCATAGTTGGCCATTACCTGGTATAAAGGTGTTATGGCATCTCTTACATCTGTTAAATCCAGGTGAAGATTATCGGACATCGCCATATAACTGGCTGATAAACCTATTTTTGGAAGGTATAGCCCTTTGGCAGATAAGGATTCCTGGTGTTTCTCTTTTTTAAGAGCATCAACCTGCTTCAGGGCATGATTATTCCCAAGAGAAATTTCCAATGCCTGTTGAAAGGTCAGAGGATGTGTTACTGCCAGCGGTTGAGCCAAACAAGCAGTACTGCAAAGAAATAGAAAAGCTTGCAGGTAGATGGATCCGTTAGTGGTTTTCATGCTTAGGCACTTAAAGATTTTAAACAGATAGAATAGGTTGCTGCAATTTCTTTCTCTGACAGGTCTGACTGGTAGAAAAGATTTTTCATACGCATATTTATGAACTGTAGCGGATAGGCAACACTGAGCAGGAAAATCTGCTCCTCATCTATTTCAGGCCCTATCAATCCTACTTTCATCCCTTTTTCGATCATCAACCTGCAAAGACGGTAAATCCGGTCACGCATTTCATTTTCCATACGAAATGAATAGTCATGCATCAATACATACAGAAATTTGATTTGCTCCGGCTGTTTATTAGCCTTTTCGAAAATCGACCTGATCAAACTCTCCAAAACCTCTTCGAAAGAGTGCTTATCATCCAGAATTTGTTCAAGTTTGTCAGCAAGATCTTTTAAGGTCCGGTAAAAGAGGTCATGCACCAATTCCGATTTACCGGGATAAAATCTGTACAGGTATCCTACTGCTACTCCTGCATTCTGTGCTATAGAAGAAATAGAAGCGCCGCCATATCCGCTATTAACCACCATCTCAAGAGCAGCCTGCCGGATCCTGGCAATTTTGTTATCATCAATTGTTCGTGCCATATATTTATGAGTGAATGTTCATTCATTTAAAAAGCAGGCAAATGTAAAAAGAAATTTCAATCACTATCCTTTTTTAAGATTTTTTTAATTTTATTTGTTTAACCGATATGGAGAATGATGGACGACCTTAAGAAAACTATCGAATTAGCATGGGATGACAGGAACAGGTTGCAATTACACGAAACCTGTGAAGCCATTGAATATATTATTGAGATGCTGGATAAAGGCCAGGTAAGGATAGCTGAACCAACAGATTCCGGATGGCAAGTGAATGAGTGGCTTAAAAAGGCAGTAATCCTTTATTTCCCTATCAGGCAAATGGAAGTTATGGAAGCCGGAATCCTGCAGTTTCATGATAAAATGGCCCTCAAGAAAAATTATAAAGAATTGGGTATCAGGGTCGTGCCTCATGCGGTTGCCCGGTATGGAGCGTATATATCTCCGGGAGTAATTTTGATGCCTTCCTACGTTAATATAGGAGCATGGATTGGCCCTGGTACAATGGTCGATACCTGGGCTACTGTCGGATCCTGTGCCCAGATCGGGTCAAATGTTCATTTGAGCGGTGGGGTTGGAATTGGTGGTGTACTGGAACCTGTCCAGGCATCACCAGTCATTGTGGAGGATAATTGTTTCCTTGGTTCAAGGTGTATCGTGGTAGAAGGCGCTCACATTGGTAAAGAAGCTGTTCTGGGCGCAAATGTTGTAATTACCGGTTCCACCCGTATTATTGATGTTACAGGCACAGAACCGCTAGAATATAAAGGTTATATCCCTCCCCGATCAGTCGTAATTCCCGGCTCAACCTTAAAAAAATTCCCGGCGGGTGATTTCCACGTTCCATGTGCACTTATCATAGGCCAGCGGAAAGAAAGTACCAATACGAAAACTTCATTGAATGATGCACTTCGCGATTATAATGTGGATGCATGATCTATGAGAAAAATAATAGTTTATACTGAATTCAGTTCAAATCCGAAACTATAACATCTATACCTTTAGATATCCTAATTCGCAATAAAATATTGCATGGTTATTTTTGAATATCTAACAGATAAACCCTGGTAATTAATTATTTAAATAACTGCAGGCAATCAATATGAGAATAGGCTTTGATGCAAAACGTGCCTTTATGAACCGAAGTGGTTTGGGCAACTACAGTCGTAGTCTTCTTACAATGCTTTCTGAATATTATCCTGAAAACAAATACCTGCTCTATCATAATTTGAGGAAATCAGAGCTGTATGAACCTGTGTTTGGTCAGAGAATCATGCCTCCGCGACACCTGTTTTCCCATGCTTTTCCATCAGCATGGAGAAGCTATTACATCAAAAATGATATCAAGCTTGACTCACTTGACCTCTACCATGGATTAAGCAATGAACTGCCTTTTGGAATTCGGAAATCCGGGGTAAAGACTGCTGTTACCATTCATGACCTGATCTTTAAGCGCTACCCGGAATTATATAAAAAAGCTGACAGATTCATATACGACATTAAGTTCAGCCATGCGTGCAGGGTTGCAGACATGGTATTTGCCACCAGTGAAGCTACAAAACAGGATATTATTGAATTTTATAAAATACCTGAGGCGAAGATAAAAGTAACCTATCAGACCTGTGATGCCCTGTACAGGAAACGAATTGTTGATGCTGAGAGGTCAGCTATCAGGATGATGTACAAGGTTTCCAAGGATTTTATCCTGACTGTTGGCACCATAGAGGAACGCAAGAATATGCTCGTAATTCTGAAAGCTTTGCAGATAGGCAAACTGGACATAGAACTTGTAATCGTAGGCAGAGCAACTCCTTACCTGGAACAACTCAAAGAGTACATTGCCCAGCACAAGATGGAAAGCCAGGTAAAAGTACTGCATAACGTTGATTCATATGATTTGCCCGGGCTGTACCAAACAGCAAAAGCCTTTCTCTACCCCTCCCTTTATGAAGGATTTGGTATTCCAATTTTAGAAGCTTTGTATTCAGGAGCACCTGTAATTACCAGTACTGGAAGCTGTTTTCGTGAAACGGGAGGAGATGCGGCCCGGTATTGTGACCCCCGTTCTCCTGAGGAGCTTGCTTTTCTTATACAGCAAGTTATCTCAGACTCTGAGCTCAGGAATACCATGATATCTGAGGGTAAAAACCAGGCTGCAAAATTTGACAGTGACCTTATTATAAAAAGAATCATGGAGTTGTATCAGGAAATCATTTCCTGATTCGTTAACTTTGTATTTTCCAAAACCCGGCTGAGTAGATATAAAATCCAATTTTAAGGTTGGGTGAAATTGGAATGCTGAAAGATTCTACTGATAATTGGTGTGATTGATTAACCCCTATGGATATTCAGGATGAAATAAAAAAATCATTACAGGTGCTTCATGAAGGAGGTACCTTGATATATCCTACTGATACGGTGTGGGGGATTGGTTGTGATGCTACCAATTATCTTGCTGTTGACAAAATACACAGGATTAAACGCAGGTATGGAACCAAAAGCCTGATAGTCCTTATAGATAGTTTTGACAGCCTTGCCTTGTATGTTAAGAATGTACCCGAAATAACTTTTGATCTATTGCAGAGTATAAATAACCCTGTTACAATCATTTATTCAAATGCACGTAACCTTGCTCCTAATGTAATAGCCAAAGATGGCACTATCGCTATACGGATCGTAAAGGAAAAATTCTGCAACTCCTTAATTAGCCAATTTGGCCGGCCCATAGTTTCTACTTCTGCAAATTTTACCAGCGAACCTACCCCTACCCTGTTCAATCAAATTTCTGAGGAGCTGAAAAGCCAGGTTGATTATGTAGTAAGTTACAACCAGGACAGCTTTATTCTTTCTAAGCCGTCAACTATCATCAGATTATTTGAAAATGGATTATACTCCATTATCAGGGAATAATCATATTTGATAGAGTTAAAGTCAGAACCTTTGTTACAATTTTGAAACTAATTGTTGAACAAATCTGATTTTCCATGTGTTCTTAAGGTGTTTTATGTATTGCAAGAAATTACCCACAATTAATGGAAAAGAATCCCCGCTACAGACTAGAAACCGTTGAAAAACAAACTCTTCAAAACTGGTACTACCTGATGAGCCTTGGGCGCAAACTTGATGAACGTGCCCCTAATTATCTTAAACAAGCACTAGGTTGGTCATACCATGCACCATATGCCGGTCATGATGGAATTCAACTTGCTATTGGCCAGGTTTTTGATAAGGAAACCGACCATTTATTTCCGTATTATCGGGACATGCTAACTGCCATCTCGGCTGGGTTAACACCGGAAGAGATCATTCTTAATGGTATTTCAAAGGCTACAGATGTTGCAAGTGGCGGCCGGCACATGTCAAATCACTTCGCCAAGCCTGAATGGAATATCCATAATGTTTCATCATGCACCGGTAACCATACTCAACATGCTGTTGGTGTTGCCAGGGCCATAAAAAAATATGGAGCAAAAGGAGTGGCAATAAGTTCCCAGGGAGAATCTTCAACATCCGAAGGTTATGTTTACGAAGCCATAAATGGGGCCAGCAATGAAAAGCTTCCAGTTATTTTTGTGTTCCAGGATAATCGATATGGTATCTCGGTACCAAAACGGGATCAAACTGCCAATACTTACGCAGCTGATAATTTCAGGGGGTTCAAAAACCTCAGGATCATACATTGTGATGGAAAGAATGTGTTTGCTTCAATGAATGCAATGATTGAAGCGAAGAGGCATGCCATGGAAAAGCAGGAACCTGTAATTGTTCATGCCAGTGTTGTGCGCATCCATTCTCACTCAAATTCTGACAAGCACGAGCTGTATCGTGATGATAATGAAAGGCATTGTGCCAAAGCATCCGACCCTTTTGAAAGGTACAGGATACAGTTGGTAAAATCGGGGACCTTTACCGAAGATGAATTGAATGCTATAGATGAACAGGCTCAGAAAGAGATGATGGCTGCCCACCGTAAAGCCATGACAGCACCCGACCCGGACCCTGCATCAGTATTCAACTTCGTGATGCCTGAGCCCTATGTTTCTGTAAAATATCCTGATGGATTGCATAATCTGAATGAAGGTAAAAAACTCAAACTTATCCAGGCACTGAACGATACTCTTAAAGCCGAATTTCGGGCTAATCCTGATACTTTTATCTGGGGACAGGATGTTGCCAATAAAGAAAAAGGCGGGATATTTAACGTTACCAAGGGTATGCAGCAAGAGTTCGGCTCTGTGAGAGTTTTCAATGGCCCTATTGCCGAGGATTATATCATGGGAACTGCAGATGGCATGAGCCGTTACAATGAGAAGATCCGGATAGTGGTTGAAGGTGCTGAATTTGCAGATTATTTCTGGCCTGCCATGGAACAGTACCTTGAAGTAAGCCATGAGTACTGGAGGACAAACGGAGCTTTCGCCCCCAACGTAACAATAAGGCTCGCATCCGGTGGTTATATCGGGGGTGGGCTATACCATTCCCAAACAATTGAAGGCGCACTGGCATCAATTCCCGGCGTCAGGATAGTATATCCATCGTCTGCAGATGATGCCGCCGGACTTTTAAGAACCAGCATGCGCTCAAAAGGCCCTACCCTTTTCCTTGAACCAAAGGCTTTGTATAATGATCCTTCTGCTGAATCCTTTGTTCCCGATGATTTCGAAGTTCCGTTCGGAGTAGCAAGAATCAGGCGTCAAGGATCAGACCTGAGTATAATTACCTATGGCAATACAACTCCCATGTGCCTTGAAGTCGCTGAAAGAATTGAAAAAGAATCCGGCAAAAGCATTGAAGTGGTTGATATACGCTCTCTCATTCCGCTTGATAAAGATGCAATTCTCAAGAGTGTCAAGAAGACCAACAAGGTACTTGTAGTTCATGAAGATAAAGTGTTTGGTGGCTTTGGAGGTGAAATTGCTTCCATGATTGCGGAAGAAGCATTTCAATACCTGGATGCACCTGTCAAAAGAGTTGGCTCTCTTTTCACACCTGTTGGCTTCAACCGCATCCTTGAAAAAGCAATCCTTCCAAATGCAGATAAAATCTACCTGGCAGTTTCTGACCTTCTGAATTATTGATCTGTACCTGCACAAAATGCATACTCCCCTGCTTCAAATGCGAAGCAGGTTTTTTTTTGCAGAATTCCAAAAAAAAGAGGGCATCCTTTTTAGAAGCCCTCTTCAATTTTTCTTTGCCTTATTTTATTTGACCAGGGTAACAGTACCATAGACACTCTTTACCAATGGATCCATTTTCCCAATGTTCTCATCGCTCCATATCGTTCCATCCTTGAATACGGCTGATGCTTTCCACACATATACGCCTTCCTGAACTGTAGCTCCATTGAACTTTCCATCCCATCCCTCAACAGGATGGCCTGCAGCATCAATTTTATCCGAATGCCATAATGCATTTCCCCACCTGTCATAAACATCAATCCTGTATGTATCAAGGTTTACCCCGACAGGCTTGAACAGCCTTACTTCCTCATGTGGATTGTTTGGTGAAAAAGCATTGGGAATGTATAAGCCTTTAACCATGAATACATAATCCTGGCTTATTGTATCAGAGCAATTCAAATCATTCCATGTAACAAGGGTGATTTTGTATGTCCCATCAGTTTCATAATAAACTAAAGGCTCCCTGGCATAAGAGGTTTCACCATTACCAAAATCCCAGAAAAACTTCGTAGAAGATGGAGGAGAAGAATTAACAAATTGCAAGTGACCCTGCATATCCATATAATTTTCATTGTATGAAAATATGCTGGTAGGTATCTCATTCACAGTAATGGAATCACTTTTATTGGAAATACAACCATTGGTATCAATAACTTGCAGGTTAACGAGGTACTTTCCGGGAACCACAAATGTAAAAGTAGGATTCTCATCGGTTCTGTATCCCAGTATACCATCTTTTCCAAAGAAACTCCAATTCCAGAATTGAAGTGGCGCCACCACACTGTCCGACTTATCAATAAATTCTGTTTGGTCACCAGCACATGCTAACTTATTACTAAAATCAGCAGTAGGTAAAGGTTGTACCTGGATTTGCTTCTTAATAGTATCCTCGCAATTGGATATATTCTTTGCAATCAGCTGAATGGTATAAAAACCGGGAGTAGTGAAAGTATGCTCAGGACTTTTCAATATTGACGTTGTATCACTTGTTCCAGAAGCCAAATCTCCAAAATCCCATCTATACCCGGATATAGGCACTCCATTAGTATTGCTAAGATTTGTGAATTTAGCTGGATCCTTGAAGCAATTCCGATCTACTGAATAATCCGCCTGTGGACTGGCAATAACCTTTACATTCATGGATGTGGAGTCACTGATAGATTTTCCGGAGACGGAAGTAGTAATAAGCATTTTGACTTTATAGGTTCCCGGAACTAAATATTTATGAATTAGCGGGTTAACCTGAGAAGAATAGGTTGTGTCAGTCCCGTCCCCAAAATCCCAGTACCAACTGTTGATCGGCAAACCGGAATAACTACTGTCAGCAAATTTTATATCGTAGTATTGACATAGTAAGGGGGTGTTCACTGTATCAAATTCAGCTTTGATACAAGGCTTGACCAGTACACTATCAGTGACAAACTGGCTGCAGCCGTTTCCGTTGATTACAGTAAGTTTAACAGTATAAATACCTGGATTCACATACTGGTGAGCGGTATCTGCATTGATAGCTGAATAAATTGTATCCATCGTTCCGTCACCATATTCCCATATCCATTGGGTAATAGGGCTGCCACTTCCCGTAGAAGTCTCTTCAAACTTAATTGTACTGTCGCATAACCCATTAGTATATGTAAACTGGGGCAAAGGCAATGGATTGATGGTAACAGTCTGGTTAGTCTGGTATGAACAATTATGAATATCAGTAGCTAACATTAATACAGTGTAGATTCCTGGAAGACTGTAATAATGCGAAGGATTTCTCAGGGTTGATGTATTATTAAGACCGGAAGTAGGTTCACCAAAATTCCAGTTAAAGAACACCAGTGAGTCTCCTGTTGGAGTAATTAAATGAGATGTAAAGTATGTTGTATCGAGAAGACAGGTTGGTGGCGCAAGGAAATTAGCTGTAAGTTGTGCTGGCACACAAACAGTATCGATTACAGAACTTTTGCAGCCCCTGTTATCTGTTACTGTTAACTTGACAGGGTAACAGGAATCACTTGCATAGAATACGTAAACCGGATTCTGCAGAGTTGAGAAACTATTAGGTTCAAATTCCCATAACCAGGAAACAATGGTAGCCTGCTGGCTGGAGGAAGAATCCTGGAAGTAGACTGCACCATTATTGCATGGTGCCGCGGTGTAAGTATAATTCGGTGTAGGCAATCCAAAAACCTGGACAGGGATTTGCAGGGTATCGGTACATCCACTTTCAGAGGTAGCAGTCAGGGTTACATTATAAATTCCCAGAGTGGAATAGGTCCAGGATGGATTCTGAACATTGGATGTATCATTTGTTAGGGCAGGATCACCAAAGTCCCAATGCCAGTTGGTTATCTGCTCTCCACTCGAAGTAAATGATTCATCTGTAAAATCAACTGGCGTATTCAGGCATCCGCTGGTAAAACTGAATAAGGCAGTTGGTTGCGGATTTATAGTTACCGAGTATTGTTTTTGGTTCATACAACCTGCTGTATCTGTAATACTGAGAATGACAGTAAAATTCCCGGTAACTGTATAAGCATGAGTTGGATCCTGCTGAGAAGAATGTGCTGTTCCATCACCAAAGTCCCAATCAAAGGTCTGAACTGCAGGCACATTAGTTGTAGCTGTATTGACGGTGAATTGGGTAGTTGTTCCAAGACAGGTGTTTGCCCATGAATAATCAACACCTGGTTTGGCAAGGATAGTTACAGTGTGTGAAACGGTATCCGGGCATGCATCAGCATTGGTTACCTGTAGTATCACTGTATACGTCCCTGCCGTAGCATAAATATGAGCAGGATTTTGAAGGTTAGAAGTATTATTGATACCTGATGAAGGATCACCAAAATTCCAGAGGTAGCCAATGATTGAGGTTCCTCCATTTGGAGTGGCCTGGCTGGTAAAGTTAACAGGTGCAGCAGCACATGTATTTTCAAAACTAAATTCTGACAATGGACTAGCCGATATCGTAATCGTTAGCTGGGATGAAGCTTCACATCCCTGAGATGTATTTACTTTCAGTTTAACAACAAAATTCCCGGCAGCAATGTAGATATGCGAAATATCCGGATTCCCGGGAGCATTGATCAGTGTATCCGAACCATCCCCAAATTCCCAGTACCAGGAAGTAAACTGTCCGTTTGTGAGTGTTGACAAGTCATTGAATAGTATCGGAATATTGGTACAACCAGGAGTAGATGCCTGGAAAAATGAAGTCGGGGGTGGAGAGATCGAAACAGTATGTGTCTTTACACTAGCGCAGCCGGCTGTATCGGTAACAGTTAACGTCACTGTAAATACGCCCGAAGAAGTATAAATATGATAAGGATTGCTTTGTTGGGTAGCTGTAATTCCATCACCAAAATCCCATTCCCTGGTGACGACAGCCAAAGAATCCACGAATGGGGAACTGGCAAAATGAGTTGAATCATTGACACAGCCGGCAGAACTCGTAAAATCAACACCTGGTAACCCATGAATTGGAACAGGAATCAGTATTGTATCTTTACATCCACCGCTATTAGTTACTATCAGGGAAACAATGTAGGTAATTGGTGCTGAGAAAGTATGTTGAGGATTCTGCAGAGTTGATTGATTATTGGAGCCGGATGCAGGTTCTCCAAAATTCCATTGCCAGTCTGAAATAGATCCGCCCCCGGCCTGTGAAAGATCATTGAATTGAACCGGAGAATTTATACAGGTTGTTTGGAAAGAAAAATTAGCTAACGGGTTTGGAGCAACTGTAATGGGTTTTGTAAATGATTTTGTGCAACTGTCATTGGTCTTTACCGTTAAAGTAACATTGAAGGTTCCATAATTCCCGTATGTGTGGAGTACGTTGGGGTTTCCCTGGAATCCAATCGTTGTATTATTCCCGTCACCAAAATTCCAAATCCATTGTACAATGTATCCCGGATTGGCAGAAGCCAGGCTGAAGAATTGAACATCTGATCCTTTACATGCAGGTTGGCTGTAATCAAAGTTAGAAATTGGCTGAGGTATAATAACTACTGGTTTTATGATGGTATTGCTGCATCCGTTCGTATTTGACACCGTCAGTGTTACATTGTAGGTACCAGATATGGTATATGTATGCGTTGGTGAAGTTAAGGTAGAGGTTACACCATCACCAAAGTTCCAGTTCCAGGAGGTAATTGAAGGGATATTCATTACTGCCGGGTTGGGAATAAACAGCACTGCATTATTCTGGCAATTGTTCTGCGTTGTGAAATCAACAGCCGGTTTTGGCTTAACAGTGACATTGTATTGAATGGTATCTGAACATCCATTGCTGGTAGCTACAACCAAAGAAACTACAAAAGTCCCGGTATCCGAATACATATGGCTTGGATTCTGCAATGTAGAAAAGTTCGCCACGCCTGTACTGGGGTCACCAAAATCCCAATTCCATAAAACCAGTGAGCCACCGCCATTATTTTGAGAGATGTCAGTAAAATCAACAGGGGTGCCGAAACAAGTGACACCAAAAACAAAATTGGCAACTGGGTTGGGATGAATGGTTATTACCTGGGTCTCAAAGTTTGTACAACTGTCGGATGCCGTAATAGTCAGGGTAACGTTATAGGTACCTGGATTTGGATAAACATGGTTAACATTTGGATCACCAGGATGGAATACAGTGTCAGTTGTTCCATCTCCAAAATTCCAGACCCATTTTATTATATAGCCAAAAACAGTAGAAGATAATTCATTGAAATGAACTGTAGCCCCGGCACAATTTGTGGTACCGGCATCAAAGTGAGGTACTGGAAGTGGATGAATGGTTATGCTGTGAGAAACAGTATTTATACATCCTGCAGTATCGGTAACTGTAAGCTGAACAGTATATGTACCTGCAGCAATATAGTTATGTGCAGTATTTCGGGCAGTAGATGTAATTCCGTCGCCAAAATCCCATAACCAGTTTCCTATGGCATTGATATTTGTTATTAGCGGATCAGGATCAAAATAAATGAGTTGGTTCAGACAGGCGTTGGTGTATGTGAAATCAACCGGAGGATGAGGATAGACCAGTACCTGTTTGCACATCGTATCCTTACAATTATTGAAATTCACAATAATGAGGCAAACATTGTAAGTTCCCGGATTTGAAAATATATGAGTAGGATTTGTAAGATTTGAAGTATTGTTTATCCCGGAGGTAGGATCACCAAAATCCCAGGCCCAGGAAACTACGTTTCCGGCTCCGTTTGAAAAGGAGGCGTCATTGAATTGAACGACCTGGTCTTCACATTTTCCGGTTGAATAAAAGTTTGCAATCGGGCCTGGTGTTACAACTACCGGGAGAGAGACTGTATTGGTACAACTATCCGAATTGATAACCGTTAACGTAACATTAAACGTCCCAAAGGTTGGAAAAACATGAGTAACATTAGGATCAACCGGAAAGTTAATCGTATCGACAGGGCTGCCATCACCGAAGTTCCAAATCCATGTTTTTATATAACCATACAAGGTACTTGACAGGTTAAGAAACTGGACTGGTTCATTCTGGCAATTGGGAGTATTGTAACTAAAATTAGGGATTGGCAAAGGTTCAATCGTAACGTAATGCGTAGCTGAACCAACAGCTCCTGAAGTGTCTGTAATTGTGAGGATTACCGTATAAGTGCCTGGTCCGGCATAGGTATAGGTTGGATTTTGCTGGTTTGAAAATGTACCATCTCCAAAATCCCAATTCCAGTTGGTAACAACCCCAACATTTGTAACAGCTGTATTCACTGAAAAGGTTGTCGGGCTATTTACGCAAATACCAGTAAATGTAAAATCAACTGATGGTTGGGCACTCAGACGCATGAATTTAGCTTGTAACCCCACCGCCAGAATAGTAAGGAGCAAAGCCAAGAGTATTTTGTTCTTCATCAGATGCAATACGTTAAGGAGTAAAATGCAGTCTTATGTCGGTCACTAGAGAGAATTTTTAGTATTCAAAAGTATGCAAGTTTTGTTATTAATCAACACTTCTGCTAATGTATTTATAACATTAACGTATTGAAGTAATTCAAAATTGCCTTTCAAATTTTGATGGATGCGAGTCGTTCAATTATTCTCTTCAAAATTGCCGTGTAGTATCGCCAGAAGCGCAGTGCCTAAGGGTGAAATTTAAGGTAAAATCATAAGCCTGCAATAAACTGGAACTCCCTCAGGTATACCCTGTCTTATAAGACACAGAAAATCCCAATAGTTGCCTGAGGAGAGCTAAAAACAGTAATATTGTCCTAAGTTAACCCAACAAGAATAATCGTTTGTAACAACATTTATTATTTCAGCGTCACCAACCGTCTTTCTTTCTATAAATTTCACATCTTGAAATACAAGCAAAAAAAAGCAGTTTAACACTCAAATAAGAGAGTTAAACTGCCAGGCTAATAAGTTGTGAATCAATTTTCAGTTTTTTTCTAATTCTTTCCAAACGAGGGCACTTGCACCAATTATGGCTGCAGAGCCTTCTTTCAATTCAGAAGGCAGAACTTTCACCTTATTTTTAAATATAGGCAGAAGGTGATGTTCCATACTGTCTTTAGTAGGTTTGAAAATAAATTCTCTGGCAGCAGTAGGACCTCCAAACAGGAAGATTGCCTCTGGGCTGAGATAGTGGACAGCATCAGCCAATCCCCTACCCAGGATTTCGCCAGTTACTTCGAAGACTTCTTTTGCAATACTATCTCCGTTTTCTGCAGCATCGAAAACGATTTTCGCAGTCATATCAGTATAGGGAGTCTGGGCTAATACACTTTCCGTATTATTATATTTTGCCAGCAATTCATAAACAGTCCTTTTCATTCCAGTAGCAGAACAGTAAGCTTCAAGGTGGCCTAAACCACCGCATCCGCATACCCTGCCATTAGGAACAACCGTTGTATGGCCCACTTCACCTGCAAATCCATCAGCACCATAAACGAGGTCGCCATTCACAATTAGCCCGCTTCCCAAGCCTGTCCCAAGGGTGATCATCACAAAATTCTTCATCCCCTTGCCTCCGCCGTAAATCAGTTCTCCTAAGGCTGCTGCATTGGCATCGTTAGTAAGCCTGACATGTTTGATTTCAGGAAATTCATTATGAATGCGATGTGCAAAATTAATAACCCCTACGAATGGTAGGTTTGGAGCATGTTCGATGGTACCGCTGTAATAATTGGCATTTGGGGCGCCAATTCCAATACCGGCTACTTCGATATCAGGATTGATCTGCTTTACGGTTTCAATAGCTGCTTTGATTTCTTTGGTCAGGGCGGAAATAAAATTTTCCATTAGCTCTTCCGACCGTAATTCTGAACCGGTTGGGTTCTCCTTTTTCTGTGGAGTAGCCAGTTGCGGCTTCTTTTCATAAACCAGGTTTCCATCCCTGTCGACTACGCCGATGGCTGTATTAGTACCACCAATGTCGATTCCAATTGCAACTTGTTTCATTCTTATCTTCAGTATTTATAATTAACGAATCTTGCTACCATTGATAGCAAAGAAAAAGATATACAGGTAACATACAGCAGGAACAATGAATGCCCATGAATAACCTGAAACATCGGCGATCTTGCCCATGATCAGCGGAATAATTGCTCCTCCACAGATGAGGGTATTTATGATCCCTGAAGCCGTGCTCAATTCCCCCTGGTCAAGATCCTTAACTGCGAGGGTAAAAATATTCGGGAACATGATGGAGTTAAACATTCCAATCGAAATAACAGTCCACATTGCAATATTGCCAGTTGAAAACGCAGTAATCAATGCAAGAGCAGCAGCTGTCAGAGCAAACACAGCAAGTGAACGGCCTTCCCTTCCACCGCCAAACTGCATAAGGACAAAATTTCCTACGGCTATCAGCATAAATATCAACCCGATATTCCAGCTCCATTCTGTAACAAATGATCCTGAAACCAGTGCTAGTAATAACACCAGCGCGACATAGGTATATTTACGGGTAGTGTTCTGCATATTGGAAAGCATGATTGAGCCGAAAAATCGTCCAACCATGGCACCCCCCCAATAAATGGCAACATATTTTCCAGCAACTTCGGGTGCCATTGACAAGGTGGTTTTGAGGTAGCTCATGATCAGACCACCAGTTCCAACTTCAGCACCAACATAAAAGAATATTCCAAGCGCTCCCAAAAGAACATGAGGACGCCCCCAAACGCTTTTACGCTGTTCCTCCGATTTACCTCCAACTTCAGGAAGCTTTATCAGGAAAATGGCTAGTGCAACCAAAACCACCATTACACCCATCAGGATGAAAGGTAGCTGAACAGTCTGGGCTTTCTGAGCCTGGTCAAGCATCTGGTCAGTACCTTTGAAAATAAATGTTGCAATGATCCATGGAGCAATCATGGTAGCGATGGAATTCAAAGCCTGAGTCAGGTTTAAACGTCCTCCTGCTGAATCTTGAGGTCCAAGAGCTGTAACATAAGGATTGGCAGCAGTCTGCAAAAAGACAACTCCCGAGGCAAGCACAAAGGTAGCGGCTAGGAATAATGGAAATGAAACCATTTTAGCAGCCGGGTAGAAAAGGAAACTACCGGCAGCCATGAGCAGCAAGCCTGCAATAAGCGCATTTTTATATCCGATCTTTTTGATATATAAACCAATTGGTATTGAAATGATAAAATAAGTAATAAAGAAAGCGAAACTTAACAATTGAGCCCGAAATTCAGTGAGCTCAAAAATATCTTTTACCTTCCCGCTAAGGGTGATGATGAATGTTGTGGCGAATCCGAATATGAAGAAAATGGAGCCAATAACACTCATACCCAATCCGTAATTCGCATTTTTCTGTTCCTGTGCCATGAATTTGATTGTTTTTGTGAATGGATGAATACTAAGATCAATTCGCAGATGAGCAAATGTACAATTTTTTCATATCTGCATCAAGACTGTATCAACTTCCCCAATATACTTTTAAACTACTGGTTAGTTAATAAAATTTCGTAGAAATTATCCATCCTGGAAATGAAGATTTTTTTTAGGCAAGCACTCAAAAATCTATATAATAGGTAACTGATTCGTTCTCAATCAGTCATTACTTTATTCACTCTAATGAAGCATCAGGAAGTTACCGAACTGGCAACGAGCCTTTGAAGAAAGTGCAGAAAACTACCGGCAGCTTGCCATTTTTTGCAATGAAATAATGCCTGCTTGAGAAAATGTTTGCTGTAATTCAGTTTATGCACTTATTATTCAAAGAATAATTCACTAATTCATTCAATCTACCTTTCCGGCTGCATCCCCAAGAGACGCATTATAGAATTCAGCAGTAAGCCCGGTAAGCGAATTATACGCAGATGCTACATTAGAAATAAAGTCCTGAACAACTGAATCTTTAACCAGGTTCACGGAACAACCACCAAAACCTGCACCAGTCATCCTTGCCCCTAGAACCCCTTTTGTATTCCAGGCAGCAGAAACTATCGAATCAAGTTCAAAACCAGTTACTTCGTAATCATCTCTCAAGGATATATGAGACTGGTTCATCAATTCTCCGAATAGAGTAAGGTTTCCAGAGGAAAGAGCTGATACTGCCTGAAGCACTCTGTCGTTTTCGCTGATCACGTGCTTTGCCCTTTTAAAAATGGTCGTATCTTCAAACAGGTATTCAAGCCCGGAAAATTCTGCAATACTCATATCTGTCAAATCAGCCATAGGCTTTACTTGCCTTAGGACTTTCAAAGCTGTTGAGCACTCTGAAACCCGTTCATTATATTTGGAAGCAGCCAACTCCCTGCGTTTGTTTGTATTGGCAATAACCAGTGAAAATCCGCCAATATTCATAGGGATTATTTTATATTCCAGGCTTCGGCAATTGAGAAAAAGCGCAGAATTTTTATGTCCCATTCCAACTGCGAACTGATCCATTATACCGCAATTCATACCCACAAATTGATTTTCAGCTGCTCTGCAAAGTTTGATCAACTCCACTCTATCCATTTTAATATCCAAAAGATCGTCAATAGCAATGGCAGTAACCATTTCAATGGAAGCTGATGAAGAAAGTCCTGCGCCATTGGGAATATTTCCTGAAAACAACATATCTACCCCACCTATATTGAACCCTCTTTGTTTGAATTGCAACAAAACGCCCAAAGGATAATTAATCCATTCATTCCCAACTTTATCTCCTATTTCTGCCCACGGCAGATCAGCACGAAAATCAAAATTGGTGGTTGCCAACCTGATCCGGTTCAGCTTATTTTTCCTTAAAATCAATGTAGTGCCAAAACTCAAAGCACAAGGTAATACATACCCACCATTATAATCCGTATGTTCGCCTATCAGATTTACTCTTCCAGGCGCAAAAAAGACTCTCGTTTCACTATTCCCATAGAGGTTGGCAAACATGGTTTCTAGCTGAACAGTATCCATTTTTCAGTGATTGAATTACAAAATAGAAAGAAAATAGGGCTAATGTCCGCTTGAGTTTGGAAGTAAAAGTGCTGCAAATTGATAAAATAATTACTAAATCTCGGTTCATATTCTGATTTCATGTTCCATAATATCAATTTCATTCCCTATAATTCCATTTCATGTATAATCGAGTTAGGACTAGCAGTTATTTCAATTTTCCAATTTAACTTTGTTTTTCAATGTAATGAGAAAGAGCGAGGCTTACTACAGTGAAGAATTTTCCACTTCCAGCCCTTCACCAGGTTGAAGTTGTTTTAACAGTGTTCTTTGTTCTTGAAAACCACCAGAGATTTTCAGTATCTTTGCGCAAGCAAAAAATATTACATATCCTCAGTAGTAAGCCTCTTTTTTTATCCTTTCCCAAAAAATTTCCTCCCTGGATTCGTGTTATGAATTATTCAGTTAGCTCCATAAATACTGGAATAAAAGATACTATAAATAGATTGCCATGAATCTAAGAGCAGTGATAGTGGATGATGAAGAGAACGCAAGATTGTTACTGAAAGAGCGTCTCAATAAATATCATCCTGAAATCCAGGTAATGGATCTTTGTGAGAATGCAAAGGATGCCTTAATGAGTGTGATAAAGCACAAGCCTGATATTTTATTCCTTGACATACAGATGCCTGAAATGAGTGGACTTGAGTTCTTCGAGGATCTCAGCGAGATCAATCTTCCTATCCAGGCTATAATTACAACTGCTTTTTCTGAACCTGAATTCTACAAGAAAGCTATCCGGCTTGGATTGGCTGATTACCTGCTCAAACCTATTATAAAGGAAGAATTGGACCAGGCATTGGAAAATGTAAAGTCCAGGATCGTTTCCAATACACACTCAAACCAGGTACAGAGCATGGTTAACATGTACCGTAATGAAAATAAGATCAGCCTTAATTCCGGAAGTTCCAAGATATTCGTAAAAACCACTTCTATAGTCTATGCAACATCTGATGGAAAGTATTCCAGAATGTACTTCACGAATGGAGAAGAATTAACCGTTATGCATGGAATTGGTGAATTGGGAGAAATGTTACCTACCAGTGAACTCATTAAAATTGACAGGTTTACAATCGTCAATAAGAATTACATTCACACCATCAGTCCAAGATTGAAATTATTAGTGTTTGAATTCAATAATCAGAGGACACAACTGTCCATTTCCCACACGGGAGCAATTCATCTAATGAATATAATGAGTGCTGATTCCATTAATCCTGACAAGAATTAATGGCTAAGAAGTGTTTTAGCAAAAATTAGGTTTTTTGTTTCTTTTTCTTAGCCGCGGGGAACAGTACATTGTTCAGGATTAACCTGTACCCGGGTGAATTAGGATGCAGGCTCAGGTCAGTTGGCGGGTCCCCTACCCTATGTTCATAATCTTCAGGATCATGACCTCCATAAAAAGTCCATGTTCCTTTTCCAAATTCTCCGTGGATGTACCTGGCTTCATCCAGGCCTTTGTTTTCGCCCATAATTACTACATCTGATTTGATGTAGCGTTTGTTGAAAGCAGTAGTTTGTCCCCTAAATCCATGAATTACCTGTTCATGGTCCTGGCAAAGCATCGTTGGAACGGGGTCCCATTTTGCCGAAAAATCGAATAGAGTAAAGAAATCATTCTCTGGTTTAACTTTCCTTACTTCTGATACATCTATAGATGAAATTTCGTATTCGTAAGGATTAGTGACGATTTTGAAATCTTTGAATGCAAAACAGTTATCATAATTTAGTTTTGATTGTGCATCAGGATCCATTCCATCACCATCGAACATTACATCACAAATATCTACCTGATCCGCAGCAAGAGCTACATCATAACTATCAGGTGCAGAGCACATAGAAAAAAGATAACCACCTCCTGCAACAAAATCCCTGATTTTTTTTGCAACAGCCAGTTTCATTTGTGAAACTTTAGTAAATCCGAGTTTATGGGCCATTTCTTCATTCACCCGGACATCTTCCCTGTACCAGGCGGCATTTTTATAGGCTGCCCAGAATTTACCATATTGCCCGGTAAAATCTTCATGGTGCAGGTGAAGCCAGTCATACATTGGCAAAACCCCATTAATTACTTCCTCATCATAGACCAGGTCATAAGGTATTTCTGCATAAGTAAGTGCCAGGGTAACTGCATCGTCCCATGGCAACTTGTTTTTGGGTGAATAAACGGCTATCCGGGGGGCTTTACTGAGCTTTACCTCATCCATATTCACTTCCGGATCAGCTATCTCCTGCAAAATTGCAGAGGACTGTGCATCTGCAATTGCTTCAAAACTCACACCTCTTATAATACACTCGTTTTCAATGAGTTTATTGTACTTCATCATAAAACTTCCGCCGCGATAATTCAACAGCCAACTAACTTCAGCATCCTGTTTGAGTATCCAGTAGGCAATACCGTAAGCTTTCAGGTGATTTTTCTGGCTCTCATCCATAGGGATAAGCAGGTAGGCAGCGCGGGAAAAAGTGACCGAGCTAAGTAACAATAAAAGGAAATAATACTTTTTCATTCTTTTAAACCTATTATCTTAAAACAACTATTGGTAAGAACAGTTGGATACAGTAACGCAGAAACAAGGGTATTATTTGTTAAGAAGCGTTAATTAAAAGCTGAGATCGGGAGGAAGTGAATCTCCATCATCTGACATTGAATTAATTTTGGAAGGCAGGGTAATGGTGTTTGTTGAGCGGTCAAAGTTCTGGTTGGGAGTAAGTGCAGCAACCTGCTCCGGACTCATAATTGCACTTTCCAGGTCTTCAAAGCGGGCAAAAGTATTAATAAATCTTAGCCAGATATCCCCTGTAGCACCATTTCTGTGTTTTCCAACGATGATCATGGCTTTACCCTCTGTGGAGTTTCCGTTTTCATCTTCTGTAATTTTATAATATTCAGGACGATATATAAAAAGTACAAGATCCGCATCCTGTTCAATGGCACCGGATTCCCTGAGATCAGACAACTGAGGTTTCTTACTGGTATTTGGACGGGTTTCAACAGAACGGTTAAGCTGTGAGAGCGCAATTACCGGAACACCCAGCTCTTTTGCAAGGCTTTTCAATGATCTTGAAATATTTGATATTTCCTGTTCGCGGTTACCACCTCTTCCCTCTGAACCCGAAGTCATGAGCTGAATGTAATCAACGATGATCATTTGAATATCATACTGGGCTTTCAACCTCCTGCATTTTGCACGAAGTTCAAAAATGGAAAGAGCCGGAGTGTCATCAATGTATATAGGTGCATTAACCAGCTTATTGATCCTGGCATTGAGTTGCTCCCACTGATATGACTGCAATTGTCCCTTTCGCAGGGCACTGGCAGAAAGTTCGGCCTCGGATGAAATAAGCCTGGTTACCAGCTGATCCGAGGTCATTTCAAGCGAGAACATTGCAACAGCCTTGTTATATTCAACAGCCATATTCCTGGCCATGGATAGCACGAATGCGGTCTTACCCATACCAGGGCGGGCAGCGATCACAATAAGGTCGGATTTTTGCCAGCCTCCTGTAATTCCGTCCAACTCTGTAAAACCTGATGGAACCCCGGTAAAGCTATTATCATGTTTCCTTGCAGCATCTATCTGTTGAAGTACTTTATGAATGATCTCCGGCATCAGCTGGGTTTTCTTTCTCAGGTTGGTTTCTGAAATCTGGAACAGATTCTGCTCAGCCTTATCCAGCTGATCAAAGACGTCTGTTGTATCTTCAAAGGAGTCCCTGATGGTTTCCGTTGATATCCTGATGAGCTCCCTTTGAAGGTGCTTTTGCATCAGAATCCCGGCATGGTATTCAATATTGGCAGATGACGCAATCCTGCTTGTCAGCTGGGTAATGTAAAAAGCGCCTCCAGCGAGTTCCAGGTTGCCGCTTGACTTAAGTTGATTGGTAACCGTTAAAATATCAATGGGTTGATTGGCAGAAAACAAGGTATGAATAGCTTCATAAATTGCCTGGTGAGCTTCTTTATAGAATACTTCAGAATGAAGCATGTCTATGACAGCTGTAACAGCATCCTTTTCGAGCATCATTGCTCCCAGAACTGCTTCTTCAAGATCAACAGCCTGGGGCGGAAGTTTGCCATGCTCCAGGAATGCCTGTTTCTGAGTCATGGGTCTTTTCCCACGCTTCCTTGCTGCAAAGGAATCCTGTTTCTCGTTTTCTTCCATAGGCTCCAAAAATAAGGATTTTCGCTGCTAATCCTCCTCACTTCTCCACGAATAAGTTATTAACAAAGCTAAGGTACTGAACATAAAGCAAGTGGAATAATCAACCAAAGTGTAGAATTGACGAAAGTCCATAGAAAGTTGTTTTGAAAAAAAAAGAGCAGTTACGACCAAAGCCATAACTGCTCTTTTTTAGAGGGTGAAAGACGGGGCTCGAACCCGCGACCTTCAGATCCACAATCTGACGCTCTAACCGACTGAGCTACGATCACCATGTAAATGAGGTGCAAAAATAGGGATTTTATCTTTATTGCAAAATGCTGACAGAAAAAACATTTTTGGGAGTGACAGTGGTATGAGGTAAGAGGTAGGAGAATGATGCATATGTCAAATGTTAAATTTCAAAAATCAAAATGTAAATTTCAAAATTAAAATTGATGGAAGTTCGTAATAGGACATCTTAGTATTGCCTCTGAGAGATAATCATAATTTCAAAAATCAAAATGTAAATTTCAAAATTAAAATTGATACATAGTATTGTTACATTTGAAATTTGAGCCAATGGCTCCCCTTCGGGGCAATTTGCAATTTGACTTCTGACCTCCTACTTCCTACTTCCCGCTATCTCGCTATCTCGCCCTCTCACCCTCTCGCCCTCTCACCCTTTCATCCAAAACTTCTTACCGCCAACCCTCTCATCTTTCATCTTTCTCCTTAGATTTGTGAAAATTTCAAAAAAGCAAACCAATGGCAGATGTTATTGATTATAAGATCTATGGCGATGATATGCAGATCGTCGAAATCGAATTGGACCCCAATGAAGCAGTCAGGGCAGAAGTTGGCGCCATGATGTTCATGGAAGATGGTATCCAGATGGAAACCGGAACTGGTGGAGGCATATTCAAGGGCCTTAGAAGAATGCTGACCGGAGATGGTTTCTTTATCACAACCTTCTACAATACGGCATCCGTCAAACGGCATGTTTCTTTCGGCGCCCCTTATCCCGGGAAAATAATTCCATTGGATATGCGTACTGTTGGAGGAACCTTCATTTGCCAGAAGGATTCTTTCCTTTGCGCCGCTAATGGCATCGACATAGATATTGCTTTTACCAAACGAATGGGTGCAGGCCTGTTCGGAGGAGAAGGTTTCATACTCCAGCGTCTATCAGGAGACGGCCTGGCCTTTGTTCATGCCGGCGGAACTATCATTCAGAGAGACCTTGCCCCGAATGAAAACTTAAGGGTTGATACTGGTTGTATAGTGGCCATGTCTCCTTCCGTTGATTATGACATTCAGTTTGTCGGAGGTTTCAAGAATGCCTTGTTTGGCGGAGAAGGACTGTTCCTTGCACGATTGTCAGGGCCCGGAACAGTGTACCTGCAAAGTTTACCTTTCTCCCGCCTTGCTGACCGCATTCATGCTGCTGCAGGGGGACACCGCGAACAGAGCAGTGGTATCGGAGGTATAGGAGGAGGCATCCTCGGCGGAATACTTGGAGGAGATAAGACCTTTTAATTTCCTGTACATTTTGTGGTTCAATAAAAGAAAATATATTTCCTCAGGTTCCCTGGGCAAACTGGCCTGGCGAAGATTCCGTAAAAACCATATAGCTTATGGTTCGTTGGTATTTATTTGTCTTACTGTCCTGATGACAATACTGGGATATGTTATTTCTCCTGACCATAGCCCGATGGTGAATGAGCAAAACCTGGTTCTTTCAATGAAGAAACCGGGGTTCTCCGTCAAGGTATTGAAGGTGAGAAAAAATGAAATGTTGGAAGAATCAAACTTGGTTGAAAGAATGCTATTTGGAGAGGTGGCGGCATACAGAGATATCCCCTATTCCAGGATCAGGTTTGATTCTTGTTCTTTAACCATCAATGAATATACAGGAGATACGGTTCCTGGAAAAGAACTCACTTTCGGCTTTCCGGAAATACTTTATCCCATAAAGGACGGCACAAAACCAGTTTTAACAGGTAAGAATGTTAATTTTATCACTGCGGATGGCAAACATATTATTAAGAAGATTGCCGAGCTTCGGTCAGATATTGAACATAACTCAATATCCAATAAAAAATTCCTGTTAGGAAGCGATCGCTATGGCAGGGATGTATTAAGCCAATTGATGATCGGGACCAGGATCAGTCTTTCCGTTGGCTTTATATCTGTCCTCATTTCTCTATTTGTTGGGATATTACTTGGAGCCCTGGCAGGTTATTTTGGCGGGAAAGTCGATGCTTTCATTATCTGGCTGATCAATGTAATCTGGGCGGTCCCTACCCTTCTCCTGGTTATTGCAATCACTTTTGCCCTGGGTAAAGGTTTCTGGCAGGTTTTCATTGCTGTTGGGCTCACGATGTGGGTTGAAGTAGCGCGTGTGGTCAGAGGGCAATTTATGAGCCTGAGAGAGAAAGATTTTGTTGAAGCTTCCGTGGCACTAGGTTATCGACACGGGAGGATAATATTCAGGCACATCCTGCCAAATGCCATGGCACCGGTAATCGTCATTTCTGCAGCCAATTTTGCATCGGCCATTTTACTTGAAGCCGGGCTCAGTTTCCTCGGCATCGGTGTTCAGCCTCCCATGCCTTCGTGGGGAAGTATGATAAGGGAAAATTATGGTTATATTATTCTTGACTATGCTTACCTAGCTATTTTTCCAGGCCTGGCCATAATGATCATGGTGCTGGCTTTCATGCTTATAGGCAATGGCTTACGAGATGCTATGGATGTAAAGACGGTTGACGGCTAAGGCATTTCTGTCCTGCTGAAAATTCAACATTTCTCTTACAAACCAGGTGATTAATCATAGACCTATATGCATCCTCTTCAGGAATTACAACCTGCATAGTCAAGTGGATAAATGGATTATTGAGTTTTATTAAAAGCAATAACCAAGAAGTGAATTACTTGTCAGAACCTTAACATATCTGACCGGCTTCTCTTGATATGGAATTTCTTATATTCATTTGGGTCACACTTGTCGGAAACCTTTGGCCTGCATTTACCCTTGAGGAAACTAATTTTAATTCCGGCATAAATATCCATACCAGTAAAATCAGAGAAATGGAAGAAGGCCCCAAGTTTTTCAGTTCCCACGAACAATCCCCTGAACCTGGCATTTATCCCCAGGTGAAATTTGCTCCAATCGTAAAATGAAGCAACCATCCCTATTCCAATTAACCTTGTTTCGTACCTTGGTGCAAAGGCCAGTAATGCTGGTCGCACAACAGAAACTTTCATCAATTTGATAGGATAGATGAGCGAGCCGTTCATGAACCAATTTCCAAGAACATTGTAATCAGCCTGGACACTAAAAGCTGTTGGCAACCCAATCACTATTTTATTATCAGCCACCAGTTGCGTGGTATTTCCATAAAAGTGGTTGCTTATATCGTTCACCATTGTATTTATGTTCTGAAAGTTCACATTACTGATACCTGGCCAAATGGTGCTCCGGTCATCAAGAACGGCTTTGATTGCATTGTCTTTAAATCGGATCCTTCCTATATCAAGCAAGGAAATACCAATTTTATAGACATAAGGTGTGTACGATTGGGAACAGAGTGTGGTAAAATTATTTGAAAGCCCTGATGAACGCTGTTTTTGCTGGAAGGTGACTCCAATATCAAATCCGACTCCTTTCCCCCTGAAAATGGGTGAGTTTATAAGAGTGTTAGCCTGGTAATCAAGTGGCAGGGAAATACCGGCTTCTCCGATTGCGGAGTTCACAATCAGCGTGTCATGATCAGGAACTATATAATCCAGATGATTGATATTCGCATAGGCACCTGCATATCCCTGTAAACTTTTCACTGTTATTCCGGCTGTCCAGTAATGTGTGTCCATATTCCTGAAAACATAAGAATAATTTAATGCCAGTTCAGCCCATTCCAGGTTAGCCAAAGCCATTTTATTTTCATCAATATAATTAATGTCATATTGAGGTGGGAATGTTAAACCCTCAAACATGAATTTTGCAAGTTCATAGGAGAAATTCCTTGCCGAAGTTGCTGACCGAACATCTTCATAAAATCCAATTGCATGACGGCCCATTACAACCGCTGCAGAAGGCCCCATTACCCTCAGGTTTACGAAACCCTTCTTATCAGGATTTGTGTAATAGTCATAGTAAGCTTTACCATCAGGAGGATGGGTAGGAAAAGTTGGGTTAGGCTGGAGAAATCGCTTGAACCTGTATTCATCCTTTGCAAAGTAGATATAGTTATTCTCTGCAAAAAAGTGAGCTGACAAAACATTGATATCCAGATAATAGGGAGAAGAAACAGGTGTTGCCGGGTTCAATATTGCACCGTTGATTCCCGCATAGTTACTATTCATGATTCCCAGCATCTCCTGGGAATAAGCACTGGTTCCTGCTAACAGGATCAGCAGGAAAGCAACGAGCTTATTAATTTGAAAGTTCCGCGTTGTCAAATGGCGTTTAACTAAAATGCTAATTCTTAAATCAATAGAAGCAGGTCAAGCTTATTAACGAATTTATGTATATAATAGTATCAAGAAAAGCGCAAAAGGTAATTTCATATAACTAGTTTTGCATATGAATTGAGTTTTTAGTAATCTTGCTTTCTGAAAACATAAACAATACGATAATGTTTTCGTTTCATCAAAATCAATAAATATGAGCGCAACGACCAAATCAGTTCTCTGGTGGATTTTTGCAGTGGTATTCACTGTTGTAGCAGCCGAATATCAAAAAATGACAGGCCCGACCTATCCTGTAAATGGCAAAACAAAGATCAATAACCAGGAAGTCAAATACAGTTTGATCCGGACAGCTGAAAACGATAAGGATGCGGAGATCAGCATAGAAGTTCCTGACGAATCTGTTTCAGGAACCATCCTATACAAAAGATTTAAAAGTAATGACAGCATTACCAGTGCCCAGATGCTCCGCTCAGGAAAGAAGCTCTCCTTCATGATGCCTAAACAGCCCGCTGCAGGTAAAATAATGTACAAGATAATCCTGAGTAATGGGGTTCAGCAAACAACGGTTGCCGCTAAAAATGACAATTTTATTGTAATGCGTTTCAAAGGTCCTGTGCCACTATATGTGCTTATACCGCATATTCTTTGTATGTTTCTCGGCTTGCTATTCAGCAGTCGGACAGCCATTGAATCCCTGATAAAAGGAGTTAGAACATATAAATATGCTATTATGTCTCTTGTATTTCTGATTCCGGGAGGATTGATCCTTGGCCCGCTTGTACAGAAATATGCATTCGATGCCTATTGGACAGGATGGCCTTTTGGACATGACCTGACTGACAACAAGACATTGGTTATGGTCCTTGCCTGGGCTTTTGCCGCCTATAAGCTCAAAAGAGACCCGTCCAACAAGTTATGGCCTGTTGCTGCTGCTTTGATTGTCCTGGTTGTCTACCTGATCCCGCACTCAATGTTCGGCTCAGAAATTGACTATACAAAAGTACCGGTCAAGTAAGATGCCCCCTGTTACCCTGGCCATTATTGGCATTTCATCCTTGGTTTCCATAATAGCTTTTGGCAATACGGACCTTTACAAGCGCCTGATGTTCAATGCTTATGACATCAAGCACTTCAAACACTCCTACCGGTTCTTATCCTATGGGCTAGTTCATGCCAGCTGGATACACCTGATCATCAACATGATGGTGCTCTATTCCTTTGGCTCAAACGTAGAGCTTCGATACGGAATGGTCTTTGGCGTTAAAGGCATCTTCTATTATCTGCTCCTATATATTGGGGGGATCGTTCTTTCCACCACTCCATCCTATGGGAAATATAAAGATGATTATTCCTACAACGCGGTTGGAGCATCAGGCGCGGTATCTGGAATCGTGTTTGCAAGCATTGTTTTTGACCCTTTGAGCAAGATTTACCTGTTCCTGATTCCTTTCGGGATTCCGGCTATTATCTTCGGGATCTTATACCTGGTATATTCCTGGTACATGTCAAAGAAGAACCTCGACAACATCGGGCATGATGCACATTTCTGGGGAGCAGTTTTTGGTTTTGTTTTTACGTTAGCCCTCAAACCATCCCTTTTCGCAATTTTCCTTCAGCAAATTCTGAGTTTTTTTCTCCGGTGAAACCTGGCCAGGAGCGATCAGTTCATCTGTGGGTCTTCAGGATAGTTGACCCAGGGAGCATATTCTTCACCCATTGAGATTAATATTTTGCGCCAGGCACTTTCCGTGTTTACTTTGAGGACTTCATCCACGGAAGTTTTCAGCACAAGCCATGAATTCTCTGAAAGTTCCCTGGCAAGTTGGCTGGGCTGCCAGCCGGCATATCCGATAAAAAAACGGATATCCTTTTCAGATAATTGATTTGACCTTATCAACTGCTTGATCTGCTTTACATTGCCTCCCCAAAAAAGTCCATCCATAATTTTCAGGCTGCCTTCAATGATATCGCCTTTTGTGTGTATGAAGTAGAGGTTCTCAACTTTTACGGGCCCTCCCAGGAAGAGGTAAGGATCAAATCCGGGGAATTCGTCGGTAATCTGGCTTAATCGAATATTGGAAGGTTTATTTATGATAAGCCCGAAGCTCCCTTCTGTATCATGTTCGGCTATAAGGACTACCGAATGCGCAAAGAACCGATCAGTAAGTGAAGGTTCACTAACCAATATCCTGCCACTTTCGGGTTCCAATGTTGCCTTCATATGTTGATTCTTACTACAAATTTACAAAAACCATCCCTTCAAACCTGATATGTCCTAATAACGCAGCTATTGGACATTTATTTGCATTTGAATGATTACTTTTGAAGTTTAATACTCGCTTAAATCTTCTTTTTATTTATTAACCAAACAATCCAAAGTAATATGCAAACCCCTGGTCAGCTGAAATTCAACTCATTCCGGGAAAAATTTCCATTTTTGTCGTATGAAGGGTTTTACAGCAAAGTCCAGGTCGATGGTATCCTAGTTGAATATCATTTCAATCTTTCTGACACCCATATTTTCCGCCCGAAATTCCATTTCCCAGTTAAATCAAACCTGAAAAAGAAACTCGATGAAAAATTCATAACGTCATCCTTATTTCAGAACCTGCTGTTTCACATCGGGATGATAGAATTGATAAGCTATTGGAAAGCTGCTTGTCCTGAGGTGATCAAAGTAAAAGGTGTCAGCCTTGACAAAGGCCAGGTAAAGTGGTGGAAAAATGTATATTATCAAGGCCTGGGTGAGTTCTTTTTTACAAATGGCATTAAGGTTTCGATGGAGGATTTCCTGACAATTGAATCTGAAGGCAAAAATCATGAGAGTTCAGGTATTGAACTTTCTGACTGCATATTGGTACCCATAGGCGGTGGCAAGGATTCAGTTGTCACACTGGAACTGCTTAGAAATGATTATGAAGTTCGTCCATTCATCCTTAATCCGAGGGGAGCCAGTGTTGAGACTTGCAATAAGGCCGGATTTTCCAATCTTCAGATCGCAGAGGTCAATCGCAGCATCGATCCGTTGCTTCTCAAACTGAACAGTGAAGGCTTTCTCAATGGCCATACGCCATTTTCAGCCCTGCTGGCATTTTATACCCTCCTGGTTGCATCGATCTATGGTTGCAGGCATATCGCATTGTCAAACGAGTCATCTGCCAATGAGCCAACGGTTGCCGGGACTGAAGTAAATCATCAGTATTCCAAATCCTACTCTTTTGAAAAAGATTTCAGGGAATATGTTGCAAAATACATCTCAGCTGACTTCAACTATTTTAGTTTCCTTCGGCCCCTGAGCGAACTGCAGATTGCCATGCTATTCTCCAGGCAGGTAAGGTACTACCCGGTTTTTAAAAGCTGCAACGTAGGATCCAAGACTGATGTATGGTGCGGGCATTGTCCAAAATGCCTTTTTGCCTGGATTATCCTGAGCCCCTTTATCCCCCTGAATGAACTGATCCAGATTTTTGGCAAGAACCTTTATGAAGATGCAGGAATGATAGGATATCTTAAAGAACTTACCGGCATGGATGCTGTCAAGCCCTTTGAATGTGTCGGCACTATTGAAGAAGTAAATGCTGCACTTCAAATGTTCATCCAGGAACATGCAAAAGAAAAATGGCCTTTACTGATCGACTACTATAGCAATACTTCCAATTTCAACCAATATCATCCAGTTCAGTCCTACCAATTGCTGCATGAAATCAATGGACAGCATTTCTTAGGACAGCGCTTCCTGGATATCATCAAGTCTGCAATTTCATGAAGGAATTAATAAACCGGCTGACCGAAGGGAAGAGAGTTGCCATTCTTGGGTACGGGCGTGAAGGACGTTCCAGCTACAACCTGATCCGAAACTTGTTCCCTGAAAAACTTCTTGGCATTATTGACAATAATGAGGAGATATCGAAAGATCCTGATCTATCTTCAGATCCAAAGGCAATCCTTCATCTTGGTTCCGGTTGTATGAAGCAATTGTTGAATTATGATCTTGTAATTAAAGCCCCGGGGATATCTTTCCATGTACTTCCTGAAGGGTTTGACAAGAGCCGGATTACCTCCCAGACCAGCCTTTTCCTGCAGGAATACGGAAAACAGGTTATTGGCGTAACCGGTACAAAAGGCAAAAGCACTACATCAAGCCTTATTCATCACATACTTTCCTGTTCAGGTTTTCACTCGATCTTGCTAGGCAATATTGGTCTTCCCCCTTTTGAAGGCATACCTGAGATTACAGAGGCTACCCTGATCGTGATGGAGCTTTCCTCCCACCAACTGGAATTCCTTAGTAAATCGCCTCATATTGCATTGCTGCTCAATATTTTCCAGGAGCACCTGGACCATTATGTGAATTATGAGGCCTACCAGCAAGCAAAGATGAATATTGGGAAGTTCCAGGATAAGAACGATTTTTTTATTTACAGTTCTGATAACAAACTTCTGGATAAACTGGTAGAGGAAAGTGAACCACTCCAGCATATTTTATTGCCTTACTCACTTCATCCCCTTTCTTCAGACGGGATTTTCAGGACTGAGAATGCAGTCTGGATGAAAAGAGAAGGTTCCATTAAAAAGCTTTTCGATGTGTCACCTTCATTAAGCCTGCCGGGGGAGCACAATTTTTCGAATATCATGGCTGCTGTAACAGCCTGCCATATTGCCGGGGTTTCACCTGAGAAGATGCGAAAAGCAATTTCCTCATTTAAAGGGCTGGAGCACAGAATTGAGTTTGTCGGAGAATACGATGGTATCCAGTATTTCAATGATTCAATTGCCACTATCCCTGAGGCAACCATTGAAGCGGTAAAAACGCTTCAAAAGGTTGGCACACTTATCCTTGGCGGATATGACCGGGGTATTGATTATCATATTCTTTATCCTTTCCTGGTTCATTCAGGAATAGACAACCTTATTTTCATCGGCGAAGCAGGCAAACGAATGAAATCTGAATTGCTCACTTCAGGAATTCAGGCCGGGCAAGCAATTTATGAAGCAGGCAATTATGAAGAAGTTGTAGAAATAGCTAAAAGGGTCACTGTTAAAGGAAAGATATGCCTGCTTTCACCTGCTGCTTCCAGCTTTGATATGTTCAAGAACTTTGAGCACAGGGGTGAGATCTATAAAAAAAATGTGAGGAGCAATGCCACCTCACATCCTTAATAAATACGCTTCGAAAATCTTTTATTCGGTAGCTTCCTTAGTCTTTTTGGTTGTTTTGCGGGGAGCTTTCTTCACTTCAGCTTCAGCCTCAACAGCTGCAGTTTCGGGAACTACTTCAGCAACAACGGGAACTTCAACGATCTCAACTACTGGCTCTGCTACAGGAGCTGCCTTAGCTACTTTCTTTGCTGGTTCAGGAGCAGGTTTTGCTGATTTTTCCTTCACCTTGGGTGTTGCAATTTCGGGTACATATTGATTTTTACTCCGGGGCCTCCGGGTACCATAACTGCCGATATGAATCTTGCCCCTACGCGATTTCTTATCTCCTTTTCCCATGTTTAATTGATTTAGAATAGTTCATTTGCTGTAAAAATAGGAAAACTATGTATCCTTTTCCAAGAAAATTTCAATTATTTTTCTTATAAAACATTTTTTCAATCATTTCACTTTCCTTGATGGTTGCACGCAACCAATCCAGTTGAACATCCAATTTTTCAGTTTCCGTAAGTTCCCAGTCAACTTTCTGTTTGCGGATGGCAGAAGTAAAGTGGAACAGGCATAAAGCGGCAGAAACAGAAATATTAAAGCTTTCCGTAAATCCAAACATGGGTATCCTGACAAATTCATCAGCCAATTGAAATGCATTATCTGTCAATCCTTCCTGTTCAGTCCCAAACATGAGTGCAAATTTTCCTGCTTTCACATCAAAGTCATCGAGCAATGGAGCGTCTTCCCTTGGTGTAGTGGCAATAATTCTATAACCCTGTCCTTTCATCCGTTGAATGCAGTCAGTCGTATTATTCTCAAGGCCATTGTATTTCTGCAGGGTTAACCATTGTGAAGATCCCAGGGCTACATCCGGGTTTACCTCGTAAAGGTTTTTATTCTCAATAATGTGGACATCCTGTACCCCAAAACAATCGCATGAACGCAAAACAGCGCTGGCATTGTGCGACTGGTAAATATCTTCCAGGATGAGGCTCACATACCTGGTCCGGTTACTGATTACCTTATTAAAGAGGGAGAACCTTCGTTCAGTAATAAATCCTGCAAGGTAATCACGCAATTTCCTTTTCGTGTCAAAATCGGGTAGTTGCTCACTCATAATCATCATAATTCGGATTCATGTCCTGGTCCCTGTTAATCCATTGTGAAACTGGCACCTCCTTGCAGAGAGCCGGGATGCCAAATTCATACCCGGGAATAACTTTTTCTTCTGCTTTATTTATCTGGAAATCATTCCTGTATCCATTAAAAACGAGTATTCTCCTGACAGGAAATCCGGTTCCAAGCAGATCCAGGTAAGGATTCGAAGCCATGTATTGCAAAGGCATATTATCAGGTTCAAGCACGGAAATAAAGTATAGGAAGGCCCTCCAATCAAACTGAGCGTTGATCAACAGTGCAGGAGATATCCAAAGTTCTTCAGCCTTCCGGTTGTTAAGCCGAATTTCATATTTATCCGTTGCTTTTCCAAATACCTTGAGTGAGTCATCCAGGGGAACTATACTGATAGAATCTTTTGTTACCTGCACAGGTTTCCCGAAACCTGCGAATTGTGCTGAATACTTTGTCTTATATTCTTCCCTTTGATCTGCAGGGATTTCTTCCATAAGTTTCTGAAGCCTTTCATTTTTTTGCCTCAGGCAGCCTTCGATGTATTTTTCAATGGTGCCTTTATAGTAAAGCAGCCTGACAGGATCTACCAGGATCAGTGTGTGGGTTTTGAGGTTAAAAGTGTAAATGATATCGTATTGCTCAAATTTAACATTGTAGTCCTGAATAAAATACCGCTGCATAATAGTCTTACCATTCTGATCCAGGTACCTGCCTGTCAGTATCCATCCCGCGAATGCTGAATGACTGAAAAGTACTATAAGGAATATTAAAACTGACTTGTGCATAGGTATTTCGATGAGCCTGATAAAGTAAAAATGCACTGGCAAATCTCGGCAAGTGAATTGACAGTTAGAGTTTTGTTAGTAAAAAATGCTTTTGAGATGTGTTAATTCAGAAAAAAAATTTACTTTTGCGCCTCAAAATTAAGCATTATGGCCAAAAAGACTGACAATACGGAAGATAAAATCCACGTAGTTGAGGAAGCATTAAGTAAATCTGAACAGTTCATTGAAAGGCACCAGAAAACCCTGATGATCATCATTGGCGCTATTATCGTCATTGGTTTGGGCATCTTTGCTTTCCAACGCCTGTTCCTTGTCCCGAGAGAGAAAGAAGCTCAGAGCCAGATGTTTATGGCTCAGAAATATTTCGAAGAAGATTCACTTAATAAAGCTCTCAATGGTGATGGAAGTTCTGTCGGCTTTTTGGGAATTATCGATGACTACAGCATGACCAAAGCCTGCAACCTGTCAAAGTATTATGCAGGGATCATATACCTGAAGCAAGGCAAATTTGAAGACGCCATCACCTACCTGAAAAAATTCAGCGGCAATGATGATATGGTTGCCCCGATGGCATTGGGTGGTATTGGTGACGCTTATATGGAATTAGGAAAGAAAGATGAAGCGCTTGACTATTATCTGAAAGCTGTTGACCGCAGCAATAATGATCTGTCTTCTCCTATTTACCTTATGCGTGCAGCATGGATTTACGAGGATATGGGAAAATACGACAAGGCAATTGAGACCTATGAAAAGATCCAGAAAGAACATTACAAAAGCCTTGAAGCCCGTGATATAGAAAAGTATATAGAACGTGCCAAATTACTGGCAGGTAAATAATAAGATACATTTAGATGAAATGAAAATACCTGGCTTGTTCAGGTATTTTTTATTTTTGGGGGTAGGATGAAGCAAAAACTACGGATCATATTTATGGGCACACCAGATTTTGCTGTTGCCCCTTTAAAGGCGATTCTGGATTCGGGATTTGAAGTCTGTGCCATCATTACTGCCCCCGACAAACCCGCTGGGCGCGGGAGAGCATTGAGGCAATCACCGGTTAAGGAATTTGCTCTTGAGCATAAGCTGCACGTCCTTCAGCCTGTCAGCCTGAAAGATCCTTCTTTCATTGAAGAACTTCGCTCATTCAAGGCCAATCTCCAGGTGGTAGTAGCATTCCGGATGTTACCCAGGGATGTATGGCAAATGCCGGCCCTAGGAACCTTCAACCTGCATGCCTCCCTCCTGCCACAGTACCGTGGAGCTGCCCCGATTAACTGGGCGCTTATAAATGGAGAAAAAGAGACGGGGATCACAACATTCTTCCTGGACCATGAGATCGATACAGGCAAAATTATTTTGTTTCAGAAATTACCAATCCGGGAGGATGACACAGCAGGAACTCTTCACGACAGGATGTCTTTAGCAGGAGCGCAACTCGTTGTTGATACGCTCAATACGATCAGTACCGGGCAGGTGCCTCTTAGAGAACAGGGTGATATGATCACTGAAATAGTTGAGTTAAAACCTGCTCCAAAGATATTTAAAGAAGACTGCCAGCTCGACTGGAATCAAACTGCTTTCCAACTGCACAACAGGATCAGGGGACTAAGTCCCGTTCCAGGTGCTTATACATCACTTCTTTCACCCGATGGAAAGGTATATTCCCTTAAAATATTCAAGTCTGTCTTAAAGCCTGATATCCTTGATTGTTCTGCAGGCACTTTAATTACTGACCGTAAAAACCTTCTTGAAGTAAAAACAGCTGATGTAAGCTTACAGATCATTGATTTGCAGCTCGAAGGGAAGAAAAGGATGACAACTCCTGAATTTCTGCGGGGATTTCCGATTGACGGCAACTGGAAAATGCAATAATAATTTGAATTTATTTTGGCAAAAAGCCTCTAAAATCAGCTAATATCTAGCGAAGTTTTCAACAAAGTGCCTACTTTATTAACATTTTGGAGGGTGTTAAGCAGCAAACCCTTGATTTTAGCTAAGAATAGACTATATTTGTGATACATTAATTAACCATTATTAATTTAAACCTCAACAAAAATGAACAAGGCAGAATTAATTGAAGCAATGGCTGCAGAAGCCGGTATGACCAAAGCTGATGCTAAAAGGGCATTGGATTCTTTCCTCGCTGCTACTCATAAGGCTCTGAAAAAAGGCGACAGGGTTGCACTGGTAGGATTCGGATCATTCTCAGTTGCAAAGCGTGCTGCCCGCAAAGGCCGCAATCCACAGACTGGCAAAGAAATTAAAATTGGTGCCAAGAAAGTCGTTAAGTTCAAAGCTGGTGCTGACCTTTCAAAAGCAGTTAAATAAGCTTGCTTTGGAATAATAAGAAAGCTTCGGTAACCCCGGGGCTTTTTTATTTGTGGCAGTCAGAGGAACTCAAATAAGTGTTTTTTTTAATCTCGTTGCATTTAAATGCAAATACCTTATTTTTGTATAATATCAGTTAACCTTTATTAATTAAAATCTCAAAAACATGAACAAGGCAGAATTAATTGATGCAATTGCTGCAGACGCTGGCTTAACAAAAGCAGGTGCCAAGAAAGCATTGGATTCCTTTATCGCTGTTACCCACAAGGTACTTAAGAAAGGTGATAAGGTTGCTCTCGTGGGATTTGGAACTTTTTCTGTTTCAAAACGCGCTGCCCGCAAAGGACGTAATCCACAAACTGGTAAGGAAATTACAATTAGCGCTAAGAAAGTTGCCAAATTTAAAGCTGGCAAAGAATTATCAGCTATTTCCTGATTTCCCCCTATCTATTGAAAAAATGAAAAGGAGCCCTTTTAATCGGGGCCCCTTTTTTTTATTAAAAGATCCTGAACCGGTAAGGCAATAGGGCGTCTTCGCCCGCATAATCAACACCTATCCTGGGACCTGATACAATTTCTGATGGATCAACCCGGATCATCCTGTCTTCAATCCATATCCGGTCACCATACAGTTGATTCTCCGGTTCTACCAGGCTCCAACCACTATGGCTAAAGTGAATTCCCAGTAATTTAGAGACTTTCCCCGGACCTATCCCTTCCTTATCACCTATCGCCTTCTTCCCGGTTCTTTCTTTCATCACATCTATGCCCTCCAGAGGCTTTATTGCCCTAACCAATACTGCATGCGGAATACCTTGTAACGATGTAACGACGTTGAACAGGGAATGCATTCCATAACACAAATAGACATAGGCTGTCCCTCCATCCCAAAACATGATCTCTGTTCTTTGTGTCCTCCTTCCATTGTAAGCGTGAGAGGCCTTGTCCGTCACTCCTGCATAAGCTTCAGTTTCGGTAATGATACCTGAAGTTACAATTCCATCAAAAGATGAACAAAGCACTTTCCCTAGCAAATCACGGGCAATATCTAATACATCGTTACGAGTATAAAAAGCATGAGACAATTCCATAAAATTTCTATCTACCATTAAGCAACACTTATCATGTCATTTTCAATCCGTAGCTTTTCATGATCAAGGAGAACTCTGATGACTTCAACTATTCTTTCTTCGCTTACTGAAGGGATGAGGTGAACCAGGTCACGAATGTTTTTGCTGCCTTCCGAAAGCATCTGAAGAAGCAAGGCTTCCAGGTGACCAAAATCATCCTCTCTAAGCGACGAAGACTTCCTCGCAAGACATATGTCACAAATTCCGCAATCCTTCCCTGTAGAGTCTCCAAAATACTCCAGCAAGCCTATACTCCTGCAACGAGTTTTATTTTCCAAATACTGGATTAGCTTATCCAGTTTTGCAGCGGCCTCTTTCTTCCTTTCAAAATAGAAGGTCCTGGATAAGCCAATATCTTCAGGAGCTAGCCTTTCACAATTAAAAATCAACTGTGGAACTTTAGATTGAGGGACATACTCCAATATCCCTGATTTCGAAAGCGAGATGAGTTGTTCGACTGCACTTTCACGATCCGATGCCAAACGACGCGCTATTTCGTATTCATTTACAGGTATAAAATCTGTAAACAGTCCACTGTAAGATCTCAGCAAAACCTTAATAATTGGATCGGACTGCCGGTTTTCAACCTGGAATTTATAAAGAGCTTCTTTGCCAACAAGGAAGAATGCCCTGGAAGGAGAATTCATCGCATCGGTTAATGTTATGTAACCATCTCTTTCCAGTATTTTCAGAACATTGAAAACCGTGATGGGCTTAAAGCGATAGGTAGAGGCAAATAATTCCAGATCAAAATCAAATGACAAATCCTTACCGCTTCCAACAGCAATCTGAAGATAATTTCCAAGAGCCTGGTACACTGACCGGATAATTTGTGGCTCGGGCCAGGCCATTTCGAGAAAATGGCGTGCGTCGATCAGGTCGCCTTCATTATACAATGTTACTGCATATGATTGCTTTTCATCCCTTCCAGCACGCCCTGCTTCCTGGAAATAGGCTTCCAATGTATCGGGGAGATCAAGATGCACGACGAATCGGACATTTGGTTTGTCGATACCCATACCGAAGGCATTGGTCGCAACAATAACACGGATTTTTTCATTCATCCATTCCTTCTGCCTGGATGAACGAATTACAGGATCAAGGCCGGCATGGTAATAACCCGCCCGGATTCCGTTCCTGTTCAAATATTCGGCTGTTTCCTTAGTTATTCTGCGATTCCTGACATAAACAATTCCAGTCCCTTTAACGCCGTTACAAATCCTTAGTAGCTTCCGGTATTTGTCTTCTTCCTTATAAACTACATAAGCCAGGTTATCCCGATAAAAGCTTTTGCTGAATACATTCCGCCTGGGGAACAGCAACCGGTCCTGAATATCATCAACAACTCTGGATACTGCTGTGGCTGTAAGTGCCAACACTGGTGCAGCCGGGAACAGTTTCCTGATTTCAGCGATCTTCAGGTAGGGTGGCCTGAAATCATAACCCCACTGCGAAATACAATGAGCCTCGTCTACTGCTATCAAAGAAACATTCAGGTGAACCGACATTTCCTTAAAAGCGCTTGTATCAATTCGCTCTGGAGATAGATAAAGAAATTTTGCCCTGCCATCATAACATTTTTCATATGCATATCTGATCTCCCTGGCATGCATTCCGGAATGGATCTCAACTGCCGGAACACCTCTTTTTTTCAAATTCTCAACCTGGTCGGACATTAGGGCGACCAAAGGTGTTATCACGAGGCAAAGTCCTTCCTGGCAAAGTGCCGGAACCTGGAAGCAAATGGATTTACCACCTCCAGTCGGGAGCAATGCCAGCGTGTCTTTCCCAGCCAATACAGATTGAATGATCTCTTCCTGCAAAGGGCGAAAAGAGTCATAATTCCAGTATTTCTTAAGTATCTCCTTTGGATTGGTAAGCATAGCTACGAAGATACAACATTGAATCCAAGCACTGCCTGATATCATTCAATTATAGCCTCCGATTACTTCTTAATCATTGTTGCAAGCAGTCCTTTAGCCCATAACTATTTATATGCTTTACTCTATATTTGCAGTATGAGGATTTTTATAATCGGATACATGGGGAGCGGGAAAAGCACCTTTGGGCCAAAATTGGCTAGGGAGATGAATATTCCGTTTTTCGATCTCGATGATGAATTTGAGGCCCGCTACAGGATCAACATTTCTGGATTTTTCCTGAAATATGGTGAGTTTCACTTCAGGGATATCGAGCACAAGCTCCTGGTAGAGCTAGCTAAGCAGGAGGAATTCATACTTGCCACTGGAGGTGGAACCCCTTGTTACCTCCAGAATATGGAATTTATGAATAGTTGTGGTATTACTGTTTTCCTAAAAGTTCCGCTTGACGTACTTGTCAAGCGACTCAACGAGTCGCCCAAAAAGAGGCCGTTGTTAAACTCATTCAGTCAGAATGACTTTAATAAGCATGTAGAGGATCACCTTCGACAGAGGGAATTTTATTATGAATCTGCAAAGCTTATTCTTTCGCCGCTTCAGATTGATCCAAAAGATGCTGCTTTACAGATAAGAAAGTTGTCCGCTATTTCTCAGTGAGTTTCAGGAGAACGACATTCTCTACATGATGAGTATGCGGGAACATATCGACCGGTTGTACATCAGCAACACTGTACTTTTCACCCAGCAGGGCTATATCCCTGGCCTGTGTAGCAGGGTTGCAGCTCACATAGACTACTTTTTGAGGAGCAATCTCAAGAATTTGCTTAATCACTTTTTCGTGCATTCCGGAGCGTGGAGGATCAGTAATAATTACATCCGGTTTTCCATTCAAGGCAACAAATTCAGCTGTTAGTTCTTTTGCAAGATCACCTGCATAGAACCGGGTATTTTTAATATTGTTGATTTCTGAATTTACATGGGCGTCACTGATAGCAGATTCAACATATTCAATACCAACAACTTCCTTAACTGCATGCGCAATAAAATTGCTGATGGTCCCTGTGCCGCAATACAGGTCATAAACTACTTCTGATCCGGTGAAACCGGAAAGGTCAAAAGCTGTTTTATATAGATGCCAGGCCTGTTTTGGATTGGTCTGAAAGAAGGAAATCGGCCCTATCCTGAACTTTAGTATCTTCCCCTCTCCTACCGGGTCCGGCATTGTTTCAAGAAGGAAAGGATCACCAGACCAAAGCAAAACCTCCTGGTCGGTAATCACATCGTTGTGTTTTTCGTTGATTACATACATTAGGGAAGCAACCACGGGAAATGAGCTTTTGATAAAGTGCATCATACCCTCAATATCCTCCCTGTCATTTCTTGCAAAAACAACGATAACCATAACCTGGCCGGTAGTGGTATTCCGGATGATGATATTCCTGAGAAACCCGGTATGAGTGCGTGCATCATAGAACTCAAGCCCTTGTTCCATAGCATATGCTCTAACTGCCAGGCGAATGGCATTTGAGGGTTCCGGCTGAAGGTAGCAATGGTCAATGTCAAGTATCCTGTCGAATAATTGTGGAATATGAAATCCCAGGGCATTCATCTGCCTTTCTTCAGCTGGAAGCTGCATATCTTCTCTATCCAGCCATCGGCGGTTTGAGAATGTATACTCAAGTTTATTCCTGTAATACGTTGATTGCCCGGATGGCAGAATTGGCCTGATAGCCGGATATTCAAATTTGCCTATTCGCTGGAAAACATCGTCCACCTGTTTCTGCTTATACATCAACTGGTCTTCGTAGGACATGTTCTGCCATTTGCATCCCCCGCATGTTCCGAAATGGCTGCAAAAAGCCTCTATTCTTCGCTCTGAATATTTGTGATAGAGGGTAACCCTGCCCTCACAAAAACTCTTTTTCCTTGCCACAACCTGTATATCTACTACATCTCCGGGCACTGCAAAGGGAACAAAAACAACAAGTTCATCAACACGTGCAACTGCTTTTCCTTCGGCGCCTGCATCAATGATGGTAACATTCTCAAAAAGCGGATAGGGTCTTCTGGGCATCTAATTCGGATTAAGGTAGCATCATCGGATCAAACCGGGGTGCTGATTATTGCTTGAAATGCAGGATGATTAGTTATTGGATTGCTTGCGTGCAGCAAAGTGTTTTGAATCTCCCCATTCTCCATAGCCAATTTCATCACCGGCAATATGAATACGAGCTTCGAGACAATTCTTGCACTCACTTGCCTCTTCATTGATGCAGGGTTTATCTTCATATAAAAGATAGCCTTCACGATATTTTACAGGAGTAAGATTCGGCATAATTATGTTTGCACCAACCTTAAGCGCTTTTTCACGGCCCTGTTTATCAAGGGTTTGCATCGCTGTTGTTGCTGCTATATTGATATCCTTCATCATTATGCGAAGGATAGCGACCATCTTCAGTGAAAGGTAAAAACGATCAGCTTTAGGCATGAGTATATTCCTGTACTGGTAAAGAGGAGTATCCTTATGTTCTATATACGGCCCCATTCCTGCCATATCAATATCCATGTCCCTGAAAAACAATAAGTCTCCGGCGAGGTCATCGATGGTTTGGAATGGCAATCCGATCATTACACCTGTTCCAACATTATAGCCTACCTTTCGCAGTAAGCGCAAAGCATTCAGCCTGTAATCAAAGGAATGGCGCGCATCGTTCGGATGAATTTTATAATACAGATCCGGATTTGATGATTCTATCCGCAAAAGGTAGCGGTGCGCTCCTGAAGCATACCATTGCCTGTAAGTTTCTTCCGTTTGTTCTCCCATGGATAGTGTAATACCAAGTTTCCCATCAGAAAGAGCTTTGATCTTTTCAAGCATATTGGTCACTTTCTTCACAAATACCTTATCTGTGCGTTCTCCTGATTGAATTACCATGGATCCATAACCATTATCCATTGCGTACCTGGCAGCTTCCAGAACTTCATCATCACTAACAAAATACCTGTCTACCACCTTATTACCACTTCGAATCCCACAGTAGTAACAGTTTTTGGAGCAAATATTCGAAAGTTCAACCAAACCCCTGAAATAGACTTTATTCCCAACAAATTCCTTCTTTACTTCGGCTGCTTTTCTAAAAATCAGTTCTCTCTCTTTCTTGTCTGCATTAAGCAAAACAATGAGATCTTCCCGTTCAAATACAGGTTTATTCAGTATCTGCTCAACCGAATGATCCATGATGATTTAATTTGGCAACAAAGTTACATTTATTAACTTAAAAAACAGGGTTCAACTAACTGCTCTATCCTTAATCCACTAAAGAATAGCGCCGGCTATCCAAAGAAATCGCTACCGATTTTCGTACCTTTGAATAGTAATCGAATCTGAATGATAAAGATATTTTCAGCAGAACAAGTCAGAAAGGCAGATGCCTATACGATTGAGCATGAGCCGGTCAATTCAATCGATCTAATGGAAAGGGCTTCCGTTCAATGTTATGAATGGTTATTAGCTAAATTGGCCGGCAGGAATCCTGTCTTCTATATTTTTTGTGGTCCTGGAAATAACGGAGGTGATGGGCTGGCTATTGCCAGGATGCTCTGGAAGGCTAATTATATGGTGCGTGTTGCCATTCCCGATGAAGAACGAAAGTATTCAAATGACTTCAGGATGAACCATACGCGGCTGAGGGAATCAGGCATTAAGCCTGTTTATTATTCTGAAGCACTAAGTTGGGAACCTGGTGAATCTGACATAATTATCGATGCAATATTTGGATCCGGCCTTTCTAAGCCAATTTCCGGTTTGGCTTCTGAGGTAATTCATTTCATCAACCGTTTGGATTCTTTTGTTGTGTCCATTGACATTCCTTCAGGCCTTTTTGTTGATCATCCGGTTCAGAAAGAAAGCCCGGTTGTTAACGCTGATTATACTTTAAGTTTCCAATTCCCGAAGCTTGCTTTCCTCTTTGCAGAAAATGATCTTCATGTTGGTGAATGGACTGTACTTCCTATTGGGCTGGATGCAGAAATGATTGATTCTGAAGCTTGTTCCAATTTCTTCACCACGAAATCCACTATAAAATCATTGGTAAAGGTCAGGAGGAAGTTTTCGCATAAAGGGACCTATGGTCACGCTCTTTTGATAAGCGGGAGTTATGGTAAAACTGGAGCTGCTGTGCTTTCTTCAAAGGCATGCCTGCGATCGGGCGTTGGTCTCCTTACCACACATATTCCATCTTCTGGATATTCTATTTTGCAAAGCTCGGTACCTGAAGCTATGCTCTCGCTTGATGCTAATGATAAGGAATGCTCCCGGCCACCGGATTTGTCGCCTTACAATGCGGTGGGCGTTGGACCCGGGCTTGGAACATCTGCAGAAGCAAAAAGTCTTATGAGGCTATTGATTCAGGATTGCAAAATTCCAATGGTGTTGGATGCAGATGCCCTGAATATATTGTCAGAAGAGAAGACATGGCAGGCATTTATCCCTGTTGGCAGCATACTTACTCCACATCCAAAAGAATTTGAACGACTTGCAGGCAAGTCCTCAAATGGATTTGAAACTCTTGAAAAACTTAAGGAATATTGTATACGCCATAAGGTGTATATAGTTTTAAAGGGAGCATACACCATAACGTGCACTCCTTCCGGGACCTGTTTCTTTAATTCTACGGGTAATTCCGGTATGGCAACAGGTGGAAGCGGAGATGTACTCACAGGGATAATTACCGGTTTACTGGCTCAGCATTATACAGCTTTGGATGCCTGCCTGCTTGGTGTTTACCTTCACGGGCTTTCGGGCGACCTTGCTGCTGATGAATCAGGAAAGCAGGCTGTCATAGCAGGCGACATCATTCAATACATTGGACGCGCTTACAAAAAAATTGAATCTATAACTGCTGATTGAATTTAGCCTGCAGCAGTAAGTTCTGACAGGGCAACTTCTTTAGGCTTCTGACCTGGCAGGACATCTTCTTCAAGTCGAAGATTGTCGATAATGAACCTTTGACGTTCGGGTGTATTTTTACCCATGTAGTAAGCCAAAACCTGGTCTATTTCACCGGAATGCTTAAGGATGACGGGATCCAGTCTCATGGAAGGACCGATGAAGTGCCTGAATTCATCAGGAGAAATCTCTCCAAGACCTTTAAAACGGGTAATTTCCGGATTCGGGCCAAGTTCGGCAATGGCTGCTACTCTTTCTTCCTCAGAATAACAGTAGTTTGTCTTTTTCTTATTTCTAACCCTGAAAAGTGGTGTTTGCAGGATATAGACATGCCCGCTCTTGACGAGGTCAGGAAAGAATTGCAGGAAGAAAGTAAGGAGCAGTAAGCGAATATGCATCCCGTCAACGTCAGCATCTGTAGCTATAACAATGTTGTTGTAACGGAGATTATCTATTTCATCCTCAATATTAAGGGCTGATTGAAGTAGGTTGAACTCCTCATTTTCATACACAACTTTTTTAGTCATGCCATAGCAGTTCAGCGGTTTTCCCTTAAGCGAGAATACTGCCTGTGTGTTGACATCGCGGCTCTTGGTGATGCTTCCACTCGCTGAATCACCTTCAGTGATGAAAAGAGTGGTTTCAAGCCTGCGTTCATCATTTGAATTATAGTGGACCCTGCAATCACGTAGTTTTTTATTGTGAAGGCTGACTTTCTTAACACTGTCCTTAGCCAGTTTCTTGATACTTGCAAGGTCCTTTCGTTCCTTTTCATTCTGAAGGATCTTACGGTACAAGGCTTCAGCAACATCCGAGTTCATGTGCAGGAAGTTATCCAGCCTTTTCTTCAGAATATCGTTGATAAATTTATTTACGGTTGTACCACCCGGCTCCATGTGTGAGGATCCAAGTTTAGTCTTGGTCTGGGACTCAAAAACCGGTTCAGCAACCCTGACACTGACTGCGGCAATAATAGAAGAACGAATATCGCCCGGTTCAAAATCCTTATTGTAGAATTCCCTTATTGTTTTAACCAGTGCTTCTCGGAAGGCTGCCAGGTGTGTACCCCCCTGGGTAGTATGCTGCCCATTGACGAATGAATAGTATTCTTCTCCTGATTGCCTTGAACTATGGTTGAAAGCACATTCAAAATCTTCCTCCTTGATATGGATCAGGGGATAGAGCATCGGGTTTCCGTTATTGACCCGTTCAAGCATATCCAGCAATCCATTCTTGGCAAGAAAGCGCTGGCCATTGAAATATATAATGAGGCCATTATTCAGGTAACAATAATTCCAGAGCATCTGCTCTATGTACTCCGGGATAAAATGAAAATTGACGAACAAGGATTCATCGGGAGTGAAAGTGATCAGGGTGCCATTCCTCAGTTCACAAAGCTGTTCACCAGTTTCAGAAATAAGGTCGCCTTTGCAGAATTCAACAGTATTGGTTCGCCCCTCACGAATGGATTGGGCTGTGAAATGACTCGATAAGGCATTGACGGCCTTTGATCCAACCCCATTCAATCCAACAGCCTTTTTAAATACTTTCGAATCGTACTTTGCCCCGGTATTCATCTGGCCAACACATTCAATAAGCTTACCAAGAGGAATTCCCCGGCCATAATCACGGATACTTACCGAATGTTCCTTAATGCTTACTTCAATAGTGCGGCCATGCCCCATCACATACTCGTCGATGGCATTGTCGATGATTTCCTTTAGGAGGACATAAATCCCGTCATCGTGGGATGATCCATCACCAAGTTTTCCAATGTACATCCCCGGGCGCTGCCGGATATGTTCATTCCAGCTAAGGGATCTGACGCTATCTTCAGTGTAGTTGCCTTGTGTTTCCATAAATCGAGTCAAAGATATACCAAAAGCCTAATTCAGGAAAACAGCAGAACTGGATTTTTAGAACAAGTTATGCACAGGGGGAAGTGCGCAGCGCAGGAGGGGCGAAGCGCAAAGCGCTGAGGGCTTGGCGTATTGTGGAAAATCAATTAATAGTAACTCAATAGTCACTCAATAGTCACTCAATAGTCACTCAATAGTCACTCGATAGTCACTCGATAGTCACTCGATAGTCACTCGATAGTCA
>JACAAZ010000001.1:0-173485 GCA_013376995.1 Bacteroidota bacterium | reverse complement strand
CTCAATAGTCACTCGATAGTCACTCGATAGTCACTCGATAGTCACTCGATAGTCATTTCCGCCAGCTGGAGGATCATTCGATGGTTATTCGATGGTCATTCTATAGTCATACAATAGGCATTCGATAGTCATTAGATAGATATCCAATGGTCATTCTATAGTCATATAATAATCATTCGATGGTTATTCGAGATGCACCTGGCAGTTCCTCATGACCCATTCAATCAGGTTGAATATCCGACTCAAAAAACCATAACCTTAACCAATAACGAATAATGAATAACAAGTAACCAGATTCTAATTCTTGAACAGCCAGCAATCCGGGAAACGGTATTTCATCTCCTTGATCTTCACTTTAGCATCATGTTCTGACGAATAAGACCCTAGTGAAACCCTGAACCTTTCGGACGAAGGCAACAAAAATGCATCTGTGTATCCCTGGCTTTTCAATTCCTTGATTTTCTGCATGGCCAGTTCTTCTGTTTTGGCACTTGCAACAATGACGAAAAAATGATTGCCTGCAGGAACAGTAACATCAGCTTTTTTGGTGTTGGCAGCAATATCTAAATTTTGGGCGGGTTTCTTCTCCCCTGCCTTAGTTGGTATTACTTTAGCCAGTTCCTTATTCGCAGGTTTCGCTTCCTCTTTCCTGGTTTGAGGCTTTATATTAGCGGCAGCATCCTTCCTGATCTGAATAAGTGTATCTTTTCCACATATGCCAATGTTTGCAGGGAGATCAGGCTTATCTCCAAGCCAGATTACGGCATAGCCATCCCTGATCCCCACTCCCATTGCTTTCCATGCCCGGAATTGCCATTTGCCTGTATTTAAAATCATATCCCTTGATGCATCCACCTGTGTCCAAAGGCCATAGGCTTCATTTGCACTAGCTGTTCCTTCATCCCAATAGACAAGTTCAAAACCTAATCCCTGGTAACCAGTGATTTCGAATGGTTTCACATTCATGCATTTGCTGGCCATCGGATCTTTGTTGTAACAACAAGGTTTCCATTTCCCTTTATCACTCCAGCTATGCAAACCACATTCCTTATCCTGCTGCTTCGTTGACAGGAGGTCATCGATGTGGGTCCTTGAAACAATACTTAGCGACATTGAAAGTGGAATTACAGGCAACCGGTTCTGTCTCCTGAAATCATTTACAAGATTGTAAAGAATGACCTCTTCCTGTGATATGCAGTAAGCGGAGGTATCTTTCCCCATCGATTTGACCGGCTGTCCCGAAACTGGTAATATGCCTGTCAGTAGCATCAATCCTATAACACTGAGAAATTTATTCATCAGGATCTGATTTTTCAATTGATTGGTAGAATTGCCTGAGGCTCTGCTTATCTTCATCCCCAAGGCCATGCCATCTTATTCCCCTAACTGCACCTTCCAGGGCATATAGCATATCGATGCATGCTCCCGGATCGGAACTCCTGATCAACATAAAAGCTGCCCTGCTTCCTTTTTGCAATAAATCCTCTGATTTTAAAATTCCAACATCTTCCAGTTTCCGAACCAGGTTATGTCCAATATTGGGTAAGTCTTCAAGAGAACCGTCTTTCATCGGTGTAAAGATAGGCCTTGTGCTTAATCTGTCAAAATCATCAATTCAATTTATGAAGAAACTTTATGAAAATTTAGAAAACCTATGAGCATGCGAAGTGGTGTGTTGTTTATTATTTCTGTCCAAGTAAAGTCGTTAAATACTCATTCATTTCCAATATCTTGTCGCCAAGCAAAGAGAAGAATTTCGCATCAAATTTCTCAACAGTAATAACCGCTTTCTTTATTATCTGCTTTCCTTCTTCAGTAAGACCAACTGTTTTCGCCCTGGTGTCCGTTAAATGCTCTTTTCGTAATAGCAATCCCCTGTTCTGCAGCGTTCTCAGAACAGTCGAGGTTGTCATCGGATCAATCTTAGTGTGGTTTGACAATACCACCTGTGTAACCTCTTGTTTGTGAAGGGTCAACCAATGGATACTAGCTAACAGCACAAATTGTGAATGTGTCAGCCCGTATTGCTCCAACGCTTTCTTGATTTCACGTTGCCAGAGATTGGTAACCTGCCAAAGCAAAAAACCTGAACTTTCTTCTGCTTTTTCTACGCTGAAAGTGTTATCGGTTGATTTCATAATTTTGCTGCAGTTTTAATTTGTACTTGTATATCAGCTGGCATTGAGCCAGCGATTTTTCGCGCAACCAGCATCACCCAAAGAAAACCCAATGCCCCTTCCACACTTATCGTGTTAGTAATTTTCAGGCCCTCAGTTGTCTCTTCAAAAGTGTGATTATCATACATTTTTGCTAATGGGAATTTGGTGACATCAAGGAAACGCTCATTTTCAACAGTTTCAAGTAATTCAACTTTTACATTTGGCCCGCCTTTCGGCCTCAGGGTAAAATAGTTTCCTTTTTCAAACTTTCCTTCAAGTTTAGCAGATTCAATTCCATTATCCCAGCTATGCCAATTGTTGACATCCGCAAAGAGTTTCCAGATTTGTTCTTTAGTGACTTCTTTTGTAACGATTGAATACGATTTTGACCACATAGTGCTAGTTATTAAATGTCAGATTTATTTATCTGTGCAAAGATAATACGTGCACTTATTATATGCAAATTTATTTTTATACAACCGTTTTTCAGCCCCCTGTTTTAAATTTAATGGAGGGTAACATAAATCCAAGTTCACCTCGTTCTAATCTTCCCTGAACTACCTGAAAAGTGATTATTTTCTAAAAACCTACATTTTCAGTATGAACATCTTAATTACAGTTCCAATATCCCTAAAAAGTCCAATCTTTTTATACTCCGGTTCGGGAGAGCGCTCGGCTTCCACAATAAGGCGCTCAATGTAGTCGAGTATGACTGCTTCACCTTTATAATTTATCAGTTCCGGGTCATCTACCGGCTTGTGATATTCATGCTCAAGTCCCGTGGTAAAATAGATAAAAGGGACCTTATGTACCCGAAAAGGGTAATGATCGGAAAAGGCCGCGCCTCCGCCTAGTTTCGTCAATTTTAAACCAGTATGATCTACCTTCTTTAAGATCTTTTTCCATTCCCTGGCAGAAGCCAGTCCTAAAACATCCACCCGATTCTTTCCGCTCCAGCCAAGCCTGCCTACCATGTCCAAATTCAACATCCAGGCAATATTAAAAAGCTTAAAATCATTGCTATTGCAGAAATTCCACGAGCCGAACAATCCCTTTTCTTCTGCCGAAAAAGCGATAAAGAGGTAATTATAACGCAAACCTTTCCTGGCGGTTATCCATCTTGCAAGTTCAAGTACTGCTGCGGCTCCGCTTGCATTGTCATCAGCCCCATTATGGATATTTGGGTCTCCCGCTATAGGGTCCTTAACTCCAGGAGTCCCGACATGATCAAAATGTCCTCCGATCATAATAGTCTTTTGAGCTCCATTATCCATAAAACCGATAACGTTATGCGCAGCAGGACGTTTCCTTTTAATCTCCACAGATATTTTACAAGTAGCGCCGGAATTATTATTCAGGTCAACTCTCACCTTATGAGTAATATATAAGACCGGTACTGGGAAGGATGGCATTGAATCAGCGTTAAACAGCCTATTCCCGAAATCATTGTGAGAGGCATTAAAAAGGAGGATAGCTTCAGCTCCCCTGGCTATGCATTCATGGATATATGAAACTATATCCCAAATTCCGGGGCTTGAGTTATGTTCATTTCCTTTCATATCCAAAACGACAGCTTTCCCTTTGTAAGAATTATTGGTTTTAAGATTTTCGAGCCCATTCCGTTCTTCAATAAAAGCTGTTTCACCGGACCAGTTTTCAATATCAGCTGACCCTGCAACAGCGCCAAAATCAACTCCTGTGCGGTATTGCTTATTGTTGATCCATAATTCTGCTTTTTTGTAGGTATAATCACCAAAATCAAAGGCTTTAAGGTAACTCCCTGTCTCTTTATTGATTGGAGTAAGCCGGCATTTACTGAATGCCTTTTCAATGAATTTAGCTGCCTTATATTCTGAAGAATATCCAGCCTCCCTGCCAAACATTGAATCATTCGCCAATGCCCCGATATCATGTCTGAGCCTTAATTCAGACGCATCGATAGCGTTCTGGGCTTCTATTGATAATGAAGATGAAACTAATACCATGAAAATGAATATAATCTTAACGGATCGTTCCATAGGGCAAAAAATAAAATCAAAGAATTAGTACAGCAGTAATAAAAATTATCCTTAGTAATTCACAAATATACAGTATAAACGGCTTTTGAGGATTCAGGGATTTTTACCTGCTGCAACGCCAGCTTAAGCTATTTCAGTACTTTTGACTGGCAGATTTAAAAAAACAGGCATGAACAAGATCAGGAAAAGTTTGAAAGCTCTTGGCTTGATTGTCAGCAAACCATATTTATTGAATCTAATCCTTGATGAGAACGGGATCTGGGAGAAGTATGCCAGGAATTCTTATCCCGGGCTCCCATTCCTGAAACAAATCAACCTGACAGACCTTTTAGGTTCTTTCAATGAAACCATTGCACCCTATGAATACCTGGATGGTGGCTCCCTGCCCACGGATATCGGTCTACTGAAAGCGCTTGCAAGACAAATTCCCAACTGTGCATTCTTTGAAATCGGGACATGGAGGGGTGAGAACGTAGCAAATGTCAGCCAGGTTGCAGAGAGTTGCATTACCATGGACCTGCCTGATGCAGAAAAGGTAAATTTGGGGATGACTGATGAGTATATATCACAACATGCAGCGCTTTCCAGGCATATTCCAAATATCATTCATTTAAAGGCTAATTCCTTAACCTTTGATTTTAACTCACTTGGCAAAAAGTTTGACCTGGTGTTCATCGATGGAGATCATCATTACAAGGGTGTTTTGAATGATACGCAAAAGGTTTTCGCTCATCTGATTCATGAAAACACGGTCATTGTCTGGCACGATTATGCCTTCAATCCTGAGAAAGTCAGGTATGAAGTTTTTTCAGCCATACTGGATGGTTTGCCGGAATCCCATCATTCCAGGCTTTTCCATGTAGCAAATACACTTTGTGCTATCTATTTCCCAAAACCTGCAGTAACCAATAAATCAGGAAACCTGAGCTTTGAAGTCACAGTAAAGGCAGTTGGCTAGGTCACTAACACTTTTGATTTACTCTCCTGCAAATTTTATCGACTGTATCAGTTGACCGATTTACGTATCTCCTGGAATACAGACCTGAAGTCTTTCACACCTGGAATGAGTTCCCTTGCCCAGCCTTTATATTCTTTTGAGAAATACCACAGGAACAACAGGCTGGTGAACATATATGAAAGGGAAGTTGCGTAACCGGCACCTATAATCGAGAACCGGGGAATTAAAGAATAATACAGCGCAACAGAAACAAGCAGCCCCAGGGAAGAAATAATTGTGTTAACGTGATACCGGCCGGTTCCTGAATAATAATGCCCGAAAAGAATTGAAAAATTGTAAATCAGCACCCCGGGAAGCAGCGTCCATATCACAGGCTTTACTTCCGAAAATCCCTTTCCAAAAATGAAGGTATATCCTGAAACAGGTAAAATAAGCAAGGGAATGATCAGTAACAAACTGGCAACTACACCGACTTTTACCAATTGAATGGTCAAGCGGGCTGAAGCCATACGATCGGAAGAATTAGAAACCCAGGAGTACTGAACCAGCGACATGCTTTTTGCAACCAGCCAAATGGATTCTGCAATTGAAATTCCGTTGCTGTAAACACCAACTGCTGCCAGCCCCCTGTCTTCCAGAACATAAATACTCAGACGGAAACTCAGCATTTGGGTAATATGGGCAACCTGGTTCTGAAAACCATACCTGAGCATCTGGATAACCACAGGTAAAAACTGTATAACCGGGAATATACTGAATTCCCTGTAAGATTTCCGGATAAAAAATACGCTGACAAGCATACTAGTACCCAGTGATATATAAAGCGAAATGAGATATGATTCAACTGAGGCATTATGCAAAACCAGAAAGGAGAATGCAAGGCTCCCTATAAGCATGACGGTTTGAAAGGTAACAAGATGATTCGACTCCTTAATACGCTGATTTCCAATCAATACATTTGAATGGATGCTCATCAGGGAATTTATTACCGATAGCAGGCAGACATGGAAGATGTAGGGCTGTGCAACCAGATGAGTCAGTGACAGCACCGGATATGCCAGCAGGCTCATCAGTATTGTCCAAAGATAACTAGGGAAGAGCAACTGGAAAACAGGGAACCGGGGTGTAAGATATACCAGGGTTGCACCTCCAACCAGGTTGGCAAAAATGAGGATAAAACTGATGGTGGTAATGATGAGGGTTTGGCTACCTTTCCCTTCCGGACCGAGGTACTGGGAAAGCAGGATGGCAACAAACAGGTTCACAACCGCCGAAAAAGCCCGGATTCCGAAAGTATGAATGATCTTCTTCAGCATGGAGCGTGTTCTGTATTGATGACTTTCGTGTTTAGCATATTGATTTGTAAATCAACTGCGGAGAGCATGGCGCTGAGGGCGTAGAGGCTCTTTGCCCTACAAGGCAATTTTCAGTTTTGTTGATTATTTAAATTATTACCAGGATTTTCTATTTTTCAGTTTCCACACATCCTCATAAACATCCCTGATCTGATTACCAATGACTTCCTGGCTGAAATGGTCCAGGGCATATTTCCTGATTGCAGCCTTATCATACTCCTGGTAATGATCCAGCATATAATCCAGGGCATCCAGTAATCTATCTTCATCCTCCGATGGAAGCAGTATTCCGGATGATTTATGGATATGTTCTGCTATTCCGCCAACATCAGTCGAAATGAATGGGACTCCGCAGGCAAAGCTTTCAGGGATTACGACAGGAAGGTTTTCATACCTGCTGAACATCACCTGGAAGCAGGCGATCTGCATTAGCTCAACCAAATCCTTATTCTCTTTCAACCCGGTAAAGTAAACGTACTTATCCTTCAACTGTAAATCTTCAGCCATTTTAACCAGCTTTTCATAATGAATTCCTTCGCCGGTCATTGTACAAACCCAGTCTTGCCTGCGGGTTGCAAGCCACTTCAAAACCTTAAGAATGCCGGAAATATTCTTCTGATTGTCATCAAAACAAGAAACGTGAAGGAACATTTTCCTGGCTTTATCTACAATATGGTCTTTGGGCCTGAATAACTCCGTATCCACAACATTTGGGATTACATGGTAATTCATATTGGTCAGTCCATGGCTTTCCATGGCGCGTTGCAGGTTCAGGGTAACGGGCATAACAGCTGATGCATTCCTTACAACAACACGGCTGATCAGCTTTCGCCACCAACCATTGAAGTTGTCCATTCCCGGAAGATACCGGGTCCAGTGTTCTGTTATCACATAGGGAACCCCATATAACATCTTGTAAATGCCAGCTATAAGCCCAAGCCTGGTAAGAACATTAACATGGATCAGGTCAGGTTTTCCCGTTTCTTTCTTAAGCAATTTGAAACCTTTGAAATGAGCCCTTACAAAACGAAAAAAATTAATCAGTGAATCCAGCGTTGAAACTCCTGTCCGGCTGGCCCGGGTGTAGATGCATATCTCAGAAATACCAAAACTTTGATTCTGTTCAATTTCATAAGCGCTTGCCGAAGATTCGAAATTCAGATGAACCGACAAAACACTAACCTCAAAATACATGGAAACTGATTGGGCATGCCTCCTGATGAAAAGACCGGGCATGGGATCAAAGCGGTTAGGATACCAACGTGGAAGGAAAAGCACCTTCTTTTTCATGATCGGCTCAGTTTGCATATTTCAAATCGAGCCCAAATGTAAAAAATATGCAGGATTACATACCATGTATGAATTGGAATCAAATATTGTTGAATTTTGCAACCGCATTTACACTTTAGTATTATAAGCGATGATTTTAAAAGATTTTACCAGGATTTCAGGCATTTTCATTGTCAGTTTGCTTTTTTTGACCACTCCTATTTTTTCACAACCCATGATGGATTCTGTGGTAAAGTGGAAAAGCATAGAAGAAGTCAAACTACTCATGAAAACAGAGCCCCGGCCAATTTTCACCTTTTTCTACAGTCCGGGAGATGATTCGTCTGCTTACATGCTCGATCACGCACTTAACCGCAAGGAAATATGTTCGTTCCTGAATTCGCGTTTTTACCCTGTCAAACTGGATATCAATACCAAAGATACTATTCAATGGTTCGACAATAAAGCTTATCCGTGTAAACCATATGCTGCATATAATGACCTGGTACTTCATCTGCTCGGCAAAAAGCCTGCTACCCCGGCCATTTTAATCTACAACAAGGAATCAGCCGGTTTCACTTTTAAGGGATATGAAAACCGATATGAGTTGCGTTGCATTCTGGTTTATTTTTCAGAGGATGTCTACAAAACGACTCCTTACGAGCTATGGTCCAAAGCTTATAAAGTAGCCTTCCCACCTATGGGGACACCAAACCCTCTGAAATCCCCTATACACTGGAAATCGCTGAAGCAAGCCTTAGCCCTGCAAAAAACCAAACCCAAAAGCCTGTTCATCAATTGGTATGCAAGGTTGAATGTTAGTTCTTTTGTGATGCTGTATAATACTTTTGAAGATCCCAAGCTAGCAAAGTATCTGAATGAACACTTCTACTGCGTGAGCCTGGATGCCCAGACCAAGGATACTCTATATTGGGGAAGACCTTACCGCTATGAACCTGCTAAAAGCCGGTTCAACCAATTGGCCGTAGAACAATTACAGGATAATATGAAATTCCCTGCACTCGCTTTTTTCGATTCCTCCAGGAAAATGATTGTTTTGCAACAATCCTATTTAGGCCCGCTAAATTTATTTGCCTTAGCCAACTATGCAGGAAGCGGGTCATACAAGAGCATGAAACTGAAAGAATATCTCAAGAAATTCAATGTTGATTTCTGAAAATAGTTCCAGAGGTTAATTGCCAGGATGTTTCTGATGTTTCATAAGAATCAAACAACCTGATTTACAAAATAATGTCTGAATCTGGCAATAATACAGCTGGATAAGAACTAATTGTTACTCTGTCTGCCTAAGGCAGCTTGTTGATTTGCAGCATATTGTCTATGAAGGAGATGGCTAGTTCAAGCCTTTCCCGGCCCTGTCCGCTTATCACCCTGAAAGGCATATTCATTTCAGTCATGATTTGGTAATACTTATCAAAAAGGTATTTCCTCAATTCCGGGTGTTCACGAAGTGGGTCAGCTTCCCAGGGCAGATCAATATCACAAAGCAGGTAAAGATCATACCTGTGTGTTTCCAGCTGATTCAAAATCCAGGGGTGTACCTTGCCATATTTCACCTCACACCATATTCTTGTAACAAAAAAATCTGTGTCAAGAAATAATAGCTGCGCCGGAGCCAGGGCAGCCTGCTCTTCTCTTTCCAACTGGCCTTTAGCGATTTTAAGTATATCATTATATTCGTAATGTCCGTCGGATTTCTCAAGGTATTCCCTTGCATATTCTTTTACCCAGTTCACCTGGTAATGCCTGGCGAGATTCTCAGCAAGCCATGATTTCCCGGTAGATTCAGGACCAGTTATAGCTATCCGGATCATACTTTCTCTTCAAGTCTAAAACGTTTTTTCCACTCGATAAGCCCCATGATTGCCAGGACAAGAAAAACCACGTATTGAACCCCGGTAAATGCCAGTCCCTTATAGGCAAACAACGGTATAACCAGGGCATCTCCAACGATCCAAAAGATCCAGTTCTCGACTTTTTTTATAGCCATCAGCCACATTCCAATGATGAAGATAGCTGTCGTTATGGAATCGAAATCAGGCACTGTGCTTGGAGTGAAATGGATCAGAATATACCTGAGTATCAGATAGAATAAAATCATAGCCAGAAGGTTGAAAATCCACTCTTTAGCTGTGAGGACAGAAATAGGCAAATGATCCCGGGATTGTGTTTTCCGGGTCCAGCGGTACCATCCGTAAACGCTCATCACAAAGTAGAAGGCATTTATGCCCATATCAGCGTACAGGCCAGATGCAAAACAGAGGTAAACGTATATCAGGACATTGATGATTCCTGTAGGATAAACCCAGATATTCTCCTTCCTGGCAAAGAACACAGAAAGAATTCCCATAATAACGGCAAGAAATTCAAGCCAGGTGGTTTCAAGGAGGTTTTGGTAAAAGATTGAAAAAATTGAGGCAAGCAGCATTTTCAGAATTTGGGCCTCAAAGGTAGTGCTGGGAAATGAGAAAGCAAATGGTTGCTGGTTATTGGTTATTTATTATAAGTTATTGGATATTGGTTATTGGTGTTCAGTGTGAGGCCTGCCGGGTGACATATTCCTGGTTCCAGGACCGGGTTCATTCTTTCATGTTCAAAGGTTTAAATATCGCAACCGATCAGCGAGAATTCGCGTATTCAGCGTTCCATCTCTGAGTCAGGGATTGAACTATGGAGCAATTGCGGACCTATCTATTTCAATAAACTGTAAATTTGAAATGTCAACCTAGTCTATCCGTCTGCTTATAACAACGATACAGAAGAATCTAAACCAATGAATAACAAATTCATCTCATTTTGTAGCGCCTGCATCTTAGTATTACTATCAGGGATTAACCTTAACGCAAATGCCCAGGACAAACCTCTGATCTATCCCTTTGATGCTTCATACGAGATTTCTGACAGGCCTATCGAACTATCTCACCTGGATGCCAGACTGAACATCAAACCATTTGATACATTGGTAACCGCAACAGCCCTGTTTAATTTCAAGGTGCTTGGCAAATCTATTGATTCCGTTATGTTCTCCGTGCCAGAGATTAAAATCAGTGAAGTAGAAATAAATCAAAATCCGGCTAAATTCAGGATTGACGGGAGCACGGCAATTGTTTATACACCCGGCGAACTATTGTGGGGTTCAATGAACAGCATTTCCTTTTCTTATTCAGTCAAGCCGACAGATGGCCTCTATTTTATTGGATGGAATGATCCCAACCAATTGAAAAGAAAACAAATATGGGCGCACAGGCCTGATCATTGGCTGCCTTATTACCCGGGCATAATCACTGTAAATATGGCAATAACGGTTGATGAGAGATATAAGGTCTTCAATAACGGTGTAAGGCAAAAGGTCACTGACAATCCTGATCATACCAGGACCTGGTATTATGCTATGGGCCATCCTCACCCCTTTTTCTCTACCAGCCTGGTGATCGGCGATTATGATTACCTCTCACTAACCACAAAGGAAGGTCTTCCCATTGAACAATGGTATTATCCTGACTGGTATGATCATGTGGAACCTACCTACAGGTATATGCCTGAAATGTTCAGTTATTTTGAGTCTGAAATGGGTGTGAAATATCCCTGGGAACTTTACAGGGAAGCGCCGGTGATTGATTATATGTATGGTGCTATGGAAACAACCACTTCCACCATCTTTGGTGACTACCTGATGGTTGATCCAAGAGGATACCTTGGACGCAACTATGTGAATGTCAATGCACATGAGCTTGCACATCAATGGTTTGGAAATTATATCTCTCACCTGAAGGGGAAAGACCTTTGGCTGACCGAAACCTTTGCTACCTATTACGCCAAAAAATTTGAACAACATGTTTTTGGTGAGGATTATTACCAGGAAGTTCGAAACAAGGAGCTGACCGAAACCCTGGAAGCCGCTACTCATGATAATTATGGTGTAGGCCACAGCCAGGGCGGGCGTAACCGATGGTATCCAAAAGGTTCACTGGTCCTGGATATGTTGAGGGAGGAATTGGGTGATGATGCATTTAAAGCATCCATTAAATTATACCTTGAATCTTTCCCTTACCAGACCGCTGAAACCTCTGATTTTCTCCAGTCGATTCGTAAAGCCAGCGGCCGATCCATGGAATGGTTTTTCGAGGAATGGATTTACAGGGGAGGCGAACCTGAATACAGTATCAGGTACGAAAACATCATAAATTCATCAGGAAATCATGAGACTCGTGTATTTGTTGAACAAGTTCATGCAACCAATGAGATAACAGGCTTATTTAATATGCCCATCGATTTTGAGGTTCATTACAAGGATGGAACCATCGATTATAAAACCCAGAGGATCAAGTCAAAAGACGAAGAAGCAATCATTCCCAACCCGTTAAATAAGGCTATTGAATTTGTCCTTTTTGACCCTGGAAGGAAAGTGATCAAGAAAGTTAATTTCGAAAGGAGTTATGATGAACTGATTGCCCAGGCATTGAAATCGGCGGGTATGATCGACCGGTATGATGCATTGCTTGCTTTAAAGCCTCTTCCCCTCCCAATTAAAAAAGAAGGGTTGCTAAATTGCTACAAACATGAAACTTATTCCCTGACCAAAGGTGAAATCATAGCCCAATTATCGGGGGATGGCTCAGCTGAGGTTCTGAGCATACTCGGGCAGGCGCTACGCGACACGAATGACAAAGTAAGGCTGGCGGTACTGCAGAACCTGAAGATTGTTCCTGTGGAGTTAAAGAAAGACTATGAACGATTATTGAAGGATCCTGCTTACCTGAATGTAGAGTTGGCTCTGGAAAATCTCTGTAATTCATTTCCTGATGACCGTTCCCGTTATCTATCTGTGACAAAAAATGAAAATGGATGGAGAGGCAGGAACATTCGCATAAAATGGCTGGAAATAGCTATTGGCAGCGGTCAGAAGAATTACCTGGATGAACTGAAAAAATACACCGGCCCTTCTTATGAATTTGAAACCAGGATCAATTCCATGAATCTGCTCAAACGGCTTAATTATCTGGATGATTACAGCTGCGGGAATATGCTGGAAGCCATAACACATTGGAATTACAAAATCAAAAATGCCGCTGTTGATGTATTGACTTATTTCTATGCCCAAAGCAAGTACAGGTTGTTGATTGATACTGTAGTGTCCAGGCAATCCTTTCCAAATATTAAAGTAGAATTTGAGAAGATCAGGAAAGCCGGTAAATGAGTAATTAGTTAATAGTTATTTGTTGTAAGGTGTGCAGCATTTCCCATTTTCATCCGTCAGCTGACGGACCGAATTGCGGATTGCAGAATTATCCAATTGTCGAATAGCCAAATTATCCTACTTTTGACTCAAATCCGCACTATGTTCAGGAAAGTCTTTTCAGTCCTTTTGACGGCGCTGCTCGCCTTTATCCTAAGCAGCTGCCTCACCTGCGAAAGAAAAGAATACATCTTCCAGCTTACCGGCGAAAACTCCGGAAGACTTATTATCCGGTATATCAATATCTTTTCAAATTCGATTGATTCAGCAGCAGAAATTAGTTCTGATTATGACGAACTCGTAAATATGTGGCTGAAAGGCGAAAAGATCGAGAGGGATTTCCCAAAAGCTACAAAATTCCGCAAACGGCTTTATGAACAAAATGGTCAGCTATGCGGTGAAGTTATAATGGAGTTCACTAATCTGTCAGATGTCAGGTTATACAGGTATAATCACCAGGGGCCATATATGTTCAGCATGAGTGCAGTGCCTGATGACGGGGAGAATTTCATTCAATGCAGCGGGGAATTTGGAGGAGATCAAATGCCTGTAGTATTTTGGCCCTTAGATGCCCAGGAACTAAGATTTTCAACAAGCATAGCTAAACCCGATTCCAGTTGTGTTAGCCTTCTCGACTTGTGGAGAGCAGATAATTCACAAAAAAGTAAATGGAATGTACCTAACCTCATTCAAAAGAAGCTAGGTAAAATAATAAAGTAATTATCTGATTATCAAGTATTATACCCCCGGTTACCTGACGGCAAATTTAATCGTATGTATTCCATCCGACGATCTTAATTCCAGGAAGTAGATGCCCGGGATCAACGCATTGATCGGAATTTCCCTGATAGTTTTATCGATTCCGGATTCCCAGGCAACAATTCCAAGTATGTTCAGAATCTTTAAATCTGCCAGCTTACTATTATATACCAGGTGAAGGAGCTTATCATATACAGGATTCGGATATACCCAAGGCAGAATGTCTGAAAATTCCCCAATACCATAATCAAGGTCAATCGAAGCACATATCTGTTCAGAATTCCCGGTTGAGTAATTTGCTGATACGCAATATCCATAGTTAGCATTCGGCAGGTTAAGGTCATCGTAGTAGCTGGTACCCGCTGACAGGGAGCCTATTAACTGGCTATCCCTGAAAACAGAATAGCCCTGCAGTGAAAGTAACGAGGCAGGTGGATCCCAGCTAAGGTGGATATTCTTCTCCTGCTTCGAAATCTGTAAATTATTAGGTGGCAGGATGGTTGGTTCCTGCAGCACTCCCCTGAACTTATAAAACCCGGATTTTGAATTAACAATATAGAACGCTCCTGCCCAACCCAGATGGCTGTTCAGCCAGACGGTTGAAAGATACTGCAAACCATCGGTCCCGTCAAATAGTTGCCAGTGATGACCACCATCAAGGCTAAAGGAAGCTCCTGCCGAACCCAATTGAGCCCCTGTAGAAATCCATGTATCAGGTGTACCAGGAACATATGCATAGGATGTGGAAAAATGAGGCCCAATTGGAATGACTGTACTCCAGGTTATTCCACCATCAAATGATTCTGATATGTTACCGGTACTCCCGGAATTATCTTCCATGCAAATTCCATGTAATGTATCAGCAAATTTCACATCAACATACTTATTGAGTAGCGTAGTTGAAGATACCTGCCAGGTTTTCCCCCTGTCTCCCGAACGAAATACCCGGCCTTTGGATGTCCCGAACCAGATATGATCACCTACTGAAGAAATAAACCCTGTCACCCCATACTCCCCTGCCAAAGGAGGAGGAAGTGCATTCTCAGGCAATGCCACCCAATGATCACCTCCATCAGTGGTTGAATAACATTCAAAATGACCATTGACAGGGTCACCCATGCACCATCCCTCATTCGGATTGAAAAAATGGATTACATTAGGAAAAGATGATGGATCTGTAAACAATGCAGTAGTCTGTTGCACCCAGTTTACCCCCCCGTCATGAGTAACAAATATGCCTTGCGGGTTACTTCCATTCTGCCTGTACATAGGGCAATAGGCTGTTTGTGCATCTATTCCGAATATCATCGAGGGAACCAGCCCGGAATAATTAGTGACTGAGCCGGCTATCCAGGTATCACCCCCATTGATTGTTCTTGTAAACTCATGGATATAATTGGAAGTATTGGCACCATCATAAGCCGTGGCCCAAAGTACCAGTGAATCAACCGCATGCAGATATTGAATACCTCTTGAAGGAGAGGTGAATCCACTGCTTTCAGGGATCCATTCGCTAATAATGACTGTTACCTCGTGGTAAACGGTATCCTGTTCATTCATTGCCTTGAGTTTAAACTGGTATGATCCAAGGTTTAACCCGGTTGTATTCCAGGAATATGATAAACTCTGGCCACTATTGCTGGCTGTAAGCTGATCATTTATATACAACTCCATGCTGGCAGCATTTCCAATTACCATGGATGCTTCCACATCCACAGTACTTCCAGGTGCAACTATGGCTTCCCTGCCTGGCTGGCTGATCCTTGCAACCATTGCAGGGTTTCCCGGTTTAATACCAATAATGGCAGAATTGTCGCTACTGAAGTTATTACCGAATGGATTCAATGCCCCAATAGCATAGTATCCATTATCTAATCCTCCCCATCCCCAGTTAAAATGAAACATATTGTTTGAGAGTGTATAGCCGTCACATACAAACGCATGAGAATCTGAACCGCTGCCTGAGTAAAATACGGGAAGCATATGGTCCAGATCATTCATCAGCAGCTGTTTCCAGTCATTATCGGAATAATCTGCCTTAAACACCTCCCTGATTGTGGATTGATCATAATTGAAGTTGTCGACCAGCGAATACATCAATTGCTTTTCATAAGCGCCTGACGCAACCGGGCTGTAATTCATATCCGCTGAAACTCCAACGTGATATAGCAATGTGGCAACTGCATCGTAACTACACGAATTAGCAGTGTTTCCCATATTGCTCCAATCGTAGGTTGTTGCTCCGAAATCTGCACTTAGCAATCCATAGAGGTAGTGCTGGTAAGCATGGGACCCTATCCCATTCATGGGGAAACCATGGTATTTCATTATCATCCCGGCAGCAGTAGCAACACAGCCTGTAAGCGCATGTCCTGAAGGGCCGGCAGGATCAGCCGGGCAATAGTAATTATACCAGTCGTCCTGGGACCAATTTGCACTGATCAGGGGACCGATGTCCATGGATGACTTTGAAAAGCGCTGATTGAGTATATCTTCCCATTGACCGGAAGTTATATTGTTGTCTTCGTGTCCGGAAGATATACGATATATCTCCCTGCTGTATCTGTCGAGCCAATCCCTGGATTCAGGACACGTATTGGTAAGATAATGAGAACCTTGACCCGAATATGCCAGGATCGGGATGGTTGCATTATCCGCAGAAACAATTACAAAACCTCCAGGATAAAAATTAAATACATAATAAGTAGGGGTTTCAAGGTAATTTACGACGTAATAGTCCTTCAACGTTGCCACTGAATCCAGCTTTCCACAATATTGCATGAAGAATTCCCTTGCAACAGCTAAAGCATAGTCCTTGCTGACGGGTTTTGCAACCAGCAGGCCTGCAAAGAAGGCACTGACAACAAATAAGATGATCTTTTTCATATCTGGACAGGATTTCTGATTTTCCGATACAGGAAGGAAATAAATGCACTTTAAGAGGTAATTCCAAGAATAAAATAATTAAGCAACAAATAGAGTATACATGAAACCCGGATAGAAGCAGCAGTGTGCTGAGCAGCCAGTTGTTATTGTCCAGGAAAGTACATATAAAGTTAAATCAAATATAGAATTTACGGATATATTCAGGCCGGAATTTTATTTTCCCTGGTCCCCGGTATTAGATTTCCTGCCAGCTAATTTTCAAGACTTCAGAATCTGCTATTCAACAAATCCATCAAGGAGAATATAGCAAACATCTGTTCTCCGGATTAATGATGAAAGGGAAATTTCGGTAGAAATAATTTGAAAATCAGGAAATTAATTTTGCAGAAAGTTCTTTAACATTAATCCCATCAAAATTCCCTGAACTCATCAGAAGGAGATTTGCATCTTCCCATTTTGAATTCTGGAGAAAAGACTGAAACTTATCAGGTGCTGTAAACACCTCCATTCGTTTTTTACCGAATGCCTTGACTATATCCTCAGCTTTAAGCATAGGCAGTTTCTTTAAATGGAGGGCATGAGGCGAGAAATATACGATTGCCTGATCAGCTTTGTCCATGCATCCCGCATATTGGGAAAGGAAGTTTTTGCTGAGGCTGCTGTATGTATGCAATTCGAAGCATGCTACCAGCCACCTGTCAGGGAATTGCTCCTTAGCAGCTTCAATTGTTGCCTTAAGTTTCGAAGGCGCATGTGCAAAATCGCGATAGATAGAGGTCCGTTCATTCTGAGCAAGCAATTCCAGCCGGTTGGCAGCTCCTCCATAGGTTGAAATTGCCTCATAGAAGGTTTTGTCATCAACTTCCAATAACCTGCAAACGTGCCGTGCCCCTTCAAGATTCATAAGATTATGGCGGCCAAATACTTTTAGAGGGACATCACCCCCATCAGTTATAAGAATTGTTTTCCCGTTTTCTATCCGGTAGTCAGGAACTGAATAGGGCTGTTTTTCCATCTTACCCGGAAGTTTCGAAGCTACTTTCTTCACTTCTTCATCCGCTTCACAGTAAATGAGGCAGCCATTCTCAGGCACCATGCCTGCAAAAATCCGGAATTGCTCAACATATTTGTCAAACGTAGGGAACACATTCATATGATCCCATGCAATACCACTAATAAGGGCAATATCCGGTTTATAGAGGTGGAATTTGGGTCTCGGATCCAAAGCACTGGTAAGATATTCGTCTCCTTCAAAGACCATAAATGGGGCTTTTTCAGTTAACTTGACCATAACATCAAATCCTTCCAGTTTTGCACCAACCATATAATCACAATCTATCTTGGCGTATCGCAATACGTGCAGTATCATGGCAGTTATGGTGGTCTTACCGTGACTGCCGCCTATAACAACCCTTAGTTTATCTTTACTTTGCTCGTAAAGGAACTCCGGATACGAATATATTTTCAATCCCATTCGTCTTGCCCGAGCCAATTCCGGGTTATCACCCCTGGCATGCATCCCGAGGATGATAGCATCGATATCTGTTGTTAATTTCTCAGGAAACCAACCGAAATTTTCCGGCAACAATCCGCATGCAGCTAACCTGCTCCTGGCAGGATCGAAAATTTCATCATCTGAACCTGTTACCGTGTAACCCTTGTGATGCAGAGCCAAGGCAAGATTGTGCATGGCACTTCCCCCGATGGCAATAAAATGGACTCTTCTTCCTTCCATACCATATAGAATTTGACTGCTAAGTTACTCGGGATTTTTACGCCATTTCAGATTAGGCCGAGGAGTTTCCAACAAGTCATAGTTCAAATAATTAGTCCTAAAAATTCTACCTTTGCCAGTTGAAATTTTGAAATTTCCTACTGAATGAATCCTGAAATAAAGCTCTACCCGCTTATAGCCGATCTCTGGAAAATGGATGGGGGCGTTGCTTTTGGAGTTGTCCCCAAGAGCATGTGGAACCGGACACAAATGGCAGACGAAAACAATATGATCCCCATTGTTACACGCTGCTTACTGGTTCAGACCCCTGGCAGGCTCGTACTCATAGATACCGGAATGGGAAATAAGCGTGATGCAAAATATTACCAGGTGAGATACAGGGAGGATTTCCCCACAATCGAAAGGTCACTTAACCAGGCCGGCTTCTCAGTTGATGATATCACAGATATCCTCTTTACCCACCTGCACGATGACCACGTTGGAGCAGCGGTGATGAAGGATGAACAGGGAAAGCTGTCGGAACTTTTTCCGAATGCACATTACCATGTATCTTCTGCTCAATGGGATTGGGCTATTAATCCCAACAAGCGGGAAGGCGCTTCGTATTTCAAGGATAACCTATTACCTTTGAAAGAAAGCGGAAAGCTACACTTTATTGACCAGGAAGGTGAATGGTTACCCGGTATATGCATTCGCATTTTCAACGGCCATACAATGGGACAGATCATACCCCTGGTCAATTATCTTGACAAAACCATAGTGTTTGCGGGAGATTTTATTCCTACTGCATATAACATTCCACTTCCCTTCGTTCCATCTGTTGATATTCAGCCATTGCTGACTATGGATGAGAAATCCGCATTTCTTGAAGAAGCAGCTCAAAAAGCATATATACTGTTATTTGAACATGATTACTTCAATGAATGTAGCAGTGTGCAAAAAACTGAAAAAGGGTTTATGATGGATAAAAGCTTTACATTTTCATCAATTGTTTAATTACTGACTATGAGTGCTCCTTCTGAAAAGATTCATGAATTAAACGATCGGCTTCGGGGATTATCACCTGAACTGGTGCTGGCTGAAGTGCTAAAGGTCTTTGGGAACAAGATCGGTTTTTCTTCCAGCCTTGGTGCTGAAGACCAGGTGATCACTGCTATGCTGGCCGGTATCGACAAATCTGTAAAGATCTTTACGCTGGATACAGGCAGGATGTTCCCGGAAACCTACGAACTACTTCACAGAACCGTAAGCAGGTATGGCCTGGATATTCAGATCTTTTTTCCTGCAGCCGGACAGGTTGAAGATATGGTTCGGTCAAAAGGAATCAATTTATTTTATGAAAGCATTGAGAACAGGAAACTCTGTTGCAATATTCGCAAGATTGAACCATTAAGGAGGGCGCTTTCCGGCTTGGATGCCTGGATAACCGGCTTAAGGAGTGATCAATCAGTAACGCGCCATGAAATGAAAATGGTGGAATGGGATGAAACCCATGGAATTATTAAGATCAACCCCCTTATTGACTGGAAAAAAGAAGATGTCTGGAACTTCATCAGGGAGATGAATATTCCTTATAACAGCCTGCATGACAAAGGCTTCCCGAGCATCGGATGCCAGCCCTGTACGCGGGCCATAGAGGATGGAGAAGACATTCGTGCCGGAAGGTGGTGGTGGGAAAACCCCGACAGTAAAGAATGCGGACTACACATCAGCTAAAATGAATGTAGAGACCTTTCGGTCCTATAAATAATTATCATTTACCTAAAGTTCCCTATTGTATTTTTTGCCTGCAAATTCGATTTGCGGCATAGTCAGACTGTTTCTGCAATCCGCGATTCACAGGATTTCTGTTGTCTCAATATCCTTGTTAACAATCTGTTAATAATATTAAATAGAACGAATAAAAATTATTGCTAATTTTGCACCCGTTTTTAAAGATCACTTTAGTATTAACAAAATTTATTTCAAATGATTTCAAAACGTCAGTACCTGAAGACTAAGCCAGCATGTAAAGTTACATTTCAATTATCCACCGAAGCCAAGCATGTTGCCCTGGTTGGTGAATTCAATGGTTGGAATGAAGCTTCTACTCCAATGAAAAAGTCTAAGGAAGGAGCATTCTCAGTTTCTCTTGAACTTGAGACTGGCCGTGAATATCAGTACCGTTATTTAGTAGATGGAAGCAACTGGATCAATGATGAAAATGCAGATAAATTCGTAAAAACTCCCTTGGGCAACGACAATTCTGTTATCGTCCTGTAAATCCGGATTATATAAAATCATTCTCAGAAATGAGGGCCATTAATTGTCCCTCATTTTTTATTTCTGCATGTTTGCAACCAACCCTGTTACATATCCCGACAAGGTTTTTATAATCAACTTCAGGTTTCGTGAACATAACCACCAATACTCCCCCGCATTCACATACTGCATAGGTTGGCAGTTGAACCTGGCATTGAGGACAAATCAGGGAAAGCAATTCACCCTCCTTCAGATCGTAATCAATACAAATTCGGGATTTATCACCATAAAGCGGGCTGAGAGCTATATATCCAATCTTTTCCGCACCACGTACACCAATTACAATACCATCGTGATCCCCGAATTTAGCACGGTTTGTAACGAGATCATGCCCGTTGGGACAATAGCAATCCCTGATCACAATTACATCTGAATCAGGTGGAATGAGATTTTCAGAGGTATGAACAATCTCAAGACTTTTGTTACCATGAAGGTCCATGATGGAAGGTGCTTAAGTTCAAAAAATATAATTCAACTAACCAATTTGGCCTGTTCTTATTCCAAGCTTAAAATTACCAAATAAACAACAGAAATACAATTTTGGTTTAATCGAAACGGATTGCCCTGGCTGGAACTATCCTTGAAATGATAAGTGAGGGTATGATAAGCATCAGTATACAAACGGCCATGGTTCCCGCATTGAGCAAAAATATATGAAACAGATCAAAATTGATTGGCACTGTAGACATAAAATAGGATTCCTCATTCAGGTGAATAATCCCAAAATACTTTTGGAGCAGGCAGATCAGTATACCCACCGTATTTCCCCAGAGTAATCCCCGAGAAATAATGTATGCTGCATTGTATAGGAATATCCTCCTGATACTGAAATTCCTGGCTCCCAGCGCCTTCAATATCCCAATCATGTTTGAACGCTCAAGAATAAGAATCAGCAAGGTAGATATCATGGCGATACCTGAAACGAGTACCATCAGTATAAGAATAATTGCTACATTGATATCCTGCAGGTCAAGCCAGTCGAACAGCTGGGGATACATTTCCCGTATGCTCCGGGCATCCATGTCGTAACCTATTTCCTTATAAATATCTGCAGTAATCGCCTTCAATTCATCAAAGCGGTCAACCAGCACTTCAAAACCTGAAACCTGTGTTGAATCCCAGCCATTTAATTTTTGGATTTGCTTGATATCCCCAAAAATATACAGCTTATCAAACTCCTCAAGCCCGGTATTATATATCCCGGAAATAATGAACTTCCGGGCTCTTGCTTCATTATTGATAATAAAATAGGTCCTGAGCGGGTCACCGGTTTTCAGCTTCAACACGGAAGCCAGGCTCCTTGAAATGATGACGGAGTCATTGGGTACTGCAATCCCCGAATAAAATGTTCTACCCTGGACAAGTTTATCCTTGAAATAGGTCCAGTCAAAATCCCGGCCTACACCTTTCAGAACGATACCCTGTATCTCGTTTGAAGTCTGGACAATTCCAGCTTTTACTCCGAACACCTGGATATGTTTAATCCCGTATTCCTTTTCCAATGAAGGGTAAAAGGACTGGTTAGAACTGATCGGCGAAAACTCAAAGGAGTTATTGGCATCAAACTTGGCTATCTGTATATGCGCTCCAAAGCCTGTGATCTTCTCCTGGATCTGTCTCTGGAATCCAGTGACAATTGCTACAGCTACTATCATCACAGCCAGTCCAAGGGCTACGCTGACCACTGATATCTTCACCACTGGCCCGGAGAACCCTCCCCGACCGCCTTTAATAATCCGCTTAGCTATAAATAATTCGTAATTCACAATGTAGCTTTCAGCAAAGTTAGGAAAAGGAATGATTCCCATCTTTTCGGATTTGCCATGTATTACAATTCACCTTATCTTTGAATCGATGCCTGCCTTGAACAATTTGCCGGATACATTCCTGTTACTAAATCTACGAACCAGATGAATGCACTCTTCTTCAGATTATTATTTTTTGCAATCCTTGTTGGATCTGTCACAATTAATGCTCAGACTCCTCTAGGCGAAAAGAACCGGATCACTCCCGGTGCTTACCAAATGAATGAATACCTGCCTATTCTGAAGAACCGGAAGGTGGGTTATGTTGGGAACCAGGCTTCAATGGTTGGACAGAGAAACACTTTGGATACTCTTGTTTCCAGGGGAGTTAAAATCGTTAAAATATTCAGCGCAGAACATGGTTTCAGGGGTGATGCTGCTGATGGTAAACTTATAAGGAACACAATTGACAAACAAACAGGTATACCAATAGTTTCTCTTTATGCCGATTACAAGAAACCGTGTAAGGAGGATCTTCAAGGAATTAATGTCATTGTATTTGATTTGCAGGATGTAGGTTGCAGATTCTATACTTACATTTCCACGCTGAGCTACCTGATGAAATCCTGCGCCGAAAACCAAGTCGGAATCATTATCCTTGATCGTCCAAATCCGAATGGATATTACATCGATGGGCCTGTACTTCAAAGCCGATACTCCTCATTTGTGGGGCTATATCAAATACCGGTGGTTTATGGAATGACCATTGGCGAATATGCAACTATGATTAATGAAGAACATTGGCTGGGGGAGAATCTCAAATGCGGCCTGCGAGTGATCCAATGCAAGAATTATTCACATGCCAACCGGTACCAGCTGCCGGTGCCTCCATCTCCTAACCTCAAATCCATGGCTTCCGTTTACCTCTATCCTACACTCTGTTTTTTCGAAGGTACGATTGTTAGTGTTGGCCGGGGGACAGATCATCCGTTCGAAGTTATCGGGCATCCTGATTATCTCGATGGTGACTATACATTCACCCCGGAAAGCATCCAAGGCGTTAGTGATAATCCGCCTTTGCTGGGCCAGGTTTGTCATGGCCTTAACCTTTTGAATAAGGCTGACATCATGAAGCAAAACGGACAGATTGATCTTACCCTGATCATCAAGGTTTATAATGAATTGAAGTCAAAGGGCAAGTTTTTCACCCCATATTTCGATAAATTAGCCGGTACCGATCAACTGAGAATCCAGATCGAGAAAGGTATGTCTGAAAATGAGATCCGGCAAAGCTGGAAAGAAGATTTGGCCAAGTTCATGAAGATCAGGAACAAATACCTATTATATCCGGATAACCAATAATCAACCTGGATATTTCAAGCCCTTTTTAACCATTTCGTTTGCTTGACCTGATTATTTCTGAACCGATTGATCAGGCTTCAGATTTATTTAAATTGCATCTGCAAGTGGATATAGAAACCACGTTTTTCAGAATCCTGCTGAATCATGTTATCTTCTGTTACCAATTGCTATTATTCATATTTAAAAGGTTTCCAATCCCCTTTTATCCACATATTCAATTCATAATTTGAGCCTAAGGCTACCTTATTGATGAGTTTCCCGATATTATCAAACTTATAGATTTTACCACTCTTATTTTCAGCATATACTACCACATTCAGTCCCTTGTCCGCTTTCAGCATGGCATCCAGGTCAAGTGCACCCAATTTTTTGGCATTAAAAACCTGGTTTTCATGGTAAGCTATAGCCGCATTGGTCGCAGCATTTTTCGAATCGGGATTTTTCGGGACAGGATTGGAGCCATAAAGTCCGTAGTTAATAGACTGAATGCAAATAGTACCTTTTTCATCAATCCCAAACTGAATTTTGAGAATTGCAACTGCATCCAAACCCAACTGGTTTGCCTTCGCTCCAATAGCATCAACGAAGGCAGGAGCTGTGAGGTTTTCTGCATAATACAAATGCTGGCCTGCAGGAATAGCCATTGTATTGGCCTTGCTTTCCTTGCTTATCCATTCAGCACTTTCTTTCTCCTTGAAGGAAAAATTCTGGTAAGCCTCTCGGATTGCATCTGTTGTGCAGAACTCTTCCGGGGTAAGCAGTTCTGAACCAAAATATTTGAAATTATCTTTTAATTCGGGTAGGGTCTCACCATAAAAGAAGCTTGTAAGCTGTTCTGTATTATCGAGGGATACAGCGTCTCCTTTATAGCTCCTCAAGGTAAGCATGGTCCCGTAGTTCTTAACCCTCGCCTCGAAGAAACCCGGGTCAAAAACGATAAATGACAGCAATCCAACCTTTTTAGGGAACTGTTTCATGGCCGGTGGCCAGGCGTAAATTCCATGTCCATCCTCAAAGCCCTGGTTCTGGTACAAAACAGATTGACTATACTTCCAAAAATCAGCGTCAGGCAAAGCAAGAATTTTATCAATTGTCATGCTCTTCTCGAATAGTTTTGACAATTTGGCATCCGGCCCTGAAGTTTGGGCATTTGCCAGCGTTATAAGCCCAAAGACAGCTATAACCAAGAAAGTAAGCTTTTTCATTTTAATTCTATTTAATGTGTAATTGTAAATTCAGGATTAAGATAACGTGAATTGTCAAAAGTAAGGGCTGAATAAGTAACCAATATTAGTTATTCGGCCTATTTTATGTCCAGATTAGTAAATATGTAATAAGCGGTAACCACCAAAATTGATTTTGAGGACTTTAATAATAAACAGCTCATGGATATTGTTCAACCCCGACCAATATCACGGATAAAAGAAAAGCAGCTGCATTGTTGATCCCAACCAACAATTGCAACTGCAGCAAATTCTTCCGGTATTGTGTTCTGAATTATTTAAGACCAGGATATACTTTTAAAGCTTCTGCAAGGCATTCAACTGCATTGCGCAGATCTTCCGTTTTCAGAACATAGGCAATACGGACTTCATTTTTGCCAAGTCCGGCTGTAGCATAAAATCCTGATGCGGGAGCCAGCATCACAGTTTGATTCTTATAATTGAAATCTTCAAGCAGCCATTGACAGAACTTATCGCTGTCATCAATTGGAAGGCTGACAATTGCATAGAATGCGCCTTTAGGTTTTGGGGCAAAAACACCCGGAATTTTATTCAATGCATCGATAACAAAGTCACGACGGTTAATATATTCATCATACACTTCCTTAAAATAATCAGGCGGAGTTTGCAAGGATGCTTCTCCAACAACCTGACCAAGGGAAGGCGGGCTCAATCTTGCCTGTGCATATTTGAGGGCAGCCTGGATAATACCTTCATTCCTTGTAACAAGGGCACCAATCCTGACACCGCATTCACTGTATCTTTTTGAAACAGAATCCATCATTATGGCATGCTGCTCAAGGCCTTCAAGTTTCATTACAGAGAAATGCTCATTGCCACCATAACAAAATTCCCTGTAAACTTCATCAGCAAACAGGAAAAGGTCATGTTTGAGAACCAGTTCACGCAACTGGTAAAGTTCTTCCTTGCTATAGAGATACCCGGTTGGATTATTCGGATTACATACCATGATAGCCTTGGTGCGCGGGGTAATCACTTTTTCGAAATCGCTGATGGGAGGAAGAGCAAATCCATCTTTAATATTCGAAGTTATGGGCTTAACAACCACATTCGCTGTAAGAGCAAAGGCATTGTAGTTGGTATAGAACGGCTCAGGGATAATGATCTCATCGCCGGGGTTAAGGCATGAGAAGAGAGCAAACAGAACAGCTTCAGAGCCGCCTGTAGTTATTAGTATCTGGTTATGGTTAACTTCAATTCCAAGCTTGGTATAATTGGCTGCAAGTGCACGCCGATAAGACTCATTGCCCGCTGAATGGCTGTATTCTATAACCTTTCCATCATAATTTCTGATTGCCTGAAGAGCAACTTCCGGAGTTTTAATATCTGGCTGACCTATATTAAGGTGATAAACCTTGATACCTTTCTTTTTGGCAGATTCGGCATATGGGACAAGTTTGCGGATAGGTGAAGCAGGCATCTGCATTCCCCGGGTCGAAACAGTAGGCATAGAGCGTAAAAGATTAGAATTTGTGAATTAAAAAACAGTGCAAAAGTAACTATTTAAATACAGGAGCATATGCATAGGAAGAAAATATTTGACAGAATATAATTCGCTGATATATAAAACATTAAATAAAAAAACCCGATGCCAAAGCTGGTCATCGGGTCATACTCCGAAGTAAAAATCTTACCTATTTTGCTATTGGTGCAGCACCATCATTTTTAACCGGCATTGTAGCTCCATCAACCTTATCAGTTATAGTTCCGATGATATGCAATTGGATTGAACTGTTAGTGGCATTTGAAACAACGGTAATGGTCTTATTGATAGGCCCTACGCGGTTTGTATCGTATTTAACCTTTATCACATTTGATTTTCCCTTGAGGACCGGTTCACGGGGCCATTCGGGTACTGTACATCCACAGGATGAAGTTACATTTGAAAGGATCAGTGGTTCAACACCCGTATTCTTGAATTTGAATTCGCAGGTACCATCGCCTCCCTTAACAACTGTCCCATAATCGTGGGTAGTCTTGTCGAAATTGATTACCGGGGCATTCTTATTAACTACAGGTTGAGTTTCGGTGTTTTGGGCTATAAGTGAAAAAGCCAGGAAGAATGTAACACCAAGAGTTAGAAGTACTTTTTTCATTTGAATGGATTTGTTTTTGTTAATCAACTAAAGAATACGTGTAATGTTCAATGAAGACCAGATTTTGAAAACATAGCCTGAAATTTTACAAATTCCATGCCAAAAAAATTGCGCTGCGAATTTACGTTAAAACATCATTTTTTGTTCTTGTTGCCCTCATTTTTTTACATTTGCTCAAAATCATAACCATGGAACGTAAACTGATTGCATTAATTGCCCTGGTTATTACCGGGGTATTCTTCAGTTCCTGCTCTATATGCAGGCATAAGGCCAAAGCGGAACCAGCCGCCAAAATTGCTTCCCCTCAGGTTATTATATACAAGACCAAGGCTGATTATTCACAGTTGGTCCCTGTTATCCTTTCAGCAGATAAAAAATCAATTGCATCCTATCCTGATATCAAGGATGTATATTACAAAGGACAATTGGCACATCCTACCCAGTTGCATAAAGGATATTTACTCGATAATCGTGGTATTTCCGAGAATGTTGCCTTCATCAAACTAACTTATGAACAATACGCAGCACTTCCCGCAACGCCGGGTTCGGAGGAATTAATGAAAATGGTTGTTGATAAGAATCCCCTCGAAAAGATGTATGCATGCGGACCAGCCCATAAATTTGCAAACCTCTTGGAAGATTTGAACAAACGGATTGATGGGGAAAATTTTATTGGTTTCACCCGCCTCAAATAATCGCAATCGCTGATTTCTTCAAAGCTACACTTAACGGAAATTAACATATTATAAAATGTTGATATGTTAAATATGATTACTTTTGAGGTCGCAGTTCTATAGAAGCGTTTTGAGGCATTGCACAATCAACACTAAATAGCAATTCATTGGAAAAAACACAACCCTTCGTTAAAGTCCTTGATGGGCGCAGTCTCTACTATGCTTTTCTTGCAGGTGCCCAGCGAGTTTTCGAGAATCAGGGTCTGATTAATAAAATCAATGTTTTCCCGGTTGCGGATGCTGACACTGGTACCAACCTTGCCAGTATGATGCGCTCTATCGTTGATAGTCCAATTCCAACCGACAATATCAAAGTTACCGCCAGCGCACTTGCCGAAGCTGCACTTGTCGGTGCAAGAGGAAACTCAGGAATTATTTTCGCCCAGTTTCTCTATGGCTTTAGCAATGAAATTGAATCTGAAGAAACCTTTACGGTTGATAATTTTGCAAAATCAGTGAGTAAGGCAGTTACTTACGCATACGAAGCAATAGCAAATCCTGTGGAAGGAACTATGATTTCGGTGATCAGGGAATGGGCAGAATTTATATACAAGATGAAGGGCCTGATCGATGATTTCGTCGAATTGCTTACCAAAGCTTTTCAGATTGCTAAAGATTCACTTGTGGCCACAACAAAGCAGCTTGAAGTTCTTGCCAAGGCCAATGTGGTTGATGCCGGTGCGAAAGGATTTGTTCTTTTCCTGGAAGGTATGATTGATTTCTTCAAAAACAGGCAGTCGATCCGCAAACTTAGCGTTGCAGCAAACGAGATCACCATCCTTGAAACAGATACTTTCTCACACGAGGAGATCACGTTCAGGTATTGCTGCGAAGCACTGCTTTCCATCGAAAATCATCCAAAGGAAAATAAAGAAAGTATCCGCAAGTCAATCGAATCTTTTGGGGATTCTATGGTTGTTGCCGGTTCAGATAAAAAGCTACGGTTTCACATCCATTCCGATGATCCTATTTCACTTTTTGATGTAGTAGGAAAAAGAGCATCCATAACCTACCAGAAGGTTGATGATATGGTTATGCAGCAGGATATTGCCCATGCAAGGAAATGGCCTATTGCCATACTGACCGATTCTACCTGCGATATTCCGCAGGATCTCCTTGAAAAATACCAGATCAATATCGTTCCCTTAAGCCTTCATGTTGGAGAAAGTCATTTCCTTGACCGGACAACCATCTCCTCCGAAAAATTCTATAACCTGCTGGATACATCACCGGTATATCCTACTACCGCCCAACCTTCCTATAAGGATTTCATCAACAAGTACTCATTCCTGGGAACCCATTATGATTCAATGATCGGGATACATATCAGCAAGCATTTCTCTGGTACGTTTTCGAATAGCTCCAGGGCTGCTAAAGCTGTAAGTGAACAAAGTGGCAAGCGTATTTCCGTGCATTCATCTGACAGGGTGGCGAGCGCTTTGGGACTGATCGTCCTTAGAATTGCAAGGGCCATTGAAGATAATATGTCACACGACGAGATCATTGCTCAAATACCAGCATGGAATAAGAAATGTCGGTTACTCGTTAGTGCTAAAACCGTTAAATACCTCGTTAAGAGTGGCCGCTTGAGTTATTCCAAAGGAATGCTTGGGAAACTTATGGGAGTTAATCCACTCATTACCATGAATGATGAAGGTAAGGCTGATACTTTTGGAAAAGCTTTTAGTGAAGCCGGTAGCATTAAGAAAGTTATGCGCGAGGTTGATAGTCTATTGGCCACTGGAAAAGCATGGGGATATGCAATTTCACATATCCGCAATCCGAAGATTGCCGACTGGTATGCTGAGAAGATGGAAAGCCTCACCGGGCAAAAGCCTATGTTTGTAAACGATTGTAGTCCTGTACTCGGAGTTAACGGCGGTCCTGGGACAGTTGTTGTCTCAGTTATGATGGAATAGCAACCTACTTGAGATTTCTTTATTTTCAACTGCTTGCAATCCTCCTGTTGAGGAATTTTTACCTTTCATCCAGTTTCAATTAATTGAGGATGTTCCAGCCTTCGATCCTAATTTCGTTACTTTCCCTTTTTATTTGTCTGAACTTGCTTTTCCTTGTTTCTCTGAAACTTAAGGACAATTCAATTATTGATATTTTCTGGGGATCGGGGTTTGTTATCGTTTCAGCCATAACACTGTTCATCCCCGGAGAAATCACTGTCAAGAAACTCATCATCAGTTTAGCGGTAACTGCCTGGGGACTGCGACTCTCAATTTATTTGTTCATCCGGAAAAAAGGCAAGGGTGAAGACTACAGGTACAAGGCCTGGAGAAACACCTGGCAGCGCTTTCGTCTCCGGAGCTATTTCCAGGTTTTTATTTTACAGGGATTGATCATGTTTTTGGTTTCGTCACCGGTCATGCTCGTAAATAATTCCAGGAGTGAGCATATGGGTATCCTGGAATTCGCCGGCATCTTCGTATTTCTTTTTGGAATTACTTATGAAACCATTGCTGATCAGCAACTTCGAAGGTTTTGCTCGAAAGAGGAAAATGCCGGCAAATTAATGGTAAGCGGTTTATGGCAATTCTGCCGTCATCCCAATTACTTTGGAGAATCGCTTATCTGGTGGGGAATCTGGCTTTTTGCAGTCCCGGAAATTGATGGTTTGTTTACAATCGTAAGCCCAATACTCATGACCTTCTTGCTGCGCTATGTTTCAGGCGTTCCCATGCTAGAAAAAAAACAGGCTGAAAAAAGTGAGTGGGAAGCTTACAAAAATAAGGTCCCGGCATTTATTCCCAACTTCTTTCGATAAGCCGCCTCCTCCCCTTCCGATTGAATTCAATTTTCTTAATTTCGCTGCATCAAGTATAACTCTTCATGCCTCTGGTTTCTTTCGGAAGCAGAACAACAAAATGAATTGATTAACCCTCGTTTCTATGATTACAAAGCAACTTATTCAGCCAAACAGTATTGCCATCATTGGTGGATCAAATGAGATCACGAAACCGGGTGGCAAGGTTCTTAAAAACCTTGTAGATCATGAATTTCCGGGAAAACTGTATGTTGTAAATCCGAAAGAATCCGAGATACAGGGATTTCCTTGCTTTAACAACGTGAGTGACCTTCCAGAGACTGACCTGGCAATCCTGGCGATCGCCGCCAGGTTTTGTCCTGAAACAGTCGAGATACTTGCCAGGGATAAAGGCTGCAGGGGATTTATCATCCTATCGGCAGGTTTTCATGAAGAAAGCGAAGCAGGTGGAATCCTGGAAAACCAAATTGTTGAAACCTGCAATAAATATGGAGCCAGCCTGATTGGCCCCAATTGTATAGGGATGATGAACCCTCATCATGCATCTGTATTTACAACCCCAATCCCTAAGCTGGATTCAAAGGGTGTTGATTTTATTTCCGGTTCAGGTGCAACGGCTGTTTTCATAATGGAAGCAGCAATGCCAAAGGGATTACAATTTTCGAGTGTGTATTCAGTTGGAAACAGCGCCCAGCTGGGTGTTGAGGATATCCTGAAATACCTTGACGAAACCTTTGATCTGGAAAATAGCTCCAGGGTTAAATTGCTCTATGTTGAAAGCATCAATAAACCGCAGTTATTGCTCAAACATGCTTCTTCCCTAATCCGGAAAGGATGCAGGATCGCTGCAATCAAGGCAGGTAGTTCCTCAGCCGGTAGCAGGGCCGCTTCTTCGCATACAGGCGCCCTGGCTAGCCCGGATGTGGCTGTGGAAACGCTTTTCCGCAAGGCCGGCATTGTCCGATGCCTTGGAAGGGAAGAACTTGCGACTGTGGCTTCCATATTCATGCATAAAGAATTAAAAGGAAAAAACATCGCCATAATCACTCATGCCGGCGGGCCTGCAGTAATGCTGACCGATGCATTGTCGAACGGCGGAATGGAAATTCCAAGGCTTGAAAGTCCTGAGTTGCTGACCAAACTTTTCCCGGGTTCTTCAGTTGCTAATCCGATCGATTTCCTGGCAACAGGTACGGCTGAACAACTGGGTGAAATTATAGAGTATTGCGACAAGAAATTCGACAACATCGACGGAATGGCTGTAATTTTTGGCAGCCCGGGGCTTTTTGAAGTCTTCGATGTTTATAAACTGCTGGATGAAAAGATGAAGAGCTGCAGCAAACCCATTTTCCCGATATTGCCTTCCATTATCAATGTCAGCAGGGAGATTGAGTATTTTCTGTCCTTAGGGAGGATCAATTTCCCTGATGAAGTGCTTTTTGGAAATGCCCTTTGCAAGGTATTTAACACGCCTGCACCCCAGTCTGAAAATGTAAAATTGCCAAAGGTTGACCTGGTTAAGATAAGGGCGGTGATTGATGCTTCAGAGGATGGCTACCTTCACCCGGTAAAGGTCCAGGAATTGCTGGATGCCGCAGGGATTCCAAGGGCCGGGGAAGCTGTTGTAACTTCCAAGGAAGAAGCTATTGTCGCTGCAGGCCGTTTAGGTTTGCCGGTTGTAATGAAGGTTGTAGGGCCTGTCCACAAATCCGATGTCGGGGGTGTTGTTCTGAATGTGGAGAATTTCGATGTGGTTGCTGAAGAATTTGACCGCATGATCAAAATCCCTGACACCACTGCCATCCTGATCCAGCCCATGCTAAGCGGACAATTTGTGTATGTGGGAGCCAATTTTGAGCCGAAATTCGGGCATATGGTGCTCTGCGGATTAGGTGGTATCTATATTGAAGTATTGAAGGATGTCAGGTCTGGTTTGTCGCCAGTCTCACTGTCTGAAGCTTACCAGATGATACGTGAACTGAAGAGTTACAAGATCATACAAGGGGTAAGAGGACAGGAAGGCGTAAATGAGGAGCTTTACGCAGAAGTGATTACACGCGTCTCTGCATTATGCGAAGCCGCACCCGAGATCCTCGAAATGGATATCAATCCGCTGATAGGTAATATGAACAGGCTGACGGCAGTAGATGCCAGGATCAGGATCGGGAAGGCCTGAAGCCTCATTAAGCAGTTACAGTCTGTGATTATTTAGCTCCTGCCAGTTCACGGTTGTGCATTTCCACAATTTTTACCATATCCTCCCAGTGTAAGCTGTGAGGCCTGTTGAGAATGGCGACTCCCAATCCCAGGGGGAAACCCATCATGAAGATCCAACGATACTTATCTTTTCCCAGGATAGCGCCTGTCATCCCGGCAGTCATAAGAGTTGCCACCAAAATTTTACTTAACTGGTTATAGTTCTTTTTTCCGAATTTCAATGCCATTGCCTTTGATGAAGGCGTCTCAGAAAGGTAATCCTTCGCAAAGCTCTTTATGCTTCCCTGCTGTACCATTATGAATGAGGACGAATCAGCCTCTGTGGTTATATAATAGCCAAACTGGTTCCAGGAACCTCTTCTCCCCTTTTCTTCGACAATCATAAAATTCCGGTAACCCGGGTTAATCCCGTCAGAACTGATAAATTCCACCCAGCCATTCGTTTGAGGGATTTTCCGGTACATGTAAAGATTCATATTGCCCTTTACCATTCGTTGAAGGAACACATAGTTCCGGGGTGAAACATTGCAGGAACGGTAATAATTGCCATCCAGTGAAAGTGCGTAGATCCTGCTGGCAGGGTAAAGCCGCCGCGGATGGTTCCAAACTGACAACATCTGATCTGTGAAATTCCGTTTTATATAGCCGTAATCGGAAACCGTATCTGTCGGGCTGGTCCAGATAAGAACCGGCTTATAGTCTAGGAACGGCAAATCATCCCTGTCTGAATCCGGTCTTGTTACAGATATTGTGGAGTCTTTCACGGAAGGGACAGAACTTCCGGGTTTAAGATTGGTCAGGACCTGTGGATAAAGCAGTTGAAACAAGTTCATGAGTATCAGAAGTGAGGCCCATCTCCTAATTGACTTAGCCGTTTTAATAACACTGCAAAACATAATTATAATTATCAATAAAGAATAGTCAGGAAACCATTTCAATTCATTAACACAAATCTATAAATTTACCCCGTTCAAATCAATTCACACAATGAAAAGAAACGACCTGTTCCTGCTCCTGTTTATAGCGCTTTTATTTTGCCCATTCCTCTTTTTCCAGCCTGCTTTTTCGCTGTATAATGATTTTAATAAGGCCCATGGAATGGTGATGAGTTTCCTGAAGTTTGCCATACTGGCAACCATGGGAGAAATGATAGCATTAAGGATCAGGAAAGGAGTTTATAATGAAAAAGGCTTTGGCATCCTTCCAAGGGCTATTGTTTGGGGTTTCCTCGGATTGGCCATAAAGGCAGCATTCACTATATTTTCGTCCGGAACGCCGGTGTTTATGGAGTACCTGGGAATGGCGGAGGCAGGATCAGTGATAAAAGGAGCATTCACACCTGAAAAACTGCTGGTGGCTTTTTGCATTTCCACGGCCATGAACCTGGTTTTTGCCCCTGTTATGATGACCTTCCACAAGATCACTGACACCCATATACTGATGAATGGCGGAACCATAGGCGGTTTCTTCTCACCTATCCATTTCTCCAACATTTTCCAGGGTATTAACTGGGATATTCAATGGAATTTCGTTTTCAAAAAGACTATCCCTTTTTTCTGGATCCCGGCACATACCATTACGTTTCTGCTTCCTCCCGATTTCCAGGTATTGTTTGCAGCTTTATTGGGAATTGCGCTGGGACTGATACTGAGTTTTGCCAGCATGAAAGCGGTAAAACGTTAATTTATTGTTCCTGGATTTTTATTACTTAACGTTCCCTGGCCAGGCGAGGTTGGATTTATTGTGGGCAAGTGCGGCTGGAAACCCAACCTTGCTTAGCCTGTGTAACCCACGGTTAGTACTAATCTACAAATGTTTCTTTTATTATATTTTTTACTGCTAATATTTCTTTATCAGTCAGTTTATCAAGCACTTTTAATATTCTTATTTTATCTATAGTTCTTATTTGATCTATTACTATCCAGCCTGTTTTATCATTATGAATAACTTCTATTCTGGTTGGATATTTTTTAGACTGACTTGTCATTGGAGCAATAGTTATTGTTTGTAGATGACGGTTCATTTCATCTGGAGAAATCACAACACAAGGTCTGGTCTTTTTGATTTCACTTCCGACCGTAGGATCCAGGTTGACTAAAACGATACAATATTGAGTTAAATCCATTCTTCGAAATTTTCATCTTCAAAAACATCTGCCATCAATGGCTTATCATCATTATTTTCATGCATTTTTTTGAATGCATCTTCCCAGCCTTTTCTTGGTAAAACTTTGGCGCGAATAATGATATATCCTTTTTCTAATACTAATTCAACAGTATCCTTGATATTGTATTTTTCCAAAAGGGTCTTACTCAATCTGATTCCCTTTGAATTCCCTATTTGAACTACAGAGAGGTCCATGACAATTCTTATTTGTAGTTACAAAGTTATTACATTTTGTTAATATTTCGACGGCTGCTGAAAATTTTCTTCAAATCGTAGGTAACGTTCCCTGGCTTTGCGACGAGGCTTTATTTTGTGGGCCAAGTGCGCGGGAAAAGCCTTGGCGCGAAGCCAGTGTTAGCGGCTGGCGTTATTTTTATCGTAAAATTAAATTTATTTATGTTCTTTTAAATACTTTCTCTTGAATTTTCTATCGGGATAAAAGTAAATTGGAAGATTAAATACTACGCTACATTTCTCTCCATTAATTTTACCAGGAGACCAGCCATTTAAAAGTCCAATTAATCGAATAGCTTCTTTATCAATATCTTCATTAATTCCTTTAAGTGTAATAATATTGTCCACATTACCTGAGGTGTCAACCTCAAATTGAATTATTACTTCTCCGCCAATTCTATTATCAATTGCTGACTGAGGATAGACAAGGTTATCTTTAATAATCTTATAAATGGCAGATGTCCCACCTTTATATTTTGGATAAATTTTTGTTAAGCTGTCTTTTGTGTTTTCCTTTACTTGTAAAACTTGCGAACTAGCAGATTGCCTGCAGAGAAATATTATGATCAAACAAATAATTATTCTTAAATTCATATGACTTAATTTTTCGCTTGCCGCTAACTCTTCGCTAACTTCAATTCAACAATTAGCATTACCATTAACGAAGTTATTCAATTCTCTCAAAATTATAAGATCTTCCATATCGCTTTTATTCCATTCAAACATCAATAATGTTCTCTTAAGAGTAAGGGGAAAATCCTGATACAATAATTTCAAAATACATGGCTAATACCTTCAATTGTGAAAGTCGCAGTGAAAATGAGATTAAAATTGTGTTTTACAACTCAAAGTAAACTGGATTCTTTCCAGAGCAAAAACGCTTGAAAAACCAAGTCACCTACAATTAATACAACTACTGCTCAATTAGTTATACATGTTTTTTTTTACATATTTCTCAACAAAACGGTAGGACTTTTTAATTTTTGCCTTATATTAGATGCTATCTAACCTAATCTCCCATACAGCATGGAGAAACGACCCACTTTTTATGAAGAAGTGACTTCCGACGGAGTTCCCCGGCGTGACTTCCTTAAATTCTGCACAGCTATGGCAGCATTGCTGGGGCTGGAATCAAGCGGTATCGGGCAAATTGTAAAAGCCCTCGAAACCAAACCCAGGCTTCCGGTCATCTGGTTCCACTTCCAGGAGTGCACCTGCTGCAGTGAATCTTTTATCCGGTCCTCCCACCCGGCGGTTGCGGATATTGTGTTAAACAAGATATCTCTGGACTACCAGGAAACGCTTATGGCTGCTTCCGGTTTCCAGGCTGAAGCAGCATATAAAGCGGTAATGGAGAAATTCCCCGGGGAATACATTGTCATGGTGGAAGGATCCATTCCTACAGAAGATGAAGCGTTCTGCTGCATTGGTGGGAGAAGTGCACTTCAGATCCTGGAAGAAGCCGTTAAAAATGCAAAAGCCGTGGTTGCCTGGGGTAACTGTGCTTCTGCAGGTTGTGTGCAGGCTGCCTCCCCGAATCCTACTGGTGCAAAACCTGTTCACAAGGTTATCAGCGGCAAGCCGGTTATCAATGTACAGGGCTGCCCGCCTATTGCCGATGTTATGGTTGGTGTGGTTGTGCACCTTCTAACTTTCGACAGGATCCCGCAGCTGGATGCTCTGAACAGGCCTAAATCGTTCTATTCACGCAGGGTTCACGACACCTGTTACCGTCGTGCCAACTTCGATGCCGGCTTATTCGTCGAATCTTTCGATGATGAGGGCGCAAAAAGAGGCTACTGCTTGTACAAAATGGGATGTAAAGGCCCGGTTACCTACAACTCCTGCGGTATCATCAAATGGAACGACAGTACCAGTTACCCGATCCAATCCGGACATGGCTGCATTGGCTGTTCTGAAGCCGGGTTCTGGGATAACGGCCCCTTCTACCAGCACCTTCCTTCTGTGGCAGGATTCGGTATTGAAACTACAGCCGACAAGATCGGTATCGGTCTTGGTGTTCTTACAGCAGCCGGTATTGCCGGGCATGCAATCGTAACAAACGTAAGGAAGCACAAAGAGATAGCCAATGAACCTGAAAGCGGTTCTTCATCAGATAACACTTGAGAAACCTAAGCTATGGCAGAAAAAATAGTTATTGACCCTATTACCCGTATTGAAGGGCATCTCAGGGTTGAAATTGAAGTTAACAATGGTGTAATTACGGATGCCTACAGTTCAGGTACTATGGTGCGTGGCATTGAGAATATTCTCAAAGACCGTGATCCACGAGATGCCTGGGCATTTGTAGGAAGAGTATGCGGTGTATGTACATCCACTCATTCACTCACATCTGTCAGGACCGTCGAAAACACGCTGGGGATCACTCCCCCGCCTAATGCGGAACTTATCCGTAACCTCATGGCATCTGCACTTTATATCCAGGACCATGTTGTTCATTTTTACCATCTTCATGCGCTGGATTGGGTAGATGTTGTATCCTGCCTTAAGGCTGATCCTGCAGAAACCTCTAAGATAGCCCAGAGCATAAGCAAATGGCCCAGGAGTTCAGTGGGCTACTTTACGGATGTGCAGGCCAAGATCAAGAAGTTTGTTGAAAGCGGCCAATTGGGAATCTTTGCAAACGGTTACTGGGGGCATTCAGCCTACAAACTGCCGGCTGAAGTCAACCTCCTGGCTGTCGCACACTACCTGGAAGCACTGGAATGGCAGAGGGAAATTGTTAAGGTCCATACTATTTTCGGCGGGAAAAACCCTCATCCGAATTACCTGGTTGGCGGAGTCCCCTGTTCCATCAATATTGATGAAGCAAATGCCGTAAATGCAGAGAGGTTAGCGTTTGTTGGAAACTTATTTGAGCAGGCAAAGACCTTTGTTGAACAGGTCTATATCCCCGATCTTCTCGCCATCGCATCCTTTTATAAGAATGACTGGGGTGCAATTGGGGGAGGATTAACCAACTATCTGTCGTTTGGCGAGTTCCCTGTTAATGGTTACAATAATCCTGAAAGCTTCAAAATCCCCCGCGGAGTAATCCTTAACCGTGACCTTTCAAAGGTTCATGAGGTAAAGAGCGACGACAAGGACCAAATCCAGGAATATGTAAACAATTCATGGTATGAGTATTCCAAGGGAGACAGTGTTGGGCTGCATCCATGGGATGGCGAAACCAACATTAAATATACAGGTCCGCGCCCTCCATACGAACACCTTGATTTCAGCAAGAAATACAGTTGGGTAAAGACACCACGCTGGAAAGGCCATGCTATGGAAGTTGGTCCTTTGTCAAGGATGCTGGTGGGCTATGCTTCCGGCAGAGCCGATATTAAGGAAGTTGTGGACGCTACGCTGAGCAAGCTCAATGTTCCGGTAACAGCTCTCTTCTCAACACTTGGAAGGACAGCCGCCCGTGGATTGGAGACCCTGCTCACCACGGGATGGGCATTGGAGTTTTACCAGCAGCTTCTTGCCAATATCAAGAATGGTGATACACGCACCATGAATAATGAGAAATGGGATCCCGAGACCTGGCCAAAAGAAGCAAGAGGAGTAGGAATGACTGAAGCTCCACGTGGGGCACTATCTCATTTCCTTGTGATTAAGGACAAGAAGATCGAGAACTATCAGCTGGTTGTTCCAACTACCTGGAATGCCTCTCCTCGTGACCCCAAAGGACAGCGTTCGGCTTATGAAGAATCACTTCTTGGTACTCCCATTGCAGATCCAAAAAACCCGCTGGAAGTTCTGCGTACGATCCATTCCTTTGATCCCTGCCTGGCCTGTGCCGTGCATATCTACGACGAAAAGGGTACCCATATCCATGAAATGAAAACCTACTAACTATGAGAAGCAGAACAATCCCTATGCGTGAGGTTCATGTCTGGGAACTACCTGTTAGGGTTTATCACTGGGTGAATGCTCTTTGTGTTGTTGCACTTTGTATTACCGGCTACATCATTGGTAAGCCCCTTGCCTTTATGAAAGGAACCGAGGCCTATTACAACTATTGGTTCGGCACAGTACGATTCGTTCATTTTGTGGCAGCCTTTCTTTTCTTCTTCAATTTCGTATTCCGCATCTATTGGGGCTTCGCAGGGAATGAATTTGCCCGCTGGTATAATTTCATTCCTTTGAAAAGGAGCCAATGGAAAGAAATAATGGACGTGATAAAAGTGGACATCCTGCAGTTAACCCATAAGCGGATCGACTCCATTGGGCATAATGCGCTGGCGAGCCTGATTTATTTTATCACCTTTCTGATCTTCCTCCTTCAGTGCCTTACCGGTTTCGGAATGTATTCAGCCATGAGCAAAGCTTTCCTGCCTAAACTTTTTGCCTGGGTGGTTCCCTTGCTTGGAGGAGATATGCAGGCCAGGCAGCTACATCATATCCTGATGTGGGGCTTTATAGTATTTGCATTGGTGCATGTTTACCTGGTTTTTTACCACGATTACATCGAACGCCGGGGAGTCACATCATCCATGATTGGGGGTTGGAAATTCATCGAAGAAGATGTAGTTGAAAGGCATGATCTGCAGGAAGAATCGCAGAAGAGCTAAGAAATAAGATTTATTGTTAATTTTGAGTTGGGGCATTCATGGGATGCCCCAACTTTTTATAGAAAGTATGAACAAAATATTGATCCTGGGAATTGGAAATCTCCTTCTGAATGATGAGGGAATTGGAATTCGGGTAGTAAATGAACTGGAAAAACAGGGCATTGAGGGAGCAGACCTGATGGATGGCGGCACTGCAGGATTTCACCTTATGGGGTTTATACAGGATTATCCCATTGTTATAGTGGTAGATGCATCTCTTGATGAGTATCCTGTAGGAAATGTCAGGGTTCTGAATCCGAAATATGCAGCAGATTTTCCAAAGCAACTCAGCGCCCATGAAATTGGACTGAAAGATCTTCTGGATGCAACCTGCCTGCAGGGCAACCGTCCTGAATTTTACCTGGTCGCCATTTCGATAAGCGATTTCCAGGATTTAGGAATGACTGTTTCACCCGAAGCAGAAAAAGCGATTCCGGTTGCAGTGAAAGCTATCCGGGAACTGGTTGAGAATTGCCTTTCCTCTTTGACCTAAACCTGGCGGTTTTTACTGATCCAGTCAAACCAATCCTGCATTCCTTCCCCTGTCCTGGCAGATATTTTAATGAATTCCAGCCCGGGTTTCAGGCTTTTAGCATATTCAATCACCTTGTCAATATCGAAATCTACATATGGAAGCAGGTCAATCTTGTTGATCAGGCAAAGATCAGATGACTGGAACATGTAGGGATATTTCAGGGGCTTATCTTCGCCTTCGGTCACACTGATTACCACTACGCGTTTTTGCTCACCCAGGTCAAAAAGGGCGGGACAAACCAGGTTCCCAACGTTTTCAATGATTAAAACAGACCCTTCACCTGGATTAAGGGCTGAATAAGCCGAACGGATCATGTTAGCATCGAGGTGGCAACCCGTCCCGGTATTGATCTGAACAACCGGTGCACCGGATTTCCGTATGCGTTCAGCATCCTGTTGTGTTTGCTGATCCCCTTCGATAATGGATACCGGAAATTTATCTTTAAGAGCCGGAATGGTTTTTTCAAGGATGCTGGTCTTGCCCGAGCCCGGTGAACTGACTATATTGAGGCAGAATATGCCGCGTCCTTCAAAATATCTCCTGTTCCTTTGTGCCAGGAGGTTGTTCTGCGACATAATATCAAGATTCAACTCTATTTTTCTGCCTTCCTGTCGTGTAAAAAGTGCATGGGTGTGTGAATGCTCATGGCTGTGTTCGTGGGTATGCCCATCATCATGTGAATGCATGTGAGAATGTGCCTGATCCCCATGGGAATGTTCATGTGTATGCTGATCTTTCCCGGTATGTAAGGTAAATCCGTTTTCTTCTCCGCATCCGCAGGTATCACACATATGTTTGGTATTAATTATTCGACGATCAATGATACAATTCTGAATTCAGTGCCGCTGATGATTTTACCGGCAAAATGGCTGCAAAGCGGGCAGAGTGCAACTCTTTGTTCCATTTCAAAAACATGGCTGCAATTGCTGCATTTACCCATGCCTTTGACCCGGTTCAGCTGAAGCACTGTCGATTCCAGCAGGGTACCTTTCACTGAGATCTCCATAGCCGTCCGGAAAGTTTCGTATTCAACACCGCTAATATCACCGATTTCAATTTCCACTTCCAAAACGGAGGATACCTTCTTCTTTTCTGCTTCTCCCAGAACCAGGTCTACCACATCCATTGCCAGTGAAAGTTCATGCATATTCCAATTGTTAACAAATCCTGGGAAGCAAAACTCCGGCAGGCACATCAATCAACCTCTTCCCCCCGGAAAAGGTATTCAATATCACTTTATGAGGTCGTTCATTACTTATTACGCCTATGATTGCAGCATCTTTACCAGATTCATTGGACTGCAAGGTTTTCAAGATGGCCTGGGCATCAGTTTCCGGAACAATCATTACAACTTTTCCTTCGTTGGCTACAGATAGTGGATCAAAACCTAAAAGTTCGGTCATGGCCCTTACTCTCGGGTTCAGGGGAATAGAATCTTCATTAATTTCAATTCCATAAGGAATCTCTGACGCCAATTCATTCAGGACTGCAGCTACTCCTCCCCTTGTGGGATCTCTCATGAATTTTAGCTGGAATCCGGCATCAAAAACTGAATGGATCAGGAAATTAAGACAACTGCAGTCAGAAACCAGGGATGATCTGAACTGGAAGGATTCCCTGGCATTCAAAATGGCCATTCCGTGATCCCCGATAGTACCTGACAGTATGATCTTATCACCAGGAGTAATAGTAGCAGTCCCGCCAAGTGTTCTGCCATCCTCCCTGAATCTGCCTATCCCGGAGGTATTGATAAAGACCTTATCACATTTTCCCTTATTCACCACCTTTGTATCGCCTGTCACAATCCTGACCCCGGCTTTTTTTGCCTCAAGTGCCAGTGATCGGACAATGGTTTCAAAGTCCTTCAAAGGGAAACCTTCTTCTATAATAAAAGCAACACTGAGATAAAGTGGAATTGCTCCGCAAACCGCAAGGTCATTGACCGTTCCGCATACGGCGAGTTTCCCGATATCACCTCCTGGAAAAAAAACAGGGTCGATCACGAAAGAATCGGTAGTAAAAGCCAGTTGCGATCCACCAATCTGAAGGATAGCCGAGTCGGAATGCTGCGCCAGTATTTCGTTTCCGAATTCCCGGAATATAAGATCGCCGAGCAATTTCTGCATCATCAATCCCCCGCTACCATGAGCTAATTGTATAGTATCCTCGCTTTTTGTCATGAGCGGTATTTGTAGAATGTTGCACAAGTTCCTTCGCCTGATACCATACAGGCACCGACTGGATTCGAAGGTGTACATGTATCACCAAAGAGAGCACAATTTGTAGGTTTTTTCAATCCTCTAAGAATGGACCCACAGATACATCCTTTTGGTTCCCGGGAAACCGGGGAATCAATCCGGAGTTGCTTATCAGCATCAAATGTACCGAATGCTTCACGGATCTTCAATCCGCTGAAAGGAATCATCCCCAGGCCCCTCCAGCTATCATCACAGCTTTCAAAGATGGAGTTAACCAATTCCCGGGCTTTTACATTTCCTTCAGGCTTAACAACCCGGTTATACTGAATTTCAACAGCGGGTTTTCCTTCTTCAAACTGATGTACAAGTATCAGGATGGATTGAAGAATATCGGTTGGTTCGAAACCTGCAACCACAACTCCCAACTTGTATTCTTCGCTCAGGAAATTATACATATCAGAACCCGTGATAGCTGTAACATGCCCTGGGGCTATAAATCCATCCAGTTTTAGCTTATCATCCACCAGCGCTTTCATCACCGGGGGCATCAGTTTATGAGCACTAAGTACAAGGAAATTATTGAGCCCGGATTCATTGGCATGAAAAATAGCAGCAGCAGTGGCTGGCGTGGTAGTCTCGAAGCCAATCCCAAGAAATATAACCTGCCGGTCAGGATTAAACCTTGCAATTTCCACAGCATCCAATGCAGAATAAACTATTCTAACATCTGCACCTAAGGCCTTTGATTTCTCAAGGGAACCTTCTGTCCCCGGCACGCGGATCAGGTCTCCATAAGTAGTAATAATGACTCCGGGTAATTGAGCATAGGCAATTGCCTTGTCGATAAATCCAATGCCTGTAACACAAACCGGGCATCCTGGCCCCGAGAGCAGGTGAATGTTGGCCGGAAGCAGGGAATGAAGCCCAAAACGGTGGATTGCCATGGTGTGACCACCACAGACTTCCATCAGGCAGATTTCCTTAGTGGAAATTTTTCTGATTTGCTCCGCAAGCGAGTAGATCAATCCCTTTGAACGATATTCATCTACGAACTTCATCGGCTCCTACTTGATACTGTGTTTATCCACCTCATTCAGCAATCTCAGCGTTTCTTCAGCTTCCTGCTGATTCACCTTTTCAATTGCAAAACCGGCATGCATCATCACATACTCTCCGATCTGAACATTTTCAAGCAGCATGATACTTGCCCGGTATTCAACATCCTCAACGCTGACAAGCGCAAAGGGATATTCTACAGAAATTACTTTTGCAGGTACAGCTAAACACATCCTGATTGTCTACGTTTTGCCGCGATGGCGATTTGTCCTAAAGCAATCCCCCCGTCGTTTGAAGGGACAGCCTGTTGTGAATATACATTGATCTGCTCTCTTTCAAGAAGATAAGTCAGACCTTCCAGGACATACCTGTTCTGGAATACTCCTCCTGAAAGCACAACCACAGGAAGGTTTTCCTGCCGGCACAGAAGCTTTACTTTCTCAAAGATAGCCGAAATAAATGAACTATGAAAACGGGTTGAAATGTATGCCTCGCTCTTCCCGTTAAGTAGGTCATTGACCACACCTTCAATGAGATCTTCAGCCATAACAGTTGTCTCAATATTGCAGAAGTATGGCTCAAATTCAGCGACACCTTGTTTTTGTCCGGGCATTGGTAAAATGGAGGCGTCGACCATTGATTCAAGCAACATTGGCCCCTGGGCTGAGAAAGCAGCCACCTGGCAGAGACCAAGCAAGGAAGCTACTGCATCGAATAATCTTCCAGCCCCTGAAGAGAGTGGCGAATTTATATTCCGTTTGATCATGTTCAGTAAGCCTTCCACTTTCTCCCGATCCAGGCCCATAAGAAAAGGAAGGTTCATTGAAAGAAAATCCCTGCCATAAATTTTATAGAGGTACGATATCGCAACCCGCCAGGGTTCTTCATTTGCAAGATCGCCTCCAGGCAAGGGAATGTAGCTGATATGGCTCAGCCTGGAAAAATCGAGTAGGTCACATTTCAGTATCTCACCACCCCAGATATTCCCATCAGTTCCGTATCCTGTACCATCCAATGCAACACCTATAACAGGCCCTTCCAATTGATGCTCTGCCATGCAGGAAGCGATATGGGCGTGATGATGCTGGATTTGCGTAACAGGAATACCCTGGTATTTTGAAGCCAGGCGGGTAGATACATAGTCAGGATGCATATCCACAGCCAGCAGGGAAGGTTTAATGCGGAAGAGGCCAATGAACTTCTTTAGGGTTTGCTCGTAGAATTCCAGGGTTTCTGCTTCTTTCAGATCGCCGATATGCTGGCTGAGAATCACCTTAGATCCTTTTCCAACGGCAAAGCAGTTTGAAAGCTCGGCTCCAAAGGCTATGATTCCATCTGCGTTTGAAGAATGCATTACTGGTTCGGGAACATACCCCCTCGACCGGCGTAACAGCCTTTCCTTCCCTCCTATTATTCGAACAACGGAATCATCCGTACGATTAAATATCTCACGGTTATGTGTCAATATTGCATCCGTCTTTTCAGCGAATGTCTGGATAGCAAGGTCATTATCAATGATGATCGGCTCAGAACTCAGGTTACCGCTGGTTAAAACAATAGCGCGGGTTTTTAGCTTGTCAAATAACAAGTAGTGAAAAGGCAGGTAAGGAAGCATGATCCCCTGAAGGTTCAAGCCCGAATTAATGCCTTGCGCCATAGGTTGACTAATATGTCCATCCACATGCCCATCTTTAAACCTGGCATACAATAAAACTATTGGCCGCCGAAAGGATAGCAGGGATATTTTTTCAATATCACTGACTTGAGCATATTCCTCAATTGATTCCATATCCCTGAACATAAGGGCAAATGGCTTGGCATCCCTGTTCTTGATTTCTCGTAATTTATTAACCGCCTCCTGGTTGAAGGCATTGCATGCCAGGTGAAATCCTCCAAGGCCTTTCATCATGACAATGCCTCCATTATCAATCTTAGCAGCAGTCAATTCAATGACCTCACTGTCGGAAATTGCCTCTAAACCTTTTTTATCCTGCCATTCAAAGCATGGGCCACATACCTTGCAGGCAGTTGGCTGAGCATGATACCTGCGATCACGGATATCATGATATTCTGTTTCACAATCCGGGCACATACGGAAAGCATGCATGGTTGTCCGGTCACGGTCATAGGGCAGATCCCTGACAATAGTAAAGCGGGGACCGCAATTGGTGCAGTTCACAAAAGCATAATCCTCCCTCATGCCTAATTGGCTAATATCTTCCACGCAATCAGGACAGACAGCGATATCCGGGCTAATATCAGTGATTTCTTCAGAAAGGTCGTCACTTTTCAGTATGGTAAAATCCTGGAAGATCTCTGTTTCCAGGTTCTCAACCCTGATTTCGCGAATGATGGAGGCAACAGGAGCTTTGGATTTCAAATCTCTGGTGAAAGAATCTATTTTAGGTGCATCTGCTGTGATCCGGATACGTACATTTTCATTGGTATTTTGCACCCAGCCTTTCAAATTGTAATGTTCTGCAAGCCTGTTCACAAAAGGGCGGAAACCTACCCCCTGAACCAGGCCGCTGACATAAATCTGAACTGTGCGCATTACCAAATATGCCTTTATTTTTGAAGATATGTAAAGATATGCATATTGCTTTCTATATTAGTATTAGATTTTTTGATATGATCACATTTCTGAGTGGCTTCCTGGCAAGTATAGCGCATGTAGTAACAGGCCCTGACCATATGGCAGCGGTTACTCCTCTTGCCATAAGCAGCAGGAAGAAGTCCTGGGCCGTTGGCTTTGCATGGGGAATCGGGCATACAATTGGAATGCTCTTCCTTGGTTTATTATTCATTTTTTTTAAGGAATTCATTCCATTCGATGCCATTTCCCGGCATAGTGAAACCTTCATCGGTGTGCTACTGATAGCCATTGGATTATGGGCTTTACTCCGCATGAGGCTGAAGCACAATCATCCAAATAATCTTCCACATTCCCATTTTCATACGACACCGCATTTGTACGCTCATATACACAGGCATACACATGAAAGCTCGTATACCTATTCTCCGGACCATTCACATCCTCATGTTCATCCACAATCCCAGCTTCTTTCCCATCCGCATCCTCATTCCCATAATCATGAACATGAACAGCATGATCATCAGAATGGGAGTAAGCATAATATTCTCACCGCTTTGTTAGTAGGAATAGTTCATGGGTTAGCCGGGTTCAGCCACCTTTTTGCCCTTCTTCCTTCCCTGCTGCTTCCGGATCAAACGGCGACCATCATTTATGTAGCAGCATTTGCCATCGGAACCATCCTGACCATGGTGTTATTCGCATTTATCCTTGGAGTGGTAGCTTTTCAATCTTTCATACGAGATAAGGTGCTTTTCCTTAAATGGTTTACCTATTCAGGTGCCGGACTTGCCATACTGGTAGGATTTTTATGGATCTTTTCCAGCCACTAACTGGCAGCTATTTTAAGCATTATTTTTTCTTTCATTTTGGAAAAAAATGAGCCCAACTTAGGCTTACGTGTTTTACTGATTATAATCATTCTAAATTCAAAAAATCCTAATAAAAACACGTGAAATTGTTTTTCCATCTGATTCCAAATGCTAATCTTTGCATCAAATTCACCCCTTTGGGATTCCCCTCAAATTAATTGATTTTCAGATGCAAACGACCTCCAGAAACACCCCGATTGACTTTGATATAGTCAGCCAGCAAATCGAAGAGTTAAACGTCCCTGTTGTAGGAAAAGCTACAATCAGGGAAATCAAACGGCTTGTCGATAATATTGAAAAAGCGAGTGGAAAAAAATTCATACGGATGGAGATGGGGGTTCCGGGATTACCACCAGCTGCTGTGGGGACCGAAGCAGAAATAGAAGCGCTTAGAAGAGGGGTTGCTGCCATTTATCCTGATATTGACGGGATACCAATGCTGAAACAGGAGGTCTCAAAATTTGTCAAGAATTTCCTGGACGTAGATGTAAAGCCGGAGGGATGTATCCCGACCGTTGGTTCCATGCAGGGCGGTTTTGCCGCATTTCTTACCCTTGCCCGTATGGATGCCAAGAAGGACACTACTTTATTTATTGATCCTGGCTTCCCGGTACACAAACAACAACACAGGGTTCTGGGCCAGAAGTTTGCCTCATTCGATGTATACAATTACAGGGGTGAAGCTTTGCGCGCTAAACTGGAGAGTTTCTTCAGCATGGGGAATATCCATTCCGTGCTCTATTCAAATCCAAATAATCCTTCCTGGATTTGTTTCACGGACGAAGAACTGAAGATCATTGGCGACCTTGCAAACCAATATAATGTCGTAATCCTGGAAGATCTTGCTTACTTCGGCATGGATTTCCGAAAGGATTACAGCAAACCGGGAGTGCCTCCTTTCCAGCCTACGGTTGCAAAGTACACTGACAACTATATCCTTTTCATTTCCAGTTCCAAAGCATTTTCTTATGCAGGTCAGCGAATTGGAATGATGGTGATCAGCGACAGCTTATTCCAGAGGCAGTCACGCGACCTGCTCAGGTATTACAGCAGTGACATTTTTGGTCGGGCCATGATTTTTGGGACAGTATATTCATTGAGTTCAGGGACTGCACATTCTGCTCAATATGCCCTGGCTGCAATTCTGAAAGCTGCAAATGAAGGCCGTTTCAACTTTGTCAATGATGTAAGAGAATATGGCGAGAAAGCCAAGATTATGAAGAAACTCTTTACCGACAACGGCTTCCACATTGTATATGATAAAGACATCGACCAGCCTATTGCGGACGGTTTCTACTTCACAATCATGTACCCCGGTTTCGATGGGCCGGATCTGATTGAGGAATTACTGTATTATGGTATCAGCGCCATCTCACTTTCCATAACCGGCAGTGAACATTCCGAAGGATTGCGGGCCTGCGTATCGCTTGTCAGCAGAACTCAATTCCCGGATCTCGAATACAGGCTGAAGATGTTTAAAGAACATCATCCTGTTTCTTAATGATTATGCAATGAGGTTAAAAAGACCTCATTGTTTTTATAAACACCTTACAATGATGCCGGTCAATTGATGACTGGTTGAATAGAAGTAAAGATAACTTTTATCAAAGCAATTTAAACTCATTATAAATTAATTGGAAAGCGAACTTTAGGGGGAGAATCAGAATCCAGTTTGGTTTAAATCTCTAACTTCGCCCCACATTTAAGAGAAATACGAACAACAATGGCAAAAGTTAAAGGTGAAATTATAGTTGATACTGAAAGGTGCAAGGGTTGCGAGGTTTGTATCCCTGTATGCCCTGAAGAAGTGATCGCTATGGCCAAACAGGTAAACAGGAAAGGGTATCATTTTGCCCAGCCCACCAATGATCTATGTACAGGCTGCACTAATTGTGCAGTAGTATGTCCCGATGGAGCCATCACCGTTTACCGGAAAAAATTTACCGAATAGTTGAATCAGAAATAGACCAGGTATGAAAGAATTAAAATTAATGAAGGGTAATGAAGCATTTGCCGAGGCTGCTATCCGCGCCGGGGCAGATGGATACTTTGGTTACCCCATTACACCGCAATCGGAGGTGATGGAATACCTCATGGCCGAAAAAACGCATGAGCGCACGGGTATGATCACTCTCCAGGCTGAAAGTGAAGTGGCAGCCATTAACATGGTTTATGGAGGAGCATCTTGTGGGAAAAAGGTACTTACATCTTCTTCCAGTCCCGGTATCAGCCTTAAGCAGGAAGGAATCTCCTACATAGCCGGTTCAGAATTGCCTTGTGTGATCCTGAACGTGGTCAGGGGCGGTCCAGGTCTCGGTACGATTCAACCGTCGCAATCAGATTATTTCCAGGCTACAAAAGGTGGCGGCCATGGTGATTACAGGATGATCGTCCTGGCACCCAGTTCAGTCCAGGAAATGGCTGATTTTGCTGGGCTTGGATTTGAACTTGCTTTCAAATACAGGAACCCTGTAATGGTGCTTTCAGATGGAGCTATCGGACAGATGATGGAAAAAGTTGAGCTCGATGCTCAGAAACCCAGGCTTACTGAAGAAGAGATCATTAAGAACACTCCCTGGGCAACTACTGGAAAGACAAAAGACCGCGAACGCAATATCATAACTTCCCTTGACCTTGAATCGTCTAAGATGGAGAGGCACAATATTCTCCTGCAGGAAAAATATGCTAAAATTGAAGAGGCCGAAGTCCGTTACGAAAAGATCGGATGTGAGGATGCAGATTATGCATTCATCGCCTTTGGAACCAGTGCCCGTATCTGCCAGAAAGCAATTGAACTGGCGGCTGAGCAAGGTATCAAGGTTGGGTTGATGCGTCCTATCACCCTTTTCCCTTTCCCAAAGAAAGCTGTTGCCCAGATGACCGAAAAAGTCAAAGGCATACTGGTTGTGGAAATGAATGCAGGGCAAATGATTGAAGACGTTCAACTGGCTACGCAAGGAAGGGTTAAAGTTGAACATTTCGGCCGCATGGGGGGAATTATTCCTTCACCTATTGAAGTGGTTGAAGCACTTAAACAAAAAATTATCGGAGGATAGGATCATGGCTGAATTCAAAACGAACCCAGAAATCGTACAACCGGAAAACCTGGTATACAAACGCACGGATCTGCTAACCCCGAAGGCTCTCAGCTATTGCCCGGGTTGCGGCCATGGAACTGCTCACCGTATCATCATGGAAGTCCTCGAAGAAATGGACATCCAGGATAAAACTATCGGTATCGCACCTGTCGGATGTTCCGTACTTGCTTACGAATTCATGAACATCGATATGCAGCAGGCTGCTCACGGGCGTGCTCCTGCACTTGCTACAGCTGTAAAAAGACTGATGCCTGATAAATTCATATTCACTTACCAGGGTGACGGTGACCTTGCTGCCATCGGAACTGCTGAAACCATTCATGCCTGTAACAGGGGTGAAAATATTGTCATCATCTTCGTCAACAACGGAATTTACGGAATGACAGGTGGCCAGATGGCTCCAACTACACTTCCGGGAATGAAGTCAAGCACTTCTCCCTATGGGCGTGATGTTCATACCATGGGAAACCCGTTGAGGATAACTGAATTGGTAGCCCAACTTCCAGGAACTATTTATGTTACCCGCCAGGCTGTTCATACTCCTTCCGCAGTCCGAAAAGCAAAAAAGGCTGTACGCAAAGCGTTTGAAAATCAGAAACTGAATAAGGGGCTGTCTTTCATTGAAATCGTATCCAACTGTAATTCAGGTTGGAAGATGACACCTCTGAAATCGAATGAATGGATGGTGGAGAATATGTTCCCGTATTATCCTTTGGGGGATATTAAGGTGAATGAGGAGTAGGCGGGAGCCTAAAGCCCGGAGCCCAAAGTTAGAAGCAGGAAGTAGGAAGTAGGAAGTAGGAAGTAGGAAGCAGGAAGCAGGAACCAGGAAGCAGTAAGCTGGAAGCAGGAAGTAGGAAGCAGTAAGCTGGAAGCAGGAAGCTGGAAGCAGGAAGCTGGAAGCTGGAAGCAGGAAGCAGGTAGCAGGAAGCAGGTAGCAGGAAGCAGGAAGCAGTAAGCTGGAAGCTGTAGGCTGAAGACAAAAGACAAAAGGAAAAAGACAAAATACAAAACCAATCTCTGTCTTCATTATTAATGCTAGTAGGAGGTAGATTGGAACAGACAGGTTGGAAGCAAGCATTATCAAGACAATATTAAGACAACGAATTGAATAAAACCAGTAGAGTCATGACAGAAGAAATTATCATAGCCGGGTTCGGCGGACAGGGTGTTCTATCCATGGGGAAGATCTTAGCCTATTCAGGCGTTATGCAGAATAAGGAAGTAAGCTGGATGCCTTCTTACGGACCGGAAATGCGTGGAGGCACAGCCAACGTTACTGTTATTATCAGTGATGAAAGGATCAGCTCTCCAATCCTCAATGCCTATGATACAGCCATTATCCTGAACCAGCAGAGCATGGATAAATTTGAGAACACGGTAAAACCCGGTGGTCTCCTGATCTATGATCCCAATGGTATCACCCGCCACCCGGAAAGAAAGGATATTAACATCTACTCCATTGAAGCAGCTGAAATGGCGGGCAAATTAGGCTTGCTGAAAGTATTCAATATGATCGTCCTTGGAGGTTTCCTGAAACTGAAACCTATTATCGGCATGGAATATATCCATAAAGGACTAGAAAAATCATTGCCTGCCCGTCACCATGGCATGATCCCTGAAAATGAAAAAGCCATTGAAACCGGCAAAGGGCTTATCAACGCAATTCAATTGCTGAATTAATATTGACAGACATAATAAAATCCCTTCTTCCAAAGCCGGAGGAAGGGATTTTACTTTTATACACTTCTCAAATCGTACTTTAGCAGAATGGCAATTCAAAACGCAGCAACCGGCCAATCCCTGAAAGAACTTCTTGATCAGAAGGTAAGGCAGTATAATTCGCTGGAATTTATTGCTACAGACCCGGTGAGCATCCCTCATCTTTTCAGCAGGAAAGAAGATATTGAAATTTCCGGGTTCCTGGCTGCCATTCTATCGTGGGGGCAAAGAGCCACCATTGTTAACAATTCCAGGCGCTTAATGGGAATGATGGATTCAGCACCCTATGAGTTTATTTCGGGAGCCAGGGAAGATGAATATATTCGCTTCCTGAAATTTGTCCACAGGACCTTTAATGGTGAAGATTGTATCTTCATGCTGCAGGCATTAAGAAACCTGTATGCATCAAATAAGGATATGGAAGAAGTTTTCCGGTACGGCTTTGAAGCAGGCAATTCCGTGCTTTCAGCTATTGCATTCTTCCGGTATTCTGTATTAAAGACTCCTCACCTGCCGCGTTCGGAAAAGCATATTTCAGATCCTTTCAGTGGCTCTGCAGGAAAGCGCTTAAACATGTTTTTAAGGTGGATGGTTCGTGCAGATAATAATGGAGTCGATTTCGGGATTTGGAAAAGCATTCCCCCATCTTCACTCATGTGCCCCCTGGATGTTCATTCAGGACGGGTCGCCAGAAAACTTGGTTTGCTGAAGCGAAAGCAGGATGACTGGAGATCCGTTGAGGAACTAACTTCTGCGCTTAAGAACTTTGATTCGATTGACCCTGTGAAATATGATTTTGCCCTGTTCGGGCTTGGTGTTTTTGAACGATATTGATTATGGAAATAGTTGGAAAAGAAAACATTGAAAAGCTTGTAGCATCGAATGCAATGGCCATTCTTTACTTCTACAATGATAATTGTGCCCCCTGTATTTCGCTGAGGCCGAAAGTGAATCAAATGGTTGAATCCGAATTCCCGGAAATTAAGCTGGGATTCGTAAATGCAGTTCAGAACAGTGATATTACGGCAAGCTATGGCATCTATAATTCTCCAGCTATCCTACTGTTTATTGACGGCAAGGAGACTATACGCGAAAGCAAATATGTTTCCGTTCAAGAACTCAGGGGGAAGATAAATCGATATTATCAGCTTTATTTCAGCTAGCTATTTCCTGGTTTCCTCCTAAAATTCACAAATATTAAGACAGCCTTTTCATCTGTTGCTTGAACAATGAGGCAATTTTCCTGTTTAATATATAGCAATAACAATTAAACAATAACCCTCTAAGTTCTTTCAGCGGTATCAAAAGATAACTATCCAAGTTTACCTGATTCATGCGTGGAGAACCAGACTAAAAATAATACGATGAAAGCTTTAGTAGGACTTCTTGCTATTTTGATGGCACTCAACTGTTCAGCACAGAAAAAGAGCTTCTATGATTTTTCAACCAAAACCATTGATGGAAAGGATTTCAATCTGTCAAGCCTGAAAGGGAAAAAAGTGCTGGTTGTTAATACCGCCTCCCGTTGCGGTCATACCCCTCAGTATGCCGATCTTCAATCACTGTATGAAACTTATCAGAGCAAAGGTTTTGTCATTTTAGGATTTCCGGCAAATAATTTCCTAAGCCAGGAACCTGGCTCAAATAGTGAGATTAAAGAATTCTGTACTGAAAAATATCATGTGAGCTTTCCTATGATGCAAAAGATCTCAGTGAAGGGGGATGATATAGACCCAATCTATAAATGGCTAACTACTAAACAGGAAAATGGAGTGATGGATGCACCAGTAACCTGGAATTTCCAAAAATTCATGATCGATGAAAAAGGCAACCTGGTTGGAATGGTCCCACCAAAGGACAATCCGAAAACTGAGAAGATCCTGAACTGGATTAACCAGTCAAAATAAATACTGCATTCGAGAGTCAGTAAAATTAGGGAAGGTAACACTTCCCTTTTTTTTATCTTTACTTTTCGGAAATTAACAAAAGAAAAGTTATCCGACAGCTCAGGTTATGCTTTCGTAAAAATGTAAGTTATGAATGAATTGAAGGGAACCCAAACCGAAAAGAATCTTGTTATAGCGCTAGCTGTTGAATCCCGGGCTATACAGAAGTATGGCTGGTTTGCCAAGGTTGCAGCAAAAGAAGGTTACCAGCAAATGGCTGCCATTTTCCTTGAAACGGCTGAGCAGAAAAAATCACATTGCAAAACCCTGTTCCGATTCATCGAAGGAGCAGAGGTACAGGTTACTACAGATTACATTGCCGAATCTATTGCTACTAATTTAGAAAATCTCATTGCATCCTTAAATGCTGAAACTGAACAGGCTGAAATGCTCTATAGCAATTTTGAGAAAACAGCCTGGGACGAAGGTTTCAAAAAGGTTGCAACCAAACTGAAGCTATTCAGGCAGATTAAACTCTTCTATGCCAGCAGGTTTGGCAAACTGGCGAGTAACATTGAAAATGGAGAGGTGTTCAGGAAGAAAAAGAAAGTGAAGTGGATCTGCAGGAAATGTGGATTAATTTATGAAAGCACCCGTGCTCTTAAAAATTGCCCTGGCTGTGAACATCCCCAGGCATATTTTGAAGTCCTCGCCGAAAACTACTGAGGTTACCAATAGTATAAAAGAATGATAAATAGGTGAAACCTGAACAAGGTTTCATGAAATTTTGTTGAAATTAAGATAAGGAATATTTTATTTATGGCTTCTGCAAAGACAAGCAAATCACCAGGCTCAAAATCTGGATTAAATGTTCAGGAAGTACTTAACGATTACAGGATAGCTTTTGAAAGCAGGCAGGCTAGTTTGTTGGGCAGAAGGGAGGTGCTGACCGGCAAAGGCAAGTTTGGAATATTTGGAGATGGTAAGGAAGTGGCTCAGTTAGCCATGGCTAAAGTATTTCAGAACGGCGACTGGCGCTCAGGATATTACAGGGATCAAACCTTCATGCTTGCTGCCGGATTGATGAGCCTTGAAGAGCTGTTTGCCCAAATTTACGGTGATACCGACATTAAATTCAACCCCATGAATGGAGGCAGGCTGATGAACAATCACTTTGCAAGCCGCTCACTGGACCAATCCGGGAAATGGAAAGATCTGATGAAACAGAAAAATTCATCAGCCGATATCTCCCCCACTGCCGGCCAGATGCCAAGGCTTCTGGGACTAGCCCTTGCATCTCAACTGTTTAGGAAAAACAATGAACTACATGCTCTGACTACTTTTTCTCACAAAGGGGATGAAGTAGCTTTCGGAACAATTGGTGACGCCAGCACTTCTGAAGGCCATTTCTGGGAGACGCTTAATGCCGCAGGTGTTTTGCAGGTGCCATTGGCCATTTCGATATGGGATGATGGCTACGGTATTTCTGTTGACAATAGTCTTCAAACCATCAAACAGAATATTTCAGAAGCACTTAAAGGGTTTGAGAGAAATTCCGTAAAGGATGGATTCCTGATCCTCAGCGCCAAAGGCTGGGACTACCCTGCTCTCTTTACAATGTATAAAAGCGGAATTGAAATCTGCCGCAAAGACCATGTACCTGTACTTTTTCATATCACTGAGTTGACGCAGCCTCAAGGGCATAGCACATCGGGTTCCCATGAAAGGTATAAATCCGATGAACGGCTTCTGTGGGAAAAGGAATACGACTGTATAAGCCAGATGCGAAATTGGATGATCGCTACGGGGATAGCAACTGAAGAAATTATTCATACTATTGAAAAAGAAGCTATTGCGAAGGTGAAAGATGCCAGGAAAAATGCCTGGAAGAACTACAGCACACCCCTGCTTCATATGCGGGACGAATTCCTGAAACTCGCTGATGTCACTACTTGTAACTGTGCAAAAACGGATAAGATAAATGCTATCAAACAGGAATTACGTCAGGTAGCCGAGCCCATCCGGAAAGATGTAATGTCCTCTGCAAAAAAGATCCTCCGTTTGATTTGTAATTCCTGCAGCAATCCTTCAAATTCTCTCAAGATTAATGTTACAAACTGGCTAGAGAAAGAAATGAAAGATAGCCGGGAAAGATATAACACCTTGTTATACAGTGAATCTGAAGATGCTGCCATTAATATACCTGAAGTAAAACCTGTTTATCTCGATAATACCCAGATGGTACCCGGAAGGGAAATCCTGCGCGACAACTGGGACTTTATACTTCAGAAAGATCCGCGGGTGTGTATTTTTGGTGAGGATGTGGGGAAAATTGGTGGCGTGAATCAAACCTACGAAGGATTACAGGAAGTTTATGGTGAACAGCGGATCTTTGATACCGGCATTCGTGAAGCAACTATTATTGGACAGGGTATTGGGCTTGCCTTAAGAGGATTAAGGCCTGTAGCCGAGATTCAGTATTTTGACTATTTACTTTACGGACTGCAGGTGATCAGCGATGATTTGGCAACTATGCTCTACAGGACCAGGGGCGGACAAAAGGCTCCACTGATTATTACTACGAGAGGGCATAGACTTGAAGGAATCTGGCATTCAGGCTCACCTTTGAGCATGGTTATTAATTCCATTCGCGGGGTATATGTGCTGGTCCCCAGGGATATGACCCGTGCAGCCGGTTTTTATAATACATTACTTAAATCGGACAGCCCTGCATTGATCATTGAGCCACTGAACGGGTACAGGTTAAGGGAAAAACGCCCTGAAAACATCGGTACTTTTACCGTTCCGCTTGGCATTCCGGAGATTATCGAAGAAGGCAGGGATGTGACCCTGGTTACCTACGGATCCTGTGTTAGGATTGCCCAGGATGCAGTTGCGCAACTTCGTGATTTCGATATTTCTGTTGAACTCATTGATGTTCAATCCCTGGAGCCTTTTGACATTCATCACATGATAGCTGAATCTCTAAAAAAGACCAACAAGGTTGTTTTCTTTGATGAAGATGTCCCCGGGGGAGCTACAGCTTATATGATGCAGAAAGTGCTGGAAGAACAGAAAGGATTTTACCATCTTGATGCAGAGCCAGTAACAGTTACTGCCCAGGCACATCGTGCAGCCTATGGTACCGATGGGGATTATTTTTCCAATCCGAATGCTGAGGATGTCTTCGATGCGATCTATAACCTGATGCATGATGTCAATCCTTCGAAATACCCGAAGATTTTTTAACAGTCACCCCGAGACTATAGTCACCCCGTGAATCAAATGAAAGCAATCAATTTATCAATCCTGGTAATTTCGCTGATACTACTCAGCCTGACATCTGCCGCTCAAACCAAAATTGAGAAGGAATGGGATATGAAGCAGTACTTTATGGTCTTCCTGTCGAAAGGCCCTAACCGGAGCCAGGACAGTATAACGGCTGCTAAAATCCAGGAGGCTCACCTTAATAATATCAGCCGGTTATTTGAAGAGAAGAAACTTGTTTTAGCCGGGCCTTTTCTTGATGATGGTGAAGTGATGGGCATTTTCATTCTGGATGTCCCAACCGTTGAAGAAGCTAGGAAAGTAACCGAAACGGATCCGGCAGTCCAGGCGGGGAGGCTGAAAATGGAAATCAGGCCGTGGTATGGACCGGGGAGTATTATTGTTGGCGGGAAGAACTGATATGGGCGTGAGGGCGTGAGGGCGGGAGAGTGTGAGGACGTGAGGGCGTGAGGGCGTGAAGGTAAATTGAAAATTCGGCAATGGATCTATAAAAAAACTTTACACTTCAGACGCCAACCTTTAACCAGGATCAATCTGCAATTTACCTTATGAGTGAAAGAACACCATTGATGAAGGTCAATGGATGAACAGGATTTCCCGGTACGTAAAGATCAACTTTATATTTATCCAGGAAACTGCGGTCAAGAGCGGGACTGCCTTCGAAGATGCCACCACTGATGGCATCCGTACCAACCAGGATGATCAGTTTAGGATCGGGTGTGGCATCAAAACAAATCTGTAAAGGCTCAGCCATATTAGCCGGGATCGGGCCAGTAATGACAATACCATCTGCATGGCGGGGAGAAGCCACAAATTCAATCCCGTACCTTCCCATATCGAAATTCACATTTCCGCAAGCATTCAGCTCCAATTCACAGCTATTATCACCTCCGGCAGATACCTGGCGCAATTTAAGCGAACCTCCAAAAAAGGATTTGATTTCTTTCCTGATCAACTCTGGTCTTAATTCCAGTGGTTTATCACTGCCTTCAATAATCACAAGATCGGTTCTGGAATTTACCGAAAGCTTATAATCTTTGGTAAATTGGATTTTACCTGGAAATGCAAAAGCGCACTCCCCACAAAACGTGCATTTTCCCAAGTCAATAGAAACAGGGTTTGCCTGGATTGCACCGGTAGGACAAAGCTCAACAAGTTTCGCCTCGTCAACTTCAGAAGCGCTGATAACAGGCCTACCCCGAAAAATGCCCGGAACTTCAGCCTTAGTGAGGTCAGGAATGTATTGCTTCCCCTGGTGATATAGTATTTTGAGATTGTCTAACATGATTTTCGGGCTTGCTTTTACAAATCGTGACCACAATAAGACAAATTGAAACTCTTGTTGCAGATGGGGAAATCAGATATCTCATTGTTCCTCACTGACATGGCTAAGGCCAACCAGTTATGGAAAGAAGGGTCCTTAACTTTATAAACTTCAAGTTCTCCGGATGAATCCGTTATTGCGCAATGACATATCTCACCTCTCCAACCTTCAACCAATGATAGCGCTAACATATTTTTTCCCATTGGTTGCAAGTCTTCACCTGCTTCTTTTGGTTCAGGAATTGACTTGAGCATTTCCCTAATAAAGGCAATGGATTGTATGATCTCCTGCTTCCTGATCTGGGCTCTTGAATAGACATCCCCATGGTGTTTAATGATAAGTTCATGTTGAATATCTGAATAGAGATCATGCGGATGAGAAAACCTAACATCTCTCGAAACTCCATACATCCTTGCTGCCATTCCTACACAACCCATTTCTAAAAGCTGTTCCTCAGATACGACTCCTGTTTTCTCAAATCGGGATAAGGCTGAAGGAAGGCTGAAAAGCTTCTTGGACATCTCTATAAAATCCGGCTCGAAGGAATCCAAAACAGCATTTAATTTTTCTGCTAATGCCTGGGTAAAAGGAAAATGAGTCATACCAGGACGCAGCAAGCCCTTAGCTAACCTGTTCCCACACCATACCTGGAGAAAGTTAATGATGGGTGTGCGTAACCGTCCATAAACAGCACTACCTAATTGATAGGCTATATCTGTGCAGAGTGCGCTCAGATCGGCCGTGTGCATTGCAATCCTCTCCAGCTCAAGTGCCAGCATCCTTGAGAATCTCAAGTCTTCGGTAGCTTTAAAACCTGAAAGGCTTTCAAAGAGATTGATAAAAGCTGTTGTATGTCCTGCAACTGTATCCCCGGCTATTGACTCGGCAATGGTCGTCCTTTGAAGCAACTTCTTTTTCTCAAGTAATAGGTATTCAATCCCCCTATGCTGGTAGCCAAGTTGGATTTCCATGTGCAATATCTGTTCCCCATTGCAGCTAAACCTGAAATGACCGGGTTCTATGACCCCGGCATGAATGGGCCCCACTCCTACTTCATGGATTTCCTCCCCGGAAACCTGGAAGAAGGGATAGTTGGCAATAGTGTTAGCTGTATCGTATTGATTGAAAGGAAACCTGACCGGTTTAAGCCAGGGATGGTCCAGGTATTTTATTCCAAAATTCTCGTGAATCTCCCGTTCAAACTTTTCAAATGAAAGATGAAGTGAAGAAAAAGATGGATACTCCCGATCAATATTCAGTAAAGTTGAGGAAATATGGATGAGATGATCATGGTCATTGGCAATGCAACAAACCAGCCTTATTCCATCTTCGAAGGGAAATCCAAAATAGTTTACACAATGATTTTCACGGTCATTGATAACCAGGGAGGTATTAGCTTCCAGGAATTCAGTGTAGCTGAGATCCGGTATTGATTTTACCGGGATGGACTGATTATTATGGATGCTTACAGCTTTCATCTTATCACGGTAAATTAATGATGGCTTCCTTTATCAATGCAACAAACTGGGCCGGGGGATTGAGCCCCAGGTAAACTGATAACCCCAGCAATGCAAATTGTGACAATGAGAGCAAAGGATTTATTTTCACAACAGAGGATTCATCAAATCCAACAGGTGGAGCAAACAGAAGTTTGAACATGCTCTTTCCAAAAGCCCATATAATTACCGTTAAAAGTATAAGTACAGCGACCAGAAGGAGAATATGGTGTGCAACGAACATTGACCGGAATACCATAAATTCACTTACAAACATTCCAGAAGGTGGCATGGCAGTTATGAAGAGGAAGCCGAACAGAAGAACCATTGCGCCGGTTACATTGTACTTGAAATAATTTCCTGTATCGTAAATACTTTTGCTTTGATAGATTCGGTAAACCTGGTTAAACTGGAAGAACAAGCTGGATTTTACAAAGGAATGAAGGATGATATGCAGGATCGCTGCGTAATAACCAATACCGCCTGCAGCGAATCCAAGCATGGCAATACCCATCTGTTCTATACTCGAATAGGCGAACATCCGCTTGATGTTCTTCACCTTCATCATATACACAGCTGCTACAAAGACCGAAAGGAATGCAGCTATCAGGATAACATTATTGGCCCAGGAATGCAACGGAGTATGAGAAATAACTACATAAACCCTGAATATCCCAAGGAATCCCATGTTCATCAGGACCGTTGAAAAGAGTGCCGCTGCCGGCGCAGGCGCTTTATCCTTGGCATCAATCCCAGCAGTATACATGGGCACAAGTCCCAGTTTTGCTGTAAAGCCGGTAAAGATGAATAGAAAGGATAACCGCAGCCAGAACATATTCAGCATGGGTGCCTTCACCAGCAGGTTTGCAAAGGAAAGGTCTGTCGACCCGGCCTGTTGCATAGCCATACTCAGGAAAAGAATCCCGATAAAGATGAATGAAACCGAGATTGCACAGATAAAGACATACTTCCAGGTACCTTCGAGCGAACGTTCATTCCGATGATGATAAATAAGTGCAGATGCGCAGAGGGTAGTTATTTCGACAAAGATCCAGGTGACAGCAATATGGTTAGCCAGGTAAGCCATGCCTATTGAAGTGATCAGCAAAACCATGGCTGAGAAATAGATTGCCCTGACCCTGGGTTTGGTTTCCCGATGAGTAACCAGGTATATATGGCTGTGGAAAATTGCAGGGATACTGACAATACTAAGCGTTATCAGAAGCAAAACAGCTATCGCATCAGGCTTGAAAAACCCGAACTGGATTGTATTCAGGTTGAAGCATTCATAAATGGTAAATCCTGCCTGGAGCACAACAAAAACCAATAGCAGCAGGTTATTGACCAGTGTGCTCCGGTTCAGGAATAATCCCAAACTCAATGCAATAGCAGCTATCAGGTATATAATAATCATAGTATTTTTAAACCAGTTTTAATCTCTAAGGTGCCTCAATTGATTGACATCCACACCCTTAAGTATATCACCAATTTTATTTACAAATATTCCCAGTATAAGAACACTCGCAAAAATATCGAGCATGATACCAAGGTTTACAAGCATGGGCATTTCATTTCCAACAGCCAGGGAAAGGATAAACACTCCGTTCTCTATGATCATATATCCCATAACATGGGTAATAACCTTCTTCCTGGTGGCTATGATGTATAAGCCGCTGAAAATAGTTGCCAGTGCAACTATGAAAAACGTTTTATTCAGATAGGGATCAGAAATGGAAGTGGACAATATTATGGTACTAATAATGATCAGCGTTACTATGATAAGTGAAATAAAATTTGGCAGAAATGGTTCAGCTTCCCGGGTAATATTATTCCGTTTTATCACATAATTGATAAACATAGGAACTGCAATTGCCTTGAAGATGATGGTTTCAAGAAGGATAAAAACGAGGTTAATTGTACTCATTTCATTCAGTTCTAGGAAGGCTACTCCAAAGAGCAACACACCCTGGAAGGAGAGTATCTTGATGTAGGTAAGCAAACGGTTGGCTATACTCACGTAAAGCAAACTACTGGCGAAGATTATCAACAGGACATCTATCATCTTTCCTTCATTTTAATTGAACATGTGAAGAACCAGCATCACTCCAAAAAATATGAGGAGCGAAACTGATGACAGGATAAAGATGAATTGCGGATTATGACTCATCCTGAACCTGGCAGTGAACGATTCCCATATCCCGACTGCTATTGCAACCAGGAACTGAATGCCAAAAAAGGATGGAATTGCAATGTACCAGGGCATGATATCAATGAAGAAATTGGCGATCAGGGCTCCGTACAGGGCAAATTTCAGGTAAGATGTTGAAAGGATCAATCCTAGGTCAAATCCACTGTTATCAAGTATCATCACCTCATGGATCATGGTAAGTTCAAGATGGGTCCTAGGATCATCAACCGGCATGCGGCTGTTCTCGATCATTGCCAGTGTGATCAATACAAAAGTTGCCAGTAAGCCCAGCAAGTATGAGATATAGGACCCGAAATGAAGGGTCCTGAAGATGTCATAAAACGAAGTGTATCCCGTTAACATGGCAAATGAACCGATCAGGATAAAGAACGCTGGTTCTGCCAGGGTCGAATACAAGGCCTCCCTGCTTGCACCCATTCCTTCGAAACTGTTGCCGGTATCCCAGGATGCTATTATGGAAAAGAATTTCCCAAGTGCCAGCACATAAGCAAAAAACACAAAATCACCCTCAAATGAAAGAACTCCCTTTGTTCTTGCAAAGGGGATAACCAACATTGCCATCAGGACAGTGGCCATGCTCACACTCGGGGCCAGTTTGAATATCCAGCTGCAGGTATCACTATAAACGGATCCTTTCCTGAAGAGCCGGACAACATCACGTATAGGCTGGAAAAGCCCGGGGCCTTTTCTACCGGAAACTAAACTTCTTACCCGGTTTACAATCCCGGTAAAGATGGAAGCGGCTAGTATGATCAGGATAAAGCTCAGCATCTTACATCTGGTTAAGAAGTTGAATCGCCGAAACTATCTTATCATACACCAAAGGAATGATAAGAATCAGCGAAATAAAGAGAACGCCATACAAGATATACACCTGTAACTTGCCATTCTGAAGGAAGGAAAACCTGTTGATAAAAACCTGCAGCTGTCGCACAGGAAAATCAATAATCCAGGATTCGGCCTTGTCGTAAGGATGAGTTTCATGTTTTCCAACCTCAGGAAAAATCCCGGAGATTTCTGTCTTTTTTACATCAATGGAAAGCATCGGCTCGGCTAATTTTCTGTAGGTTCTGACATAAGAACTTGCAGTGTATTGCATGCGTGGGTTCGGTGCCACATATCCACATCCCCAGGTTGGGCCGGTTACGATCTCTCTTTTATGTGTAACTTTCCAGCGAATGAACATCAGTATCCCCACCACTCCAAAAATCCCGGCTGAAGCTACTCCAATCCAGTTTAATCCAGGAAATGAAAGCAAACCCTCAGCCTGAACCGGCATCCCTGATATTGACACAAACTGGGAAACAGGCTTATTCAACACCTGGAATACTAGTGATGGGAAAATTCCAATGAGAACAATCAACAGAATTCCTGCATAAAGTGGAAACAAAGAAAGAGGCCCGGCTTCTTCAGGATTAGAACGAAGGGTTTGACGCGGACTTCCTAGAAATACGCTACCAAAAGCTTTGGTAAAGCACATGATAGCCAGTCCACCAATTGAAACTAGACCTAATATTGCAAATGCCAACATCCATACCAGTGTCAGGTTGGCGGATTTTAACCCCGATAATATACCTGAATAGATCAGGAATTCAGATATAAACCCATTGAACGGCGGAAGTCCGCAAATAGCCATTGCTGCAACCAGAAATACCAGGGATGTTTTAGGCATCTTTTTTATTAGCCCGCCAAGCCGTTCCAGGTTCATTGTATGAGTAGCCTGGTAAACATTGCCGGATGCATAGAACAGGACTGATTTGAAAAGGGAATGATTTAGCGTATGCAGCAATGCACCCGCAAAACCCAATACGACAAGGGGCATAATACCATATCCCAGCCCTAGGCATCCAAGCCCTATACCCATTCCTATGATACCAATATTTTCGATGCTATGGAATGCCAATAATTTTTTAAGGTTATGTTGTATGGTTGCAAGCATAACCCCATAGACTCCTGAAATAACAGAGACGATAAGTATTATGTAACCAATCGAAATAAAATCATGCCTGACAAGCAGTAGCATACGCAGGATTCCATAAATACCAATCTTAATGATCACACCCGACATCACTCCTGAAACATGAGCCGGTGCAGCCGGATGGGCATAGGGCAGCCAGGTATGAAAGGGAACAAATCCGGCTTTGATGGCAAAACCTATAAAAAACAGGATGAGCAATATCAGGCTGCTGGCATGAGGCTGCAGAAGCGCAAAGTCAGATATAGCCTTAAATCCAAATGAATTCATGCTGGTGCCTACCCAAATGAAACCTAAAACAAGAAAAAGGACACTTACGTGTGACTGAACCAGAAAATTGATCCCGGCTTTTAATGTATCATGCTTAAGATGCTCAAATATAATAAGTACAAAAGAGCTCAATGCCATAATTTCCCAGGCGATGAGGAAAGCCATACTGTTCTGTAATACACAAATGGAAATCAGGGATGCATGAACCAGCACATAGGCAATATGATGAACTGATAACTCATTGCGCTGATCCCTGTAAGCCTTGAGGTAGCTATGACCGTAAAAAGCCCCTGTCAGCATTGTAAAGTTGATCAGAAGCACAAACCAGGAGGACAATGCATCCATACTGACCGGTATCTCACCTGTAACAAGTGAACCAGGAAGAGTTAGCCTGAAATCGAAACCCAAAAAACATTGAACAGCCGGAATTGCGCTTACTACAGAATTCAGCAACACTGTTCCGATCATAAGTTTTCCCTTCCACCTTGCAGAAAAAAAAGGAATCAGAATAACCGACGATAAGGTTAAAGCAAGAAAAGTAATTAATAAAGCCATTAATCTTTGATTAAACTGATCATAGCCAAGCAGTTATCAGAGCTATCAGCATTATAGGCTGATGGACAATAACCCTTGATTCCATTGGATCAAAACCAAATACGATTACAAAAGTAATTCATTAAGGTAATCTCAAAAAGAAAGATACAAACAATCCGGTTCAAAAGAAATGATTCAAATGATTTTTCGGTTGGGTTTATAAATCATCATGTTTGAGTAACTTTGTCCAGCTGACAATTCTTTCAGTTAATCTGATCCCTGAGATTGCATTAGATATGCTCATAAAAATATTGTTAGTAAAACAACCAAAGCCTGATGTTCTGTCCCCATTATTAGCATCATTAAAGCTTAGTTTGTTTATGTCCGATGGAAACCCGGCATTAAGAAGTGTTAACCGCTGAATTAAGAACCTGGACAAAAACTAATCATATCTGTTTTCCAATCCGTCTCAGTTGGAAATAACCCATAACCAATAACAAATTGCTAATAACCAATAACTTATAACTATTAACTCGTAACCATTAACAATTCATCAATCCTGTGAAGCTTAGCGTTATCATCGTAAACTACAACGTCAGGTACTTCCTGGAACAATGCCTGCACTCCGTCAGGGAGGCAAGCAAAGGGCTGGAAGTAGAAGTGTTTGTAGTTGACAATGCCTCAGTTGATGGGTCGGTGAAAATGGTCGGGGAAAAATTTGCCGGAACCCATTGTATTGCCAACACAGAAAATGTTGGTTTTGCCAAAGCCAATAACCAGGCAATTTCTATTGCGAAGGGAGAATATATCCTTTTGCTCAATCCTGACACCGTTATTGAAACCGATACTTTCAGCAAGGTGATCGGGTTCATGGATCAACATCCGGATGCCGGGGGACTTGGGGTAAAAATGGTTGATGGGAAAGGAAATTTCCTGCCTGAATCGAAACGAGGGCTGCCTACGCCTGTCGTTGCGTTTTATAAGATATTTGGCCTTTCAAGGTTATTTCCACATTCTCCCAGGTTCAACAAGTATCACCTGGGCTACCTTGATAAGAATAAGACACATAAAGTAGATGTTTTATCAGGAGCCTGCATGCTGGTCCGAAAATCCATCCTCGACAGTATTGGTTACCTGGATGAGCAATTCTTCATGTACGGGGAAGATATTGATCTTTCCTACAGGATTGTAAAGGCCGGTTTCTGCAATTATTATTTCCCTGAAACCAGGATCATTCATTATAAAGGTGAGAGCACAAAAAAGGGAAGCCTGAATTATGTTTTCGTCTTTTATAACGCAATGATCATTTTTGCGAAGAAGCATTTTTCGCCTCAAAATGCGCGAGTTTTCTCTATATTTATTAACCTGGCGATCTATTTCAGGGCTTCTCTTTCGGTAGCTTTCAGGGTTCTGCGGAAGGCATTTCTTCCACTAATCGACATGCTCTTTACTTTTGCAGGCATTTTTGCACTTGCCCGTTATTGGGAGTTGAAGGTGATCTATCCAAATGGAGGGCACTATCCCGTCGAGTTTTACAGTTTTATCCTTCCAGGTTACCTAATTGCATGGTTACTGGCGGTTTATTTCTCCGGGGGATATGACCGACCGGTAAAAATTTGGAAGAGCCTTCAGGGAATGGCTACCGGCACTGTGATCATACTCGTTATTTACGCATTGTTACCAGCTCAATTCCGCTTTTCCAGGATGCTTACCATTTTTGGAGCAGCCTGGGGAATGATATCAATGTCAGGCATTCGCCTCATACTTCACCTGCTGAATATCCAGGAGTATCGTTTTGGAGTCGGGCAAAGCAAACGATTTGTAATTGTCGGGGAAGATGAGGAATCTCATCGTGTTGCTGACCTCCTGAAGAAAGCCCTCAATAACCCCGGATTTATCGGACTGGTGAAATCAGGAAACGGGCTTGTTGACAAAAACGGTTTCCTTGGAAATCTCTCGCAAGTCCAGGAGATCATTAAAGTATACTCCATTGATGAAGTGATATTCTGTGCAAGAGATGTACCGGCCCAGGTTATTATCGACCAAATGGCAGCCCTGCAGGGTCTTGAAGTTGATTTTAAGATTGCCCCGCCAGAGAGTTTATCCATTATTGGCAGTAATTCTATAAACACTGCGGGAGATCTGTATGTAATTGATATCAATTCCATCAATAAAGTGAACAACCGGCGAAACAAGCGCGTTTTCGACGTAATTACAAGCCTGGCACTTCTTATCTCCTACCCTGTTACAGCCTTCATTGTCAAGGATCCTGCCAACTTCCTGTTAAATATCCTGAAAGTGCTTGCAGGTGCAAGATCCTGGTCAGGATATGCACCAGTAGTTGCTCACGACAACAAACTTCCCGGAATTCGTGCTGGTATTCTTCATCCAACAGATGCTTTCGGTAAAACAGGCCTGGATGAACAATCTGTTCAGCGCTTAAATATTCTTTATGCCAGGGATTACCATCTCCTTGGTGAATTCCGAATTATTTTCAAGGGCTTCAGAAATCTCGGCAGAAAATAAATTGCATTTGAACCAAAATTAGATGAAATTTGTTTAAGATAAGGTGATCAGGATTAAACGAAAACTCCGGATTTCTTTTTATGTATTTTAATGATTGACATAGCTTTATGGCAAAATTTGAATTGGTAATGCCTAAGTTGGGCGAAAGTATAATAGAAGCAACCATCGTACGTTGGCTCAAAAAAGCCGGCGAGACAATAACTGAAGACGAACCTATTGCAGATTTATCAACTGATAAGGTAGATTCTGAAATACCTTCGCCCGTGGAGGGTATCATAACCCAGACCTTATTCAATGAAGGTGATGTTGTACCAGTTGGCACCGTGATAGCTATTATAGATATGGGTGGGGAAAGCGCGGCAGAACCAGAGAAAGCACCTGCCACCGTTTTACCTGACGAAGTAGCTCCGGCTTCATCCAAACCAGCTGAAACAATGCCAGCCGCTTCAAGTGTTTCGGAATCCGGAAGGTTTTACTCACCGCTTGTCAGGAGCATAGCAAAACAGGAAAATATTTCACTTTCAGAATTGGATAAAGTTACCGGTTCAGGCAAAGATGGAAGGCTTAACAAGGATGACATCCTGAATTACCTGAAAAACAGGACCGCTGGAAGCCCGGCTGTTAGCACGGCGAGCCAGGCAACAGTTTCAGCACAGAAAATAGCGGCACCTGCTGTAACTTCTTCTATTGGAGATGTAGTCCTTGATATGGACAGGATGCGTAAGCTGATTGCTGACCATATGGTCATGTCGAAACAGGTTTCACCGCACGTAACTTCTTTCATAGAGGTTGATGTTACTAATATTGTAAGGTGGCGCGACAAGGTTAAAGATAGCTTCCTGAAACGGGAAGGACAGAAGGTCACGTTTACACCGATTTTCCTCGAAGCAGTATCGAAAGCTCTGCGCGAATTCCCCAATGTGAATGCATCTGTGGATGGCTATAAGATCATCCAGCGTAAGAATGTAAATATCGGTATGGCAACAGCTTTACCCGATGGAAACCTCATCGTTCCGGTGATCAAAAATGCCGATCAAAAGAACCTGTTGGGGATTGTAAAGGATGTTAATGATCTTGCAGATCGGGCCCGAAAGAATAAACTTAATCCTGATGATATACAGGGCGGTACTTTTACAATTACCAACTTCGGAAGTTTTGACAGCCTTACCGGCACCCCAATCATTAATCAGCCCCAGGTTGCCATACTTGGAATAGGCACGATTAAGAAACGTCCATGGGTTCTTGAAACCTCAGATGGTGATGTTATTGCTATCAGGCATATATGTATGCTTTCACTCGCATATGACCACCGGATCGTTGATGGCGCATTGGGAGGCCAGTTCCTGAAGAGGATGCAGCAACTGCTGGAAGGTTTTGATGTAAGCCTTTTAATCTGATCAGAAAAGAATATAGATTTGTTTATGGTGGATACACCGGGTGGGTTGAAATATTACCTGCCCGGTTTTCTTTTAGAATTTGGTTCATCCTCTTGTTTCAACTCCCGGCGATCATCCTGTCAAATTGCCTATCTTTACTGAGAATTCACACAGAAATCTATCTCCTAACATATCCTTAATTACAGTCAATTCATGGAAATCAACATAACCCGCCCGCTTATCATCTTTGACCTCGAAACCACTGGTGTGAATATAGCGACTGACCGCATAGTAGAAATTGCCATCCTTAAGATACTTCCCGACGGGCATGAGGAATTCCGCCATCATCTTCTGAACCCTGGAATCCCAATTCCTCCGGAAGTCACTGCAATCCATGGAATCAGCGATGCAGATGTAAAAGATAAGCCAGGTTTCAAGGATGTTGCAGGAAATCTAAATGCTTATTTGCAAAACTGTGATCTTGTCGGGTATAACTCAATTAAGTTCGATATTCCTGTTCTTGTTGAAGAGTTTCTTAGGGCCGGAGTTGAATTTGATATGAAGGGCAGGCGCTTCATTGACGTGCAGAATATTTTCCACAAGATGGAACAGCGCACCCTGAAAGCCGCCTATAAATTCTATTGCAGCAAGGAATTGATCAACGCTCACTCAGCAGAAGCGGATACCCGTGCTACATACGAAATCCTCAAATCACAGCTTGATCGCTACGCCGATACCGAATATGTTGATCATGACGGGAAAGTGAGTAAACCTGTGGTAAATGATGTGAAAGCCCTGCATGACTTTTCTTTTTATAACAAAAACGCTGACCTGGGCGGACAAATTATCTTCAATGCTAAAGGTCAGGAGGTCTTCAACTTCGGGAAGCACAAAGGAAAAACTGTCGAAGAAGTCTTTAAAATGGAGCCCTCCTATTATGACTGGATGATGAAGGGTGAATTCCTGCTTTCTACTAAGAAACTGATCACTGCTATTAAATTAAGGAACTTTAATAAAGGATAAGTCATATCCGAAAACCAGCAGTATTCAATGAAAATCATCTGCATAGGCCGAAATTATTCTGAACATGCTAAGGAACTTAACAATGCTGTTCCTACAGAACCAGTATTTTTCATCAAACCTGACACTGCCTTGCTCATCCGAAACAGGCCATTCTATTACCCCGATTTCACGAAAGACCTTCATTATGAATGTGAGATCGTCTACCGGGTATGTAAGGTTGGAAAACATATAAGCCCAAAATTCGCTTTAACCTATATTGATGCTGTTGCGTTAGGAATCGATTTTACGGCACGTGACCTTCAGCAAAAAGCAAAAGAAAAAGGCCTGCCATGGGAGCCGGCCAAAGCTTTCGATTATTCAGCCCCGGTCAGCACATTTATTCCAATAACCGATTTTAAGGATCTCAACAACCTGAACTTCAGCCTGGATTTAAATGGAACTGCTGTTCAACAGGGAAATTCAAAGGATATGATCTTTTCTATTGAAACTATCATAGCTTACGTTTCCAGGTTTGTCACACTCAGGACCGGTGACTATATTTTTACGGGAACTCCTTCAGGAGTAGGGCCTGTTAAAATTGGAGATAAACTGGAAGCATTTCTTGAAAGTAAAAGGATGCTGGCCTGCGAGATTAAATAAGCTTAATATCCTTGATCACCTCGCTTCCGACAGCTTTGTTAAGCTTGGTCAGTAATTTGGTCCGCATAAAATTCAATTCCTGCTTTAATGCAGGGGAATCCGCTTTAATATAAAGAACCTGTTCCCTGATAAAGATCTCTTCGGTATGCCTGGCAATTAACTTACCGGCAACTTTCTCCCAGGAACCGAGCAACTGTGTTTCCTTCAATTTATCTTCCAGGTGAAAATCCTTGAGAAATTTCTCAATGGCATCCTTCAGCAATATTTCCGTAGAGCGCCTGATCATGATCAATACCTGAATTGAATAGATTCTGAATTGATTTCAAATACTTTATGATTGATTTCCTTAGAAAAGAATGACCTGTGGATGCGCTCAGGTTCGGTATCTGTTATAAATACCTGACCAAAGCTATCTTTACTTACCAGGTCTATGATCTGTTGAACCCTGTCCGGATCAAGTTTATCGAATATATCATCAAAAAGCAACAAAGGCTTGTAATTCACAAGGCTGCATGTAAAATCAAATTGTGCGAGCTTCAAAGCCACAGCAAAGGATTTCTGCTGTCCTTGTGATCCGAATTTTTTAACCGGGTATCCGTTAATATCAAACAGCAGATCATCTTTATGTATGCCAACAGTTGAGTACCGTGATGAGATATCCCTGTCAAGGTTTGATGAAGCGATTGAAAGGTAGTTCCCTTCATGAAGCCTTGAATCATAACGAATATCCACCAGTTCTTTACCACCGCTGATAAACTCAAAATAATGGCTGAAGATTGGAAGAAAACCTCCCAGGAAGGACTTACGCTTTTCAAAGATCTTGCCTGCCGGAACTGACATTTGCTCATCTATGAGCGAAAGGAGATCCTGATCCACATGCCTGTTCTCGGCAAATTGCTTTAATAAAGTATTTCTTTGTTCCAGCAGTCGATTGTAACGGATCAGGTCATCAAGATAAATACGGTCGAACTGGGAAATAACTGAGTCGATGAATTTCCTTCGTATATCGCTTCCTTCATTGATAAGGTCACGGTCATAAGGCGAAACCATCACACAGGGAAATGCACCTATGTGGTCCGACATCCGCTCATATTCCTTCTGGTTCAGTTTGAATTGCTTCTTGTATCCTAATTTTTGAATGCAACTCACTTGTTCCGGCAAACCCCCATTCCGCTGGTAAGTTCCATGTATAGCAAAGAAATCTTCCTGGTGCCGGATGTTCTGCGTATCGATTGTATTGAAATAACTTTTAGTGAAAGAAAGATAATAGATTGCATCCAGCAGGTTGGTCTTCCCTACCCCGTTATTCCCGACAAAACAGTTAATCTTCTCAGAAAATTCTATTTCTGAGTGAATATAGTTCTTGAAGTTTATGATTTGCAGTTTTTTGAGGAACACGACGTTGTAGAAGAATAGTTATTGGTTATTGGTTATTAGTTGTTTACTGTATGGATTTCAGCGTTTGGAGTTCCGCGTTCCCAAATTATCATCTGAAAGCTGACGGACCGAATTGCCGAATCACTTCGACAACACCTATCAACCATCCTTGCTTCCGTCTTCCGGCACCTGGCTTCTGTCATCCAACTTCCGTCTGCGGGCTTCCAGTTTCCTGCCACCTGTCTACTGCTTCCCAACTACTTCCCTTCCATTTCCCCAATCGTTTCCGCAACTTTCTGCATCAACCAGGAAGGAGTAGAAGTAGCCCCTGTTACACCTACTGTAGAGCATGCTGAAAACCATTTGTTATCCAGGTCTTTAGGTTCCTTTATAAAATAACTCTTTGGGTTGGCTTTTTTGCAGACATCGAAGAGAAACTTTCCGTTGGAACTCTTGTCATCGCTCACAAATATCAATACATCATAGCTTGAGGCAAACACCCTGAGGGTATGCGACCTGCGGGAAACCTGCCGGCAATAGGAATTATTAACAACAAGATCATCATTAAACTGCTCACTCATCCTTGCACTTATATTGGCAGCAAGATCTTCGTAAGCATCAATATCCATAGTAGTCTGGGAGTATAACCTGACAGGCCTCGAGAAATCGATCCGGCCCAGATCATCCTCGTTTTCTACAATAATGGCTTGGTTACCTGCATGTCCCATCAATCCAAGGATTTCGGGGTGGCCTTTCTTTCCAAACAATACAATCTGTATATTCTTTGCAGCCTCCTCCTGGTAGCATTTCCCAATACGTTCCTGGAGTTTCAGCACAATGGGGCAGGTTGCATCCACAATCTTTACCTGGTTCTCCGTTGCAACCTTATAAGTATCAGGTGGTTCTCCATGAGCGCGGATCAGTACCTTTTCACCTGATAATGCCGGCAAATCATTATGCGTAACCTTCTGTAAACCTGCATGCTCCAATCTGCCCAATTCAGTTGAGTTATGGACAATATCTTCCAAACACTTCAGTCCGGCATTAGCTGATAGTTCTGATTCGGCTATTGCAATGGCATTTTCAACACCGAAACAAAATCCAGCATCAGGGTCAACAGATACAATCATAACATCGAAAATTATATTGCGAAAGTAGCTAATATTAAGCAAAGCAGCTGAAAAAAACAACTTAGGAAATACGGATTTTTGAAATCGAAAAATCAAAAATGCCCTGAAAATGAATACTACAAAGGCGCGGAAACACTACATATACAAATGTTTTCATATCTTTATCTCATCAACAAGCTTTTTTACCTATGCAAGTATTGAAATTTGGAGGCACTTCGGTAGCAAACTCAGCCAATATTCTCAAAGTTATAGATATTGTTACCAAGGCATTAATTAAAGACAGAACCATTGTGGTTGTCTCAGCTCTTGGCGGGACAACAGATTTATTGATAGATGCCGGTAACCAGGCTGCCAAACAGGACGAAAGTTACCTGGATAAACTTAAAATATTTGAAAACAGGCATTTGCAGGTAGTAAGAGAATTGTTGCCTGTTGGTGACCAAAGTCCAGTACTAAGCCTTGTCAAGAAGAAATGCAATGAGCTGGAAAGCATCTATAAGGCCATATTCTTGCTGAAAGAATTATCTGCCAGATCTCTCGACGGGATTGTAAGCAATGGTGAATTGTTGTCTTCTCTCATTATTTCTGCAGCCCTGGAATCAAGGAAAACTCTTAATGTATGGATTGATTCACGGGAAGTGATCCGCACCAATTCCAACCACGGAATTGCAGCCCCTGATATGGCGTTGACAAGTGAATCCATTCTAAGTTTTATAATGGACCATCCTGCTGATCTTTATATTGCCCCCGGCTTTATTGCCAGTGATCCTGAAGGGGTTACAACTACCCTCGGACGAGGAGGTTCTGACTTTACAGCTTCCATCTTTGCAGCTGCTACAAATTCAGGCCTGCTGGAAATATGGACCGATGTCAGCGGCATGATGACTGCCGATCCAAGAGTTGTTAGCAACGCAAAGGTCATTCCATACATTTCCTATAAAGAAGCCATGGAATTGTCGCATTTCGGCGCAAAAGTCATCTATCCTCCTACTATCCAACCTTTGATGAGCAAGAATATCCCGGTATGGATCAAAAATACTTTTGCCCCTGGTGATTATGGCACCCTGATAGAAAGCAATGTTGTTGAAGATAAGAACATAGTCAGGGGGATCTCAAGTATGGGTAAGATGGCTTTCCTCAGCCTGGAAGGCAGCGGCATGGTAGGTATTCCGGGATTCTCCCGCAGGCTTTTCGGGGCATTGGCTGAAAAAAAGATCAATGTTATCCTCATTACACAAAGCTCTTCTGAACATTCCATTTGTGTTGCTATTGATGATATTAATGTAAAGGCAGCCAAAAAGTCTATCGACGAGGAGTTTGCCATTGAAATTGAAACTAGCAAGGTTGAGCCCTTGCATGTGGAAACCGGCCTTTCAATCGTTGCTCTTGTTGGGGATAACATGAAGAACCATCCCGGTATCAGCGGCAAGATGTTCGGAGCCCTGGGACGCAATAGCGTAAATATCAGGGCGATTGCACAAGGTTCTTCTGAAAAGAATATCTCTGCCGTTATCAGCACTGCGGATGTGGCAAAGGCTATTAACGTCCTGCATGAAGAATTCTTCGAAACAGCTTACAAGCAGGTTAACCTTTTCATTGTTGGATTAGGGAATGTCGGCAGCCGTTTCATGGAGCAGCTCAGGCTGCAACAAGCTTTCCTGCTTGAAAACATGCGGTTGCAATTAAGGATAGTAGGCATTGCAAACAGTCGACGGATGTTACTGAATGAAAATGGTATCGACCTGAATTTCTGGCAAGAACAACTCCTGAGCTCTGAAAACATGAAATTGACTGAATTTGTAAATTTCATAAATCAGAAGAGCCTGCGAAATCCTATTTTTGTTGATATCACTTCAAACCAACAAGTTACTGAAATTTATGAAAAGCTCCTCAGGAAAAGCGTAGCCATCGTTGCCTGTAATAAGATAGCCTCTTCATCCTCCTATGAGAATTATAAAAAGCTGAAGCAGCTGGCAAGGGAATACAATACAGCTTACCTGTTCGAGACCAATGTTGGGGCCAGCCTTCCAATCATAAACACCTTGAATGACCTGGTCCGTTCAGGTGATAAGGTGCATCGAATCGAAGCTGTACTTTCAGGTACCCTGAACTTTGTATTTAACAACTACAATGGTTCTGTTCCATTTGCTAAAATAGTCAGGCAGGCTGAAGATGAAGGCTATGCAGAGCCAGACCCAAGGATTGATCTTTGCGGCACTGATGTGATGCGCAAGATTCTTATCCTTGCCAGGGAATCGGGATATAAAATGGAGATGGAGGACATTGAGAGCCGTTCATTCTTACCTGAATCCTGCCTTGCCGGTTCTGTTGCTGATTTTTACAGGGAAATGGAAACTCATGAAGCTCATTTTAAGTCCTTGTTCGACAATGCAGCTAAAAATGATTGCAAACTTAAATTCGTTGCAAGCCTGAAAGATGGCAAAGCTTCAGTCGGCCTGCAGCATATAGGCAAAGATCACGATCTTTACCAGCTTTATGGCAAAGACAATGTTGTCCTTTTCTACACGAACCGTTATTCTCAGCAACCCCTCGTAATTAAGGGCGCCGGAGCCGGAGCTGATGTCACCGCATCAGGCATATTTGCCGATGTGATTCGCGCTGCCAGGGTTTAAGGGTTAAAGGGTTGAAGGGTTCGGCGTTTAAAGGATCTTGGAGGATTAGCTTACTGATTAAAATATTATCAATTATCTTTTTGAATGATGCTTGAAGAAGTAACGGTGCTGGCGCCTGCAACAGTGGCAAATTTGGTTTGCGGATTCGACATCCTCGGCCTGGCCCTCGAAGAACCCTGTGATAAGCTAACCATACGGAAAACGAGGAGAGGCATACGCATAATTAACCTGGATGGTTATAATCTGCCGCTTGAACCTGAAAAGAATGTGATTGGCGGAGCTTTACTGGCAATGCTGGAAGAAACCCGCGAAGAAATTGGGTTTGAGATTGAAAGTACCAAGGTTATCAAACCCGGAAGCGGGATTGGTTCAAGTGCTGCAAGTGCTGCTGGTGCTGTCATTGCCGCTAATCATTTACTGAAACAGCCTTTCAGTACCAGCGACCTGATCCGTTTTGCCATGTGCGGTGAACAGGTTGCTTCCGGAGCAAAACATGCAGATAATATTGCTCCTGCCATAATGGGAGGAGTTACTCTGATTCGTTCCTCATTTCCCCTTGATATTATTGGGATTCCGGCCCCTCCCCTTTTTGTCACAATCCTGCATCCTCAAATTGAAATTAAAACATCCAATGCACGTGAGATCCTGAAAAAAGAGATATTGTTGAAAGATGCAGCCATCCAATGGGGAAATGTTGCAGGTCTTGTAGCGGGTTTGATGAAAGGCGACTATGAACTGATCAGCCGCTCATTGGTTGATGTTATAGTTGAGCCTATCCGAAGCATTCTGATACCAGGCTTCGACCTGGTTAAAACAGTCAGCCTGGAAACCGGGGCACTGGGGGGTGGTATTTCCGGCTCCGGTCCTTCAGTATTCATGCTCAGCCATGACCTGGTTACTGCAAGGAAAGTGGAAGCCGCTATCATACAGGCGTATTCAGGGCTGAACATCGATTTCCATACTCATGTCAGCACTATCAATAATCAAGGTGTAAGGTTTATTTGAAAAGAAAACAAGATCTTCCAGTGAGATACTTCAGTACACAACGACAATCACCCCTTGTAGGATTCAGGGAAGCTACCATCAACGGCCAGGCTCCGGATAAAGGATTGTATTTCCCGGAATCAATTCCAGTCCTGACAGGAGAATTTCAGAAAACTTTCAGGAATAAATCCAGGCCTGAGCTGGCTTATGAAGTAATTCGTCCATATGTAAGCGGTGAAATTCCGGATGCCGACCTTTTCACCATTTGCGAAGAAACTGTAAACTTCGATTTCCCGTTGGTAAGGGTCAACCAGGATATCTGGTCACTTGAGCTTTATCATGGACCCACACTCGCTTTTAAGGATGTTGGTGCACGTTTCATGAGCCGCTGCCTGGGCTATTTTTCGAAAGGAAGCAATAAACATATCACGATTCTTGTAGCCACTTCAGGAGATACCGGAAGCGCTGTTGCCAATGGATTCCTGGGAGTGGAAAATGTGGATGTTGTAATTCTGTATCCTTCAGGTAAGGTCAGCAAGGTTCAGGAGAAGATGCTTACTACGCTTGGAAAGAACATTACAGCTTTAGAAGTCCAGGGCACTTTCGACGATTGCCAGAAGATGGTCAAGCAAGCATTCCTGGATAATGAACTAAACTCGAAACTCTCGCTCACTTCTGCCAATTCAATCAACATCGCCCGCTGGATTCCCCAGCAATTTTATTATTTCTTCGCATTGCAGCAATGGAAAGAGGAAGCCCTCCCGGTAATCTGCGTACCAAGTGGTAATTTCGGAAACATATGTGCAGGATTGCTGGGGAATGCCTCCGGACTTCAGGTTCAACATTTCATAGCAGCATGTAATCAGAACAAGGTATTTACAGATTACCTTGATACTTCCGTTTATCAACCTGCGGACGCTGTTGAGACTTATTCAAATGCAATGGATGTAGGTAATCCAAGTAATTTCGTACGTTTGCTGGAGCTGTTTGAAAATGATTTTCCTGCTATCCGGAACCTGATCAGCAGTTACAGTATTTCAGATGGGGAAACATCGGATACTATATCCAGGGTATTTAAGAAGGATTCCTATTTATTGGAGCCTCATGGGGCTGTTGCTTACCATGCTCTGGAAATGTATCTTGAAAAAAATCCTGGAAAGAAAGGAATTATGCTTGAAACCGCACACCCGGTTAAGTTTGGAGATATTGTGGAAAAAAGCATTAGGAAGACCATCGAAATCCCTGAATCCTTAAGGCATCTATCAGAACTGAAAAAGGAAAGCATCCTAATAAAGCCAGAGTTCCTTGATTTAAAGGAATATCTTCTCAGCAGATAAGCAGAAATTTTAAGCTTACTTCTTCACCCAGTCACCAAGGTTGGTAGTTAAGGTGATGTAGTTACGCGAGCCAACGATATGGTAGGCTGCCCGAGAATAATTTATAGAGAATTTTGAAACATTGATTCCAAATCCAAAGGAGAAACCAACAGTACCCGGTTTGGTTTCAACCTTCATTTCTTTCCTTTTCTTGTAATCAAATCCGAATCTCAGGCTCAGGAATTTTGCAGGAATAAACTCTCCTCCAAGAACAACATGTCGCATAGCCTTATCTCCGAAATTATCAAGGAAATTCTTTTTTATTGCCTGACCGGTAAAAGGGTCGATTTCAGTACTTGTAGAAGTATAGGTGAGATCCCACTTTTCCAGGTGCTGCAGTACCAGTGAGAACCTGAAAGGCAGGTGAGCCAGCCTCCTTGAAATCCCGGCCTGTATCTCAAATGGAAGAGGTGATACGCCATTGGAAGTATAGGAAGTCAATTGCCTGCCAATATTCTGGAAAACTACTGAAATGCATGTACTATTGTTCGGTATATAACTACCGGCGACATCAACAGCCAACCCAAAGGAATTGTATGATTCCAGGTCTGAATAAAGCAACTTGGCATTAGCGCCAATGCTGAAAGTAGAATCGAGCATCTTGCCCCAACCAACACTTGCCGCGTATTCCCCTGCATTGAATTGCCCGGAGGTCAGGCCGGTTTCATCTGCATACTTCATTTGCCCGTAATCGATAAACTGAAGGCTCCCCACAAGATTCCCGGCTTTTGAAAAAGATCTTCCATACGATGCATAACCGTAATTTACCTTTGAATAATTACTTACATAGCTAAAGGCAAGCTTATTATGCATTGCACTGGATATCAGCGATGGATTCGCAAGGGTAAGACTAATGTCGTCGTCATGAATGGCAGCAAAACTGCTACCCAACCCTGCCAGGCGGGCTGAATTTGTCAGGGAAAGGAAATCGAACGTATTGTTACCTGCTGTCTGGGCTGAGATATTGGGAATCTGTAAAGAAACACAAAACAGTAGAAGTAGAATTGGCCTAAAAAAAGCTTTCACAAATTATCAGTTATGTTTTACCTGAAAAACTATGACATCTATCCACTAACGGTTTGCTAGAGGATCTAGTATGGGTATATGGGCAGAATGGCTACCTAAGGGTTGTATCAGCCGAAATAAAAAAAGCAACTTCGGATCTGACGTAAACTCCATTTACTGGTAAGCAGATACTTTCAGCCAGCTGTTAGTTTAGTTTTCCAACTGTCCCGGAACCTTTGATTTCTGTTGTTACATCCGGAGATCCCTTGTAGTAAACATTGCCGCTTCCCCTTACAACAACATCCAGCGAGTTGGTTGCCAATACCTTGCAATCCCCTGAACCATTAATTGTCACTTTTACCTGACCGGAGGCAAATTCTGCTGCATCCACATCTCCTGATCCGTTTATCTGCATCCTTTCGTTCCTGGAAGATCCCTTCAGGATAATATTCCCTGAACCATTGATATGCCCTACCACATTTTCAGCTTCAAGTTGCAGGTTGAAATCACCGGAACCATTGAGATCCAGATCCACATCTCCACCTTTCAGCATATTTTCAGAAGAGAAATTACCGGAACCGTTAAGTGTAAGTGATTCAATGGTTTTGACCGGGATCCTGATAGTAACAGTCTCATGACCCAGTATGCACTTACTGGATTTTATCTTCAGGCTGTTACCGGATTCATCAAACTCATAGAGGTCAATGATATTGCTTTCACCTGTAATGCTGATCTGGTCAGTTGAATCCTTAACAAGAACAATATTGGCATCACCTGAAAAGCGGATATTGGTAATATCGCCAACCTTGATTTTCTTGGTGGTTACATTGCCATTGCCACGAATACAATCTTCACAGGAAGAAATGAGGAAGCTGATCATCAATAATGAAACAACTCCAATTAGAATGCGGATTTTCATAAAAGCAGGATTGAAAATAATATTAAACAATTTCAGTTGTCAATTGCACTGAATCTTAGTATAAATACCCCAAAGGGGAGCAGTTGGTTCGAAGTATATTAGCTTAGATCCAGTTATGTTTAGCTAATAAGGTTTCGGCAAACTGGCGGATCACACACTTATAGATTCGGTATAAAATTATCACTAATCCTTTAATGTCTTACCTCCAAACATTAATATAATCAGTGACTTTGCTGGCGGATCAGGTTAAGAGCACCTCCTGCCTCAAACCAACTGATCTGCATGGCATTGTATGAGTGGTTGACAGCAATCTTTTCTGAACTTCCGTTTGAATGGTGAAGTACAATATGTAATGGTTTTCCAGGTGCAAACTCTTTAAGTCCGACAATATCCAGGCGATCATCTTCAAGGATTTTGTCATAGTCTGACTTATCTGCAAATGTTAGAGCAAGCATGCCCTGTTTCTTTAGGTTCGTTTCGTGAATACGGGCAAAAGACTTCACAAGGATTGCCCTGACACCAAGATGCCTGGGTTCCATGGCAGCATGTTCCCGGGAAGAACCTTCTCCGTAATTCTCATCACCAACAACAATGGAACCCAGGCCAGCTGCCTTATATGCCCTGGCGGTATCAGGAACAGCTGCGTAGGTATTATTAAGCTGGTTTTTAACTGCATTCGTTTTCTCATTGAAAAAATTGACTGCACCAATAAGCATATTATTGGAAATATTATCAAGGTGACCTCTGAATCGTAGCCATGGGCCGGCCATGGAAATATGATCGGTTGTGCATTTTCCTTTGGCCTTGATCAATAAAGGCAATCCGAGGAGATCCTCCCCAGTCCATACCTCGAAAGGTTCAAGCAATTGTAAGCGCTCAGAACTTGGAGAAACATTAATCTGAATAGCGGAACCGTCAGTCGGAGGCGCCAGGTAACCGGCATCCTTTACATCGAACCCGTTTACAGGCAGTTCAACACCTACAGGCTCGTCAAGTTTTACTTGTTCACCATCCTGGTTTGTAAGAGTATCAGTTAAAGGGTTGAAACAGAGATCTCCCGATATTGCATAAGCTGTTACCATTTCGGGGGAAGCAACAAAACTATGAGTGTTGGGATTTCCATCATTTCGTTTAGCAAAATTCCTGTTGAAGGAAGTAATGATTGAATTGGGTCTTAAAGGGTCGTCTGTATGCCTCTTCCATTGCCCTATGCAGGGGCCGCAGGCATTAGCCATTACCACTCCGCCAATCTTTTCAAAGCTAGCCAGGAGCCCATCCCTTTCAGTGGTATAGCGAATGAGTTCAGAACCAGGAGTAATAACAAACTCTGCCTTTGCTCCCAACTTCTTATCAATTGCCTGCCGGGCGAGTGAAGCCGCGCGTGTCAGGTCTTCATAGGATGAATTGGTACATGAACCTATCAATCCAACTTCAAGAGTTCTTGGATAGTTCTTTTCTTTAACTATCCTGACAAATTCTGAAACAGGATAGGCTGCATCCGGTGTAAACGGACCATTTACATGAGGTTCCAGTTCATCCAGGTTAATTTCAATAAGCTGATCGAAATATTTTTCCGGATGCACATATACATCAGCATCTGCCCTAAGATCACCAGCAATCTGGTCGGCCATCCTGGCTATTTCAGACCTTCCTGTAGCGCTCAGGTAAGCACTCATCTTGGCATCATACCCAAAAATGGAAGTGGTTGCCCCGATTTCAGCACCCATGTTACAAATAGTTCCCTTTCCGGTTGCAGAAATTGCATCAGCTCCATCACCAAAATACTCGACAATTGCCCCGGTTCCACCTTTAACGGTCAGAATACCAGCGACCTTCAATATTATATCCTTGGCAGAGGTCCATCCGCTCATCCTGCCAATAAGCTTTACGCCTATCAATTTTGGCATCTTGAGTTCCCAGGCCATACCTGCCATAACATCCATTGCATCAGCACCTCCAACACCTATGGCTATCATTCCCAAACCCCCGGCATTTACAGTATGTGAATCAGTACCTATCATCATTCCTCCGGGAAAAGCATAATTTTCAAGAATCACCTGGTGAATGATCCCAGCTCCTGGTTTCCAGAATCCAATACCATATTTAGCGGATATCGACTCAAGAAAATCGTATACCTCTTTGTTCTGGTCTTTGGCAAGCGTAAGGTCTGCATCAGCTCCAACAGAAGCCTGAATCAGGTGATCGCAATGAACAGTAGACGGCACTGCAGTCTTTTTTCTACCCGCCGTCATAAACTGAAGTAAGGCCATCTGGGCAGTTGCATCCTGCATAGCAACACGATCCGGACCGAAATTAACATAATCTCCTCCCCTGTTGAAGGGAGATTTAGGAAGCTCATCCCATAAATGGGCATATAATATCTTTTCACTGATCGTCAGATCCCTGCCAAGCAACTGGCGTGCTTTCTGAATTTTCTGAGGGAATTCTCCATAAACTTTCCTGATGAGATCAAGGTCAAATAACATAGGATTAGGTTTAGATGCGTGTTAAAATGATAACTACGAATATACTTAGTGTCGCAAAATTACACAAACAAATGATGCTTCTTTCATATAAAAGTTTCTATATTTGTCGCGAAATTCCATATCTAAGCTCAACTTGCTGAATGCCAGGCTAAAATGCCATATTTGACTCTAATTCCGGCTTGGTATGACGAAGTAAGCTTAAATCAAATTACTAAATCTTGAAGAAATTCCTCTGCTTATTCCTGGTAATACTGCTTTTCCTGCAGTCAGGTGGGTTATTGATATTCTTCAGGGTAGAGATAGCCATACAGCAGCACCGGATGAAAGAAGTGCTTGAGAAGGACTGCTCGGGTCTGGAACATATTTCCTTATCCGTAAACGAATTTAACCTAAGCCGTACTTCGAACAATGAAATCCTCCTGGATAGCAAGCGATTCGATATTAAGTCATGGCATATATCCGGAAATAGGGTCAACATAGAAGTACTTCATGACTCCACCGAAGAATCATTAAACCTGGCTGTTAACCATGCACTTGATCCCGGCTTTCTTGCTAACAGAGGTTTTATAGGAAAGATCCTTTCTCTGCTTACTTTGGATTATATGTTCCCCTTTTCTGTTTCATATGCTGTAATTCATTCATTTGGGGCTAAAATCGATACATTTTACATTTCATCTTTTCATTTCCATTTCCCTGAAATCCTGACTCCTCCCCCCAGGCTTTTTACCCTCTGATTTCTACATCCTTCATTAGTAGTTCCATTTGCTGGAAATATCCGGCAATTGGTTTATTGTATTTTTCACCCTAACAAATGAACTATGAAAATTCTTAAAACCACTCTTCTGTTTTTGCTACTAGGCGTTTCAATTGTCATGAAAGCGCAATCAAACACTCCTGACACAGCATATATCAAATCTATCAACCTTGATGAAGTTATAATTTCCGCAACTAAAACACCTGAAACCCTTAGGACTGTGGCACAGCAGATGCTGGTTCTCAGATCAAGGGATATTGCAGATTTACAATCCCAGAACACTGCTGACCTCCTGTCAAATTCAGGTGCAGCCTTTGTTCAGAAAAGCCAGCAGGGAGGTGGAAGCCCGGTTCTGCGGGGATTTGAAGCCAGCCGTATTTTGCTGGTGATTGATGGAGTCCGTATGAATAATATTGTTTACAGGGCTGGACATCTCCAGAATATCATAACGCTTGACAACGCAATTCTTGATCGAGCAGAGATCGTTTATGGCCCGGCTTCAACCATATACGGATCTGATGCTCTTGGCGGAGTTGTTCACCTATATACGCGAAATCCTCTCTTTTCGAATACAGCAAAAGATAAGAACATAAAAACAAATGCACTTCTCAGGTATGGTAGTGTAAACAATGAGTTTACAGGGCATGTTGACTTCAACATCGGGCTCAGGAAATTTGCATCTCTTACATCTTTTACCTACTCAAACTTTGGTGATTTAAAAGGTGGCAAAAACCAAAATCCATTCTATTCAAACAGCTATGGCGAACGTCCCTACTATGTAGACCAGGTCAACGGGAAAGACTCATTGGTAAAAAACTGCGACAGGTATCTTCAGGTTCAGAGTGGCTATACACAATATGATATCCTCCAGAAATTTGCCTTTAAACAAAATGAGAGGTTAACACATAACCTGAATGTTCAATTCTCAAATTCAGGCGATGTACCTCGCTATGACCGCCTTACTGACCCTGCAGGCGAATCGGGTTTAGCCTATGCCAAATGGTATTATGGCCCCCAGAAACGTTTTATGGCTGCTTACGATGGCAATTATAAAAATACGGTAGACTTCTTCCAGGATATACATGTAGGTGCAAATCTGCAGAAAATTGAAGAAAGCAGGGTTTCACGAAAGTTTGGCAGTTCCAAGCTTAACAGCCGGATTGAAAATATAACCGTTGCCGGAATGAATATTGATTTTCAACGTTCTGTATCCTCTCATAAACTGAGGCTTGGCATGGATGCACAATACAATATCCTGAAGTCAACTGCAAATTCAAAGAACATCACCACAGGAGTTGAATCTCCACTTGACACAAGGTACCCGGATGGTGATAATACCTTACTTAACGCTGCATTGTATGTTTCCCATACCTGGCAGATCAATGATCAGCTAGTATTGAATGATGGAGCAAGGTTAGGATTTTCAAAACTGCATTCCACTATTAATGACAATACATTTTTTAACCTGCCAGTAACTTCTGTTGACCAGTCAAACCCCGTTTATTCCGGAAGTATAGGATTGATAAATAATCCCTCTGATGACCTGAAATTGTCCATTCTGGTTTCAACCGGTTTCAGGGTTCCGGATGTTGACGACCTATCCAAGATTTTCGAAACAGGAGCAGGTTCTGTTATTGTTCCAAATCCAGACCTCAAACCAGAACAAACCATCAATACTGAGTTGGGTGTCACAAAGATTTTCAACAACAGGACGCGTTGGGAAAACACTGTTTACTACACCCATTTTGTGGATGCAATTGTAACGGAAAAGTTCACTATAAATGGCCAGGATTCTGTGTTGTATGACGGAACCATGAGCCAGGTATATGCCAACCAGAATAAGGGTGAGGCGTATATCTACGGATTCAGTTCAAACCTTAAATCACAGCTTTCAGATTATTTCCGGTTCTCCTTTATGATGAATTATACCTATGGCAGGATCAAGACTGATGGGCCGGATACTCCTCTTGATCATATTCCACCGTTCATGGCAAGGATGTCCTGGGAATATTCTTATAAGAATTTCAGTTCCCTGTTTTTCGTAAACTACAATAGCTGGAAAAAACTGAAGAATTATTACCTGGGAGGAGAAGACAATGAGCAATATGCCGTGGCAGGTGAAGGAATGCCTGCATGGTTTACAGTCAATTTGCACGCTTCCTATAAACTATGCAGTGCAATGAGTTTGCAGGCCGGGGTCGACAACATATTTGATACCCAGTACCGAACCTTTGCCAGCGGGATCAATGGTCCCGGAAGAAATGTATTTGTGAGCCTAAGGGGTAGTTTTTAGCAAATTACAACTAGTCAATTCAAACACTCATATTTATGAGGCTGTTGCATAAATCAGATATTATGCAACAGCCTCTATTATTTGAAAGATAGAAAGTAAAATGAATATCAGCAGCAGATTTTATAAAGTTTCGGGCATTTAAGCTTTAGCAATTACTCTCAGTTTTAATCGTAACATTTTATCATTTATTATCCTTATTTTGCATATATATCACCGAATTATTAAAAAAGCTGACCAAAAAATTAATATTAATATCCTTTTCAAGGTATTGATTGAAATTAATTTTAATAACTTAGCAGCAATTGACGCACTTGTTTCTAGGGGTTACGTGATGAAGTAGTGTATCGCCCTCAATATACTCTCAAAACCCGTATACAGAATGAGTAATCCAACCTTTTCCAGGCTTCAAAATATTTTCACTCTATCTGGAATCAAAGCTTATCTTCTTATCAGGAAGGGACGAAAGAAAATTGAAACTGGTGATTTCGAATCAGCATTGGCTGCTATTCAAATTGTGATTCAAAACGATCCTCGCAATTATCTTGCATATTATTACAGGGGGCTGGTTAAATTGGACCAAAAGGATTACCTGGGGGCAATAGAGGATTTAAGCAAAAGTATTTCTTACAGGCCATCTTATGCCGAAGCATATCTGCTTCGAGGAAATGCATTATTTCAATTGAAACAGTATCCTGAAGCATTGAAGGAACTGGATAAGTCAATTGAATTAAATCCCTCTCTGGCTCAAGCCTTTACATACAGGGGTAACACCAAATTTGAAATGAATGATCTGAAGGGGGCACTTATCGATTTCACAAATTCTCTCCAGATGGATCCTTATGATGCTGTCACACTATGCAACCGGGGAAACCTGAAATTACAACTGGAAGATCACCGGGGAGCTTTGCATGATTTCAACCAGGCCATTAAGCTGGATCCGAGATATGCAGTTGCCTATGTTGGTCGTGGTAATGCCAAGCTGAAGATAGGAAGCCAATCCGGAGCTGAGCTCGATTGGCTCAAGGCTGAGAAGCTCCAGCATATGGCTGAAGAGAGAGTTTTCAGCAAGTCAGATTCGTAAAATTCCGCCCTGAATTATTAGTATTTCTGTAATTATCCTGCTGTATTTCTTCAGCAAAAGGATAACGGTTGTTCACGCAAACCTTCCTGTCTCTAAATCTGAATCCCAATATTGACAGGGGTTTCAAGCCATGTCAATATACAATCCACCAAAATCGCATCAAATCAGGACTCGACTTTATAACCTTTTTTGAAGATATTTTAACTCCTGGATGTAACCTTTTAATATAAAAGCAATTAATTAATAAAAAGTAATTTCTCTTTAATACTCGACTCCTGCTAAACGGTGAATTTTGCACCTGTAACACTTAAAAGTATTGTTAAATTCAAAAAGACCCAAACATGAAAGAAATGGCCAAATCGATACTCAGCAGACTGAGTTGTGACAAAGACCTTTTTAACAAGGAACTGAGAAAATTAATACTGTGGATGGGAAATGATACGGAAGAAATTGAAGAATTGAAAAGTTGGTCGCGGCAATATTTTCCGAACGTTTATTATGAAGGAAAATCAAATATCAGCACAGAAGGATTTACTCAAACAGCAACGCAGGAATAATAATCTCTCCTCTAATCTAAGGAGTCCCGAACTTAGGTTCAACGGGAACTGTAGTTTCCGAAGCGCAACCTATGGTTGATTTCATCCTGGAGCGCTATGAAATGCATTTTTGAGCTATTTTTGATCTATTATCTCCTTATTAAGGAGTGATTTCAGTACAAAATACCGAACGCTTTCCCTTTTTTACAAATAATGTTAACTACCTTAGCACCTTGCTTTATTGCTTTGCAATATGAGTAGTGGTGAATATTTTTATTATTGTTCGCCATTTTCTGATCAAATTCCCGGATTCCTGTTTTTGAAGTCAATTCAATAATTATTTAACGGTTCTGCCCCCTAAACTTTTCCCATGAAAACCATTCTGACCTTTTTGCTTCTGATTACAACATCAGTTCTGACAGCCCAATCATTTTCAGATTACAAGATTTTGCATCGTCATCATCTCATTGGAAATGCTGGATGGGATTACCTGGCAATTCAGGAATCGACCGGTAGGCTTTTTATTTCACACGGCAACCAGGTTCAAGTTCTTGAGCCGGTCTCAGGACAATTGCTGGCGACCATTACAGGACTTCAGGGTGTCCATGGTATTGCATTTGCTGAGAAATTTCATAAGGGATTTATAACCAATGGCAAGGATAGCACCGTTACAGTATTCAACCTTGGAACTTTTGAAAAAATTGCGCAGGTCAAAGTTAGCGGGGCCAATCCGGATGCTTTGCTGTTTGACCCATATTCTGACAAGGTATTTGTATTCAATGGCAGGAGCGCCAATGCCACCGTAATTGATGCAGCAACAAACAATGTAGTGTCCACTATCCCTCTAGATGGAAAACCTGAATTCGGGGTAAGCGACGGCAATGGAAATATCTTTTTGAATATCGAAGATAAAAGTGAAATAGCTGTAATCGCTGCAAACACATATAAAGTAATTCATTATTGGCCTATTAACCCGGGTGAAGAGCCATCAGGACTGGCTATAGACCTTCAAAATCACCGTTTATTCTCCGTTTGCGACAAAATGATGGTTATTCTTGATTCCGACAACGGCAAGGTGATTACATCGCTGACTATTGGTGACAGAGTTGATGGCGTTACATTCGATCCGGAATTAAAAAGGGCCTACAGTTCTAACGGCGAAGGAACATTATCCATTATTAGGGAAATTGATAAGGACCATTTTGAAGTTATGGGAAATCTGCAAACACAAGCCGGAGCAAGGACCATCACTATTGACAAGTCCACTCATCACCTTTTCCTGTCTACTGCAGAATATGGCGAGACACCGGCTAAAACTGATGAAAATCCACATCCACGCCCTGCAATCCTGCCTGGCACATTTACAGTGCTGGAGATAGGATTTGATAAATAAATCAGGTAATTATTGGATTACTAGTTTTTCATTGTAATCAGTACCTTTCCCGCTGACCCTGACTATATAGAACCCTTTGGCAATGCTGTTCGTAGCTATTGCCACAGAGGATGTCCTTTCAGGAATTCTTTGTGTTGAAATAATAATCCCTTCAGCAGAATACAGTATTAAAAGACATTCGGAATCAAGGGGGCGCATTTCAAGTCTTACGGAGTTTCCGACAGACGGATTCGGGTACAGGTAGAATAATGACTGAGGCTGGTCTTCTATGGATGTAGTATTCACGGGTAATGAAAAGCGGCTTACAAAATTCCATATCTCTAAACTCGCATTTATATCACGGTTGGTATTTCCTGTACCGGTAGTTCCTACAGAACCCGGCCATGTATGTCCTCCGTTAATGATTTTGAAATGGACCACTTCTGTTGAATCATTGCAAGGTGACCAGGTAATTTTCTGCACTGTTGACCCTTCCTGGACAATATCAGGCAAGTTCTGTATGCCAGGTATTGAGGCACAGGAGTCATTGCTTCTCCAGAAGCTTAACACCTCATCAACGGATGCATTTCCAAGGCCTCCATTATAAAATACCACCAAATCGCTTGTCCCGTGTATATGCATGACCGGCATAAGCCGTTGAGGCTGACACCCAGTAAGGGCTGCATCTACCATTGTACCTGAAACTGATGCAATGGCTGCAATCCGGTTACCCAACTCGCAGGCAAGCCTGTACGACATGAATCCTCCATTTGAAAATCCGGTTGAATAAACCCTGTTCAGATCAATTGAATAGCCATCATACATTGTATCGATAAGGGCAGAAAGGAAACCAACATCATCAGCGGTTGATCCCCCGGAATAACCGACATTCCAGCTTGTCATAAGGGCATCAGGATAAACAACAATGAAGTTATATTCATCGGCATATGAATTGAAACCCGTGAAAGTCATCATCTGATTCCCGGTCTGTGTAAATCCGTGAAGTGCAAGCAGTAGCGGGTAATGTTTGCCTTGCGACCAGGATGCCGGAACATAATACGTATACGTCCGGTTTACGCCATCAAAAATAAAGCTACCGCTAGTCTGCGCAGATGATTTGGCAACCAGGAAACAGTATATGCTTACTATCAGGAATAGTATCTTTATTTTCATGTAGGTTATTTGCCGGATAGAAAGAGATGCCAGGCTATGAATCCAACTCCAAATACAAAGATACCCTTAAAATCTTTTAGTGAATAGTTCTTTGTGCTATTCGGATCTCAACATTTATTCTAAAAGAAATCCCCCCGAAAACGGGGGGATCAGCGTCATTGAAATCAGGAAAAGTAAAAAACCTATTGAATAATAAATCTCGTGGTTAAAACTGAGTTGTCCGAAAGTATCCTTAGTATATAGATACCTTTTGCCATCCTGCTTAAGTCAAGCTTTTCTTTTGACGATGAATAGCTCTGACTGTAAACTACCTTTCCTTCTATGTTGAGTACAACAAGAGTAGCATTGCTGAATGTCTTTTCACCTGTTTCGATTGAAATCATTCCGTTTGAAGGGTTTGGACTTACTATGACTTCGTTCTTATTTTCATCTGGAATTCCAACCGTAGAAGGTTGCTGTATAACCTGGACTATAACAGGGGATATACTGGAAGCATTGACAGAGATATGCGCAGTTCGGGTTACCAGTGAAGTATTTTGCTCGTAGACAGCCATCAAAACGCCAGATCCGGTACCTGAAGCTGTAGGTACACACCAGGCAGCATCACTCCCGGCAGTCCAGGAAGCATTGGTAGTAACTGCAAAAGTTGTTAATCCGGTAAGGTAGGTAACATTCTGAACTACCGGTGTTACGCCCAGTACTGCAGCTGGCCCTGATTGTGTAACAGTTACAATAACAGGTGATAATCCGCTTGCTGTTACAGTGATATGGGCAATTCGTGTTGCTGCAATATTGTTTTCAGCATAAGTTGCAAAGAGAGTCCCTATTCCTGATCCTGAACTTGTTACAGCGCACCAACCAGCATCACTGACAGCACTCCATCCTATGTTGGAGTTCACGGTAAAGTTGGTGGTTCCTCCCTGGTAACTTACATCCTGGTTAGAAGGTGTAACACCAAGGAAAGGCAGTGAAGCTTCCTGGGTAACCGTGACATTCACAGGAGATAACCCCGCAACAGTTACAGTTATAGTTGCCACCCTTGAAACCAATGCAGTGTTTTCTGTATACGTTGCAGTGATGGCTCCATTCCCAGTTCCTGAGGGAGTAACAGTACACCAGCTTTGATTACTGGCTGCCGTCCAGGCTGAATTAGAGGTAACGGTGAATGACGTATTACCTGCATCTGATGTAACATCCTGATTAAGCGGAGATACTGACAGAGTTGCGTTTGCGGCATTCTGCGTTACAGTTACAACTACAGGTGATAAGCCGGATACAGTGACTGTAATATTGGCAATCCGCTGAGCACCTGATGTATTTTCCGTAAAAGTTGCTGTGATTGTACCATTCCCGCTCCCTGTAGGATTTACCGTGCACCATGCCTGGTTGCTTGCAGCTGTCCAGGCTGCGTTTGATGTTACCGTAAAAGCAGTATTACCAGCTGCGGAAGCAACATTCTGGTTAGGCGGGGAAACCGATAATGTGGTAGCTGCAGCACTTTGAGTAACAGTGACTATAACTGGGGTCAGGCCTGTAACTGTGACTGTAATATTCGCAACCCTCTGGGCACCTGTTGTATTCTCCGTATAATTGGCTGTTATTGTTCCATTTCCAGTTCCCGACAATGTCACTACGCACCAAGCCTGGTTGCTGGCGGCTGTCCATGCATCAGTTGTCGTGACTGAAAACGAAGTACTGCCTGCAGGAGCACTAACATTCTGGTTCATGGGATCTACAGTAAGAACTGATCCTGTGGCGCTCTGTGTAACAGTAACCACTACCGGGCTTATCCCGGCAACTGTCACTGTAATATGTGCAACGCGCGGCGATCCGCTTGTATTTCCCGTATAGTTGGCAGTAATAATTCCATTCCCATTGCCGGATGGGGACACGGTACACCATGATTGGTCAGAACTGACGGTCCAGGCTGAATTCGAAGCTACCGAGAATTGCGTACTCCCTGAAGAAGAGGTCACGTTTTGATTTGGAGGCGTAACAACCAGGGATGGTGTACTGCTCGACTGGAAGATCGAAATATCATCCAGGTAAACATTACAAGCTGAACCTGTTAAATCAGTTACATGCCTGTAACGGAAATAGAAGTTGTTTCCGGCATATGAATTAAGGTTAATAGTCCTTTGAACATAGGCGGCATTTACGGTGGCAGGAGAAAGAGTATCGAGTTTAAGCCAACTGAGCCCTCCATTCGTAGTTATTTCAAAATAAGTAGTATCATGTCCTTCAACCTTATTGGCATTGGTATTTCTCCAGAAATAGGAAATGGAGTAGTTGGGAGGCAGCAACACCTTGGGGGATCGCATACTTGCCTGGTTACCATAGGTATACCATGATGTCTTTGCACATAACAGGCCCGAATGCTGGATTGTATCATACTGGTACCAGGAAATGTCAGGATCAATTACCCAGGCACTCACCACCGGATAGGTATGAAAAACCAGAGAATCTTCGAATCCTTCATGATATGGAAATTGGTCTATAACCACTTCGGTCTTGAACTTCCATACCGGAGATACCTCCTGCTGGCCTCCATTCTTGGCAACAACTTTCCAGTAATGCATGGTGGAGTCAGCAAGCATGGTAGGCGGTGTATAGGTATAGGTCCCGGCACTTGCGGGAGCATTGCTTACAACCAGTGGAAGATTTTGGGGATTGGTTCCGAAATAAAGATCATAACTTGTCGTGTTAGCGCCAAGCACCCATGAAAGTGAAGTGGAAACGGAAACGACAGTTGCATTATCAGCCGGTATAGGATTAGTAGGTGTAGCAGGCCCGCTGCCAGCGTAAAAGAAACGCATATTTGGCAGTGCACTGGGATATGGGTTAAGGTAGCCGGTCTGGGTTGGAAGCGGGAAAAAAGAATCATTCCCACAGTTTTTATTATTGTTAATGCTGGATGTAGTTGCATTAAAGACTGGTCCATAGGAATTACCCCAACGATCTTCCCAATGCATTGCTAGATTCTGTATGCCATCGTATGGTATTGGAGTAAGCAGGGTTATTTCGTTCCACCCATTTACAAAACTAAGGTCTCCAGAATAAATTAGGGTATAGCCGTTATTCAGCGGGTCTTCATAGTTGGCATTGGCAAATATAGTGTTGGATGTGAGCTTATAGTAGATCTTTTGGTTTGTAACAGTCTTCGGTCCATTCGTGCAGTTCAATGCTATCTTGGTTATGCTCTTGGCAGCACCCAGGTCTGCATGGTTATATATAAGGGAACTCCAGGAATAATTCCAGTAAGAGTAGATGGGCATGGTATTGGCAACAGTGCCTGTACCGATCTCAACATAATTCTGGGCTTCCAACTGGGAAAGCAAAGGAAGAATAAACAACAAGAGGAGGAGTGAGCGCCGGATAAGCATATTCATAATCAGGTGGTTTTAATAGTTTTAGTTCTCTTTATTTGAGCATACAAACTAAGGATTAATTTTTGAACCACAAATTACTGAACAAGTTCGGATTCCTGAATCCGGACTTATATGAACAAGGAAGCCGGTTATTCTTTCTTTTTTGAATGCGAAAGTTATCCTTACGTTCCAAAAAATGATTTAAGTAAATTTGTATTCCAAAATTGTCTTGCAACTTAGCTGAACTATGGAAACCCTGGCTACTGCCCTTTATTACCTTCCCGTATATCAATGTATTGTTTTGGCAATTTTGCTTTTTGCCCAGCACAGGATGTATGAAGGGCGGTCCCGGTGGCTGATGGGAGTATTTCAGTTACTGCTGGCCTTCTATTTTACATTCAATCTCTTTTATAAAGTGAGGTTGTTTGAGCTGATAGCCGACCTCTATTTCTTTATAATACCTATAATACTTTCGTTCGTCCCGGTATTTTACCTTTATATCCTTTCTGTAACTACTCATAACTTCAGGCTCAGATCTGTTCATCTTTTACATTTTATCCCGGCATTTCTGATATTATTGTTAAATGCCCCCTATCTGCTCATCAGTCATGAAGACAAATTGCTTTACCTGAGCATGGGTAACAATGCACCTTCTCAACACGCTCCTGTCAGGTACCTCCTGACAATCTACATGATTGGAGCCTATGGAATAAGCAATCTGCAGCTATTCTTCTACCTGGTCCGAACGATCAGGGTTTACAGGATACATCGGAAATTCATTCTCGACCACTATTCAAATACCGAGAATATTGACCTGAGGTGGATCCTGATCACTATTCTGGCACTGATCCTGTTTTTTATAATCAACAATGTCCTGTATATAGTCGGGTTCAAGCAACACATCCTGTCACAGGTATTTTACACGGTTTCAATGCTGGGAATAACCTTGTTTGCCGGAATACAGGGATTAAGGCAGAAAGAGCTGCTCGATATAAAAACCGTGAGATCGGAATTCACTAAGCGCACTGATGATTTGCAGGTCAACTCGATAAACGTTCCTGTCAATGGGGAAAAAGAAGAGCCAAAATCATTAACAGAACCGTTAATAAATATCCATACTGAAGTTGACATTCCGGGTCCTGAGACTCTTCCTACGCATGAAAATCAGGGTTTTTCGGAAAAATACTCGGGCTCTGCGCTTACTGCTGAGCAGAAGCAAATTATATTGAAGCGTCTCGAAGCCTTGATGCTGGAAGATAAACTATTTATGATCAGCAATCTGAGTGTTGAAGATGTAGCAGACCGTTTGGGGACAAACAGCAAATATATATCCCAGGTGATAAATGAGTCATATAAACGAAATTTCTACAATTTCATAAATACCTTCCGTATTGAAGAGGCCAGGAAATTACTTGGCGAATCAGGAAATGATAAGTATTCCATCCTTGGAATTGCGCATATGGTTGGCTTTGTTTCAAAATCAACCTTTAATACGGCTTTTAAAAGATATACCGGTATAACGCCAAGTGAATTTAAGAAAGGGAAGATTGCAAATAAATAGTACACAAACAGTTCGTTGTGAAGTACTTTCAGATTGTATCTTTGGATGATTGAGTGCGGAGGAGCAGAAGCACAACAAATGAATACGCAGTTGTGAAAACATTTAAGGCGGGGAAACTCGCCTTCTCTTATTTTAGATAATCAAATTTCGAAGCACGAATACATTGTCAACAAATACAAGACTAATATACAACTAATAGCAAATATAATTTATTCTTTCCCAGAAGGCTGAATATTTATTGAGTAATCTATTATTGTTTTGAGCTTACTAAAAAAGAAGCAGCTCCCTCTTCAGGAAGCTGCCAATCGGACAAAATGATATTTTAAATTAGGCTAACCCAGGTTTACAGGTTTCATATTTATCTGGATAGCTGTACTCTCACCTTCATTTATATAAATCTGTTGTCTTTGTTCTTCATAGCCTTCTTTTATGGCCATTAATTCAAACTGGCCAGAATTTAGCGATTGAACATGAAAACCACCCTGCCTGGCACTTTTCTTCACAATTTTACCATTATTAATGCCATTTTTTGCACTGTCAGTTATTGACTGGCATATAGTCACCTGCACACCTTTGATTGGCGAACCACTGATAGAATCCAGTATTTTTCCTTTTAGCGCCACTGATCTAACCGGCAGATAAACAATTGACCGGGCATATTTGTAGGAGGTATAAGTATCCGGGTCGGACTTTTTAATTAACTCGACTAAGGGATCCATTTTATCCTTTACCAGGCTGAGTGCCTCCTGGAAGTACTTATCAATAGTTAGCCTTGCAGCCTTAATAGCGCCTTTGTGCTGTGGTTTTATTGTACTCTTCATATCATAAGCTTGGATTGCCGTTTCAACATCTTCCAGCAATTCTTGTGTCAACCCAAATGCGCTGAGTTCAGGTAGCAGAGTATTAGCAATTCCGATCAGTTCTTTGCATTTAAAGCTCAATTCAGCCTGGTGAATTTTACCCAGGGTGTTTTCTTTAAAATTGACTTTGCTTAACAATTCATGATTACCATTAATACTCGCGTAAGCCTTAATACATTTTACAGCATCCATGGTACGTTCAACAAGTCTTGTCTTTGCCACGTCTTTATTCTTTGTAATACCGACGGTACTAACATCAAGAATCTGACTGTCAGTACCGATATCTGCGACCAATTTACTGAGCCTGGTAACGTAATCGGCGAACAAAGGCAAATCTGAAAATTTAGCTTTGTTAATTTCAGCAAAGCGACTTGTGTTTCCAAGCATTTGATGCAAGGCAATTTGATGTGTGTTCATAGTTGTTTGATTTAAAAGATTAATAATTGATTGAATTGAATAGGAATTGAATCCTGAATAATTCTTTATTCGATAGTATTAACTCTATTTATTGAGGTTTCTAATAGTTTTGGTTAATAACAAAAGGATTTGTGCACGGGGAAGCACTCTCATGAATCATTTCACTGGTATTTGTTAACATATCAGAAACAATTGATATTGCTTTATGAATCGTTGATTTCATTTCAAATCAATTTGACAACGAATCAAGTAGACTTGATATCATTTCAAGTGGATTTGAGTTAATATTTATACTATTTGATATCATGTCATTTCATTCTTGTAATAAATAGAATCGTATACCAAAATGCCAAAAGCCTTTGGCTTCTTAAAACAAAATATAAAGCAACTTGATTATCCTGAGATTTTTAGTTTGAAATCTTAAAATAGTTACTAATGGAAAACTTAATCAGCTAAGCAATTAACAATATCATTTACTTCAATAATTTTCAAAATCAAATATACGCAAAACTCTCCCATTTTAAATCAATTTCGTTGTAATAATTTTCAAATTGATGAACAGGAATGATATAAACACTGTCGGCACAGCAATTTAAGCAAATTTAAATTTGAAATTTGAAATTTGCATTTTGAAAAAAACAATGAGAAAGCTTGTTTATAATAAATGTACCAGTTACCATTCGCTCAGGCCCCCTTTTCCCCAACGAACTGGTCTTCCTTATTCTTAAATAGCACGTTGAAGGTAGTAAGGCTTCCGTAGCAGCGGGTTACATATTGCTGAAGCTCAACTTTTTCCTCATCAGTGAGGTTGCTGGCATTCACCCTGGCTTCCAGTACCCGTAAACGGTCGCGCAACATGACGATCTTATGAAAGAAAGCATCGATGGGAACTTCTTTTTCTTTAAGGCTCAGGTCGCCAGGGATCAGTATCATCTTCCCCCCTGTCCATTTGCCGCCCATACTAACCGTTTCCTGCACGTCACTGAAGCGGCGAAGTACACGAACCAGGCTTTTTTCAATCTTTTCATATGTTGCAAGATCCGAAGGTGTTTCAACTAATTCGATAACCTCCAGCCCTTCATAATCGCGCAAAATCTGGCGCACCCCATTTTCAATAAAACAAATCTCATAAGCATCTGAGCGAATCTGAACCACTGCTCCTTTCCCAAATTGCGGGTGCCTGACACGGGAACCAACTCCCAATAATAGTTCTGCCATATCGAATCTTTTTTTTTACAAAAATAGGTTAACCAATAGAAATAGACTAACTCGGGATCAAAATTGAAACAAATCATCCGGTAGCTTGTTAAATTGAAGAACGAAATAAATTATTTATTTATGAAAATTGCAGTTATAGGCACAGGAATGGTAGGTGCTACCATCGGTTCAGGATTAATAGCTCTTGGGCATGAAGTAATGATGGGTTCCAGGACCCGGGAGAATCAAAAAGCCATTGAATGGAAAAAAAGTAATGGCTCTAAAGCCAGCAACGGGACATTCTTTGAAGCAGCTTCATTCGGCGAAATCATTTTCAATTGCACTTCGGGACAGGCTTCACTTGAAGCCTTGCAACTGGCTGGAAGAGAAAATCTTTCCGGCAAGGTTCTGGTAGATATTGCAAATCCCCTTGATTTCTCGGGAGGAATGCCTCCCAGCCTCTCCATATGCAACACGGATTCCCTGGGTGAAGCTATTCAACGACAGTTCCCCGATGTAAAGGTTGTCAAGACATTGAACACCGTCAATTGCAGCATCATGATAAACCCTTCATCACTTAGTGAGCCAACCAGCATATTCGTTAGCGGTAACGACGAGTCAGCAAAAAGCACAGTGAAGGAAATTCTGAGTGCATTTGGTTGGAAAGACATTATCGATCTTGGTGATATTACCACTGCCAGGGGAACCGAACAACTGCTTCCTATCTGGATCCGGTTGATGGTATCCATGGGAACTCCTACCTTCAATTTCAGGATAGTGAAATAACATTAAATCGAAATATTTACCCTGGCTACAGTAAATATTATCAGGACGTTACAATATTTCTAAGTGAAACTTTGTGTATTAGTGCTTTGTTGACATTCATTTCGCCACAAAGACACCAGGCCACTCAGAAATCAAGAAGTGTAATCTTAGATTATTCTGATATATGTTGAGTGCCGAATTATTGTAAGTCGAATGCTTTTTAAATGATTTTCTTTCCCAGGATTGTCCTGGCAGATATCATGCTACAGACAAAATCTTCCTGTGTAATTCAAGGACCTGGGGCAAAAGCATAGAAATTCCGTCATTGACAAGAATAAAGTCAGCCATAGCAGCTTTCTTCTCCTGGTCCCATTGGTTTTTCATCCTTTCCTGAACCTGCAGTGATGAAATACCATCCCTTTCCATAACACGTTGAATACAAAGTTCCATTGGAGCTGTTACCGCTATTGTGCAATCGAAGAACCTTTCAAAACCGCTTTCAAACAGGATGGCCGCCTCCTGGACCACATAAGGCACATCTCTTTCGGCCCCCAGCCATTTTTCAAAATCGATCCTTACAAGCGGATGAATAATTGAATTCAAGACTTGTAAGTTATCGGGAACCGGGAAGACAATGGAAGCAAGCTGCTTCCTGTCAATATTGCTATTCATGTCAAGAATAGAGTCTCCGAAATGATTTACCAGTTGTCCTTTTACGCTATCCCATCCGAGGAACTTCTTAGCCTCGGTATCAGCATGATAAACAGGGATACCAAGGTGTTCAAAGATTGAAGCAACGATAGATTTACCGCTTCCCATACTGCCGGTTAATCCTGCTGTGATCATTTTGCGATGATAATATATTCAACCTGGTCAGGATGAATTCTTACTGAACGAACTACCGAAGGATACCTGGTAAGCATAACGGGCAAACGATTGCTGGCTGTCAGCAAGTTAGGGGATGCCATCACTTCAGCGCTGAAATCGCTGGCATCTATATCTTTATAACTGGAAAGAGGAACCTGGCAGGTTACTTCGACCTGGTCGGGCAGAATTCTTATAGGCATTACGTTTCCTATTACTTTAACAGGTATGCTGAAAACTGCTTCTGTATAACGGCATACCTGCAAATGCACGGTAACTGAATCCTGCGAATACCGTATCATATTCGATCGCAGCGATTTGCGCAATGGGACAATAACAGTTCTATTGCTGTCAAGGTTATTAACTTCCACATGCTGCGTCTGAACAAAATGAATGGTATCAATCACGTTTTTGATACTCGAAACAAGCACGGTTTGGGGTTGGAAGTGGACAGAATCGCAAAACTGGAACTGGTCGGCAAAGGAATAGGAAAGGTCGAGCTTTACAGGGACTCGTTTCCTGTAAATTTCAGAGAACCTGAAGAATAAAGTATCAGGTTTAATAAACACAACTGCCTTGGAATATGCCAGTTGGCCTGCCAGCTGTTGTGTTATCTGTGAAGCGGGGATAAAAGCTGAATACCCATTTTCGTCCTGCCTGATATGAACCCCGGCCAGGTCGATCTCGATAGACTGAGGTTTCCTGAGAAACTGGGAAACAATTAATTCAAAACCCTGGGCATTAACGCCGGCAATAATGGTACTATCCGTCTGATTCTCAAGAATCAGATCTTTGGGCACATTTTTGAAAGTGATAGGGAAAACAAGATCCGCTGTGTAATCTTTCATCAGTTCGATGAATATCCACATGGAACCGGAAATAGCCAGGCAGACAAGGAAGATGAATATTTTTACTCTTAACTTCCTCCTGCCGGGCTTTTTATCTGGCTGATCTTGTTGTGAATCAAGCGGGCGATCCTCAGTATTCATTAGTCACCCTTCTTAAGTTTTTGATTATCGGGAGCCGTTAATTATTTAGCAGCTTCACCAGTGAGCTGGTCCTGGGCATCAGTTGCTACAGCACTTTTTTCAACTTTCAGGCGGTTTCCACCTTCAACTTCAATGGTTACCGTGGTATCCTGGATTTCTAATATCCTGCCATGAATTCCACCTATTGTGATGATCTTTTGTCCCTTAGCAAGAGATTCGCGGTATTTTTTCTGGTCTTTCTGTCTTTTGACCTGTGGCCTGATAAAGAAAAAATAGAAAACTACGAAGATCAGCAGCAAAAAGATCAGTGAACTTGCCATTCCTGAACCCCCTCCACCAGGTTGTGGGGCCATTAATAATACATTGTGCAATGTCATAAGTTTGGTGTTAAATGATTGAGTATTGATTATTATTCTTAATTCATTTGTTCGGCTTCAACAACAGCAGCTTTTATACGCAATATATTTGAAGGAGGCTGTGTATTGGTGAAAACCGTAACGGATTTATTTTGTATACCGCGCTTGCCTTCGCTGTCAAAGCTGACATCTACCGTCGACTGTTCACCAGGCTTGACAGGTTGATGAGGGTATTCAGAAACAGTGCAGCCGCATGATGTGGTAACATTGGAGATAACTAGCAGGGATTTACCGGTATTCCGGAATTTGAAAGAATAAGTTACCTTCTCCCCTGCTTTTAATTCGCCAAAATCATGAAAATCCTTTTCAAACGTAATTACAGGCAATGAATTCATATCGGCCTTGCCATCCGCAGTATTTGGGTTTGTTACCACATTGGCGGGAATATCTGATCCATTTCCGTTTCGGTTACAGGAACTAATCAGACTTATCAGGAAAGTTGCGCATACAAGCTTAAACAGAATTCTTTTCATTTTCATTTGGAAATTGATTGACAAAGGTATAAAATCCTGACTTGCTATAGTATTACAGATAAAAGATCACGTATAATATAAACGTCATAATCACCGAGGTAAGTAAAACCATATTTCTTATACAAATTGGCTGCTTTAAGATTACTCTGGTGTACCTCGAGTTTCACCTGCAAACCTATCGCCTTAACTATTGCTAATGACGCTTCGAGTAATGGCTTTGACAGGCCCATTCCCTGGTATTTTTCTGCAATTCCAAAATGGTGCAGGTAAGTCCTTCGTCCATCAATTGTCAGCCAGGAAGTACCCATTATTTCATTATTCGATTTATTGATGAGAAGAAGAAGCCTTCCACCCATTTTCAACGTGCGGTCAATAACTTCAGGAACATCTCCCCTGTGAGCTGCACCCAGGCCAATCTTTTCCCAAACAGCAATTAGTTCCGGGTAGTCTGAAGGAGTGTAATCGCGAATACTATAGACTATTTCCATATGATTTACCTCTGAAGCAGAAGTGTATCCATAAACAATACTTATTCCATCAACCCCCTGCCGGTCTTGGAAATTTTTCCATTTTCCCTATATTCTGCAATGAGTTTATCGAGTATCCCGTTGATAAATACCTTGCTTTTTGGAGTGCTGTAATGCTTTGACAGTTCAATATATTCGTTGAGAGTGACCTTAACAGGGATGGATGTAAAGTCAACAAACTCAGAAATAGCCATTTTAATCAGGATGGTATCCATAAGGGCAATTCTTTCAATATCCCAGTTCTCAGCATGCTGCGAGATAACCTTGTTGTAGTCCTCGCTATGAAGAAGCGTTTTCCTGTAGAGTTGCTTAACAAAGGTCATATCTTCGCTGCCACCGGCATCATTCTGGTCCTTTAGCAAGGTAGGCAGGGTTGTATACTCATCCCAGTTCTCCCTGAATCCTTTTATAGTCTTGACAACCATCATAACAGAGGTATCAAAATCATCGGACCAGTAAATGCTTTTTTCTTCGTAATAGCTGCGGAGTAATTCCAGCGGTGCGATAATTTTAATGAAGATCTCTTCGATAATGTTCTTTTCGTCAGGATATGTCACTGTATCCTTCGACATATATGCGATGTAATCGGGATGTTCACGCATCTGGTTATAGCATTTGCGCAACATCTCTTCTTCGTCCACCCAGTTGATCTTGTATTGATCAACCTTTTTCTTGTAATCACGGTTATTGGACAACTGGGAAAGGAACCGGTTTTCGATGAACCGCATATTGGGGTTCAGGTCTTCTTCGGTTGGAAGATACTTCAGTTTGTTTTCCTCCATTCTTCGCCTTGCGAAGTCCGAAAGTTCGATCAGGAAAGAAAGCTGATGGATAAATAGTTCGTAGAGTTTATCGAGGCTGGTGATGAGCTGTTTCTCACCTGTGTTGATGTTTTCCGGGCCGTCTTGCTGGAAGGCGTAGATCGCCTGCATCACCTTAATACGTAGGAATCTCCTGCTAAGCATAGATGTGAATGAACAAATTTATAAGATTTGCAAAGGTACAGGTTTTACTCAATTGGCATTCCAATTTCCTGATTACAGTAAAAAAATGGCTAATTGTGATGAGGGCTCATAAAAATCAGAATTGGAATAATGTTTATGCTTGGCCTAATGAAGTTGTGACTTCCAGTGCGCCAGGCCCGACACTTATGCATTAATAATAAATTAAATGATTAATAATCAATAGTTTTAGGAATCGTCAAATTTATTCATTCAAGCTGAATATTTTCTGATCTGATTCAAATCTTAGGATTTGTAAACGATGTTCCAATATCCTGTTCGAAGAATGGATTATGCATTCTACTTTGACCCGTCAGTTTTTCCTGAAACGCTGAATGTTTTGGTGGTGCAGGCGGCAACACCTGTAGTTGTAATTCCTTGAACCATTATTACATAATCCCCTTCAAGGTCAGAAGTAAAGAAACTAATTCCGTTTCTTCCATCATGCCTGGTTTTAACATCAGCTGACCAAAAAAGAAGGTTGCGATAATCCGGCATATGGGCCATTTCTGTCTGACCGGCTTCATAAACAGGCGAGAAGAATTGCCTTTGTTTCTGAAGGCCTTCAAATTTCAGTAGCAGGGCATTTGGATTAATCCCGGAGACGACTTCATTACCATGATAGGTTGAAAAAGAAATGACCCCATCAAACTCCTCAGAACCCAGGTTATACTTCCTTTTTATTAATTCGATTTTCCTCAACCTCAGGGGATCGAAATCGATGATCTTGCCTATATCGCAAACAGGTAATCCATCGAATAAAATTAATGGTTCCTCATCAAAAATCGCATTTTGCTCAACATTCAGAAGCTTTACCTGGAATTTACCCTTTCTCTTCTGAAGGAAGGCATCTCTAACATATTCTGTAATTACCTCTTCCATCGTCCCAAATCTTGTATAATCATCAAGGAAATAGGTTATGTCAGGCTTCCCATAGAATAAAAGGCTATCGGAGGGAGGTTCCAAAAATTGGTTTAGTTCTTTTGGATAATAAATATTTTGGGCTTGCATGCCAATACTGTATCGTGTAATATCATTCTTTAAATTCTTTGATAGATGAAGGGGTGGATAGGTCCTGGAAGAAAACTCTGCAGAGTAAGGGTTATCAAAATCAAAGTTAAAAGAGCTATCATATTTACAGGAAGCCAGGAATACAATATGGGAAGGATCCTGGAACCCTTTTGTATAAAAGCTAACCAGGCCTTTATCAGAACTGGTTCCACTATAAAGTTTACCATTCGCATTTAAATATACTTGCAAGCCACTAACAGGAAGTTTTGATAATGGTTTGCTTAGTAATCCACTGAGAATGAATCCTTCATATTCTGGAAGAAATGCTTGTTCAGCCGGCTTTTCACTTAGTATTTCCGACCACTTAAACCGCCTCCAGCCATGGGTAAGCATAAGATTGTCCATTGCTTCATCCACTTCTTTGCCATGATTGCTGAAATAATAATCCGGTGATTCAATATTGCCTTTGAGGTCAGAGCTCAACCATAAATAATTGAGAATATTCACCGGATCAACGCTCTGCATGGAATCGAGCTTGTAAACAGCAACTGACATATCTATATTGTCTATTGCACTTCCGGCACATGTTGCATTTAAAGCAAGGTTAACCTTCTGCCTGGTAAAATAATGTTCAGAATCCGTAACGACCTCTATTTTCAACTTTTGATCCGGCCTAATAAAATACAAACGCTCACAAGCAGCTTGCCCCATTGAGTTGAATAGTGTTAGCTGTGAAATCCCCTCACCTAACAGGCTCTTGCTGAACGTATAATCTCCCTTTCCATTCAACAGTTGAATCTCCTGTCCAAGTTTTAAGATTTGCCTGGTATATACCATCAGATAAACGGCAGAAGAATTCTGACCTGGGTTCAATTGAGATTGTTCAATATGGATGGTAAGGGAATCATCATCATTGCCGGTCAGTTTCATCACAATACCTTGATTTATCGCTGCTGGTATTTGACTATTAATTATTTCACTGCCCTCACTTTTTATTGAGGCATAGTAACTATGTCCGCTTAAAGGTTTGAACAGAAAACTCCCTATTCCGAATTTCAATGGTTTGAATTCAGAAATCACCTTGCCATTTTCATCCACTACTTCCCCGCTGAAATCCTTCCCTTTGCCATTCTTGTCAACAACCCTGAATGCTACCCGGCTTTCCAGGTTTTCAACAAGATTTCCGCCTTCGGGGAAAAACTGGATGTCTAACGTTTCCTCCTTATCTTTCTGTGCCCGCTCAACTGATTTCAATGTGTTAATTACCCTGATGTTTTTCTCGAAGTAAAACTCAGCGTCGAAATTTCTCATCCAATTGGTATATGCCCTCAAATGATAACTCCCGGTATTTACAGAAGTCGGAATAATAAGGGAACCACTGCCAGATCCGTTTTCCAATGCAATTTTACCTTGCAATACAGCCTTATTATCCTTGTCAAGCAATTCAATGTAAACCACTTTACTGATATCGACAGGTTTATGAAATGTCCCGTCGACACAATATACTTTAAACCACATTATTTCTCCTGCGAAATACATAGGTTTGTCAGTATGGACGAAGATCTTTTCCTGAAGGTTGAGCCTGCCATATTCACTTAATTTCCCGGATATCCCTTTCCATTCAGCTTGTCCATATGCAAATTGAAAAACCGGGATCAGGCCGCTGAAAAGGGCTGCATAAATGAATATTTTAATAATTCGATTCATCCTTTTTTCCTTACTTAAAGACTATCCGGCCAGAAAACAGGTCTTCCGTTGTGGCCTCCCAAAAGTTCACAGTTTACGCACTTCGATGGAGCTATCAGGAACCCTGTTTGTACCAATGTCAAATGATCCAGCAGATAATCAACAGGGTAATTAATGTCCGGATACTGAATATCGGAATATCTCAGGCTGTGCAGCATTGACACCTCACAATTGGTGGGATAATGGTAAAAAAAGTTTTCGTTGATATAGATCCTTTTGGAAGAGGGAGTGGAGATATTTAAGTATCCCAGCACCAGTTCTGAACCATCCTTCACATTCCTTATATTACCGACCAGGGTTGAGGGTTGAGGATCAAAGAATGATCCTGACTGCTCCGAATTTTTCCGAATAAGATCGTAGTAATTATACGCTCCGGGCGTCAATGCATACTGCTTTACATTGATGCTGTAGATAAAAGATTTCTTGATTGAATTTCCGGTGATATGGGTAAGCGGCTGCATCGATATGGCATCATGTGACAGCAGATCAGTGTTACCAATGAGGATTGAGTTTGATTTTGAGGATTGCCAGCAATAATAGAGCCGCTCTTGCTCTTCTTTTGTGGCCATGACGAATCCTCCCGGCTTGTATATTAACTTACTGATTATCGGGGAATGATACTTCCAGGTCTCATCGTATTTCCAGAAATAATACCGGGTTTTGTTAAGATCATCGTGGGTACTAACAAAAAGGTTGAGATCATGCAAATTTGGATCTTCTGGATCAACATTTTGTGACCAGCTTACACTGTCAATAGGAGGACTATTTAATACAGGGACAAAATCGGATGAATATGACTTTCCTTCAGCCAGCCTGATATTCAAGCGGTAATGCTTACTGCTGTCAAGGCCAAGGCTGTCGACTGAATACTGGCCATTTCCTGATTCACTGAACGAATAAATTGAGCCATCCTCGCCTTCGAGTTCAACCCGGGCATTCCTGACATAAATCACATCAATAGTATCGTGCCATCCCGTTGACCTGGAAAGGGTTATGACAGATTGGTTGTTGCCTGCTGCTATCATTCCATCAACAACCAGGAAATTACTTTTACCTGTAACAGAAGCCGGGTCGTAGAGTTCCCTGCAACCGGCAACAAGAACCATGAGAATCAGAACAACGGTATATGTCTTTATTCGGGGCATCAGATCAGAATTTTAAAGTGTAGGTAACAAAAGGTATTGCACTTCCAAATATCGAAAGCTTGTAACCCTGGAGTTGTCCGGTAGAAGATGTTATGAAATAAATGGAATATGGGTTTTTCCTGCCGGTCAGGTTATAAATCCCAAATGTCCAGAAACCATGAACCAATTGGTAGATTTTATGATTCCCATCAATATTCATTGATAAGTCTGCCCGGAAATAATCAGGTACCCTGAAAGCATTCCTCTCAGAATAAATAGCACGATACCCTCCATTAAAATAAAACTTTCCTATGATCATAGTAAAGGGCCTTCCTGTGCTATAAGTCATATTCAGTGATATGCTATACCTGTGGGTAAACTTATAGTTTCCGACAAGCGAGAAATCATGCGGCTTATCGTAGCCTGCCGGATAATAATTTCCATGGTTAACCTCTTCACCGGCCAGGGCATCATCCATCCTGATAAAAGTTCGGGAATACGTGTATGAAAACCACCCATTCAACTTCCCTGCAACCTTTTTGAACATGAATTCAACTCCATATGCCTTTCCTCTCGTAGTGTATACCTCTGTTTCCAGGTGGTGGTTCATCAATAAGACTGCACCATTTTTATAATCAAGGTAATCCTGGATGTGCTTGTAATAGATCTCTATGGATGTTTCAATCGAATTGGATCGAAAGTTTTTATAGATCCCCAAAGATAACTGGTCACCATACTGAGGTTTGATATTCGGGTCGCTCAGTTTCCAAATGTCTGTTGGCGACATTGCAGCCGTATTGCTGATCATGTGAAGATATTGCCGAAGTGTATTATAGCCGGCCTTCAATGATAAATCTTCGGAAAGCGCCCATCGAACTGACAGGCGGTATTCAGGTCCATAATACCTTTTCCCTGTCTTTCCCCTGGAATAAGAAGTAGAATCAATAATGTTAGAGGCAGTCCTGGGTTGATTGGGTTGGTAAATAAATATCTTTGCCGGCCCAAGAAAATTATATAAGGAATACCTGATACCTGCGTCAGCAGTCAAATTCCTGGTCAAATCGATTTCTTCATTTACATAAAAGGCACTTTCAAGCGCCTGTTCCGTTTGCAACCTGTCAGGTTTAACAAGCGATAAACTACTGACGGGCTGGTAGGATCCGGGATTCAGCCGGTAATGAAGCGTATTTATTCCAAAATTCAACGTATTGCCCGGGTTAAAATAATAATTGAAGTCCGCCTTAAGGAAAAGTTGATGAATATCGAAGGTGAAATCATACGCACTAACCGGAGTCGCTGTATTCGAATTTCCAGATTTATACTCATCATATCCTGTTACAATCACTCCATTACACTTGCTGCTGAACAAATGCCGCCATCGCATGGAAAAGCTGTTGTCCAGGTAATTGTAAGAAGTATCCTCACCCAGGTTAAACTTATCCTGGCTCCGGTAGGCAGACAGGAGCAGGTTATTTTTCTGGTTGAACTGGTGATAAATACTCAGGTTAAGGTCATAAAATGAAGCTGAACTATTGGTATATCCCGAACTTTTTGGGATCTGATTAAGCAACCAGTCTGAATAGGTAGTCCTGACACCCAGGAGGAATGAAGTCTTACCTTTAAAAATTGGCCCTTCCAGGGTGAGATGACTTGTCAGCAATCCAATACCGATCGTACCTGAAAATTTATTCACAATGCCTTCTCTGGAGGTGATTTCGAGTAAAGAGGAGAGCCGGCCTCCATATTTTGGAGGAATACAGCTTTTGTATAATTGAATGTCCTTTACTACATCTGAATTAATAGCAGAGAAAAAGCCAAACAGGTGGGTTGGGTTGTAAATCGTAGAATTATTAAAGAGGATCAGGTTCTGGTCGCTGGATCCGCCTCTCACATTAAAACCAATGCTCGCTTCATTTACAGCTTTTACACCAGGCAAGGATAGTGCAACTTTAAGGATATCTTTTTCGCCAAATAAAGTCGGAATTTGCTTTATGGCTTGTGCTGTGAGTTTATCAACCCCCATTTGTACCCGCCTGATATTAATACCCTGATCGGCACTGATATTAATACCCTTTAGGGTTATCACCCTCTCCTGCATTTCCACATCAAGTTTCCCATCGGATATCAATCTTACAGCCCTCCTCACCTCATTCATACCCATATAGCTGAATGAAAGAAAATGATCTCCCTGGGGAAGACTTATCGAATACTTTCCGGAAGGGTCGCTGCTAACGCCGGTATGAGTGTCATCCGAGACAACAGATACGCCTGGCAAGGATTCCCCTGTTTTGAAATTTCGGATTGTTCCGGTAACAGTTGCCATGTTGCTCCGGTTCCTGTTTTCTTTTGAACCTATCATCATCCAGTTTGATCCTGTCAGTTTGCCGTCAGGCTCATTGGTACCTGAGGCTGAATAATCTGGCAAAGTGTTATGATTTGAAGGAGAAGAAGGATTTAATTCATCATTGAAAAAATCAGGAGGTAGGCCTACTTCAATCTCTTTTCCTTTTGTAAGGAAGACGTGTCTTTCAGAATCAACTTCAAATAAGATTCCTGTATTTTGAAAGGCCTGTTCCAGCAATTCCTTGACCGTTGCATTTGTAACTTTCAGTGAAATAGGGATACTGTCCTCCAGGGCAGGATCGATATAAACAATGACCCGGGCCTTCGATTCCAGTTGATCTGCAAAACCAGCAAGGGTTGAAGATTTAAAATCAGCCGTGATATTGACAGATGATAACTGCTGGCATTTGCTTTCACTGGTTATAATCAGAAGAGCGAGGCAAAGGCAAAGTGTGAGGGAATGCTTCATTTGCCTGTTATTTGATCATAATATTCTGCCAGTTTGATCAACGAGATATCCATAGGTGTTCGGAACTTCAGGTGATTTTTCCTGCAAAATAGTCTCAATTCCTTATTCCTGTCTTCGAGGATCATTAAAACAGATCTCTTATTATTTACTTCAAATAATTTACCTCCTTTATTAATATACCAAACATCTTTTTCCCGAACCATTTTTTTCATTTTACCATCTTCAGCATACTCCTCAATAAATTTCATGCTGCGGGTAAATACCCTTGTCCTTCCATCATACAGACACCGATAAAAACCTGAACTCACGTTAGGACCAGTGACAGTATCGGGAGAGATTCGGACAAAGCAACAGCCCTGCAGCCAGAAGCGACTGATCCTGTCACTCTGTATGGCAATGTTATTTAGCTTTTCAGGATTCTGAACAACAAGCTCATCTTTTACAAGGTCATAAACCATGGGGATATCGACATATCTGATGTTGTCATAAATCACATCTCCAATAATAAAATGCGGATCGTGGAACAAAGTATTTCCGATATTGGTATGTTCAAACTGATAATCGGCTCCGGTATAGATACCGAGATGGTTACTGGCATTCTTTTCATAAAGCCCTGTAACGCTGTGCCTGGCAGATTCCAGCATAACATTATCAGGCAAGAGGTTTTGTCCGGAAATATAACTCAAACAGAGGAACTGGATCATCAATAAGAATAGTCCAATCCATTTGCAGTTCATAAAGATGAAATATTTAAAGCTGATTAGTAAGTGCAGTAAGAGGATGATTCAAAAGTCAGGCAATTTTAAACTAAAATATCTCAATCCGGACTTTTGCGTGCATTTTTCTTTACTATAATCTGGAGAAATAAATAAATTTCAAAAGTAAAACTAGCAATAATTAGCTTATTTACAGCCGCTTAATATGATTTCAACAGCTTGTAAAAATTGGTGATAAATAAACAGAATATAAACTATTTCGCACTTTGAGAATAAAATAAAAATTATAAATTTGCGTTGATACAAGCACATATCATCCTAAAATCAATAAAGCGAAAAATGGAAGACTTCGACCATATGGAGAACAGGGAGGACGTATTCTCGAGGGCTGTGAAAGCTGGGAAACGCACATATTTTTTCGATGTTAAACAAACCCGTGCCGATCAGTACTATCTCACCATCACTGAGAGTAAAAGAAGATTTGACAATGCACAGGGAAAGTTCTTCTACGAAAAGCATAAGCTGTTCCTGTACAAGGAAGATTTTGAGAAGTTCAGGAACGGTCTGAATGACGTAATCTCCTTTATTGAGACAGGTGTTATCCCTCCTGAGAGGGAATATGCTGACACCCGCAGCAGTCATGTAGATGTAGATTTTGAAGACCTGGACAAGGAATAGTCCTGCTTTCAATCAAACATTAAACATCAGTTATCCATACCGGAGACCAGGTTTCATACCTGTATGCCCCGAACATCCTGTAACCTCATTACTGAAAACTTATCAACACGGGCGTAGTTAGCTCCCGCCTTTATAGTATTTTTGCAAACCTGTCGAAAAGTCAAGTTTTTAATGAATCAATAACTATTTCTGTTCCAGGTACCCAATATTTTCAAGGTATTGCAGCAATAGTAAATTAAGATAGAATGGGCAAAGTAATTACCATAGCGAACCAGAAAGGTGGTGTTGGAAAAACTACCACTGCCATCAACCTGGGAGCCGCATTCGCAGTATTGGAGCGAAAAACACTTATCATAGACGCTGATCCACAGGCCAACGCCACTTCAGGAGTTGGCTTTGACCCCAAAACTGTTAAAACCAGTATCTATGAGTGTATTGTGGACGATGTGGATGCTCAGAATATCATTCTCTCAACCGAAACTCCCAACCTCGACCTGCTGCCTGCTCATATTGACCTGGTTGGAGCTGAGATCGAGATGATCAATATGCCGAACCGGGAGAAAATGATGAAGAAGGTTCTTGAAAAATTGCGTGATAAGTATGAATTCATCATCATTGATTGTTCTCCATCACTTGGGCTTGTAACTGTAAATGCACTTGTTGCCGCTGATTCCGTTATCATTCCGGTACAATGTGAATATTTTGCACTCGAAGGCTTAGGCAAATTGCTAAACACCATTAAGATCGTTCAGTCACGCCTGAATCCTGACCTGGATATGGAAGGAATTCTCCTGACTATGTATGACTCACGTTTACGCCTTTCAAACCAGGTTGTAGAAGAAGTAAAAACCCATTTCCAGGATATGGTATTTGAAACCATCATCTACAGGAATACACGCCTGGGTGAAGCACCAAGCTTCGGGCAGACGATCCTGATGCATGATGCTGCCAGCACAGGAGCTGTTAATTACCTGAATCTTGCCCGTGAGATCCTCCAGAAGAACAATATGACGATCCTGAAGCAAGAAGATAAAGAAATAAAGGTGGACTGATATGACAAACCTCAAAAAGAGAGCTTTAGGCCGTGGACTGAACGCCATACTGGAAAGTCCGGAAACTGACATCACCTCAAGGGATATCTCAGGTTCATTCGTAGCCGGAGCTATTGCTAATATCCCGCTCGAGAATATTGAACAAAACCCCTTTCAACCCAGGGAAGAATTCGATGATACTGCCCTCAGGGAACTTGCCGATTCAATCCTTGAGCAGGGAATAATCCAGCCTCTTACAGTGCGTAAGATGGGTTACGATAAATACCAGCTGATTTCAGGTGAAAGAAGGTTAAGAGCCTCCAAACTTGCCGGGCTTACCGATATTCCAGCTTATATCAGGGTTGCAAATGATGAGCAGATGCTCGAATGGGCACTTATTGAAAATATCCAGCGCGAGAATCTCAACCCACTTGAAATTGCTATCAGCTACGACCGCCTGATCGAAGAATGCGATCTTACCCAGGATGAGCTTTCAAAACGCGTTGGAAAAAACAGGGCAACTGTTTCCAATTACATACGCCTTCTCAAATTACCTGCTGAAATCCAGGCTGCATTGAGAGATGGCAGTATCAGCATGGGTCATGCCCGTTCGATCATTAATGTCGACAATGTACCCAAACAGCTTGCACTTGCCAGGAAAATCATCAATGATGGACTCTCCGTAAGAGAAGTTGAAAAACTGGTCAAGCAAATCGATACGCTGCCTCTTACACCAGTTAGGGTGCAGAAAGCTGCTGTTCCCGAAAAGTATGAAAACCTTCGTGAAACCCTCCAGGTAAAGCTCAATGCAAGGGTTAAACTGAACCGTTCAGCAAATGGTAAGGGCACACTGACTATCCCTTTCAAATCGGACGCGGAATTTGAAAAGATTATTTCATCCCTTGGCCTCCAGGTTGACCGTGAACACCTTTAAAGCCCTGACAACGAAAGTATTGAAGCGTTCTTTTGCAAATGGCAAAGGAAAGACAGCGTTATCAGCATTATTGATACTCCTGATTGTATTTATCCCGTTTGCCAGGCTGTTTGCTCAGGATCAGGCTCCACAAACCCCAATCCGGGATTCCATTCCTGTCAATGTGCATTCACCTCACAAGGCCAGCCTGTATTCTGCAGTTTTGCCGGGCTTAGGACAAGCCTATAATCACAAGTACTGGAAAATACCTATTGTTTATGTTGGTTTTGGGGCAATAGCCTACTTTATTAAGACCTATGACAAGCAGTACAAAGATTTTAGGGATGCATATGTATGGTCACTGACTGATAAGACCACACCTGCACCCAATGACCTGGTAAATAAATATTCGTCGGATAACCTGTTAGTTGGCAGGCAATACTACCGGAGAAATCTTGAAGTTTCAGTTATTGTGGCTGGTGTGTGGTATGTCCTGAATATAGTTGATGCAACAGTTGACGCGCATTTCTTCGATTACAACATCAATGAAGATCTATCAATCCAAATGAACCCCTGGATTGCACCACCATCCCTGGGACTGAAACACTCTGTCCCTGGCCTCACTTTATCCATGCGGTTCTAAATGAAACATCTCTCTTTGCATCCTTTCTTTTGTTCATAATAGATTTCCGCTGCCAGATGCTCCGAAATTAATCCTTTAACTGCTTATTCCTGTCTAAAATTATAGTACAAAACATTCCATATATCCTATGAAAATAGCTCTGATTGGTTATGGCAAAATGGGGAAGGAAATTGAAAAGGCTGCCCTCTCGCTAAAACACGAAATTCATGTTGTTATTGACAATGAAGATGATTGGAAAACCAAAAAGAACATCCTCAAGCAAAGTGAGGTAGCTATTGAATTTACTGTACCATCCGTGGTAGTGGACAACCTGAAAAACTGTTTTGAACTAGGAATCCCGGTTGTCAGCGGCACTACAGGCTGGAGTGAAAAATTTAACGAGGTTGCAGAATACTGCAAATCACTAAATGGAAGTTTGTTTTATTCATCCAACTTCAGCATCGGGGTAAATATTTTTATGGAGATAAATAACCGGCTCTCGGCAATTATGAACCAGTATCCGGATTATGATGTAAAAATGGAAGAAATCCATCATACCCAGAAACTGGATGCCCCGAGCGGCACTGCCATTACCCTGGCTAACACTATACTCCAAAACCTGGATCGTAAAGATTCCTGGACAAATTCAAACGGAAAACGTCTTTCGGAACTGGAAATAATTTCCAGGCGTGAAGGAACCGTTACCGGTATACATGAGGTGGACTGGATTTCGGAGATTGACAAGATCAGCATCAGGCATGAAGCTTACAACAGACATGGATTTGTCAAAGGAGCACTGATGGCAGCAGAATTCCTGTATGAGAAAAAGGGTATTTATACAATGAAAGATCTGCTGGGATTTTGATTTCCCTGCCTGATCCGATATTCATTATATTGATTAATAACTAATTACTTATAACTTATCTTCTATAGCCCAGGTCAGTCAATATGTTGCTTCACCACTCAGTTAACACAAATTAACGAAAGCAAGTAACCAATATATCAAGATATTAACTGATATTTGCATTAATAACGCGTGCAGCATCTGTTTGCCAATCTTTATAGTCACACAAATTCCCTCTTATGGACCTCATGACAATCATGATCATCTTGATACTGCTGTTTCCTTACCTGTTATTCTGGGTATTCAAGGATGCAGGCCGCCCATCCTGGCAAGCTCTTGTTCCCGTTTATAATTATTACGTCTGGACCCAGGTGATTGGCAAAAAATGGTGGTGGTTTGCGCTCATGTTAGTGCCTTTCATTAATGTATTCATGATCATGCTGATGATTGTTGAAACCGCGAAGGGATACAAAAAGTACTCCCTGGGAGAGCAGGCGCTGGCTGTGATCTTTCCTATTGTCTACCTGCCTTATTTAGGGTTGTCAGCAAAAGAGCAATATATTCAGCCTAAAGACCAGGTAAGAGTTAAGAAGTCAGTTACCCGGGAATGGGTTGATGCTATAATATTTGCAGTGGTAGCTGCTTCAATCATTCGCATTTTCATGGTAGAAGCCTATACAATTCCAACCTCATCCATGGAAAAATCGTTGCTTGTTGGCGATTTTCTTTTTGTTAGCAAGCTCAGCTATGGGCCAAAACTCCCCAATACTCCCATTGCATTCCCATTTGTCCATCATACATTGCCACTTACCAAGAACACAAAATCTTATCTTGAATGGATCAAGTGGCCTTATTATCGTTTCCCGGGCTTTACAACTATAAAACATAATGATGTTGTTGTATTCAACTACCCGGACGGTGATACAGTTTCATTAAATCACCAGGATAACAGCTACTACTCGCTTCTGAGGCATTATGGCAGGAACGAAGTTTGGACCAACAAGCAGGAGTTTGGTGATATAGTTGCAAGGCCGGTTGATAAAAGAGAAAATTATATCAAAAGGTGTATTGCATTGCCCGGTGACAAGCTGGAGGTTCGTGACCAGGTTGTTTACGTAAACGACAAAGCTATCGAAACACCGCTGAATTCACAATTCATGTATGATATCAAATTTTCTGATTATGGGATTAGTATGAAGACCCTTAATAAATACAATATCACAGATGGGGTTTTGTATTTCCCGGAAAACAGAATGGAATACCTGGATCCCATTTTAAAAGAATATAAAAACAATCCTGATAACATAAGACAACTTCTGACTCAATGCACAATGGCTTCTCTTTCCCTTACCACTAAAGCCTATGCTGAGGTTAAGAACCTGCCAAATGTTGCCTCTATCACAAAGGAAATGTATCCTAAGAATTCATACCAGGAAGATATATTTCCTTATGACACCCTTAATTATCCCTGGAATCGCGACAATTACGGCCCCATCATCCTTCCAAAAGAAGGAGCTACAGTACCATTGAACCTGAAAACGCTTCCTTTATACAGAAGAGTCATAGAAGCTTATGAACTCAATAAACTGGATGTTAAGGGTGATAAGATTTATGTTAATGGAAAAGAAGCAACTACCTACACTTTTAAGATGGATTATTACTGGATGATGGGAGATAACCGCCATAATTCTGCTGACAGCCGTTTCTGGGGATTTGTTCCCATTGACCACGTTGTGGGAAAGGCTGTATTCGTATGGCTTTCGCTGGATCCTAATCAATCATTGTTTGGTGGAAAGATCCGTTGGAATAAACTGTTCCGATTAGTCCAATAATCTTAATAGTCTTCTTCTTCGGCACAATTTATATTTATTACCACCGTTACTTTAATGTTAATTATCACATAAAACCCTAAAACTTCATGACCAAATCATTCTTGATCGCACTAGTATTAATTGCTGCTACCGCATTTTCTTCATTTGCTCAGCGTAATTTTACCGGGACTATTAAATACAAGATCAACTATCCAGCCAGTGCAGGTGCAATGGCAGCTTCCCTACCCCAAAACTTCGAGATGCAGGTAGCCGGTAACAAAGCCAAATTCGAACTGGTATTGCCTAACGGAAAATACACATTTATTATCAATGGTGATGAAACCTCTGTTACACGTCTCATTGACGCCACAGAAGGTAAATTTGCCATTAAGAAAACCAAGGAAGAATTTGCGAAAGGGGATCAACCTGTTGCCTCTCCTGGAACTGAAACCAAAACGATAGCTGGTTATAAATGCAAATCAGCAGAGGTAACCGTCACTGACAGAGGTGGAAAATCTCAAAAGAATACTGTTTTCTATTCTGATGACCTTGGCACCAATAACATTTACTTTAATACAAATGCCAAAGGTGTAAAGGGAATCATGCTGGATATGGATTATACAGCCATGGGAGTTGTAATGCATATCACTGCAACCGAAGTTAATTCCGGTCGTATTTCAAACAAGACTTTCGAAATCCCTGCAGATTATAAAGCTGTTACTGAGGCTGAATTTCACCAGATAAAACAAGCGAGTAAAAAGAAATAGCTATCAAACATCGACGCGTATAGCTGAATCCTCCCCTAACAAGGAGGATTCTTTATTTCTTTGAAAATCATTCAGAAAGCAATTCCTTCTATTTTGTTACATTTGCATTACAAATGTGATCTTTTTCAGCATCAACTGAATTATATCCTGTGAAACCACAGAAACTGGATCCACGAAAATCCCCAGGATTTTCATTTTGTTGATATTCAACACATATGCAGGAGAAAACGACAAATTCAATGCCCCGGAATACCCTCAGGCAGGAAGAGCAAAAGTCTTCCGAGCCAAAAGAGAGCAAAGAGAAAAAAACCCGGCAACCCAAGAAGCAAATCGACGAATTGAAACTTCCAAAAACTACAAGGCTTGAAAAAGTGGCCCAGGTAGTTGGGATTTTTTCATTACTGGCTTCATTATTCCTTCTGATTGCCTTCATTTCATACTTATTCAACTGGTTCAGCGGTGGCACGGATGATATCTTTTCAGGGATTAGCTTCTCCAGGGTTATATCCGATAAAACGATTGAAACACACAACCTTGGAGGCCGGTTAGGAGCTGCCTTATCAACCTTTTTCATCAAGCAAGGTTTTGGGATTGGATCTTTCCTGATGCTTGCCTGGGTTTTCATCCTTGGTGTGCGACTAACTCTCAAACACACAATTGTTCCGTTGGGAAGAAGTTTTGGAATTGCTGTCACCATGACCGTATGGCTTTCCGTCACTCTTGCATTTTTCTTAAAGGATACAACATTTTCAATCCTTGGTGGTATATCAGGTTATGAATCATCCTTATGGCTTGAGGGCTTAATAGGGAAAATGGGCCTTGGACTGCTCCTGGTATTCATTTTCATATCTTTCCTTGTTATTGCCTATAACTTCTCTTTGCACGTATTTAAGAAGAAACTGGTAAAGGAAGATATCACAGAAGAGTTACTCCAGGCGGTGAACCCGGAAACCGCAAAAAATACAGTTAGCCAGGATGAGTTGATCGATAAGTACAATACGGTAGAATTTGCGGTTAAGGATGAGCATGAAAATATTGGGAAGGCAACTGTTCAAAACAAAGCTGTAAACCAGGCCATCAAACCTGTCCAGGTCGACAGCCAGGGCTTTGAGCCGGTAAATGTACCCCCTGTCAATGTTCCGGCATCCAGGCAAAATGCAAGTAAGGTAGAATTTACAGTTACCCCGGTAAATGCTCCGCCTGTCACAATTGTAGAAAAGGAGCCTGAAGTTAAAGCTGAAGTTGATGATGAAAAGACTCCGCATTTTACAATGGATACACCTTTTGATCCAACCCTGGACCTGGGCACTTTCAAATTTCCAGGAATAGATCTTCTGGATGAGTATGGTGGTGGAGCAATAAGTGTAAATAAAGAAGAACTGGAGGCCAATAAAAACCGGATTGTCTCTACTTTAGGGAATTACGGCATCCAGATTGACAAGATCAAGGCAACCATAGGGCCGACAGTAACCTTGTATGAAATTATCCCTGCCCCTGGTGTGAGGATCTCTAAGATCAAGAACCTGGAAGATGATATAGCTTTGAGTTTATCGGCATTGGGAATCAGGATCATCGCCCCAATTCCTGGAAAAGGTACCATTGGTATTGAAGTCCCGAATCAAAAGCCGGAGATTGTTGGTATGAAGACCATCATGGGTTCGGAAAGATTTTCAACCACCAAATTCGATCTTCCTTTTGCAATTGGAAAGACTATAGCCAACGAGGACTTCATTGCCGACCTGACCAAGATGCCACATATCCTGATGGCAGGCGCAACCGGGCAGGGCAAGTCTGTTGGATTGAATGCCATCATTGCTTCTCTTCTTTACAAGAAGCATCCGGCTGAACTTAAATTCGTGATGGTTGACCCAAAGAAAGTGGAACTCACTCTCTTTTCGAAGATTGAACGTCACTACCTGGCGAAGCTGCCTGATTCAGAAGAGGCTATTATTACAGATACCCGTAAAGTAGTTAGGACGCTCAACTCACTCAACATTGAGATGGATCAGCGTTATGACTTGCTTAAGGATGCACAGGTTCGCAACATCAAGGAATATAATATCAAGTTCATTGCCCGCAAGCTTAACCCTGAGCAGGGCCATAAATTCCTCCCCTATATTGTAGTGGTGATCGATGAGTTCGCTGATTTGATCCTCACAGCCGGTAAGGAAGTAGAGCACCCAATTACACGTTTGGCCCAATTGGCCCGTGCCATTGGAATACACCTGGTCATCGCTACCCAGCGACCATCAGTCAATATCATTACAGGTACTATTAAAGCCAATTTCCCGGCTCGTATTGCTTTCAGGGTTATCTCCAAGATCGACTCCAGGACTATTCTTGATACTGGTGGTGCTGACCAGTTGATTGGACGCGGTGATCTGCTTTTATCCCAGGGTGGTGACATTATCCGTCTGCAATGTGCATTCATCGACACTCATGAAGTTGAAAGAATTACTGAATTTATTGGCTCACAACGGGGATACCCGACTGCATATGCCTTGCCCGAATTCAATGAAGAAGATGCTGCTCCACTGGAAGATATGGATCCCAATGAGCGTGATGAGCTTTTTGAAGAAGCAGCCTATATCATTGTTTCTTCACAACAGGGCTCGACATCTTTGTTGCAGCGAAAGCTAAAACTAGGATACAACAGGGCCGGTAGGATTATTGATCAGCTTGAGGCTGCTGGAATTGTAGGCCCATTCGAAGGAAGCAAAGCCCGTGAAGTAAAAGTAGCTACAGAATTCGCTTTGGAACAATTTTTGAAAGATCTACGCAGCAAAGAATTTCCGGAAGAATTCTAACCGACACCCAAAATGTAATCCATCAACTTAATTTTTAGCTTAACCTGAGAAGTTGTGCTCCTGATGGATACTTTTTCTCTTTCCAATAAAACTTAACTGAAAGTAAACAATTAAAGAATGAAAAGACTGATGATTTTGGCAGCAGCGATCTGCTTCGCTTTTTCTGCCTTTGCACAAAATGATTCCAAAGCAACTACCATCCTGAATGAAGTCTCAGCGAAAACGAAGGCTTACAAATCAATCCATATTGATTTTTCCTATACCATGGAAAACAAAAAGGAGAAGATTAATGACAAGTTTACGGGTTCTCTTATGTCGAAAGGCGATAAATACAAGTTGTCCGTAGCCCGCCAGGATGTCATTTGCGATGGCAAAACAATGTGGACTTTCCTGAAGGATGCCAATGAAGTTCAGATCAATGCAGCAAGCGCTGACGATGATTCCTTCACTCCAACCAAGCTCCTGACGAACTATACAAAGGATTACAAGTCCAAGTTCATCGAAGAAAAAGGGAATACGCAGGTAATTGAGCTTTATCCCAATGCAAAAGGAAAATCTTACACTAAGGTGAAGTTATCGATTGACAAGACTAAGAAACAGATTCAGCAATTCATCATTTACGACAGAGGTGGGAGCATTTTCACCTACAATGTAAACAAGTTCATTACCGACCAGGTAATTGCTGACAAGGAGTTTATTTTTAATAAAGCTGAACATCCGGGTGTATCTGTAGACGATATGAGATAACCGAAAACATGAATAATTGAAACCGGGTTTTGCCCGGTTTTTTTATGGAATAATCATAAAGCCAATCGTGTTCTATTCGAGAATTACTTTGTAGCTGCGTACAGCTGTTTGAGTATTTTGCGCCCAATACTTATGAATCCCGGTGTCCCTTCAGCCATCTGGAATTCAATGGTATCGATCAATTCATGCCGTATTTCAGGCACCTGGCTGGATAAGGAATGAAGAATAAGCATACAGTACATTTTGGCGGCAACAGCTTCTTCTTTTGACAGCAGCCATTCAAAGCAAATATTCATTAAATCTCCTTGCCTGTCATCTGGAATTATGCTCCGCTCCAGCATCCTGAGGCCATGCCTTTTCAATCCGTCATGATTAAAAGTGGGCAGAAGATCAATCAGAGCAGGGATATATGGGGCTACCCATTCCGGGTGATTTTCCGAGACTGTATCAATGATCCAGGCAGCACGGCGCGAAATGGGTTCTTCCTTCCTGAAATATATTTCCCATAAATCATGGATCAATTCCGGCTTCTTCTTCACGATGTTACCGACAAAATCCGTATTTGCCCTTGAAGTTTCGGCAAGTAATAGCTCTTTCAGTTCTGTTTGTATCATAAGTAAAATCAGATGATCATTTCAAAATAAACCATGATAAATAGCAATTTCTGGATGAATAGGCTTAATCCATATAATAAGTATCTGCAAAATTAAGAAACTCCTTTCCCGAAACACCTCATTTCAGTTACTTTTAAGAGTGGTAACGAAATAATTCAGATTTTTGCAATTCAAAAGGTGGAGATCAGATGAAGAAAAGAGTCCTGTTGTTTGTATTGTACTTGCTTTTCTGGTACCTGCTTTTCGTGCTTTCCCGTATTTGCTTCCTACTTTATCATTGGGATCAATCTTCCCACCTTTCATTTACGGAAGCCTTATTGACCTTTCGCTACGGTTTCATGCTGGATGCATCCATGTCGGCTTATATCAGCATCCTGCCAGGCTTACTCCTGATCCTGGACAGCTTCTTGAACAAACGTGTATTCAAGCTGGTAATCAAATACTATACATTCGTCGTATGCATCGTTGTAACTGCTATTGTCGTAATTGATGTAAACCTTTATTCTTACTGGGGTTTCCGCCTGGATGCCACTCCCTTATTCTATATGGGTAATTTAAGGGCGATGACTGCTTCAGCAGGATGGTTCACATGGGTAGGCGGCATTTTGTTTATCTTTTTGATGTCAGTACTGATTTACAGGATATTTCTCCGGATCTTCCGTTCGTTATTTATACAAGTAAAATCGAAAGGATTTCAAACCATCCTGCTAACCATCTTAGTTCTCTTCCTGGTCATTCCAATCCGGGGCGGACTGGGGATCTCCAGCCTGACCATCAGCAGTGCCTATTTCTCCCAGAACCAGTTTGCCAATCACGCAGCCATTAATCCTGTTTGGAATGTTGCATTTTCAATAACTGAAAGCAAAGATCTCGAGACAAAATATATCTATTACAGTCCTGAAAGGATGCATCAGCTGGTTCAACCATTACTGTCCAAAACAGGCGGTACATATAAGTTGCTTAATTCTGACCGGCCCAACATCATTATAATGATCGTTGAGAGCCTCACTGCCAAGGCTGTCGAAGTCACAGGAGGGCAGAAGGGTATCACACCATACCTTGACAGCCTGGCACATGAAGGAATCCTTTTTAATCATGTAATGGCCTCCTCCGATCGAACAGATAAAGGCATTGCAGCTGTAATTGCCGGATATTATTCCTTACCAGGATCCAGTCCACTGAAATACCAGAAACTGACGGAGAAATTACCTTTCCTTCCTGCTGAATTAAATAAAAATGGATACCATTCCTCTTTCTTCTACGGAGGCACACTTGAATTTGCCAATTACCGATCATTTCTTGTTCAGGCTGGTTTCAGCAGGTTTATATCCGATGTGGATTTTCGTCCTGAAGAACTAGCTTCCAAATGGGGAGCCTGGGATCATATTGTAATGAACAGGTTCCTGAAGGAAATGCCTTCATCTGCGCACAACTTCTTTTCGACAATACTTACGCTCACAAGTCATGAACCTTTCATTATTCCTATCCCTCCCCTGCTGAAAGGAAATGATATAGACACAAAATTTCTGAATTCTATCCACTACACTGACAAGTGTATCGGGGATTTCATCAGGGTAGCAAAAACAAGGGACTGGTGGAAAAACACCCTGGTGGTAATCATTGCAGACCACGGGAGCAAGCTACCCGGAAACTCAGGCTATGAAGACTTTCGCCGGCAGCATATCCCGATGATTTGGATTGGCGGAGCTTTAGCCATTAGGGATACAGTAATTACGCCTATCTGCTCCCAGGTTGACCTGGCTTCTACCCTGCTTAATCAATTGAATATAGATGGCAGTAAATTCATCTTCAGCAAGAATATACTTTCAACTCAAGCAAACAACTTTGCCTTCTATACATTTAACGAAGGGTTCGGATTCCGTACTTTAAAGGATAACCTGATCTATAATACAGTAACAAATAACTATACCCGGGCCATCACATCAAATCCCGATCTGAAAGAAGAAGCTAAAGCATACCTTCAACTTTTGTACAGCGATTTTTTCAGGAATCAGAAAGACTTAAAATGATCAGGGATTAAGTACTTTCTCAGTCTTATCATATTCCAGTTTCAAAATTGCAGCTGGTTCATTATCATCTGAACCGATCTGCGTCACTTTGGACATGAAACCAGGATATTTGTCTTCTATAAATCCCAGGTAGCGTTCTACTGTATTGATAATCTGGCCATTCTTTTCAAAACTGTTCCTTCGGAGATTAGCTGTAAGAACATGCGTAACCCTATTCTGGATCAACAGGTTAAGCAGTGAATCAGGATAAATTACCGTTGCCGGCTTATTGACCAGTTTTACGATTTCCTTCATTGACTCAACAGAAGTTATTCCGGGCACATGCATGCCTTCAGTAGCCAGCAGGGTTTTCTGCATTAGGCTGTCAGGCATCTGTTCAATAAAATAGAATTTATCCCCTACATAGAATTGGGCGAGCATGTTGTGTTTCAATGTATCGAACATGCCAGCCGGCAACTGCTTATTACTAAAATCAGCATATGAAAAAGCTACCATTCCTTTGGAATGCTCTTTCCAAATAGCATAGAACTGGTCAAGGCTGAAAGAAGGGATCTGCATAATCCCATAGAAGTTACGTCCTTTCCCGTATACGAAGGATATTGAAGGTTTCCTGCAAGCCACAATTGCTTTAGGAGGCAGATTCTCCGCAGCCCATTCGCTAGCCTGAAGGTAATGCTTCCAATCAGGGGTTAATCCGCCATATCGTCCTGTTGCTTCCCGGGTTTTTTTGATCTCAACAGTGGTATCAGCAAATGTCTGGAAGAATATAACAACAGCAAGAACCGGTAGTATGAATTGAAGAGCCTTCCATTTCTTTAGTTGAGTAAAGTAATACAAGGAACTGAAGATCACCATGATCAGGAAAGTGAGAGCTGGAATAATCAACCTTCCCTGGTCCCATTTTGCCTGGAGCACAATGAATGTAATGATCAGAAAGGATCCGGACAATAAGCCAATGAAAAACAGGTAGGCATTCTTTCGATACGTGAAGATTAACGAAACAAGAGCCAGGAAATAAACACCAATAGCAGCCATAGGTATTAAGGGCATACTTGGGACATAGGACCTGAATCCTGTCATATATAACAGGTGCTTTGAAAAATAGAGTTGTGAATTATCCGTAAATCGCTTAACCATTCCCGCAAAATCTTCTTTCCCATTTTGAGGCAGGTAATAATCTTTATTCAACAGTCCGGATCCCTGGCTTGCAAACTGTAGTCCACCTTCTCTCCAAAGGGCATATCGTATTCCCTGGAATACCAGAAAAACAGCCGCAAAAGCCAAAATTGCATAGAGAAGGTTTTTCCACTGTCCTTTCAGCAGGAAGTATCCCAAAACAGCAAAAATTGCTGAAAAGCCAATATTTTTAGTGAGTGTGACAGCCAGAAGGCAACCTGCTAACATCAAATGGTTAAGGATATCCGATTTCAATGAAACTTCACTCCCCTGGTCGATAAACCTGCTGAAGAACACATAGATCAGGAGTGACTGAATAAGCAGGTAAAATGATTCATTGTAAGTCTGGCTGGCATAATACAGAAGATAAGAGTTGATAGTTGCAACCAGCAATGAAAAGAACAGGATTGTTGAAGGAACACGGTTCTTAAACGTCTTCAGGGTAACATAGAAGAATCCCATCATTGCAAGTAAAGACACAATTTTAAGCGGTATCAGGCTTATTCCGAAAATGGCAACCACAAGTCCTAGGAACATTGGATACAGTGGGCCCTGGAATCCCGGATACTTGAATGAATGAATGAATTCTGAAGCGCGAATGATATACGATGAATCATCACCGGCAAGGCTTATTTTCTGATCAAAGAGTAATAGGCTGAAAAGCAAGACCAGTCCAAGCAATACCCATATCAACCAGGGAAAACTTTTGTCCAGATAATTATCAAGCAGTTCAAATAAACTACTGGCTGGCTTAGCAACAGCTTTTTCCTTAACCTTTCCGGGAACACCCTTTTTCTGATTCACGGCTTTCTCCTTCATTGACCTGAATTTTAGTGAAATGCAAATTTCACAATATTTAAATGATTTACCATAATTTCTTTTTCGCTTAATTTGTAGCTTGTAGCAAGTATTATATGACGAAATCAGAAATCCGGGATTTTTTCAGTCGAACGGCTTCTTCCCGAATACATTGGAAAAAAAGGAACAGTTTTTATCATCGCTCACTTGAGAAATATATAGCTTTCATCATTCCTGAAGGGAAAAAGGTGCTGGAAATAGGCTGTGGGTTAGGTGACTTATTAAATGCCACAAAACCCTCCTATGGGATGGGTATTGATTTTGCAAAAGAATATATAGAGTCTGCCCGGGTTAAGTATCCTTCTCTTCACTTTGAAGTTGATGATATTGAAGAGCTCAAACTCAGTGACACTTTCGATTACATTATTCTTTCCGATCTTACCAATTGCCTCTGGGATGTACAGAAAGCCCTGCATAACATCCGCAAACTCTGCCATTCGCATACCAGGATTGTTATTTCGCAGTACAATTTCCGCTGGGAACCGGTATTAAAAGCAGGTGAACTTGTAGGAATGAAGATGAAGCAACCGGCTCAGAACTGGTTTACAACCAGGGATCTTCAAAGCCTTTTACTGCTTGAAGGTTATCAGACTATTAAAATTGAAAGGAAGCTATTGTTTCCAAAATTTATTCCTATAATCAACCTTCTATTTAACCGCATTTTCGCCAATCTGCCAATCATCAACCACCTTGACCTGGTAAACCTTGTTATCGCCAGGCCGGTACTGAATGATAATCAGCAGTACAGTGTTTCCATCGTCGTACCCGCCAGGAACGAGAAGGGTAACATTGAAAATGCCATCAAGCGGACTCCTGAGTTCGGGACTCGCCAGCAATTTATTTTCGTAGAAGGCAATTCTTCGGATAATACATTTGAAGAAATGTTGAGGGTTAAAGAAGCCTATCCGGAAAAGGATATAGTTGTAATGAAACAAAGCGCTAAAGGAAAAGGAAATGCTGTTCGCGAAGGCTTTGATGTTGCCGACGGAGAGATCCTGATGATACTGGATGCCGACTTAACCATGCCTCCTGAAGAACTTCCCAAATTTTACGATGCCCTGCGCTACAACAAGGGTGAGTTTATCAATGGTAGCCGGCTTGTATATCCCATGGATAAAAATGCAATGCGTTTCCTGAATTTACTGGGGAATAAGTTTTTTGGCTGGTTCTTTACATATTTGCTGGGTCAAAGGCTTACGGATACTCTCTGCGGAACAAAGGTCCTGTACAAAAGGGATTATGAAAAGATCATCCAGAACCGGTCCTATTTCGGAGATTTTGATCCATTTGGAGATTTTGACCTGCTTTTCGGGGCTGCAAAACTTAACCTGAAAATTGAGGAGATAATCATACGTTACCGAGACCGGGAGTATGGGAGCACGCAGATTAACCGTTTCAGTCATGGATGGTTGCTAATCAAGATGAGTGCGTTTGCTGCTAAGAAACTGAAATTCATGTAATTAAAATTTATTAAGAGTTAGCATAGAAAAAAAGTTAGCATGGAGAAAAGGTTGCTGAATGAAATTGAACACGGGAAATTCCTAGCACGTGAAGGTGCCGGGGAAGTATGGAACTGGGAATCACCTGCCGGGAAAGTAAGATGGCAAAGAAGGGTAAAGATGCTTACATCACACCTGAAAGCGAGTGATACAGTCCTGGAGATTGGTTGCGGTACAGGATATTTCACAAAGGAAATTGTCAGGACAGGAGCAGCGATCACTGCAATAGATATCTCGCCAGAGCTTCTTGATATTGCCCGGAAAGATATCCAGGAAAAAAATGTAAGTTTCAAGATAGCTAATGCTTATGCCCTTGAATTCCCCGCAGCATCCTTTACCTCAGTTCTTGGTAGTTCAGTACTTCATCACCTTGAGATTGACAAAGCTATCAGTGAATTCTTCAGGGTTCTGAAACCTGGTGGAATTATCTGCTTTACTGAACCTAATATGATGAATCCACAGATAGCCTTGCAGAAGAATATCCCCTACCTGAAGCGCAGGCTAGGTGATTCCCCGGATGAAACTGCTTTCTTCCGCTGGACTTTGAGACAACTCTTGCATAATACAGGTTTCACAGATATACACATTCAGCCTTTTGATTTTCTTCATCCTGCAATACCTCAAAGCCTGATTGGAGCCATATCAGGAATCGGGAATGCCATTGAAAAAGTCCCTATCCTCAAGGAAATTGCAGGATCGCTTTATATAACGGCGAGGAAGCATTAACAGAAAATCCCGGGCACATATACAATATTCTATATATTTGCGTTATATAGGAAAACCCCAACTATCATGGCTCGTATAAACAGAATCCTTAACCACTTATTCGCATTTAGCGTTTTTGCAGCAGTCATTGTTTCCTGCAAGCATGATCCTGAGATCATAACCATTACTGATCCAACCCCTACAGATACAACAGGGAAAGATACAACCACCACTTCTGCTTACCATTGCAGCACGGATACTGTTTACTTCGAACAGCTGATCCTTCCTATGCTGAAATCAAGTTGCGCAATGAGCGGATGTCACGATGCTTCTTCCCATAAAGAAGGAATCAAACTGGACACATACAGCAATATCATGGCTACTGGTGGAATCAACACTTCCTCTCCAACAAGCAGCAAGATATACCGCGCCATGGTGAATGGCGGAGAAGATATCATGCCACCATACCCGGCAGCACCAATGAATTCGGACCAATTGGCCTCCCTTTCGAAATGGATCAGACAAGGTGCTAAGGATAACAGCTGCCTTGAAAGCGGGTGCGACACAGCTAATGTTGCTTACTCAACTCATATCAGGCCAATCATAACCAACTTCTGCCTGGGTTGTCATAATGGTACCAGTCCTGGTGGGGGTATTCCACTGGCTTTGTATTCTGATGTAAAGGCTATTGCAGACAATGGCAGGTTAGTAGGAACAATTGACCATCTTACTGGCTATTCACCGATGCCTAAGAACGGGAACAAATTAACCGATTGCCAGGTAAGAATGGTTAAGATCTGGATCGGCCAGGGTGCACCCAATAATTGATCTTGAAAAAAATAACAGATGCCCTGCATTTCCATAAGATTTGCAGGGCTTTTTGCGTCTGTTTTAGTTATCGAAAACGATTTGATTTCCGTCAAAACCTATTGAGATTGCCTTGTCATTTCGAATTTCGGAGGATAGGATCATCTTAGACAACTTGTTGAGGATTTCGCGTTGGATTACTCTTTTTATGGGGCGGGCCCCATATAGTGGATCGAACCCTTCCGCAGCAATCCATTCCCTCGCATCCTCAGAAACAGAAATATCAATTCCATTTTTACCAAGCGATGCAGCCAGTTTATCCAGCTGCAGGTTCACAATCTGAAGGACTTCAGCTTTGCTCAGGGGCTGGAACATAATAGTTTCATCAATCCTGTTAAGGAATTCCGGACGGATACTTCTCCGGAGCAACTCAAGAACCTCAGATTTTGTCTGTTCTATCAATTTATCCCGGTTACCATCCGTCAAGTTCTCAAAATTCTCCTGTATCAGCTGTGATCCAAGGTTAGAGGTCATTATGATGATGGTATTCCGGAAATCTGCTGCCCGACCTTTATTATCGGTGAGGCGGCCATCATCCAGGACCTGAAGGAGGATATTGAAGACATCCGGATGCGCTTTCTCCATCTCATCAAAAAGCACTACTGAATAGGGCTTTCTCCTGACTTTTTCTGTGAACTGTCCTCCTTCATCATATCCCACATATCCCGGCGGAGCTCCTACAAGCCTCGAAACTGCATGCCTTTCCTGGTATTCGCTCATATCAATCCTCACCATCGCATTTTCATCATTGAACATATATTCTGCAAGGGCTTTTGCCAGTTCTGTCTTACCGACACCTGTCGTCCCAAGAAAAATAAATGATCCGATCGGGCGTTTTACATCCTGCAAACCCGCACGGCTCCTGCGTATAGCATTTGAGATAGCTTCAATAGCCTCGTCCTGGCCAACAACCCTCTTATGCAGTTCATCCTCCAGGTGAAGCAATTTCTCCCTCTCGCTTTGCATCATACGGCTGACAGGTATACCCGTCCAGCGTGATACGATCTCAGCGATCTCTTCCGATCCCACTTCCTCCTTGATCAATGCTGAGTGCAGCTGTAATTCCTGCAATTGGGCCTTGAACTGATTTAACTTGTTTTCAGCCTCCTTGATCTTTCCATACCTGATTTCGGCAACCAGCCCGAAATCACCATCCCGTTCAGCCTGCTCAGCCTGGTACTTCAAATCTTCAATACCTTTCTTTTCTCTTTGAATTCCTTCAACCACAGCTTTTTCGGCCTGCCACTTGGCTTTCAGGTTATTACGTTCTGCTTCCAGGTTGGCAAGTTCAGCGCTTAACTGAAGCAGTTTCAATTCATCCTTTTCACGTTTGATAGCTTCCCTTTCAATTTCAAGCTGACGGATCTTCCTTTCAATTTCATCAAGTTCTTCAGGAACTGAATTGATTTCAAGCCTCAGTTTGGAAGCTGCTTCATCAATTAGGTCGATGGCCTTGTCGGGCAAGAAACGGTCAGTTATATAGCGTTGGGAGAGCTCTACCGCGGAAATGATTGCCTCATCCTTGATCCTTACCTGGTGATGCGTTTCATAACGCTCCTTAAGCCCGCGGAGGATGGATATTGCATCCGGCATATCCGGCTCATTAACCATTACAAGCTGGAAACGACGCTCCAGCGCTTTGTCTTTCTCAAAATATTTTTGGTATTCTTTCAGTGTTGTTGCGCCGATAGCTCTCAACTCTCCACGGGCTAGTGCGGGTTTAAGAATATTGGCAGCATCCATGGCTCCTTCGGAAGCACCTGCACCTACAAGAGTATGTATTTCATCAATGAAAAGGATCACTTCTCCTTCCGAAGAAATTACCTCCTTAACAACGCTTTTCAAGCGTTCTTCAAATTCGCCCTTGTATTTTGCTCCTGCAATGAGGGCGCCCATATCAAGTGAAAATACTTGCTTTGATTTCAGGTTCTCGGGCACATCCCCGTTTATGATCCTGTGAGCCAGTCCCTCTGCAATAGCTGTCTTTCCAACACCAGGTTCACCAATCAGGATGGGATTATTCTTAGTCCTTCTTGAAAGGATCTGCAATATTCTCCTGATTTCGTCATCCCTGCCAATCACCGGATCAAGTTTTCCGGCGCTTGCAAGTTCATTAAGGTTACGGGCATATTTACTTAATGCGTTGTAGGTATCTTCAGCCGTCTGACTCCTGACATTGCTGTCTTTCCGAAGTTCACGAATTGCAGATTTGAGATCCTTCTCATTAACACCCAAACTTTTCAGCAGTCCTGAAGCAGTATCACCTGCCGCAAGTATCCCGAGAAAAAGCAGTTCAATGGATACATATTCATCAGCGAATTCCTTCATAAGGGAAATGGAGCGCTCTATAGCTTTCGTTGACTCATTCGTCAGGAATGCTTCGCCTCCTCCTTTAACTTTTGGGAGCGATTGAATACGTTTCTCTGTTTGATCTGAAAGTTGTACAGGATCCACTCCTATCTTCCTGAGAAGGAACGGCATTACATTCTCATCGACCTCTTGAAGCCCCTTAAGAATATGCAATGGTTCTATTGCCTGGTTCAGATTATTTTCAGCTGACTGCCTTGCGTGTTCGATAGCCTCCTGGGCCTTGATCGTAAAATTGTTGAAATTCATTTTTTCTCCTTTCCGGGCCATATTAGCCCAACGGAGCAAGTCAATTGTCGAACCAATTATCAAATATACAAAATAAATGCCATTTTGTCAGCTATAAATAAGACAAATATGCCAATTTGACAATGTTTTTTTTAATTAAATCCAGAACCTCTAAATAGAATGATAATTGGATTAACGTTTCCGCTTTTTCCTGTTCGGAGTTTTTTCATCTTCCAGCAGGAGTTTTTTCCAATCGGATTCAACCACTACTGAGAAATCAAGGGTTTCTGCATATTCTTTCCGGTCAATCTTTAATTCCTGGATATCCTTCCCGATATATTCGGATATGGATTCTAACAGTTCACGTTCCTCCGGGCTGCAAAAAGAAACAGCTTTCCCCCTGTGATTTCCCCTTCCTGTCCTGCCGATGCGATGAACATAATTTTCAACCTTATCAGGCAGATCATAGTTCACCACATATTCCACACTAGCAACATCAATACCCCTGGCGCTTACATCCGTAGCTATCAGCACCTGTATTTCATTGTTTTTGAAAAGCTTCATTACCTTTAGTCTCTCCTGCTGATCTTTATCACCATGAATGGTGTAACTCTTTATCTCAGCTCTTTCCAGCGCCTTGCACACCCGTTCAGCTCTTACCCGTGTTCTCACAAACACCAGAATTTTACTTCCAGGATTTTCCCGGATCAACCGCTCCAGGAAAAAGCGTTTGTCGTCCATAGAGATGAACGCCACAGAATGATCAACGTTTTTTGCAACGGGATCCCTGGGCGATACCTGGATTCGGATTGGGTTAATTACCAGGGAATAAGCAAGTTTCTTTATTTCAGGGCTTATTGTGGCAGAGAAGAACAAGGTTTGCCTTTTTTTGGGAAGAAAACGAATGAGTTGGCGTATATCACCAATGAATCCCAGGTCAAGCATATGATCAGCTTCATCAAGGATGAGGATCTCGAGATTAGCTAGCTTTAGAAATCCCTGGCTTACCAGGTCGAACATTCTTCCAGGGGTGGCTACAAGTATATCTTCACCTGATAGCAATGCAGCAATCTGGGGATCCTGTTCAACCCCTCCGAAGACAGAACTTGTCCTAATTGATGTATGTTGGGCCAGTTGAATGATAACATCAGTGATCTGAAGCGCTAATTCGCGGGTGGGGACCATAACAAGGCACCTGATCCCGGAAGCCCCGACCTGCCTTGAACTGCTGTATAACCTGTGCAATACCGGTATCGCAAAGGCTGCCGTTTTACCGGTACCAGTTTGTGCAATGGCAAGTACATCTTCCCCATTCAAAATTGGTGGAATTGCTTTGAATTGTATATCTGTAGGCCTCGTAAAACCTGACTCAGATATACTTTTCTTAATTTCCGGATCTATATTGTAGGAGGTAAATTTCATCCAGGGATCATCATATTTTAAAGCAAAGATATTGCATAGCATCAAATAAGCGTCAACTAATAAGCCTCAGGAGTATATATGTGTTCATAATAACTCCTACATTTGTTATGAAATCGATTGATAAATGAGAGAAATTACGAATAAAGTCGCATGGATTACCGGGGCTTCTTCAGGAATTGGGGAAGCATTGGCGCTTCATCTCTCCAAGGAAGGATGTAAGGTTATCATTTCTTCCAATCAGCCCAAAGAGTTGGACTTGGTTTGTAACAAAATCAGTGGAATAGGAGGAAACTGCAAATCACTTCCTTTTGATCTTGCTGATCCTGTTTCAATCCCTGCAGTTGTCGAACAGGCATTGGCCTTTTTTGGCCCGGTTGACTTGCTTTTTAATAACGGAGGCATCAGCCAGCGGTCGAAGATCAATGAAACGCCGCTTGAAAATGATCGCAAGATCATGGAGATCAACTATTTCTCGAACATCAATCTCACCAAATGCTTACTTCCTTCCATGATACGGAATGGAGGCGGACACATTGCAGTTACATCGAGTTTGTCCGGACTGTTCGGATTTCCGCTCAGATCAGCTTACTGTGCTTCCAAACATGCTTTACACGGATTTTACGAAACTTTACGAATTGAGCATATCCAGGATAACATTAAAGTTACCATCGCCTGCCCTGACAGAGTCCGGACAAATATTTCCGTCAATGCACTTGACCCCCAGGGAAAAGCGCATGGTAAAATGGATGAGCGCCAGGACAAGGGAATAACAGCCGACCAATGTGCAAGGGAAATTATCAAGGCAGTAAAAAAAGATAAGATCGTTGTATTGATAGGTGGATTCGAGCGAATCTCAGTTTATCTCAAACGCTATTTCCCATCCCTGTTTTACCGGATGATTTCCAGGGTTAAAAGCACTTAGGAAACAGAATAATGATAATCAATTTGCTAGCTTGAATATAAATGAGTTTGTATTTTTGTTAAAAAGCTGAACAATGTCAGAAAAGTATATTCGCGGAATTCAACAAGTCGGCATAGGAGTCAGAAATGTGCATGAATCCTGGAAATGGTACAGGGGAGCGTTTGGTGTTGATATCCGTATTTTTGAAGAAGAAGCTACAGCAAACCTGATGCTTCCATACACGGGCGGAAAGCCCCAAAGACGTCATGCTGCTCTTGCCCTTAATATGCAAGGTGGAGGCGGGTTCGAAATATGGAATTACACTCAGAGAATCCCCCAGCCTCCCCTCACCCCTTTGTTGTTAGGCGACCTTGGAATATTCTCCGTCAAGATTAAAAGCCTGGATGTTACGGCAGCCTATAATTTCCATAAATCCAAGGGGTACAAAATTAGCAGCCTGAATACATCCCCTAATGGCACACTTAATTATTTCCTGCAAGATCCTTACGGCAATTATTTTGAGGTGGTAGCATGCCAGTCTTACTTTATGGAGGAGAATAAGCCTACCGGTGGTGTTTATGGCGTTACTATTGGAGTAAGCGATATTGAAAAAGCTCTGCCACTGTATACCAACATACTTGCATACAACCAGGTCGCATATGATAGAACAGGAGTATTTACTGACCTGGAAGATGTTGCAGGTGGGAAGTCGGAATTCAGAAGGATACTCTTAAATCACAGCGACCCTAAGATGGGAAGCTTCAGTAAGTTGCTGGGGCCTACTCAGATAGAGCTTATCCAGGTTTTGAACCGTTCTCCCAAAAAGATTTTCGAGAACCGTTATTGGGGTGATCTTGGATTTATTCATCTATGTTTCGATGTAAGTGGAATGCATAGCCTACGGGAAGAATGCCACTCAATGGGATACCCTTTTACTGTCGACAGTATTGCATCCCACGATCAGGCAGGATTTGACATGGGGGAAGCTGCCGGTCATTTTTCCTACATCGCTGACCCGGATGGAACCCTTATTGAATTTGTTGAGACTCTTAAAGTTCCTATTTTCAAACGATTTGGCATTTACCTGAACTTGAAAAAGAGGCATCACCTGAATTCATTACCTGATTTTATAGTTAAAGCCTTAAGATTCAATCGCTTTAAGGAGACTAATGAATAAAACAGAAATAAAGGGGAAACTTATCGAGGCTTGCAGGAAGAAAATACTGGATAACATTGCCAGCCTGGAAGCTGCAATGTCGGATGCTCAGCAGCAAGCCAACGAATATGGTGCGCCCAGGGACAGGTATGATGCATTCCGCACCCAGTTGATGCGCCGGCGTGATATGATGGCTGAACAGCTATCGAAGGAGATGGTTGAGTTTAAGGTACTCGACAAACTGGACCCCAAAAAAAATATGGATAAAGTCGAGTTCGGTGCTGTAATTATCACTCCTGGCCAAAATTATTTCATTTCAGTAGGGTTGGGAAAAATAGAGCTTCAGGATATAAGTTACTTTACGATTTCTCCCATGGTGCCTATTTGCCAGGCTTTGAGCGGCAAAAGAAAAGGGGAAACAGCAATTTTCCGGGATATGAAGATCCATATCCTTGATATTTTCTAGGCAGCGGTTAACGGTCTAATCAGAATGAGTAGCTGTAGGAAAGACCAAGCACATAATCATTCATCCCCAGCTGGTCGTTCAATCCCCATTCGTTAAGCCAATAAAGAGTCACAGATTTTCTCTTGCTTAAGGAATACTCTGCCCCAACGGAAGTCCTCATTGCATCAAAATACGGATGTTCGCCTCTCGGACAATTAAGGAAGGTTTCGATGGAAAAATAAGGATCAACAGGAAATTTCTTCACGTTATAAGTGACTTCAACTTTTGTGCGATAATAGCGATCAGGAATTTTTCCATCATCTTTTGCCAATACTTCGGAGTATTTCAACAAAAAACGATTTCGCATGGAAAGTTTGAGCCTGTTGAACTTATGTTTCAGGGTAGCATCGAAAGCCACAGTATGGCCAAGTCCGTAATAATCTTCCTGATCTTTTATTACAAAGCGATACATCAGGGCAAGCTTAAGGAAATCAGCAGGGTTGAAACCGACTGAAATGTTTGAATACGATTTATCCAGGCGGGTAACATTATTTCCAAACCGGAGGTTCTGTTCAAAGGAAAGGTCCCACTTCTTTGAAAGCTCCTTACTTACGGAAATATCTGTCCATAGCTGGAAATCATTCTCCTGCGCAATGGATAAAACAGCAAATCCAAGAAATAGAATGAGGAATAATGAACCTCGCCCAAGTATTTTAATCATCGTCTGTATCGTCATCGGTTCCATTCACTACAAAGTTTGACACTTCGCCATCAGGCAATTCATCAAAGACTATCCTTATCTGGACACAATCTTTAATTAAACTGACTTTGCCAATTTCAATCCTTTTAATTGGAAATCCCATCCTGTCTTCAAGGTCTTTCTTCAAATCAGCATGGTTCCGGGGTTTAATATTCTCAAGCTGATCATATTGAATAAGCTTCGAAGTTTCCCGGTTGCTCAGGAAAAGCCTTTCTTTCAACCAAACACCTCCAACTACAACTATATTGGCAAAAATCAATTCTGCAAGCCCTATCTTGTGGTTGGCCAAAGCATTGATAACCGAAAGACCGATAATCATAAAGAGATAGGTCATCTCCTTAATACTGACCTGGCTGGTCCTGTATCTGATGATCCCAAAGATAGCGAACAAGCCCAGGGCAAGTCCAAGCTTCATCTCAACATTATCCAGGGTAAAGCAAAGCAGGAATATGGTATTGCTAATACCGAGATAGGTAAAAAGGTAGTCTTTTTTCCTGGTTTTCTGATAATACAAAACCCGGCTCAGTATGAAAACGGATACCGAGTTTATGATAAAATAAAATATGAGATATGGGAATGCTTTTGATATGAGCAAAGGCATTTCAATATTCAGAATGTCAGGACTTATTGATATGATCATGAACTAAAGCGTTAAGTTTTACAAGGTATCTGATTTTATTCTGAAACATATTGGCTTTCAGTTTCGGTTCCAATAAAGCACGGCCAATGCAGTATTTACTTACACTCGAACCATGTATGCCAATATTGCGAAGTATCTTCTCAAAAACAGAAGGAGATCCGGCCTTATCCCTTTTGATTTCGATGATCACAACAGAGGGCAGCTCGATACTGGACTTACCATTGCTGAACCTCAAACCCAGGTCAATTGTGATTCTCTCTTTGGATTCGTGATTTGTCAATGTGATCCTCCGAAATACATTATCCAGTTTTTTCTCCAGGCCATCCAGGCGATAAGGGGTAGCTGATTCAATCAAGGATTGCCCCAATGCCTCATCACTGTTATTGCCAGTAACTTCAATTCTTTTTTTGGTAGTCCGCCCATTATTCAGGTGGCGCTTTACTTCCAGGAATTGCTCTCCTGATACCAAATACTCACGTAACCTGACCTTATAACGGTTCTGCCTGCCATTATGATGAGCCAGGTACATGGCATTTTCACCGGTATCATAATATTCAGTGCTATAATCAAGAAGCCGTTGTTCATTAATTTCAAGAACCTTGTAATAGGCCTTGGCAGCGGAAAGCAATGGCTCCATCTTACTGATGTGCATCACAAATTTCTTTTCAGCTCTATTAAGTAACCGGACAGAATCCAACTCATCCAGGCTAACAGGTTCAAAGTCCGCCAGCAGCTTTTTAATCTCCTCATAATGAACCGAATTGCCCTTCATGCTCAGATTATTTAGCAATCACAAAATCATCAAGCTTCAAATCCTGGCCGTTAGACGTAATTTCAACGTCTTTAATCACAGGAAATTTCCCACCCGGTATTGTTCCGGTAGTATCATCCGAATAGCAGAATAACCTGTATTTGCCTTTCCTTAGATGATCAAACCGATAGGAACCGTCATAACTGGTTTTGTAGGATTCGCTGTACACTACATCATTTCCATAGATCAGGTAAACATCCTCTTTCATGGCATAATACCTGTTATTTATCTGTGTATATTCTGAATTGTAATCAAGCACCCAAACTTTGCCCGAAATGGTTGATGTACCGCCTGTTCCCGGCTCCTTTTGGCAGGATGCCAGGCTAAAAATCACCAACGGTATAAGATAAAATGTACGTTTCATGTTTTCCTGCTAAAATGAATTTGTCTTGTTTCACTCAACGATCCTATAAAAAGAGTTATTATAAAACTCTTGAAATATCACGCGAAACTAAGCAATAAATAATCATCTCGTCTTCATAGAGGTGTTAATTAATACGAATGAAGATCAGAGGTAATACTGAAACTGGTAAGAAAGTTCGGCAAAAGAAAAAGCTTCCCTTCAAGCCTATTTCAATGAAATGCGGGGTGTTGCCTTAACTTAATCCTCTTATCTTTGTGCAAAATTTAGATTATGGCAAATAAGATCATGGATCCCATTGGTAAACTAATGGGTTTGAGGTATAAATCACATCCCTGGCATGGGGTGGAAGTAGGTGACAAAGCACCTGAATGCATCACGGCCTTTATTGAAATGGTGTCGACTGACACGGTAAAATACGAAGTGGATAAGGTAAGCGGGTATCTCAAACTTGACCGTCCGCAAAAGTATTCAAATGTTGTTCCTGCGATGTATGGATTTATTCCGCAAACTTTCAGTGGAAAACGGGTTGCTGAATTCTGCATGCAAAAAAGCGGAAAAACCAACATCAAGGGGGATGGCGACCCTGTGGATGTCTGTGTTCTTACTGAAAAGGTAATTTCTCATGGTGATATTTTAGTTCAGGCTATTCCTATCGGCGGCTTCCGGATGATTGACGGCGAAGAATCGGACGACAAGATTATTTGCGTTCTTAGAAATGATGCAGTATACGGAGACTATAAGGACATGAGCGATTGCCCTGAAATGGTTATTGACCGTCTCAGGCATTACTTCCTGACTTATAAGGATTTGCCGGGGCTTGATCTCAAAGTTGAGATAACTCACGTGTTTGGAAAAGAAGAAGCCCATGAAATTATTCTGCGTTCTATGGATGATTACAGGCAGCGATTTGAGAATCTTGAGTTGATGCTCCGGGAAGTTTAGTCAGGATAACATACCTATTTTATCAATTACTCTTAACATTGACTTGTATTTCCCTGTGCTATCCCATTGCTAAATTGCCATGTCCATTCCTAACAAGACCCTGGTGCTGGGTGCCAGTACTAACCCGACACGATATTCTCACCTCTGCATCCTTGAATTTGCTAAAAGATCCTTCCCCGTTGAAGCTGTCGGTTTAAGAGAAGGGTTGGCAGGAAATATCTCCATTATGACTGGTCAGCCCTGGTTTGAGAATATCCACACCATCACCCTTTACCTGGGTGCTAATAACCAGAAAGCATATTACAACTACATCCTCTCTCTGAATCCTAAGCGGGTAATCTTCAACCCGGGGGCAGAAAACCCTGAGTTTGAATTAATGTTGGAAAATGCGGGAATCGAAGTAGTGCATGCATGTTCAATCATGATGCTTCATGCGGGCGTTTTCTATGATGATTAACAGCAAAGCCTTAGACCGCTTATCCTCAGAACTAATCTTTCCACCAGTACACGAAATTCCCTGCTAATGCGTTTTGATTGTCAGGAAACAAAAATTACCGTAATTTAGCCATCGATACCTTTCCCTAGTCAAGGCCGGGAAAAAATGAACTTCTCTTTATTATATGCGACGAAAGAAAACCTACTTCCTTTTCAGCCTGCTTGTCCTGATGGCTTCGGCTTTTTCTCTCCACGCTCAAACATTGCCTTCCATTAAAATTGACAGCATCGAATGCTGCCCCAAATCTGATTTCACTTTTCCTATACTGATCAACAATATCCGGAATGTGGATTCCTTTAACCTGGTACTCAACTATGATCAATCTGTGATTGACTACCAGGATTACAAATTGCTCAACGACTCCCTTGCCATTACCAACCCATTTGAAGGGGAATTCAATATAGTTGAACAACCGGGAATCCTTACCATTAACTGGCATAGAAACAGAGTTTTCAATCCCACAAGTGACAGCCTTGTATTCCTGCATTTCAAAAGCCTGCTTGGCAATACTTCACTTAATTGGGATTTGGCTACAGCAGGGAATTGCATCTTCCATTGCCAGGGAGATACAATCCTGACGACTTCATTTATCAATTCCCATGTTAAAGTAGATCCGCCTATACATGTCACACTAACTGAATTGAACAAAACGTGCAAGGGAAAGTGTGATGCCAATTTTATGGCTATTGCAAACGGTGGAACTCCAACTTACCAGTATTGGTGGAATGGAAAACCCGGGAGATATGACTCTATTGAAACAAACCTCTGCGATAGCGCCAACCTCATTCACATCATTGACAGCAAGGGATGCAAACTTGACAGCACCTTTATTATTGATGGCATGCCCGGCCCGATTATCAACCTGATCATGACCTGCGACGGCGTCGAGATTGTTGATACCCTATACCGACAGAACCCGGTGCTTACATTCAGAATTGAAACAGACGATGCTGTTCAGCCACCATTTGAATGGGACTTTGGTGATGGGGCTACTGCAACTACCAATGAGAACAGCGTTACTCATGTGTTTTCTACTGCTAACACAGCAACAATCAAGGAGTATATATTATCATTGAAAGTAGTGAACTCCAATGGTTGTGATTCCATTTACAAGTATACCATTCATATTAAGGACGACTCGATTATAAAGATCAACAATGTACTTGTACCTTCCGGCACTCCTAAAAACAGGGTGTTTACCATAGCCGACAAGGATGACCCTGACTGGAACCCCCTCATACACCAGTTTAAGTATATTGAAGTAGTGATCTTTGACCGTTGGGGAAGAAAGCTATACTCAAATTCTGACTACCAATGCGATTGGAAAGCAGAAGGCCTCCCCGATGGAGTTTACTATTACGTTGTGAAGATCGTAGGATATTTTGACACCCAAAAGCACAAGGGCTCACTTACCATTATCGGGAGTGGCAAGAAGTAACTTCTTTCTCTTCCCCTCTATCTCTCTAAGGTAACCTTACTTTGTAAATATCATTTTCTGAACTTCCAGGTATTCTATAGCCAGGAGTTCATTCTCCAATTTCAGGCATTCGGATAGGTCTCCTGTCAGTTCCAGAACGATCAGCCCTTTATCCTCAGCATATTGATCATCCATGGAATGCAATCCCAAACGAGTCCGGATAGAACAGCCGTACTTGGTAAGAATAGATTGAATCCTGCCGGATTCCTTAACCCGGTCGTTAACATATACTCCAAGAATTCTTAGTTCTTTCATATCATCCACTTTTAATAAACGAAAGACATAACCTGGATTTCCAGACCATCAATCAGCCTGAGTTCATCTTCAAAAACCTTCCATTCAGGGCTGGTCCCGGTGAGATGAAGAATGATGATCCCTGCCCTGGAACAGACATTGTCGTTCAATTCATGGAATCCAAGTCGCGACTTAATAAGCCTGGAATAATTTGACAGCAATTGTTGCGTCTTGCCTGCCTCCTTAATCCGGTCGGAAATCAGCAGTCCGAGAATGCGGGTTTCGGTCATGGGGGAAAGTTATCTGTTATTGGTTATTGGTTATTGGTTTGGCGTTTGGCGTTTGGCGTTTGAAGGGTTCGGCGATTGTAAGGTTCGGTTTTGGCATTCCGACTTCCGGCTTCCGGCTTCCGGCTTCCGACTTCCTACTTTTATCTTTTGTCTTTTGTCTTTTTACTTTTGTCTTTTTACTTTTGTCTTTTTCCTTTTGTCTTTTGTCTTTTTCCTTTTGTCTTTTGTCTTTTTCCTTTTGTCTTTTGTCCTAAATGACCAGCATCCAATTTGAATCCATTTCCAAATTTCCATCCGTCAGCTTAAGGACATAGTATCTAATTATCAAATTGCCGAATTCCTAGAAATACAAATCCCTCTCCCCTGCCCTGATACGTTCGATCCGCTTTCTGATTTCGGGCACATTCACTTTTTCATGGGATGATTCCAGGTCCTGCAGGTTTTTCTCAATTACGACAAACCCTTTTTCCCTTGTTGCTTCAGGAGCATAATCCTGGAGGTATTCGGTAAGGGTAAGAATGGCATTGGGAGAGCAATAGCGTTTAATAAACCCTGGAACTGAGAATTCCATAAAATGTTCCCCGGTTCTCCCAAGGCGATAACAAGCTGTGCAAAAGCTTGGAAGGTAACCATCTCCGAGAAGCTCATCGATGATCTCATTTAATGACCTTGAATCATTCACATGAAACTGCTCCCTGTTCAGGTCCTGCTTTTCATTAACATTCTCGGAATAGCTTCCAATTTCAAGCTTAGTCCCACCATCGATTTGTGAAACTCCAAAGCGCATAACTTCTGATCTGACTGCTGCATTTTCGCGGGCAGTAAGGATCAGTCCGGTATAAGGAACTGCAAGTCGCAGGATAGCAACGAGTTTTGTGAAATCGTAATCTGAAACACGGTATTTCCCGTCGAAATTAATTGCAGAAGCTTCCTGTATCCTGGGAAATGATATTGTATGAGGACCAACATGGTAGCAGGCTTCGAGGTGATTTGTATGACGGATAAGTCCCATCACTTCATACCTCCAGTCGTATAATCCAAATAATGCCCCGATACCTACATCATCAATTCCAGCTTCCTGGGCACGATCAAGGGATGTAAGCCGGTATTCGAAATTTCTCTTCATTCCACCCAGGTGGTAGTGCTTATACATTTCCGGGTGATAGGTTTCCTGGAAGATTTGGTATGTACCAATGTTGGCTTCCTTTACGATCCTGAAACCTTCAATATCCAAGGGAGCAGCATTGATATTAATCCTCCTGATCTCACCATTGCCTTTCTTCACACCATAAACCACTTTGACTGTATGAGCAATATATTCGGGGGAATAGTCCGGGTGTTCTCCGTACACCAGGATCAGTCTCTTCTGACCATTCTCTTCAAGTGCTTCAACTTCATGTACGAGTGCTTTGTCATCCAGTGTCTGACGTATAGCTTCCTTGTTGGAAGCTTTGAAACCGCAATAGCTGCAATTATTGGTACATTTATTTCCAATATAAAGTGGGGCAAAAAGTACAATCCTGTTCCCGTAAACTCTTTCTTTCAGTTCCCTGGCTCCTTGCTTGATTTCCTCTACCAGTCCCGGGTCTGTCGCATTTATAAGAATAGCGGTTTCAGCTAATGATAATCGATTTTTATCCAATGATTTGGCAATAACTTCACGCACTTGCTCCTTAGTCGGATGAATGGTATTGAGGTATTCCCATATTTCATCAGCATCGATGAACGGCTTCATCCGCTGATCAGGTATACGGCATTTTTCCGGAGTAAAAATCATAGCTGATCTAGTTAAATTCCATTTTCAATACAGCAAAATTACATATTCTGAATTTAATTCAGGCATTGGACTACTTAATTTTTGTGAATTTATTAACAATAGAATTATCAAACTGAAAACCCGCTAGCGAAAACTGTATATAGTTGATATTTAAATATTTACAATTCTATTTGAAGACCGTCGTATGCCAGGTGAACATTGGGTGGAAGTTTACTTTCAACTATATCATGTTTTCCCAGGAAATGGCTGATGTGAGTAAGGTAGGCACGTTCCGGTTTCAATTCTTCCAGTATTCCCAAGGCTTCGCTGAGTGAAAAATGGGATACATGCCGGGAATTGCGTAATGCATTCAGCACAATGACTTTTGATCCTCTCACCTTATCCAGTTGCTCAGGAGCAATGAAGTTGGCATCTGTGATATAGGTAAAATCCTTAACCCTGTATCCGAACACTTTTAGCTCCTGGTGCATCACCTGTACCGGCTGAAATTCAATGGATCCAATGCTGAATGGAGCGTCTTCGATGGTGTGCATATTCAACTGGGGTACTCCAAAATACCTGCCGGGAATAAAAATATAAGGGAATTGCTCCCTGACGGATGCCAACGTTTCGGAAGAACCATAAACATCAATGGTTTTATTAAGGATATAATTAAAGGCTCTGATGTCATCAAGACCGGCAATATGATCCCTGTGAGCATGCGTAAAAAGAACGGCATCGAGGTTGTCAACTTTATGTCGTAGCATCTGTATCCGGAAATCAGGGCCGCAATCGATAGCAACATTCGAATCGCCCACAGACAGTAAAGCTGAAGTACGGAATCGCTTATCCTTGCTGTCAAGGCTTTGGCAAACATCGCAATTGCAGGCAATAACCGGAACCCCGGTTGAAGTCCCGGTACCCAGGAATGTCAATTTCATCTTGCCATTTCGATTGCCCATATTACCGATTATCTGATTAATAAATCATCTCATCAACAGTAGCCTGATCCTTATCCAACTGCATTTTTAATTCAGAGATATCCCCAAACGAAAGCTCATCCCGCACTCTTTTAGCGAAATAAACTTTAGCCTCCTGTTCATTCCGCATATCCTGGTTATTGAAAGGGAACATCTCAATCAGTATATCTTCCTTGTTTCGGTCAGAGCCGTACCTGCTATTTTTAATATTGAGTATCCCTTTCGTTGAAGTTTCTGCAGTTTCAATCCTGACGGCATAAACACCATCCGGCGGAACCAGCTTACATTCTTCTTCAATAGTGAGCATAAAGGTTGACAAATCCATTTGTTTCAAGTCGGGGCTTCCTTCTTTTAAACAGCCCATCATAAAATAGTGATGATCAAGATAAGCATTGGCCCTCTGTATCCGTCCATCCTGCAAAGCCTTCCTGATAAGGGTAGAACTAACTGTTTCATTGTGAATATCCTGTTCCGGGATTTCTTCAACCCCAAATCCATAAAACTTTCCCAATTCATCGAGGTACTCAAAATTCCCTTCCCTGTTAAAGCCGAACTGGTGGTTGAATCCTATAACAATCTTGGCGGCGCGCAGTTTATTTACCAGGATATTACGTATAAATTCAATGGAGGTTGTATGCGAAAACTCCACCGTGAAAGGCAGGATCAGCAGGTTCTTTAAACCGGTTGACCTTAGCAGCTCGATTTTCTCCTGTTGTGAATTTATCAGAAAAAGATCTTTACCGGCAGTTTCGGGGTAAAGAACTTTCCTTGGATGCGGATGAAAGGTTATCAAGACACTTTCGCCCTGTATATCCCGGGCTAACCTGTTAATGCGGTTGATGATAGCTTTATGCCCTACATGCACCCCGTCAAACGAACCGGTAGTAACCACCGGGTTTGGTATTTGTATAAGATCTCCAAGATCGTGGAAAACACGCATAAGTTGTAATTCTTATCCCAAAAATTGATTTAAGGAATGACAGGAACCAGTTAAACTGGACCTGTACAATCCTCTATACACCTACACTTTTTTTACAAAATATGCCAGCTTTTCAAGAGAGGTAATGATATCATACTCTTCAAGATACACATTTGAAGGAACGTTGAGCGGACGGGGAGTGAAATTGAGTATCCCTTTAATTCCAGCCAGGATTAGTTTATCAGCAACAGCGGTTGCTTCACTTGCCGGCACCGTAATCACAGCAATACTAATATTCTCCTTTTGAATGATATCAGCCATCCTGTCAAAATGGTAGCACCATACTCCTGCATAAACCCTGTCAATCTTATCCGGGTTAAGATCAAAGCCGGCAACAATTGAAAGCTTTGTACGCTTACCGCTGAAATAACCGATTATAGCCCTCCCAAGGTTACCAATCCCAATTACGGCAACCTTCTGGCCATCTTTACTATCGATGATCTTGCCAATAATATCCGTCAGCTCCTTTACATCATAACCTTGCCTGAGTGTTCCGGAGTAACCGATAAGCATAATATCTCTTCGAACCTGGACAGAGGTAATATGCAACATAGCGGCCAGTTCATGGGAAAAAATATGATGCTTCCCATTACTGAGTGCAATCAGAAGGGTACGCCTGTATTGACTTAGGCGTTCTACCGTTTTATCGGGGAGTTTCTTCATCTGTTTTCAATTATTGTGTTTGATAGATTTTATGAAATTAAGAAAAATATTAATCCGGATTTGACAAAGTGATTGTAAATGTGCTGCCTTGCTCAGGCATACTTTGCACATCGATGGATCCATGGTACATATCCACAATCTTTCTGACTATGGAAAGGCCTAGTCCGCTTCCGGTAATATTCCTGGTTTGTTGGCTCTTGATACGAACGAAATCATCAAATATCCTGTTTTTATCCACTTCAGTTAATCCAATACCAGTATCAGAGACCGTCATTCGAACCAAATCGGGTAACTTTTCAATGAAAATATCCACTCTTCCACCCGTTTTGTTATATTTAACGGCATTTGATATCAGGTTATTGAAAATGATCTCGATTTCGCCTGCATCAGCTTTCATGAATAAAGGCTCCCTGTTGTTCAGGTAGATATCCACGTCCTTCTGAATAGCGTAAGGCCTGATAGTATCAATGGACAACTGGGCAATCTTCCTTACATCAATTGCCTGCAACTTCTGGGTTGGTTTACCTGATTCAATCTTGGTCATGTCAAGCAAGTCAAGAATCAGTGTTCTCATCCCCTTGATCCGTTCCATAGAGCGATCAATCATCTCATCGTATGACTCTATACTATTGCCAAGCTGCCTTTCCCTGATCATCTTCAGGTATCCATCGATGGCATTCAGGGGAGCCTTCAATTCGTGCGACAATACTGACAGAAACTGGAACCTGATCTGTTTGCCGGTACTATTTAAGGTCTGAGTCATCCTCTTGAGGAAGATATGCTTGGTAATATTCTCAATGGAAGCCCTTATCTCCTGCGGGGTAAAAGGTTTCGGAATGAAGTCAAATGCTCCGTCACGTGTTGCTTTAACAGCAAGTTCGAGAGAGGCATACGAGGTAATCATCACAACCACGATGTCGTAATGCTTGCTTTTTACATATTCCAGGACTTCAACCCCTTGTATATCGGGAAGCTTATTATCCAATAATAATATATCAGGCTGATCCTTGTCAATGATCTCTATTCCTTCAGTACCTGTTCCGGCTTCGAGTATCTGGAAATCAATCTGTTCATCCATAAAAGGATAGTCAACCTTGAAATTCTGCAATATTCTCTTTGTACCATCGCGAATCCCCTGTTCATCGTCAATGATCAACACTTTGAATGTGGCCATGGTTAGAGTTTTAGAAGTTTTTTGATTTCACGGTGAAGTTGATCATTCCTGATTCCTTTGTCGAGGAACAGATCAGCATTGATCCATCGTTTACTTTCTTCAGCACGAATATCGAATGTCATGCCTGTTTCTGCAGTGACCGCAGTGGCAATAATGATCGGCACATCAGGATATCGTCTCTTGATCTTGTAACTGAGCACAAAGCCACTATCGTCTGATTCCATCATCAGGTCCAGGATACATAAATCGGGTTTGAACTCCAGGATAATTTTTTCGGCTTCTGCCTGACTTTCTGCCGTGATTGTTTCAAAACCCATCTGTTCAACCTTCATTTTCATCTGGAACAGGTAGTCCATGTCATCATCAACAATCAGGATTTTCTTTTTCATGTTTAAATTTATTGTCTTTAAATGCTCAAAGGGAATAAGCCAAACACCTAAACTGCGCTATTAGCATGATGTGAGTATTTTCAAAAGGCTATTTCATTTGATTTTATAAATGTTTCTGCATCAAACTTCTGTTTCTAAGATTCACCGGCTAAAGCATCCTGTTCCGGGGTAGTGTAATGGTGAATGTAGTTCCGGTAGGGCCTTTGGTAAGATTAGCATTCGACTGCACAGAGATTTCACCTTTATGCATTTTCACGATACCGTAAATGATTGGTAATCCAAGGCCGGTGCCTTTACCAATGCCTTTTGTAGTAAAGAATGGAGTGAATAATTTATCCATATTCTCTTTTTCAATGCCCGATCCATTATCTGTCACCTTGAACACAACCTGTTCCTCTGTATCGCTAATTTGAAGGGTAATTTCACCACCGTTGGGCATTGCTTCAATAGCATTCTTCAAGAGATTGGTAAGCACCTGGGTCATCTGGTCATAATCCAGCATTGCCATCGGATCACTTATCTTATTAAAGAAGCGGATATCGATACCGGAAGGCACGATTACAGAACTCATGCTATGTTCAGCCAGTTGGATTACATCGGTATCAGATACATTTACCTGGTTCTTACGGGCAAAGTTGAGCAGTCCCCCAACAATTTTCCTGCAGCGGTCTGCCTGTTCCACAATCAGGTCAAGGTCCTTATGCATAGGATTATCAGCTGGCAGCTCTTCTTTCAGGATATTACTATACATTGTGATAACCCCTAGCGGATTATTTAATTCATGAGCTATACCAGCCGACAATTGTCCCATACCTGCAAGTTTCTCAGAGTGCCGCAAAGCCTCCTGTACGGATGCCAGTTTTTCATTGGAAGTGTCGAGCTCACGGATGTAGGTATGCAAGCGTTCTATGGTATATGGCAGGCACATTTCTGTTTCAGCCAGGCCATTAATAACGGCGATAGCATGTTCTTCACAGGAATCATAGCCGCAGGTACCGCAGTTAAGATGATCATCCGGTGAGTATTTCCCGATCCTGTAAAGTACCTCTTTGATCTCCTCGGCATTTGGACGGGAAATCCTCATGTCTTTCCTGGTAAATGAACGGGAAAGGTCAATTTTCTCGAACTCGCCCAGGTTTTTAGCCCATTCCTCCTTATCCAGAACTGCCATTTTCTGGTTGGCATAGGCAATGATGCGGGCTTTTTTTGCAAAACGCAGGCTGCTAGCGGCAGTATTTGGGTAAGGGGACATACCTGGCCCAAGGATACAACCTTCACAACATAGCAGGTGTATATGATGGCCTTTCAGGTTTCCCTGTTCAAATTCACGCAATGCATCCAGGAAGTTGGACCTTCCGCCTGCTACAATAACTTTTTCGCTTAGAATATCCTCGGTAACCTCCATGGTATTTAATAGTCCATGGCTAAGGGGAAAGATGGCACCCCTGCCACCCAGTGGAGGATCGAATTCGGAAGGTTCAACAGCAGTAGGTGATACCCGGCTCTCCTGGAACATCTCCCGTAGTTCCCGGAAAGTGATAGCATTGTCAATTTCAGTGGATTCAGCTTTTTTAGCCAGGCATGGCCCGATAAAAACGACTTTGGATTCTTTCCCATAAACTTTCCTTACTACTCTTGCCATGGCAACCATGGGTGAAACAACGGCTGCCATATAGCTGGTTAAATCGGGGTAGTAATGTTCAATATAGGAAACTATAGCGGGGCAATCGGAGGAAATGGCCTGACGCCCAAGACTAAGGTGGTCTTTGTATTTTCTAGCTACCAGGTCAGCTCCGAAAGAGACTTCAGTCACGTGATCGAAACCAAGCGACCTTATCATACCAACGAGTCGCTTATAATCCTTAATATCGGCAAATTCGGCAGGAAAACTGGGAGCCACGCAGGCAATTACTTTTTCATCTGATGCTATAAGTTTCCGGACAGGATCTATCTCTTTCCTGAAAACCTTGGCACCCTGGCTGCAAACTTTAATACAATTTCCGCAGGCTATACAACGATCAGGGATGATCTCGGCCTGTCCGCCGGCAATCCGGATTGCTTTGGCCGGGCATTCCCTTACACAGGTAAAGCAAACCCTGCATTTCTCCTTAATCGTGAATACCAGCTTCTTCTCCTGACCGGCATTAGGGTTCAGTTCCGGTCCAATTGCATCCATCATATTCAGATATTCTTAAGCACTAGTTTGGTGATCAATTCACAATTTGATTATATTCATGGACAGCCTTTACTTATTAGAGCATTACTTCCCTGTTTTGGTAGGATGTATGCAAGAGGTTCCGGCTCTGTTCACTGACAGGTTTCTCCAGGAAAGCATCATAAAGGGCTATCAGTGAAGGATTACGGTGAGCGAATTTCACGGCTTCCTTTTCATCCAGTTCATAGATAGACTTAGCCCTGGCTCGAGCATTGAGTTCTACTGAATGAATAGGCTGACCACCACCGTTAACACAACCTCCCGGGCAAGCCATCACTTCAATATAGTGCAGGTCGGTTCTTCCATTCTCTATTTCATCCAGCAATTCCTTTGCATTTCCAATTCCATTCACAACTGCAAAACCGAGGTTATATTCGCCGATTTTGATCTTCAACTCTTTACGTCCCCTGGAATTACGCAATTCCTGGAATTTCAGCTGCGTAATCTCTTTGCCTGTAATCATAAAGTGCAAGGTCCGCACCAGGGATTCTGTAACACCACCGCTAACTGCGAGTAATTTACCTGATGAGCTCCTTGACCTGTAAGGCAAATCAGCCATTTCAGGTTCAACTTGCTGAATATCTATGCCGTTTAACCTGATAAGCCTTGCCAACTCCCGGGTGGTCAAAACCGTATCAACATCCGTAATCCCTTTGTGGGTCATCTGCTCGCGTTGTGCTTCAAACTTTCTTGCCACACAAGGCATTGCTGATACCGAGTATATCTCCTCATCCTTCAGGTTGTTCTCCATTCCAAAATGAGCAGTGATAAGAGCACCCATCATTTGTTGGGGAGATTTACAGGTCGAAAGATTGGGCAGGATGGATGGCCTTGATTGTTCGGCATATTTGATCCAAGCCGGGCAACAGCTCGAAAACATTGGAAGTTGAGTCTTTTCCTTGAGGCGGCTAATAAATTCTGCGGCTTGTTCAACAATATAAAGGTCCCCGGCAAAGGAAGAATCGAAAACGTAATCAAAGCCCAGTTTCCTAAGTGAAGCATACATCAGGTTTTCAACATCTTTCCCGGCACGAAGCCCAAATTCTTCCGCCAGTGTAACAGAAAGGGCTGGTGAACATTGAATGATGGTTGTAATATCAGGATTATGAAGGGCATCCTGGAGTTCCCCGGGATGTTGTTTTTCGGTAAGTGCACCGGTTGGACAAACCAGAATACATTGCCCGCAATTGATACAGCTTGAGAGGTTCATTCCCTTGTTGAATGCGGGACCCACCTGCATCTTGTTTCCCCTGCCTATAAAATCAAGTGCTGTTATTGACTGAACTTCTTCACAGATACGTATACACCGCCCGCAAAGAATACATTTTGCTGGATCCCTAAGGAGACTGGCACTGGAAGGGTCTGTTTTATACTTATTTTTATTTCCATAGAACCGGCGCTCCCTGACATTCAGATCCTCTGCAAAACGCTGGAGCTCACAATTACCATTTCTTTCGCAGTAAAGGCAGTCATCGGGATGATTGCTCAGCAGCAACTCTATATTCGTTTTTCTTGCTTTAACAACCCTTGGGGAATGTGTCTTGATTTTCATCCATTCCTCAACGGGGTGAGAACAAGCTGGTAATAATGCCTGGCGGCCTTCCACTTCAACCACACACATCCGGCATGCTCCATTGGGAGGAAGGTTTTCGATATGGCAAAGCGTTGGCACTTTGATGCCATTGCGTTCAAGTGCCGAAAGGATAGTATCTCCATTCCTGGCCTTGATGGTTTTACCGTTAACTTCTATATCGAAAAACATAGTTTGAATTTTCTTTAAATGGTTCTGGCCATGATGAATACTATTTCACCATGACAGCAACGAATTTGCAAACATCGAAACACATTCCGCAGCCAATACACTTGTCTTCAACAATGAAGTGAGGTTGTCTTGGCTGACCAACAATGGCGTTGGTAGGGCATTTCCTGAGACAGGCAACGCAACCTGTACATTTATCCACATCAATGTAGAATACTCTTAATTCCTTACAGACCCCGGCCCTGCATTTGCGATCAAAAATATGCTCCTCGAACTCATCCCTGAACCAGGTGAGTGCTGATATTAGTGGATTGGGGGCAGTCTGACCAAGACCGCAAAGGGAAGTATCCCTTATTACTTCCGAGAGTCCTTCAAGCTGCATGATCCCTTTGAAACGTTCCAGGGTTTCATGGCCAGTTTCGCTTGAAGGCCTTCGCGTAATATTTTCAAGTATCTCATGGATTCGGCGTGTACCTTCCCGGCAAGGAATGCATTTCCCGCAACTTTCCTTGTTCAGGAAGTTCATGAAGAACTTCGACATGTCAACCATGCAGGTGTTTTCGTCCATCACCACCATTCCCCCGGATCCCATTATAGCCCCGGCATTCCAGAGTGATTCGTAATCTACCTGCAGGTCAAGCTGCTGTTGTGGAATACAACTTCCTGAGGGGCCTCCGATCTGAACTGCCTTAAATTCCTTTCCATCCTGGATTCCGCCTGCAATCTTATAAATGATATCGCGGAGGATCGTCCCCATTGGGACTTCCACTAAGCCTGTAATAACTGTCTTTCCTGTAAGGGCAAACATTTTAGTGCCCTTGGAATTAGCTGTACCGATGGTGTTAAATTTCTGAGGCCCGTTCTTCAAGATGTAAGGGACATTGGCCAGCGTTTCAACATTGTTGACAACGGTTGGCCGTTTGAACAAACCTTCAATTGCGGGGAAAGGAGGCTTGGGTTCCGGCATTCCCCTTTTACCTTCAATGCTTTTAATTAAGGCAGTCTCCTCACCGCAAACAAATGCTCCGGGGCCCTGAACAAGCATTATCTGCAGGTCAACACCACTTCCGAAGATATTGTAGCCAATGAGTGAGTATTGCTTTAGTTTGTCGATGGCAGTTTTAAGCCTGTTATACGCTTTCTGGTATTCGGCCATGACATAAATATATGCCCTGGTAGCACCAATTGCATAAGCAGCCAAGGCAACACCTTCAAGGAGGAGATGCGGGTCTCCTTCAATAAGAGCCCTGTCCATAAACGCGCCCGGGTCGCTTTCGGCAGCATTGCAGATGAGGTATTTCTGATCACTGACCGTGTTATTGGCTACGATCCATTTTTTACCGGTATTGTAGCCTCCGCCACCTCTGCCGCGCAAACCGCTCTCATCGATCAGTTCGCAGATCTTATCAGATGTATAATTCCTTATGCACTTCAAATAGGTTTGGTAACCGCCCCGCGCAATATATTCCTCTATAGAACCAGGATCAATGCGCCCGCATTGGTCAAGGACTATACGATGCTGATTAACGAAGAACGGAAGCTTTTCAATACTGCTAACTCCATCCCATGGGTCGTGCAAGGCATTTGTAAATTGCCCGATAACATCGTCCTTGGGAATCTCACCGTTAAATACGTCATCCAAAAGGGACTCAACCTTTTCAGCAGAAATATTCCTGAATGACACCCTGGCTTTCCCGGGGAGCTGAACATCGATTACAGGTTCGTATGAGCACAATCCAATACAACCGACTTCAATAATCCTGGCCTGTATGTGGTTATCTTCAATATATTTTTGAGTAGCTGCAAGTGTTTCACCGGCACCAGCCACCATTCCGCAGGTTCCGGTACCAATATAAATAACCGGCCTTGTGATCTTATCATTCCTGAGGGTTGCGAGCCTGTCGAGTACTTGTTTCTCCAGGATGGTTGATTTTCCCGGAAGCACTTCATTGATCAGAATTTCCTTATCGTCCATTGCAAGAGGTTGATTTAAGCCATTTTTCGAAGTTGCTCGATGAGTGTAGCAATTCCAGCCAATGTTACGGCATTATAGAATTTCCCGTTTACATTTATTACTGGCCCATTGCTGCATGCACCCATACAACTGACAGCTTCAAGGCTAAAAAATCCATCACGTGATGTTTGGCCTTCCTTGATTTTCAGGATCTTCTCTACCTCCTTTAAAACTGAAAAGGAACCATTCATATGGCAGGCAGTTCCACGGCAAACCCGGAGATGAAAATGCCCCTGGGAGACGAACCTGAACTGGTCAAAAAAGGTTGCTATACCATAAACTTTGCTGGCGGGCAATTGCAAATGCAGCCCAACTTTCACAATAGCTTCCTCGTTTAAATAGCCAAACTCGTCTTGTAATTCCTGCAACAATGGGAGTAAAGATTCAGGAACGCCTTGTTTATGCCTGTTTAATACTTCTTCGATTGATACTGGCATGGTATGTAGATAGGATATCTGACTGTCTTGAGAAGTACAAAAATAAAGGTAAGATTTTTAATATTGAAATTATTTGTGAAAAAAATAACAATGTTATCCGACTAACAATCAAATTCAAATTCGGAACTTTTATTATTTTTGTTTTGCAATCGATTTCGGGCGGCAGCAAAAGTGCCAGAAACCTTATTCCCTGGAAATTTATGAAAAGAGAAATCATTATTTGCCTTGGAAGTTCCTGTTTTGCCAGGGGTAATAAGCAATTGGTAAGGCTGATTACAGATTATTTGAAGGACAGGAACTTATTGAATGACGTAAAGTTCCATGGAGAAAGATGTTTTGGACATTGCTCGAAAGGACCTGTACTGAAAATTGACGAAACATTTAATGAGAAGGTAGATGAAGAAAAGCTGGCCCAACTGCTTGACCAGTTCTTCACGTCCATCATTCAACAGGCCCATTAACAACTGATACTTCCAACGATGAAATCACCCTTAGTGTTCATTGATGATGATAAATGCAAGGCCTGTTATGCCTGCATCCGGATATGCCCAGTGAAAGCAATCGAGCTTCGCAACAGTGATGATTATCCCCGCATTGTAGCTGAAAGATGCATCGGTTGTGGCTCCTGCATCTCAGTTTGCAGTCCTGGAGCAATCCTCTTTTATGATTCCAAGGAAGAAGCACGTCAGTTGATTCGCTCTGATTCAAAGGTTGTTGCTGTTGTCGGTCCCAGTATCTCAGGTGAATTTGAAGACATTACGGATTATCGCAAATTTGTAAGAATGATCAAGGAGACCGGCTTTGATTACGTACACGAATCATCTTTCGGGGTTGACCTGGTTGCTAGGGAATACAATGAATTGATATCCAACTTCCTCGGCAAATATTATATCCTGGCAAATTGTCCTCCTATTGTTTCACTGGTTGAAAAATATTACCCTCAACTTATTGAGAACCTTGCCCCTATTGTAACGCCCATGATTGCCAGCGCCAAGGTGATGAAACAACTCTACGGGCCTGACATCAAGGTCGTATATATAGGCCCATGCATAGCTGCAAAGGATGAAGCCCATCGCTTTGATGGGGATGGAAAGGTTGACGCAGTTCTCACTTTTACCGAGCTTAGGGAGCTTTTTGAAGAGTTCGGGATCAAGGCTAGCACCATTGAGTTTTCCGAATTTGATGAACCCCTGGGATACAAAGGCTCTCTTTTCCCGGTAAGTAATGGTATCCTCCAGGCCAGTGGGCTAAGTGAGGATATTCTCTCTGGCAGCCTGGTTACAGTTGACGGAAGAGAAGAAATAATGAGTGCTATTAAGCAGTTTGATGACAGCATTGACTTTATCAGGAAGCATTTCAATGTGTTCTATTGTGAAGGGTGTATCATGGGTCCCGGGACTTCCCCCGGAGGAAAGAAGTTCAGGAGGCATACACTTGTTGCGGAATATGCCAACAAGCGGCTGAAGAAATTCAATATGGCCAAATGGAATGACGACATTAAAAAATTCAGGGTCCTTGACCTTAAGCGTTCTTTCGTTCCTGATGATCAGCGCTTGCCAACTCCTTCGGAAGAAAAAGTAGAAGAGATCCTCAAGATCATTGAAAAGCATGAAGAAGGCGAAAACCTGGGATGCAGGGCATGTGGCTATGAAAGTTGCAGGGATTTCGCATCTGCGGTTGCCAACGGGATTGCCCGCACTGACATGTGTATAATGCACTCGTTGAAAAGCAAGCAGGAGTATATCCGCACACTCAAAGTAACCAACGACAAATTAGCCAGAACCCAGCAAGCGCTGCAGGAGTCAGAAAAAAGGGCATTGCATGAAAAACAGCTCGCTCAGGACGCACTGGAAACCAACCAGACTATGCTTCGCAAGCTTCCTACAGCGGTTGTGATTGTGGATGAAAACCTGAAGATCATCGGTTCAAACGAAAGCTTTATCACGATTCTAGGAAGCGAAGCAGAGGAAATCAACGACATCATACCAGGTCTTATTGGAGCAGATCTAAAATCGCTTCTGCCCTTCCAGTTTTACAAATTGTTTTCCTACGTATTGACCAGTGCTGAGGATGTGCTGGGGAGGGATGTCCATTTTGAAGACAAACTTTTCAATGTTACCATATTCAGCATCAAGAAGAATAAGATCGTTGGAGGAGTTGTCAGGGATATGTATATGCCGGAAGTCAGAAAGGAAGAAGTTATAAGCCGGGTTACCGAAGTAATTGATCAGAACCTGGAACTGGTTCAGCAAATAGCTTTCCTGTTGGGCGAAGGAGCTTCCAATACTGAAAAAATGCTTAATTCGATCATTGAATCCCACCGTGCAGGGAATACACCGAAAGAATAGACCTCAATTATAAATAACCGGCAATTCTGAATTTCAAGCTAATATCATGACCGACAATCAGTTTTATGTTGAGGTAAATGTCGTCCAAAAGAATCATGACCTGGAGAGGATTTGTGGTGATAAATTCCTGAGCCGCAGGATCCACGAAGAGAACAGGATCATTGTTGTGCTTTCGGATGGCATGGGCCATGGTGTCAAGGCTAGCATGTTATCGACCCTTACAGCAACCATGGCGCTCAATTTTACGGAAGAGCATAAGGAAGTGAACAGGATCGCGGAATTGATAATGAACACACTTCCAGTATGCAGCGAACGGCAGATGAGCTATTCAACCTTTACCATCATCGATATTGAAGTAGATGGTGAAACCCGCATCCTCGAATATGATAATCCACAGGCTGCAATCATAAGGGAACATAAGTTATTTAACCCGGGCTGGCAGAACATCATTCTTGATTCCGAGAAAAACTCAGGAAAGGAACTTCGCACCTGCACTTTTAAGCATAAGAAGGAAGACCGGATAGTGGTTTGTTCCGATGGAGTACCACAGTCGGGAATGGGTAGCAATAAATACCCGTTTGGATGGGGAAATGATAATATGGAGACCTATGTTTTGGAACTCGTGCATAACGACTCCACAATTTCAGCTCAGCAGTTGGCATCCAAAGTGGTAAATATTGCCAATCTGAACGACAATTACCATCCCAAGGATGACACCAGTTGTGCAGTTATATATTTCAGGGAGCCAAGGAAATTACTGCTTTGCACTGGACCTCCCTATGAAGAAGTGAATGATGTGCTTTTGGGTGATGCCGTAAGGACTTTCGACGGAAAAAAAATATTATGCGGGGCAACGACCGGGGATATTATTTCCCGCGAGTTGAACCAGCCGATCATTGACAGCTTTGAGTTTGATGACCCCGATCTGCCGCCTGTTTCCTTTATGGAGGGAATCGACCTTATAACAGAGGGCATTCTTACTCTTGGAAAAGTTGCCCAGATACTCAAGGATTATTCTCAAAAATACAAACTGGGAAAGGGCCCTGCTGACCAGATAGTCAGGATGCTGCTCGAAAGCGATGAGATTCACTTTATCATAGGCACCCGGATAAACATTGCCCACCAGGACCCAAGCCTGCCGGTTGAACTTGAGATAAGACGCACAGTAGTGAAACGTATAGCCCGCCTCCTGGAGGAGAAATTCCTCAAGGAAGTAAAAACCAGGTTCATCTGAAAAACTAAGGGACTGGAGTACTTTTCGGGTAATAAATTTCTTTCAGAAAGAAAGATTCTTGTCATTTTTTAGTCAAGATCAAGAAATCTAAAGGCAGAATTGGTTTCCGCTTGTTCATTTATTTGTCCAAGGCTATTTCATGAGAAATTTCTTTCTATTTTTACCTTTCTATTCAATTGAGAGCTCCGATCGGACAACTCTTATTTAATTTACTGATTTGCAATTTCAACACAGATAAAGTGCAAAAGATTGAATTGACCATATTGGGATTGTCATACAGCCAAACGCAAACCAATTCGTATGCACTGATTCTTGGTGAAGTGAACGGCAAAAGGCGGTTGCCCATTGTGATCGGTCACTTCGAAGCGCAGGCTATTGCGCTGGAGCTGGAAAAGATGAAGCCTTCAAGGCCTCTCACCCATGATCTTTTCAGGAACTTCGCAGAACTTTTTGCCATCACTATCGATGAGGTTATTATCAATAAGTTCCAGGAAGGAATTTTCTATGCTTTACTGGTTTGCAACGACGGTATCAAAATCCGGCAAATTGATTCCAGGACATCGGATGCTATAGCCCTGGCAATAAGGTTTGGTTGCCCTATTTATACCTATGAAAATATAATGGCACAAGCCGGAATCGCTTACGAAGAAGAAGATTCTGAAAGCGAAGCCACTTTCCCTGTTAAAGAAAATGTTGAGAATGAGTTCAGCCTGCTTTCGGATGAGGAACTGGAAGAAGAACTGCATAAAGCGGTCGAGCATGAAGATTATGAAAGAGCTTCACTTATTCGCGACGAGATAAAAAGAAGAAAATAATCCTACGATTCCCAAACATAAATAAGCTTACGTATTATGAGTATCAAGTTCAGGCTGACATTGATGAGCTTCCTCCAATTTTTTGTCTGGGGAGCCTGGCTAATAACTATTGGCACCTACTGTTTTAATGCTAAAGGATGGACAGGAGCGCAGTTTGGAGCCATTTTCTCCACCCTTGCAATTGCTTCTATTTTTATGCCTCCCATTACCGGTATCATTGCTGACAAGTGGATAAATACTGAAAAATTGTACGGCATTCTGCACATTTTATACGGGCTGGTACTGTTTTATGTACCTTATGTAAACAGTCCCGATACGCTTTATTACGTGATTTTATTTGCAATGATATTTTACATGCCCACGATATCATTGTCGAATTCTATTTCTTACAGCATCCTGAAAAACAACGGCTTTGATGTTGTGAAAGTATTTCCTCCAATCCGGGTCTGGGGAACGATAGGCTTTATTGCAGCTATGTGGATAACTAATCTGACAGGAAGCAAGGCAAATTCCAACCAGTTCCTGATAGGTGCGGTAGCTGCAATTGCCCTGGGTATTTATTCTTTTACACTGCCTAAATGTCCTCCCCAAAAATCTATTTCAAAAAACTCATCCTTAGCTGAGGTTCTGGGTTTGAATGCTTTCAAGCTCTTTGCGAACTACAAAATGGCATTATTCTTCATTTTCGCAATGTTCCTGGGAGCAGCACTGCAATTGACCAATATGTATGGCGATTCATTCCTTGACGATTTCAAGAATGTACCGCAGTATGCAGGTTCGTTTGTGGTAAAATATTCTACCATAATAATGTCTATCTCACAAATGTCGGAGACATTGTTCATTTTGGCAATCCCGTTTTTCTTAAGACGGTTTGGCATCAAGAAGGTAATGTTATTCTCGATGATTGCCTGGGTTTTACGTTTTGGGTTGTTCTCATTCGGGAACCCGGCAGACGGTTTATGGATGATCATTCTTTCGTGTATCGTTTACGGGATGGCTTTTGATTTCTTCAACATTTCAGGATCAATCTTCGTAGAAACCACGACTGATTCAAATATCAGGTCCAGTGCACAGGGCCTGTTTATGATGATGACCAATGGATTTGGCGCATTTTCGGGAAGCAAGATCAGTGGATACATTATTGACAAATATTTTACCCACGCTGAAGGCAAAGACTGGCATGGAATCTGGCTCACCTTTGCTATTTATGCCCTGGTAGTGACTATTGCTTTTGCTATATTCTTCAAGCACAAGCATGATCCAAAAGCACTTGTTGAAGTCCATCATTGATAACTTCTATTTCTAACGGAGGAAGTCTGTTCCTGACTTTTAAATGATCTCTGGATATTCCTATTGGATTACCATGCTCCTTACCAGGTTAGGTTCTCAATTAGGGTGAACTTACTTTCAGTATACCCCGGTATTTAAGCAGATCATATAATGGAAGTTTATGGTTTATTCCTGCTGACCATATCCTATGACTATTTATACCTGCAGTTTTGATCAGGCTAAAAACCTTAAAATCTGAGAACTACATTTAGAAACCATTTCAAACCATTGTTACATTTTCGTGTTTTTGAAATTATTATATTAGCTAATATTTCTATTTCATGAGACCAATTCTTATACTTTGTATTCTCAGTTTTGCAGCAGGGGTTTTGCAGGCACAATCACGATTCCCTAATGTTACAATATACTCAGGAAGTGGTAGTTACATCAATGAACCTACTATTTGCATTAACCCTAAAAATCTCAACCAGGTGGTTGCAGGATCAGTACTAAATGATTTTTACCATTCTGAGAATGGAGGAGTTACCTGGACACATGGCAACTTATCCTGTCCCTGGGGAGTTTGGGGAGATCCTTCACTGGTGGTGGATACCAACAGTAATTTCTACTATTTCCACCTCGCATACCCTCCATCACCCGGATGGTGGATTGACAGGATCATCTGCCAGAAATCGGCGGATGGCGGCCTATCTTGGTCTTCAGGCACATACATGGGTAAAGGTACTTCGCCACATGCTCAGGATAAGGAATGGGCCGTGGTTGACCGAAACAACAACAACATTTATGTTACCTGGACCCAGTTTGACAATTATGGCAGCACAAATACCGCTGACAGTTCCATTATCCTATTCGCAAAATCAACAGATGCAGGGCTTACCTGGACAAACCCGGCGAAACGTATCAGCAAGGTTGCTGGTGATTGTCATGATGATGACAATACTGTTGAAGGAGCTGTTCCTTGTGTTGGGCCCAACGGAGAGGTTTATGTTACCTGGTCCGGCCCCCTGGGACTGGTTTTTAACCGTTCAACCGACCAGGGAGTAACATGGCTTGATTCCTCAGTAATTGTCAGTTCGAATCCCGGTGGCTGGAACTATTCCATATCCGGGATCGACCGTTCGAACGGAATGCCAGTTACATGCTGCGACCTCAGCCAGGGACCGCACAGAGGCACAATATATACGAACTGGTCGGACCAGCGCAACGGGCCCAATGATACAGATGTATGGCTTGTAAAATCAACAGATGGCGGCAACAGTTGGTCATCGCCGAAAAGAGTTAATGACGACCCGCCAGGAAAGCAGCAGTTTTTTAATTGGATGACAGTTGACCAGGCAACCGGTTATATCTACATCATCTTTTATGACCGTCGGAATTACGCAAATGACCAGACAGATGTTTACCTGGCTTCATCAAGGGATGGAGGGGAGACCTTTGATAATATGCGGATCAGCGCTGCACCTTTTACTCCCAATCCTGCAGTATTTTTCGGTGATTACACGAACATTACCGCGCATAATAACATTGTCAGGCCGATTTGGGCAGCCTTATCAGGCTCAAATGCCAAGTCGATAAATACAGCCCTGATTGATAGTGTCTACAGCAGTTCTGTTACCTGGGAAGGAAGTGTTTCCATTGATTGGAGCAATCCCTGGAACTGGAGCCCAAGGCAGGTCCCTAAACAGGACCAGGATGTAAACATACCCGCCGTGCCTGTTTCAAGGTTCTCTCCTACAGTTGCAGCCTCAGGGTTTTCGTGCAATAACCTTACTATAAGCGCTGAAGCTAAACTAACTATTCCGGATGGCATCATATTTACAATTAACGGAAATCTTAATATCCAAAAGTAAACCCTTCTGCTTTCCAGTAGACTGCTGAGTTTGCGCGTAAGCAAACCATCTTCCTGCCAGTATTGTTGATAACTTTAGATGCTGAACATTCCCGGCATAGGGATTTTTTCTGATTTTTGAGCAGGTATTACACTACTTTTATTCCCCAGGTATGCACTCCGGAAAGGATTTTATTCCTTACCTGGATCAACATCACTCGCATGAAGCAATATCTTGATTTGTTGAACCATGTCCTTGAAAATGGGGTCATGAAAGAAGATCGTACAGGAACAGGTACCAAAAGTGTTTTTGGTTACCAGATGCGAATGAACCTGCTGGATGGATTCCCTGCGCTGACAACAAAGAAGCTGCACCTTCGCTCTATTATCCATGAACTTCTTTGGTTCCTGAAAGGCGAAACCAATGTAAGTTACTTGCATGAAAACAAGGTAAGCATTTGGGATGAATGGGCTGATGAACAGGGTGAACTAGGCCCTATTTACGGCCACCAGTGGAGAAACTGGGAAACAGATGATGGAACTGCCATTGACCAGATATCCCAGGCTGTTGAAATGATAAAAAACAACCCTGATTCCAGGAGGATCATGGTAAGTGCCTGGAATGTCGGACAGATCAGTAAAATGGCTCTCCCTCCCTGTCATGTGCTTTTCCAGTTTTATGTAGCTGAAGGAAAACTTTCATGTCAACTCTACCAGAGAAGTGCTGATATATTCCTGGGGGTACCATTCAACATTGCTTCCTATGCTCTTTTAACACATATGATGGCACAGGTTACAGGGCTTGAAGCCGGGGATTTCATTCATACTTTTGGTGATGCCCATATATACCAAAATCACATGGAGCAGGTTGAATTGCAGCTAAGCAGGGTTCCAAGGCCATTACCGGTCATTAAAATAAATCCTGATGTAAAAGACATTTTCGGTTTCAGGTTTGAGGACTTTGAATTGACTGGATATGATCCCTACCCTGCTATAAAGGCTCCGGTTGCGGTATAGAAAGTGGTAATAAGTTGAAGGCAATAGGCAACAGGCAGGAGGCAGTAGGCAGGACGCAGTGGGCAGTAGGCAGTAGGCAATAGGCAGGACGCAGTGGGCAGTAGGCATTAGGCAGGACGCAGTGGGCAGTAGGCAGAATGAAGCAATACAATGTCAAAACACGACTTGCACTTTGCTCATAGCGTTTTGCTATTTGACCGATACAGAGAGTAAATATTATTCATAATCTCGCAGCGATATATGAAACCGATCATATCCATCATTGTAGCAATAGCAAAGAATAATGCCATAGGCAAGGATAACGAATTGCTATGGCATTTGTCTGAAGATCTGAAGAGATTTAAAAAGCTGACGACAGGCCACACGATTGTTATGGGAAAAAGAACTTTCGAATCCTTACCTATTCGGCCCTTACCCAACAGGAGAAGTATTGTTATCACAGATGTTCCGGGTGAACAGATTGAAGGCTGTGTAATGGCATATTCCATAGATGAAGCAGTTGAATTAATGGAAAAAGGAGAAGAGAACTACATTATCGGTGGTGGATCTGTATACCGTCAGTTTCTGCCATTAGCTGACAGGCTGTACTTAACCCTTGTAAATATGGATTTTGATGCAGATACGTTTTTCCCTGAAATCAATTATGAAGAGTGGGAAACTGAATATTCTGAAGATGGACCTTCCGGTGAACTGCCCTATACCTTCCTTAACCTGAAGAAGATATAATTATAAAATACTAAAGAACATGGCATAAGGTTACCATCTGTTGCTTGAGAATGTGTTCTTCCATGTAAGATTAATTTTCCAGCACATTTGACTTTAGCCACAGTACCTTTTTCTAAAAATACAGGAATCGAGCGATCTGCCCGATTCCTGTTTAGCTAAAGAGGGTTTTCGTACCCGCTTAAAAGCTATTCACCGATGATTTGAAGGGCAATACCTTGTTTCAGAATACTTCCAAATAGAAATATAAGTAAAAACTAAAAAATTAAGGATGAGCCTGTGCGACAAAAGCCTGCGCATTAGTCCCAACCAGTATCATGTCCAGGTTATTCACCAATCCATCTCCATTACAATCGGTTGGAAGGTAACCAACCAAGGATGCAACCGCATCATTATCGACAAGTATCATATCTGAAAAATCAACCAAGCCATCCTGGTTCACATCTCCGGAATACATTGCCCATTTCCCATCACTCATTTGTACCATACTGTTATTGAACGCTCTGGATGAAAGATCAGTGAAGTTGTAGGCTGCCCCGGAAGTATTGATTGATACAGGCGTGGATGATGTTATGGCTACGGCATTCCGGTATCTGACTGTAATATAATAACTACTATTCATGGAAAGCGGAACAGGAACTTTTGCCAGTCCGGCCAAGGATAGGTCAACCACAGGCCTTGTAAGTTCTACTGTAGAATAATTTGCAGCATTATGCAATTCAACTTGAATGTTGTCGGCCATTGCATCTTCCATCCCGGAGCAGTTTGCAACGGCAGATTTCATTTTATGGGTAGTTGTATTATACAGACCTTGTATAAGCACAGAGAGATCAAGGCACTTATTATCGGTCACAATTCCATGCCTGTAATAGCAAGCACCGGGAAGATCATTCAGTGCATTGAATGCATAATCCGCATATTCGCAGGAACTCCCATCATCCATCCAAGCCAGGTTGGTTGTACCTGAGAGGAAATTGAATTTAAGATCCACCAGTGATGATCCATCATTCAGGCTTTTTGAGGGCCCGAACCATGAAATTACCAGATGGTGCATTCCGTTGGACAGAACATTATCTCCAATCATGAAGGATCCGGTAAGAACTGCGTTTTTAGTAGCCTGAACATAAGAGATAATAGATGGATCATACTGCAGGTCGAGTGAGAATGCCCCAATACTGGTAAAACCGGTAACCGTTACCGGAACGGTAATTGTCCCGGGAACCGCATTAAAAATATTTGCTGCATAAGTTACAGGAGCATTCTGTGCTGACAGAAGCACCGAAAAAGCGATAATCCAGCCGGTAATGATCAAACGGGTTAACATAGGAGTAACGTTTTAGTTAAATATAGTAGTCGCCAAGAGAACTGCTCCAATATTACAATTTACTGCTGTCCGTTGTTCCCCTCTTTTTGAACTGATAGTAGCCATATGCCATAGCCATGAATACAAGTGCATATTCGCCACCCCCAACAGGTGCGTGAGGTGTACCCCCAACAGGAATACCCCCGGTACCAGAGGGATCAGAACCCGGGTGAGGTGGTTCAGGAGGTGGAGTTTGTGCCAGGAGCATGATTCGGGGAATCAACACCAGTATAGCGGTTATCAGAATTAACTTTATCCTTTTCATATCTATAATTTTTTCAAGTACAAATTAATAGTGTCATTTCATGGGTTATTTTTCCAGTTGTTGGATAACCAACTTTTGGCTAGAAAAGCACCTTCTTGGTTAGAAAAGTATTTCCGGAAATGACCCTGACAAGATAATAACCCATAGGAAGATTAATGCTGTAGGAGTTCAGAAGGCTGTTATATACTTTATCCTGGAACACCTTTTGGCCAAGCATGTCAAATACCTGAATTTCGCCTTGTTGTGCACCTAAATCAGCATTCCTGACGTAGAGAATTCCTCCTGATTGATAGACCTGCAGGGAATTCATACCAATTTCCCCTATTCCGAAAGTTGGGTTCATGACATGGATCAAAAAACGGTCGTTCTGATCTCCAACATTGGCTGAGAAAGAATACGAAGCATTTTTCCTCAGATCCTGGGTAACATTAAGGAGCTTATCTTCGAGGTATATAGAAATATTATCATTGAAACTTTGAAAGTTATCAGCAGTAATGGTGTAATTTGAATTTTTACCGCAGGAGAAACCAAGTTTAACAACCTGGTTTTGATCAGTCCAAGGTTGAGTATTAACAGACAGTTTAGTTTGATCGTCCAGAAGAGAGAACAACTGCGGAGCTTCATAACTGCCGGAAAGTTTATAGGCATCGTAATCGTTGTCGTAAGAAGTTGAAGCTTCCGGGGCAAAACGGATCACTGACTTGTCATAATCTGAATTTCCATCGCATGATGCAGTGAGTTTCAACATATCATGAAGTTCGATACCATCTTTCAGGAAAGGAACAGAATTTATGCTCCTTGCCGAATTATTCACACTAAAGCTTGTAGCAGAATTTGCCAAAACGAAGAAAGCCTGTTCAGCAGCGCAGAAGGAAGTAGTTCTGGTTCCTCCACCAGCTTTGAGGTAAACTTCGTAATTATTGGAAGAAGGGTTAAAGAACCAGGCTTTGGGCTGACAATCACCAAAGTTTACACCTGTGGAAGAGAGATCCAGGGCTGAAGGGAATGGATTACCAATCAGGTTATAACCATCAGAGCCGTTATATCCAAGGGAAGCTGTAATCGAGCCTGTATTCAATTTCCCAATTGGGGTAACAAGCCCCGAGGTTGTATACTGTCCACTACTGGTTGCCCACATGGCATAACCCAGCATTTTAGTACTGAGGATGCTGTCTGGGGCCACAACATACTTATAATTATGATTCGATACCTGGTAATACTTCATGTACACGAACAGGTAAGGCAAAGCAGCTGTTGATTCCAGGGGAATGCAGTAGTAATGCCACATATTTCTCGGATAGAAGCATTGTGCTTCAACGGTACCATTATTAGCATAATTGATGGTTCCGTTATCCAGGAACTGGCTTCTTCCGGTTGAACCGGCAGCAAGAATAAGTCCCCTGGGTTCTTTGATATCTGTTGGCCCGGAACATGATATGCTCCTGCCTTCCGGAACTTTCAGCCTTCCATTCGGGTGGATTCTTAAACCGTTAGCAAGCACATTGGGGTGACTTACATCACCGGCAAGTGCAGCTACGGTAGTAGTATCCCATACCGAAGTATTTACGGCGGTAGTCCAGTCAACAGAACCATTGATCTGCGTCCAGCCCCATTGCCCGCAGAATATCCTGGCAAGGTAAAGATCCGTGAGATCGTAACCTTCATAGATATTAGGGCTATAATAATATGCCGACCAGAGAGGGCCAACTCCTGATGCGTATTTCTGGTAACCATTCATTGCTGCTACCTGGAAACTGATCCCGGCGACACCGGCAGTATTCGAGATTGCACAATAAACTGTGCAGAGCTTCTGCCATGAAGTTGTTACTTCGGCATAGGCGCCGCTGGCGGGTGCAGACCCATTAAAACCATTGTTGGCCAGGACGGCAATATTCAGGTTACCGGAGTTATAATTTGCGGTTGCATTATACTTAACCTGGGCAGAAGCCGGCCCGGGAGGATCAAAGGTTCCGTCAACAAAACCTTTTTCCACAGAAGGGGCAATGGCTGTATTGAAATTAGCCAGTGCAATATTGCAAATAACCTGTGATGCATACAGGTATGTCCCACCAGTATTGGCTTTCACCAGGACATCAAATACTAAATAGTTATCCGGCGAATAAGTCTCAATGTGAGGATTTGCAAACTTGTACGTGAGTGTTCCTGCTGCCCTCAGGCTTAAGGAGATCACCACGCACAAGGCGAGAGTGATGATAGTTTTCATTTGTTTGGGTTTTTGGATATAATATTATGATTTCTTACATGTTTATAATATTGATTAACAATACTTTGAGTGACAAATCGTGTAAACGAGCAATTATATTTTCATTTCCTTAAGATAAGCATTTTCTTGAAATGAATGGTAGTTTTAGTTTTGATTTTCAGTAAATAAGCACCAGGGTTAAGGTCAGTGGTTGAAATGACAATTTTACCAGTTTGGCAGTTGCCGTTTATCTTTCTTGACAGTATCTCAAGCCCGTTATTATTTACTACTGACAATTCAACGATTTGGTCATTGTTCTCTCCTGCTTCTATGCATACAAAGTCAGATGCAGGAATTGGAAATACCCGGTATTGACTATCCTGAGCTAAAATGGCTGAAGTGATCAACACTTCCAGTTTATTTGAAGTATCAGAAGTACAACCATTTTGAGTTACAATATCGTAATACAACCCATTTTCCTCAGCATTATAGTAAGGTTGTTCTGCCCCGGTAATTGGGAGATCATCTTTATACCACTGGTTCCCGGAAAGGGTATTTGAGTATAATGTATTAACAACCTGCTGAATTGCAGGAGCTGCAGGCAGTGGGATGACTGCAACGACCGCCTCTCCTGTGGAAGTTCCGGTACAATGCATGTCTTCGATATGAATGATCGAGTAAGTACCAGGGATGCTGGTATTAATAAAATAGGGACTTGTATTGATGCCATTTACAGTAGTATTATTCAGCCCATTGGAGTAAGAAATCGACCAGGGTGGTGTACCCGTAAGGTCGACCCTGACGGAAATAAGGGTCCCATCATCACAAGCTGATCCTCCCCCACTCACAAAGGCTGAGGGTAAAGGATTTACTATAAGGCTTACTGAACCGAAAACATCATTGAATCCATCCGATAGCATCAGTGAATACACTGTGGTAGTGTCAGGGGAGACAAGCGGAGAAGGAAGTGTGGAAGACCATCCGGGATTACCCTGTGGGGTGCAGGTCCAGGAATAGGTGTAGGCACCTGATCCACCGCCGGCATTAGCAAATAATTGAGCAAGCTGTTGCCTGCAGATTTCTCCCGGTGTGACTGTCGGATTAGCACTGAGTACTCCTCCTGAAATTGTTACAGGTTTATCATCACTGGCCTGGCAAAGAGTTAACAGGTCAGTGACCAGGAGCTGGAAAACAACCGATGAGGTGAGCTGAATTGTCTGCGGGTTCTGAATCAGTGGGTCGACAAAAAGGTTTTCAGGTGACCAGTGATAGCCATATGAACCAGCCCCGCCAGAGGCAGCGTGCAACTGTATCGAGGTAGAATACCCTATAGTGGTATCATTTCCTGCATTTGCAACAGGCAAGATATGAACCAAAACCGGAAGAACTGACACAGGGCCGGGTCCGCAGTCATTAATGCCTGAAACCGAAACATTTCCGGATACAGCTGCAGATGAATAATCAACAGTTATGTAATTGGTGTTCAAACCGTTCACAATAGAAGCGCCTTCCGGCACAGACCAGGAATAACCCTGAACATTTGCAATAGGAGCAACATTATAAATTACCCCCGTTGAACCCTGGCAAATGGATGCATTTCCGCTGATCGTTCCCGGAGACTGAATAGCGCCACAAACCCGGCCATTAATATAGTAAGTTGAAGTAGGCGAGTCATTCAGGATTGAAGCCGATTCATCAGTATATTCACAGGATGGCCCCATCTCGTACCATTCAAGTAAAGGTGAATCGGACAAATAAGTGAACGTAATGTTCACCAGGACGGTTCCATCCGGCAAGGTAGATCCATTTCCGAACCAACCCATCACCAACCGGTGGGTACCGTTACCCATATCGTTATCCCCAATACTGAAAGTCCCTGATAAAGAAGGGCTTTGAGTCCCAGAAACAAAATGCAGCTTCGAATAGTCATAATCGAAAGTGAGGGTAAATGAGCCTATACCATTGAATCCTGTTACAGTCACAGGTACATCAACAGCCTGGCCTGCAACAGCATTGGTAACTGTAGCAATGGTGGTAACCGGCGCATTCTGGGCAACCAATACCTGAATACTTCCCAGGCAACAGATTGCCAGTGAAAGAATTGTTATAAGTATGGATGTCCGTGGTTTCATGGTTCGGTGTTAATAGGTTTGGCGTTTAAAGGGTTCGACGTTAAAAGGTTCAGCGTTAATGGGTTCAGCGTTATAGGGTTCGGCGTTAAAAGGTTCGGCGTTAATGAGTTCGGCGTTAATGAGTTCGGCGTTAATGAGTTCGGCGTTAAAGGGTTAGGCGTTAATGGGTTAGGCGTTAAAGGGTTCGGCGTTAAAGGGTTCGGCGTTAATGGGTTCGGCATTAATGGGTTCGGCGTTAAAGGGTTCGGCGTTAATGGGTCGGCGTCAAAGAGTTTGGTGTCAGAAGAGTTAGAAGTATCAATGAATTATTGTTATTTCTTAGCTATTATTACTTTTTATCTATAGCCTACGCCATATTTGTCTTTTTCCTTTTGCAATTTGTCTTTAGTCTTTTGCCTTTAATCTTTTGCCTTTTGCCTTTTGTCTTTTGTCTTTTGTCTTTTGTTATTTGTCTTTCCGCACTCTTTCTCCCCATCTCCCAATCTCCTGCTCCTCCGCTTCTCCAATCCCCTCAGCAACCTGACATTGCCAGGTCCGCCGCAGCGGACGCTGACAAGTCATGCTTCCTTGGTCTTACTAGTTTTCATTAAATATGTTAAGGCAACACATTGCTTTTTCCAAAATTTGGCACCCAAAGGTCTGTATAGTCATTGATGAAGACATTTCCATCAAGATTGAAATCACTTCGGTTGTAAGCATTCAGCAACCCAAAGGATGGAACCCAGTAGTCAGTGTAGTCATCGATGAAAATACTACCCTCATTGGAAGCATCACCTGCTACCATACCCCATTTTGCCAGTATGGGATCTATATTTTTGTACCCGTTCGCTCCACCATATACTTGGCTGGAACCCGTTGTAAAATCATACAATGTTCCTGATGAAGAGAGAGCTACAGCTGAAGCACTCATAACAGGCATATGGTTCCTGTGCCGGATCACAATATAATAGTTCCCTGCGCTGATACCCGGGAAACTCAGGTAAGAACTTCCATCCAGGTCAGTGATTGCACCATTGCTTTTCAGGAAACCAGCGCGTGTGCCAACTTTAGTTGCAGCCCCCTGGCCTGTTCGCAATTCAACCAGCACCCAATCAGTAACACCGGCAGGAACACTTGCTACCTGCTCAGTTCCTGAATAATTCCATGGACTTACATTGTAAGGCTGGCTTAAAGGCAAAACGCCCAGGCTTCTCAAGGTTGTATTCATGGATCCGCCGCTATAAGCTCCTTCGAGAAAGACCTTTGTATTTAAAGGCAATGACTGGTAAACCAATCCATTGATATAATAAGTTGATGTGGGAGAATCATTCAGGATGGTGGATGGTGGCATGGTATATTCACAAGATGGGCCTATATCAAACCACTGTAATGGTGCAGGCCCTGAGATAAAGGTGAATGTGTATTTTACCAGCCAGCTTCCGTCAGCAAGTGTGAGCCCTGAATTCCCAACCCAACTGATTGTTAGCCGGTGTATCCCTGTCCCAAGGTCGATGTCGCCAACACTAAGGAACCCGGACAATGCTGCATTTGATACGGATGTGACATAATGCAATTTTGCGTATTCATAATCCATCGAAAGGTAAAATCCGTTGATGTTGTTAAACCCTGTCACTGTAACAGGAACGATGACCGGCTGGCCGGGAACAGCTGTTGAAATTGTCGCGGCTGTAGTAATAGGTGCATTTGTCCCAAATGAAGCCAGGCTTGCTGTGAATAGTAATGCAGCAAGCATGAGTCCCGGTATCCGATAATTATTGAGTTTCGATTTCATAGTATCCGCTTTCGTTTTTTTAACTAAGGTAGTACATTGGTGATCCCAAAATTAGGGACCCAGAGATCTGTATAATCATCTACATATACTTTTCCATCCATATTAAAGTCTCCTCTGGAGTAACCGGGATTTAATCCAAAATCAGGGACCCAGAAATCAGTATAATCGTTTACGTAGATATTCTGATCATTTGAGGCATCACAAGCAAACATGCCCCAGCGGTTTATTCCTGCATCCAGGAGTTTCAGTCCGTTTGCTCCACCGTAATTAGCAGACGGCCCCACACTGAAATCATAGAGGCTGGTGAAAGGGTTTACCTGGATAGCGACAGAACTCATTACTGCAATATGGTTCCGGTGATAAACCACCAGGTAGTAATAGCCTGGCATTATCCCTGAAAATGACAGCAAACTCGAACCATCCAGGTCGGTAATTGCACCGTTCTTATTCAAAAGGCCTGCTCTTGTTGCAATAGTAGTTGCAGACGATTGCCCGGTCCGAAGCTGAACAAGTACCCAATCTGTAATGTCGGCAGGGACAGAACTCAACACCTCTGTTCCTGAATAATTCCATGGAAGAGCATTGTAAGGTTGATGGAGTGGCAGCTGGTTCAAGCTATTAAGGGTTGTTGACATCTCAGAAGCAGCAGTTTTGTATGGTCCTTCGAGGAAGGTTTTCCCATTGATAGTCAGGGCCGGCCCTACGCATCCATCGATATAAAAGGTTTCCCTTGGCAGGTCATATAAAGGAATAAAGGTACCAGCTTCTGAATATTCGCAGGATATAGGATCATTGTCATTCCAGGTAAGCAGGCAACTCCCTCCGTTGTAAATAAAAGTTATATTGAATAATATGCTTCCATCAGGTAAACTGAATCCTGCACCGCCCATCGCCCCAAAAATGAATGTTCCGGCAGTACCGCTTGCATCGACTGTCCAGGATATCGGAATATTCGGGGTTGATACTGATTGCCAGGTCAATACTGAAGGATTGTAGTTCAGGGTGAGGGAAATTGAACCTATATTGGAAAAGCCATAAACCCTTACCGGGAATACCACTGGCTGGCCAACAATACCAGTAATGCAGGGAATTTCTGTGCGCGGCGAATATTGCTCGCCAGTAACCAGCCCATCCTGGTAGTACTCAGAGGTTGGACTATCAGGCAATGCATTGTAGAGCCCGTCAGCATATTCGCAGGAAGGCCCGTCATCAATCCATGTAAGGGCAGTGGTTCCACTGATATAATTGAATTTCAGGTTAACGATAACGCTATTGTCGGGCAGGTTAACTGCCGGAAGCGAAGGAAGCTGTTCATTTTTTGTCCAGCTGATGCGAATGTATTTTTTACCGTTCGGAGCATCCTGGCTTCCGATAAGCCATGCTCCGGCAGCTGATAATACAGGGTTAGCCGTATACAAGTCCTGGTAAGTTATAACAGCAGGGTCATATTCCATTGTAAGAGAGATTGCCCCGACATCGGAGAAACCATTAACCATAACAGGAACATCCAGGCTTCCCGGAACTGCATGAGTGATAATGGGCGCCCAGGTAAGAGGCGCTGCAGGACTGGTCACCTGGCCATTGATATAATAAGTGGAAAAAGGTGAATCGTTCAGGACTGTGTAAGCGCCATTGTCATATTTAGCATATTCACAGGAACCTTCTTCGGGAGAAAACCAGGTAATGGGGGTACTTCCACCATTATTTACAAACTTGATATCTACCAGGTGCGCATCATCAGGAAGTGTAACACCATATAATGCATACCAGCTGATGATCACCCTGCCAGGCTCAGTGGTTCCGTTTACCACAAAGCCATTAAATGCAGCGTTGGGAACAAATCCCTGGTAAGAAAGCACAGCCGGGTTGTACTCGAAAATAAGCGAAATTCCTCCTATATCCTCAAAATTAGTAACGGTTATGGGAACAGTAAACACTTGACCGACAGGCGGATTATAAACATGGGGCGCTGTTGTAACAGGCGCATTCTGTCCCAGTGCTGTGCCCGCCAGAAAACCTAATAATCCTGATAATAAAATAATTGCTGCTTTCATCGTAAACAAGTTGAGTCTAAAACACCATACCGTAAAAATTTTGGATAAGGAAGAGCATGCCATTGCACGCTCTTCCCATTTCCACACTATTTATTCATGACCATTCTTATGGAACGGGTTGCCTCCGAATTCACTCCCTGCACGTTCAGCACAACAGAGTAGAATCCCTGGGACAATTTGGTTCCATCAAACAAAACATTATACTTCCCTTCTTCCTTATTTTCATTGACAAGAGTAGAAACTACCTGGCCCAGCATATCCATTACCTGCAGGCTTACTTTTCCCTTGAACGGAATTGTATAGACTACTTTGGTAAAAGACCTGAATGGATTAGGATAATTATCCAGGCTCATAGTATAAACCTCCTGAGAGTTAGGTACCCCAACCATACCATTGTCCACTTCATCGACCTGAAGAACCACACCCTCAATCACATTAAAGCTTGCATCAGCAATTTCATTTAGTGGATCTGGTGAGAGTGATAACAGGATTGACTGACCGGTGGTAAAGTTAGCGGTAGTCTTAAGCTTGAGTGTTAACAAGGTTCCATTGGCCGGAACATTAACTGCATTGAGCGAGTTCCAACCGATCCTTAACTCATTCCCGTTCACAGCGAAAGAAACAGGTTCAGTACTTCCATTGACCATTACATCTTCAACCTGTAGAAGATCTGAAGGAATGTTCATGATCAGGGAAACAGCACCTGCCTGCATTTCTGCAATTGTACGCACGGGCAGTTCAAACTCCTGGTTGGCGCCCATCTGGAGTGTATTACCAGGTATCAGTTCAATTGATGAGCTGACCGACTTACTGGAGTTCGGTACCATACTGCCGTTATAATCACCTGAGCACAAGGCAAGGAGATCAAAGTTGATGATATTGGTACCCGAAACTGTAACATTGAAATCGGTCGGCATCACTGAATTATTACTGGTAACGGTTACTCCCTTCTTCCAATATGACCATGGGGAGCGGTCGAGGGCTTCGCCATGAACGAAGTACCTCTGAATACGCAATGCATCAGTTGAATTGATGAAGTTGAAAGTAGTTGCAACGTCACCTGCCATGAACTTTACATATTCAATCTGGCCGCCCATCGTTGACCAGGTATTTACAGCACCTGCATCCGTTGAGTTGATACCACCCACATCCTTGTGGTTGGTGGTAACTGAAATAGTATAGGTACCAGGAAGCAGATTATTGAAAATATAGTAACCATTGGCATCTGTAGTGCTGGTGGTAACTGGATTGGTGTTGATGGACAGGGTAACATTGTTCATCGGGGTCTTCGCCGCGTTATTGTATTTCAGGGTTCCGCTAACACTGCTGTATGCAGTTCCGTTAACTGTCACCGTGAAGGTACAGGTACTGACATTATTGCTGGCATCCGTAGCAGTATAGGTCACAGTTGTTGTTCCCAACGGGAAGCTGGCACCCGGTGAATAATTATTTGTCCAGGTGATGCTTCCGGTAGCTGTACAGTTATCGGTTGCTGAAGGTGGAGTCCATGTTGCAATAGCTGTAATTTGACCTGTAGCAGCAGTAACTGTAATATTACCAGGACAATTGCTGATAACAGGAGCAGTAACATCATGAATAATCACTTTCTGATTAGCCGTTGTATTATTTCCATTACCATCGCTAAAGGTCCAGTGGATAATATGCTGTCCCTGTGTTGTATAGGTTAGAGGATCAGTAGTGGTTCCTGTAACTGTACCTGCACAGTTGTCAGTAGTTGTTGGTGCTGTTGCAGTAGCTGAGCATTCGCCTGTGACATCTGCAAGGGTTGGAGTTACAGGGGCTGTGACATCAAGTACAATCACGTTCTGGTTGGCCGTTGTGCTGTTGCCATTGCCATCGCTGAAGGTCCAGTGGATCACATGCGTGCCCTGGGTGGTGTAGGTAAGCGGATCGCCTGTAGTTCCTGTAACTGTTCCAACACAATTATCTGTAGTTGTGGCTACTGAAGCTGTGGCAGAGCATTCGCCTGTAACATCAGCAAGCGTTGGGGTTACCGGTTTGGTAACATCGTGAACAATTACATTCTGGTTGGCCGTTGTGCTGTTTCCGTTTCCATCATCAAAGGTCCAGCTTACTA